>JAVJUA010000070.1:0-103350 GCA_040219935.1 Pseudomonadales bacterium | reverse complement strand
CGCAACGCGGGCAAGTCGGTGAGTGAGGGCACCGAGGAGCGGCCGAGCCCGTGTCCTGCAGGTCTCTCTCCGCCCCGCCGGCGGTTGTCATACCGATTCCCCGGAGCACTCAAACACAATCCCGCATCAACCAAGCAGCAGGCGAACTCCCTGCACCATGCACACCCCGGCAATGCCGAGGATTACCCAGCCGCTGACCCGCCGGAACGTCTCGTCGGCGAGGCGGTCGAGCAGCCGAGTGCCGACCCGGGTGCCGGCGACCGCGGTCGCCATGGCGGCCGCGTACAGCCACAGCGGCAGCCCGTCGGCGCTGCCGATGACGGCGCCGTAGTAGCCGATCTTCAGCAGGTGTCCCAGGGTCTGGGTGATGGCCTTGCTGGCCACCACCTGGTGCCGGTTCAGGGTCGAGTTCAGGTAGAACATGTCCAGCAGCGGGCCCGAAGCGCCGGCCAGGAGCTGCGCCGCGGTGACCAGCACGCCGCAGCCGACGGCGGTGGGCCTGTGGTTCATGTCGAGCCCGGCCAGGCGGGGCGTCAGGCGCGCCAGGAAGGGCATGGCGCCCACCAGCAGCAGCACCAGGCCGGCGTTGGGCACAAGCGCCAGCGCGGCAAAGGCGCCCACGGCGATGGCGGCGCCGGCACAGTAGGGCAGCAGGATGTGCCACTGCACATGCTGGCGCAGGAACCAGGCGCGCGAGCCGTTGGACGTGGCCTGCACGGCGCCATGCAGGATCATGGCCGTGGACACCGGCATGACCAGCACCAGGATGGCCATCAGGATCATGCCGCCGGCCATACCCAGAATGCCCGACAGCAGGGCGGTGACGAAGACGCTGACGAGGATGGCAAGGGGCAACATGGGGGCGCAGCTTGCCCGCGCGCCAATCATGAAAAAAGCGAATAGCTGGAATATGATCGTTACTCATTCGGAAACGATCGGGCCCGTGATCCCCCATGCTCGAGAACCTGGAAACTCTGGTCACCCTGTCCAAGACTGGCACCATGATGGAGACCGCCACGGTGCTGAAGATCTCCCAGTCGGCGGTGAGCAAGCGCATCGCGGCGCTGGAGCGTTACTACGACCGGTCGCTGATCGAGCGGCACGGCCGGCGGGTGGTGCTCACCCATCACGGCACCCGGCTGGTGGAGCAGGTGACGCCGCTCATCTCCGAATTGCGCAGCGTGTTCCTGGAGGACCGGGCGCTGCGCAAGGGCAAGATCATCATGGGGGTCTCGGAGGCCATCCTGGCGAGTTGGGGGCCGCGCCTGTTCGCCCGGGTGCAGCAGCGCATGCCCGAGGTGGAGTTCACGTTTCACGCCCAGCGCTCGCCGGTGGTGCTCGACCGGATCCGCTCCGGTGAGTACATGCTGGGCATCTGCACGGGATCGCCCGATGCCGACACCGACCTGCTGAGCGAGGTCATCCGCCGGGAGGCCATGGTTATCCTGCCGGCCGGGCTGACCCCCATCGATTACCGCATCGGCGACCCGCTGGACGTCATCACCATCGAGTCGCGATCGGGTGCCTGGCGCTCCATCGAGGACGACATGCGCCGGCTCAATCTGCATCGTCGCGTGTCCCTGGAATCATTCTTCTCGGTCGCGCAGATGGCGCTGGCCGGCTTCGGCCACGGCCTGGTGCCGGAGGGCGTGGCCCGCACCCTCGGGGTCGCGGACGAGGACTGGGTCAGCTTGAGGTCGTCGGGGCTGCACCGGCCGGTGCGCTTCGTTGCCCGCAAGTCGATGTTCTCGCAGCCTCTGGTTCAGAACTTCTACGAGGCCGTGTCAGAATGGGCTGAAACCGTCTGACCGGAGCGTCCATGACCATCTTCCTGCATCACTACCCGGCGTCGCTGTTCTCGGAGAAGGTGCGCCTGCAACTCGGCTACCTGCGGCTTCCCTGGCACTCGGTGGTGATTCCCAGCATCATGCCGCGGCCGCTGCTGATGCCCTTGTCGGGCGGCTACCGGAAGACGCCGGTGCTGCAGATCGGCGCCAACGTCTACTGCGACACCAAGGTCATCGCCCAGGCCCTGGCGCGGCATGCGGGTGACAAGAGCCTGTACGCAGCCGGGTTTCCCGCCCACCGCGTGGCCGACTGGGCAGACACCCACCTGTTCCAGGTGACCGTGGCGCTGAACTTCTCGCCGGCCGCGGTCGCGGCCATGATGGGCCGCATTCCCCCTGCAGAGGCCGCCGCGTTCCAGAAGGACCGCGCCGAGCTGGCCCAGGGCGCGGCCATCACCCGATACTCACCGGAGGTGGCGGCCGGCTTTCTGCAGCACGCGCTGGTGGAGCTCGACGCCAGCGTCGGCGACGGCTTCCTGTTCGGGTCCGCCCCGACCATCGCCGACTTCTCCGTCTACCACTGCCTGTGGTTCGTCGGCAACAACCCGGTCAACGCTCCCATACTCGCCGCGTACCCCCGGGTCACGGCGTGGATGCAGCGCATGGCCGCCTTCGGCCATGGTGAGGTCACCGAGTCGCAGGGTGAGGCGGCGCTGCAGGCGGCTCGGGCAAGCGAGCCGGTGCTGCCCGACCTCGACAACCGCGTGCCGGATGGGTTTGCCCTCGGCGACGACGTGGAGGTGGCGCCTGTGGACTACGGGCGCGTTCCCGTGCGCGGGCGCCTTGCGGCCTGGTCGGCGGACGAGATCGTGCTGATGCGGGACACCCCGGAAACCGGGCCGCTGATGACCCACTTTCCGGCGCCCGGTTTCGAGGTCAGGCTGGCGTCCTAGCCGCGGCCGCAGCGGCGTCCGTCGACTGCATCGCCTCGCGGCACCACGATGCCAGCGCCGCCACCCAGTCGGGCTGGTCGTTCAGGCAGGGCACCAGGGTGAAGCTGGCGCCGCCGGCGCCGAGGAACGTGTCGCGGCCCTGCATGCCGATCTCCTCCAGGGTCTCCAGGTTGTCGGCGACGAAGGCGGGGCAGGCCACTACCAGGTCGCGCACACCGTGGCCGGGCAGCGCCGCGAGGGTCTGGTCGGTGTAGGGGGTGAGCCATGGCAGCCGGCCGAGGCGCGACTGAAAGCTCACCGTGTACCGGTCGGCCGGCACGTCGAGAGCCTCCGCAAGACGCTGCGACGTTCGAAAGCACTGGTGTCGGTAGCAGGTGGCATGGGCGGGCGAGGGCCGCTCGCAGCAGTCGGGCGACTGCAGGCAGTGCTTGCCGGTGGGGTCGGCCCGGGTGATGTGGCGTTCCGGCAGGCCATGGTAGCTGAGCAGCAGGTGATCCCAGCGCGGCGGCAGGTGCCGGCGTACGGAGGCCGCCAGGGCAGCGATGTAGTCGGGGCGGGCGTAGAACGGCGTCAGCACCTGCAGCTTCATGCGGCCCTGCACCAGGGCCTGCACCCGCCTCACGGTGGTGGTGCAGGTCGAGTCGGCGAACTGCGGGTACAGCGGCACCAGCAGCAGCTCGCGCACGCCCTGCTGCTCGAGGCGCGCCAGGGCGTCCTCGAGGCGCGGCTCGCCGTAGCGCATGGCCAGCTCGCATGGCATGTTCAGGCTGTCCCGGGTGGCCGCTGCCAGCCGGCGGCTGTAGTGCAGCAGCGGCGAGCCGGTGCCGGGACCGGCCTGGTCCCAGATCGCCGCGTAGGCCTCGGCGCTGCGCTTCGGCCGGAACGGCAGGATGAAGCCGGATACGATCAGGCGCCGCAGCGGCCACGGCACGTCGAGAACGTAGCGGTCCATCAGGAAGTCGTTCAGGTAGCGGCGCACGTCCCGGGTCGCGGTGGAGGCCGGCGTGCCCAGGTTGACCAGCAGAATGCCTCGAGACATTGATACTCCTTGGAAGATGGGGATAGTATCCGCGCTCCTTCGCGATGTCATCGAAACCCTTGGCCGTCATCATCGACTACGACGCCGGAAACCTTCGCAGCGTGCAGCGCGCGTGCCACGAGGTGGGCCTTGCGGCCGAGATCTCGGCGGACCCGGAGCGCGTGCGCGGTGCCGGGCGCATCATCTTTCCCGGCGTTGGCGCCGCCGGCAGCGCCATGCGCAGCCTGCGGGCCCGGGGTATGGATGAAGCGCTCACCGAGGCGATCCGCGCCGGTACGCCCGTGCTCGGCATCTGTCTGGGCCTGCAGATCTCGCTCGGCCACTCCGAAGAGAACGACACCGACACCCTCGGGCTGCTGCCGGGCACGGTGCGGCGGTTCGCCTTCGATCGCCGCGACCTCAAGGTGCCCCACATGGGCTGGAACGAGGTGCGGCTGGTGAAGCCGCATCCGCTGCTGGCCGATCTGGCCCCGGGCGACGAGTTCTACTTCGTGCACGGCTACTACCCGGATCCGGCCGATCGCGACGACGTATTCGCCGTCACCGACTACGAGGTGGAGTTCGCCTGCGCGCTCGGCCGCGACAACTTCTTCGGCATGCAGTGCCATCCCGAAAAGAGCGGGCGGGTAGGGCTGGCGGTGCTGCGCCGCTTCGCGGCCTGGAACGGCACATGCTGAGCAAGCGCCTCATCGCCTGTCTAGACGTGCGCGACGGTAAGCTCGCCAAGAGCGTGAAGTTCGTCGACACCAAGGACATCGGCGACCCGGTGGAGAAGGCCCGCGAGTACTACGAAGACGGCCTCGACGAGCTGGTGTTCTACGACATCACGGCGTCCAGCGACAAGCGCCGCATCATGCTCGACGTGGTGGAGGCGGTGGCCGAGCAGGTGTTCATTCCCTTGTCTGTGGGCGGCGGCGTGCGCTCGGTGGCGGATGCCACGGATCTGCGCCTCGCCGGCGCCGAGAAGATCAACGTCAACTCCGCAGCCGTGCAGCGCCCGGCGCTGATCGCCGAGTGCGCGGAAGCCATCGGCAACCAGAACGTGGTGCTGTCCATGGACATCCGCGCGGTGGCCGCCAGCGACGGCTGCCCATCCGGCTACGAGATCGTCATCAACGGCGGCCGCACCCCCACCGGGCGCGATGCCCTGGCCTGGGCGCTGGAGGGCGAGCGCCTCGGCGCCGGCGAGCTGGTGGTGAACGCCATCGACGCCGACGGCACCCGGGAGGGCTACGCCATCGCCCTCACCGCCATGCTCTCGGAGGCGGTGCGCATCCCGGTGATCGCCAGCGGCGGCGCGGGCAGGCCCGAGCACCTCTACGACGTGCTCACGGAAGGCAAGGCGGACGCTGCTCTGGTGGCGTCCATGGTCCACTACGGCGATTACCGCGTCAGCGAGCTGAAGCGCTACCTGCACGACCGCGGCGTCAAGATGCGAATGTCCTGGTGACCTTATGAAAGCGATACGAATCGACGGTGACAAGCTGGTCTGGACGGATGCCGCAGACCCGGCGCTCAGTCCGGGATCGGTGCGCATCGCGGTGCGGGCCACCGCCATCAATCGTGCCGATCTGGTGCAACGCTCCGGCAACTATCCACCGCCGCCCGGCGCCAGCGACATCATGGGGCTCGAATGCGCCGGCGAGGTGCTGGAGGTGGGTGATGGCGTGACCCGGGTGAAGCCGGGCGATGCCGTCTGCGCGCTGCTGGCCGGCGGCGGCTACGCCGAGCAGGTGGTGGTTCCGGCCGGGCAGGTGCTGAAGGTACCGGACGGCTTCGACGCCGTGCGGGCCGCGGCGATTCCCGAGGTGTTCGCCACCGCCTACCTCAATCTGTACATGGAGGCGGCGCTGCAGCCGGGCGAGCGCGTGCTGCTGCACGCCGGCGCCAGCGGCGTCGGCACCGCCGCGATCCAGCTCTGCAAGGCGTTCCACAACCCGTGCTTCGTCACAGCCGGCAGCGCCGCCAAGATCGAACGCTGCGTGGCGCTGGGCGCCGACGGCGGCGCCGATCGTCATGCCGGCGGCTTTGCCGATGCGGTGAAGGCCTGGTCGGACGGCGGCGTCGACGTGATTCTCGACCCGGTGGGTGCCGCCTATCTGGCGCAGAACCTGGGCTGCCTGAAGCTGGGCGGCCGGCTGGTGCTGATCGGGCTGATGGGCGGGGCCAGCGCCGAGATCAACCTCGGCCTGCTGATGATGAAGCGCGCGCGCCTGATCGGCTCGACGCTCAGGGCGCGGCCCATCAGCGAGAAGGCGGCGGTGATGGATCAGCTCAAGGCGCGGGTCTGGCCGCTGCTGGCATCCGGCGCCATCGAGCCCGTGATCGATCACGTGCTGCCCATCGAGCAGGCGGAGCAGGCCCACGCTCTGGTGGCCGGCAACGACACCGTGGGCAAGGTGGTCATGACCGTGGGCTAACCGCCGGGAGGGCTCCGTATTGGGTCACGAGGTTCAGACCTGGCACCACGGCCTCGTGGCCCGCTGGTGGGCGGAGTTCAATCAGGGTGGCGACGACGTCGACTTCTTTCGCCATGCCGTGGCCGGCTCGGGCGCACCGGTGCTGGATGCCGGCTGCGGCACCGGGCGTCTGCTGCTGCCGCTGCGGCGCGACGGCATTGACGTCGATGGGGCCGACGTGTCCACCGACATGCTGGATCGCTGCCGCAGCGCGCTGGCTGCGGAAGGGTTGTCGGCCACGCTCTACCCGCAGGCGCTGCACGAGCTGAACCTGCCGCGCGACTACCGGACCATCGTGGTGTGCGGCGCCTTCGGCCTCGGCGGCAGTCGGGAGCAGGACCTCGAAGGGCTGCGCCGTCTTCACGCCCATCTGCAGCCGGGCGGCACGTTGTTCATGGATCACTACCTTCCTAATCTGGAGACCCCGGAGGCCTGGAAGTTCTGGCTCGAGCGACCCGAGCTTCCGGGGCGGTGGCCGCGGCACGCGGATCGGCGACGCGCTGCGGACGGGACGGAGCTGGAGATGCGCGCGCGCCTGGCGGGTCTGGATCCTCTGGCGCTGACCAGCACCCTCGAGATCGAGGTGCGGCATCTGGCGTCCGACCGGGTGGAAGCCTGCGAAACGGGCCTCATCCGGATCAACCTCTACTTCCGACCGGAGATCGAGCTGATGCTGCGGGTGGCGGGCTTCACCTCCGTCTCGGTGACCGGAGGGCTGGAGGATCGGCCGGCGCGTCCGTGGGAGGACGCACGCATCGTCTTTCGCGCCTGCCGGCCCTGAGGCCGGGCCCCCGCCGACGCCGCGGGCTCAGGCGCTGTCGATGGAGGCGAGCTGATCCTTCAGGGTGGCCAATGCCGCCTGTGCTTCAGCCTGCTTCTGCCGCTCCTTCGCCACCACCGCTTCCGGCGCCTTGTCGACGAAGTTGGGGTTGCCGAGCTTGCCGGCCAGGCGCTCGAGCTCCTGCTCACGGCGGGCGATCTCCTTGCCCAGACGCGCGCGCTCGGCGTCCAGGTCGATGAGGCCGGCCAGCGGCACCATGACCTTGAGCTCGCCCACCAGGGCCAGCGCGTTGGCGGGCGCCTCCTCGGCGTCGGCCAGCCAGCGCACCGAGTCGATCCGGGCCAGACGCTTCAGCAGGTCTTCCGTCACGACGGCCAGAGTCCGGTCGCGGTCGCCGCCGCCCTGCAGCAGCACGTCGATGTTCTGGCCGGGCTTGATGCCGGCTTCGCCGCGGATGTTGCGCAGCCCCACCACCACCCCCTTCAGCCAGTCGATGGCGGCGTCGGCCTCCGGATCGGCGGCGAGCTCCGCGGCCTCCGGGAACGGCTGCAGCATGATGGTCGGCTGCCGGTTGCCGGTCAGCGGTGCCACCTCCCGCCACACCGCCTCGGTGATGAACGGCATGATCGGGTGCGCCGCCCGCAGCAACAGCTCGAGCACGCGCAGCAGGGTCTGACGGGTGCCCCGCAGCAGGGCCGGGTCGGCTTCCTCGTTCCACAGCAGCGGCTTGGTCAGCTCCAGGTACCAGTCGCAGTATTCGTGCCAGGCGAAGTCGTAGACCGCGGCGGCGTACAGGTCGAAGCGGTAGGTATCGACGGCGCGGCTCGACGCGCTGACCATTTCGTGAGCGCGGGACAGGATCCAGCGGTCGGCGAGCCCCAGCGTCACCGGCTGGCCCGTGTCGAAGGACGCTTGCTCGGCGCAGTTCATCAGCACGAACCGGGCCGCGTTCCACAGCTTGTTGCAGAAGTTCCGATAGCCCTCGATGCGGTTCAGATCGAAGCGCACGTCGCGGCCGGTGGTGGCCAGCGCGCAGAAGGTGAAGCGCAGGGCGTCGGCGCCGTAGGAGGGTATGCCGTCCGGAAAGTCCTTGCGCGTCTGCTTCTCGATCCGCGGCGCCATCTGCGGCTGGGTGAGGTTATCGGTACGCTTGGCCACCAGCGCGTCGAGGCCGATGCCGTCCACCAGGTCGAGCGGGTCGAGGCCGTTGCCCTTGGTCTTCGACATCTTCTGGCCTTCGGCGTCCCGCACCAGGCCGTGAATGTAGACCTTGCGGAATGGCACCTCGCCGGTGAACTTCAGGGTCATCATGATCATCCGGGCGACCCAGAAGAAGATGATGTCGTGGCCGGTGACCAGCACGTCGGTCGGGTGGTAGAGATCGAGCTCCTCGGTCTGCTCGGGCCAGCCCAGGGTGCCGAACGTCCACAGCGCCGATGAGAACCAGGTATCGAGGACGTCCGGGTCGCGCGTGAGCGTGACGTCGCCGAGCCCGTACTTGCGGCGCACCTCGTCCTCGCTGATCCCGACGTAGATCCTACCGCCCTCGTCGTACCACGCCGGAATCTGGTGGCCCCACCACTGCTGACGCGAGATTGCCCAGTCCTGGATGTTGCGCATCCACGCGAAGTAGACGTTCTCGTACTGCTTCGGCACGAACTCGATGTCGCCGTTCTCCACGGCGGCGATGGCGGGTTCTGCCAGTGGCTGAATCCTGACGAACCACTGGTCGGTGAGCAGCGGCTCGATGACGGTGCCGGAGCGGTCGCCGCGCGGCACCATGAGCTTGTGATCCTGCACCTGGTCGAGCAGGCCCTGGGCGTCCAGGTCGTCCACTACGCGTTTGCGGGCTTCGAAGCGATCGAGGCCGCGATAGGCCGCCGGCGCGTTGCCGTTGACGGTGGCGTCCGGCTCGAAGATGTTGATGAGCGGCAGGCCGTGTCGAGCGCCGACCTCGTGGTCATTGAAGTCGTGGGCGGGCGTGATCTTGACGCAGCCGGTGCCGAACTCGGGGTCGACGTAGTCGTCGGCGATGATGGGCAGGTCGCGGCCGGCCAGCGGCAGCCGCACCCGCTTGCCCACCAGGTGCCGGTAGCGGTCGTCGTCCGGGTGCACGGCCACGGCGGTGTCGCCCAGCATGGTCTCCGGCCGGGTGGTGGCGACCACCAGATAGTCCTTGCCGTCGGCCGTGGTGGCGCCGTCCAGCAGCGGATAGCGGAAGTGCCAGAGCTTGCCCTGCTCCTCGGTGTTCTCCACCTCGAGGTCGGAGATCACGGTACGCAGCGCCGGGTCCCAGTTCACCAGCCGCTGGCCGCGGTAGATCAGGCCTTCTTCGTGGAGGCGTACGAACACCTCCAGCACGGCGCGGGAGAAGCCTTCGTCCATGGTGAAGCGGTCGCGGCTCCAGTCGAGCGACGAGCCCATGCGGCGCATCTGCCGGGAGATGTTGTCGCCCGATTGAGCCTTCCACTGCCACACCCGCTCGGTGAAGGCGTCGCGGCCGATCTCGTAGCGGTTTTTGCCCTCGGCATTGAGCTGCCGCTCCACCAGCATCTGCGTGGCGATGCCGGCGTGGTCGGTGCCCATCTGCCACAGCGTCCGGTCGCCCTTCATGCGGTGATAGCGGATCAGCGCGTCCATCAGCGTGTGCTGGAAGGCATGGCCCATATGCAGGCTGCCGGTGACGTTGGGCGGCGGAATGACGATGCTGTAAGGGGCACCGTTGCCGGTCGGCGCGAAGTAGCCGGCACGCTCCCACTCGTCGTACAGCCTCTGCTCGATGGCGTGGGGATCGAAGCTAGACTCCACGGCGATCCTCGTTGCTGTTCTGGTCAAGCAGGCGGGCGGAGACTACGTCTTCGATCTCCCGCTCCATGGCGGCCAGCAGCGTGGCCCTCAGATCGTCCATCCGGCTCTGCACCAGATCACGCAGCCAGGCCTGCAGGGTCTCGTCGATGCGCACCTTGAGCGCCTGGTTGAGCTCGTCGGTGTGGGCCGGCGTCCACTCGTTCTGGTGCTGCTCGATGGCCGCCCGGGCCTGGTCCAGCAGGTCGCGGGCGGAGTCGCGCCAGTCGTCGGACAGCAGCGCCTTGAACAGGTCTTCGTTCAGGCCCGAGCTGTCCTCGCTGGCGGTGAAGTCGCCTTCGCCGGACAGAAACGACTCGTTGACGCTGACCCCGCCATGCACCACGTCTTCGAGCAGGGGCACCTCGTCATCGGGGACCTCGTCTTCCGGCTCCTCGCCGTCGGGCGGCTGCAGCAGCGAGCGGATGGACTCGAGGTCGCCGAGCAGCGCGCTGGTGCCCGGATTGGCGGGACGCTTCGGGTTGCTCATGCCGACTCCCAGTCGTCCAGGTCGTGGTGATGCAGGGGAAAGCCTCGGTCGCGGTAGAAGCGGTAGCGTTCCCGGCCGGCATCGCGGGTCTTGCCCACCACGATCTCGGCGACCCGGTCGAAGCGGCCGAAGAACGGCGGCACCTCGGCGGTGAGGTTGATCAGCACGCCGTCGTGATGGTCCGGCGTCGACCAGCCGACCAGCAGCGGCGCCCGCCCGGCGTCGTCACCGTCTTCCCGAGCGTGGGGCAGAAACCGGTGCTCGGGATAGTGCCACAGCAGCTCGTCCAGCTCCGCCGCCGCATCGGCGTCGGACGTATGAACGTGCACCCGGTGGCCGCTGGTCACCGCCTTGGCCGCCAGCCGGCAGGCGAACCGGCTGGCGGCGCCCAGGTCGACGTCCTGCAGCACGTAGAAATCCACCCGGGTCACTTGCCCGCCTGGTCGACCAGATAGCGGAACAGCAGCCCCACGGGCCGGCCGGTAGCGCCCTTGGCGGCGCCGCCCTGGAAGCCGCTGCCGGCGATGTCCATGTGCGCCCACGGATACTTCTCCGTGAACCGGGCCAGGAAGCAGGCGGCCGTGATCGAGCCCGCGCCCGGGCTGCCGATGTTGGGAACGTCGGCGAAGTTGCTCTTCAGCATCTCCTGATAGTCGTCCCACAGCGGCATGCGCCAGGCCCGGTCGCCGCTCCACTCGCCGGCGGCCAGCAGCCCGGCGGCCAGGGCGTCGTCCTTGGTGAACAGGCCGGACGCCAGAGAACCCAGGGCTACGATCATGGCCCCGGTGAGCGTGGCGACGTCCACCACCGCCTTGGGTTTGAAGCGCTCCACGTAGGTCAGCGCGTCGCATAGCACCAGCCGGCCCTCGGCATCGGTGTTGAGAATCTCCACCGTCTTGCCGGACAGGGTGCGGACGATGTCGCCCGGCCGGGTCGCCTTGCCGCTCGGCATGTTCTCGGCGGCGGCCACCACGGCGATGACGTTGATCGGCAGCTTGGCCTCGATGGCCGCCCGCAGGGTGCCGAGCACGGTGGCGGCGCCGCACATGTCGAACTTCATCTCGTCCATGTTCGGTGCCGGCTTGATGCTGATGCCGCCGGTGTCGAAGGTGATGCCCTTGCCCACCAGGACGATGGGCGCGGCGCCCGTCTTGCCGCCCCGGTATTCGGCAATGATCATCTGTCCGGGGGTGTCGCTGCCCTGGGAGACCGCGATGAAGGCGCCCATGCCCAGCTCGCGCATGCGCTTCTCGTCCAGCGCCGATACCCGCACCTTGTCCAGCCGTCCCAGCTTGCGTGCCTCGCGCAGCAGATAGGTGGGGTTGCAGACGTTGGGCGGCTGGTTGCCGAGATCGCGGGCCAGGTCGAGGCCGGCCTGCAGCGCGTTCGCCTCCTTGACGGCGCGCTGAGCGCTGGCCTTGGCGCGGGCGTCTGCGTGCACCTGCACGCTGCGCAGGGTCATGCCGTTGCCGTCGTTGCCGGTCTTGTGCTCGGCGAACGCGTACAGGGCGTTGGCCAGGGCGGCCAGCCCGGCGCCGTAGCGCCAGTATGGGTCCTGACCGTCCACGGTGGCGCTGCCCAGGGCCCACAGCGCGGTGCTGGCCTTCACCGCCTTCAGCGCGCGGGCGGCGGCGTCGCAGATCTTGCGGTAGTCCGACGCGGAGAGCTTGTCATCGGCGCCGCCGGCCACCAGCAGCCTCGCGATCGGGCTGGCTGCCGGCAGGCGGATCCACAGCACGCGGCCGGGCTTGTCTTCGAAGTCCTGCAGCGCGGCGTCCACCATGGCCCCGTGGCCGGCCGCCTTGGCGACGCGGCGTGCCTGAGCCCGGCTGCTGACGAGGCAGGGCGTCTTGAGTTCGGTCAGGGTGCCGATCTTGGTCGTATATTTCATGGTCGGGAATGCTTCTCTTGCTCGCCGGTGCCGGCAGATTCTAAAGGAATACAAATACCTGGCATATGCTCACCGGCCTTTCGGCAGCCGCACGATGTGGCTGGCGGACAACCGGTCTCCCCAGCTTCGCCGCTTGGGATCGACGAGAACCCACAGGTACCCGAGCCCGAAGCAGGCGGCGGACACGGCGGCGCCGAAGAAGCGCAGCGTCGCCTGGGCCAGGGTCAGCGGCGCCCCGTCGTCGGTGCGCAGCGCCAGACGCCACGCCAGCATGCCCAGGGTCTGGCCGCGGCTGATCCAGAAGTAGATGAAGAACCCATACAGCTCGAGGAACAGGATGGTGCGCACGGCGGCGCCGTACACGGCGTCGTTGGCGACCGCCACCAGCACGAACAATGTCAGCATCCACAGGGCGATGATGAGCAGGCCGTCGTAGAGCATGGCGCCGAGCCGGTAGCCCAGCGCCGCCGGCCGCGGCTCGGTCACGTCAGAACCGCGCGCGATGGTCCGCCACCTGCACCGGGCGCCCGCAGAACTCCTCCCGGGTCATGGCGTCGAGCACGGCGGCATCGTCGCAGGTGGCCCAGGCCCGGCGCTGATCGGGGAGCCGGCAGGCCAGATAGCCGATGCTCGGGCCTTCGGCGCCGTACATGACGGTGTAGCTCTCCACCTCGGCGCTGCCGCTGTAGTCCAGGGCCACGTCACGGCTTGGCGTCGCGTCGACCTCGGCCTGCACGTCCTGGTGCCGGAACGGCGTCGCCGGCGGCTCGGCGGCATAGACGCCGAACGCGTGCTTGGTGAGGTAGCCGCCGTTGGCCGTGATCAGGCAGCGGGCGTCGCGCTGCTCGCGCAGCAGCTCCACGCCGCGGGCGATGGAGTGCATGACGTAGTTGTTGAGCGGGCCGCCGGCGAAGGTCAGGCCGCCGGTGATGGTGAGCGGCCGCGAGGTGTCCAGGCCGATCTCGGCGGCCGCGATCTGCACCGCCACCGGAAAGCAGCTGTACACGTCCACCAGATCGAGGTCTGCCGGCGTGAGGCCGGCAAGCTCCAGCGCCCGGCGTCCGGCGATGCGGATGGCGGGTGAGGTGTACAGGTTGTCGCGGTTGGACACGAAGAAGTGCTCGTGGGCGTCGGTGCCCGCCCACGGGTAGATCCAGAGATCCTCCGGAATGCCGAGCTGCCGCGCCTTGGTCACCGAGCACAGGATCAGCGCCGCCGCCTGGTCGACGTTGTTGTTGGAGTTCATGAGCTTCGGATACGGGAACGACACCGGCCGGTTGGACGCCGAGATGGTGCGGATCTGTTCGGCCGTCTTGGCCTCACGAATCCAGGCGTGGGGGTTGCCGGCCGCCACCCGGCTGAACGACGCCCACAGCTCGGAGATGCGCACCAGGTGATCGTCGATGGACTCGCCGCGATGGTGGCGCAACGCGTTCTCGAACAGCGGGTAGATCTGAATGGGCTGGCCGATGCGCAGCTGCTTCTCGGCCTGATGACGCATGTCCTTCTCTTCACCGATCATGCGATCCGGCTTGCCGGGCAGCGGCTGCCAGTCGAGGTCGACGCCGGCGCGGCGGGCCTTGGCCTGGGTGTTGCCGCACTCGGCGCCGGTGACGATCACCAGGTCGTGCGTGCCGTTCTGGATGTCCAGCGCGGTCTGGTTGACCACCGACTGCACGAAGTTGCCGCCGTAGGGCGTGAGCACGGTCTCGGCGCCCGGGCAACCCACCGCTTCGGCCACGGTCCTGGCCGGGTTCTGATAGGGCCAGATGCCGCGGATCACCCGTACCGAGGTGGCCTGCGCGAGCAGGGCCGGCGCGCGGGCATCCTCGGCGGCCGCGCGGACGGCGTCGATCATCAGCTCGTAGGGCTCCTTGCCGGACTTGGGGTCGTCGATGCGCTGCTCGAGCTGGGCGACGCCCACCAGGATGGGTGTTTCGCTCATGAGGTCTGCCTCTGATTCGGTGCGGGATTCGTGGACGCGGCATAATACCGAAAACCAACGGGACAGGGGGTCGGTATGAACTTCGAGCTGCCGGAGGAGTTCCGCATGCTCGCGGACACGGTGGAGCGCTTCGTCGACACCGAGCTGATGCCCCTGGAGCCGGCCGTGCTCGCCCGGGAGGCGGCCGGCGGGCCCTGCGCGCTCACCGACGACGAGCTGGTACCGCTGAACGCGCGCTGCCGCGAGCTCGGGCTGTGGGGGCTCGACGCCCCGGAGGAAACTGGTGGCGCCAACCTGCCGGCCCTGGCCATGGTGGCGGTGAACGAGGCCGTCGGCCGCACCGTCGTGCCGTTCACGTTCCCGCCCGACTCACCGAACCTGCACATGCTGCTGGCCACGGCGACCCCGGCGCAGCGGACCAAATACCTGGAACCCTATGCCCGCGGCGAGACGGTATCCGCGATCGCCATCTCCGAGCCGGGTGCAGGCGCCGATCCGGCAGGCATGCGCACGCGCGCCGTGCGGGTGCCGGCGCAGCAGCCAGGCCAGCCCGACGACTGGGTGATCAACGGCCGCAAGATCTGGATCAGCCGCGTGAAACACGCGGCCTTCACCATCGTCATGGCCGTGACCGACACGGAGAAGGGGTCGCGGGGCGGCATCTCGGCGTTCCTGGTGGACCAGGGCACGCCCGGGTTCGAGGTGGCCCGGGAGATACCCATCATCGGTGGCAACCGCACCTACGAGGTGGTGTTCGACGACTGCCGGGTGCCGGGCGAGGCGCTGCTCGGCCGGGAGGGCGATGGCTTCGGCCCCATGCAGCTTCGGCTCACCGTGCGGCGGCTGCAGATGGGCGCCTGGTGCGTCGGCATGGCCGAGCGGGCGCTGGCCATGCTGGTGGAGCAGGCCAACCAGCGGCAGACCTTCGGCGCGCTGCTGGCAGACCGGCAGGCGGTGCAGTGGTGGGTGGCCGACGCCGCGACCCGCATTCACGCCTGCCGGCTGATGGTGCAGGACGCTGCCTGGAAGCAGGATCAGGGTCGCGACGTGCGCACCGAGGCCAGCATGATCAAGGTGTTCGCCACCGAGATGGCCACCGACGTGATCGACCATGCCATGCAGGCGTTCGGCGCCATGGGCATGACCAAGGAGCTGCCGCTGCAGCTCATGGCCCAGCAGGTGCGCGCCATGCGGATCTATGAGGGCCCGTCGGAGGTGCATCGCTGGGTGGTGGCGCGGCGCCGGTTGCGGCGCTGACAGCGCCGCCTGTTGCGGTTGGCGTCTCAGGAATGTAAAGCCATTGTGCGGTTGCGTGCATACGTCACGCTTCTTTTTCCGAACCTGACCGATGCTTAGCGCTCGAAGACCAGGCGAGCTGCCCATGCAGTCGTTCCATCTGGCCCGACAACCCATCTACGATCGCCACCTGCGGGTAGGCGGCTATGAGCTGTTGTTCCGGCCGGACGCCGGGGCGGGAGACGCCGGCGTCGTCGACGGCGACCGCGCCACGTCGGAAGTGATCTCCACCGGCATCGTCGACATCGGCCTCGAGCGTCTGGTCGGCACCGTGCCGGCCTTCATCAACGTCACCGCCCGCTTTCTGCAGGGGGAGCTGCCGCTGCCGCAGCGCAAAGGCCAGATCGTCCTCGAGGTGCTGGAAGACATACCCATTGACGAGGCGCTGGTGGCGCGCCTTCGCGAGCTCTCCACGGCCGGCTACCGTCTGGCGCTGGACGACTTCGTGTTCCGGCCGGGCTGCGAGGCGCTGCTGCCCATGGTCGACTACGTGAAGCTGGACGTGCTGGCGCTGGGCGAAGACGCTCTGGGCGAGTACGTGACCCGGCTGCGGCCCTACGGGGCGCTGCTGCTGGCCGAGAAGGTGGAGACCCACGAGGTCATGACCCGCTGCGCCGAGCTCGGCTTCGACCTGTTTCAGGGTTACTTCTTCTGCCGCCCCAAGATCATCACCGGCAAGCGTCCGGAAGCCAGCCGGGTCACGGTGATGCATCTGCTGGCCCGCATCCGCGATCCCGAAGCCAGCCTCGACGAGCTGGAGCAACTCGTCAGCCGGGATCCGGCCATATCGTTCCGGCTGCTGCGCTACATCAACTCTGCCTACTGCGCGGTGTCGGTGGAGGTGACCTCCATCCGCCAGGCGCTGGTGCTGGTGGGCACCCGGCAGGTGCGGGACTGGGCGACGCTGATGCTGATGTCGCGGCTGTCCGACGACAAGCCTTCGGAGCTGATGGTCACCGCCCTGGTCCGCGCCCGGCTGTGCGAGCGTCTCGGCCAGGGGCTGCCCGGCTACGACCGCTCCCAGTGCTTCACCCTGGGGCTGCTGTCGGTGCTGGACGCGCTGCTAGATCAGCCCATGGCGGACGTGGTGGGGCAGCTACCCCTGGACGAAGCCACCCGCGATGCGCTGGTAGGCGAGCCGGGGCCCCTCGGCACGCTGCTGGCCCAGGTGCTCGCCTACGAGCAGGGCCGGTTCACCGATGCCGGCGAGGCCGCCGGACGTCTGGCCCCGGCCTACGTGGACGCGCTGGCTTTCGCGGATGCCATGCAGCAGAACATGGGCGCCTAGCGCCGCCGCGCTACCCCGGTCTCAGAGCAACAACCCCGCGATCAGATAGCCGAGCAGGGCAATGCCGGCCGCGATCAGCGCGAAGGGTAGCTGCGTGCGCACGTGATCGATGTGGTCGGTGGCGGCCGCCATGGACGCCACCACCGTGGTGTCGCTGATGGGGGAGGCATGGTCGCCGAACACGGCTCCCGCCAGCACCGCGCCCAGCAGCAGCGCCGGATCCACGCCCAGGGTCAGGGCAATGGGAATGGCGATGGGAATCATGATGGCGAACGTGCCCCAGCTCGAGCCGATGGCGAACGCGGTGAAGCCGGCCACCAGGAAGATGAGGGCGGGCAGCAGCGCCAAGGGCACGGTGTCGCTCACCAGGCCTGCCACGTAGGCACCGGTGCCCAGCGCGTCGGTGACGTCGCCCAGCGCCAGCGCCAGCAGCAGAATCAGCGCCACCGGCAGCAGCCCGCCGGCGCCGCGCAGGGATACGCTCATCAACTCGTCGAGCCGCCGCCGCTGCCGCACCAGGGCCAGCGCCCAGATGCTGGCGAGCCCGGCGCAGACGGCCCAGAGCACGGATGTCGAGCCCGATCCCGCCGCCAGGTTGCCGTCACCGGTGACATAAAGGCCCACGGGCACCATGGCCACCATGACCAGAATCGGCAGCAGCATGAACGCCGGGCTGGCGGTGGGCCCGTCGGCATCGCCGAGAAGGGCGGGGTCGACCATGGGCGCCGCGTGCGGCCACAGCACCTGCCCGGCCCGGGTGCGGGCCTCGGCGCGTGCCATGGGTCCCGGGTTCCAGCGCCAGGCGATGGCGGCGGCGGCCAGAGCCACCGCCAGGATGGCGTAGAAGTTCAGGGGTATGGCGCGCACGAAGGTGGCGAGCGGGTCCTCCAGGTCGGTGCTGCCGAGCAGGCCCAGGTTGAACGCGCCCCAGGCGTTGAGCGGGATCAGGATGCACACCGGCGCCGAGGTGGCGTCGATCAGGTAGGCGAGCCGCTCGCGCGATATGCGCAGCCGGTCGAACAGCGGGCGCGACACGGCGCCGGCCACCAGCAGCGTCAGATTCGATTCGATGAAGATGACGATGCCGGTGCCCCAGGCCAGCCACTCGGCCCGCCGCGGCGTGTTCACCCAGCGGCGCCGCTCCAGCCAGGCGACGAAGCCGCGCACGCCGCCGCTGCGCTCCATCAGCGCGATCATGGCGCCGATCACCAGGGCGAAGGCGATGACGCGGGCATCACCGGGATTGCCGAGCACGGCGATGCCGCTGTCGATGGCGTCCGCCAGCGCGCTCAGCGGATTGCCGTCGCCGAGCAGCCACCAGCCGAACCAGATGCCGGCGCCCAGCGAAAGGATCACCTGGCGGCTGACGATGGCCAGCGCGATGGCCAGCAGCGGCGGCAGAATGGCGGTCCAGTCGGGCGTATCCAAGATCGCTCAGCCGCCGGTTTCGATGGTGAGCGAGTAGGCGCCCAGATCGGCGATGCCGCCGTCGATCACGGCCACCGCATCGCGCTGCGGCGCCTGACGCCGCGCCGCGCTCTGATCGCGGCGCTCGATCCAGGCTTCCAGCACCTGGCCGCCCGGCCGCAGGTGGCAGACCAGCTCGCCCTCGCGCACCAGCTCGCCGCGCAGCTTCACCCGCCGCTCGATGAGCTGGCTGCGCACGCCGTCGACGATGCGCCACACCACCTGGCGCTGCTCGATCTGCCGCTGGCGCTGCACGTCGCGCCAGCTCAACGCCGCCGGACCCGACAGCTTGCGCGTGCCGGTGACCTGGCAGCCGGCGTCGATTCGATAGACGAAGATGGCGGGCACCGGGTCTGCCGATACGGGCGGGCGGAAGCTGGGCATCTCCGGTGGTCTGGGCGGTGTGCGGGCGGCGTCCGCGGCCGCCGGCAGGGAGGCCAGGGTCAACGCGGCGCGCATGATCCAGAGATGGGGCTTCATCGCCGTCGATGGTAACCCAGTCCGCGGCCGCTGGCCCGGGGCTGCGCCAGCGCCCGGGCGCGGTGGTAGAGTGCGCGGCTGTCGACTTCCTGGGAATCGTCATGGCGTTGAAGGCCACCGTCTACCGCGTTCAGCTCGAGGTGGCCGACATCGACCGCGGCTACTACGCCGATCATCCGCTCACCCTGGCCCGGCACCCGTCCGAGACCGAGCAGCGGCTGATGGTGCGGCTGCTGGCATTCGCGCTGTGGGCCGACGAAGCGCTGGCGTTCGGCCGCGGCCTGTCCACCGACGACGAGCCCGATCTGTGGCTGCGCGACCCGACGGGAGAAATCGTGCACTGGATCGACGTGGGTCTGCCCGACGAGCGGCGGCTGCGGCGTGCCGCCGGCCGGGCCCGGCAGGTGTCCGTGCTCGCCTACGGTCAGCGTGCCTTCGACGTCTGGTGGGACAAGCACGCCGCCGCATTGGCCCGTTTGCCGGCATTGCGGATGCTGGCGCTGACGGACGACGCCGTGGATGCGCTGGCCGCCATGGCATCCCGCAACCTCACGGTGCAGTGCACGGTGCAGGAGGGACAGGTCGCCGTGAGCACGCCGGATGCCTATCTGGTGGTGGAGCCGATGCGCGTTCACCCCGCTGGCTGACCGGGCGGGTGATGACGCGGGGGGCGGTTGGTGCCCGGGGTCGGAGTCGAACCGACACTCAGTTTCCTGAACCAGATTTTGAGTCTGGCGCGTCTACCAGTTTCGCCACCCGGGCGCGGTGGCCGGCAATAGTACACGGCGCTCCGAACGGAATGCCACGCCTGTGCAGGGCGTAGCCTTGCCCGCGGGGACGGCGAGACTGTATATTCATACAGCACACGCGAGAGGAGCTGACGCCATGGCCGACACGCTGACCTTCTATACCAACCCGATGTCCCGTGGCCGCATCGTCCGGTGGATGCTCGAGGAGGTGGGCGAGCCCTACGACACCGAGCTGCTCGACTACGGCACGACGATGAAGGCCCCGGCCTATCTCGCCATCAACCCCATGGGCAAGGTGCCCGCCATCCGCCACGGCGACACGGTGGTCACCGAATGTGCGGCCATCTGCGCCTACCTGGCCGATGCCTTTCCGGCGGCGGGGTTGGCACCACCCACGAGCCTTCGCGGCGCCTACTACCGCTGGCTGTTCTTCGCCGCCGGTCCCCTGGAAGCTGCGGTCACCAACCGCACGCTCGGCTTCGAAGTGCCGGCGGAACGTCAGGCCACGGCCGGATACGGCAGCTTCGACGCCACCGTGGATGCTCTGGAGCGCGCGGTGTCGACCAGCGAGTACGTGGCCGGCGAGTCGTTCTCAGCGGCCGATGTGTACGTCGGCTCCCAGATCGGCTGGGGTCTGGAGTTCGAGACCCTGCCGCGGCGCCCGGCGTTCGAGCGTTACTGGTCGCGGCTGGCGGAGCGGCCCGCTCGACAGCGGGCGGCCGCCATCGACGATGCGGCGACGACCTGACCGCCACCGCACGGATGTCCCGTTTGGCGGCAGCCGCCGCGGGTGCGTAGAATGCGCCGCTTTCCCATTGGTCGGTCAAGCCAATGCGCCTCGACGAGTTCGACTACGAGCTGCCCGATAGCCTGATTGCCCAACGCCCGGCCGAGCGCCGCGACGGCAGCCGCCTGCTGCGGCTCGGACCGGGCGGCGTGCAGCACCTTACTTTCACCGACTTCCCGTCGCTGCTGCGGCCGGGAGACCTGCTGGTGCTGAACGACACGCGTGTCATCAAGGCCCGCCTGCACGGCGAGAAGGACAGCGGCGGTCGCGCCGAGATTCTGGTGGAGCGTATCGAGACCGACGTCGAGGCGCTGTGCCAGGTTCGGGTGAGCAAGCCGCTGCAGCGCGGGCGCACGCTCCTCGTGAACGGCTTCACTCTGGAAGTGCTGGCGCGCCAGGGCGAGTTCTACCGGCTGGCGTTTCCGGGTTCGGTCACCGCCGTGCTGGAGGCCGCCGGCGAGGTGCCGCTGCCGCCGTACATCGACCGCGCCGCCTCGGCCGGCGACCTGGAGCGGTATCAGACCGTCTACGGCACCCGGCCGGGCGCGGTGGCGGCGCCCACCGCCGGCCTGCATCTGACCGAGGCCATGCTGGCGGCGCTGCCCGGGGAGGGCGTCGACGTCGCCCGCGTCACCCTGCATGTCGGCGCAGGGACGTTTCAGCCGGTGCGGGTGCAGAACGTGACCGACCATCGCATGCATCTGGAGCGCTATGAGGTCTCCGAGGCCGCCGCCGCCGCGGTGGCGGCCTGTCGGGCACGCGGCGGCCGGGTGGTGGCGGTGGGCACCACGGTGGTGCGCACGCTGGAGTCTGCGGCGGCCGGCGGTGCCGTGGCGGCCGGGCAGGGGGAGACGGATCTGTTCATCACTCCGGGCTACCGGTTCCGGGTCGTGGACGCGCTGCTCACCAACTTCCACCTGCCGCGATCGACGCTGCTGATGCTGGTGTGCGCATTCGCCGGCCACGGGCCGGTGCTGGCCGCCTATCGCCAGGCGGTGGCCGAGGGCTATCGGTTCTTCAGCTACGGGGATGCCATGTTTTTGGAACGGTTTCTGGAACAGGCCCTGGATCACCATCATGTTTGAGCTGCTCGCCCGCGATGGCCAGGCGCGCCGCGGCCGGCTGACCACGGCCCACGGCAGCGTCGAGACGCCCGTGTTCATGCCCTGCGGCACCTACGGCACGGTGAAGGCCATGACGCCGGCCGCGCTCGCCGAGGTGGGCACGCAGATGCTGCTCGGCAACACCTTCCATCTGATGCTGCGGCCCGGGGACGAGGCGGTGCGCGCGCTCGGCGGGCTGCACGCGTTCATGCGGTGGCCCGGACCGATCCTCACCGACTCGGGCGGCTTTCAGGTCTGGAGCCTGGGCGAGCTGCGCCGGATCTCCGAGGAGGGCGTGGTGTTCCGCTCGCCGGTGAACGGCGACCGGGTCAGCCTGACGCCGGAGCGGTCCATGGCCGTGCAGCGCAACCTCGGCGCCGACGTGGTGATGGTGTTCGACGAGTGCACGCCGTACCCGGCCAGCGAATCCCAGGCCCGCGAGTCCATGGCGCTGTCGCTGCGCTGGGCGGCACGCTGTCGCGCCGCGTACGGGCACGAAGAGGCGGGCGCCCTGTTCGGCATCGTCCAGGGGGGCATGTACGAGTCGCTGCGGCGGGAAAGTCTGGCCGGGCTGCTGGAGCTCGGCTTCGACGGCTATGCCGTGGGCGGGCTGTCGGTGGGCGAGCCGAAGGACGAGATGGATCACGTGCTGGTCACCCTGCTGCCGCACATGCCGACAGACCGGCCGCGCTATCTGATGGGCGTCGGAACCCCCCAGGACCTGGTGCGCGGCGTCGAGCTCGGGGTCGACATGTTCGACTGCGTGATGCCGACCCGCAACGCCCGCAACGGCTACGCATTCACGTCCCGTGGCACTCTGAAGATCCGCAATGCCCGGCACCGGCTGGCCGATCTGCCTCTGGACCCTGAGTGCGGCTGCTACACCTGCGCGAACTTCAGCCGGGCCTACCTGCATCACCTCGACCGCTGCGGAGAAATCCTCGGCAGCATATTGATGACGCAGCATAATCTCGCCTACTACCACGGCCTGATGGCGCGTTTGCGCGGCTCTATCGAAACGGGTACATTTCGCAGCCTCATCGAGACCCTGCAAAACGGTTGGAACTCCCCAGATGAACCTCTTTGAAACCACGGCACATGCGGCCGAGGGCGCGGCGCCGGCCGATGCCGGACTGATCAACCTGCTGTTCCTCGGCGGCTTCGTCCTGATCTTCTACTTTCTGCTGTGGCGGCCGCAGAGCAAGCGCCGCAAGGAACATCAGGCCCTGATGGCGGGTCTGAACAAGGGCGACGAGGTGGTGACCGCAGGTGGCATCGTGGGCACGGTGAACAAGGTCGAAGACGACTTCATCAAGGTGCAGGTGGCGAACAACGTCGAGCTGCGCATCCAGAAATCGGCGGTGGGGGCAACCCTGCCCAAGGGGACCATCAAGTCGCTGGATGAGTCCTGAGCGTGGCCAGGTCGCCCGGCATGGCTGGTGAGAACCTGCTCGGCATGCCTAGGGCGGCCAACCGCCCCCCCAACACCAACCCGCTGGGCCGCAGTCTCTTCATCATTCTGGTGCTGGTGCTTGGCTGCCTGTACGCGGCGCCGAACCTGTTCCAGCCCGATCCAGCGCTGCAGATCCGTTCGGTGGGCGACGCCGCCGAGGTCAACGACAGCGTCATGCAGCGCGCCGCCGACGCGCTGGAGCGTGCCGGCATCGACGTCAAGGGCTATCAGATCGAAGCGGGCACCGGCCTGATCCGAGTCACCAGCGACGATGCGCAGCTGCGCGGCCGCGATCGGGTCGCCGCGGCCCTCAACCCTTCGGCCGAGCAGCGCTACGTGGTGGCCCTGAACCGCGCCTCGAACACGCCGCAGTGGCTGGAATCCATCGGCGGCAAGCCCATGTCGCTCGGCCTCGATCTCTCCGGCGGCGTTCACTTTCTGCTGGAAGTGGACATGGACAAGTTCCTCGGCGACCGCATGGAAAGCAACCAGGAGGCCATCCGCGATCTGCTGGTGCAGAACCGCATACGTTATGTCGGCCGCGACTGGCTGTCGGGGCGCAACCTGGACATCGGCTTCCAGAGCGAAGAGTCGCGGGATCAGGCGCAGCAGCTGATCAGCACCGAGTTCGACGAGTTCGAGGTGAGCCAGCGGGAGGTGGAGGGCCAGCCGGGGCTGCGCCTGTCGATCACCGAGGCGCGGGTCACCGAGCTGGAAGACTTCGCGATCTCCCAGAACCTCACCAGCCTGCGCAACCGGGTCAACGAGCTGGGCGTGTCCGAACCGCTGGTGCAGCGTCTGGGGCGGGCCCGCATTGTGCTCGATCTGCCCGGCATCCAGGACAGCGCCCGCGCCAAGGAGATCATCAACAAGTTCGCCAACCTGGAGTTCCGACTGGTCTCCCGCGGCAACGCCCGCCCTGCCGACACCGAGACCTATCAGTACGAAGGCGTGCCCGTGGTGCTGGAGCGCGCCAACATCGTCACCGGCAATCAGGTGACCAACGCGGTGCAGGACTTCGACCCGGAAACCGGGCAGCCGCAGGTGTCCATCACCCTCGACAACGAGGGCGGTCGGCGGATGAACGACGTCACCCAGGTGAACGTCGGCAACCGCATGGCCATCATCTTCAAGGAGCTGAAGGTGCGCTCCCGCACCGTCACCGAGGATGGCGAGACCCGCGTGGTGCCGTTCACCGTCGAAGAGAAGCGCGTCATCAACGTGGCCACCATCCAGAGCGCGCTCGGTTTCCGGTTCCGCATCACCGGCCTCGAACTCAGAGAGGCGCGCGACCTGGCGCTGCTGCTGCGGGCCGGGGCGCTGGCAGCGCCCATGTACATCGCCGAGGAACGCACCGTCGGCGCCAGCCTGGGTGAGGAGAACATCAATCAGGGCCGCAACGCGGTGGTGATCGGGTTCGTGCTGGTGCTGGCCTTCATGCTGGTCTACTACCGCTGGTTCGGGCTGGCGGCCAACGCGGCGCTCACCGCGAACCTGGTGCTCATCGTCGCCATCATGTCGGTGCTGGGCGCGACGCTGACCCTGCCGGGCATCGCCGGCATCGTGCTGACGGTGGGCATGGCGGTGGATGCCAACGTGCTGATCTTCTCCCGCATTCGCGAGGAGCTGACCCGGCTGTCGCCGCAGGCGGCCATTCAGGCCGGCTTCGAGCGCGCCATCGTCACGATCCTGGACGCCAACATCACCACCTTCTTCGTCGCCATCATCCTGTTCTCCATCGGCAGCGGCCCGGTGAAGGGCTTTGCCATCACCCTGGCCGTGGGCATCGTCACCTCCATGTTCACCGCCATCTGGGTGACACGGTCGCTGGTGAACCTGATGTACGGCGGCCGCAAGCTGGAGAAGCTCGCCATATGAAGGTCTTCAACATCGACTTCATGGGCAAGCGCCGCATCGCGGCGGTGGCGTCCATCGTCTTCGTGGTGCTGGCGACGGCCGACATCTTCGTGCAGGGCCTCAATCTGGGCCTGGATTTCACCGGCGGCACCCTGGTGGAGGTGGAGTTTCCCGAGTCCGCGGATCCGGGGGCGGTACGCCGGTACCTGGAGGATGAAGGCTTCGAGAACGGCGTGGTGCAGTTCTTCGGCAGCGACCGCGACCTGCTGGTGCGCATGCCGTCGCAGCAGGACCGGGATCAGGCCGGCATGGGCGATGCGATCTTCAGCTCGCTGCAGTCGCTCGAGCCCGGTGTGGTGCTGAAGCAGTCGAACTACGTGGGTCCGGCGGTCGGCGAAGAGCTGCGTGACGATGCCGGTCTCGCCCTGCTGGCGGCCATGGGCGTGATCATGGTCTACATCCTGTTCCGCTTCACCAAGCAGTTCGCCGTGGCGGCCGTGGTGGCCCTTGCTCACGACGTGCTGGTGGTGGTGGGGTGCTTCTCGCTGTTTCAATGGACGTTCGATCTGGCCGTGCTGGCCGCGGTGCTGGCAGTGATCGGCTACTCGCTCAACGACACCATCGTCGTGTCCGACCGCATCCGCGAGAACTTCCGGAACATGCGGCGGGCGACCCCGGTCGAGGTCATCAACCGCTCGCTGAACGAGGTGTTCGGCCGCACCCTGGTGACTTCGTTGACCACGCTGCTGGTGCTGGTGGCGCTCATTCTGGCGGGTGGCGAGACGATTCGCGGTTTCGCCACGGCGCTGACCATCGGCGTCGTCGTGGGCACCTACTCCTCGATCTACGTGGCGGCCAACATGATCCTGCTGCTGAAGATCAGCCGCGAAGACCTGATGGTGCCGGAGAAGGAAGGCGAGACGCAGGCGCCCTGAGCGCGCCCGATCAGCGCAGCGCCGGGGTCAGGTGCGGCCGTAGCTGCTGCACCATCAGCTTGAAGCACTTGGTGTTGGCAGCGACCACGTTGCCGGTCTTCATGAACGTGTCGCCGCCGGCCGGATCCCCGACGAAGCCGCCGGCCTCGCGCACCAGCACCACACCAGCGGCGATGTCCCAGGGCGACAGCGCGAACTCCCAGAACCCGTCGGTGCGTCCGGCCGCAACGTAGGCGAGATCGAGCGCCGCAGACCCGGCGCGGCGGATGCCGCGGCAGAGGCGGGTGAGATCTTTCAAGGTGTCCATGTACGCGTCGAGATGGGCGGCGATGGCGCCCGGCGGTATGCCCGTGCCCAGCACGGCGTCCTCCAGGCGCGTGGTGCGGCTGACCCGGATGCGCTTGTCGTTGAGCTGGGCGCCGTGGCCGCGGCTGGCGACGAACGCCTCATTGCGCAGCGGATCGAAGATCACGCCGTGCTCGAGCTGCCGTCCCTTCTGCAGGGCGATGGATACGCAGAAATGCGGAATGCCCTGCAGGTAGTTGGTGGTGCCGTCCAGCGGGTCGACGATCCAGGTGAACTCGGTGTCGCTGCCCGAGCGGCTGCCGGTGTAGGCGGCGCCGTGCTCCTCGCCGAGAATACCGTGCTCCGGAAAGGCGCGGTGCAGAGCGTCGATGATGGCGCTCTCGGCGTCGCGATCGACGTTCGAGACGTAGTCGTTGCGGCCCTTTTCCTGAACGTCGAGGCTCTCCAGCCGGTCCATGGCGCGCAGGATGATCTGCCCCGCCTGACGAGCGGCGCGCAACGCGATGTTGGCCATGGGCTGCATGCAGGAACGGACCCGGGTCGCAAAGGCGCGGTATCCTAACAGCACGTTCCGGGAGATGACAGGTGACGATCGAACGACTGCAACGAATCCGGGTGGTGCTGGTTGAGCCCAGCCATCCCGGCAACATCGGCGGTGCTGCGCGGGCCCTGAAGACCATGGGGCTGTCGCGTCTCGGGGTGGTGCGACCGAAGCGCTTCCCGGATCCGCAGGCCGAGTGGCGGGCCGCGGGCGCCCAGGACGTGCTGGACGCGGTGACGGTCTACGACAGCGTCGACCAGGCGATCGCCGACTGCCACTGGGTAGTCGGCACCAGCACCCGGTCGCGGCGCATTCCCTGGCCCGTGAAATCGGCCGCCGAGGTGGCCGCCGACCTGCTGGCGCAGCCGGCCGATCGGGAGATCGCCGTGCTGTTCGGCCGTGAGACCAACGGCTTGTCGAACGACGAGCTGCAGCGCTGTCACTGCCATCTGCAGATTCCGGCCAATCCGGCCTATCCGTCGCTCAATCTGGCCATGGCGGTGCAGGTGGTCTGCTATGAGCTGTTCAAGCAGTGCGAGAGCGTGATGCCGGAGCCGGAGTGGGACCGCCCGGCCGCGACGCAGGCCCAGCTCGAGGGCCTGATGCAGCACCTCGAGGGCGCGCTCGTGCACAGCGGCTTCCTCGACCCCGGCAACCCGGGGCAGACCATGACCCGGCTGCGCCGGCTGTTCACCCGGGTCAGCCTGGACGACACCGAGGTGCAGATGCTGCGCGGCATCCTCCGTCAGTTCGCGCCGGACGCCCGCTGACATGGCCGCCGAATAGTGGACCAAATTAGTCGGGTATTGCATACTGCCGGGCATGCGTCTCACCACGAAAGGCCGTTACGCGGTTACCGCGATGCTCGACATCGCCCTGCATCATGAACGCGGGCCGGTGAGCGTGGCGGAAGTGGCGGAGCGTCAGGGCATATCCAGCGCCTATCTCGAGCAGCTCTTCAGCAAGCTGAAGCGCGCCGGCCTGCTGCGCAGCGTCCGCGGTCCCGGTGGTGGCTACGAGCTGGCACTGCCGCTTGCCGGCATCAGTGTGGCCCACATCATCACCGCCGTGGGCGAGGGCGTTGACGCGACCCGCTGCCACGGGGCCGCCGACTGTCAGGATGGCGTCACCTGCCTGACCCACGATCTTTGGACGTCGCTGTCCAATCGTATCGACGAGTTTCTGTCCGACATTTCGCTCGCGCAGCTGGTGGCGCAGCGCGAGGTTAGGCACGTGGCACGCCGTCAGGATCGCCAGCTCATCGCCGCACGGACGCTGTAGATGCGCAAGCCCATCTATCTCGACTACGCCGCGACCACGCCGGTGGATCCGAGGGTGGCCCAGAAGATGAGCGGCTGCCTGCTGGTGGAAGGCAACTTCGGCAATCCGGCGTCGCGCTCCCACTATTACGGCTGGCAGGCGGAAGAGGCGGTGGAGGAGGCGCGCACCCAGGTGGCGGGCCTGATTCACGCCGACCCGCGCGAGATCGTCTGGACCTCGGGCGCCACCGAGTCTGACAATCTCGCCATCAAGGGGGTCGCCGAGGGTGCCCGGCGGCGCCACATCGTCACCAGCGCCATCGAGCACAAGGCCGTGCTCGACACCTGCCGCTATCTGGAGGGTCGCGGGTTCGAGGTGGACTACCTCGTGCCCGGCGCCGGCGGCGTGATCGAGCCGGAGCAGGTTCGTGCGGCGCTGCGCGACGACACGCTGCTGGTGTCGATCATGCACGCCAACAACGAGATCGGCGTGGTCAACGACATCGCCGCCATCGGCGCGGTCTGTCGCGAGGCCGGCGTGCTGATGCACAGTGACGCCGCCCAGAGCGCCGGCAAGCTGGCGCTCGACGTGACCAGCATGCCCGTAGATCTCCTCTCCCTGTCGGCGCACAAGATGTACGGGCCCAAGGGCATCGGCGCGCTCTACGTGCGCCGCGACCCGCCGGTCCGGCTGACCGCCCAGATCCATGGCGGTGGCCATGAGCGCGGCATGCGCTCCGGCACGCTCGCCACCCACCAGATCGTCGGCATGGGGGAGGCCTGTGCCATCCTGGGCCGCGACATGGCGCGGGAGAATGCCCGCATCGTTGGCCTGCGCAACCGCCTGCTCGCGCACCTGCTGCAGATTCCCGGCACGCGCCTCAACGGGGATGCCGAACGGCGTCTGCCCGGCATCGTCAACGTCGCCTTCGAGGGCGTCGACGGCGAGACGCTGCTGCTGGCGCTGGACGACCTGGCGGTGTCCAGCGGCTCGGCCTGCACCTCCGCCAGCGTCGAGCCGTCCTACGTGCTGCGGGCCCTGGGCCTGCGGGACGATCTGGCCCACGCGTCGCTGCGCCTCACCGTCGGGCGCTACACCACCGAGGCCGACGTCGACCACGCCGGGCGCCGGCTGGCCGAGGTGACGGAACGGCTGCGCTCCGGTGCGCCAGCAGCCCGGGCCGCCGCCGGCGGTCCGAAAGACGTTTAAACTGCGGCGTAAACGCGTATAATCCGCGGCCGCGATTCGGCGCGTTCTCTAGACTTTTCAATCACCTAGACGCCCTTTCAGACAATGGATGGGAGTCGGCGCGCCTTCCCTCGACGTGTGCAGGAGCTTCGGAGACAGACATGGCAGTGCAGCGCACCCTTTCGATCATCAAACCGGACGCGGTGGCCAGGAACCTGATCGGCGAGATCATCGCCCGGTTCGAGAAGAACGGGCTGCGCGTGGTGGCGGCCCGCATGCTCAGGCTGACCCGGGAGCAGGCCGGCGGCTTCTATGCCGAACACGAAGGCAAGCCCTTCTACGGCGACCTGGTGGCCTACATGACCTCCGGTCCGGTGGTGGTGCAGGTGCTCGAAGGTGACGACGCCGTGGCCAGGAACCGCAAGCTGATGGGCGCCACCAACCCGAAGAACGCCGAACCCGGCACCATTCGCGCCGACTTCGCCGAGTCGGTGGAAGCCAATGCGGTGCATGGCTCCGACTCCGAGGCTTCCGCCGAGCGGGAGATTGCCTACTTCTTCCAACCCGGCGACGTCTGCCCACGGTGATGAGCATGGCCGACCCAGGCCCGGTAAATCTGTTCTCGCTGTCGCGCCCGCAGATGGAGCAGTTCTTCGTCGCCGAGGGCGAGAAGGCGTTCCGCGCCCGGCAGATCATGAAGTGGGTCTACCATCATGGGGTCGTCGACTTTCACGCCATGACCGACCTGTCGATACGCCAGCGCGACTGGCTGGCCGGCATCGCACGTCTTGGCACGCCCGAGGTGGTGACGCGCCGGGAGTCCCGGGACGGCACCATCAAATGGGTGGTGCGGGTGGCCAACGGCAACTGCGTGGAGACGGTGCTCATCCCC
This sequence comes from Pseudomonadales bacterium, assembly GCA_040219935.1. Classification (GTDB taxonomy): domain Bacteria; phylum Pseudomonadota; class Gammaproteobacteria; order Pseudomonadales; family Azotimanducaceae; genus UBA7803. Next base: position 73,559 of record JAVJUA010000070.1, on the reverse strand, counting down.
GAGCGCGGCCGCAACACGCTGTGCGTGTCTTCACAGGTGGGTTGCATGCTGAACTGCAGCTTCTGCTCCACCGGCAAGCAGGGCTTCAACGGCAACCTGGACACGGCCGACATCATCGGCCAGGTGTGGCTGGCCGATCGCGAGCTGCGCGCGCGTGGTGAAGCCGTGACCAACGTGGTGCTGATGGGCATGGGCGAGCCGCTGCTCAACTTTGACAACGTGGTCGCGGCCACCGACCTGATGATGGACGATCTGGCGTTCGGCATCTCCAAGCGCCGGGTCACCGTGAGCACCGCGGGCGTGGTGCCGGGCATCTACCGGCTCGCCGAGGTGACCGACGTGTCCCTCGCCATCTCCCTGCATGCGCCCGACGATGCGCTGCGCGACGAGCTCGTGCCCATCAATCGCAAGTACCCCATTGCCGAGCTGCTGGCCGCATGCCGGCACTACGTGGGCGGGCTTGGTGAGCGGCGAACTCTGACCATGGAGTACACGCTGCTCAAGGGCGTCAACGACACGCTCGCCCATGCCCGGGCGCTGGCCGAGCTGCTGCGCGACGTGCGCTGCAAGATCAACCTGATACCGTTCAACCCGTTCCCCGCGTCCGGCTACGAACGGCCCGACATGGCCTCGGTGCGCGCCTTCCAGACCTGTCTCATGAACGCCGGGTATGCCACCATGCTGCGCACGACCCGCGGTGACGACATCGATGCCGCTTGCGGGCAGCTGGTGGGCCAGGTCGAGGATCGAACCCGGCGTCATGCCCGCTACATCGCCCGCCTGAAGGCTGAGGAGACGGCATGACTTCGAGACGTATGGCGTGGCTCGCCGCGCTGCTGGCCGGAACGCTGCTGGCCGGCTGCGTGACCGAGACCACCGGCGTTCGGGAGCCGGCGGCGCCCGACGTGCAGCTTCGCGCCCAGCTCGACCTGGCCCGTGGCTACCTCGAGCAGCGCGAGTGGAGCAGGGCTCGAGAGCCCCTGGCCCGCGCCCTCGACATCGATTCGCGCTCGGCCGAGGCCCTCGCCCTGATGGCGGTCTCCTATCAGGGACAGCAGGAGGACGAGCTGGCGGAGCAATACTATCGGCGCGCACTGCGCGCCGACCCGCGGCACGCCAGGACCTTGAACAACTACGCCGCCTTTCTCTATGCCAAGGGACGGTATCGCGACGCGGTCGACCCGCTGCGCATGCTGGTTCGCGATCCTTCCTATCCGGACCGGGCCCGCGCTTACGAGAGCCTGGGTCTGACCGAGCTGCGCATCGGCAACGATGACCGGGCGCGCGACGCTTTCGAGCGCGCGTTGTCGATCAATCCGCAGATGCCGCGCAGCAGCCTGGAGCTGGCGCAGCTCGGCTACGAAGCCGGTGACTATGCCGCGGCCAGCCGCTACTACGAGACCTACCGACTGGGAGCGCGACAGACGCCGACCAGCCTGTGCCTCGGGCTGCGTCTGGCCCGCATCAGCGGCAACGCCGATCAGGTGGCCAGCCACGAGATCGCGCTGCGCAATCTGTTTCCCAACTCCACCAGAGCGAACAACTGCCTGAACGAGCGGTGAGCACGTGCATGTTGGGGATACGGTGACTGACCGCAACGCAGGACCCGGCGCCCGGCTGCGCGCCGAGCGTGAGCGGTTGGGTGTGACCGTGCGTGAGGTGTCGGAGACGCTCAACCTCACCATGGGTGTGGTCGAGGCCATCGAGGCCGACGACTACGGCCGCCTGCCCGGCCCGGTGTTCAGCCGTGGCTACCTGCGAGCGTACGCGCGCCTGCTGCGCGTCGATCCGGAACCGCTGCTGGATGGCTGTCCCTATGCGGCGGGCGACGTCGCCCCCGTACCCGCGCGCACCGAGCCACCGCTGCGGGAATGGGTGCGGCGCCGGCCCGTGCTGGTGCTCGGCAGCGCCGGGGCCGCGGCGGCCGCATTGCTGATCGCCGCGCTGCTGCTGCTGTGGCCCGTGCCGGACCCGCAGCCGCCTGCCGCGGTGTCGCAGGGCCCGACGGCGCCGGCTGCCCTGGACCCGCGTGCCGCGGTGGATGCCGGGGTGCCGGTCGCCCCTGCCGATGCTGGGTCGGTGCCGCTCGCAGCCGAGCAGGCTGTCCAGGCGCTGGCCGTTGACGAGCAGACCATCGGCGGCAGCCAGACGATTGGCAGCACGCTGCCTGCCGGCGAGCCGCCGGTCTCCGAGGTGGCAGCCGAGGCGGCGCCGGCGCTGGAGGCAGAGCCGCTGCTGATGGCTGGCGATGCTAGACAGCGCATCACGCCGGACGGGGACGACCGGCTGGGGCTCGCCTTCAGCGACGACTGCTGGGTCGAAGTGCGCGACTCGGAGGGGCGCCGCCTCTACAGCAACCTCAGCAGGGGCGGCAGCGAGCTCACGCTGGTGGGGCAGGGGCCATTCCGGGTGCTGCTGGGCTACGCGCCGGGTGCGTCGTTGCGGTTCAATGACGAGCCGGTTCCCATCGAGCCCCACACCCGTAACAACGTCGCCTCGCTCGTGCTCGGCCACTGAGCGGTGTGCACCTGTCAGGAGCGAGGCCGATGATTCAGTCGATCCGCGGCATGCGCGATGTGCTGCCGGGCGAAGCCCGGCGCTGGCGCCTGGTGGAAGACCGCCTGCGCTCGGTGCTCACGGCCCACGCCTATGAGGAGATCCAGCTGCCGCTGCTGGAGCATACCGAGCTGTTCAGTCGGGGCGTCGGTGAGGCGACCGACATCGTCGAAAAAGAGATGTACACCCTCGCCGACCGGGACGGTGACAGCCTGGCGCTGCGTCCCGAGGGCACCGCCAGCACGGTGCGCGCCCTGCTGCAGCACGGCTTGCTGTTCAACCAGACCCAGCGGGTCTTCTATGCCGGCCCCATGTTCCGCTACGAGCGTCCGCAGAAGGGCCGCTACCGTCAGTTCTACCAGGTCGGCGCGGAAGCCTTCGGCCTGGCGGGACCCGACGTCGACGCCGAGTTGATCCTCATGGGGGCCGCTTTCTGGCGCGTACTCGGGATCAGCGCCGAGGTGCGCCTCGAGTTGAACACGCTCGGCTCCGGCGCCGCACGGCAGGCCTATCGGGAAGCGCTGATCGACTACCTGACGCCGCTCGCAGACCGGCTGGACGAGGACAGCCGCCGGCGCCTGTCCAAGAACCCGCTGCGCATCCTCGACAGCAAGGATCCGGCCACTCAGGCGCTGCTGGCCCACGCGCCGAGCCTGCCCGATTTCGTCGATGCCGACGGCCGTGCGCACTTTGCCGAGCTGTGCCGCCTGCTGGACGCGCTGCAGGTGCCCTATGTGGTCAACCCGCGGCTGGTGCGCGGGCTCGACTACTACACCCATACGGTGTTCGAGTGGGTGACCGATGCCCTGGGCGCGCAAGGAACCGTGTGCGCCGGCGGCCGCTACGACGGCCTGGTGGAGCGCCTGGGGGGCAAGCCGACCCCGGCGGCCGGCTTTGCGGTCGGGCTCGATCGCGTGGTGCTGCTGGTCGAGGCTTCGTCTGGCGCCGGAGATGCAGGCGCGGCGCAGGACCTTTCCGCAGCAGCCGATGTCTACCTCTGCGTGCTGGGGGAGGCGCACCTGCCGCAGGCGCTGCAGACCGCAGAAAAATTGCGGGATCGGCTGCCAGCGTTCAGAATCCGCACCCACGCCGGGGGTGGCAAGCTGAAGAACCAGCTCAGGCGCGCGGACCAGAGCGGAGCGCGCCACGCCGTTCTGATCGGCGACGACGAGGTTCGCTCGGGGACGTTGACGGTCAAGGCGCTGCGCGAAGATCGTCCACAGCAATCGATGACGCTGGACGAGCTGGTCGAGCTGCTGACGGTGATGCAATCAGGAGGCACGGGTGTCGGATTATCTCAGTGACGACGAGCAGCTGGCGAAGCTGAAGGGCTGGTGGGAGTCCTATGGCACGATGCTGATTGCCGGCTCCGTGGCAGCCCTGTTGGTCTTCGGTGGCTGGCGCTGGTACCAGAGCAGCCTCGAGGCGCGCACCCTGCTGGGCTCGGATCTGTACGCGGAGTATCTGCAGGCGGATGCCGATCGGCGCGCCGAGTTGGCCGAGACCATCATCGACGACGCGGGCGGCACGGCGTACCCGGCGTTCGTTCTGCTCGGCCAGGCGGAAGCGGCGGTCGCCGCCGGCAAGGCGGCCGATGCCGAGCCGTTGCTGCGTCGTGCCATCGACGCCGCTTCCGGCGATTCCCTAGCAGATACCGCGCGCCTTCGCCTGGCGCGCGTGCTGTTCGAACTCGATCGCGAGGATGAGGCTCTGGCGACCCTGGCCCAGGTGCGGAGCAGCGGTTTTCGAATCCAGGCCGCGGAGCTGAAGGGCGACATCCATCTCGCCCGCGGCGAGCGAGCCCTGGCCCATGAATCCTATGTCGCTGCCAAGTCCTACGTCCAGGCGGGCGATCAGCGGCCCGTTCTGGAGATGAAGATTGCAGACACTGCTGATGCCAGCGGCTCGTAGCCTCGGCCTGGCCGTCGCCATCGGCCTGATCTCCGGCTGTAGCTGGTTTTCCTGGCTGCCGTTCGTCGGCGGCAAGGACGACGAGAAGGCGCGCCTGGAACCGGCCAAGCTGCAGAAGATCGACGAGACCGTGAAGGTGCGTCGCGTCTGGTCCACCGGCGTCGGCAGCGGCCTTGGCAAGAAGTTCCTGCGCCTGGAGCCGGCCGTGGCCGGAGACCGGGTGTTCGCTGCCGACGGCTACGGTCTGGTGGAAGCGCACAACCGCTTCGATGGCAAGCGCATCTGGCGAACCCGCATCGGCGACAATCCTCGCGGCTTCTTCAGCTGGCTCAACTTCGTGAACCGGCGCGATCCCGCCTACGTCAGCGGCGGCGTCGGGGCGGCCCTGGGCATGGTGCTGCTGGGCACCACCCGCGGCGAGGTGGTCGCGCTGTCTGCGGCCGACGGCGACGAGGTGTGGCGGGTCAACGTCGGCAGCGAGGTGCTGGCGCCGCCGGCGGGCGGCAGCGGCCTGGTGTTCGTGCAGACCATCGACGGGCGGCTGCTGGCCCTGGAGCGCGACGACGGCCGGGTGCGCTGGAGCTTCGACAACCAGGTGCCGGTGCTCACCCTGCGCGGCACCGCCACGCCGGTGCACAGTGGCGGCGTCGTCTATGCCGGGTTTGCCAACGGCGCCGTGGCGGCGGTCCGCGCCGAGAACGGCCAGCCGCTCTGGCAGCACCAGGTGATGCTGCCGGAGGGCCGGTCCGAGCTCGACCGCATGGTGGACGTGGACAGCACGCCACTGCTGTCCGGCGGGGTGCTGTACGTGGTGTCCTACCAGGGGCGCCTGGCAGCGCTGCGCGCCAACGACGGCTCGCTGCTCTGGGAACGGGACATGTCCAGTTATCTTGACCTCGCGGAGGGCTACGGGCAGGTGTACGTGGTGGACGGCGAGGATCACGTTCGCGCCATCGATCAGCGCAGCGCCGAGCCGGTCTGGCAGCAGGAAGGCCTGTTCCGACGCCGTCTTAGCAGTCCGGTGGCCTTCAGCAACTACCTGGTGGTGGCCGACGACGAGGGTTATCTGCACGTGCTCGCCCAGAGCGACGGCCGCTTCCTGGGCCGGCGCCGGGTCGATCGCAAAGGCGTACGCTCGCGGCCGGTGCCAGGAGGCGAGATGTTCTACGTGCTCGGCAACTCCGGCTCGCTGCAGGCGCTCAGCATCGAGTTGAAGTAACGCCATGCGAGCGACGCTGGCATTGGTCGGGCGTCCCAACGTCGGCAAGTCGACGCTGTTCAACAGGCTGACCCGGCGCCGGGACGCGCTGGTCGCCGATCTCCCGGGCCTGACCCGGGACCGCCGCTACGGCCGCGCGCGGCTGGGCGACCTGGACTGCACCCTGATCGATACCGGTGGCCTGCTCGGCGACGACGGCGTGCTCACCACGGCCATGGAGGCGCAGGCGGAGCGGGCCATGAGCGAGGCCGACCTGGTGCTGCTGCTGGTCGATGCCCGGGCCGGCCTGACCGCCGTCGATCTGGATATTGCCGCGCGGCTGCGCCGCGCGCAGCGCCGCGTGGTGCTGGTGGTGAACAAGATGGACGGCGTCGATGCCGACCTCGCGCTGGCCGAGTTCTCGCGTCTGGGCTTCGAGTCGCCGGTGTTCGTCGCTGCCGCTCACGGCCGCGGCATCGAGACCCTGGCGGAGCGCGTGCAAGCCGAACTGCCCTCAGTGCCGGGGTCCGAGGACGGGGAAGCGGGTGCGGCGGACGGCGACGACGCGGCCGCCTCGGCGAGCGCGATCCGGGTGGCCATCATCGGCCGCCCCAACGTCGGCAAGTCGACCCTCACCAATCGCCTGCTCGGCGAGGAACGCCAGGTGGTCTTCGATCAGCCGGGCACCACCCGCGACGCCATCGAGATTCCGTTCCGGCGCGGCCAGCTCGACTACGTGCTGATCGACACGGCCGGGGTGCGGCGCAAGGGCAGGGTGGACGAGACCGTCGAGAAGTTCTCGGTGGTCAAGACCCTGGACGCCATCGAGCATGCCCACGTGGTGGTGCTGGTGCTCGACGCCCAGGAGGGTCTGGTGGATCAGGATCTGCACCTGCTGAGCTACGCCGAGGAGGCGGGCGCGGGCATCATCATCGCGCTGAACAAGTGGGACGGCCTTTCCGCCGAGGAGCGCGAGCGCAACCGTCGGCTGCTGGATCGGCGCCTGCGCTTCGCGCCCTGGATTCCGGTGCGTCAGATCTCCGCCCTGCACGGCACCGGTGTCGGCCACCTGCTCGACGAGGTGAATCGGGTTTATCGGGCCGGCGCCTTCGACGTCAGCACGTCCCATCTGACCCGGCTGCTCGAAGCCATGGTCGGCGCGCATCCGCCGCCCGCCGTACGCGGTCGGGTGATCAAGCTGCGCTTTGCGCACAAGGCCGGCGAGCACCCGCCGAAGATCGTCATCCACGGCAATCAGACGCGGTCACTGCCGGCTTCCTACGTCCGCTACCTGGAGAACGGCTTCCGGGAGGCGCTCGACCTGGTGGGATCGCCCGTGCACGTGGAGCTGCGGACCGGCGACAACCCCTATGCGGGGCGCAAGAACACCCTCACGCCGCGTCAACAGCGAAGCCGCAAGCGGATGGTCAGGCACCACAAGAAGTAGGGTCCGAGGGCCTAGCGTGAGCAGGCCCTAGTCCGCCAGGCGGGGCAGCCGGTTGTCGGCGTCGACCTCGTCCACCGTCAGCGTCAGCGAGCCATCATGAAGGTGGGCGGTGAGCCGTGCGCCGACTCGCGTCTGCCCGATGGAGGTCACCGGCTGGCGATCATCGGCCGTGGCCGCGGCCGTCAGCACCGCGTAGCCGCGGGCGACGGTGGCCAGCGGGCTCACCGCCTGCAGGGTGCGGGCGGCCGCTGCCAGGTCCGACTGCCGCTGCGCGATCGCCCGGGTCGCTGCGGCGCGCAGCGCTGCAAAGGTGTCTCCCAGGTGGGCATCGTGGGCGGCGATGCGGCGGCTGGGCCGCAACAGCTGCAGCGCCCGCCGCCCTGCCATGAGCTGGGCGCGGCGGGTTGCGAGGGCGCCGGCCAGGGCGCGGCGCAGACGGTCTTCCAGCTCGTCCGCCCGCTGCATGCGCTGCTGCAGGCGGCTGCGCGGATCGGTGAGCCGCGCCCGCAGATGCTGCAGGTGGCGCTGCTGCGCCGCGAGTTCCGAGCCCAACGCCCGGCCGAGCCGATGCTGGATCTGCCGCACCTTGGCCTCCAGCTCTGTCCGGTCGGGCGTGATCAGCTCGGCGCCCGCGGACGGCGTCGGCGCCCGCACGTCGGCCACGAAGTCGGTGATGGTGACGTCGGTCTGATGGCCCACGGCGGAAACGGTGGGTACCGGGCAGGCAGCCACGGCGCGGGCCACGGTCTCGAGGTTGAACGTCCACAGGTCCTCCAGCGAGCCGCCACCGCGGGTGATGAGCACCACGTCCGGCGCCGCGGCGGCGACCCGGGACAGGGCATCGAGCACCGAGGCTTCGGACTTTTCCCCCTGGACCGATACCGGCAGCAGCACCACCTGCAGCGCCGGGTAGCGGCGCGCGATCACGTGCAAGACGTCGCGCAGCGCCGCGCCCGTGGGGGAGGAGATGACCGCCAGACGCCGGGGCATGGCGGGCAGCGGCCGCTTGCGCTCGGCAGCGAACAGCCCCTCGGCGTCCAGTCGGGCCTTCAGCGCGTCGAAGGCGGCGCGCAGCGCGCCCTCTCCGGCGGGTGCCATGTGCTCGGCGATGAGCTGGAAGTCGCCGCGTGGCTCGTACAGGCCCAGGCGCCCGCGCACCACCACCTTGGTGCCGTCCCGGACCGGAAACCCGACGGACCGGTTGCGGCCGGCGAACATGGCGCACCTGATTTGCGCCGCGTCGTCCTTGAGGGTGAAGTACCAGTGACCCGAGCCCGGGCGGCGGAAGTTGGAGATTTCGCCTTCCACCCAGACCAGGTTGAAGTGTTCTTCGATCAGCAGGCGGGCGGCCCGGGCCAGCGCGCTGACGGTGAGCACCGGCATGGGTGAGGCGGGGTCCGGCTTTGGCGCTACAGACATGGGGGTTGAGTTTACACAATGGGGGGGCGCCGGTAGAATCTCGGTTTTGCGGAGTCCTCAATGTTGCGTATCGCCCACGACGCGCTCACGTTCGACGACGTACTGCTCCTCCCCGCCTTCTCCCAGGTCCTGCCGTCCGAGGTGTCCCTCGAGACCCGGCTGACACGCGACATCACTCTGAACATCCCGCTGATGTCGGCGGCCATGGACACGGTGACCGAGGCGCGGCTGGCCATCGCGCTGGCTCAGGAGGGCGGCATCGGCATCGTCCACAAGAACATGCCGGTGGAGGCTCAGGCTCGGGAAGTGCGCGCGGTGAAGAAGTTCGAAAGCGGCATCATCCGCGACCCGATCACCATCCATCCGGAACGCACCGTCGCCGATCTGCTCGAGCTCACCATGGAGCACCACATCTCCGGCGTGCCGGTGGTGGAGGGCAACGCCCTGGTGGGCATCATCACCAGCCGCGACGTGCGCTTCGAGCGGCGCATGGATGCCCGCATCCGTGACGTGATGACACCCAAGGAGAAGCTGGTCACCGCCCGTGAGGATGCGTCCTTCGAGGAGATCACCGACATCCTGCACCGCCACCGCATCGAGAAGGTGCTGCTGGTCAACGACCGCTTCGAGCTGCGCGGCATGGTCACCGTTAAGGACATCAACAAGGCCCGCGCCTTCCCCAACGCCTGCAAAGACCCGCAGGGCTCGCTGCGGGTGGGTGCCGGCGTCGGTACCGGCCCGGAGACCGACGAGCGGGTGGCCGCCCTGGTGGAGGCCGGCGTCGACCTGCTGGTGGTGGATACCGCCCATGGCCATTCCTCGCGCGTGCTCGACCGCATCCGCTGGGTGAAACAGCGCTACCCGGAGATCTCGCTGATCGGCGGCAACATCGCCACCCGGGAAGGCGCCCGCGCCCTCATCGATGCCGGCGTCGACGCCATCAAGGTGGGCATCGGCCCGGGGTCCATCTGCACCACGCGCATCGTCACCGGCATCGGCGTGCCGCAGATCACGGCCATCTCCGAGGCGGCTGCGGTGGCGGCTGAGGACAACGTGCCGGTGATCGCCGACGGCGGCATCCGCTTCTCCGGCGACATCGCCAAGGCTATCGCCGCCGGTGCCAGCGCGGTGATGGTGGGCGGCCTGCTGGCGGGCACCGACGAGGCCCCGGGCGAGGTGGAGCTGTACCAGGGCCGAACCTACAAGGCCTATCGCGGCATGGGGTCTCTGGGCGCCATGGGCGGCACGCATGGCTCCAGCGACCGCTACTTCCAGGAGCCCGAGCAGGACGCCCGCAAGCTGGTGCCGGAAGGCATCGAGGGACGGGTGCCCTACCGCGGGCCGATCAGCCCCATCGTCCACCAGCTCATGGGCGGGCTGCGGGCGTCCATGGGCTACACCGGCAGCCCGGACATCCTGACCATGCGAACCCGACCGCAGTTCGTGCGGGTGAGCGCGGCCAGCATGGTGGAGAGTCACGTCCACGACGTGTCGATCACCAAAGAAGCGCCCAACTACCCGCTCAGCTGACGTGAGCGGCAGCAACATTCACGATCAGAAGCTGCTGATCGTCGACTTCGGCTCGCAGTACACCCAGCTCATCGCCCGCCGGGTGCGTGAGGCGGGCGTCTACTGTGAGATTCATCCGTTCGATGCCCCCGAGGGCTTCATCCGCGAGTTTGCGCCCCGCGGCGTCATCCTGTCCGGCGGGCCGGAGAGCGTGACCCTGGCCGATACGCCCCGCATTCCGTCGCTGATCCTCGAGCTCGGGGTGCCCGTGCTCGGCATCTGCTACGGCATGCAGGCGCTGGCCGCCCAGCTCGGCGGCGCGGTGGCCGGATCCCGGCAGCGCGAGTTCGGGCATGCGGTGGTGGCGGTCGAGGCCGACAGCGAGCTGCTCGGCGTGGCCAACGGCGGCGCCGGCGGCGAGCTGCCGGTGTGGATGAGCCACGGCGACAAGGTGACCGAGGTGCCGCCCGGGTTCCGCGTGGTGGCCCGCACCGCGTCGGCCCCCATCGCGGCGATGGAGGATGCGGCGCGCCGGCTGTACGGCGTGCAGTTTCATCCCGAGGTCACCCATACCCGGCAGGGCGACGAGATTCTGCGGCGCTTCGCCCGCGATCTGTGCGGCTGTGACGGTCTGTGGACGGCGGCCAACATCGTCGACGACGCCATAGCCGCGGTGCGCGAGCAGGTGGGCGACGGGCGGGTCGTTCTGGGGCTGTCGGGCGGCGTCGACTCCAGCGTGGTGGCGGCGCTGCTGTCCCGCGCCATCGGCAGCCAGCTCACCTGCGTGTTCGTCGACAACGGCCTGCTGCGCAAGAACGAGCGTGCGGAGGTGGAACGGGCATTCGCGCCGTCCAATGCCCTCGACCTCAACCTGGTGGTGGTGGACGCCGAGGCCGAGTTCATGATGCGCCTGGCCGGCCACGACGACCCCGAGGACAAACGCCGCATCATCGGCAACACGTTCATCGACGTGTTCGACCGCGAGGCGCACCGCATCACCGGCGTGCGCTGGCTGGCCCAGGGCACCATCTATCCCGACGTCATCGAGTCGGCGGCCAGCAAGTTCGGCAAGGCCCACGTGATCAAGTCGCACCACAACGTCGGCGGGCTGCCGGAGCGCATGCAGCTCAAGCTGGTGGAGCCGCTGCGTGAGCTGTTCAAGGACGAGGTGCGCCGCATCGGTCTGCACCTGGGCCTGCCCCGGGAGATGGTCTACCGTCACCCGTTTCCGGGCCCGGGGCTGGGGGTGCGGGTGCTGGGCGAGGTCACCAAGGATCGTGCCGACGTGCTGCGCGAGGCCGACGCCATCTTCCTCGAGGAGCTGCGGCAGGCCGACTACTACGACCGGGTCAGCCAGGCCTTCGCCGTCTACCTGCCGGTCAAGTCGGTGGGCGTGGTGGGCGACGCCCGCCGCTATGCCGACGTCATCGCGCTGCGCGCCGTGGAAACCGTGGACTTCATGACGGCGCGCTGGGCGCACCTGCCCTACGAGCTCATCGAGCGGGTGTCCAACCGCATCATCAACGAGATCGAGCACGTCTCCCGGGTGGTGTATGACGTTTCCAGCAAGCCGCCCGCCACCATCGAGTGGGAGTGAGCGGTGAGCGTCCACGAGGGCTGGATGCGGCAGGCTCTGGCCCTGGGCCGACGGGCCGGCGAGCAGGGCGAGGTGCCGGTCGGTGCCGTGCTGGTGCGGAACGGCGAGGTCATCGGCGAGGGCTGGAACCAGCCGATCGGCAGCCACGACCCGACGGCGCATGCCGAAGTCGTTGCGATTCGGGACGCTGCGCGCCGGGCGCGCAACTACCGCCTGCCGGGCAGCACTCTGTACGTGACCGTGGAGCCGTGCACCATGTGTGCGGGCGCGCTGGTGCATGCCCGGATCGCCACGCTGGTCTACGGCGCCGCCGAGCCGCGGGCGGGCGCCGTGCTGAGCAGCGCCACGGTGCTGGCCAACCCCGGGCTGAACCACCGGGTCGCGGTGACCGGCGGCGTGCTGGCCGACGATTGCGCCGCGCTGCTGAAGGAGTTCTTTGCCGCGCGCCGCGGTGCCGGCGCCGACCGCCATTGGAACGAAGACGGGTGACATGACCGATCTGATGCTGCTGCAGGGCCCGCCGGTCCATTCCCGATTCCGCCTCGACAAGCTGTGCGAGCGCCTCGGGCTGCCCGCGGGCGCCCTGTATGCCGAATACTTGCACCTGCTGGCGTTGCGGCGGCCGCTGGACGACGCCGATCAGGCGCGCTGCCGCGAGCTGCTGGCCTACGGTCCCCGCCAGGGGCTGCCGGTGCGGGCCGGGGAGCACCTGGCCACCGTGGTGCCGCGCCGCGGCACCATCTCGCCGTGGTCGAGCAAGGCCAGCGACATCTTCGCCATCTGCGGCATGGACCCGGTGGCGCGGGTGGAGCGGGGCATCCGCTGGTTCGCGGTCAGCGACGACCCGGACACCATCGACCTGGCGGCGCTCTACGACCGCATGACCCAGCAGGTGATCGACGAAGCCGCCCTGGCCGGCATCTTCGACGTTGCCGAGCCGCGGCCGCTGCGCCGTCTGCCGGTGCTGGCGGGCGGGCGGACGGCGCTGGTTGCGGCCAACGGCGAGCTGGGGCTGGCGCTGTCCGACGATGAGATCGACTACCTCCTCGACGCCTACCGGGAGCTGGGCCGAGATCCCACCGACGTCGAGCTGATGATGTTCGCCCAGGCCAACTCCGAGCACTGCCGTCACAAGATCTTCAACGCCACCTGGGTGGTGGATGGCGAGCGCCAGCCGCAGTCGCTGTTCGAGATGATCAAGAACACCCACCGCCACATCAACGGCGCCGGCATCCTCTCGGCGTACGCGGACAATGCCGCCGTCATCGAGGGTCATGGGGTGGAGCGCTTCGTGCTCGACCCGGCCAGCCATCGCTACGCCTACGAACGCGGCGACAGCCACATTCTGATGAAGGTTGAGACTCACAATCACCCGACCGCCATCGCCCCTTACCCGGGCGCCGCCACCGGCTCCGGCGGCGAGATCCGCGACGAGGGCGCAGTGGGCCGAGGCTCGAAGCCCAAGGCCGGCCTGACAGGCTTCACCACGTCGCACCTGAACATGCCCGGCGATCGCCAGCCCTGGGAGCTGGAGACCGGCAAGCCGGCGCGCATCGTCAGCGCCCTGGAAATCATGCTCGAAGGCCCGATCGGCGCGGCGTCCTACAACAACGAGTTCGGGCGCCCGGCTCTGGCCGGTTACTTCCGCACGTTCGAGCAGGCAGACCCCGACCAGCCTGGCCGCGTGCGCGGCTATCACAAGCCGGTGATGATCGCCGGCGGGGTTGGCAGCGTCCGTCCCGAGCACGTCCACGCGCGTGCCTTTCCCCCGGGAACGCACCTGATCGTGCTCGGCGGGCCGGCGATGCTGATCGGCCTGGGTGGCGGGGCGGCATCGAGCGTAGCGTCGGGCGAAAGTGCCTCCGACCTCGATTTCGCCTCCGTGCAGCGGGACAACGCCGAGATGGAGCGCCGCTGCCAGGAGGTGATCGACGCCTGCTGCGCGCTGGGTGACGACAACCCGATTCAGCTCATTCACGACGTCGGCGCCGGCGGCCTGTCCAACGCCCTTCCGGAACTGGTGAAAGACGCCGGGGTCGGTGGAAGGTTCGAGCTGCGCAGGATTCCCAGTGCCGATCCAGGCATGGCGCCCGTGGAGATCTGGTGCAACGAGGCCCAGGAGCGCTACGTGCTCGGCGTGCCGCCGGAGCGGCTCGACACCTTCGCGGCCATCTGCCGGCGCGAGCGCTGCCCGTTTGCCGTGGTCGGCGAGGCCACCGAGCAGGCCGAACTCGACGTGAGCGACGACGTCCTCGATGCCCGCCCGGTGGATCTGCCGCTGTCGGTGCTGTTCGGCAAGCCGCCGCGAATGGAGCGCCGGTTCGAGCGCAGCAGCCCGGCGCGCTTGCCCCTGCAGCTCGACGGCATCAGCATCGAGGCGGCGCTCGAGCGGGTGCTGCGCTTCCCGGCGGTGGGCAGCAAGCAGTTCCTCGTCACCATCGGCGATCGCAGCATTACCGGCCTGGTGGCGCGTGAGCAGATGGTGGGCCCGTGGCAGGTGCCCGTGGCCGATGTGGCGGTGACCCTTGCGGGGTTCCGGACCCGGGCGGGGGAGGCGTTCGCCATGGGCGAGCGGCCGCCGCTCGCTCTGATCGATCCGGCAGCCTCGGCGCGCATGGCGGTGGGTGAGGCGCTGACCAATCTCTACGCCGCCCCGGTCGTCGACTTCGGCCGTGTGGTGCTCTCCGCCAACTGGATGGCTGCGGCCGGTGACAATGCCGACGAGCAGGCGCTGTTCGACGCGGTGCGGGCGGTGGGCATGGCGCTGTGCCCGGCGCTAGGCATCGCCATTCCGGTGGGCAAGGACAGCCTCTCCATGCGCACCCGTTGGGACGATGGCGACGTCAGCGCGCCGCTGACCTTGATCGCGTCCGCATTCGCGCCGGTGCTGGACGCAGCGCAGACGCTGACCCCGCAGCTGCGGCTGGATCAGGGCGACAGCCGGCTGCTGCTGGTGGACCTGGGCAGCGGCCGAGACCGCCTCGGCGGCAGCGCCCTGGCCCAGTGCTTCGGCCAACTCGGCGACCGCGCGCCCGACCTGGACGATCCGGCCGGCTTCCGGCGCGCCCTGGAGGCCATCCAGCGCCTGAACGCCGCCGGCCGCGTGCTGGCCTATCACGACCGCTCCGACGGCGGCCTGATCGCGTGCCTGCTGGAGATGGCGTTCGCCGGCCGCTGCGGCATCGATGTCGAGCTTGCGGAGGGGGTCGATCTGCTGGCCGGGCTGTTCTCGGAAGAGTTGGGCGTGGTGCTGCAGGTGCGCAGCGGCGACCTCGCTGCCGTGACCGCTGAGCTCCAGGGCGTGCGCTGCGTCGATCTGGGCGCGCCGCGCGCCGACGGCGTGGTGCTGGTGCGTCAGGGCGGACGCGAGCGGCTGCGCGCCGACCGCGCCGACCTGCAGCAGACCTGGGCCGAGACCAGCTACCGCATGCAGCGCCTGCGCGACAATCCGCAGTGCGCCGACGAAGAGCGGGCGCTGATCGCCGACGCCGCCGACCCGGGCCTGTCGTCCCGGGCGAGCTTCGACCCGGCGGACGACGTGACGGCGCCCTTCATCGGCCGCGCCCGGCCGCGATTGGCCGTGCTGCGCGAGCAGGGCGTCAATGGCCAGATCGAGATGGCCGCCGCCTTCGAGCGAGCCGGCTTCGACGCCGTCGACGTGCACATGGACGACCTGCTGGGTGGTCGTGTCGACCTGCTCGACTTTCCGGTGCTGGCCGCCTGCGGCGGCTTCTCCTATGGGGATGTGCTGGGCGGCGGCGGCGGCTGGGCCAAGAGCATTCTCTACCACGAGGCCGTTCGCGACGCGTTTGCACGCTTCTTCGAGAGCGATCGTCTGGCGCTGGGCATCTGCAACGGCTGTCAGATGATGGCCACCCTGAGCAGCCTGATTCCGGGCGCCGGGGCCTGGCCGCGGTTCGTGCGCAACCGCTCGGAGCAGTTCGAAGGCCGCACGGTGCTGGTGCAGGTGGCGGCCTCCGCCTCACCCTGGCTGGCGGGCATGGCGGGCAGCGTGCTGCCGATCGCCGTGGCCCACGGCGAGGGCCGGGCCGAGTTCGAGAACGCGGCTGCGGCCGAGCGCTTCTGGTCGCAGGCAGCGGAGCAGGTGTGCCTGCAGTACGTCGACAACGGCCACCGGGTCACCGAGCACTATCCCGCCAACCCGAACGGGGCGCCGCAGGGCATCGCCGGACTCACGGCGGCCGATGGCCGGGTGCTGGTGATGATGCCGCACCCAGAACGGGTGTTCCGCTCGATTCAGAACCCGTGGCGCGATCCGTCCTGGGGCGAGGACGGCCCGTGGCTCAGGCTGTTCCGCAATGCCCGGGTGGCCGTGGGCTGAGTTCGCGGCTTGGCGCGGGTCTCGATCCGCACCAGGCGGCCGTTCTCGAAGGTGAGCAGGCGCCGGAAGCGGTTGCTGCCCAGGTTGTAGAGCCATTCATCCACGTAGACCCAGACCCCCGGCTGTCGCACCTCGACGAAGGCGCTCTCGTACTCCGGATCCCCGCAGCGCTCCACCACCTCCGGCGGCGTCATGCCGCGCGCGATCAGCGTGGTGTCGCAGCGCAGGCCGGCGGCGGCGGTCCCGGCCGCGAACCACAGCAGCAGGACGGAGCGGATCGGGATTGACTTCGCGATGTCCATGGCCCGCAGCATAGCGCGGTCGCCTGAACCCGGCATGAACCCGGCCCTGGCATCCACGCGCCGTGGCGATTAGGATCGGTTGCAGCGGCGTCCACGGATGGCGGCTGCGGTGAGAGGACAGGGACCATGGCGAGAGCGGGCGAATCCTCCGAAGCGAGCTTCTTTCGCAGCGACCGGTTCTTCATGTCGAACGGGCAGTGGTTCTTCGCAACCCGTGAGGGCGTGAACTTCGGCCCGTACACGGTGCGCTACGAGGGTGAGAAGGCGCTGCTGCGCTACATCGACACGCAGCGGACGATGCGCCGGCTGCGCGGCCACGATCCCGTGCTC
The DNA here is from genome assembly GCA_040219935.1 of Pseudomonadales bacterium. Taxonomy (GTDB): domain Bacteria; phylum Pseudomonadota; class Gammaproteobacteria; order Pseudomonadales; family Azotimanducaceae; genus UBA7803. The sequence continues at coordinate 56,948 of JAVJUA010000070.1, read as the reverse complement.
ACGGCACAGCGCCAGTGGGATGATCAGAGCGTGGCGCAGGCAGCGCGAGAGGTATCCGAGTGGCGCCTCGAGCGCGGTCGCCGCCCCAACGGCCAGTACGTGGATCGCTCGGACAAGCACAAGTAGGGCAGCGGAGGTACCCATGGCGGCTGACGACAAGGCGCTGACCAATCACACCATCACCATCTGTCTGGAAGGCGGCGCCGTGCTGGGGCCGTTCCGGGCCACCTGGAGTAAGGACATCGTGAGCGATGTGCGCGAGCTGGTGCGCGAGTACGACGCGTTCCTGAAGGGTGAGGGACAGCCGCGCTTCAAGTTCCACCTGCACGACCGCGCAGCTCACCTGTCCCACACCATCGTCGTCGACTTCCGGCGGGTGACGGCCATCTACGACAAGGTCGACCTGCACGATTGAGTTTCGAGACGTCTTCTCAGCCCAGCGTCTGCATACGGCGCGATCGCGCGCGCGCGCGCCTGAACGAGTATTCCCTGGTGCTGATGGCGGTCGCCATCGACCACAGCATCGACTTCGATGGCCACGACTGGTGCCTTTGGGTGGGCGTCGACCAGGCCGCTGCGGCCAACGACGAGTTGGGGCGCTACGGTCAGGAGAATCGGCCCGCGCCGGCTCCGCCGGCGCAGCCGCTGCGCATCGACAGCGGCTGGCTGGGCGTGCTTGGCTACCTGCTGGTGATCTGGTCGCTGCCCTGGCTCGAGAGCCAGAGCGCGCTCGGCGTCGACTGGCGGGCGGCCGGCGTCATGGATGCGGCGCGGGTCTCGGCGGGTGAGTGGTGGCGCGCGGTCACCGCCCTGACGCTGCATGGCGATATCGGTCACCTGATGGCCAACAGCCTGTTCGGTGCCGTGTTCGGTCTGTTCGTCGGCCGCTATCTGGGCTCCGGTTTCGGATGGCTGCTGGTGCTCGGCGGCGGCGTGCTGGGCAACCTCGCCAACGCCGCCGTGCAATCGGACGGGTTCCGCTCGCTGGGGGCCTCTACCGCCACGTTTGCGGCGCTGGCGCTGGTGGGCACCTACGTCTGGCGTCGCGGCTACCTGCGTGGAACCAGCTGGCGGCGCCGGTTCGCCCCCGTGTTCGGGGCTATTGCGCTGCTGGCCTACACCGGCTTCGGCGGCGAGAACACCGACGTGGTGGCCCACGTCACCGGCTTTCTGGCGGGCAGCCTGCTGGGCGTGGCGGCGGCCGCCATCGACCTTCGCCGGCTTGGCAGCTCCGGCCAGTGGCTGTGCGGCGCGGCCGCGCTCGTGCTGGTGACCGCGGCCTGGGTCCGGGCGCTGTAGCGCTTTTCAGCGCACCAGCTCCAGCATCTCCGCGCGGCTGGGACCGCGCTGATGGCGCGCCTGGGCGTTGCGTCGGCGGCCGCGCAGCATGTAGAGAAAGACGATCAGCCGGGTGCGGCGGTCCTCGAGAAATCCGCCCGGCTTCTCCAGCAGGTTGACGGTGCGCAGCATGCCGCGCATCACCCGCAGGTTGTAACGGGCGGCGGCGGCGAGCGCATCGCCGAAAGCCAGCGCGAAGCGCTTCTGCCAGGTGTCCGGCGCCTCGAGCAGCCGGCCCTCGGCGGCGGCCAGCGCCCGGCGGATGCCATTGCGGTCTTCGCTCAGGCTGGCCTGGAAGATGGGCCGCAGGTCGGCCTCGGTGCGGGCGTCGAAGGCGAGCGCGCGCTCATGGGCATCTTCCGAGGCCGACAGCACCTCCGCCAACAGGTGGGCATGCAGGATGCCGGTGCTGCAGCCGCGTCCGTAGAGGGGATTGGTGCGCAGCGCCGCATCGCCCACCGCGAACAGATGGTGGACCAGCGGCTGGCCATCGACGACGTAGTGCCGCCACACGGCGCGGATGTCGCCGATGCCGAAGGGCTCGGTGGTGGGTTCTGCGGCATCCTCCGCCACCCACGGGGCAAGGCCAGGAATGCTGCGGCAGATCCGGTCGAAGCGGTCGCCGTCGGTCACGGCCTGATGCAGTTCGCGCTCGGCCCGGTGCACGCAGACGATGATGGCGAAGTTGCCGTTGTCACCCGGAAACACACCGTACTTGAGGTAGCCGAGGTCGCCGGCGCCGCGGTCCTTGCTCTCACGGGACGGCTCCCCGACGCCGTCTCGAAGCCGGTAGTGGCGCGTGTAGTAGACGATCTCGGCGTCGTCGTTCTCCTCCGGCACCGTGACGCCCAGCTCGGCGAGCCAGCGCGGAAACCGCGTGGTGCGGCCGCTGGCGTCCACCACCACGTCGCCGAGGATGGCGTCGCCGTAGCGGTCGACGGCATCGCGACGAATGCGAACCCCGCGCACGCTGAGCTTGCCGGACGCCTGCCCGGTGACCAGACCGTCGATATGCACCCCGTCGATGATGCGGATGCTCGGAAAGCGCTCGACGTAGCGGCGCAGCACGGTTTCGATGGTGGCGCGGCGGCACAGCAGAACCCACAGGCGCTCGTCGCCCGGGGCGGGCCGGTAGCGCCCGGCCAGCTCCGCAGACAGCATGTCCTTGAAGTCGAGGCGCCGGGCGCCGGCCGCATAGAAGGCCTGCAGCAGATCGGGGTAGTTGTCCTGCAGCAGGTTGCACATCAGGCCAAGGAAGGCGTGCGGATGCCGGAACTGGGCCGCGCCGCGGCGCTGCCACTCGAAGAAGGCCCGGTCTGCATCACCGGCCGGCGGCGCGCAGTCGCGCTCCACCACCGTGACCCGGAAGTCGCGGCGGGCCAGCGCCAGCGCCGTGCACATGCCGGCGATGCCGCCGCCGACGACGACCACGTGGCGTCCCATGATCAGCCGGCGGCCGCCGCAGCCGGACCGGGCAGGATGCTGCCGTGGCCATCGGCCGTGTAGCCGTCGCGGACGGACCAGGCGATGGCGCCGCCGACGATGACGGTATCGATGCCCACCGCGTCACGCACGTAGCGGCTGCCGTCGCCGGGTACGTCGGCGGCGAAGTATTCGGGGCCTCGGTCGATGGTGTCGGGGTCGAAGATGGTGACGTCGGCCGCGAATCCGGGCTGCAGCACGCCGCGATCGCCCATGCCCCAGATACGCGCCGTGTCGCTGGTGATCTTGCGCACCGCGGCCTCGAGGCTCATGGCCCCGGCCTCGCGCACGAAGCGGCTGAACAGGTAGCCGGTGTCGCCGTAGGTCGAGAACGACAGAATATGGGCTCCACCGTCGCTGGCACCGACGTGCACCAGCGGGTGGTTGAGCAGGGCGGCCACCCGCTGGTCGTCGTTGTGGCCCATGTCGGCAGCCAGGAAGTGGGCGCCCAGATCCTCCTCGAGCGACAGATCGATCATCACGTCCAGAGGCGTGCTGTCGCGCTGCGCGGCGATCTCCGCCAGGGACTTGCCTACCAGGCTCCGGTTCTCGGCGCCGCGCACCTGGCGCAGCACCAGCCTGGACCACAGCGCGTCCATGGACCGGGCGTCAGCGATGAGCGCCTGCCGCTGTGCCGGGTCGCGAAAGGCAGCGACGATCTGCTCGTGCGTGCCGAAGCGCATGATCCGATACCAGTTCGGCAGGCGGATGAACAGCAGGCTCGGCACCGCGAACGAGAAGCTGATGTCGATGGGACGCGTCTGCACCTGGGGCCAGACCCGCGCCCCACGGGCGAACTGGGCCTCCACCCGCTGCATCACCCGCTCCACCGCGTCAACGTTGTCCGCGCTGACGAACAGCGGCGAGAAGGTAGTGGGAATGCCGTGCGCCAGAGACAGCTCGGCGAGCTGGTCGACGCGTGCCATGGTCAGGTCGGCGTCGTAGAACTCCGGCACGATCTGCAGCATGCGCCCGTAGTCGCCGAGCACGGCAGCCAGCGCATCGAGCTCGCGCGGCTCGGCGTAGCGGCTGGGAACGGGCTGCAGGGTCTCGTCCATGTCGACGAAGCTGGTGGACAGGCCGATGGCGCCCGCATCCAGGCAGCGCCGCAACAGCGCCTGCATCGCCTCGATCTCGCCGTCGTTGGCGGCGCGCCGATTGGCGTCGTCATTCATCACCCACAGGCGCAGCACGCTGTGGCCCACCAGCGGCGCGACGTTGATGGCGAGCCCCCGGCGGATGCGCTCGAGGTACTCCTCGAAGGTTTCCCAGTTCCACTCCACACCCTGCTCGAACGCCTTGTAAGGCATCTCCTCGATCTGGTTGAACATGCCCACCAGCTTCATGCGGTGTTCGGCCTTCAACGGTGCCAGCGACAGCGAGCAGTTGCCGGGCACGATGGTGGTGATGCCGTGGCTGAGCGCCGGCTTGGCGCAGCCGTCCCACAGCAGCTGAGCGTCGAAGTGCGTGTGCGGGTCGATGAAGCCGGGCGCCACCACCTTGCCGGCGGCGTCCAGCGTCTGGCGGGCGGGGCCGTCGAGCCGGCCGATGGCGGCAATGCGGCCTGCGCTGATGCCGACGTCGGCCCGGAAAGCGGGCAGGCCGGTGCCGTCGATGATGCGGCCGTTGCGGATGATCAGATCGTACATGGCAGATGCGCCTCTGGTGATGGGGTCTGTGGGTTCGGGTTCATGGCTCGATGGCGGCGCCGGGTTGATACCGGTTCCACGCCTGCTGCAGCGCGTCGCGCACCTTCCGCCAGCTCTGGCCGATCAGCGCCTCCGGGTCGGCTGCGTCGCAGCTCCCGAGCAGGGCCGCTGCGGCGTGGCGGTCGAGGGTGACTTCGGAGCGGGCGCCGTTGCCATGGCGCAGCCAGATGATCAGCTCGGCGTCGCCGTCGTGAGCGGCCCGCGTGCCGACGGTGTCGATCACGGGCTCCGGCAGGCCGGCCTGACCGGTCATGGGCTCACCCCGCAGCCGCTGTCGCCGGCGGCGGCTCCAGAAAGATCACGTCGCTGGGCAGTATCGGGTTGCCCGCCCGGGGCGAGTCCGGCGGCGGGCTCGGACGCATGTACACATGCAGGTTGCAGCTCTGCAGCAGCGACACGGCCGCTGCCGCGTCGAGTTGGGGAAGTTCGCGGGCGGCGATGCTGGCCCAGTCGTCGGCGGCGAGCGGCAGCACGTAGCGTCGGGCAGGGGCGGGCGCATCGGTGGTCATTGGGAAGCCTCGTCGGCTGGGGGATGGTCGAGGTGTTTGAGCTGATCGGCGAGTAGAGCCCGCGTATCGTCGTCCAGAGGGCCATGCTTCAGGCGCTCGCTCAGGTGGTTGCGCCACAGCCGCTGCAGCGCCTGCTCGGCACCGCGCAGGCGCGCATCGAGCAGCTTGCGGCTGCGATCCGTGGCCACGGCCAGCAGTGCCAGGGCCAGGCCGTAGCGGATCCGGGCGTCCATTTCCGCCGGCGTCAGGGTGCCCTGTGCCCACTCGATCACGTTGGCGAAGATGAGCTGGCTCAGCGTGACCGCGAAGGCGTCGGGGTCGAGATCGTGGCGGATCAGACCGGCCTCTGCCGCCTGACCGAGCAGCCGCTTCCACATCAGGTAACGCGGGCCGCTCACCATCATCCGGAAGCGCGGGCCGCCCTCCTTGGAGAGGCCGGCCAGGACGCTGCGGTAGAAGTCGGGCTCGCCGGTGAGGTGCTCGGTCATGAGCGTGACCGCCTCGAACAGCACGTCGATGGCGTCGGCTTTGAGGGCCCCCAGGGCCGCCTGATAGTGAGCCAGGTCGGCGTCGAGCACGGCCAGCAGAATGGCCTGCTTCGAGCCGAACAGATTGTAAGGGGTGGCAATGCTCACGCCGGCTTCCTCGGCCAGGGCGCGCATCGAGAAGCTGAAGTCGCGCGACTGCCGGATCAGGCGGCGGGCAGCCTCGAGAATGTCGTCCCGACGCTGATTCTTGGCCTGCTCGCGGGCGGATGTGGGCTGCTGCGGCATGGATTAGCCATGTTGAAACGCGTTTTATAACATCATCAGAACGCGTCTCAAAGCGCCGCGGGCGCTCAGCCCAGCTCCGGCGGGCGCAGAAACACCACGTTGGCCTTGCCGTCTGCTGCAGGCCCGGGCGGACCGACCGGTGCCACCAGGCTGCGGTGCAGCGATGCCAGCGAGCGGCACATCATCTCCGAGATGCGGATGGTGGCTGCCAGCGGCGTGCCTGCGCGGCGGCGCTCCATGTCCACGCGGAACTGCAGCCCGCGCAGACGGCGGCGGGCATTGTCTGATCCGGCTGCGTCGATCACGGCGTTCGTCAGCGAACGTCGCAACGTCTCGAGTCCTTGCGGGTCGTTGCGGGCCATGTCCACCAGCACCTCGAACGCTGGCAGTCGAGGCATGATTGGCCCTCGTGGCACCAGGCCACTGGTTTGCTATTGCGTCACCCCTGGCTACTATGCCCGCTGGTCCTGGGCGCTGGCCAGGGGTGTCGGCGCTCATGGCTGTAACGGGATTGTGAATGGACCGCAGACCACAGGGGGACGCGTGCTGCTGCAGCTGGACGATCGACGGGTACGGGCGCGAGGCGAGTACTGGGTGGCCGACAACGCCCTGGTCATCGGCTCGGTGCTGCTGGAGAACAATGCCAGCGTCTGGTTCAACGCGGTGCTGCGTGGCGACGCCGAGCTGATTACGGTGGGCGAGAACTCCAACGTCCAGGATGGCGCCGTGCTGCATACCGATCCCGGCTGCCCGCTGGTGATCGGCCGCAACGTCACCATCGGCCACAAGGTGATGCTCCACGGCTGCGAGATCGGCGACAACAGCCTCATCGGCATCAATGCGGTGGTGCTGAACCGGGCGAAGATCGGCCGCAACTGCCTGATCGGTGCCAACGCGTTGATTACCGAAGGTAAGGAGATTCCCGACAACTCCATGGTGCTCGGCTCGCCTGCCAAGGTCGTGCGGCAGCTCACCGAGCAGGAGGTGGCAGGGCTTGCGCTGTCGGCTCGGCACTACGTGGAAAACGCACGCCGGTTCCGGGATGGTCTGACCCCCCAGCAGGCGGCAGATCCGGCATGAGCGGGCCCGGCGTCAGCATCGGCACGCCCCTTGGGGCCAATGCGACGCGGGTGATGCTGCTCGGCAGCGGCGAGCTGGGCAAGGAGGTCGTCATCGAGCTGCAGCGCCTCGGGGTGGAGGTGATTGCCGTCGACCGCTATCCGAACGCCCCCGCCATGCAGGTGGCGCACCGCCATCACGTGATCAACATGCAGGATGGCGACGCGCTTCGCGATCTGGTGGCGCGAGAGCGGCCGCACCTGATCGTGCCCGAGATCGAAGCCATTGCCACGGCGACCCTGGTCGAGCTTGCTGCCGAAGGACACACCGTGATTCCGACGGCGCGGGCGGCGCGTCTGACCATGGACCGCGAGGGCATCCGCCGCCTGGCCGCCGAGGAGCTCGGGCTGCGAACCTCGCCCTACCGCTTCGCCAGCGACGAGCCCGGATACCGGCGGGCCCTGGCCGAGATCGGCGTGCCCTGCGTGGTCAAGCCGGTCATGAGTTCTTCGGGCAAGGGCCAGTCGACCGTGCGCGGCGACGCCGAGGCGGATGCGGCCTGGGCGTACGCACGGGCAGGCGCGCGCGGCGGCGCGGGCAAGGTGATCGTCGAGGGATTCGTCGACTTCGACTACGAGATCACCCTGCTGACCGTTCGTCATCGCGATGGCACGGCCTTCTGCGAGCCCATCGGTCACCGCCAGGAGCGCGGCGACTACCGCGAGTCGTGGCAGCCGCAGCCCATGCCCGACGGCGTGCTGGCCGAGTGCCGCGCCATGGCGGGCGCCGTGACGGACGAGTTGGGTGGCTTCGGTCTGTTTGGGGTCGAGTTTCTCATCCAGGGCGAAACGGTCTACTTCAGCGAGGTGAGCCCCAGGCCCCACGACACCGGCCTGGTGACGCTGATCAGCCAGGACCTCTCGGAGTTCGCCCTGCACGCGCGGGCCATTCTCGGCCTGCCGGTGCCGGGGATCCGCAGCCGCGGCCCGGCGGCATCCGCCGTCATCCTGGTGGAGGGCGACTCCGCCGCGGTGCGCTATGCCGGGCTCGAGGCCGCCCTGGCCGAGCCGGATACCCAGATCCGCCTGTTCGGCAAGCCCGAGGTGCGAGGCGAGCGGCGCATGGGCGTGGCGCTGGCGCTGGCGGACGACGTGGACGCGGCGCGAGCGCGCGCCCGGGCAGCGGCGGCAGCGGTGCGCATCCAGTTCGACGACTGATCGCGGCAGCCGGCAGACCCAGGGTTGGCAAATTCGGGTGCGGTGGCTATAGTGTGAGCGCTTCGAGGTCTACGATGGATGGCGCGTGACGCAACGGTCCGCTCAGGCTCTTCTTCTACTGTCGCTGCGACTGCCGGCGTAGCCGGCGTACACCTGTTCCCTCAGGGCATCATGCCCAACCCGATCAACCCAGTTACCCAACGTCTCATGTTGGCGCGCTCCGCGTGCTGCCAGGGGACGATGACCAGAGGTTCGTCATGAGCGAGCAGATCGAAAACTCCACCCCGGCGCCCGCAAGCGATCGCGGCAGCCGGAAGATGCCATTCCACAAGTATCGGCGCTTCGAGCCCATCGAGCTGCCGGACCGCCAGTGGCCATCGCGCCTGATCGAGCGCGCGCCGCGCTGGTGCAGCGTCGACCTTCGGGACGGCAATCAGGCGCTGATCGATCCCATGTCGGTGGCCGAGAAGCTGACGCTGTGGGATCTGCTGCTCGACGTCGGCTTCAAGGAGATCGAGGTGGGGTTCCCGGCAGCCTCGCAGCCCGACTTCGACTTCATCCGCCGCATCATCGACGAGAACCGGATTCCGGGCGGGGTGGCGATCCAGGTGCTGTGCCAGGCGCGTCCGGAGCTCATCGCCCGCACGGTCGAGGCGCTGCGCGGCGCGCCGAAGGTGATCTTCCACCTCTACAACTCCACCTCCGAGCTGCAGCGGCGGGTGGTGTTCGGGATGGAGCGTCCCGGCATCATCGATCTGGCCGTGCGCGGCACCCGGCTGGTGAAGGAGGGCCTCGCCGCGCTCGATGCGGAGGTGACCTTCGAGTACTCGCCCGAGAGCTTCACCGGCACCGAGCTGGATTTCGCCGTGGAGATCTGCACGGCCGTAGCCGATGAGTGGGGCGCGACGCCGGAGCGGCCGATGATCATCAACCTGCCGTCGACCGTGGAGATGGCCACGCCGAACATCTATGCCGATCAGATCGAGTGGTTCTGCCGGCATTTTCCCCGGCGCGACAGCGTGGTGATCAGCCTGCACACGCACAACGACCGCGGCACCGGCGTGGCCGCCACCGAGCTGGCGCTGATGGCGGGCGCCGAGCGGGTCGAAGGCACCCTGTTCGGCAACGGCGAGCGCACGGGCAACTGCGACATCATCACCATGGCCATGAACCTGTTCAGCCAGGGCGTCGACCCCGAGCTCGACCTGTCGGACATGCCGCGCATCCGGGCGACGGCCGAGGCGGTGACCAAGCTGCCCGTGCACCCGCGCCATCCGTACGCCGGCGAGCTGGTGTTCACCGCGTTTTCCGGATCGCACCAGGATGCCATCAAGAAGGGCATGGCCATGGTGGACCGTAATCGCTGGGAGGTTCCCTACCTGCCCATCGACCCCGCCGACGTCGGCTCTTCCTACAAGGAGACGGTGCGCGTCAACAGCCAGTCGGGCAAGGGCGGTGTCGGCTTCATCCTCGAGGAGGTGTATGGCATCAGCCTGCCGCGCGACATGCTGGTGGAGTTCAGCAGGGTGGTGCAGAGGCTCACCGAGACCCTGAACCGGGAGGTCCGCAACAGCGAGATTCTCGACGCGCTGCTCGAGACCTATGTGGTGGAGGACGGCCCGTTCAAGCTGCTCGACTTCGATCTGCTCACCGGGCGGGAAGCCGATCAGCGCTGCGTGGCGCGGATCGAGGCGTCGGAGCAGCGGGTGACCATTGATGGCGAGGGCTCCGGCCCCATCGAGGCCTTCGTCAACGGGCTCACCGCGACGCTGAACGAACCGCTGAACATCATCGACTACCACGAGCACGCCATGGGCTCCGGCAAGGACGCCAAGGCAATCTGCCTGGTCACCATCGACGAGGGTGACAGCGGGCGCTGCTACGGCATCGGCCTGTCGAGAAACACCATCACGGCGTCGTTCAACGCCATCATCTCGGCGCTCAATCGTCGCTGGAAGGCGTAGCGCCGTCTTCGCCGTTGCCGGGCACCTGCCCGGCATCGGCGCGGCGGATCTTCAGATTGCGGATCACGTTGTCTTTGATCTGCAGCGTCTCGATCAGGTAATCGTCGATGCGCAGGCAGAGGTTGCTGTCCGGCAGCGCTTCCAGATGCTCGAGCACCAGGCCGTTCAGGGTCTTCGGGCCGTGGGTGGGCAGGTCCCACCCCAGCGCCCGGTTGATGTCCCGCAGCACAGCCAGGCCGTCGATGACGAAGGAGCCGTCGTTGAGCGGGCTGATCTCCGGGAGGCTGGAGGCGAAGTCGGTGGTGAACTCGCCGACGATCTCCTCGAGGATGTCTTCCAGGGTGACGATGCCGCGCACGTCGCCATACTCATTGACCACCAGTGCTACGCGCTTCTTTTCCTTCTGGAAGTTGATCAGCTGCACCGGCAGTGCCGTCGCCTCCGGAACGTAGTATGGCTCCTCCGACAGCTCCAGAATGTCGGCCTTGGTCAGCGTCTCACCCGGCAGGTGCCGGGTCAGCCGGCGCAGATGCAGCATGCCCAGCGTCTGGTCGACGTCGCCCCGGAACACGGGTAGCCGCGTGTGCTGGCTTGACGCGAGCTGAGCCAGGATGTCGCTCATGTCGTCATCGATGTCGATGCCGATGATCTCGGCCCTGGGCACCATGATGTCGTCGACGGTCACCTTCTCCAGGTCGAGAATGCTGAGCATCATCGACTGACGCTGCTCTGGCAGCGCCACCCCCTCGTGCACGACGGTGCGCAGCTCCTCGGGCGTCAGGCTGTCCGGGGCGGCCTCGGTGTTGCCGTCGCGGCCGAGAAACGGCTTCACCAGCAGGTTGGACAGGCCGTTGATGAACATCACGCCGGGGTACAGCAGCTTCAGCAGCGGATCGAGCACGTAGACGCTGCGGAACGCGATCTGCTCGGGGCGCTGGGCGGCAATGGTCTTGGGCGCGACCTCCGCGAAGATCAGGAAGATGATGGTCACCACCACCGGGGCCACCACCACGCCCGTGTCGCCGAGCAGGCGAATGCCCAGCACGGTGGCTACGCTGGCCGCTGTGAAGTTCACCAGGTTGTTGCCGATGAGGATGACGCCGAGCAGCCGGTCTGGGCGGGAAAGCAGCCGGTCGGCCTTGCGGGCGGCGCGATGGCCCTCCTTGACCAGGTGCCGCAGCCGGAACCGGTTCAGCGCCACCATGGCCGTTTCCGAGCCCGAGAAGTATGCCGACATGATCACCAGCACCATGACGATGATGGCGAGGGTCTCGGATGACAGGTCGGCGAAGCTCATGATGCGGTCAAGCGTCCACGCCGGCCAACAGCACTTCCAGCACGAACTTGCTGCCGAAGTAGCCGAGCACCAGCAGAGCGAACGCGATCAGCGTCCAGTAGGTGGCCGTGCTGGAGCGCCAGCCGAAGAAGTGGCGGCCGGCCAGCAGCAGTGCGTACACCGCCCAGGATGCGAGGGCGAGCACGGTGTGATGCACGACGTGCTGGGCGAACATGTCGTCCAGGAAAATGAAGCCGGTGGCGATGGCGGCGGTGAGGGTGGCGATGCCGGCCCACAGCAGCGCGAACAGCAGCGTCTCCATGGTCTCGAGCGGAGGCAGCCAGCGCAGCAGCTGCAGGGAGCTGGGCTGACGCAGCCAGTGCTCCTGGCAGGCCAGCAGCACGGATTGGCAGGCGGCCATGAACAGGATGCTGTATGCGACCAACGAGAACAGGATATGGGCGATCAGAGTCGGCGCCAGCGTCTCCCGGGCCTGAAACCCGGTTTCGCCGATCACGCTGGCGACCGCGGCGACCGCCGCCACCGGCAGCGCCACCAGCAGCAGGTTGCCCACCGGCAGCCGCGTGATGGCCAGGGTGAGAAACACCACCACCAGCAGGATGATCAGGCTGGCTGCGGTGTAGAGGCCCAGGTACAGCCCGGCGTCGGTGTCGATCTGCTGGTAGGTGGCCGTGGCGTGCGCGGCGATGCCCAGCAGCAGCACGGTTACCAGGGTGGCCGATGTCTGCGTCGGCGACCGCCGCAGGTAGCGGATCTGCAAGGCCGTGCCCGCAAGGTACAGCGCGGCGGCCGCGACGCTGGCAATGGTGGCCAATGCCGGCAGGGTCGACGCCATCAGTAGAATGCCATCAGAAGTGTTGGGTTTCGGGCGCGTGGTCGCCGAGTTTGGCACAACCGGTCAGGAGCGTGAAGGGCTATAATCCGCGCTTCGCCATCGAGGTGGATCATGTTCGATAGTCTCTCCGACAAGCTGACACAGACACTGCGCGGCCTCACCGGCAAGGCGCGGCTGACCGAGGAGAACGTCAGCGCCGCGCTGCGCGACGTCCGCATGGCGCTGCTGGAAGCCGATGTCGCGCTGCCGGTGGTCAAGCAGTTCATCGACCAGGTCAAGCTCCGGGCCCTGGGTCAGGTGGTCGACATGGCGCTCAATCCGGGCGAGGCGTTCGTGAAGATCGTGCACGAAGAGCTGGTGCACGTGATGGGCGATGCCAACGACGCCCTGGATCTGAGCACCAAGCCGCCGGCCATCGTGCTGATGGCCGGGCTGCAGGGGGCGGGCAAGACCACCACCGTGGCCAAGCTGGCGCGGCTGCTCAAGGAGCGGCATCGCAAGAAGGTCGCCGTGGTCAGCGTCGACGTCTACCGGCCCGCCGCCATCGAGCAGCTTCGCACCCTGGCCGGCGAGGTCGGGGCGCACTTCGTCGCTGCGGGCGCCGATGAGCAGCCGCTGGACATCGCCCGTCGCGCGGTCAGGGAGGCCAACACTCAGTTCGCCGACGTGCTGCTGGTGGATACGGCCGGCCGCCTGGCCGTGGACGAGCGGATGATGGCCGAGATCCGCGAGCTGCACGCGCTGCTGTCGCCGGTCGAGACCCTGTTCGTGGTCGACGCCATGACCGGTCAGGATGCGGCCAATACGGCCAGGGCGTTCAACGATGCGCTGCCGCTGACCGGCGTGGTGCTGGCCAAGGCGGACGGCGATGCCCGGGGTGGGGCCGCGCTGTCGGTGCGCGCCATCACCGGCAAGCCGATCAAGTTCATCGGCATGGGCGAGAAGACCGACGCGCTGGAGCCGTTCCATCCCGATCGTCTGGCGTCCCGCATCCTCGGCATGGGAGACGTGCTGTCGCTGATCGAGGAAGCGGAGCGCAAGGTCGACCGCCAGAAGGCGGAAAAGCTGGCCCGCAAGATGCAGAAGGGCAGCAAGTTCGATCTCGCCGACTTCCGCGACCAGCTCGAGCAGATGTCGAACATGGGCGGCATCGGCAGCATGATGGAAAAGCTGCCCGGCATGGGCCAGCTGCCGCCGGCCGCGCAGGCACAGCTCGATGACGGGCTGTTCCGGCGCATGGCGGTCATCATCGACTCCATGACGCCCCACGAGCGGCGCTTCCCGGACCTGATCAACGGCTCGCGCAAGCAGCGCATCGCCCGGGGCTCCGGCTGCCAGGTGCCGGACGTCAACCGGCTGCTCAAGCAGCACAAGCAGATGCAGAAGATGATGAAGAAGGTCACCCGCAAGGGCGGGATGCAGAAGATGATGCGGGGGCTGCAGGGCATGCGGCGAGGTCCCGCCGGTCCGCGCTGAGGCACCGCTTCGGCCGCGGCTTTTTTGCCGCCACGGCGGGAACTTGCAACCCTGGGCGCTTGCTTTACAATACCGCGCCTTTCGTCCCAGGGTAGGTCTCAGGTACATGGTTACGATTCGCCTCGCCAGGCACGGCTCCAAGAAGCATCCTTTCTATCACGTGACGGTTGCCGAGCAGTCTTCCGGGCGCGACGGCGGGTTCGTGGAGCGCATCGGGTTCTACAATCCCGTCGCACGAGGGGCGGAAGAAACGCTGCGGCTCGACGTCGACCGCGCCGATTACTGGATTTCCGTAGGCGCCCAGCCGTCCGAGCGGGTGTCGAAGTTGATCTCCCAGGCTCGCCGCCACAACGCCGCCACCGCCGCGACCACCGCCGAGTGAGCTGAAGGGTGCCGCAATGCCCTTAGAGGGTGAGGCGGCTCTGGTGGTGGTGGGCCGTATCGGCGCGCCCCACGGCATTGCCGGCGCGGTCCGCGTCGCGAGCTTCACCCAGCCCCCCGAGAACGTGCTCGACTACGCCCCGTGGATGGTTCGCGGCGCCGACGGCTTCGCCGCCATGACGCGGGCCTCGGCGCGCTGGCAGGGGCAGAGCCTGATCGTGCGGCTGACCGGCGTGAACGATCGCGACGCCGCGCTGGCGCTGCGCGGTCGCGACATCGCGGTGCCCAGATCGGCGCTGCCGAAGTTGGCTCCCGACGAAGGGTTCTACTGGCAGGACCTGATCGGCATGAGCGTCGTGGACAGCGTCCGCGGGCCGTTGGGCGAGGTGCGCGATCTGCTGGAGACCGGCGCCCACGACGTGCTGGTGATCGGCGATGGCGACCTGCTGATCCCGTTCGTGGACGCGTTCGTCAACGAGGTCGATCAGGCTCAGCGGATCATCCGGGTGACCTGGCTGGATCCGGCGTAGCGGGAGGCGAGGGCATGTGGGTCGGCGTGGTGAGTCTGTTTCCGGAGATGTTCCGCACCGCCACGGACGCAGGCGTGCTCGGCAGAGCCGTGAGCCAGGGCGTGCTGACGCTGGAGACGTTCAATCCGCGGACCTATGCCACTGACCGGCATCGGACCGTGGATGACCGCCCCTACGGTGGTGGGCCTGGCATGGTGATGATGGTGGAGCCGCTGCTGGCCGCGGTCAGCGCCGCGCGCTCGGCCGCCGGCGCTCGCGGCGCGGAGGCGGCGCCGGTTCTGCTGATGTCACCTCAGGGCCGCAGGCTGGACCAGGCCCGGGTGCGGTCGCTGGCGTCGCAGCCGGGGCTGATTCTGGTGGCCGGTCGCTACGAGGGCATCGATCAGCGGGCCATCGAGCTGGTGGCCGACGACGAGGTGTCCATCGGCGACTACGTGCTGACCGGTGGCGAGTTGCCGGCCATGGTTCTGATCGACGCGGTGTCCCGGTATCTGCCGGGCACCCTGGGCAACGCGGCGTCGGTGGTCGAGGAATCTCATCTTGATGGATTGCTCGATTACCCTCACTATACGCGCCCGGAAATCGCCGGCGGCCTTCGGGTTCCCGACGTGCTCCTGTCCGGCGATCATGGCGCGGTGCGGCGCTGGCGACGTCGTCAGGCGCTCGCACGGACGTGGCGACGCCGGCCCGATCTGCTGATCGGCCGCCACTGGTCCGAGGAGGATCGCACCCTGCTGGCGGCATGGCTCGCCGAGACGCCGGCAGACGACGGGATTTGAACGGCGCGTTTCGTACAGCACGATTTCGAGAAGCAGAACGACCCGGCCGCCCATGCGGCCGTCGCGACAGGAGCATGAGCAGTGCGCAGGAACAAGGTGATCGAGGCGCTCGAGAACGAGCAGCTCAAGACAGACGTGCCGGAGTTCGGGTCCGGCGACACGGTGGTGGTGCAGGTCAAGGTGCGTGAAGGCAACCGCGAGCGTCTGCAGGCGTTCGAGGGCGTGGTCATCGGCCGCCGCAACCGGGGCCTCAACTCCGCCTTCACCGTGCGCAAGATTTCCCACGGCGTCGGTGTGGAGCGGACGTTTCAGCTCCACAGCCCGCTGCTCGCCAGCATCGAGGTGAAGCGCCGCGGGGATGTTCGCAAGGCCAAGCTCTACTACCTGCGAGACCGTTCCGGCCGCGCCGCGCGGATCAAGGAAAAGGTCTGACCGCGAATGGTATCGGGCGGCACGAGTCGGAGCGATGCAGCCGACAGCGTGCCGCCGGCCTCCCAGGCGGCCATCGATACGTATCTGGACGAACTCTGGCTCGAACGCGGGCTCTCGCCCAACACGCTGGCCGCCTACCGGCGTGACCTGACGTCCCTGGCGCGTGCCGTGCCCCGGCCGTTGCTGACGCTGTCCCCCCAGGATCTTCTCGACTGTCTGGCCGTTCGCTTCCAGGCGGGCTACCGGGCCCGCTCGTCGGCGCGCTGGCTGTCCTGCGTGCGCGGCTTCTACCGCCATCAGGTGTTCAAGGGCCGGCTGGCCATCGATCCCAGCGCCGAGCTTTCGCTGCCCAAGCTCGGCCGCTCGCTGCCGGGTGCGCTCACCGAACGCGAAGTGAAGGCGCTGTTGCTGGCGCCGGACACCGAGGAACCGGTGGGCCTGCGGGACCGGGCGATGCTGGAGCTGCTCTATGCCAGCGGCCTGCGCATCTCCGAGCTGGTCGGTCTGACCATGACGTCGCTGAACCGGCGCCAGGGCGTGGTGCGGGTCACCGGCAAGGGCGGCAAGGAGCGGCTGGTGCCGGTGGGGCAGGAGGCGCTGCGCTGGATCGACGACTACCTGGCCCGCGGGCGTCCGGTGCTGGTGCGCGGGCGGCCCACCGGCGCCCTGTTCCCCAGCCGTCTGGGCCGGGTCATGACCCGGCAGACCTTCTGGCATTCCGTCAAGCGTTATGCCCATATGGCCGGGATCGCCCGCGACATCTCCCCCCACACGCTGCGCCATGCCTTTGCCACCCATCTGCTGAACCATGGCGCTGACCTGCGTGCCGTGCAAATGATGCTCGGCCACGCAGATTTGTCGACCACGCAGATCTATACTCACGTCGCGCAAGCCCGGCTCAAACAGCTACACCAGACTCATCATCCAAGGGGCTGAGGAACATGGCGGGGGGTTGGCAGTCCAACGCCCGGTCGCCCCGAAACCGTCGAGGATTCATCATCGTGAGACGCTTCACCCTGACCGCATCGCTGCTGGCCGCGCTGACCGGCGCCGTCTACCTGGGTGCCCTCGGCAGCAGCGCGCCGTCGGTAGCCGATGAGGACGATGCGGCCATGGACGCTGCCCCGGCAGGCGCCAGGACCCTGTTGAAGCGGCTCGAGGCGGCCCGGCCGGATCTGATGCAGACCATTCGCAAGGTCAGCGAGACGCCGGTGGCTAATCTGTACGCGGTGGAGCTGGCCGGCGGCACCCTGCTGTACGGCACGGCCGACGGTGGCCACCTGATTGCCGGCGATCTGTACGCGCTCGGCGACGGGGAGCTGGTCAACCTGGCCGAGGAGGAACGGTCGGTGACGCGGCGTCGGTTGCTGGAGTCCGTCGACCACGGCGACATGATCGTGTTCGCGCCCAAGGGCGAGGTGAAGGGCGCGATCAACGTCTTCACCGACGTCGACTGCGGCTACTGTCAGATGCTGCACCGTGAGGTGCCCGAGCTGAACGCCCGCGGCATCGAGGTGCGCTACCTTGCGTACCCGCGCGCCGGGCTGGGCTCCGACTCGTATCGCAAAATCGTCTCCGCGTGGTGCGCGAAGAACCCCCAGGATGCCATCACCCGGTTGAAGGCACGGGAAGCCATTCCTGAAGCCACCTGCCAGAACCCGGTGGCGGATCAGTATGCGCTGGGGGGCGCCATGGGCGTCACCGGCACCCCGGCCATCGTCCTGGACGACGGCCGCCTGCTCCCGGGCTATCTGCCGGCAGACCGTCTGTCGGCCATTCTCGGCATCTGATTCGCCCTGCCATGGCTGCCGGGCGCCGGGGCCGCGTCCGGGGTTTGTGGCCCGTCAGCAACCTCCGTACCATGGCGCCTTCCTGATCCGTCGAGGAAGCGATTTTGCAGCCGTTGCGTGTGGGTATCTGTGGTCTGGGCACCGTCGCCCAGGGTGTGCTCGAGATTCTCGCCACCCACGCCGAGGCGATCACCCGGCGTGCCGGGCGGCCGGTGGTCGTGACCCGGGTCGCCAGCCGCCGGCTGCGCCCTGAAGCTGCGCTGTACGGCGCGCCTTTCTCCGATGACGTTCGAGCCGTGGCCGCTGATCCGGACGTGGACGTGCTGGTGGAGCTGATCGGCGGCGAGGACCAGGCGTTGGCGCTGCAGCGCGACGCCATGGCGGCCGGCAAGGCCGTGGTCACGGCCAACAAAGCGGTGGTGGCCCTGCACGGTGACGAGTTGTTCGCGCTGGCCCGGCAGCACGGCGTGCCGCTGTGCTTCGAGGCTGCGGTGGCGGGCGGCATTCCCATCATCGCCGCGATCACCCGGGGGCTCGCTGCCAACGACGTGCTGTGGCTGGCAGGCATCATCAACGGCACTTCGAACTACATTCTCAGCGCCATGACCGAAGACGGGGCCGCGTTCCAGGACGCCCTGGCGGAAGCTCAGCGGCTGGGCTATGCGGAGGCGGATCCTACCTTCGACGTCGAGGGCATCGATGCCGCCCACAAGCTCACCATCCTGTCGGCGCTGGCGTTCGGCATGGCGTTCCGCTTCAGTGAGGTCTACACGGAGGGCATCAGCCGCATCACCCCCGAAGACATCGAGTACGCGCGCCAGCTCGGCTACCGCATCAAGCACCTCGGCATCGCCCGGCGGCGCGACGCCGGCGTCGAGGTGCGGGTGCATCCGACCCTGATTCCCGAGCACCGCCTGCTGGCCAACGTGCAGGGCGTCATGAATGCGGTGGTGGTCCACGGCCATGCCGCCGGCGACACGCTCTACTACGGTGCCGGTGCCGGTCGTCTGCCCACGGCGTCGTCGGTGGTGGCCGACCTGGTGGACATCGCCCGTGGCACCGCCTTCGTGCCCGAGTCCGGCAACGGCACGCCGCTGCCGGTGGTGCCCATCATCGAGAGCGAGAGTGCCTACTACCTGCGCATCCCCGCCCTCGATCGTCCGGGGGTCTTCGCCCGGGTGGCCACCATCCTCAGCGAGCACAACATCAGCATCGAGTCGGCCATGCAGCGGGCCGAGGCGATTCATGCCGAAACCCAGCAGGCTTGGGTGCCCATCGTCATCGTCACGCGCCGCGTCCCGGAGCGGGTGATGAACGCGGCGCTGGCGGCGGTGCAGGCGCTATCCGAAGTGGTCGGCGACATCACCCGCATCCGGGTCGAAGACCTGGACGATGACTGACAACCGCATCGTCGAGCGCGCGCTGCCGTCCAGGATCGGATTCGGTGCCGACCTGCCGCCCCTGTTGCGGCGCATCTACGCGGCCCGCGGCATCGACGGCGAGGCGCAGCTCGACCGCTCGCTGGCCGGCCTGGCGGACCCGGCGCTGCTCGCCGGCGGCGGCGCCGCTGCCGATCGCATCGCCGCCGCGGTGATGGCGGATCAGCCGGTGCTGCTGGTGGGCGACTTCGACGCCGACGGCGCCACGTCCGTGGCGCTCGCCGTATCCATGCTGCGCGCCTTCGGGGCCTCCCGGGTCGACTTCCTGGTGCCCAACCGCTTCGAGTTCGGGTACGGCCTGTCGCCGGAGATCGTCGCGCTGGCGGCGCGGCGTCAGCCGCGGCTGTTGATCACGGTGGACAACGGCGTCTCCAGCGTGGCGGGGGTGGCGGCCGCCAAGGCCGCCGGCATGGACGTGATCATCACCGACCACCATCTCCCCGGCCGCGAGCTGCCGGAGGCGGACGCGCTGGTGAACCCCAACGTGGCCGGCTGCCAGTTTCCCAGCAAGGCGATCGCCGGGGTCGGCGTCATCTACTACGTGCTGACCCTGGTGCGCGCGCGGCTTCGTGCTGCCGGCTGGTTCGAAGCGCGCTCCGAGCCCAACCTGGCCGACTGGCTCGACCTGGTGGCGCTCGGCACCGTGGCCGACGTCGTGCCGCTCGATCGCAACAACCGTGTGCTGGTGCATCAGGGACTGGTGCGCATGCGCGCCGGGCGCTGCCGCCCGGGCATTGCGGCGCTGACCGAGGTGGCGGGACGGTCGCTGGCGAAGCTGACCGCGAAGGATCTCGGCTTCGCCCTGGGTCCGCGGCTGAACGCGGCGGGGCGGCTGGATGACATGAGCATCGGCATTCGCTGCCTGCTGGCCGATGAGCCTGGCGAGGCGCGGCGCCTGGCCGCGGCGCTGGACGAGCTGAACCGGGTGCGCCGGGAGCTGGAGCGCGAGATGGTGCGCGATGCCGAGCTGATCGTCGCCGCTCGCGGCGTCGACGTTGCCGACCGGTTCGGCGTCAGCGTCTACGAGCCCGGCTGGCACCAGGGCGTGATCGGCATCGTCGCCGGGCGGCTGCGGGAGAAGGTGAACCGTCCCGTGGTCGCATTCGCGGATGCGGGCCCGGTGAGTCCGGACGAGCTGAAGGGGTCGGCGCGATCCGTGCCCGAGCTGCACGTCCGCGACGTTCTGGATGCCATAGCCAGCCGTTACCCCGGGCTGCTGACCAAGTTCGGCGGTCATGCCATGGCTGCCGGTCTGTCGATCAAGCGCGTGCACTACGATCGTTTCGCCCGTGCCTTCGACGCCGAGGTGCGTCGGGTGCTGCCGCCGTCGGCGCTGGATCGCATCCTCGAGACCGATGGCCGACTTGCCCCCGACGAGCTGTGCCTGGACATGGCGCGCTGCCTGGCGCAGGGCGGACCCTGGGGTCAGGGATTCCCCGAGCCGCTGTTCCATGGCGAGTTCGACCTGATCAGCCAGCGCGTGGTGGGTGAGGATCATCTCAAGCTGGTGGTCCGTCAGGACGGCCGGCTGGTGGACGCCATCGCCTTCCGGCAGGGGCCGCTGCCGGGCGCCGAGCGCGTGCACATGGCCTACCGGCTGTCGGAGAACGATTACGGCGGCTCCGCCACGCTCCAGCTGGTGGTGGAGCATCTGCAGGCGTTGACATAAACTGCCGCGTTTTTTCGCTAACGGGACGAGTCATGGCCGAGATCACATCCATCCGGGAGCGCATCCGCGACATGCAGTCGCGAGACGCCGCGCTCAGGGGGTACCTTTGACTACGACGGCAAGGCGCAACGCCTCGAAGAGGTAGAACTCGAGCTGGCCGACCCCAAGGTCTGGGACGACCAGGACCGGGCCAAGGCGCTGAATCAGGAGCGCGCCGCGCTCGACGACATCGTCAGCGGCATGGCGGCGCTGACCAGCAGCCTGGCTGACGTGGACGAGCTGGCGGAGCTGGCGGCCGAGGACGGCGATCGTGCCGCCCTGGACGACGTGGAGCGGGAGCTGGACGCGCTGGAGTCGGCGCTGGCGGCGCTCGAGTTCCGGCGCATGTTCCAGGGGGAGGCGGATTCGGCCAATGCGTTTCTCGACGTGCAGGCGGGCTCCGGTGGCACCGAGGCCCAGGACTGGGCGGAGATGCTGCTGCGCATGTACCTGCGGTGGTGCGAGAAGCGCGGCTTCGAGGCGGAGATCGTCGAGCTTTCACCCGGCGAAGTGGCAGGCATCAAGAGCGCCACCGTGGAGGTGGCCGGCGATCATGCGTTCGGCTGGCTGCGCACCGAAACCGGTGTGCATCGGCTGGTGCGGAAGTCGCCGTTCGACTCCGGCAACCGTCGCCACACGTCGTTTGCGTCGGTGTTCGTGTCGCCGCAGATCGACGACGACATCGAGATCGAGATCAACCCGGCCGACGTGCGCACCGACACCTATCGCGCCAGCGGCGCCGGCGGCCAGCACGTCAACCGCACCGACTCGGCCGTACGCCTGACACACATCCCCACCAACACCGTGGTGCAGTGTCAGAGCGAGCGTTCGCAGCACCAGAACCGCGACAAGTGCTGGAAGCAGCTGCGCGCCAAGCTCTACGAGCTGGAGATGCAGAAGCGGCGCAGCGCCATGCAGGCCATCGAGGACGCCAAGGCCGACATCGGCTGGGGCAGCCAGATCCGCTCCTACGTGCTGGATCAGTCGCGCATCAAGGATCTGCGCACCAACGTCGAGCGATCCGACCCCGGCAACGTGCTGGACGGCGACCTGGACGAGTTCATCGAGGCCAGCCTGAAGGCGGGCCTATAATGGCCGACACCCAACAGGCAGACTCATGACCGACGACAACGACATCATCCGCGTCCGCCGCGATAAGCTGAACCGCTGGCGCGGGAACGGGTTCGCGTATCCGAACACGTTTCGCCGTGACGCCACCGCCGCCGAGCTGCAGGCGCGCTGCGCCGACCTCGACAAGGCGGCGCTGGAGGCCGAGGCGCTGCCGGCCGCGGTGGCGGGACGGATCATGCTGCGGCGGGTGATGGGCAAGGCCAGCTTCATCACCCTGCAGGACGGCAGCGGCCAGATTCAGTGCTACCTGCGCCGGGACGACCTCGGAGACGAGGCCTACGAGCAGTTCGATCAGCTCTGGGACATCGGCGACATCGTCGGCGTCCGCGGCACGCTGATGCGCACCAACAAGGGCGAGCTCACGGTGCAGGCCAGCGAGGCGACGCTGCTCGCCAAGGATCTGCGGCCGCTGCCGGAGAAGTTTCACGGCCTGGCCGATCAGGAGACCAAGTACCGGCAGCGCTATCTCGACCTGATCATGAATCCGGATTCCCGGCGCGTCTTCGAGACCCGGGCGCGGGTGGTCAGCTTCATTCGCAGCTTCTTCAACGACCGCGGCTTCATGGAGGTCGAGACCCCCATGATGCAGGTGATTCCCGGCGGCGCCGCCGCGCGCCCGTTCATCACCCATCACAACGCGCTGGACATGGATCTGTACCTGCGCGTCGCTCCGGAGCTCTACCTCAAGCGGCTCACCGTGGGCGGCTTCGAGCGCGTCTACGAAATCAACCGCAACTTCCGCAACGAAGGGCTGTCGACCCGGCACAATCCCGAGTTCACGATGCTCGAGTTCTACTGGGCCTACGCCGATTACCGCGACCTGATCGCGCTCACCCAGGATCTGCTGCAGGGACTGGCCCGCGAGGTGGTGGGCTCGGACCAGGTCAGCTACCAGGGCCAGGTCATCGACCTGGGCAGCCCCGCCGCCTGCCTGTCCATGGCGGACGCCATCGAGCGCTACACCGACCTCGACGCCGCCGGCGTGGGCGATGCGGCACGGCTGTCGGCCCTGCTGGCCGGGCGCGGGGTGAGCGTGGAGCGGGACTGGGGACTCGGCCGGCTGCAGACCGAGGTGTTCGACGCCTGGGTCGAGGAGCATCTGCAGCAGCCCACCTTCATTACCCACTACCCGGCGGAAGTATCGCCGCTGTCGCGGCGCAATGACGCCGATCCGCACGTCACCGACCGCTTCGAGCTGTTCATCGCCGGACGGGAGATCGCCAACGGCTTCTCGGAGCTGAACGACCCCGAGGATCAGGCGGCCCGCTTCCGCGAGCAGGCGGAGCGCAAGAGCGGGGGCGACCTCGACGCCATGCACTACGACGAGGATTACGTGCGCGCGCTGGAGTACGGCATGCCGCCGACGGCCGGGGAAGGCATCGGCATCGACCGCCTGATCATGCTGCTCACCGACTCGCCGTCGATACGCGACGTGCTGCTGTTCCCGCTGATGAGGCCCAAGGATGGCTGATCGCCAGGTGCGCCTCGAGGCCTCCTGGAAGGCTGCGCTGGCGGCCGAGTTCGAGCAGCCCTACATGGACGCGCTGCGGCGTTTCCTGCTGGAGCAGAAGCGCGCCGGCCGCCGCGTCTTTCCACCCAGCGAGCGCATCTTTGCGGCGCTGGACCTCTGCCCGCTGCCGGCTGCGAAGGTGGTCATCATCGGCCAGGATCCCTATCACGGGCCCGGCCAGGCCCACGGGCTCTGCTTCTCGGTTCTGCCCGGCGTTCCCCAGCCGCCGTCCCTGGTCAACATCTTTCAGGAGATCAACGACGAGCTGGGTTCGCCTGGCCGCCGCCTGGACGGCAGCCGCGGCTGCCTGGAGCCATGGGCCCGGCAGGGCGTGCTGCTGCTGAACGCAGTGCTCACGGTGGAGCAGGGCCGGGCCGGCGCGCATCAGGGCCGGGGTTGGGAGGCGTTCACCGATCGGGTGGTCGAGGTGCTGAACGCCGAGCGGGAGCATCTGGTGTTCCTGCTCTGGGGCGCGTATGCGCAGAAGAAGGGCGCGCGGGTCGACCGGGCGCGCCACTGCGTGCTGACCGCGCCCCATCCTTCACCCCTGTCTGCCCACCGCGGCTTCTTCGGTTGCGGCCACTTCGCCCGCGCCAACGCCTACCTCGAAGCCCACGGGCAGACGCCCATAGACTGGTTCGACGTCGCCTGAGCCCTGTGGCAGTATCTCCGCCCTTCGAGAGTCACCGGGAGACAAGCGCACCATGGTTCAATCACCCACCGACAAGCTCCTGGTGGAGCAGCGCGACCATACGGTCGTGATTACGCTGAACACGCCCCCCGCCAACACCTGGGATCGGGAGAACCTGGCGGGGCTGGCGGAGCTGGTGGCACGCTGCAACGCCGACGCGTCGGTGTACGCCCTGGTCATTACCGGCTCAGGAGAGAAGTTCTTCTCCGCCGGCGCCGATCTCAAGCTGTTCGCGGACGGCGACAAGGGCAACGCGGCCACCATGGCGGCCGCCTTCGGCACCGCCTTCGAGGCCCTGGCCGGCTTCCGCGGCGTCAGCATCGCCGCCATCAACGGCTACGCCATGGGCGGCGGCCTGGAGTGCGCCCTGGCCTGCGACATCCGCATTGCCGAGAGCCACGCCCAGTTGGCGCTGCCGGAAGCCACGGTCGGCCTGCTGCCCTGCGGCGGCGGCACCCAGAACCTGGCCTGGCTGGTGGGCGAAGGCTGGGCCAAGCGCATGATCCTGTGCGGCGAGCGCGTCGATGCCGCCACCGCGGCCCGGATCGGGCTGGTGGAAGAGGTGGTGGAGCGGGGCGCGGCGCTGGGCGCCGCCCTGGCCCTGGCTGCCAAGGCCGGCAAGCAGAGCCCGCCGGCGGTGGCGGCCTGCAAGCGCCTGGTCCAGTCGGCCCGCCACGGCGACATCGGTGCCGCTTACGCCACCGAGCGGGAGTCGTTCGTCAAGCTGTTCGATACCAGGGACCAGCGCGAAGGCGTCAACGCCTTCCTCGACAAGCGCGAAGCGAAGTGGGTGAACGGGTGACGGTGCCGGTCAACGATCCACAAGCGCCGGTACTGCTGTTCGAGCACCAGACGCCTTCGGGCCACGTGCTGGCAGAGGCGCGGCTGAACGTCGAGGCGACGCTGAACTCCCTCAGCCTGCCGATGATCGACATCCTGCGGCCGGCCCTGGACCGCTGGGCGGACGACGACGCGGTCGCCGGCATCCTGCTCACCGGTGCCGGCGAGCGCGCGTTCAGCGCCGGTGGCGACATCCAGGCGCTGTACCGGGCCATGGTGCGCAATCACGAGGCCGGCGCCATCGTCGACGACTATCCCGACCGGTTCTTCGAGCACGAGTACCGGCTCGACTACCGCATCCACACCTACCCGAAGCCCGTGATCAGCGTTGGCCACGGCGTGGTGATGGGCGGCGGCCTGGGCATCTTCTCCGGCGCCCGGCACCGGGTGGTGACCGAGAAGTCGCGCATCGCCCTGCCGGAGGTGACCATCGGTCTGTTTCCGGATGCCGGCGCTACGTGGCTGCTGCGCAACATGCCGGCGCACGTTGCCACATTCATCGCCACCACCGGCGCTCACGTCAACGGTGCCGATGCGGTGGCGGTAGGCGTCGCGACCCATGCCGTGGCGGCTGCCGAGCGGGATCGGATTCGCGAAGGATTGCTGCACCTGAGCTGGACCGGCGTCACCGCAACCGATCACGATCGGGTGCGAGACTGCCTGGACTCCGTGGCGGCTGCCGCACCCGCGACCCTGCCGGAGGCTCAGGCGGCCGCGCTGCCGGCGTCCCTGAGTCCGGCCGGCGAAGCGCTGGACGTCGCCGAGCGGGTGCGGGCCCTGGCCGGCACCAGCCCCTGGGTGGACGGCGGCATCGCCACCATGAATCGAGGTTGCCCGACATCGGTGGGCATCGCCGTGCAGCAGCTGCAGCGGGCGGGCGCCATGTCGCTGGCCGATACGTTTCGCATGGAGCTGATCGTGGCCACCCACTGTGCCCGGCACCGCGACTTCGCCGAGGGCGTCCGCGCCCTGATCATCGACAAGGACAACCGGCCGCAGTGGCAGTTCGGCCGGCTGGAAGATCTGCCTGCCGACTACGTGGCCGAGCATTTCACGGCACCGTGGCCGGCCAATCCCCTGGCTGACCTGGAGGGCGCATGAGCAAGCTGAAGATTGGTTTCGCCGGCCTCGGCAACATGGGCGGCCCCATGGCGCGCAACCTGGTGGCGGCCGGGCATGACGTCAAGGTGTTCGACCTGGTGGCTGACGCCATGGCCGCGGTAGGCGGTGCCAGGGCGCAGCAGAGCGCCGGCGCCTGCGCGGCCGACGTCGACGTCTTCATCAGCATGCTGCCGGCGGGCCGGCACGTGGAGCGGCTGTACCTGGGCGACGGTGGGGTGCTGGAGAATGTCGGGGCGGAGACGCTGCTGATCGACTGCAGCACCATCGATCCCGCCACCGCGCGCCGGGTCGGGGAGGCGGCGGCCGAACGCGGGCTCGCCATGCTCGATGCACCGGTCTCCGGTGGCACCGCCGGTGCCGAGGCGGGCACGCTGAGCTTCATGGTGGGCGGCCCGGCGCCGGCATTGGAGCGGGCGCGCGGCGTGCTGGAGGCCATGGGCCGCAACGTCTTCCACGCCGGTGACAGCGGCGCCGGTCAGATCGCCAAGATCTGCAACAACATGCTGCTGGCCATTCACATGGCCGGCACCGCCGAGGCGCTGGCGCTGGGCGTCAACAACGGCCTCGATCCGGCCGTTCTGTCCGAGATCATGAAGCAGTCGTCAGGCGGCAACTGGTCGCTCAACGTCTACAACCCCTACCCCGGGGTGATGTCGGGCGTGCCGGCGTCGCGCGGCTACCAGGGCGGCTTCCTGGTGGATCTCATGAGCAAGGATCTGGGCCTGGCGATGGATACCGCTCATGCCTCGGGCAGCGCCGTGCCCATGGGGTCGCTGGCTGAGAACCTGTACCGGCTGCACCAGCGCACCCATGACTCCGGGCGCCTGGATTTCTCGAGCATCCAGTGGCTCTACAAGCCCGATCTGAAGGGCTGACGCCGCCGGCTGAGGCCGCCGGCTGAGGCCGCCGGCTCAGGCTGCGAAGGCGGCCCGTGCTTCGCCGATCTCGCCGCCCACCGCGGCGGTGGCGCCGTCGGGGTCGATGCCCAGGCTGTTGAACGCGGGGATGGCATGCCAGTCGAGCTGGGTATCCGGGTGACCGGTGCCCACCAGCGACTCCAGGTAGGCGACGGTGACCACGTCCACATAGTCGGCGCCGGTAGAGCGGCGCTTGAAATCGCGATAGCGGTTGGGGACCCGGGCCACTTCTTCCGGGAACCCCCAGCGGGTCAGGATGGCACTGCCGAGCGGACCCTGGCAGCGATCGATCACCCGGTTCAGGGTCAGGCTGTCGCCCAGCACCGCCGGGTGCTCCTCGGCCCAGCTCAGAATGGGCAGCACCCCGACCACGTGGGTCAGGCCCGCCAGCGAGGCGATGTCGGGGCGCAGCCGCGTGAAGTGACGGGCCAGCACGGCGCTGATGGCGGCCACTTCGGTAGCCTGCTGCCAGTAGCGGCGCAGCGTCTTGTCGACGACGTCGGTGGTGGCCTGGAACATCTGCTGCATGGCGATGCCGGTCGCCAGGTTGGCGGCGAACTCCACCCCCATCCGGCTGATGGCCAGGGGCAGCGCGTCGATGGGTCGGGAGGCCCGGTACAGCGGTGAGTTGGCAACCTGGATCATGCGGGCCGCCAGGCCCGGGTCCTGGGCGACCACGTTGGCCAGCGCCTGGGCGGTGACGTCCGGATGCTGCGCCGTATCGCGAATGCGCAGCGCCACTTCGGGCAGGGACGGAAGCTCCAGCGTGTCGTCCGCCAGGGCCTGATTGAGCTCCGTCTCGATGCTTTCCGCCAGATCGGTCATGTGTCCTCCGCTCGCCGTGCCCCCAGTCTATCGGTACCGCTGCGGGTCAAACGAGACGGAGATCACCTTCCTGGCCGGCGGGGTGAAAGGGACCGGTGCGGTCCGGTTGCATCACCGCCAACGCCGGTCCGTGACCGGGCTCGCTGGTGGCGCTCTGCACCACGGTGCCGGCAGCCGTTCCGGCCGCGTCGATGAGCTCCACGCCGGCTGCGGGTGCCTGCTGACCCTGCCACCGGAGCTGGCGCAGGTGGCGTTTGACGGCGCCACGATGCTGGGCGCGGGCGACCACCTCCTGGCCGAGATAGCAGCCCTTGGCAAAGTCGACGGCGCCGAGCCGGTCGAGGTCGAGCATCTGCGGCAGGAAGCGCTCGCTCACCCGCGCCGAGATCACCGGCATGCCGGCCTCGGTGAGCGCCGCCAGCCAGGCCTCCGCCGTGACCTGTGGGTAGCGCTGCCACAGGGCGCCGGCGGCCGCCGCGTCTTCCGTCAGGTAGATCGACAGCGCAGCGATCGCGGGCAGGCAGCCGGCCTCAGCGGGCAGGTTCAGCCCCCCGAGCACCAGCACCGCGTCCTGCTCTTCCAGCAGCCGCGTCCGCGAGAACCTCAGGTAGGGGGCCAGGAACGCCTGCAGCGCGCCCACCAGGCTGTGGTGCAGGATCAGGCGCACGTCGCCGTCGGCGCGCGCGGTGGCCCATCCCGTGATCACCACCCGGCCCTTGAGGTTGCACACCGCCGTGGCCGTGAGCTGGTGGGGCGTCAGGTCGTCGGTGTCGCAGGTCAGATAACCCTGCAGAAACTTGCGCGCATCCGGGCCGTGGAAGCGAACGGCAGCCAGCATCGGCAGGTCGGCCACGCACGCCCGATCACGCTCGGCGGTCGCCGGCGTCTGCGATGCGAGAAATTGCTGCCAGGTCTCACGGCTCATGGCGCTGGTCGGCTGCCTCCGGAACGCGGCACAATGTGCCCCCATCACTCGGCCGATACGGTAGGCGAATTGGACTCAACCTGTCGAGAGCAGACGCATGCAGGATGACCGCGGCGACGACCAGGCGGCCCGGCTGGGACGGCTGCGCTGGCGCAGCCGGCGCGGCATGCTCGAGCTCGAGCTGGCCATGAAGCCGTTCGTCGAGCAGCGCCTGGCTGACCTGTCGCGACCACAGCAGGAACTGTATGCGGCCCTGCTCGAGCATGACGACTGGGACATCTTCGACTGGATCCAGGGCCGGGCGGAGCCCGAAGACCCCGCCATGGTCGAGTTGGTCGACGCCATCCGCGACGCCAATACGCCTTGAGTTGCGTGTCGGCCGATGGCGCCGCGGTCGCCACGTCGGCCTGCTGCTGCCGCTGCTGGTCGGCGGTTGGTGTCTGTTCGGCCTGACCGCCGCCATGCCGCTGGCACTGTGGTGGTGGCAGCGTCGGCCGCAGCCGGGGCCGGCCACCACCACGGTGCTGGTCGATGTGTCACGGGTTCGGGCGGTCACCTTCGGGCGCTGGCGCACCCGGGTGCTGGCTCACGGCGCGCCGCCCCTGGAGGTGTTTCACGACGAGGTCGACCCGGCCAGCCTGGCGCTGCTGAGGCGCAGCCTGCTCGAAGCGCTGTCAGCTCGCGGCCGGGCGCAGCACGTCGAGCCGGTCTGAGAAGCCGGGAAACAGGATGGTGTCTTCGGCCCGGCTGCCGGTGTCGGGGTGGTCCAGGTTGTAGTGCAGTCCGCGGCTCTCCTGACGGGAGAGGGCGGAGCGCACGATCAGCTCGGCGACGTGTACCAGGTTTCGCAGCTCGATCAGGTCGTTGCTCACCCGATAGTGGCTGTAGTATTCGTGGATCTCCTGGCGCAGCAGGTCGAGACGGCGCTGCGCGCGCTGCAGCCGCTTGTCGGTGCGGACGATGCCGACGTAGTCCCACATGAACCGCCGCAGCTCGTCCCAGTTGTGGGCGATGACCACGTCCTCGTCCGAGTCGGTGACCTGGCTTTCGTCCCACTGCGGCACGCTGACCTCGGGAAACGGCTCGCCCAGGCGCTCGCGGATGTGTGCGGCGGCTGCGTCGGCGAACACCAGGCACTCCAGCAGCGAGTTGCTGGCCAGCCGGTTGGCGCCGTGCAGGCCGGTGCAGCTCACCTCGCCGATGGCGTACAGCCCGGCCACGTCCGTTGTGCCGTATCGGTCCACCAGCACGCCGCCGCAGGTGTAGTGGGCGGCCGGCACCACCGGAATGGGCTCGCGGGTGATGTCGATGCCGAACTCGCGGCAGCGTCGGGCGATGGTCGGGAAGTGACTCTCGATCAGCTCCCGCGGGCGGTGGCTGATGTCCAGGTAGACGCAGTCGGCGCCCGTGCGCTTCATCTCGTGGTCGATGGCGCGTGCCACCACGTCGCGCGGCGCCAGCTCCAGGCGGGCGTCGAAGCGGCGCATGAAGCGGTCGCCGTCCTTGAGCAGCAGAATGCCGCCTTCGCCGCGCACGGCCTCGGAAATCAGGAACGACTTGGCGTGGGGATGGTAGAGGCAGGTTGGGTGGAACTGATTGAACTCCATGTTGGCGATCCGGCAGCCGGCCCGCCAGGCCATGGCGATGCCGTCCCCGGTGGAGCTGTCGGGGTTGCTGGTGTAGAGATACACCTTGCTGGCACCGCCGGTGGCGAGGATGACGAATCGGGACTGAAACAGCTCCACATGGCCGCTGCTGCGGTTGAACACGTAGGCGCCCGCGCAGCGGTTTGGATGCCGCCCGAACTTGCTCAAGTTCACCAGGTCGATGGCCACCCGGTCGCGCATGAGCTGGATGTTCGGATGATCGAGCACGCGCCGCGTCAGGGTCTCGATGATGGCCCGGCCGGTGGCGTCGGCGACGTGCAGGATGCGGCGGAACGAGTGCCCACCCTCCCGGGTCAGGTGGAAGTGATTGTTCTCGCCGTCGAACTGGACGCCCCAGCGCACCAGCTGGGCGATCATGTCGGGCGCCCGGGCGACGATGTAGCGGACGATGTCGGGGTCGCTCAAGCCGGCGCCGGCGACCAGCGTGTCATCGACGTGCGAATCGACGCTGTCCTCCGGATCGGTCACGGATGCGATGCCGCCCTGGGCCCAGGTGGAGGACGCGCTGTCGAGATCGCCCTTGCACAGCACGGTGACCCGGGCGCTGGGCGCCAGGTGCAGGGCCGCGGCCAGCCCGGCGGCGCCGCCGCCGATGATGAGGATGTCCGTCGAGAACCGCTGTGTCATTTCGCCGCCTGGCTCGCACCGTGTCCAGCCCGCCGGTGGGGCGGCTGCAGAGGTTCCTAGTATAAACAGGTGGTTGTCGGCAGAATATCGGCCGAATTCGAAGTCAGCGACGGAGCGGGTGGGCAAGGAGACCGACAAGGAACTGGTGCGCCGGGTGCAGCGTGGCGATCGACGCGCCTTCGACCTGCTGTTCGCCCGCTATCAGCACAAGATCATCAACCTGGTGGGCCGGTACCTGCGCGATCCCGAGGACGTGCAGGACGTGGTGCAGGAGGCCTTCATCAAGGCATTCCGGGCGCTGCCCCGGTTTCGCGGCGAGAGCGCGTTCTACACCTGGTTGTATCGAATCGCCATCAACACCGCCAAGAATCACATCGTCGCCCGCGGCCGGCGCCCGCCCGGCGTCGACGTCGACGTGGAGGACGCGGAGCATTTCGACGGCGCCGATGCGCTGCGCGACGTCGAGAATCCGGAGGCTGAGCTGGCGCGGGATGAGCTGTCGGCGGAGATCAATGCCGCCATTGCCGCCTTGCCCGACGATTTGCGCAGCGCGGTAACTCTGCGAGAATTCGACGGTCTATCCTACGAGCAGATCGCCGAGATCATGGAGTGCCCGGTGGGCACGGTCCGGTCGCGGATATTCCGGGCCCGGGAGGCGATCGACAAGCGGATCGCGCCGCTGCTGGACCGGCGGCAATGAGGGGGGCGCTCGAAACCTCGAACGGGGAACTTCTGAGCGGAATTCGGGCCCTAAAGACACGCGTCCGCCGCCAAGGCGGGCATGTCGGACGCGGTGACCGAGGGCAACGGAGAGAGTCTCGGCGTTTGGGCCGAGCAGAGGGCAACATGACGACAATCATCATCGGTGCGGCCACGCACCCGAGCGCGGGACCGCGGAGCCAGTCATGACCGAGAAGCTGAGACAGTCGCTGTCCGCTGTGATGGACGATGAGGCCGACGCGTTCGAGCTGCGTCGGGTGCTCGACGAGCTCGACCGCGACTCGGAGCTGCGCGGCGTCTGGTCGCGCTATCACCTGATCGGCGCCGCCATGCGTGGCGAGCGCGCGCGTCAGAGCACGCTGGGTGCCGAAGCCGGCCTGGGTGACCGGGTCTGGGAGGCGCTGACGGAAGAGGGCGGCTCGATGGCGGCCGCCGAGGCCGGTGCAGGTGCGGACGTGCCGGCTACAGCCAGGCCGGGGCGCCGAGTCTGGGCGGGCAGGCTCACTGGCCTGGCCGTGGCAGCGACCGTGGCCTTCGCCGTGGTGGTGGGTTTTGATGACTTGCAGCCGACGGGCGGCGGCAGCGCGCCAACGGTCGCCGGCGTGGAGCCAGCGGCCGCAACGCCCGCGGCCGCAACGCCCGCTGCCGCGACGTCCGCGGCCGCGACGGCTGCGGCCCGGACGCCTGCGGCCCGGACGCCGATGCCGGCGGCCGATGCCGCCCTGGCGCGGGTGCGCCTCGCCTCCGAGGTCTCCCCGTCCGATCTGCGCCGCGCCCAGGCCTACATGCTGCATCACGCCCAGCAGCAGGCCCTGAACCAGGCGGGCATGATGTCGTTGGTCAAGATGGCGACCTACGAGAAGCCATGACGGCCATTCGCCGCGCTAGATGGCGGGCAACGCTGGCCGCCGGCATGCTGCTGGCAGCTCAGCCTCTGCTGGCTGACGAGGTCGCGCGGCAGTGGCTCGACGACATGGGCCGCGCCTTCAGTGAGCTCACCTACGATGGCATCTTCAGCTACTTCAACGGCCAGGACATGGCTAGCCTCAGGGTGGTGCACATGGTCGTGGACGGAGAGCAGCGCGAGCGGCTGGTCCATCTGAACGGCGCGCCGCGTGAGATCCTGCGCCGGGGCGAAGAGGTGGCCTGCATCGTTCAGCCCGGCGACGCGTTGCTGGAGCTCGAGCAGAGCATTCCGGCCGGCCCGTTTGCGCGTGCCTTCGTGCGCCGCTACGACCGCATTTCCCAGAGCTACGGCCTGTCGTTCTTCGGCGAAGACAGGATCGCCAATCGCGTCGCCGTGCGCCTGGCGGTGACCCCGAGGGACGACCATCGCTACGGCTACCGGCTCTGGCTCGATAAGGAGACGCGGCTGCTGCTGCGCTCCGAGCTGATCGACGCCGAGGGCGAGCGGATGGAGATCTTCCAGTTCAATCAGATTCGCTTCGGCAACGAGGTGGACGCCGCGTGGCTCGAGCCCGACGACCAGGATGGCTCGCTGGCCACCCATCTCACCCTGGCCACCAAACGCCCCGAGCCGGTGGCGGGCAACGAGGTGGGCTGGCAGGTGAGCTGGCTGCCCGAGGGCTTTCACATGGCTGCCGCCGACATCCGGCGCACCCCCAGTACCTCGAAATCCATCAACACCCTGATGTACTCGGACGGCCTGGCCGCGTTTTCCGTGTTCATCGAGGACATGCCCGAGAACGGGGCCGCCTCCATGGTGTCCCGCAACGGGGCCACCGTCGCCGTCACCCACATGATCCGCGATGCGGGTGACCGGCCGTTCCTGGTCACTCTGGTGGGCGAGCTGCCGACCGACACCGCGCAGCGCATTGCCGAATCGGTGGCGCCGCGGAGCGGCGGCTGAGTGGCGCAGCGTCGCCTCAGCCGTTCCTGCCGGGTGGTCCGGCACCACGGCGAGCCCGCGCTCGAAGTCGCCGTGGGTTGCAGCGGCGCGTGCGGCGCGGCATGCGCCCTGATCGGCGGGCAGCGATGCATTCCTCTGCGTTGGCTCGGCATCGACGGCGACCGCCCGGACAGCGGCAGCGCCACCTTGTCGGTGCGCGCCGCCGGCCTCACCCGGGCTGCCGTGCTCTGCTTCGGGCTGCCCGTGCTGGCACTGCTGGCTGGCGCCGTTGCGGGCGGCGCAGTGGCGACCGGCATTGGTCTGGACCGCGACGTCGGCGCCGCCCTGTGCGGACTTGGCGCTGCATGGGCCGCCCTTGCCTGGGCCGCCAGCCGCGCCTCACGGCGATTGGCCGACCTCGATCCACGACTGCTCAGACCTGGAAGCCCCTCATGACCCCATCTCCTGCCTCGCGGCTGCCGGCTCGCCTTGCCGGCCTGTGGCTGCTGGCCGCCCTGGCTTCGCTGACCGCTGCCGGCAGCGCGGCGGCGCGGGAGCTGCCGGACTTCACCCGGCTGGTCGAGGCCAACGCCGCCGCCGTGGTCAACATCAGCACCGTCCAGCGCCTCGAGCCCCGAGCCCGGCCGCGCTCGCGCAGCGACGAGCTGGACGAGTTCTTCCGGCGCTTCTTCCCCCCCGAGGAAGAGCCCCGCGGCCGCAATCCGAGGCCGCGATCACTGGGGTCGGGGTTCGTGCTCGATGCGTCGGGCTTCATCCTGACCAACCATCACGTGGTCGACCGAGCCGATGAGATCGTTGTTCGCTTCAACGACCGCCGGGAGCTCACCGCCACGCTGATTGGCGCCGACCCGAGATCCGACCTGGCGTTGCTGAAGGTGGAGGCCGACGATCTGCAGGCGGTGCGGCTCGGCGATTCGGAGCGGCTGAAGGTGGGCGAGTGGGTTCTGGCCATCGGCTCGCCCTTCGGGTTCGACTATTCGGTCACGGCCGGCATCGTCAGCGCCAAGGGCCGCAGCCTGCCCACCGAGGAGAACGAGAACTACGTGCCCTACATTCAGACCGACGTGGCCATCAACCCTGGCAACTCGGGCGGCCCGCTGTTCAACCTGAACGGTGAGGTGGTTGGCATCAACTCGCAGATCTACAGCAACTCCGGGGGCTTCATGGGCGTTTCCTTCGCCATACCCATGGACATCGCCATGGAGGTGGTAGAGCAGCTCAAGGCCAACGGCCGCGTCAGCCGCGGCTGGCTGGGGGTGGTGATTCAGGAGGTGAGCCGAGACCTGGCGGAGAGCTTCGGCCTCGACCGTCCGCACGGCGCGCTGGTGACCCGGGTGCTGGAGGACAGCCCCGCGGCGGAGGCGGGCCTGCAGGCGGGTGACATCATCGTCCGCTTCGGCAAGACGGCCATCGACTTCTCAGCCGAGCTGCCGCACGTGGTCGGGCGTTCGAAGGTCGGGGCCGAGGAGCGGCTGCGCGTGGTCCGGGACGGCGAGGAGCAGACGCTCAGGGTCACCGTTGGCGAGCTGCCGGAGCGCGATTCAGCGCCGATGCCGCCGGAGGATGCGCCGGCGGTGGAGACGTCGCGCATCGGCCTGTCGGTGGAGCCCCTGCCCGACGACGTGGCGGAGCAACTCGGCATCGACGCGGGCGTCAGGGTGACGGCCGCGGAGGGCGCTGCGGCCCAGGCCGGCATTCGCAGCGGCGACGTGGTGACCCGGCTCGACAACCGCGAGATCGCCGACGTCGACACCCTGCGCCGCATCGTCGACGACCTGCCGGCGGGCCGGTCGGTCCCGGTGCTCATCATTCGTGGCCGGGTGCCCACCTTCCTGGCGCTGCGGGTGCCGGACTGAGCGACGCCCGGCCGCGGCCGGGCGGTCCGCCTCGCGGGGAGTGCCGGGATAGGCTACACTCGCGCGCTTTTCGGACCCGAACCCAGACGCCGTTGCCCAAGACCCTGGCCCGGCCAGGAGAAGCGAGACCGTGCCGGCCATCGACCATATCCGCAACTTCTCCATCATCGCCCACATCGACCATGGCAAGTCGACGCTGGCAGACCGCCTGATTCAGCTCTGCGGCGGTCTCGCCGACCGCGAGATGGCAGAGCAGGTGCTCGATTCCATGGATCTGGAACGTGAGCGCGGCATCACCATCAAGGCCCACAGCGTGACGCTCGACTACCACGCACCCGACGGCCGTACCTACCAGCTCAACTTCATCGACACGCCCGGCCACGTCGACTTCAGCTACGAAGTGTC
This sequence comes from Pseudomonadales bacterium, assembly GCA_040219935.1. Lineage (GTDB taxonomy): Bacteria > Pseudomonadota > Gammaproteobacteria > Pseudomonadales > Azotimanducaceae > UBA7803. The sequence goes on along the minus strand of JAVJUA010000070.1, from coordinate 21,124 downwards.
GCGCTCGCTTTCCGCCTGCGAAGGGGCGCTCTTGGTGGTGGACGCCGCTCAGGGCGTCGAGGCGCAGTCCGTGGCCAACTGCTACACCGCCATCGAGCAGGGCCTGGAGGTGCTGCCGGTGCTGAACAAGATCGACCTGCCTCAGGCCGAGCCGGAGCGGGTCGCCAAAGAGATCGAGGACATCATCGGGCTGGCCACCGACGACGTCATTCAGGTGAGCGCGAAGACCGGGCAGGGCGTGCCGGACCTGCTGGAGCGTCTGGTCGCCCGCATCCCGCCGCCGCAGGGCAACCGCGAGGCGCCGTTGCAGGCGCTCATCATCGACTCCTGGTTCGACAACTACCTCGGCATCGTGTCGCTGGTGCGTGTGATGCACGGCCGCATCGCCAAGGGCGACAAGATCGTGGTCAAGTCGCTGGGCCGCAACCACATCGTCGACGACGTCGGCAGCTTCACCCCGAAGCCCACCACCCGGGCCGAGCTGACGGCCGGCGAGGTGGGCTACGTGGTGGCCGGCATCAAGGAGATCCGCGGTGCTCCGGTGGGCGACACGCTGGTGCTCGCTGCGCACCAGGAGGTGCCGGCGCTCCCCGGCTTCGCGCGGGTCAAGCCACAGGTCTATGCGGGCCTGTTCCCGGTGAGCTCCGACGACTTCGAGAACTTCCGGGAAGCGCTGGAAAAGCTGACGCTCAACGACGCCTCGCTGTTCTACGAGCCGGAGACCTCCGAGGCGCTGGGCTTCGGCTTCCGCTGCGGGTTCCTGGGCATGCTGCACATGGAGATCATCCAGGAGCGGCTGGAGCGTGAGTACGATCTCGATCTGATCACGTCGGCGCCCACCGTGGTCTACGAGGTGCAGCAGACCGACGGCAGCGTGGTCAACGTCGACAACCCTTCGAAGCTGCCGGCCAACTTCATGGAGATTCGCGAGCCCATCGTCGACGTCAGCATCCTGGTGCCGCAGCAGTACGTCGGCAACGTCATGACGCTGTGCGTGGAGCGGCGTGGCGCCCAGAAGAACATGCTCTACACCGGCGGTCAGGTGTCGATGCACTGGGAAATGCCCATGAACGAGGTGGTCATGGACTTCTTCGACCGCCTGAAGTCGGTGAGCCGCGGGTTCGCCTCGCTGGACTACACGTTCACGCGCTTCCAGTCGGCGAAGCTGGTCAAGCTGGACATCCTGATCAACGGCGAGCGGGTCGACGCGCTGGCCAACATCGTGCATCGGGATCATGCGCAGTCGCGGGGCCGCCAGCTGGTCGAGAAGATGAAGGAGCTGATTCCGCGGCAGATGTTCGACGTCGCCATTCAGGCTGCCATCGGCGGGCAGGTGATCGCCCGGGCGACGGTCAAGGCGCTGCGCAAGAACGTCACGGCCAAGTGCTATGGCGGTGACATCACCCGTAAGAAGAAGCTGCTGGAGAAGCAGAAGGCCGGCAAGAAGCGCATGAAGCAGCTTGGCCGCGTGGAGATCCCGCAGGAAGCCTTTCTCGCCGCCCTCAAGGTCGAGCGCTGATGGACATCGACTTTCCGCTGGTTCTGACCTGGGCCGTGCTGATTACCGGCACGCTGTGGCTGCTGGATGCGCTGCTGCTCAAGCCGCGTCGGCAGCGGGCGGCGCGATCGCTGGAAGCCAGCGGCAGCCGGGGCGCCGATCTGGATCGAGTGCTGGCAGAGCCGAAGATCGTCGAGTACGCCCGATCTTTCTTTCCGGTGCTGCTGGTGGTGCTGGTGCTGCGCAGCTTTCTGGCCGAGCCCTACCAGATCCCGTCGGAGTCCATGGTGCCGACCCTGGAAGTGGGCGACTTCGTGCTGGTGAACAAGTACGCCTACGGCCTGCGCCTGCCCGTGCTGGGTACGAAGATCCTGGACGTCGGCGAGCCGGCTCGGGGTGACATCATGGTGTTCGTGCCGCCGCACGACCCGCGGTACTTCATCAAACGTGTGATCGGGCTGCCGGGAGACCGGATCCGCTACGACGACCATGCCCTGTTCATCAATGGCGAGCGCGCCGACTACGAACTGCTCGGCCAGTTCGAGGTCGAGCTGCCGTTTTCCCGCCGGGCGGTTCCGGTGCGGGAGTACGTCGAGCGCTTCGGCGACGACGGTCATCACATCTATCGCTACCCGTTTCCGGAATCGCCCCGTGACTGGGTGGTACCCGACGACGCCTACTTCATGATGGGCGACAACCGCGGCCGCAGCGAAGACAGCCGGGTTTGGGGCTTCGTTCCCGAGAGCCAGATTGTAGGCAAGGCGATTGCTATATGGGTGCACAAGCCTCCCGGTCTGGCGATGCCAACCCTTTCACGCAATCGATGGCTAGACTGAGAGAGATTAACCCGGTCATCCTCGGAGACGCCTTCATGCAACCCATCGTCCGGTCACCGTTCCGTCGAGCGCAGCGCGGCCTGTCCATGATCGGCATTCTCGCCCTGCTGATCGTGGTGGCTTCCACCATCACCGTCACGCTCAAGCTGCTGCCGCACTACATCGACTACCGCACCATGCAATCGGTGCTCGGCGGGCTGCCCGCCAGCGACGTGCACTCGATGGCCCGGCCGGCCGTGTTCGAACTCATCGACAAGCGGTTCATGATCAATAACCTGCGGGACTTCAAGATCCGCGATATCATCGAGGTCGAGCGCAGCCGGGACGGAACCGTGCTGAAACTCTCTTACGAGCGCCGTGAGCACCTGTTCCTGAACATCGATGTCGTCATCAAGTTCAACGACCGATTCGAGTATCGCTGACACGGGCGCCGATGACCGGCTGCAGGCCACGCTCGGCTATCGCTTTGCCGATCTTGCCCTGCTGGACCGGGCGCTGACCCACAAGAGCTTTGCCCGCGATCACAACGAGCGCCTGGAGTTTCTCGGCGACGCCGTGCTCGGCTATGTGGTCGCGCATCGGCTGTTCGAGGTCGAGCCTGATGCCCGGGAGGACACCCTGTCGCTGCTTCGCGCCAGCCTGGTTCGCAAGGAGACGCTGGCCGACGTCGCCCGCGACATCGGCCTCGGCGCCCACCTGCGCCTGGGTACCGGCGAGCGTCGCAGCGGCGGGCACCAGCGGGCTTCCATCCTGGCGGACGCTCTGGAAGCGTTGATCGGTGCCGTGCACCTCGACGGCGGCATCGAGGCGTCGCGCCGGGTCATCCTGAACCTGCTCGACGCCCGTCTTCGCAGCCTCGATCCGGAGGCGCTGAAGGATGCCAAGACCCGGCTGCAGGAGCTGCTGCAGGGCGCCAACCTGGAGCTGCCGGAATATGTGGTGCTGCAGAGCGCCGGAGTCGCCCATGCCAAGGTGTTCACCGTAAGCTGCCGGGTGGCGGCTCTCGAGCTCGAGGTTGGTGGCGAAGCGCGCAGCCGCCGGCTGGCGGAGCAGCGGGCGGCGGCATTGATGCTGCCCGAGGTGCAGGCGCGACTCAGCCGCGAGCGGGACCACTGAGGTGGGCACGCGGTGCGGTTACGTCGCGCTGGTCGGCCGGCCCAACGTCGGCAAGTCGACGCTGCTCAATCACCTGCTCGGTCAAAAGCTGTCGATCACCTCGCGAAAGCCTCAGACCACGCGCCACCTGCTGCTCGGCGTCGACACCCGGGACGATTGTCAGGCGATCTTCGTCGACACGCCGGGCATTCACGACGATGCCCGGCGCGAGATCAACCGGCAGATGGTGCAGGCAGCCACCAGCGTGCTCACCGACGTCGATCTGGTGCTGATGCTGGTGGACCGCAATGTCTGGACCGATGCGGACGAGCGCGTGCTGGCGCGCTTGCGCAAGGCGCACGTTCCGGTGTTCGCCGTGCTCAACAAGATCGATCTGATGCCGCGCAAGGATGCGCTGCTGCCGGCCATCGCGTCGCTTTCCGCGCACGAGGTGTTCGCCGAAATCTTCCCGGTGTCCGCGCTCAAGGGTCACGGACTCGACGAGCTGCGGCAGGCCGTCTTCGACCGTCTGCCGGAGCAGGCGCACCTGTTTCCGCCGGACCAGATCACCGACCTCTCGGAGCGGTTCCTGGTATCCGAGATCGTGCGCGAGAAGCTGATCCGGCGCCTCGGTGACGAGGTGCCTCACCATCTCACGGTGGCCATCGAGCTGTATCGCGAGGACGACGATCTGGTGGATATCGCGGCCAACATCTTCGTCGAGCGTGATGGCCAGAAGCGCATCGTCATCGGCAAGGGCGGTGAGAAGCTCAAGCAGATCGGTCAGGATGCCCGCCACGACATCGAGGCGCTGCTGGGGCGGCGGGTCATGCTGCGGCTGTGGGTCAAGGTGCGTCCGGGCTGGAGCCAGAGTGCTGCCGGCCTGCGCCGGGTAGGGTATGACCCGAGTCAGCGGTGAGCAGGCGCTGGTGCTGCACGTGCGTCCTTACCGAGAGACCAGCGCCATTGTCAGCCTGCTGACGGCCGGCCACGGACGTATTGCCGTGGTGGCGCGTGGCGCTCGGGGCGGCCGGCGCGGCAGCGTTCTGCAGCCGTTCAATCAGGTCCGGGTCGGCTTCAGCGGTCGAGGCGGCCTGTTCACGTTGACCGGCAGCGAGCTTACCCGTCACGCCTGGTTGTCGGGTGAGGCGCTGGCCTGCGCATTCTACGTGGCGGAGGTGGTGTCCCGGGTTCTGACCGAGCACGACAGCCACCCGCGCCTGTTTGCCGCCACCTGCGTGACGGTCGACTGCCTGCAGCAGGGCACGCCGCCGCCCGATGTGGCGTTGCGGCGCTTCGAGCGGCTGCTGCTCGAGGAGCTCGGCTACGGGCTCGACTTCAGCCAGGATGCCGACAGCGGTGCGCCCATCGACCCGGACCGGGACTATCTGCTGTATCCGGACAGCGGCTTCGTCGCCACATCCACCGGTCGCGGTTATCGTGGCAGCGTGCTGGCAGACATCGCTGCCGATCGCTATGAGTCCCGGGCGGCGCGGGTGGCGGCACGACGCATCTTCGCGCTGGCGCTCAAGCCGCTGCTCGGTCCCCGACCTCTGGCCAGCCGCCGCCTGCTGACCCGGCGTTCGGCCTGATGACGCGCCGTGGCCCGCGCGAGATCGCGCTGGACGTCTTGGCTCTGACCGCCGAAGGTCTGGGCGAGGGTGCGTTCGAAGGGCGCCAGGTGCTGGCCCGCAATGCCCTGCCCGGTGAGGCGGTCCACGTGCGGGTGCTGAAGCGGCGCCGAGGCATCTGGTACGGCGAGGCGGACGATCCCGCGCAGGCGTCGGTGGCGCGGCGACGGCCGCCGTGCCGGTTCTTTCCGCGCTGCGGCGGGTGCACCCTGCAGCACCTGGACCACGAGCAGCAGCTCCTGCACAAGCAGCAGGTGCTGCTGGCCGACCTGGCGGCGCACGGCGTGGCGCCGGGGATGGTGCGCGCGCCGTACAGCGGGCCGAGGCTGCATTACCGCTTCAAGGCCCGGCTCGGCGTGCGGGTGGTGGGCGACCGGCTGCTGGCCGGGTTTCGTGAGGGCTTCAGCAATCGGGTCGTGCGTATGGACGACTGCAAGACCCTGGCGCTGCCGTTCGCGCGGATGCTGCCGGCGCTGCAGACGGCGCTCGGACGGTTGCGCCGTCCGGATCAGGTCCCGCAGGTGGAGCTGGCGGGCGGCGATCACCACCATGCGGTGATCGTGCGGCACCTCACAGCGCTCGATGAATCGGATCTGGACGTGCTGGACGAGTTCGGCCGCGTCAACGGCATGCGCGTGTACCTGCAGGGTGCCGGCTACGACAGCGTCCGGCCGCTCCGCGGTGCCGGCGGCTACCTGAGCTATGAGAATGCCGACTACGGGCTGAGCTTCGAGTTTCTGCCCACCGACTTCACGCAGGTGAATCCATACGTCAACCGAGCGCTGGTGCGCAGCGCCGTGCTGGGGCTGCGACCGCGGCACGGGGCTCGCGCCGTCGATCTGTTCTGCGGCATCGGCAACTTCTCGCTGGCCATGGCGCGCAGCGGCCTGCGCGTGCACGGCTTCGAAGCAGCCGCCGGCGCCATCGATCGTGCGCGTCACAACGCCTGCCGCAACGGGCTCAGCGACCGGGCTGAGTTTGCGCTGGCGGATCTGTATGATGCGCGCTGTCCGGATCTGCCTGAGGCGGAGTATCTGCTGCTCGACCCGCCGCGATCTGGCGCCGGCGCAAACCTGTCGCGTTGGGTGGCAAGCCCGGTCCTCGAGCGGATCGTGTACGTGTCGTGCAATCCGCGCACGTTCAGCAGCGACGCCGTCCTGCTGCAGCAGGCAGGCTTCGTGCTGGATGAGGTAGGCATATTCGACATGTTTCCGCACACGGCCCATGTCGAGACGCTGGGTGTATTCACCCGGATCGAGGGGGTGAGCTAGTTTGGTCAAGGTACGCGATGACGTGGCCCGACGGGCCGATGGCCGCATCGACGTGTCCGGCTGGGTCGAAGATCTGGCGGCGCGCTACCCGCGAATCGCTGCCGGCCCGGTGATGGACGCCTGTGGCCTGGTCGGCCGGCTGGCGGATCGGTCCGAAACGCATCTCGAGCGTGGCATCGAGCTGGCCGAGCTGGTGGCAGAGCTGCGCCTCGATACCGCGTCCGTGTGCGCGGCGCTGGCGTACCGGCCCGTTCGCGCCGGTGTCCTCAGCACCGACCAGGTGCGTGAGGTGCTGGGCGCAGACGTGGTTCATCTGGTCGAGGAGGTGCTGCGGATGGCCAGCGCCAGCCTGCTGGAGATGAACAACTCGCGTCTGCAGACCACCCAGCGCCGCGATCAGGCCGACAACGTGCGGCGCATGCTGATCGCCATGATCGACGATGCCAGGGTGGCCGTGCTCAAGCTCTCAGAGCGGGTCGTGGCGCTGCGCGCCGCCAAGCACGACGACGAGGCGCGCAAGCAGCGCATCGGCCGCGAGGCGCACCTGGTGTTCGCACCTCTGGCCAACCGGCTGGGCATCTGGCAGCTGAAGTGGGAGCTCGAAGATCTGGCGCTGCGCTATCTCGCCCCGGACATTTACGTCAGCATCGCCCGACAGCTCGATGGGCGCCGCGCCGAGCGGGAGCGGCAGGTGGCCGAGCTGGCTGCCGGTCTGCAGTCCCAGCTTCGCGGTCGCGGCATCGACGCGGTGGTGCATGGGCGCGCCAAGCACATCTACAGCATCTGGCGCAAAATGCGGGCCAAGAACGTCAATCTGGATCGTGTCTACGACGTCCGCGCGCTGCGGGTCGTGGTGCCCGACATCGCGCAGTGCTATGCGGCGCTGGGTGTCATCCACACCCAGTGGCGCCACGTGCCGAGCGAGTTCGACGACTACATTGCCGCGCCCAAGGAGAACGGTTATCGGTCCATCCACACCGCCGTGGTGGGCCCCGACGGCAAGACGCTGGAGGTGCAGATCCGCACCACCGAGATGCACGAAGAGGCCGAACTCGGCGTTTGCGCGCATTGGGCGTACAAAGACAGCGACCAGGAAGCCCGCCCGTACGCCGAAAAGATGAACTGGCTGCGCCAGGTGGTCGAGTGGCGGGAGGACGTGGAAAGCGCCGGCGCGCGTGACCTCGGCGAGGACCTGGCGGCGCTGTTTCGGGACGAGCGGATCTTCGTTTCCACGCCCAAGGGGCATGTGATCGACCTGGCGGACGGCGCGACGCCGGTGGACTTCGCCTATCGCGTGCACAGCGAGATCGGGCATCGTTGCCGCGGCGCGCTGGTGGATGGCAGCCCCGCGCCGCTGAATCAGGCGCTGCAGACCGGCCAGCGTGTCGAGATCGTGACCGGTGAGCAGGCGGCGCCGCAACGCTGGTGGCTCGACCTGCATCTCGGCTACGTGCGTACGGGGCGGGCCCGGGACAAGATTCGCGACTGGTTTCGAGATCGGGATGCCATCGTGAACGAACGCGACGGCCGTGAGCGAGTGCTCGATCTGCTGAGCCGCATCGGTGCCGGCGAGCCGGATGCGTTCGCCTGGCAGCAGGCGGCCGAGAGCCTCGGACACGCGGATGCGGCCTCCCTGTGTCGTGCTCTGGGCAGCGGCGAGTGCCAGATTCTTGATGTGCTGGACGCGCTGACGCCGCGAATCGGCCGGAGCCGCCAGCTGGATCTGCTGACCCAGCCACGGGCCGACGAGGCCTGGCGCTGTCGCGTTGCCCTGCGTGCCGGCGATCGGGCGGGGCTGCTGCGCGACGTCACCGAGGTGCTGGGCGAGCTTGGCGTGTCGTTGTCCGCCAACACGGGCCGCATCGATGCCGCCAGCGGTCAGGCGGTGATGTCGCTCGACATGCAGGGGTCGGGCGCGCGATTGCTCGGCACCATCGTCGACCGCCTTCGGCATGTGGACGGCGTCACCGACGTCCGCGCCCGGGCGATCTGACCTTTCCAACGCCCTACGATTTCATCATCTGCACAGGAGAACGTCATGCGAATCATTCTGCTCGGCCCGCCCGGGGCCGGAAAGGGCACCCAGGCCAAGTTCATCTGCGAAACCTTCGGCATTCCGCAGATCTCGACGGGTGACATGCTGCGTTCGGCCGTGAGTGCCGGCAGCGAGCTCGGCAGGCGCGTCAAGGCCGTGATGGATTCCGGGGCGCTGGTATCTGACGAGATCATCATCGCGCTGGTGCAGGAACGCATCGCGCAGGACGACTGCAGCGGTGGATTCCTGTTCGATGGCTTTCCTCGAACCATCCCGCAGGCGGAGGCTCTGGACGCCGCCCGCGTCGACATTGACTGCGTTCTCGAGATCCGGGTTCCCGACGAAGACATCGTCAATCGCATGAGCGGGCGTCGCGTGCACCCGTCATCCGGTCGCGTCTACCACGTCGAGTTCAACCCGCCGCGCGTTGCCGGCAAGGACGACGAGACCGGCGAAGCGCTGGTGCAACGCGAGGATGACCAGGAAAAAACCGTGCGGGAACGCCTCGACGTCTATCACAAGCAAACGCACCCACTGGTGAGTTTCTATCAGCGCAAGGCGCAGCAGTCGGCGCTGAGCTTCGCGGTGATCGATGGCGTTGGTGACGTGTCTGAAGTGCAGCGCCGCATTCTTCGAACCGTGCAGAAGGGCTAGTGATATTTTCTATTCTTGTCAGTATCATGCGGCGTGATTTCCCGTTGCAGTTTTGTTTCGTTGGGCTATCGTTGAGTTGCAAGCGAACGTTTCGAAGCAGTAGTGGAACAGGCGCGATGCGAAAAGTTTGGAGGTTGGATCGGACACCGAACAGGTTCCGAAGCTGATAAGGGAAATCGCTGGCTGTGAGCAGGAAGTCGAAGCGGCCATCCGAGAGAGGAAAGAAATCCAAGGAGATTCTTTATGCCGAAAGCTAAGACTGCAGCGAAACCGGCGGCCAAGAAAAAGGCTGCTAAGAAACCCGCTGCCAAGAAAGCTTCTGTGAAGAAAGCGGTCGCGAAGAAAGCCGTAGCCAAGAAGGCGCCGGCGAAGAAGAAGTCGCCAGCCAAGAAGAAGGCTCCGGCGAAGAAGAAATCGCCAGCCAAGAAGAAGGCTCCGGCGAAGAAGAAAGCGCCGGCGAAGAAGAAGGCGCCTGCCAGGAAGAAGGCGGCTGCCCGTAAGAAGACGACCGCCAAAGCCGCCGCCAAGCGTCCGGCCGTGAAGCGCGCTCCGGCCAAGAAGAAGGCCGCAGCGAAGAAGAAGGCGCCGGCGAAGAAGAAGTCGCCAGCCAAGAAGAAAGCGCCGGCGAAGAAGAAAGCGCCTGCCAAGAAGAAGGCTCCGGCGAAGAAGAAGGCTCCTGCCAAGAAGAAGGCCGCGGCGAAGCGCAAGGCGCCCGCCAAGAAGTAGGCAGCAGACTGCCGGCCCGGAACTCCGGGCCAGCGTTCGCCAGGAGACCCCGCCCGGGTGTCTCCGCAGCGCCGGGTGGGGGCTGCTGCTCCAGCAGCCCCATCTCGGCAGAGAAGGTCGGTGCCGCAGGCGCCGGGGCCTTCCTTCCCCGAATGAATCTTCCCCGAACGAGTCTTCCTCGAACGGAACGTCAGCGTGTCAGAGCAGGCCGTAGAACGGCAGCACCATGACCCGGGTGCCCGCCTCGAGGTCGCCATACGCCTTAGGTATCCGGATCAGGCAGTTGGCCTGAGCGAAGCTGGCCAGGCGGTTCGAGCTCTGGTCGCCGGTCACCGTTACCTCACCCACACCATCCACCAGGCGCAAGGTGCCGCGCTGATACTCCTCTCGACCCGGCTCGTGCATGAGCCCGGTGCGCAGCACGGCGGTCGTCATCGGCGGAGCCGTGGGCCTGGCTCCGAGCATGGCCTCGAGGACCGGGCGCACCACCAGGAGCAGCGTGACCACGGCTGAGACCGGATTTCCGGGCAGCCCGAAGAAGGCGGCGCGCCGCAGCCGACCGTAGGCCAGCGGCTTTCCAGGCTTCAGATTCAGTCGCCAGAGCTGCAGGGACCCGACGTCCTCGACGACGCGCTTGACCCAGTCTGCGTCGCCGACCGAGACGCCGCCGCTGCAGATCACCAGATCCGCATCCTGATCGGCTTGCAGCAGCGTCTCGGCGATGCGCTCCTGGCTGTCCGGGACGATGCCGAGGTCGATCACGTCGACGGGCAGGCGGCTCAGGAGCGCGCGCAGCAGGGTGCGGTTGGCGTCGAAGATGGCGCCCGGAGTTAACGGCATGCCGGGCTCGCGCAGCTCGTCGCCCGTGGACAGGATGGCCACCGTAAGCCGTGGGTACGCAGACACGGTGTGGATGCCGCTTGCCGCGAGCCAGCCGAGGTCGAAAGCGTTGAGCGTGCGGCCGCGCTCGAGCAGCGGCGTGCCGCGACGCACGTCGTGGCCGGCCGGCCGGACATGGTCGCCGCTGCGCACCGGCTGCTCGAAGCGCACGCGATCGCCTTCGAGCGTGCAGTCCTCCTGAATCGCTACGGCGTCGGCACCTGCCGGCATGGGTGCGCCGGTGAAGATCCGTGCGCACTGTCCGGCATCGATGGGCGCAGTCATGGGATGTCCCGCCAGGCTGGTACCGGAGAGCATCAGGGTCCGCGGCGGACCGCCGGCGACGTCATCGGCCCGCAGCGCGAAGCCGTCCATGGCTGATGCATCGAAGGGTGGCAGGTCGATGGGGGCGGTGATGGTCTTCGCCAGCACGCGCCCGAGAGCGTCGCCGGTGGCAACGGCTTCCTGCGCGCTGGGCTGGACGACGTCCATCAGCATACGCTGCAGAGCCTGGTCCAGATCGAGACGTTGGCTGACGGCCATGGTTCGAAGATCTCCCGGCGTTTCAGCACACCTGGGGCTCGGCTACCATAGCGTGATGAACACGATCCTCGCCGTGGAGACTTCCGGGCCGCTGTGCTCCCTCGCCATCTGCTGTGAAGGGGTGTGGACCGAGCATACACAAGCAGTTGAACGTCTGCACAACCAGGTGGTGCTGGCGCACCTCGAGGCGCTGCTCGAGCGGGTCGACGTGGCACGTGGCGGCTTTGATGCGGTCGCCTTCGGCGCTGGCCCGGGATCGTTCACCGGCGTGCGCATAGCGGCCGCCCTGTCCCAGGGCATCGCCTTCGGCAGCGGCGCCTGCGTGCTGCCCGTGCGCTCGTCCCTGGCGCTCGCGGTGGCTGCCGTCAGCCACGTGGCGGTCGACGCTGGTACGCCGCTGCTGACCCTGACGCGCTCCCGCCGCGATGCCTACTACCTGGCCGGATTTCGGATCGGTGCGGATGGGCGCCCGGAGCCGTGGCTGGTCGACCGCCTGGTGGTGGGGGACGAGCTGCCTGAGGCGCTGGCGAGTGCCGATCGTATGGTGCCGCCGCTCGGCGTCGGTGACCGTCCGCCGTGGTGGCCTGACGACTGGCAGTTCGTCACCGAGGTTCGGGTGACGGCGCCGGTGATAGGTCGTCTGGCGCTGGACGCCTGGCACCGGGGTGAGCGCCTGCCCCCGGAAGCGGCGCTGCCCATCTACGTGGAAGGCGATCATCCCTGGAAGCCGGCGCGCTGAACCTCATGCGGCTGTTCCATCATCCTGCCGCCGCGCCGCTCGCGGACCCGTGGCGGGACACGTTCCAGGTGGCCTGCGCGGCAGCGCCGCCGGCGGATGTGCAAGAGCCCTTCCTGTGGGCGGGTGATGATCGCCTGGAGCTGCACTTCGCGCCCGCTGCCGGTAGCCGGCGCCGCGGGGTCTGGGTCGATCTGGCGGAGCTGCAACGGCGTGCCCGGCAGGGTGGTGGCCTGCTGCGCGCCTGTGGTGTGCGCGGTGGGGCGGCGCCCAGCGTGCTCGATGTCATGGCCGGTGCCGGCGTCGATGGTCTGGTGCTGGCCGCACGCGGCTGCCGGGTCACGCTGATCGAGCGTCAGCCCGCGGTGAGTGCCATGCAGCAGGATCTGGCGCGCCGTAGCGGCCTGACTGGCGTGACCTGTCGGCACGGTGACGGGTTCGAGGCGTTGTCGGCGCTGCCTGCCCACGACGTCGTCTACCTGGATCCGATGTTCCCGCCCAGAGCCAAGACGGCGCTGCCGGACAAGCGGCTGCAGATGCTGGCGCTGCTGGCCGAGCCCGATGCGCGGCCGCTGTCAGCCTGGCTGGAAGCAGCGCTGGCCCATGCCGGCGACCGGGTGGTGCTCAAGCGCCGCAGCAAGGATCCCGTGCTGGCAACGCCCGACTGGCAGATTCGCGGCCGCACGGTGCGATTCGACGTCTACCGTTCACGGCGCTGAGGCGGTCTCAGGCCGGCTCCTGCTGCACCGCGAAGCGGAAGTCGGGGTCTATGACGGTCTCGGCCGCCTTCAGCACGTCGGCAACCACCGGCTGCCAGGCGAGCTGGTCATGTTCGCCCAGGGTCAGCACCCGCCGCGCCAGCAGCGCGTCGACGAAGCCGTTGAACAATCGGGCGTCGAAGAATTCCGGTGCGTTCAGACCGTACAGGCGTGACATCTTGCGGGCGACCTCGTGGCTGCGCTTCTGCAGGGAGTCGCGGTCGTAAGCGAGCTGGCCGCCCTGATGCAGCAGGGCGATCACGATGTACAGGCGCTCGAGCGTCGGCATGATGATCCGGGCGAGCAGTCGCAACTGGAAGTGGGCGGCGCTGTGGGCGGGGGGCGCGCTGAGTGCGCCGTCCGGCTGACGGACCAGAAGGCCGCAGGCGCACAGGTGATCCAGCCAGCGATCGACGGCATCGCTGGTCTCCGGCGTCTGCAGCTCGTTGGCGATGAAGGGGTAGACGGTGTCGGTCATGCGCCGCAGGCTCCCGGCGTGGGCCGGGCGCCGCCGGTCGCGAATCAGGCAGGCCAGCAGCGACGGCAGCGCCAGCACGTGGGCGACGTTGTTCCGGTACCAGGTCATGAGCACGGTCGGCAGCGGTGCGTGGCCGAGAACGGCTGCGTCCGGGCCCGCCTCCCGGGTCAGCAGCCCGAGTGCCTCGACGTGAGCGACCATGTCGGCGGCCGAACCCGTCGGCAGTACGTAGTCGTGGTTGGCGGCGTCGAGCGTGAGAAGCTCCCGATAGCGGTCGATCTGCGCCAGCAGCGTCGGCTCCTCGATGGCCAGGCGCGGCATGCAGAGGGTGACCAGCGCCACCAGATTGACAGGATTGATGGCGGCGCCGGCGTTGATCCGCTGCATGATCTCGTGGCCAACCGCCAGCGCCGCGGCAGCGGGGTCGTCGTCTGCAGATGGCGGGGCATGATCGTCCAGCCATTCGCCGAGACGCAGCGGACGACCGATCCGGACATCGACGACGCCGAAGTTCTGCCGGACCAGGCACAGGCTGCGCAGCAGATCCAACAGAGACTCGCGCTGCTTCTGCCCGCCCTGCAGCTCGTTCAGATAGCTACGCGCCTCCACCAGCTTCTCGTAGCCGAGGTATACGGGCACCAGCGCCAGCGGCCGGGGTACGCCGCGGTCGTGGTGCTCCAGCGTCATCTTCAGCAGCCCCAGGCGGGCGGGCAGCAGCCGCCCGGTACGGGTGCGTCCGCCTTCGGGAAAGAACTCGACGCTGTGGCCGCGTCGATAGACCTCGTAGAGGTACTCGGAGAACACCGCCGCGTAGAGGGGATCGTTGCGGAAGCTGCGGCGCATGAAGAAGGCGCCGCCGCGGCGCAGAATGCCCCCCAGCACCGGCAGGTTGAGGTTATCGCCGGCGGCGATGTGGGGAATCATCAGGCCGTTCTGATAGAGCAGGTACGACAGCAGCAGGTAGTCCAGATGGCTGCGATGGGATGGAACGTAGACCAGGGTGTGGGTGTCGGCGATCTCGCGGATGCGGTCGACGCCGTGCAGGCGAATGCCGTGGTAGATGCGGTTCCAGAACCAGCGCAGCAGGTGCTCGAGCACCCGGATCGTCGGGTAGGAGAGGTTCGATGCGATCTCCCGGGCGTGGCGGCGGGCCGTGCGCTCCAGCCGCGCGCGGCTGCGATCGTCGTCCGCCGCCTCGATGATGGCGCGAACCGACCGGCTGCGCAGAATCTGCCTGGCCACGGTGCGCTGATGGGAGAGGTCCGGCCCCATGATGGCCACCCGCTGGTTGCGCAGCCGCACGCGCAGCAGACGCGCCGCGCGCCGCAGCAGTCTCAGCCCGTCGGGCGAGCCGGTCACCAGCTCTGCCAGAGGCAGCGGCGCGCCGAACTGCACGACGATGTCCTTGCGTGACAGGATCAGGTTCGCCAGTCGCTTCAGTCGTGTCGTCACCGCCCAGTTTTCGGAGAGCAGCAGCCGCATCAACGAGCCTTCCCGTCCCGGCGCCCGGCCCCAATACACGCCCACCGGCACGATGGCGCCGGACAGCGGCGGCTGCGCGGCCGCCACCTGCTCGAGCACGGCGACCATGCGCTTCGAGTACGCGGCCATGGTGTTGCGACGGAACCAGCCGTGGGAGGCCCGGTTCAGGAAGAAGAAGCGTCGATCCTCGCGGAGGTCGGCCACCTCGATGGGATCCAGCGGGCCGGGCAGGCCGATCTGCTCGCAGACCAGATCGAGCACGATCAGGTCCGACAGGGATCGGGTCTCGATCACGTAGATGAGCGGCGCGTCGCCGGGCTCGATGGCCACGTCCGGCTGGGCGTCGGGGACGGCGCAGGCCGCCAGCCGGTCGGGCGCAAGGCCGGTGATCCGGGGCCGGATGATGGCGCGGATGAGGCGTCTGTTGAGCCGGTACAGCAGGCGCTTCAGCCAGTCCATGAGTTGCGGCATTCGCTGCGGCGGTCAGAGCCGGCCGCGGAACAGCTCTTCGGGTGCGGTGGTGGCGCCGCTGGATCGGATCTCCACTTCCCAGACGTCGCCGTACTTGCGTGTGGTGGCCTCATCGGCCTCGTCCTTCGAGCGGATCACGGTGGGACGCAGGAACACCAGCAGGTTGCGCTTGGTGCGCGCCTTGCTGGTGGAGCGGAACAGGCGGCCGAGGCCGGGTATGTCGCCGAGCAGCGGCACTTTTTTCACCGAGTCTGTGAGGTCGTCCTGAATGAGCCCGCCCAGCACGATGGTCTGGCGGTCGTCGGCGAGAATCGTCGTATCGATGGTGCGCTTAGACGTCACCACGTCGGAGAAGGCGCCGGAGCCAATGGGGCTGTCGACCACGTTGGTGATCTCCTGGGACACCTGCAGGCGCACCGACTTGCCATCGTTGATATGGGGCGTGACGGTGAGCTGCAGGCCCACGTCCTCCCGCTGGATGGTGGTGAAGGGGTTGCTGGAGCCGTCACCGGTGGTGGTGAACGAACCGGTGCGGAACGGCACCTCGTTGCCCACCACGATCTTCGCTTCCTGGTTGTCCAGGGTGAGGATGCTCGGCGTGGACAAGAGGTTGGCATTGGAGTTGGTCGCCAGGGCGCGCACCACGGCGCCGAACGAGATGTCACCGACATCGATGCGCGCGGCAGCCACCGTCGGGCTCGTAATGGACGCCAGGCCCGACAGCACGTCGACGCTGCCGTCTTCACCGACCAGATCGCCGAGCAGGCTGGAGATCACCCCGTCCAGCGTGGTGCTGAACAGCGGCACCGTACGGCCGCTCTCGTCGGCTGCTGCCATCTCCACGCCGATCTGGGTGCTCTCGGTGATGGACACCTCGACGATGGCGGCTTCGATCAGCACCTGGGTGCGGCGGATGTCGAGCTTGTCGAGGATGTCCTGGATCTCGGCCATGGCGCTCGGCTCGGCGCGCACGACGATGGCGTTCAGGCTCTCGTCGGCGCGAATCATCGTCTTCGCCGTGGGCTGGGTCTCGGTCGAGGTCTGGGTTTCCGCCACCATGCTCTGCAGCAGCTCGGCGGTCTTGGTGGCATCGGCGTGCTTCAGGTAGATGACCTGCGCGCCGCCGCTGGCTGTCGCCGGCTGATCGAGCTTGTCGATCAGCTTGAGAATTTCGGCCACCGGGCGCGGCTTGCCGCGCAGCACCAGCGAGTTGTTGCGCTCGTTGGCGATGATCTGGATGCGCTGCGGGCCGGTGGCGCTGCGGCCGAGCTGCTCCGGGGCTACGCGCTCGAGCAGGGCGACCACCGTCCCCACCCAGGCTTCCTTCAATGGCACGACGACGACGTCTTCCTTATCCGCTACATCCATCTGCTGGATGATTTCGTTCAGGCGAATGATGTTGTCGGCGTGGTCGCTGATGATGACCACGTTCGGATTCGCGACCGCGGCGATATGGCCGTACTGGGGAATCAGCGGCCGCAGAATCTTCACCAACTCGGCCGAGTCGACGTTCTGGGCGCCGATCACGCGGGTGACCAGCTCTTCGGGCGGTATGCTGCCGAGCGAGCCTTCGACCCCCGGGCTCTGCTTCGCCGTAGCCGTCTGCTGGATGCGGATCACGCCGCCCGACGGAACCGCGGTCCAGTTGTGCACGCGAAGCACCGACAGGAACAGTTCGTAGACGGCGTCCGCCGACATCGGCGTGTTGGAGATGACGGTGACGTTGCCCTTGATGCGCGGGTCGACCACGAAGGTCTTACCGGTGATCTCGGCCACCTGGACGACGAACTCGTTCAGGTCTGCGTTCTTGATGTTGATCTTCCAGGTCTGGGGCGCGCCCGGAGCGGCCGCGGCGGACACCGTCGTCAGTGCCAGCATCAGCGCCAGGGCCGGAGCGAGGGCGGCAGCCGCCAGATGTCGGATTGTGGTTGTCATCTTTGTCGTTGCAAACCCGTCATGGCGCCCCGGCCGTCACGGCAGCGTCGCCGTCACGAAGAAGCGGCGTGTGCCTCGCTGTACTTCCAACCTGGCCGAAC
This sequence comes from Pseudomonadales bacterium, assembly GCA_040219935.1. Classification (GTDB taxonomy): domain Bacteria; phylum Pseudomonadota; class Gammaproteobacteria; order Pseudomonadales; family Azotimanducaceae; genus UBA7803. Next base: position 3,995 of record JAVJUA010000070.1, on the reverse strand, counting down.
CTTCGGCCAGCACGTTGTCCAGTTCCAGACGATCCTGGTTGAGATCGCCAACGGGCCGGCCGTTGACGGAAAGAATCACATCCCCCGGCTGCAGGCCAGTTTGACTGAGGTATGGGGACTGGGCAAGGTCGCCGACCCGGTAGCCCTCGGACGCGCCATCGGCCACCGGCGCGACGCCCAACTCCTGCAGCGTCTGCGCCGGGTCCTGCTCCAGGCGATCGCGGTACTCGGCCAGCGTGTCCCCGGCATCGGCGGCATTCGCAGACGCCTGATCCGGCTCTTCGTCCAGCAGCGGCTCCGGCGATTCCTGGAACGGCTCATCGAACGTCTGCAGCGGCTGCTGATCCAGGGGAATCACCGGTTCGAGCCCAAGGCCGGCGCTGGGCGTGCGGGCCGCCAGGCTCGAGCCGGGCGCAGGGAAGTACAGAGCCTCGCGCGTGCCGCCACGGCGCAGCACCACGTGGTCGTTGTGCACCTCTACCAGGGTGGCATTGCCGGGCACGCTCTCGCCCACGGCGTACAGCAGGCCCTGGCGTCCACGCTGGGAGACGATGGCGGCGGATGCATCGGCGTCGTCGGCAACGAACACGCCGAGCAGCTCCAGCGGCAACTGGGTGGTGACGGTCGGCGTGTTCTGAGCCTGGCCCATCGCCGTGGCGTCGGCGGCACCGAACAGCTGCCGGTTGAGAATGGCGGTGACGTCCGTCGCGGCTCGCCCGCCCGGGCGCGCCGCCGGCGTTTGCGCCGCCGACGGTGTGGCCGCCATGGGCGGCGACAGGAAGTAGAGGGCTGTGGTCGCCAGGGTATAGGCGATGCCGGCCACCAGCAGCCACCGGGCGGGCAGCGCGAGATTTGCCGTCAGTTCCGTCAACGCATTGTCTTCCCTGGGGGCGGCGTCGATGCCAGACCCGCGATGTTAGAAAAGTTGCTCCTCGACCTCTAGCACTACTTCGTGGTCCTGATGCGAACCCGGCCACGGATTGCCGAGCAGCTCGGTCAGCTTCCGGGTCACGCCGATCCTGGCGAAGCCGTTGCCCTGAATCTCGGCACGCAGCAGCGGCGTCTGTCCATCCTCAGGATAGATGACGGCTTCCAGTCCGTCGCCCAGGAACGCGGCCAGCGGTGGCAGCTGCCCATCGTACACCTGGTTCGCCAGCCGGTAGCGAACCGCGCCGCCCTGCCAGCGCGCGCTGCCGGAAGCGCTGCCGGTGCCGTTCCAGCGGTAGGGCGCAGACAGCGCGACCTCGCGCACCTCCATGCCGCCGGTGATGGCGATGTCGTAGGGGGCCAGGGCGCGGTTCACGAACGCGGCCGTGAGCCGGCCATCGGCGGCCACCTGCCAGCCGGTGAGCCCGAAGCCGGCGCGGCCGCTGAGGGCGTGATCGGGGCCTTCCCAGGTCAGATCGTACCCGAGCCGACCTTGCAGCAATGTGACAGCGCGGTAGTCCCAGCGCACGCTGCCCAGTGGCAGGGCGTTCACCAGCAGGTCGGCCTGGCCGTCCCAGAGTGATCCGCGAAGGTTCAACAGCTCGACGCCGCTGTCGGCGGGCAGCAGCTGGCGCACCAGGGTGGCAGGCGCCATCGCCACGGCGAACACGACGAACAGCAGGCCGCCGATCAGCCACGTGGTGCCCCGGGGTCTCATGAAGGATGATCGAGCAGCACGCGTGCGAGCACGCCCTGATAGATGCGCGCCAGCGGTTCCAGGTCGGCAACCGCGACGCATTCGTCGACCTTGTGAATGGTGGCGTTGCCGGGGCCGATCTCCACCACCTGGCAGCCGGTGGGGGCGATGAAGCGGCCGTCGGACGTGCCGCCGGACGTGGACAGCTCCGGCTCCAGACCGGTCACGTCGCGGATGGCGGCGCGGGCTGCATCGATGAGTCGACCGCCCTCGGTGATGAACGGCTCGCCGGACCGATCCCAGGTCAGCCGGTAGCGCAGGCCGTGCCGGTCCAGCACGGCGGTCACGGCCCGAATCAGGCCATCGGCCGTCTGCTCGGTGGAAAAACGCAGATTGAAGCGCAGCTCCAGCTCGCCTGGAATCACGTTGCTGGCGCCGGTCCCGGCGTGGATGTTCGACGCCTGAAACGTGGTCGGAGGGAAGTGGGCGTTGCCCTCGTCCCAGCGGCGCTGAGCCAGCTCGACCAGCGCCGGCGCCAGACGGTGAATGGGGTTGTCGGCCTGCGCCGGATAGGCGACGTGCCCCTGCACGCCCTCTACCACCAGGGTGCCGCCCAGGGAGCCGCGCCGGCCAACCCGGATGGTGTCGCCCAGCATGCTTCCGGAAGACGGCTCGCCGACCACGCAGTAGTCGAGCCGGGTGCTCTCTTCGGCCAGCGTGGCCATCACCGATCGCGTGCCGCGCACGGCGGGGCCCTCCTCGTCACTGGTGAGGAGAAAGGCGATGCGGCCCGGATGATCGGGGTGGGCTTCGACGAAGCGCTCCACGGCAACGACCATGGCGGCCAGGCTGGCCTTCATGTCGGCGGCGCCGCGCCCGTACAGAAATCCCTCGTGCCGCGTCGGCTCGAACGGCGGGTAGGTCCAGGCCTCCAGCGGGCCGGTGGGTACCACGTCGGTGTGGCCGGCGAATGCCAGCAGGGGACCGTGGGTGCCGCGCACGGCCCACAGGTTGCTGACCTCGGCATCGGGCAGGGGCCGGCAGCTGAATCCGATGGCGGCCAGACGTTCTGCCAGCACGTCCTGACAGCCGCCGTCTTCCGGGGTGACGCTACGGCGGCGGATCAGCGCTTCGGTCAGCGCCAGCACCGGGGCCGACTCAGTTGTGGGCATGCAGCGCCTCGTTGAGCTCGATGGCGCGACGGTTGGTTCGGCACTGCACCTGGCCCGTCGCGCTGTCGCGGATGAACAGCAGATCGGAGCCGCCGGCCAGCTCCCGCGCCTTGACGTTGCGGACCAGCTTGCCGTGCTCGTCGATCAGCGCCACCCGGCTGCCGGCGGTGACGTACAGGCCCGCCTCGATGGTGCAGCGGTCGCCCAGAGGGATGCCGGTGCCGGCGTTGGCGCCGATCAGGCAATGGCTGCCGATGGTGATGCGGATGTTGCCGCCGCCTGACAGGGTGCCCATGGTGCTGGAGCTGCCGCCGAGATCGCTGTGCGCGCCGACCACCACGCCCTGGGAGATGCGGCCTTCCACCATGTTGGGACCGAGCGCGCCGGCATTGAAGTTGACGAACCCCTCGTGCATCACGGTGGTGCCGTCGCCCAGATAGGCGCCCAGCCGGATCCGGCTGGCGTCGGCGATGCGAACGCCGCCCGGCACCACGTAGTTGGTCATCTTCGGAAACTTGTCGACGCCGGTGACCTCGAGGTGCCCGCCGGCCAGCCGGGCTTCGAGCTGGGCGGCGGGCAGCTCGTCCACGGCCACGGCACCGCGCGTGGTCCACGCCACGTTGGGCAGGTGGGCGAAGATCCCGTCCAGGTTCAGGCTGTTGGGCAGGGCCAGCCGGTGCGACAGCAGGTGCAGCTTGAGATACGCCGCCTCGGTGCTGTCGATGGCGCCGTCCGCATCCAGGCGCACGGCCGTCAGCGGCTGGTCCGTCTCCAGCAGCGGCCGATAGGCGCCCGCCAGCGCGGCGCCCGCTTCACCCGCCGACGCGGCCCGCTCCATGAACGCGGAGACCGCCTCCGGCGACGCCGTGTGCGCGCCGGCGCCGAAGCTGTCGGCAATGGCAGCGGCCAGCGCGCCCTCCGGCGCCTTGACCGGCGCCGGAAAGAAGCAGTCGATGGTGCGGCCTGCCGCGCTCCGGCGGATGATGCCGATGGCGAAGGCGAACACGGTCTGGGCGGCACGGGGCATACGGAATCCTCGCTGCGGGGGCGCGAAACCTTACCACAAGCCCGGAAACCGGCGCGATCCGGCCGCCACCGGCCAGGCTGGGAGTGACGCCAGTTGCCCCGTCGTCCCCGCGCCCGGGCGAGAAACGCCTACCGCGACCCCGGCTGAACTTCGTTCAGCTTGGCGCTCGCAA
>JAVJUA010000069.1:0-1540 GCA_040219935.1 Pseudomonadales bacterium | reverse complement strand
GGTGAAGGATCGCACGCTGACGATCAACGCGCTGAGCAAGAGCTACGCCATGACCGGCTGGCGCGTGGGCTATGCGGCGGCGACGGGGGCGCTGGCCGACGAGCTCATTCCCGCCATGTCGCGCATCCAGGCGCAGACCATCACCAACATCACGTCGTTCCTGGACCCAGCCATCTCGACGGCCTTCGATACGTCCGCCGATGACATCGAGCGGTTCCGCAGCACGTTCGAGGCCCGTCGCGACCTCGTCATGACCATGCTCGAGGGCGTTGATGGCGTCGAGACGGCCCGGCCTCAGGGGGCGATGTACGCGTTTCCGCGGGTGGCAGGGCACTACGGCAAGGCGAGCGCGGGGGGCGCCAAGGTGACCGACTCGCTGAGCTTCTGCGAGGCGCTGCTGGAAGAGCACGGCGTGGCGATGGTGCCCGGCGGAGCCTTCGGCGGGCGCGGCGACGAGCATGTGCGCATCAGCTATGCCTGCTCGGAGGCGGACATCCGCAAGGGCATCGAGCGCCTGGGCGCGTTCGTGAAGGGACTGCGCTAGCGGGCCATTTGGGCGGCGATGCGCGCGGCCAAGTCGGCGTTTTCGCGCACGAGCGCGAGGTTGGCGCTGAGCGTCTTGCCGTTCGAGATGCGGTGCAGGCCGTCGAGGATGGCTGGCGTGGCGGCGCGCCCCTGCACGGCCGGCGTCGTGCTCTGGGCTTCCTGCAGCCAGTGGTGCCACAGGTGTGGCTCGATGGCGTGCTGGGCGGGCACGGGCTTGACGACCAGGATGCCGCGCCCCGTGGCTGCCAGGTGCTTCCGAGCAAACGCGGCGATCTCGGCGGGATCGTCGAACACCGCGTCGACGCTGGCTTCGCTGTCGGTGAGGTAGAACGCCGGGAAGGTCTCGGTCTTGTAGCCAAGCACGGGGATGCCCAGGGTCTCGAGCAGTTCGCGCGTGGAGGCAACGTCGAGGATGGCCTTGACGCCGCTTGAGACGACGGCGACGGGGTGTCGGGTGAGGGCGGAGAGATCAGCGCTGATGTCCAGCCGCTGCGCCGCGTTCTGGTGCACGCCGCCGAGGCCGCCCGTGGCCATGACTCGGATGCCGGCGCTGGCGGCCAGTTGCACGGTGGCGCTGACGGTCGTGGCGGCGGTAGCCCGCTGGTGGATGAGCGGGCCGAGATTGGCGGAATTGGCCTTCTCGATGTGGCCGCGGCCCAGGAACTCGGTCAGCTCTTCGCTGGTCATGCCGACGATGGGCACACCATCGAGCACGCCGATGGTGGCAGGCCGAGCGTCGTGGCCGGCGATGATTTCGTCGAGTTCCCCGGCCAGCGGCAGGCCCTGGCCCCGTGGCAGGCCGTGGGCGAGCAGGGTTGTTTCGAGCGCAACGGCCGCACGCCCTGCAACGCGGCGCACGGGCTGGGTGCGCTGCGTTGGGGCGTGCGTTTGGGTGGCCATAGCAGAGGCTATGCGCCGGCTGGGCTGGGTGCCTGAGTCCTCAGGCGACCATGTCCTTGAGGGCATTGAGGGGGCGGACCTTGACGACGTTGCG
>JAVJUA010000068.1:0-171657 GCA_040219935.1 Pseudomonadales bacterium | reverse complement strand
GGACACCTGGGTGGAGCTGACGTCCATGCCGCACAGCTCTTCGACGATCTTCTTCACCCGCCGCGTCGACACGCCTTGCACGTACATCTCCGCGACCGCCAGCAGCAAAGCCCGCTCGGAGCGCAGGCCCTTCTCGAGGCTCTGCGGGTAGAACGCCCCCTCGCGGGTCTGCGGGACCTTCAGCTGCAGCTCGCCCAGCCGGCTACGGACCGTCTTGTCCTTGAAGCCGTTGGCGTAGCCCACCCGGTTCGCACTGCGCTCGTAGGGCGCCGCGCCCAGGAACTCTGAGCGCTCCGACAGCATCGCCGCGTTCAGCAGCACGCTGACCGCTTCTGCCAGGCCGTCGAAGCCGTTCTCCTTAAGCAGTTCCACCGCATCGTCAATCGATCTATTCTCTCGCTGCTGAGCCATTCCGGGTCTCCTCTCGTCTGCAAATCGCCAAATTCGCGTTCGAAAGGATAACCGGGTGGCTCGGCACTACATCCGCCCGGAACAGTTAATCAAAATTACAGAAAGAAGGGTGCACTACCCGAGCCGACATTTGAAACGCATTGCGTGCACCTCACGTTGAATCCCTGTCGTGAGATACAACATTGCCCGTAACGTCGTCCAGTTCACGACACGACACGGTGTTCGTGTCCTTTCCCAATATCTCTTGCAGTCTTCCTCCAAAATCGTGCTCGGTTAACGCCCTGATGATCCTATCCATGTGATCCGGGGTCAGAGCATACTTCTTTTTTCCATTGCTCACCTTCGACTGCAGGATCTTCTCTGACATCAGGTCGTTTATGAGCGCCGGCAGCAGATCAGCATAGCGCTCATCGAATCCACGCCCTTTGGGGAGCCGATCCGCCCACATAAAGTTCTTCTGTCGGGTTCCACCCCACATCCTTTCTTTAGCGAGTTTGTACACCAGGAGAATCGCCCCAACCAGTTTTCGGGGGAGTTGGGGTTCGCCGCTATCGTGCATGCTTTTGGTTTGACACAACGCGTCTATCAGCGACGGCTGATCGTAGGCATCGGCGACCTGAAGAACCACAAGGTGCCCGACCTTCTGGCGAAGCAGCCCGATGACTGGCGTCTGAACTGGATTGATTAGAAGTACTGGACCTGTACGCTGCAGTACTGCAGAAACCAAATCGTTGACAATCAGACCGTTGGAATTGTCGTAGCACCGGACGTTGTGTGACCACTCTGCCCATTCGGGCCGACAAGCGACGCTGGCAAGAGCACCATCTACACACGCGGCCATTCCTGGAACGTAGATGTCCAGCGGATGCCCTATGTAGATGGTGCCGGGCACGGTGATGGGTCCTTCTCAGACTCTTCTTCTTATCCCTACTCCGGCGATCAGAACGAATCCTTGGATGGGAACACGTACTTCATGGGAATGGGTATCTCCAGAAGCTCGTGCGTCGGCATCTTCGCCAGCGCCCTTAAAACCTGGTCTCTCAGTTGTTCGTCCGCCCGTCGTACAGTGGCTGATGGGGCAAACGTTTGCTGCGGCTGCTCAAAGGCGACACTCGAATCGATTCCGTTGTTTCGGCACCAAGACTCTACGTATTTTGCGACGTGGCCGGAGCGGTGACGGTTGAATTCACGCTTCTGATCCTGATTTAGGACTTCCGGGACCTTGACATACCACTCCTCATCCTGGAGCACGTTCTCCACTGCGGCAAGCTCGGCGGGACTGTGTGTTCGAACGAACTCCAATGCCCATTCGCGTTGGGTTTCTTGTGAGATTGGCTCGACCTCCACCCACTCCGCCGATGGCGCCGGTCGTTCAGGCTCCGCTAGGCGCACGGTTCCAGATGGTCGATGGATGAACCTCTTTCCTGGCGGCGTCTCCAGCACGAACGCAATCCAGTAGGGGCGCTTCAGCGATCTTTTCGAACGCGGGACTGCTGTGGGTAGGCCAGCCTGCTCTGCAGGTGCTACCGCGAGAGCTTGCTTATCAGTCTGGCAAATCGTGACGAGTGTCTGTTCCTGGAGGTACTCCAGGAAGCTCTTCAACGACGGGTATCCGAAGTGAAGCCAGGAGACTTCTGGGTGATCTCGGCGGAGGACGTAGCCCAAACGGGCTGCGGTAATCAAACCTTCCTGTGGACGAAGGTTGTCACGAATGGTCCGGAGAACTACGTCGGAGTACTCAGAGATTTCCATTTGCAGAGACCCTTACAGTGAGTGCCCCTTAGGCGACGAACGTCACCTAAGGGGCTAATAAACCTTCACTCTCTGCAGGGTCTTAGCAACGGAGCAGAAGAGACTACCGTGAAGTAACTCTTCCTGGCTTTAATTGAGCGCCTGCAAAACGCTCTGCCGATTTCTCCGAGCCTTGGCTTCCACTCCCAGAACTCAGGATTGCTCCCTTCTCCAACCCTCTCTAGGGCCAGCAGTCCCAGGACCTTCCGCTGATGTGAATTATGGGGGCGGAACCACCGTTGTCAAATCTGAGATGTAACGAAGTGTGACCCAGTTACAGCAACATCCAAGCCGCCCCGAACTTACCGGGGCAACCGATCGAGACCGGCACAAGACCAGTCACCGTTGGGCCTTGATAATGATCATGGGGTAACTAAGCAGGTTACTATCGACCCAAATGGCATTCGACTAGAACGAGAGAAATCACTTTATAATCAGATATTTAAGTCTGGTGCCGGAACGCAGACCGGAAAACCCCGGTATGACGGGGCCTGCAGCCTGACTACCACCACTCAGGATACCACCACTCAACCGGGGATTATTCCGCTGCGGCGGCCGCAGCAGGCCTCACCGGCGCGCTCGGTCTATCAGCCAGTCCTGCGAATCGTTCGGCAAGGTGTCCCAAGGGCGCAGCCGCACCAGGCCCAGCTCGCAGCGACCTTCGCTACGCACCTCGAATCCGGCGGACATTTTCATGCGCCCGCGGAAGAGCACAAGATCGTTGTGGCACTGCGGATGGTCAATGAATACACCGCGGCTCGACTCGTCTGAGCATGAGTGCTCGTTGCACAGCGTCAGGCCGGTCCACCGCCAGGCGTGCACGTTGACGCATGGATGAACGCTGTCCGGACCCATGCAGTACTCGGATCGGAACTGGATTCCGAAATGCTCGGGCTCTGCAGCCGCCGCTGCGGCGCACCCCAGCACCAGGAGCGCAATGGCAAACCGGGCGCTCACGCTGCCACCTCCCTTGCTTCGACACGCCGCCGGGTTCTCCCGGCTGGTGAGATGCCAGGCGCGCCGATCCGGCGAATGCGGTACACGCCCAGGACCCGGCGCAGCGGACTGAACTCGCCGTCCTCAAGGAGGCGACCGTCCAGGAGCGCGGCAACGTGATTGTGGCCCCACACCAGGATCGGCTCCGGCCACGTGCAGAGAACCCGCTCGACCCTGAGGAATGTCCTGTAGCGGCCCATCGCCACTGCCTCGAAGCCAAGCGCACCCAGCGCCGTCTCGAACACGTCGGGGCTGGTGCGGGACCGCGGCTTGCGCCCGCTCAGCGCCAGGGCCTGGTGCGCTACTAGATACGGGACGTCGGTGACCAGTGCCAGCGCGACGACTGCGCAATCAGACCGCTCACTCACCGGGCGCTCGGACAGGGCTTTCTGGAGTGCGGGGTGCGGAGTGTTCATGGCGGAGATTCTAACACGCTGGCCTACACAGTTTGTGAGGGGTTGCATGGAATGGACGCCAGGGGGCGGACCGAATTCCCGGGCGGGTCCGCTCGATGCATACGACGCTGGCGCGCAAACTGCGCAATCGGACCTTACTCAGCTACGCGAGGCTGCAAAACACCGTCTGACACAAGCTGGCTAAACATCCTTGATGTGACAGATCTCACGAGGTCGTCCACGCCCACATACGCAGTCTTGGCCTTCGTGTTCGCTGTCGCGAACCAGATCGGCTCCGCGTCCTCCACCGCCACCATCTGGCACTGAAAGCTAGCCCAGTGCCTTGAACTCGTGCCCCCACCCATCACTTGGGTAGTGCTCGTCTCACTGTAGGCATTCCCGACTACGCTCCCATGTGTTTGAGTAGTGGCGTAGCTAGGTGGGACGTAGCTACGATTGGTCCCCGCGTTCGTAGCACTAATCGCAATGACCGCGTCGACTCCAGCGCCGACGAGTCGCTCACGTACCTCTTGATCTGTGAACTGCTGACCTGGAAAAAATAGATCAGCGGCCTCGATGCACGAGGAAGTGGTTCCCTCCTCGATCTGCTGACACAGTCGCTCCTCGGCCAAGCCCCTCAATTCGAGATCTTGAAAGGTGGCGAATGCCAACACGGTCTGGAACTGACGATCAGCTGCGGACGGATTGATGCGAGAAGTCAAATCCGTAGTTGCACAGGCTGAGACCAACGACACCAGTGTGGCCACGGTCAACGGCTTTGCGAGACTGCTAGATGGCATGAGCGGACCTCCTCCAGCGTTTCTCGAAGAATAACATCGTCCAGCATCAGCGGCGCATCAGTGTCGCAGGGGTTCAACAGACCGCGTGCGAAGATTCACACGAAGAGCAGATCCAGTCATCTCTACGACCATTGGCGATCCGTGGTCATGCTTTGCGACCCGTCACCACGCAAAGGGCCTGGGCGTTTTCAACGGTGGTGAGCCAGCCGGGCGGCAGTCTCGGCCCTGCATCGTGGACGCCGTCCGGCGAAGCACAGGCTCAGATCAGAAGTCGTCCAATGCTTCAATCAGCCAATCTATAGGCGCCCGCTCCTTGGGAAATCTGGGATAGTAGTAAAGCTGCAGCGAAACAGTTGAATCGAGCCTACGAATAACCAGGTTCTCAGAGTACTCCGAAAGCAGAAACACGTTTCCACCAACGTACCCCACCAAACGAGCCTTCTCGCCACCGTCGTATGAGAACATATACTCGTCTTCATTGAGAATCTGGCTCGAATCGGAGTCCGCCTGCAGATACGCGGCCGCCGGCAGATAGAAAAGAATGATAAGCCCAATACTGCGCAGCTCTCCCCCGATCTGGTCAATGTCGACTTTGCCAAAGGCCAAGAGTATCCCTGCCGACACTGATAAAACCACGAACGCGAAACCACTGCCGCCAAGCAGAAGCGCAGGAATAGATATGAGCAGAACCAGTATGCTGATGATGCGGCTCAGTTTCTTGCGAATAGCAAGGAGCACAATCGCGACCATGGCTCCGATTGCTGTGGCAGTGATCGCTTCTGCTATTGGAAACACCGCCATTGCGACGATATCGCCAGGGGTCGTGAACTGGAGGATATTCAAGCCAAAGGCCTGCCAGTACGTGCCGTGGTAGATGAGAGCCACGAACAACAGATAGATCGGGCTGATTGTCAGCAAAAGGCGCCGCCACTCGTCTGCAGTCATGGACCATTCTCCACTCCGATTACACGCTTCGCTTCTATGATTCCAACCCACCGCTTCTCTACAAGGATTAGGCGGTGCAGGAGCCGATGGCAACTGGCGCAAAGCAGCGCCATGTCATCCAACCTGGTTCTGCGCGCATCGCCAGCACCAAGAGGTACGACATGGTGAGCCTCGAATACTGCGTCCCGAAGTCTCGCGTCACCCTCTAGCGGACCGCGGTCGCACACGTCACAGTGCAGCGAGCCTTGCCGTTCCCGCAGCGCCAGCAGCTTCTGTCGAATCTTTGGATTGCGCTCCCTTCTCCGATGCAGCTGCGAGAGCGTGCGCCCCTCAACGAATTCTTCCTCTGGGTCCGCTGGCTCGGGTTGATTCGCGGGCTCGATGGAATCGCGAATGGCGCGCGCGAGCGTCGCCACGTCAGCCGGTCTGTGTCCCAGCTCCTGCCACACGCTCCTGTCCATCGCCGACGTGTGGTCCAAGCCCCTGCCGGTTGCAGCCTGACGCAGATTCTGCAGCTTGAATGCAACGCCGTCGGGGTTGCGAAACGACGAGTTTCTCGCTGCGGTCTGGTGATAGGGCAAGCTTCTCAGGAGATGGGACAGCTCGACCACCGCCGGGTGGGTGTTAGACGGAATCGACCCCTCGCTCCGAAGGTACAGATCGAGCGCCAGAATCGTTTCCTCGCGCGTCCACTTTGGATTCCCGTGGCCTCCAGTAACTGGCACCCTTCACCTCTTGCTCAAACAATCTCTGTCGAACATCGCTGACTAGCAGCTCACCGTCGCCTAAACGGACGCTGACGTTTTGACCGCTTGGTTGATGGGTTCTCATTAGCGAAGCGCTCCGCCGCTTTGTAGGTGACTGCAAACCTTCGGCGGTGATCTGGGTAGATGTCGCACATAAAGTACAGGTCGCGCATTCTCTCGAATCCCGGCTTCTCCTCGCGCTTGAGTAGGCGCCTTAGCTTCCCTAGCCCGATACTCCTAGAGCCCTGCTCGGCTATGAGCTTCTTACGCATCGCGCGCGCCCGCTGCTCAAGCTTCATCGGCGTGCAGAACTCGCGCTTATAGCTTCGCCACGCCATCAGAAACAACGTCTCCGCAGTGATTCGAGCGTATGAGGGCTTGCCTTCCTTTGTGTTCAGCGCCTGAAGGGCGGCGCTAGGATCAAGGGTCCTGAATAACGTTCGATACATTGCGCCGAAGTCGGCTTCGACGCGACCTGTTGAGATCTCGCCGCGGGGAGCTATCAATCCCCACACGGGGGCAGGGCCGCTGAGGTCAAACGACTCGGTGAGATAGGTGGCATGGCAGACGGCGAAAACGGCCATGAGATTCAATCGGGTTTCGACGTTGACTCGCGATAGTCCTTCGCCTAATTCTTTCCAGGTAGCCGTCTCGCAACCGGCGAGCTGAATGCCTGAGCGAGATCCGTGGCACTCCATGTGAATCAGCGGACGCAGCCCTGAATCCCTCGCAGCGTCTGCGAGCAGATCCAGCTCTCGGAACAGATCGTCACGCGACTCAACCCTGGTGTATCGAATTCCTGGAGTGTTGCTGTTGGCGAACCGCAAGTCCTCAAGGTCCTCCGCTAAGCGCTTCGAAATCTGCAGCTCTGCGGATGGAATCGAGTCGAGAATCGCCACGCAGTTGAAGGCGGCGTCGGCCATGGGGCAGCTTCTCCCTCGGGTGCAATCCAGAGGATACAGGACGCCGTTGACCGCGCCGAGTGAGAATTTACACTTGGTCCGAAGGTGCCGTATTGAGTCATCGGATTTGAACGAGGGGACAGACGCCACTCTCTGGAGTTACCCTACGCCCGGCGTTCCCAGCTGAGGGTTCCCAGAGATAAATACCGAGACTACCGAATCTCAAACGCAGGACGATAAAGTAGAAGCCGTCAAGACCCTGATTGGATACTGCTTCCTTGTCAACGCGGGGGCAATCCTCGCACTGCTCACGTTTCTCGGGCGCATGTGGGGCCTTCCGCCAGTGAGCGGCAACGCGCAGGTATTGCTTGACCCATATGCCATCAAGTGGGCGATCGGCTGGTTCGCTGCAGGGATGGTCACAGCGACACTGACATCCCTCGTCTGCGCTGTGTCGGAATGGGCTCGTCGAGGTTGGTTCTTCCTTGGTGCGTCAGTGGCAACCGTGACCTTTTGCATTGGCCTGATTCTATCGTCTGGCATGTTGGTCGACGGCGTCATTGGTGGATGGTCCCCTGAAGGATGGGACCCGGGTAGCGGGGCCCCAGGCAGCTCGTCGCCCAACGACCAAGCGCCTGGGGTAACACCCTAATGAGCATAGACGTCGCGAGTGTCTACTGCGTTCAGGTGATTCGCCTCAGCCTGTATTCGAACGCAGGAGCCATCGTTGCCGTACTCACTTTTCTTGGGCAGGTGTGGGGTGTGCACTCCCAACAGGGTGGTGTGGGCATCTCACTGCAACCTGGCACTTTGAAACTCGCTCTAGGCTGTTTCGCGCTCGGACTGTTTGCGTCCCTCGCCATCTCCGCCCTCTGGAGTACTAAGACTGGCATGTCCGGCCGGCTGTCCTTCAATGGAGCGCTCGCCCTACTCACGCTGTTTTCGTCGGCTTGGTTCGCGATGGGAGTCTGGCTCAGTGCCGGCGTGCTTGTCGACGGCGCCGTGGGTGGAGCCTTCGACTCAGGGAGCTTCAGCCCCGAGGCCTTCGATTCAGAGAGCTTCGATTTCGGAGACCACAAGAGTTAGCTGGGCTTCTCTAGGCGATGAGCCGCAGAAACCATGTTCACCAATCGGTCAGCCGCAACAGCGACGGGAAGCCCGCCTGTGTGCAGTCCGCGCGCCCGCACTTCACCCCTGGTGATGATCTCAGGCATCGTGCACCTCCCACACCAGGGCGACGAGACGGTTGCCCACTGCCACCGTGTCGCAGTAAACCCCGTCCACCACAGCGCTAAAGTGCCCGCCGTTGCCATCGGGCTCCGCGCTGGACACTAGGTAGCGGCCACCGAGCCCACAGTACTGCACGTCCGTTGCCAGGTTCTGCACCAGGGCGTCGAGCCGAGTGACGTGTGGCGTGAACAGTCCGCCGGCAGCCGAGCAGCTGAACCCGAGCAGGCCCAGCGCGTCCCAGGCCACTGACTGCCTGATGCCGGCACCTCGCTGATACCCCAGCTCGTCGAGCACCTCGACGATGCGCGCCATCGGACGGCCTGTCAGCATGGCGATCGCAATCAAGCCGCAAGGGCCTGCCGGGTCCACCTCACGGGCCTGGCGCCTCACAGCGTCGTAGCGGGCGCGCTGCTGGGCGTTCATCGCTGCGCCGCCACCCAGCTGGCGTACAGCGCGCACAGGCGCGACCAAACGACCGCGTACCGCTCAGGGTCATCGAAGCTGTCCGGGACCCCCTCGCGATACCACACGAGACTCGCGGGCGGCCACCATGGCGGACCGCCGAGGGCATCATCGACGTCGCCGTACATCGGGAAGACGGCGAACCACTCGGGGTCGTCTCGGTCGTGCGCGAACATGGCCCCGAGCACGTCGGCGTGGTCGAGGTTAAGCATCGTCGTCGCCCTCCGCGGGGGCCTTCGCCCACGGGGCCGCGGCAACCTTCGGCCACGCGATCGCCGGGCTCGACGCCCTGCGAGCTGCACGTCTGTGCGCTGACTCGGGGTGGACCTGCGCCTGGTGGGTCAGCCGCATCGAGCGCGCCATGGCCATCAGCTTGCCGGTCTCGCGGTCCAGCATCTTCTGGAGCCGCTCCCAGCGGTCCAGGTTGCGCAGTGGTGCATCCGCCAGGGTGCTGCGGAGCTTCTCGGCCCGGGACACGCACGCACAGAACTGCGCGAGCAGCTCGAAGTGCTCGATCTTGAACCAGCCGTCTGGCATGTCGGCCACGATGGCGCGCCAGGTGTCGGCGGCTACGGTGTCACCGCGCAGAGACTCCGGCACCGGCGGGCGACCGGCCGATACACCAGGGTTTTGGTCGTCCGCGCGCGCAGCCGTGGCTACGGCCGACGCCGCGGCAGACTTGCGCCCTCGTTTCTCGTTTGCAGGCATGTTTGTCACCTCCAATATTCAGTTTGGCCCGCAGCGGCGCGGGATTCGGTCGCGTACTGTTTTGAAACGCGTTCTAATTGGAGAATTCTTCGCGTTTTGCTGCGCGAGGCCCCCACTCTACGGTTCTCGCCCTTCGTCCTTCGTCCAGAAGGGTCCCCACCCCCGATCCTTGGCTGGCGGACTTCCGTTTCTCCGGGGGCATAGGCTCTGCCAAGGGGAAGCACGTGGTGTGCATGCATCCCCATGTCCCCCGCTGTCATCAGCTCTTGCTCGACGCCTTGCCCTTGCTCGACGCCTTGCTCGACGCCTTGCTCGCTGACTTATCGGCCTTCTCGCGGCTGCCTCGAATGACGTCGAGCAGGTCACTGGTCTCACCGCCAGTGATGTCGGCGCCACCTCGGCCAGCGTCGTTGCGTGCGACGGTTGTCACGTGTTCTCTCTTCAGGACATGCGCCGGAACCTCAGGCACCTCGAAGCCCAGGCGCTCGATGCCCGCAACCACGTCGGCCAGTCGGCGGTCATCATGCCGCGTCCACGAGTCGGGGTTGATGGCTCGCCGCTGGATCAGGTAGTCGTACTCACGGCGGATGGTGTTGAATGCCGCCAGCCGGTGTGATTGCTCGACAGCGGCGCGCTCCTGCTCACGCTGCCGTTCGAGACGCTCGCGCTTCTCGATGACGCCCGGATCTTCGGGCACGTGCACCAAACTGTCGGCGAGTTTGGCAGCGTCAGCAGCGGTGATGGCTCCCACCAGCAGCCAGGCGCCGCCGATGTTCACGGCGATCTGCGCGCCGCCGGTGACGCCACGTCGGTGCACCAGGGCGACCGTGGCGCCCTCGACGATGCCGTGGTCGACGTTGCGCACGGGGTCGCGAGGCTCGCGGCCGGCCGCCAGCTCGAAGGCGTTGTCCTGGGGATGGCGGAGTACGTTGCCGCGGATTGCGACAGACTCGAGGTCATCAGCAGTCAGTCTCGTGTGTGTAGCCATGTTTGTCTCTCCTGTGGGTCAAGCCGCTTGCGGCGGCGGGTTGGTGTCGTCGTCATCGTCGCCGAGGTGCTCCACGGCTGCGTCCCAGCCATCGCGAAAGCCGGCCTCGTATCCGCGCTCGAACGCCAAGTCGGGACTCGTCGTGTCGTCGACGCCGATGATCGGCGCCGAGTCGCGGAGCTGCTCGATGATCTGCAGGAACGTCTTGTCGGCTGGCTCGCTCATGACTTGGCCCTCGTGCGGCCCTGGTTGCGGCGCTTCTCCAGCAGCCTGAGCGCGCCAGTCAGCGAGCCACCTCGGGCAGCGTCACGTGCACTGATGCCGGTCCGCTTCCAGTACGCCTCGTTGTACTCATCACGTGCCTTCGCCGGCCGACGGTTGATCTCAGCACGCCGCCGCGAGGCCTCGACCGGCTCGAAACGCCCGTTCTGCCCTCGGCCTTGGCGTGGCGGCGCTTGCTGCAGCCGGAGCTTGTCGGCAGCCTGGCGAAGCTTGCCTCGGGCCTGGGCCTTCGACATGCGCGGGTTCTCTGCGAGGTAGCTCTGCCACGCCAGGGCGACGAGGCGGGGATCGGTCACGCTCGACACCTCGTCCGGCGAGTAGCCTTTCACGTCCACCAGCCAGCTACGCAACTTGGCTCGCTCGCCAGGGTCGCGGAGCGCGGGTGCGGCTTTGTACAACTCAGCGCGCGCCTGCTGCAGCCGGGCTCGGTTCTCAATCTCGGCCACCTTCTGCCCGGCAGCCGTCAAGCGCGCCTTCTCGGCCTGAAGTTCGCGGACGACGTGCGCCAGCTGGAGTTTCAGACTCTGCGCGTCACCTTCATTGCCGACGAGAGCCTCCACAGAGCCGGCAGCCTGAATGCGAGCGGCCAGCTGCTGGAAGCTTTGGAGCTTGCGGTGGAACACCTGTGCGTCGCTCTGAAGCTGCGCCAGGGTGGCTCTGTCGGAATCGGAGTAGTCCGGCGTCCCATCTGGCCGAATGGGGATGTCGGCTTCCGGGCCCTCGGTGGCCTCGCGCTGCAGCGCGTCGCTCCGCGCGCGCTTTGCGTCAGCGGCGGCCTGCTGCTCGTGCGTGAGCTGCGTTGTTTCCACAGCCGGGTCGTCGGGGTGAATCGCGGCATACGCATCATCCACCGAATCGAACACACGTCGTTCGGTCTCCTCGGCCTCGGCAGCGCGCTCCTCCGCCCGGCGGTGGCCTTCGTGGAGGGCCTGCCCGCGGGTCTTCTTGCCCTCCCGCCGCGCCTTGAGTACGGCGAGAGCGTCATCGTCGCTCAAGACCCCGGGCCTCGGCTGCTTGGGATCGGGCGCGGGCTCGTTCAGGTCAACCTCGTAAATTTCGGATCGGTCAATGGTCATCGTCGTGCCCTCCGTTGGGTGGCGTATTGAGCGCCAGAGTGGCGCCGGGTTTGGAATTGGTTGTGCGGCCGCGGCCGACGGCATCGAGCGACTGGGTTCGAGCGCGCGAACAGCAGTCGGCGCATGTCCTGGTCGGACGTCTCGCCAGTGGCGTACCGGGCGAGTGCCCAGGCCGACAGGCTGTCGACCACCTCGAAGTCGATCCCCAGGTCTCGGGCAATCCCGATCGCGCGGCGCTTGGCGTCGAAAATGTCACGCATGGCTGGTCCTCCCAGTTTTCAATCGCTTGATGCAGCTGCTCGTCCGCGGTGTTGGTTTCGGTCTGGCCTGCGGGCGCTTCTCGGCGAAGCCGCGCGGCCGGTCGGCGTTCAGGCGCCAGTTCAGCCCGGAGCCGTCGCCGTAGCGGGCGATGCGGGCATCACGGCCGGAGTCGCGGGCGCACGCCCGAGCGGCGCGCTTGGCCTGCCACCAGTGGGGGTACGGCCCGTGCCAGCGCCCACCGGGCTCGATGGCGACCCAGAACCGCGCCTGCAGCACCTGGATCGCCGCCAGGCGCTCCGCGCCTCTCAAGCCCGCCAGGGGGTCCCTGGAGGCGCTCACGGCCGCGCTCCATGCGCCGGGTATCCACAGGGGTTTCCGGGCCGCGGGCCGCCCGGGCCGCCCAAACCGCCCCTTTTGGGGTCGCTATGGGAAGCCTGGGAAAAATGCGAAATGCAAAATAAAAAGCAATTCGTAAATTCTTCTCGGTTCCTGGGGTAAGTAAGAAATGGGCGGTTCGGGCGGCCCGGGCGGCCCGCGGCGATTCCGACTCCCTGTGAATGCGCTGCGTCATACATCGCTGAAGCCCTCCGGCGCGCCGATGAGCGGCTCAAGCCCGGGGGTGGGCGTGGCCTCAACGGTCCTCCGGTTCAGCTCGGCCGACGGGCGGACGATGACCAGCGCTTCGCGCCGGCCGCCGATCTTGCGCCTGCCGCGTTTGCCGCCGACCGACACCATGCCGGCGTTCTCGATCGCGTGGGTCACGTGGTTCGTGTTGAGCGGACCTGAAACCTGCGCGCGCACATACGCATCAATGACCCGCCGGGTGGTCAGCGGAGCTTGGCAGTCCTCCACGAACGCCTGCACGGCCAGATCGACCGGGGTCGAGACCGCGTGTATGACCTGCTGGCGAGCGTCGTTGTCGGGCGGCGGCGCTCCGGGGTCGAACCCCTTCAGATCGACCTCCAGCAGCCACTGGCGGACGCTGGCGCCGAAATCTGGGTCTTCGAGGCAGCCATACAACCCCCGGTAGTAAGTCCGGTCCCGGGGCTCGCTGGGGTTCTCGATCACGAAGACCCGGCGGTCGCGGTCGTCGATCGGAACAGCGCTCCAATGGTTCGAGAACAGCAGCCACCGCGCGCAGTTGCGCTCGGTCACCTCGGCGCCGAACTTTGGATTGATCCGACGGAACGGCTCGGTGATGACTCGCTTTAGAGTGTTCGCGCGGCTGTGCCGGTTCGAGTCGGCGCCCTCACGAGCCTCCTCGACGACCGCCAGCACCTTCTGTGAGAGCCGCCCGTTGAACTGACCCGCGAGCACACCGTTCAGGTCGACCCCGAGCGCAGCCTGCCCGTAGAAGGCCCGCTGCAGGGCGATCGCAAGCCAGCTGCGGCCCACGCCAGGGGTGGTCGCGATCATCAGGACCGCGAAGTGCGGCAGCTCAGCCGGTTTGTGGAGCGCGTGCGACAACCACTGCACGAACAGCTTTCGCTCCTCCTCGTCGGGGATCAGGAACTCAAGATGCTGAACGAACCACTTCGCGCGCGCCTTCCAGCCTGCCGGCAACTCGTGCGGAATCGGCCTCCATGTGTTCACCGCGTCCTGAGCGTTGTCTTCTGCTTCGAGCGGCTCGCACAGCTCGCCTGCCGCGGGGTCCCACACCAGTACATCCCGGGTGACGCGGCGCTTGTGCCGCAGCCACAAATCGAACACCGGCGCGACTCGGATCTTGTCCCCGTCCTGAATCTCGATTCGGCTGGCGGCGAACACGACGGGTGCGTGCTGCAGCTTCACGACGCGGCCGGTTCGGCGGTGATAGATGACTCCGTCCCGGTTGACCAGGACCAGGTCCCGCAGCATCTCGTCGAGACTCATCACCAGCTCAGGCCGGGTCTGGGCCTCTGGCGCCTCCTGGACTACATCGCCGGACGAGACCAGCGTGGTGAAGTCTTCCAGGGTGGCTGCCGGCGCTGCGCCGCCTCTGAGCACCTCTTTGGTTTCGACCGCGGCCTTGAGGATCGTCGTGCGGAGGTAACCGTCTCGGTCCCACTTGGGTCGTCGCAGCGCGGACTTGAGCATCAGCCGTTCGATGCGGGCACAGTCTCGGCCGGTCCAGAACGCCAATCGCATCGCCAGCGCGAAGTCGGCGCCCGAACGGTCATACGTCTCGCCCTTGGTGTGGGTTGGATAGAACTTCGCGAGCGCGGGCTCGTTCGCGCTCCACAGGTCTGCAAACGACGCAGACTCACCGTGCAGGGTCGCGTGGCTGACGGCCCGCAGTGCGAGGGCCACCAGCTCTTCGTCATTCTCGGGGCCTTTCCACTTGGAGACCGGCTTGGTCGTCCACTCCTCGCCGGGCTCCAGGACGATTGTCGGTGGCGGCTCGATGGGCTCGACGCACACATCGAGCGGCTGCCCGTCAAATGCGATCACATCGTAGTGCGGGTTGTCTTTGACCCGGCCGTAGTGGAACGCCTGGCTCGGTATCCTCCAGGACTCGGGTTCCAGTATGCCGCCCAGCAGCTGGCTCAGCGCGTACGTGTACGCGGCGCGCTCTCGCGGCTTGATTGCCTTTGACAAGGGTGCCAGCACGCGCCACTTGTGGAACTCCGGCGAGTGCCCAGCGCTGCTGTGGAAGACCGCCGCCACGCCGAAGAAGCGCAGCCGGTCGGCAGCCTCCTGAATGGGCACCTCGCCGGAGTCGTAGTCGCCTTCGACGCCATAGACGCTCACCAGGTTGGAGTTGGTGCGAAGGCAACCATTGGCGCTTGCGCGGTTGCCAAACGTCGCCAGCTTCAACCAGGGCAGATTCTCTTTGGTCTCGGCGACCGGCGGCTCGCGGAGCTGTCTCACGACGGCGCCCCAGGTGGTGTGATGGTCGTGCTTTACCCGCGCGGCCTGGTCGTCGAACGTGGTCATCTTGATTCGCAGGGAATCCACACCGGTGTGCGCCCTGGTACTGGGAGCCATCAGTGCACCTCCCGGCCGGCGGTCGGCGCCCGGTTCGCGCCAGCCGCGAGGTAGTGTCTGGCGAGCGCCACCAACCCGTAGCGAAGCGCTTGCTTGCCGTCGATCTCCACGTCTTTCAGGATCGAATCGAGCCGGCGCCCTCGGACGCTGCGCTCGCGTTCGAGCACATCCACGAGGCGTCGCCAGCTTGATTCGTGGCGGCGGAGGAACGCGTCCGTCACATTGGTCACCAGGGCCCACACCCGATCCGGGTCCAGCTCGACGTCGTGCAACCGGCCATTCATCCGCACACGTCCGTGCAGGACCGCCCCGGCCGCGCCCACGCACAGGAACTGGCCGTACACGATCTCGTCCGCGCAGCTGGACGCGATGGAGCACCCCGCAGCGTCCTCAGCACGACGACCGGCGATCACGGTGCTCGCGCGCGCGAGCCAGAGGGTCGGGTCAGACGCCTCGCTAAGCTCCATGCGCCATGGCGCGCCGTACGAAGTCTCGCCGAGCCAGCAGCGGGGCTCCTCGGGAGCTTTGGAAATGCGAACCTTGCGCGGGCCGAATCCCATCGCGCGGCCCACGATCGCGTGTCCGGCGGCCCGCACCGCCGCGTTTCGACGACTCATCGAAGCAATGATCTGCTTCCGCGAGTACCGGTGAGCGTGCTCGCGCCTGAACTCGTCCGTGGCCCGCCTTAGCGTGTCCTCGGTCGCTGGCGTCACCTCGCCGGCAAAGCCGTAGGCGCCCGATCGCAGATTGGTGGTGAAACCCGGAGAGCAACCCGGCGTTGAACTACCCGCACGGCGCGCGGTCTCAGTGTTTGCAGACATGTTTCGATCCTCCTTCGCGCCCCACCGGCGGCAACCGGCCTGGGGCGCAGTCGTTTCTGGCTGGCGCACGCAAGCGCACGCCGGTTCACGGGACTTCTTCGGAGGTTCGCTTCTTCAGGCGTCGAGCTGGGGTGCTCGACTCTTCGCTTCTTCAGGCGCCGGGCTGGGGTGCTCGGCTCTTCGCTCTTTCGATGTTTCACGCGGCTCGCAGTGGCCGCTCCCGGTTGCGCACCGGTGGGCGAGCTGGCCTTAGACCAGCGGCACTTCTACGTCCGGCTCGGGTTTGGCCGTTCGCGAATCAATCCATGCCTCCAGGTCGCGGAGCCGGTATGCCCGGCGACCCGGCGACACCCGAACAGCTGGCGGCAGCTCGCCGCGCCGTTCGAGCCGGTCGAATGCGGGTCTCGACAGGCCGATCAGCTCCCGGGCCTGACGGCGGGGAATCAATCGGAGCGCCGCAATCTCCTCGGTACTCAGTGGCTGCATATCTCCTCCCATCGCGCCCTGGAGTCGAGGGCACCAGCTCATTGACCGCTACGGCCTGAATTGGTTCCGCTTGTTCCGTGTTTTAGCACTTCAGTTGAAGGCCGACAGGTTCGACCATGGGCGTTGCGATTGGTGCGACTTGGCGCTGATCTCCACACGTGTGACGGCTGCGAAGCTGGCGCCGGCCGAAGCACTGGACCCGCTGGTGACGTAGGTCAGCCGGCCGTCGCGGTTACGATTCCCGCGGCGGCCGGTATCCCCACCACTCCGGCTCGGGGATCTCCAGCTCCAGGCGGATTGCTTCGAGCGCGAGCCCGAGCCACTCGGCCAGAGCCCGGCGGCCATCGAGCCGGTCATCGCGATCGTATATGGAGCGCACCGGACCGCCGGACTTCACCCGGGACTGCGCCGGCTCCACTATGTCAGGCGGCCACCCACACTTGCCCGCCAGGCTCGCGGTCGACGCGCGCGTGCCGTGCGGCGTGTGTTCATCGCTGGTGAAACCCATTCGCGCAAGCGCGGCCGCCAGGGTCATGTCGCTGATCGGCCGCTTCGGACTGCGAATACCTGGGAACAGCAGCTCCCCGCTGCCAGTGATCGCCTTCAGCTGTTCGAGCACGGCGATCGCATAGCTCGACAGGCAGACCGTGTGCTCGCGGCGGGCCTTCATGACTGCAGCAGGGAGCGTCCAGAGCTTGCGTTCGAAGTCGAACTGATCCCAGCGAGCTTGACGCAATTCGCCCGGTCGAACCATGGTGAAAAACAAGAGCTTCCACGCTAGGCCAACGACCGGCTGCTCTTCCGCGTACTTGTGGATCGCACGGAGCAGCTCGCCGAGACGTTTGTGGTCGGTAATCGCAGGGCGATTCTTCCGCCGCTCCGGCAGCAGCGCCTCGCTATTTTCCCGCAGCCCAGCGGTCGGATCTGGCTTGTTCGACGCGCGCATGATCCGGCCGACGATGGTCAAGGCACGTCGGGCCGAGTGAACCTTTCCAGAAGTCTCAATCTCCCGGACCGCGGCCAGGACCCGGTCCGACGTCACGTCGTCGAGCTGCAGCTTGCCGAGTCGCGGCACCAGGAGCCGGTTCACCATCCAGTCCATCTTGCGCAGCGTTGAGTCTGCGCGACCTGCCAGCCGCTGGCGTTCGAGCCAGTCGGTCGCGGCGGCCCAGAAGGTGCCGTCGCCGGTGAACGCATCTACATCACGTCGAGTCTTGGGCGCCAGTCCCGCCCGTAGGTCATCGAGCAGCTTGTCACGACGATCGCGGGCCTGGGCGAGCGACACCTCTGGCCAGCCACCTGCGCCATAGAGGCGCTCGCGCATGCGGTCGTCGCCAGGCAGTTTGATTCGCGTGCGAACGCACCAGGCCGCGGTGCCGCCGCGCTCGATTGGTTGGACGCGCAGGAAGAGCCCCAGCTCGTCGTAGATCTTCAGCACGCGGCCTCGCTGTGGCTTCGCGCGCCGTTTCAGCTCCTTTTCGTTTCTGATCCTGGGCACTGGTGGTATCGCCCCCGACGTGGTTGCTCAGTACCCCAGGAAGATACCACCACAGATAGCGGGCCGGGAGGCCCGAAACGCCCCTAGGTCGTTGATGTTTCGTTGTGGGGGGCTAGTATGGTGCCGGAACGCGGAATCGAACCGCGGACCTACTGATTACGAATCAGTCGCTCTACCGACTGAGCTATTCCGGCCCGGTACGTCGAAGGGCGACAAGGATACCCAGATTCCCCCGGCCTGCAAACATGCGGCTCTGGGGGCAAGGCCGGAATCAGGGGCAGCGGATCTTCTCGGGCATCTGCATGCAGACGGTCACGCCCGTCGCATCCGTGGCGGTCACCCGGTAGCTGTTACCCGCAGCAGCAATGCTGTAGTCGATGTTGCCGTCGTCGCGCGGCGTCCAGCCGATGCGGGCTTCGATGGCGGCCGCGTCTGCGGCAGGGGCGAAGTAGTTGCCGTTCCGCAGCCGGAAGTCTTCCTGAAAGATTTCGATGGTGGAAATGTTATTTACAAGCACGCCCTCACGGGATGTTTGAATGTATCCGGAGTAAAGAGGTATCGCGATAGCCGAGATCACCGCGAGTACAGCAACGACGATCATGAGTTCCACCAGCGTGAAGCCTTCACTCCTGCGTCGCCCTAGCTGTCTAATCACCACGATTCCCTCAAGTTGCATCCGCTGCAGGCAGTCGATTGCGTTCGAAGAAAAAGGGGCCATACGCTGACCCCTTTGATTCTACGAACCAACCGCTACATCCGATCGCTTAGATGTTGGTCCAGCTGATCGTCGTCGTAACCGCCGGAATGTCCAGATAGTTCGGACGAACGACGGTTACGATGTAGGTCGCATCCAGCGCGCCGCCAGCCTGCGCCACGCCAACCCGACCAAGGGTCGCATCCGCTGCGGCCGCATAGGCATCACCACCTCCAGGGGCCAGCGCGTTTCCGGCTGCATCGGCTGCGCCACCATTCAGGTTCGCAAGCAGGTTTGCCTGGTTGACCTGCGTAAACGCATTGGCCGGCGTCAGCGTGCCCATGGCGATGGCCGCCTGTACACGGCGAAGCTCATTCTCTACGTAGCGAATCGCCTCGTCCGCATGAGTCGTCACCTTCGCCATGTTGGCGTTACGGATGTAGCTCTGATAAGCGGGCAGCGCCACAGCGGCGAGAATACCGATGATGGCCACCACGATCATCAATTCGATCAGGGTAAAACCCTTCTGAATAGACTTGTTCATTTCACTCAACTCCGAAGTTTCGACGTTTGAACATGTGGCGACTCATGCCGGTGGCAATCACGCCGCGAATGTCACACAGAATCATTGCAACCCTCGTGCCAATCACTTCGCAAAGCCCATGCCAGTTTCAGCCACAATCCTCTCGGACACCTAAAACACTGTAGAGTCAATCAGTTAGGCCACTCAGAGCGGATCGACCATCCTCCCTGGGCGCCAACCGCCCCGCGCCCGGTGGGTTTCGCCCCACGTCACTAGGTGACTGTGCGCGTCACCCTGCCGGTGGCAAGAGTGGTCACCCGAGTCTAGCAGCGACGCGCCAACCTGCCGGGAGCCGCCCGACCCGGCACCGCGAGAGACGTCGTCTATACTCAGCAGGTGCGGGCCAGGACGCGGGTCAGATCATGGTCGAACACGCCTTTTCGATCTGTGACGGCGTTATCGACACTCCGGTGACCGGAGATTAGACTTCGCCGCGGCCCGGAAGCTAAGGTAGATGTCGCCAACAGGCACACGAAGAGACAGGGATAGCACCGCCACATGGCCTCGGAACCGGTTCAGCTGAGCGGCCTGGCACGACGCCTCGTCGAGGAGAACATCCTCGATGCCGAGTCCGCCGCCAAATCCACCCAGGAGGCCCGGCGGGAAGGCACGCCCTACGTCGCCTACCTGGTCAAGCACGGGCTGGCCGAACCGCGCAACATCGCCGTCAGCGCCTCCGAGGAATTCGGCGTACCCCTGCTCGACCTCTCGGCGTTCGACGTCGAGTCGATCCCCAAGGACCTGGTCAAGGAGTCGCTGATCCGCCAGCACCGCGCGCTGCCGCTGGTGCGCCGCGGCATGCGGCTGTTCGTGGCCGTCTCCGACCCTACCAACCTGCAGGCGCTGGACGAAATCAAGTTCCAGACCGGGGTGAACACCGAAGCGGTGCTGGTGGAGGAAGACAAGCTGCAGGTGCTGATCGAGCAGTTCCTGAACCGCCAGGACGAGAACGCGCTCGGCGACCTGGGTGACGACGACCTCGAAGACCTCGACATGGAGGCCTTCGAGGAGGACGAAGACGACGCCGTCGACATCCGCTCCGCCACCGACGACACGCCCGTGGTGCGGTTCGTCAACAAGATGCTGCTCGACGCCATCAAGGGCGGTTCTTCGGACATCCACTTCGAGCCCTACGAGAAGACCTACCGGGTGCGTTTCCGCACCGACGGCATTCTGCACGTGGTGGCCACGCCGCCGTCGAATCTGGGCACGCGGCTGGCCGCCCGGCTGAAGGTCATGTCGGAGCTCGACATCTCCGAGCGGCGCGTTCCCCAGGACGGCCGCATCAAGATGAAGCTGTCGAAGACGCGCGCCATCGACTTCCGGGTGAACACCCTGCCCACCCTGTGGGGCGAGAAGATCGTGCTGCGGATTCTCGACCCTTCCAGCGCCAAGATGGGCATCGAGGCCCTCGGCTTCGAAGAAGATCAGCAGACCCTGTTCCTGGAGGCACTGAGCCGCCCGCAGGGCATGATTCTGGTGACCGGCCCCACCGGCAGCGGCAAGACCGTGTCGCTGTATACGGGCCTGAACATCCTCAACACCCATGAGCGCAACATCGCCACCGCAGAGGATCCGGTGGAGATCAACCTGGAGGGCATCAACCAGGTCAACGTCAACAACCGGGTGGGGCTCGACTTCGCCGCGGCGCTGCGCTCGTTCCTGCGCCAGGACCCGGACGTGGTGATGGTGGGTGAGATCCGCGACCTGGAAACCGCCGAGATCGCGGTCAAGGCGGCGCAGACGGGCCACCTGGTGCTGTCGACGCTGCACACCAACTCGGCCGCCGAGACGCTGACCCGGCTGCGCAACATGGGGGTGCCGGCCTTCAATCTGGCCACCAGCGTCAACCTGATCATCGCCCAGCGTCTGGCGCGACGGCTGTGCACGGGCTGCAAGCAGCCCATCGAGGTACCCAGAGACACACTTCTGGCAGAAGGCTTTACAGAAGCCCAGATAGATGCCGGATTCGACGTCTACGAACCCAACGTCAAGGGCTGCGCCAAGTGCAAGGACGGCTACAAGGGCAGAGTCGGGATTTATGAAGTAGTTAAAATTAACCGCGACATGTCCCGCATTATCATGGAGGACGGCAACAGCATTGAGCTGTCCACCAAGGCCCGGGAGCTGGGCTTCAATGACCTCCGCATGTCCGGCCTGGTCAAGGTCATTCAGGGCGTCACCAGCCTGGCCGAGGTCAACCGGGTAACCACGGGGCACTGATAAATGGCCGAAAGCGCACTCTTCGTCTACGAAGGCACCGACAAGCAGGGCCGCAAGACCAAGGGCGAGATCACCAGCGTCAACCCGGCCATTGCCAAGGCCGAGCTGCGACGCCAGGGCATCAACGCCACCCGGGTCAAGAAGAAGACCAAGAGCCTGATCACGCTCGGCGGCGGCGGCAGCATCAAGCCCGCCGACGTCGCCCTGTTCACCCGGCAGATGGCCACCATGATGCGCGCCGGCGTGCCGCTGGTGCAGTCGTTCGACATCGTTGCCGACGGCCTGGACAAGCCGAAGATGGCCGACCTGATCCGCGCCATCAAGAACGACGTGGCCGGCGGCAGCAACTTCGCCTCGGCGCTGCGCAAGCACCCGGACTACTTCGACGACCTGTTCTGCAACCTGGTGGATGCCGGCGAGCAGTCGGGCTCGCTGGAAACCATGCTGGATCGCATCGCCACCTACAAGGAGAAGACCGAGTCGCTGAAGGCCAAGGTCAAGAAGGCGATGACCTACCCCATCGCCGTGATCGTGGTGGCCATCGTCGTCAGCGGCATCCTGCTGATCAAGGTGGTGCCGCAGTTCGAGCAGGTGTTCGCCGGCTTCGGCGCCGAGTTGCCGGCATTCACGCAGATGGTGATCAACCTGTCGGAGTTCGTGCAGGCCTGGTGGCTGGCGATCGTGGCCGGCGTCATCGCCGCGATCTTTGCCTTCGCCCAGGCCCGCAAGCGCTCCAAGGCGCTGCGCGACGCCATCGACCGCGCATCTTTGAAGGCTCCCATTGCCGGCAACATCATCGAGAAGTCAGCCGTGGCCCGCTTCGCCCGCACCCTGTCCACCACGTTCGCCGCCGGCGTGCCGCTGGTGGACGCGCTGAACTCGGTGGCCGGCTCCACCGGCAACTCGGTGTACACCAACGCCGTGCTCAGGGTGCGCGACGACGTCTCCACCGGCCAGCAGCTCAACTTCTCCATGAAGACCACGGGCGTGTTCCCGAACATGGTGGTGCAGATGGTGGCCATCGGCGAAGAAGCCGGCGCACTGGATTCCATGCTCGACAAGGCCGCCTCGTACTACGAAGAGCAGGTGGACAACCTGGTCGACAACCTCACCGCGCTGATGGAACCCATGATCATGGCCGTGCTCGGCGTGCTGGTGGGCGGCCTGATCATCGCCATGTACCTGCCCATCTTCCAGCTCGGCGCGGTGGTCGGTGGCTGACGTCGCGGCGGCGCCCCGCCGCCGATGATCGACACCCTGCTCGCCAACGGCTGGCTGTGGCTGCTGCTCGCGGCCTGGGTGGGCCTGTGCGTCGGCAGCTTCCTCAACGTGGTGATCTACCGCCTGCCGGTGATGCTGCAGCGGCAATGGCAGCGCGAGGCTGCCGACATTCTGCATGGCGAGGCCGCGCAGCCGCCGCAGCCGCCGCCATTCAACCTCATGGTGCCCCGATCCCGCTGCCCGGCCTGCGAGGCACCGATCCGCGCCTGGCAGAACGTGCCGGTGTTGAGCTGGCTGGTGTTGCGGGGCCGATGCGCGCGCTGCGGCGCCGCCATCTCTGCCCGCTACCCCGTGGTCGAGCTGATCACCGGGCTCGCCACCCTCGCCGTGCTCGCCGTGTTCGGTTACACCGGGCTCGGCCTCGCGGCACTCGTCTACACGTGGACGCTGCTGGCCCTCACCTTCATCGATTTCGACACCCAGCTTCTGCCGGATCAGCTCACCCTGCCCCTGGTGTGGCTCGGCCTGCTGGTCAGCGTGTACGGAGGGATCGTCACGCCGGTGGATGCCATCGTCGGCGCCGCCGCCGGCTACCTGTTTCTCTGGGGCACCTACTGGGCGTTCAAGCTGGTCACCAGCAAGGAGGGCATGGGCTACGGCGACTTCAAGCTGCTGGCCGCTATCGGCGCCTGGCTCGGCTGGCAGGTGCTGCCTGCGGCCGTGCTGATCGCGGCCGCCGTGGGGCTGGTCTACGCGGTGTTCACGTCGCTGACCGGAAGGCGCGCCTCGGCGCAGCCGATCCCGTTCGGGCCGTTTCTGGCCATCGCCGGTTGGGCCTGCCTGCTGCAGCGTGATACGGTACTGGGCTTGTTCCTCATCTGAACGTCGACCGTCATGACCGACACCCCGGCCCGCATCGTCCTCTGCCCCACCTGCAACGCGCGGGTGAAGTGGTCACCCGGCAACGAGTTCCGGCCCTTCTGCTCGGAGCGCTGCAAGCTCATCGACCTGGGCGCCTGGGCTGCTGAGCAGCACCGCATTCCCGGCAGGGACGAAGAGGACGAGGTGCTGTCCGGCGATCTGGAGGCGGGTGACCGGGCGCCCTGAGGGGCGCCGGCTCAGGTTCGATACTCGGCGTTGATCTTCACGTAGTCGTAGGACAGATCCGTGGTCCACACCGTCTCCGCAGCATCGCCGCGGCCGAGCTCGATGCGCACGACGAACTCGGCCTGGGCCATCACCCGGGCGCCATCCGCCTCGCGATAGTCGTCGGCCATGAGGCCGCCACGAGCAACGCAGACGTCGTCCAGAAAGAGGTTGACCCGCCCGGTGTCGAGCGATGCCAGCCCAGACCGGCCGATGGCCATGCAGAACCGGCCCCAGTTGGGGTCGCCGGCAAAGATGGCCGTCTTGAGCAGCGGCGATTCCGCCACCGTGTAAGCCACGCGCAGGCATTCCGCCGAATCCGCCCCGCCCTCGACCCGCACGGTCACGAAGCGGGTCGCGCCCTCGCCGTCCCGCACCACGTACTGCGCCAGGGTGGTCGCCACGTCGGCCACGCCGTCGCGCAACGCCGCGTAGGCCGAGCTGGCCGTGTCTTCGATGCGTGGCCCGGAATGCCCGGTCGCGCACAACACGAACGAGTCATTGGTCGAGGTGTCGCCGTCGATGGTGATGCGGTTGAAGCTGCGGTCGGCCACCTCACGCACCATGGCGTGCAGGCAGTCGGGCTCGACGGCAGCATCGCAGCCGATGTAGGCCAGCATGGTGGCCATGTCCGGACGGATCATGCCGGCGCCCTTGGCGATGCCGGTGATGGTCACGGTTGCGCCGTCGATGCTTACCTGACGGCTCAGGGCCTTGGGCACCGTGTCGGTGGTCATGATGGCCCGCGCCGCTCGCGCCCAGCCGTCAGCGGCGGCATCGGCGATCGCTGCGTCCAGCGCACCGACGATGCGGTCCACGGGCAGCCGCTGGCCGATCACGCCCGTTGAGAAGGGCAGCACAGAGCCCGCCGGCAACGACGCCTTGTCAGCGACCGCGGCACAGATGCGGCGCGCATCCTCGAGGCCGGGCTCTGCCGTGGCCGCATTGGCGTTGCCGCTGTTGGTCACCAGCGCCCGCACGCCGCCACGGGCGATGCCGGCCTCGGCGAGTTGGACCGGCGCAGCGCGGAAGGCGTTGCGGGTGAAGACACCGGCGACGCTGGCACCCTCGTCGAGCAGCATCACCACCAGATCCTGCCGATCGGCAGGCAGGCTGGCCTTGACCCCGGCGCGCGCGGTGCCGATGGCAACCCCGGCCACGGGAAGCAGATCGGGCAGCGGCGGCACGTTGACCGCCATCAGCTCGCCTGCCCGTGGCAGTGCTTGAACTTCTTGCCCGAACCGCAGGGGCAAGGCTCGTTGCGCCCCACCTTGCGCTCGGTACGCACGAAGGTTTCCGGCTTCGCTGCCCCCTGGGGCCGCCGCTCCGACTCGCCGTCAGCGTCGCCCTGCAGGGCGGAGGCTTCGGCATGGCTGAAGCGCATGCGGCGTTCGGCCTCCTCGCGGCGCCGGCGCTCGGCTTCCGCAACCGCCTCAGGCTTTTCGATCTGAACCCGCGACAGCAGCCGCACCACGTCGCGCTTGATGTTGCCGAGCAGGTCCTGGAACAGCTCGAAGCTCTCGCGCTTGTACTCCTGCTTCGGCTGCTTCTGCGCATAAGCGCGCAGGTGGATGCCCTGGCGCAGGTGGTCCATCAGCGCCAGATGCTCCTTCCAGCGCTGATCGAGGATCTGCAGCATGATCTGCTTCTCCACCAGGCGCATGTCGATGCCCTGGGTGGACCATTCCTGCTCCTTGGCGGCGTACTCAGCCTCCACCTGCTCGAGGATGCGGCGGCGCAGCGAGTCCTCGTTGAGCTCATTGTCTTCCTCGAGCCAGCGAGCGATGGGCTGGCGGCTGGCGAAGTCGGTGATCAGCGCCTGCTCGAGCCCTTCGACGTCCCACTGCTCCTCGATGCTCATCGGCGGGATGTACTCGCTGACGAGATCCATCACCACCTCTTCGCGGATGCCGGTGATGGTGTCGGAGATGTCTTCCGCGGCCATCAGCTCGCGCCGCTGCTGGTAGATGACCTGCCGCTGGTCGTTGGCGACGTCGTCGTACTCGAGCAGGTTCTTGCGGATGTCGAAGTTGTGTCCCTCGACCTTGCGCTGGGCCTTCTCGATGGCGTTGTTCACCATGCGATGCTCGATGGCCTCACCCTTCTCCATGCCGATGGACTGCATCAGGCCGCGAATGCGGTCGGATGCGAAGATGCGCATCAGGTTGTCTTCCATCGACAGGTAGAAGCGCGTGGAGCCGGGGTCGCCCTGGCGGCCGGACCGGCCGCGAAGCTGGTTGTCGATGCGCCGGGACTCGTGGCGCTCGGTGCCGATGATGTGCAACCCGCCGGCCGCGATCACCTGGTCGTGGCGCTGCTGCCAGTCGGCGCGCACGGCCTCGACCTGCTCCGGCGAGGTGCTTTCCAGCGCCGCTACTTCGGCCTCCCAATTGCCGCCCAGCACGATGTCGGTGCCTCTTCCCGCCATATTGGTGGCGATGGTCACGGTGCCGGGGCGCCCCGCCTGCGCAACCACCTCGGCCTCACGCTCGTGCTGCTTGGCGTTCAGCACATTGTGAGCGATCTTGCGGCGCTTCAGCTCATCCGACAGCCGCTCGGACGACTCGATGGAGGCGGTGCCCACCAGCACCGGCTGGCCGCGCGACATGCACTCGACGATGTCTTCGACGATGGCGTCGTACTTCTCCTCGATGGTCAGGTAGACCAGATCGTTGTGATCTTTGCGGACCATCGGCTTGTGCGTGGGAATGACGACCACGTCGAGGCCGTAGATCTGGCGGAACTCGAAGGCCTCCGTATCCGCGGTGCCGGTCATGCCGGAGAGCTTCGAATACAGGCGGAAGTAGTTCTGGAACGTCGTCGACGCCAGGGTCTGCGTCTCGTTCTGGATCTGCACCCCTTCCTTGGCCTCGATGGCCTGATGAATGCCCTCGGACCAGCGGCGCCCGGCCATGGCGCGGCCGGTGTGCTCGTCGACGATCACCACCTCCCGGTCCACCACCATGTAGTGAACGTCCCGGCGGAACAGGAAATGCGCCTTCAGCGCCGCGTGCACGTGGTGCAGCAGGCCGAGATTGGTTGCCGCGTACAGGCTCTCGCCCTCCTGCAGCAAACCCATGCGCACCAGCTCGTCTTCGACCTTCTGGTGGCCAACCTCGGTCAGCTCGACCTGGCGGTTCTTCTCGTCGATGGTGAAGTCGCCGTCGACGCTGCCGTCGGCGGCCGCCTCGACCGCTGCCTGGGTGGTCTGCTTCAGCCGCGGCGCGAGCTGGTTGATCTTGATGTAGAGCTCGGTGCTCTCCTCCGCCGGGCCGGAGATGATCAGCGGTGTTCTGGCTTCGTCGATCAGGATGGAGTCCACCTCGTCGACGATGGCGTAGTTGAGCCCACGCTGAAACTGATCCTCCAGCGTGAACGCCATGTTGTCGCGCAGGTAGTCGAAACCGAACTCGTTGTTGGTGCCGTAGGTGATGTCGGCCTGGTAGGCGGCGCGCTTCTCGGCCGGATTCTGTCGGGACTGCACGACGCCGACGCTGAGGCCGAGCGCCTCGTAGATCGGGCCCATCCACTGCGCGTCGCGGCGCGCCAGATAGTCGTTGACGGTGACGATGTGCACGCCGTTGCCGGTAAGCGAGTTCAGGTAGGCCGGCAGCGTCGCCACCAGGGTCTTGCCCTCGCCGGTGCGCATCTCGGCGATGCGCCCCTCGTGCAGGGTGATGCCGCCGATGAGCTGCACGTCGAAGTGACGCATGCCCTTGCTGCGCTTGGCGGCCTCGCGAACCGCCGCGAACGCCTCCGGCAGCAGGTCGTCGAGCTTTTCGCCCTGCGCCAGCCGCTCCTTCAGGCGCGGCGTGACGCTCCGAAGCTCTTCGTCGGACAATGCGGTGACGTCGTCCTCCAGCGCGTTGATACGGGCAACGACCTTGCCCATGCGCTTGAGTTCACGCGAGTTCTTGGTACCGAAAATCCTGAGTAGCAAAGCGCTGGCGATCCCGAGCAGCGAAGATGCGGCATCTTACCCGTTCTGACAGACGGGTTAAACGCGCTAACGGCGGGCGACGTAGGCCCTGGGGTCGACGGGGCGTCCGTTCTTGAGAACCTCGAAGTGCACGTGCGGGCCGGTCGATCTGCCGGAGGTGCCCATGGTGCCGATGGGTTGTCCTTTCTTGACGATGTCGCCGGTCTCGACCTTCAACGATTCATGGTGCGCGTAGCGGGTCACGTAGCCGTCACCGTGGCTGATCTCGACCAGCTTGCCGTAGCCGTAGCGCTTGCCGGCGAAGGTCACCACGCCGCTGGCCACGGCAATGACGTCGGACCCCTTGCGGCCGGCGAAGTCGACGCCGGAATGCCAGGACATCTGGCCGCTGAACGGGTCGACCCGCTTGCCGAACGGCGACGACATCCAGCCCCACGTCACCGGGCGGCCGGCGATCACCGTCGTCTGCTGGAACTCCTGATCGCGCAGCAGCGAGTCGAGTACCTCGAGCTCCGACTCTCGGCTGCGGAGCTGCACGGCCAGCTCATCCAGACTGCTCTGCAGGTCGGCCCACGCGATCGGGCCCTGGGACGCGACGCTCGGCCCGCCGACGGGTGCGGGCTCGTCGAAGGAGAACTCGCCCTGATCCAGCTTGGCGATCTCGGTTACCCGCAAGCCGAGGGCTTCCATGCGCATCAGCCTGGCCTGCATCGCGGCAAGCTGGCGACCCACCGCCTCAGACTCCGCGGCCGATCGCTCCTGCAGCGCGTTGAGCTCGGCACGCTGATCGGCCAGACGCTGCTGCCACTGGTCGACCATGGCTTCTTGATTCGGGGTCAGAGCGGAAATCGAGGTGCTGGCGAAGGAGACGAGGATCAGGAGGAGGCAGAGACAGAGGGCGCTGACGAGGACATGGGCACGTCCGATGTTGATGGCATGGACCTGCCCCTGACCACGCCCTGATTCCTTGAGCACGATGATCTTCATAGTTCTATTCTAGTCATTATGATCGGTGCCGTTTATTCTCACCGGCCCGGCGTCCCGTTCTCCCGTAACGCCGACCCATGCAGAGCACCGCAAGTGTCCCGCAGCAAGATAGATGATCTGTTGACCGAACGCCACCGGCGATTCACTCCCTTGCAACGTCTGCTCCAACGGGCGGCGCGCCAGGAGAGCTGGACCGACCAGCTACGCGCCTTGTTACCCGAACCAGTTCGTGACGATTGCCGCGTCGTCGATGTACGCGGCCCCACCGTGGTGGTCGCCTGCCGCAGCGCCGCTGCGGCTACCAGACTGCGCTTCATGAGCGACGAGCTGCTGATTCAGCTACGCGAGCTCGGCGACTTCAGCGACGCACGTGAGCTGCGCGTCCGCGTGGCCGCGGGTTGATCAGCAGTACCCGGCGGCACGTCCGGTGATTATCCGGCCGCCGCCACCCCACCGATGAGAACTGCTCGGCAAATGCACCAGATCAGGCACACGCGCACGCTCAGGCACGTGCGCCGCGTCACGCGCCGCCTGCGGCCACCCGGCGGGCGAAAGCGATCGGCGCGGTGTCTTCATCGTCGAACGTCACCAGCTCCCAGGCATCCGCGTCCGCCAGCACGCGCTTGAGCAGCGCGTTGTTGGCCGCATGACCGGACTTCAGGCCCACGAACTCGCCGATCAGGCTGTGGCCCAGCAGATAGAGATCGCCAATCGCGTCCAGGATCTTGTGCTTGCAGAACTCGTCCGCCAGCCGCAACCCGTCGTCATTGAGAATCCGGTCATTGTCGAGCACGACGGCGTTGTCGAGGCTGCCACCGCGAGCCAGATTTCTGGCGCGCAGCTCCTCGTAGTCTGACAGGAAGCCGAACGTGCGTGCGCGGCTGACCTCTTTGACGAAGGCCATGGTCGACATCTCGACCGACGACGTCTTGCGATGCTGGTGGAAGACCGGATGGTCGTACTCCAGCGTGTACTCGACCCTGAACCCGTCGTAGGGGCGCAGCTCAGCGACGACGTCGCCATCCTGGTAGGTCACGTGCTTGAGAATCCGGAAGAACTTCTTCGGCGCGTCCTGCTCCTCGATGCCGGCGGACTGCAGCAGAAACACGAACGGGGCGGCGCTGCCGTCCATGATCGGCAGCTCGGGAGAGCTGACGTCGACGTAGGCATTGTCGACGCCGAGGCCGGCGAACGCGGACATCAGGTGCTCGATGGTCGAGACAGACGCGCCGTTGGCGACCAGCGTGGTCGCCATGGTCGTGTCGCCGACGTTGCTGGCCAGGGCCGGTATCGACACCGGCACGTCGAGATCGGTACGCACGAAGACGATGCCCGTATCCACCGGCGCCGGTCGCAGCGTCAGATAGACCTTGTCACCGGTATGCAGACCCACACCGGTGGCACGAATGGGGTTGTTCAGGGTGCGTTGCTGCACGGCATTGGGCATGCTGATTGTTCTCTTGCGGTCGGGTGAGGCACGGCCCGGCCGGCATGAGCAGGCATGCTAGCAAAGCCATCCGGGGCAAGTATGGCAGGCATTCACAGAATTGTTACATTTTGTTTCCGCAGCTCAGGCGCGCACGGCGACAGCGACGGCACGAGCCGAGCAGGGCTGCCAGTGCGCTGGCAGCAACCCGGCCCGACCCATGCCGTCGCGGTCCGGCCGCCACGGCGTCAATCCGCCTGGCGGCGCAGGAACGCGGGAATGTCGATCCACTCCATGTCGCTGACGTCCTGGTCCAGGGCCAGATTGCTCTGCTGCGACACCACCGCCTCCCGCTGCCGGAAGATGGTCGGACGCTCCAGATCACGGCCATAGTCCGGCCCGGTCTCGACGCGTGGCTCGGGCGCCGGCGCGCTGACGGCAGCGGCCATGATCGGGGCCGGCGCGGGACTGCTGACCGCTGGGCTGCCGACCACGACGCCCGGCTTCACGGGCTCGCCGAGGCCGGTAGCCACCACGGTCACCTTCAGCTCGTCGCCCATGTCCGGATCGATCACCGTGCCGATCACCACCGTTGCCGTCTCCGAGGCGTACTCCTCGATGACGTTGCCGACGTCGATGAAGTCGCCCATCGACAGGTCGGGGCCGGCCGTGACGTTGACCAGAATGCCGCGGGCGCCATGCAGGTCGACGTCTTCGAGCAGCGGGCTCTTGATGGCTGCCTCGGCTGCTTCCTGCGCGCGATGCTCGCCGCTGGCCCGTCCGGTGCCCATCATCGCCATGCCCATCTCCGACATCACCGTTCGCACGTCGGCAAAGTCGACGTTGATCAGGCCGTGACGGATGATCAGGTCGGCGATGCCCTGCACCGCACCCAGCAGCACGTCGTTGGCCGCACCGAACGCTTCCAGGATGCTGGCCCGCTCACCGAGCACGTTCAGCAGCTTGTCGTTCGGAATTATGATCAGCGAGTCGACGTGCTCCTGCAGCTCGAGGATGCCCCGCTCTGCGATCGACAGGCGCTTCTCGAACTTGAACGGCCGCGTCACGACCGCCACGGTCAGGATGCCGAGCTCCCTGGCCACCTGGGCCACCACGGGGGCAGCGCCGGTGCCGGTGCCTCCACCCATGCCGGCGGTGATGAAGACCATGTCGGCCCCCGAGAGCACTTCGGCGATGCGGTCGCGATCCTCCAATGCCGCCTCGCGGCCGACGTTCGGGTTCGCGCCGGCACCGAGCCCGCGGGTGATGTTGCTGCCGATCTGCAGCAGCGTTCTGGCCTCCAGCGCCTTCAGCGCCTGGGCATCCGTGTTGGCGGCGATGAAGTCGACTCCCTCCACTTTGTTGGCCACCATGTGCTGAACGGCGTTTCCGCCGCCACCTCCGACGCCGATGACCTTGATCACGGCGCTCTGCGGGGCACTGTCTACGATTTCGAACATCTCGGACTCCTTAGAAATTTTCGCCAAGCCATTTCTTTAGGCGGCTGAAGCCGCCCGTGCCGCGCGCTCTTTTTCGGCCGCGTTGTTCTTCTTCCCGCTCCTTGCCGTACATCAGCAGGCCGACGCCTGTGGCGTACACGGGATTCCTTACGATGTCCTTCAATCCCGCCACGTGTCGTGGCGACCCCAGACTTACCGGCATGTGGAAGATTTCTTCCGCGAGCTCGATGACGCCCTCCATCTTCGAAGCCCCACCGGTAAGCACGATGCCCGCAGCGACCAGGTCCTCGAATCCGCTGCGACGCAACTCCGCCTGAATCAGCGTGAACAGCTCGTCGTAGCGCGGCTCGACCACCTCCGCCAGCGCCTGGCGCGAGAGCTGCCGGGAAGGCTTGTCTCCCACGCCGGGAACCTGGATGGTCTCGTCGGGCCGGGCGAGCTGAGTCAGCGCGCAGGCATATTTGATCTTGATCTCTTCTGCATTCTGCGTCGGCGTGCGCAGCGCCATGGCGATGTCGTTGGTCACCTGATCACCGGCTATAGGGATCACGGCCGTGTGACGTATGGCGCCATGGGTGAAGATGGCGATGTCGGTCGTGCCACCGCCGATGTCCACCAGACAGACGCCGAGCTCGCGCTCGTCCTCGCTCAGCACCGAGTAGCTCGAGGCGAGCTGCTCGAGAATTATGTCGTTGACGTGCAGGCCGCAGCGCACGATGCACTTCTCGATGTTCTGCGCCGCATTGACCGCACAGGTGACCAGATGCACCTTGGCTTCGAGGCGCACGCCCGACATACCCAGAGGCTCCTTCACGCCTTCCTGGTTGTCGATGATGTATTCCTGGGGAAGGATGTGCAGGATCTTCTGGTCAGCGGGTATCGCCATGGCCTGGGCCGCGTCGATCACCCGATCCACGTCCTGCGGGTAGACCTCCTTGTCACGCACGGCGACGATGCCGTGCGAGTTCAGGCTGCGGATGTGGCTGCCGGCGATACCGGCGTACACAGCGTCGATCTGGCAGCCGGCCATCAGCTCGGCCTCCTCCACCGCCCGCTGAATCGACTGCACGGTAGACTCGATGTTCACCACCACGCCCTTCTTGAGGCCGCGGGACGGGTGGGAGCCGATGCCGATGATCTCCAGCCCGCCCTCGGCGTCGAGCTCGCCCACCAGCGCCGCCACCTTGCTGGTGCCGATGTCCAGGGCGACGATGCGTCTGAAGTCGGAATCCGATGCCATCGGGTTTCTCACCTCGTCGAACGTTCTACGGAGGCCAGCTGCGCATCGCTCCAGCGCACCGCAAGGCCGTTGTCGTAACGGGTATCCACGTGGGCAATGGTCGCCGCCCGCGTGGCGAGCGCACGCCGGTAGGCCAGCAGGAACCGGGACAGCCGCTCGGTCAGCGCCTCGTTGCCCAGCGCCAGCGTCATGCCGGAGTCGAAGGTCAGCAGCCACTCGCCGAGCTGGTTCTCCTCGAGCCGGACGATGGCCAGATCCGCCTCGGCAACCCGCAGCGTCAGGAGCTGATAGAGCTCCATGGCCTGGCGCGGCGTGGACAGACTGGCCGCGAGATAGGGAACGCCCTCGGGGCCGTCGGCAAGATGCACCACCTTGCCGTCGCTGGTGAGATAGCCGCCGTCACCCCACAGAGCCACCACCGACTCCCGCTGCACGTCGATGGTGAGCGCGTCCGGCCAGATCCGGCGCACGCGCACCTCGCGCGGCCAGGACAGCGACTGGATGTCGGCGACCAGCTCGTCCGCATCGAGGCTGAGGATGCCGCCGGAAAGGTTGCTCATCACCACTTCCTGAATGGCCTGCCGCTCCGCTTCGGACATCATGCCCAGAACGCGCACGGAGCGTACCGGCTTGTCGAGCTGAGCCCAGATCGACCAGGCCGCCGCGGCCAGGGCGGCCATCAGCAGCAGCGCCAGACCGTTACGCCACATGCTCACCTCCGGAACCCGGCGCGACGAGCTGGTTCGATATCTGATTGACGTTGCCGGCCCCCTGGACCAGCAGCACGTCGCCGTTTCGAAGCACACCCGGCAGCACGTTCAGCGCCTCCTCCGGCGTGGGCGCGAACACGGGCACGGCGCCGACGCCGCGCTGACGGATGCCCTGAGCGAGCGCTCGCGCATCGGCACCCGGAATCGGATCCTCGCCGGCGCTGTAGACCTCGAGCAGCACCAGCACGTCGACGTCGCAGAGCACGCGCACGAAGTCGTCGTACAGATCCCGGGTGCGGGTGTAGCGGTGAGGCTGATAGGCCATCACCAGGCGCTGCCCGGGCCAGACCCGACGCGCCGTCTCCACCACGGTGGCGATCTCGGTCGGATGATGTCCGTAGTCGTCCACCAGGGTGACGGTGGCGTCGCCGACGCGAACGTCGTCGAACACCTGGAACCGGCGCCCCACGCCCGTGAAGCCACCCAGGCCGCGCAGGATCGCGTCGTCACCGAGTCCCTCGTCGGTGGCCACGGCGATGGCCGCCAGCGCGTTCAGCACGTTGTGC
Source organism: Pseudomonadales bacterium (assembly GCA_040219935.1). Lineage (GTDB taxonomy): Bacteria > Pseudomonadota > Gammaproteobacteria > Pseudomonadales > Azotimanducaceae > UBA7803. The sequence continues at coordinate 137,696 of JAVJUA010000068.1, read as the reverse complement.
CGGCCGGGAATGCCCATGTTCACGTCGAGATCGGCGAGGCCGCCCGGGCGCGAGGCCCGGAATCGCCAGGCGCGTCCGTCGGCGACCACGTCGGCGGCGCGGAAGTCGGCATCGTCCGAAAACCCGTAGGTCAGCATCGGCCGGGCAACGTCGGGAAGGATGGCTCGCACCTCGGGATCATCGACGCACAGCACGGCCGAGCCGTAGAACGGCAGCCGGTGCAGGAACTCGATGAACGTGCGCTTCAGCGCGTCGAAGTCGTTGCCGTAGGTGGCCATGTGATCCCGATCGATGTTGGTCACCACGGCCAGCATCGGTTGCAGGAACAGAAACGAGGCGTCGCTTTCGTCCGCCTCGGCGATGATGTAGCGGCTGCCGCCGAGGCGGGCGTTGCTGCCGGTGCTGTTCAGCAGGCCGCCGATCACGAACGTGGGGTCGAGATCGGCCGCCTGGAAGATGGAGGTCACCAGGCTGGTGGTGGTGGTCTTGCCGTGGGTGCCGGCGATGGCGATGCCGTGGCGATAGCGCATGAGCTCGCCGAGCATCTCCGCCCGCCGCACCACCGGTACGCGGCGCTCGTGGGCGGCAACCACCTCCGGATTGGCCGCGCTGACGGCACTGGAGACGACGACGACGTCGCAGTCGCGAACCGCGTCGGCACTGTGGCCGATGCGGATGGTGGCGCCCAGCCGGCGCAGGCGCTCGGTCACCGACGAGGCCTTCAGATCGGTTCCGGTGACGTCGTAGCCCTGATTCAGCAGCACCTCGGCGATGCCGCACATGCCGGCGCCGCCGATGCCGACGAAGTGAATGCGGCGGATGCGCCGCATCTCGGGAACCTGGTAGGGGCCGGTCTCAGCCACGCTCCCCTCCTTCGATCTGCGCCCGCAGCACCAGCCCGAGCATGGCGCAGCTCACCACCAGGCTGTTGCCGCCATAGCTGACGAAGGGCAGCGTCAGCCCCTTGGTAGGCAGCACGCCGGTGTTCACACCCAGATTGATGAGGCACTGCACGCCCAGCATCAGGCCGATGCCATAGACCAGGTAGCCGGCGAAGGTGTCGCCGGCCGCCAGCGCGCCGCGGCCGAGCCGCAGGATGCGCAGCACCAGCACCGCGAACAGGCCGAGCACGGTCAAGGCGCCCACCAGGCCCAGCTCCTCGGCGATCACCGCGAAGATGAAGTCGTTGTGCGCTTCCGGCAGGTAGAACAGCTTCTGGATGCCCTCGCCCAGGCCCAGCCCGAAAACCTCGCCGCGACCGAATGCGATCAGCGCCTGAGTGAGCTGGTAGCCGCTGCCGAACGCAAACTGCCAAGGGTCGACGAACGTGATCAGCCGTTCCAGCCGGTACGGCTGAGCCACCGCCAGCACGGCGATCATGACGGCGCCGAGCGTGACGATCAGCAGAAAGTGACGCAGCCGGGCTCCGGCGACGAACAGCAGCGCCGCCGTGGTCACCGCCAGCACCACCGCGGTTCCGAAGTCGGGCTGCATCAGCAGCAGGCCGCACAGCAGGGCGAGCATCAGCAGCGGACGCAGCAGCGCCCGGGCATCGTCGGCCACGGCCCCGTGGAAACGATGCAGGTAGCCGGCAACGTAGACCAGCAGCAGGAACTTTGCCGCCTCCGCCGCCTGCAGCGAGAAGGCGCCGAGGCCGATCCAGCGGCGGGCGCCGTTGACCTCGAGACCGATGCCGGGCACCAGCACCAGGCCACACAGCGCCACCGCCGCCACCCAGGCGGCCCGATGTCCCCGCTGCCACCAGGACAGCGGCACGCACAGCACCAGCACCAGCCCGGCCAGCGCCGCGGCCAGGAACACGCCGTGGCGGATCAACAGCGACTGGCTGATGGCAATGGACGCGGAGGCCACCATCACCGTGCCGAGGGCGAGTATGGCCACCCAGCAGAACAGCATGACGCGATCGATGCTCTGGCTCATTGCAGAGCCTCCGCGGCGGCGCGGAAGACGTCGCCGCGCTCGGCATAGTTGCGGAACATGTCGAGGCTGGCACAGGCCGGCGACAGCAGCACCACGTCGCCGTGCTCGGCGCGGCGCATGGCGGCCGCCACCGCCTGAGCCATGTCCGCCGCCCGCTCCAGGGGCACGGTGCCCGACAGCGCCTGCTCCAGCAGGGGGGCGTCGCGCCCGATGAGCAGCACGGCCTTGACGTAGCGCTGAACCGGCTCCGCCAGCGGGCTGAAGTCGGCGCCCTTGCCATCGCCTCCCGCCACCAGCAGCAGCCGGGGCCGATCGGCCGAGTACTGGGGTCCGAGGCCGCCGAGCGCAGCCAGCACGGCGCCGACGTTGGTGGCCTTGGAGTCATCGATGAAGGTCACGCCGCGCACCTCGGCCACCGTCTGGCAGCGGTGCGCCAGCGCGCGGAAGCCCACCACCGCGGCCGCCAGCCGGGCAGGCGCGACATCGTTCCCGGCGACCAGGGCGAACGCGGCGAGCACGTTGAGCGCGTTGTGCAGGCCGGGCAGGGGCAGATCGGCCTGACGCATGACCGGCCGCTTGCCCCACATCAGCATCAGCTCACCGTGCTGCCGGTCCAGACCCCAGTGCCCTTCCTCCGGCGCGTCGTCACCAAACGTGACCAGGTCCGCAACCGGCGCGTCGGGCAAGGTCAACGGATCCTGCCGGTTGGCCACCGCTCGGCCGACATTGGTGAAGATGCGGCGTTTGGCAGCCGCGTAGGCCGCCATGCTGCCGTGCCGGTCCATGTGGTCTTCGGTGACGTTCAGCACCACGGCCGACTCGAAGCGGCGGCCGGCCATACGCTCGAGCTGAAAGCTGGACAGCTCGAGCACGTAGCAGTCGTGCTCATCGGCCAGCAGATCGAGCGCCGGCTCACCCAGGTTGCCGCCCACCCCCGGATGCCGGCCGAGCCGGGCGAGCAGATGGCCGGCGAGCTCGGTCACCGTGCTCTTGCCGTTGGTGCCGGTCACCGCGTAGATCGGCGCATGTGCCGCCTCGCAGAACAGGTCGATGTCGCTGACCACGCTGGCGCCCGCGGCGGCGGCGCGACCCACCAGAGGATGGTCCAGGGCGACGCCCGGGCTGACGATCACGCGGTCGACGCCGGAGAAGTCCGCGCCGCACGCCTCGCTTCCGAAGCGGAACTCGGCCTCTGGCGCGAGGGCTTCCGCAGCGGCCCGGTGCGGCGGCTGGTCGCGGGTGTCGACGACGAGCAGATCGTCCCGGCCCGCCAGGTAGCGCAGGCAGGAGTAGCCGGTGACCCCCATGCCGATGATGGCCGTACGCACGCTCACCTCAGCTTCAACGTCGACAGGCCCACCAGCACCAGCACCAGGCTGATGATCCAGAACCGCACGATGACGCGCGGCTCCGGCCAGCCCTTGAGTTCGAAGTGGTGGTGAATGGGCGCCATGCGGAAGATCCGCCGGCCGGTCAGCCGGAACGAGGCGACCTGCAGAATCACGGACACGGCCTCGACCACGAACACCCCGCCCATGATGAACAGCACGATCTCGTGGCGGACGATGATGGCGACGATGCCCAGCGCCGCGCCGAGAGCCAGCGCCCCGACATCGCCCATGAAGACCTGGGCCGGATAGGTGTTGAACCAGAGGAACCCCAGCCCGGCGCCGATCAGCGCGCCGCAGAAGATCGACAGCTCGCCGGCAGCCGGGATGTAGGGAATCTGCAGGTAGCCCGAGAACTCGACGTTGCCCACCAGGTAGGCGATCAGGCCGAGCGCGGCGCCCACCATGACCGTCGGCAGTATGGCCAGGCCATCGAGGCCGTCGGTAAGGTTCACGGCGTTGCTCGTGCCGACGATGACGAAGTAGCCGAGCACCACGTACCAGACCCCCATGGGGATCACGATGTCCTTGAAGAAGGGAACGATGAGGGCCGTCTCCGCCGGCACCTCCGATGACAGGTACAGGAACAGCACGGCGCTGAGACCGGCCACCGATTGCAGCAGATATTTCCAGCGGGCGATCAGGCCGCGGCTGTTGCGGCGCGAGATCTTCAGGTAGTCGTCGATCCAGCCGATGACACCGAACGCCATGGTCACCAGCAGCACGGTCCAGACGTAGCGGTTCTGCAGGTCGCCCCACAGCAGGGTGGTGATGAAGATGACGATCAGGATCAGGGCCCCGCCCATGGTGGGCGTGCCCGCCTTGGACAGGTGCGACTTGGGGCCGTCCTGGCGAATGCTCTGGCCGATCTGATGGCGGGTCAGCCTGTCGATCACCATGGGGCCGATCAGCAGCGACGTGGCGAGCGCCGTCATCACGCTCACCATGGTGCGGAAGGTCAGGTACTGGAAGACCGAGAAGCCGCTGACGAACTGGGCCAGGTATTCGGTGAGCCAGAGCAGCATCAGTGCACCTCCCTGCCGCGGGACGGTGTCTGCAGCAGCTCCGCCACCAGCAGACGATCGCTGAACGGACGGCGCTGGCCGCCGATCTCCTGATAATCCTCGTGACCCTTGCCGGCCACCACCACGACATCGCCCTCGGCGGCATCGCGGATGGCGGCGGCAATGGCGGCCGCGCGATCGGCCTCGACAAGCGCGGGCACCCGACCCTGCAGGCCGGCCATCATGTCGTCGATGATGCGCAGCGGGTCCTCGCTGCGCGGGTTGTCGCTGGTAAGCCACAGCGCATCGGCATGTCGCTCGGCCGCCGCGGCCATCAGCGGCCGCTTGCCGGCGTCACGGTCGCCGCCGCAGCCGAACACGCAGATCAGGCGCCCGCGGGTTCCCGGGCGCAGCGCCGTCAGCACCTTCTCCAGCGCGTCAGGCGTGTGGGCATAGTCCACCACCACCGCGGGCGCGCCGGCGCGCTCGAAGCGCTCCACCCGGCCCGGCACCGACGCCACGGTCTCGGCCGCGGCAGCAGCCTCTGCCAGCGGCACGCCATCGTTGCACAGCACCGCCAGGGCCGCGGCCACGTTGGCCACCGAGAACTCGGCCTGTACGGGCAGCCGCAGCGGCGCCTCACCCCATGGCGTGCGCCAGGTGCCCCGGGCGACGCCGGATGCGAACGCCAGCTCGCCCCAGGACACCTCGGCGTCGCGGCTGCGGCCATAGGCGATGCATCGGACGCCGTCCGCCAGCATGTCACGCAACTCACGCCCGAAGGCGTCGTCGACGTTCACCACGGCGAGCTCGAGCCCGGGCCAGACGAACAGCCGGGCCTTGGCTGCGGCGTAGGCCTTCTGGTCGGCGTGATAGTCGAGATGGTCGCGGGTGAGGTTGGAAAACACCGCGGCGCGAAACGGCACCTCACGCACCCGGTCCTGAGCCAGGGCGTGGGAAGAGGCCTCCATCACCGCCCAGCGGCAGCCGCCGGCCGCCAGGGCCGCCAGGCGGGCCTGGATGGTGATCGGATCCTCGGTGGTCAGCCGGCTGGGCTGCAGACCGCCCACCCTGCCCCAGCCGATGGTGCCGAGGTATCCGGCCGGGCGCCCGAGCCGGGTCGCCAGATCGGCCAGATAGTGGGCGATGGAGGTCTTGCCGTTGGTGCCGGTGACGCCCACGCAGTAGAGGCGCTCGCCAGGGTGGCCGAACAGCCTGGCCGCCAGCGCGCCGCGCCGCGCCCGCAGCTCCGGAACCACCACCACGGGCACCCCGGCGGCGGCCACCGGACGCTCGGCGATCACGGCAGTCGCGCCCCGGGCCACGGCATCCGCCACGTAGGCATGACCATCGGCACTGTCGCCGCGGATCGCCACGAACAGGTCTCCTGCGCTGACGCGGCGCGAGTCTTCGGTCATGCCGCTGACCATCACCCCGGCCGGCGCGGCGGCCACACCGTCCAGCAGTGCCGACAGCGCCAGGCTCATATGGCCACCTCGGCGTCCGGCGGCACGCCCAGCAGGCGCAACGCACGGGCCGCCACCTGACCGAACACGGGCGCCGCCACCTCGCCGCCGCCCCGCAGCGTGCCGCGCGGCTCGTTGATCACCACCACCATCACGAAGCGCGGATCGCTGAGCGGCGCCAGGCCGGCAAACAGGGACACATGGCGCTGATCGTCGTAGCCCTGGGGCCCCACCTTGCGGGAGGTGCCGGTCTTGCCGGAGATCCGGTAGCCGGGCACCCGGGCCCGGGATGCGGTGCCTGCGTCCTCGGTGACCGACTCCATCATGGCCAGCACCGACTCCGCATGGCGCTGCTCGAAGACCCGCTCGCCGCGCGGCGCTTCATTCTGGGCCAGCACCGACACCGGCAACCGCCGGCCTCCGGTTGCCAGGGTCAGGTAGCCGTGCGCGAGCTGCAGCGGCGATACGGCAAGGCCGTAGCCGTAGGCCAGCGTCGCCCGCACCACCACGTTGTTGAGGCCCTGGTTCGAGAGGCGGCCGGCGGCCTCGCCCGGCAGTCCGGTACCGATGAACTCACCGATCCCGGCCCGCGACAGGACATCGAACACGGCGCCGGGCTCGAGATCGAGAGCCACCTTGGCGATGCCCACCTGACTGGATTTCTGCAGGGCCTGCTGCAGGCTGATGGTGCCCCGGTTGAGCGGGTCCTGAACCAGCTTGTTGCCGACCCGGAAGTATCCCGGGGCGGTGTCGATCAGGGTCTCCGGCTGCCAGCGCTTCGACTCCAGCGCGGCCAGCACCGTGAACGGCTTGATGGTGGAGCCAGGCTCGTAGGTATCCGTCACCGACCGGTTGCGCATGCCCTCGCGATTGCGCAGCGTCGGATCGTTCGGGTTGTAGGAGGGCTCGTTCACCAGCGCCAGCACCTCGCCGGTGCGGGCGTCCAGCATCACCAGGGAGCCCGACACGGCATTGTTGCCCGCCACCGCCGCCTTGAGCTCCCGGTAGGCCAGAAACTGCAGCCGCAGGTCGAGGCTCAACGTGACGTCGGCGCCGAACCGGGGCGCCTCGCTGAACTCCAGGTTCTTGATGGTTTCGCCGCGGCGGTTGCGCAGCACCGTCTTGCGCCCCGGGCGCCCCCGCAGGTGATCGTCGTAGGAGAGCTCGAGGCCCTCGAGCCCCAGGTCGTCGATGTTGGTCATGCCCACCACGTGGGCGGCCATCTCGGCGGCCGGATAGTAGCGCCGGTATTCGCGCTGAATGAAGACGCCGTCCAGGCCCAGCGCCCGCACCTCCTCCGCCACCTGCCACGGCACGCGGCGCTTCAGGTACAGGAACTCCCTGCCGCGGGCGCCCTCGAGCGCGCTCGCCAGGGTGCGCGGGTCGAGCTCCAGCAGCGTGGCCAGCTTGCGCACCTGGTCATCGGCCAGGGTGGCGAAGCTCGGGTCGGTCCAGATGGCGGCCACCGGCGTGCTCACGGCCAGCGGCTCGCCGTTGCGGTCGTAGATGAGGCCACGATAGGCCGGCAGCACCTCGGCCCGGATCGATCGGGCATCGCCCTGCTGCTGCAGGAAGTCGCGGTCGGTGACGTTCAGGTACACGACGCGGGCGGCGACGCCGGAGCAGGCGCCCAGGAAGACCACGACCACCAGATAGTGGCGCCACAGCTTCACGGCTCGATGAACTCCACGGTGTCCGGGAACTGCATCGCCAGCTCCCGCTCCGCCAGACGCTCGACGTTCTGATAGGCCGAGAGCGCGCTGCGTTCGAGCAGCAGGCGGCTGTACTCGGCCAGGTGCTCGTCCTGCGCCTTCTGCGCCGCCTCCAGCTCCCCATGAAGCTGGCGAACCTCGTGGCTGACCAGGGCCACCTGGATGCCCGAGGCCACCACGCCGATGACCAGAGCGCCGACGACGAGGTACTGACGGCCGCTCACGACGCTGCCTCCAGCTTCTCCAGCACCCGCAGCCGGGCGCTGCGCGCCCGCGGGTTGGCTTCCAGCTCGGCCGGGGGCGGAGTCACCGGCGCACCCACCCGCCGCGCCCGCGGCAGGACGGCAGGGCCCCGCACCGGCAGCCGCCGCGGCAGCGGCGGCGGGCTCGACAGCTCGGCGAAGCAGCGCTTGACCAGTCGGTCCTCCAGGGAGTGAAAGCTGATCACCGCCAGCCGCCCGCCAGGCGCCAGGCACGCGAACGCCGCCTGCAGACCGGCTTGCAGCGCTTCGAGCTCGCCGTTCACGGCCATGCGCACGGCCTGGAAAACGCGGGTCGCCGGATGCTTGCCCGGCGTGGTGCGCGGCTGCGCGCCGCGCACGACCTCCACCAGCTCCGCGGTGGTGGCCAGGGGTCGGGCGCGAACGATGGCGGCAGCGATGCGGCGGGCGTACCGCTCTTCGCCCAGATCGCGCAGCGCCACGGCGATGTCCTGCTCGTCCGCCGAGTTCAGCCAGTCTGCGGCGGTGGTGTCCTGCTCTGTGTCCATACGCATGTCGAGAGGCGCGTCGTAGCGAAAGCTGAACCCCCGCCGCGGGTCGTCCAGCTGCGGGGAAGAAACCCCCAGATCCATCATGACGCCCTGCACCTCGTCGATACCGAGCCGATCGAGGATGGCCTCCAGATCGGCGAAGTTTCCATGAACCACCTGCAAGCGGCGGTCACGCTCTGCCAGCACCTGCCCGGCTGCCACCGCCTCGGGATCGCGATCCAGCGCCAGCACGCGACTGCCCGCGCCCAGCCTGTCCAGCAGCCGGCGGGTATGACCGCCCCGACCGAAGGTGGCATCCACGTAGACCCCCTCCCGAACCCGATCGCCGCCGCTCACCAGCGCCACCGTCTCTTCCAGCAATACCGGTCGATGAAGCTCGCTCAAACGGACAGCTCGTTGAACTCCTGGGCATTAGCGAGCGCGGTCACCGACTCGTCGGACAACCAGTCTTCCATGCAAGCCTCCCAAACCGGCTCGCTCCAGATCTCGACCTTCTTGCCCTGACCCACCAGCACCACCTTCTTGTCCAGCCGCGCGTAGTCCCGTAACTTCTGCGGCAACAGCAGTCGCCCGGCGCTGTCGGGCTCGAGGTCAGTGGCATGCCCGATCAAAAGCCGTTGAATGGTCCGCGAGCGGGGGTTCATGTTCGGCAGGCTCTCGAGCTTGGCCTCCACCAATTCCCACAGCGGCAGCGGGTACAACAGCAGGCACGGGTGCTTGGTGTCGATGGTGACTACCAGCTTGCCGTCCGCCGCCGCCGCCGCCAGCGACTCGCGCAGCCGCGCCGGCAGGGCCACCCGGCCCTTGCCATCGAGCGTCGCGCTGTTGATGCCCCGGAACATGCGGCCTCAGGCCGCGCCGGCGACGGACGTCGCCACCATCGTCACCCCCGAACCCGCCATTCAGGCGCCACAGCTCCCGAAACGCCCCACTTTTTCCCACATTTCACCATCGCGCGACACTATAGCCGCACTAGTGGGCTGTCAAGCAGGGAACCGGGGATAACTTGCGGAAATTAAAGGGTTTTTCTGGCCCGAAACGGCTCCCGGGGGCAATTAAGTCAATGGCACCGCGAGGTAGGTCCGTTTATCTAGAATCGACATTAAGTGCTAGACCGATTTGGAATAGCCAATCGAGAAAGGTCAGCGATCCGGAATAATCCGGCGGCCGCCATCCGGCAGAAGTGAAGCGAGTCGGCCGATAAGCCGGGTTCTGTCTCGGCGGCCGAAGCCGCCCGGGCAGTCATTCATCTACGAACTGTGTCACCACAGCCCTTCAGCGGCCTACCCGAGTCCGGCGCGGACCACGCCATGGGACTCCTATTTGGCCTTGCTCCAGGCGGGGTTTACCTAGCCACGCAGTGTTGCCACGCGTGCGGTGCGCTCTTACCGCACCGTTTCACCCTTACCGTTCGCATCCCGAAGGAGGCGACTTAGGCGGTCTGCTCTCTGCTGCACTTTCCGTGGGCTCACGCCCCCCAGGCGTTACCTGGCGCCTCGTCCTGCGGAGCCCGGACTTTCCTCCCCCCACCGCCGCCGGAGACGGTGTCTCCCTTGGCCAGCGGGCGGCGACATGCCTGGCCGACTCGCGAAGGCACTTTACTGCAGCCGTCGCTCAGGCGCCATCGGCCGGCGGCTTCAACGTCAGCGCCAGGTCATAGAGCTGGCGGCGGCTTCGGCCCAGTAGCTGGGCGCCGAGGCGGGCGGCCTGAGCCGGCGGCAGCTCACGGCACAGGGTCTCCATGGTGCTGCGCACCGACCGATCATCGGCCAGCGCCGCGCCGGCCTCCAGCACGCAGACGAACTCGCCGCGAAACTGGTCGGCACCGGCGAGGCGCTCGCGCAGCGCGGCCGGACGGTCGCACAGGTACTGCTCGTGCTGTTTGGTCATCTCCCGCCCCACCATCAGCCGTCGCGCCGGGTCCAGAGCCTCCAGGTCGTCGAGGGTGGCCGTCATGCGGTGTGGCGCCTCGAAGAACACGGCAGCGACGTCGCCGGCCAGCAACGCCCGCAGGCGCTCCACCCGGGCGGCCGCCTTGGCAGGCAGAAAACCCTCGAACAGGAACCGATGCGCCGGCAGCGGGCAGACCGACAGCACGGCCGCCACCGCGCTCGGCCCCGGAACCGGGATCACGGGCACGCCGGCGGACCAGCAGGCCCGCACCAGCTCGAACCCCGGATCGGACAGCAGCGGCGTGCCCGCATCCGACACCAGCGCCACGCTGTCGCCCGCTTCCAGACGCTGCAGCACACCGCCGCTGACGGCGGTCTCGTTGTGGCTGTGCAGCGCCACCACCGGTGTGCCGGCCACGCCCAGATGATCTAACAGCACCCGGGTGCGTCTGGTATCCTCCGCGGCGATCATCGCAACACAACCGAGGACATCGGCCCCTCGACGGCTGAGGTCCGCCAGGTTTCCAATGGGCGTCGCAACGACGTAGAGCGTACCCGGCATGTTGGCAAGGTTCCTGGCAGCGTGGCTGCTCATTCTCTCAGCGTGGGGGTGCCAAAGCACCCCGATGGCGGCACCCGACGCCGACGCCCCGGCCGAACCCGCCACCGAGCAGCCGCCGGACGAGGTGGTGGCGGAATCTCCATCCGCCACCGTCAGCATGGCCATGGCTGACGCCGAGGCGCTGGCCGCGCAGGCCGGGTCCGCCGCCGCAGCCGACGCGCTGATCGCGGCTGCCTCGCAGCTGACGCTGTCGAGCCCGCAGCGCCAACTGCTGCACGATGCGCTGTGGGCCCACCTCTCCCGGGTGGGCTCGGCCGAGGCCCGGGTGTACGCGGAGTCCGGCAGCAACGATGCCCGCGGCTGGTGGCGACTGGCACATGAGCTGCGCACCAGCACCACGCTGGCCGCGCACAACCGGCGGCTGCGCGCCTGGCAGCAGGCCCACCCCGATCATCCTGCCACCGCGGTGCCGCCGGCGGCCCTGACGGCCAGCCTGACCGGACCGCGAGCGGTGACCCGTGTCGGGCTGCTGCTGCCGCTGTCAGGCAGTCTGGCGCGCGCGGGCCGCACGGTGCGCGACGGCTTCATCGCCAGCTACCTGTCGAACCGCGACGACGTCGCCTATGCGGTCACCGTCTACGACACCGCGGCGGAGCCCATGGCCAGCCTCTACGAGCGCGCACTGGCCGCCGGCGAGCAGGTGCTGATCGGGCCGCTCGCCAAAGAGGCGGCCGTGGCGCTGAACGCCCTCGATCCGGAGGTGCCGGTGCTGGCGCTGAACTATCTGGACGACCAGATTCCGGCGCCGGCGCTGCTGCAGCTGGGGCTCGCCATCGAAGACGAGGCCTACACGCTGACCGGCTGGCTCGAGGACGCAGGCATGCATCGCCTGCTGCTGTTCCACAACCGGGAAGACTGGTCGGCACGTGCCATGCGGGCAGTCCGCGAATCCTGGCCGGGGCTGCTCGAGGTGCAGACCCTGGAAGACATCCGCACCGTCACGGAGAGCGTCGGCGTGGCCATGCGGGTGGCGGAGAGTCATCGGCGCCGCGACGAGCTGCAGGCGCTGCTGGGCGAGCCGCTGGAGTTCTCACCGCGCGCCCGCGGCGACGTGGACGCCATCGTCGCCCTGGTGACCTCACTGGAGGCCACGGCCCTGGTGCCCGCCCTGCGCTTTCACTTCGCCGAGGGCGTGCCCGTGTTCGCCACCTCGCAGACGGTGCGCGGCATGACCACCGAACGAATGTCCACGCTGAACGGCTTCCGGGTGAGCGAGCTGCCGTGGTTCGTCACCGGCGACCCGCTCTTCGTCGATCTGAACGGCGCGTTCTCGCTCGACGGCAACCTGTTCGTCGCGCTGTACGCGCTCGGCGCCGACGCCTTCCGGCTGGCCGACCGCCTGCCGCTGCTGCTGGACGGCAGCATGGTCGGGCTGCTGGGCAGCACCGGAGAGCTTACGCGGCTGCCGGACGGGCGCATTCAGCGCGAGCTTGCCCGCACCATCATCCGCGGCGGCAGCGTGCATTCGGCTCAGGCGCTGGCCGCCGACTGAGGCGCGGTGGCCGACGCGCCGCATCTGCAGACCGGCCGCTGGGCGGAGCAGGCTGCAGCCCGATTTCTGGCAGGCCAGGGACTGGTACCCGTGGATCGCAACTTCCGATGCCGGCACGGCGAGATCGACCTGGTGATGGCCGACGGCGACGAGCTGGTGTTCGTCGAGGTCCGGTTTCGCGCCGACGAGCGCTTCGGAGCCGGGTTCGAAACCGTGACCCACGCCAAGCGGCGGCGCCTGACGACGGCGGCCCGTGTCTACCTCAGCCGCCATCACGCTGAGCAGCGGCCCTGCCGATTTGACGTGGTATCGGTTACGAAGCGAAACTACCGCCCGGAAATTCATTGGGTACGCGATGCCTTCTCGCAGGACGACTGACCTTCGACCATGGCTGCTCGCCCTGATGCTGGCGATCCTGGCCGGCTGCGCGGCATTCAGCGACGACCCCCGGGTACGAACCCCCGGCACGATGATCGATGACCAGGTGGTCGAGTCCATGGTCAAGCGCGAGATCTGGAACTCCGATCCGGCATTCAACTCGGCCCACCTGGTGGCCGTGAGCTACAACGGTGTGCTGCTGCTGGCGGGACAGGTCGAGACCGAAGCGCTGCGGCAGAGAGCCGAAGAGATCGCCAAGGGCATCGACAAGGTTCGCAGGGTGCACAACGAGCTGGAGGTGGGCGGGCCTACGTCGATGGTGGCGCGCGCCAACGACAGCTGGCTGACGACCAAGGTGAAGACCCGCATGCTGGCCGACGCCGAGGTAGCGGCGCGCAAGATCAAGGTGATCACCGAGAACGGCACCGTCTATCTCATGGGCCTGCTGCCGCGAGAGGAAGCCGACCAGGCGGTAGAGGTGGTGCGCTCGGTGTACGGCGTGCAGCGCATCGTCAAGGTCTTCGAGTACATCTGAACCGGCGCCCGCCGGGGCAGCCGCCGCCGCGCTGCTGCTACTTCACCACCTTGAGATGGCCCGCCCCCGGCGGTCGGGGGCCGTCATCGCCCTCGGGAGCGCCTTCCGGCGGCGGAAAGTCCTCGGCCTGAAACACCATGCCTTCCCCGGTCTCCTTGGCGTAGATGGCGCTGATGGCTCCCATGGGCAGGTAAACGGGAAACGGCCGGCCCCCGAACCGGCAGCTGAAGCTGACACACTGATCGTCCTGGCGGTATCCCTGAACCGCGGACGCAGCGACGTTGAGCACGATCTTGCCGTCGCTCACGTACTCGGCGGGTACGGCCACCCCGTCGAAGGCGGCATCCACCAGCAGATAGGGGGTGAGTCCGCTGTCGACGATCCAGTCGTGAAACGCACGCAGCAGGTAGGGGCGCTTGGGCTTTACCTGGTCGCTGGTCAAAACCGGCAGGCAGGCCGCATCAGTCCTGCATCTCCAGCTCGGACTCGGTGAGGCTCTCGCGGAAGGACGGACGCTCGAAGATCTTCTGCATGTACTTCTGCAGGGGCTTGGTCGTGCGCTCGGGAAGGCTGATATCGACCGATTTGAGACGCCACAGGATGGGCGCAACGCAGCAGTCCACCAGCGTGAACTCTTCGTTCATGAAGAACGGCTTCTCGGCGAAGATGGGCGCCACCGCGACGATGCTCTCGCGCAGCTCCTTGCGCGCGCGGGTGATGACGGTCTCCCTGCCCTTGCCGGCCATGAGGATGTCGAGACGGCCGCTCCACTCCTTCTCGACCCGCGTGATCCAGAGCCGCGACAGAGCCCGCTGCACCGGATACACGGGCAGCAGCGGCGGATGCGGAAAGCGCTCGTCCAGGTACTCCATGATCACGTTGGCTTCGTAGAGTACGAGGTCGCGATCGAGCAGCGTAGGCAGGCTGTTGTAGGGGTTGATCTCGGCCAGGTCCTCCGGCTTGTTGTTCGGGTCGACGTCGACGACGTCGCAGGTCACCCCCTTCTCGGAGAGCACCATCCGGACGCGGTGGGAATAATGATCACGCGCGTCCGAGAACAGCGTCATGGAAGATCGTCGGGTTACTAGGCTCATTGGCTTTTATCGAACCGCCTTGTGGTATTCCCGGCCAAGCAGCCAGGTGAATGCATACAGAATCAGGAGGAAGAGCAGCACGTACACGCCGAGCCGATGACGCTCGAGCCGGCTGGGCTCACCCACGTAGTAGAGGAAGTTGCTGATGTCGTACACCGCCTGGTCGTACTCCTCGGGCGTGTAGGCACCACTACCCTCCTCGAGCACCAGGTGGCCGCACTGCTCCTCGGTGATCGGCGTACCAGGCGCGAGCGGGTCGCGCATCTCGCCGCCGTTGGGCGCAATCTTCGGCACCTGGATGCAGCCCTCGCGCTGGATGCCCTGCAGCTCGATGAGCGCATGCGGCATACCGACGTTGGGGAACACCTTGTTGTTGACGCCAAGCGGACGCATGTCGTCGAGGTAGAAGGTCTTCAGATAGTTGTAGATCCATTCGGCGCCGCGCACGCGCGCCACCATGGTGAGATCGGGCGGCGGCGCGCCGAACCAGTTCTTGGCCGACTCCGGGTCCATCGCCGAAACCATGTGCTCGCCGATCTTCTGGCCGGTGAAGATGAGGTTGTCGAGCATGATGTCGTGGGGAATGCCGAGATCGTTGGCGGTGCGCTCGTAGCGCTGGAACTTGAGGGAATGGCACGCCAGGCAGTAGTTCGCATAGAGTCGGAACCCATTCTGCAGCGACGGCAGGTCCTGCAGGTTAGGCTTCATAGGCTCCATCGGATAGTTCGACGCCGCAGCCCACACCTGGGCAGGGACAGCGATCAGGCCTGCCATCAGCGCCAGAGAGGCCAGCAGGCCGCGGCGAAGCACTGCGAACTTCGTCATGCCTTGGTTCCCGTCGTTCTTCTTGTCGCGCATGCTGACCCTCATCGCATGGTGACCCGTTCGGGCACGGGCTTGGTCTTCTCCGCTCGCGTGTACCAGGGCATCAGCACGAAGTAGGCGAAGTAAATGACCGTGCATGCCTGCGCCAGCATGGTCGCCTGCGCGGAGGGGGGAATCGTGCCCAGGTATCCGAGGATGAAGAAGCTGATCACGAACAGCGCCAGCATCACCTTCGACGCCAGGCCCTTGTAGCGGATCGACTTGACCGGGCTGCGATCGAGCCAGGGCAGAACGGCCGGCAGCAGGATCGCGGCCGCCATCACGACAAAGCCCCAGAACTTGGCCGTGAGCCCGAACAGCGGGTAGGTGGATGCGCGCAACATGGCGTAGTACGGGGTGTAGTACCAGACCGGCGCGATGTGCGCGGGAGTCTTCAGCGGGTTGGCCTGCTCGAAGTTGGGCTTCTCGAGGAAGTAGCCGCCCATCTCGGGTGCAAAGAACACCACCGCGCAGAAGATGAACAGGAACGCGACGATGGCCGGCAGGTCGTGACCGATGGTGTAGTACGGATGGAAAGGGATGGCGTCCAGCGGCACGCCGTTCTCGTCCTTGTTTTTCTTGACGTCGACGCCGTCGGGGTTGTTCGAGCCGACGTGGTGCAGCGCGACGATGTGCACGAACACCAGCATCACCAGCACCAGGGGCAGCGCCACCACGTGCAGCGCGAAGAAGCGGTTAAGCGTGATCTCCGACATCAGGAAGTCGCCGCGAACCCACTCCATCAGATCGGGACCGATGACGGGAATGGCTCCCACCAGAGACACGATCACCTGCGCACCCCAGTAGGACATGTTGCCCCAGGGCAGCAGGTAGCCGAAGAACCCTTCGGCCATCAGCACCACGAATATGGCCATGCCGATGAGCCACAGCAGCTCCCGCGGCTTGCGGTAAGAGCCGTACATCAGCGCCCGGAACATGTGCAGGTAGACGACGACGAAGAATGCCGAGGCGCCCGTGGAGTGCAGGTAGCGCAGCAGCCAGCCGTACTCGACGTCGCGCATGATGTACTCGACGGACGCGAACGCGCCGTCGCCGCTGGGCACGTAGCTCATGGTGAGCCAGATACCGGTGAGCAGCTGATTCACCAGCACCACGATCGACAGCACGCCGAACAGGTACCAGAAGTTGAAGTTCTTGGGCGCCCAGTACCGCGACATGTGGTACTCGAACGTCTCGGTGAGGGGGAAGCGTTCGTCGACCCAGCCGATGAAGCTGTTCCAGCCGGCGGCGACCCGGCCCTCCTTGCGCGGCATCTCGGCCATCAGGCGGTCTCCTCGTCTTCTCCGATCAGCACCACGGTGTCGCTCAGAAACTGGTACGGGGGGACCGGGAGGTTGTCCGGAGCCGGCACGCCCTTGACCACCCGACCGGCGAGATCGAATCGAGACCCGTGACAGGGGCAGAAGAAGCCGCCCTGCCAGTTCGGATCGAAGGGCTCGGGAACCACTTCACCATGGTAGGCCGGCGAGCAGCCGAGGTGGGTGCACAACCCGACGTAGATGCCGATCTCCGGCCGCTTGGCCCGGTAGGGATTCTGGGCGTAACCCGGCTGCATCTCCGGGTTGGTCGAGTTCGGATCCGCGAGGTCGTCGTTTTCCTGCTCGAGGCGGGCGATCGCCTCCTCGGTGCGGTAGAGCACGAAGATCGGCTGCCCGCGCCACGCCGGCACGGGGCCGAGCATCTCACCGGGACGCAGCTTGCTGATGTCTACGGTCACCGGCGCACCCAACGCGCGGGCCTTGGCGCTCGGCTGCCAGGATGCGACGAACGGCACCGCCGCCCCCACCACGCCGAGGCCGCCCACCACGGCTGTAGCGCCAATCAGGAAGTACCGCCGCTGCTTGTTGATGCCTGCAGTATCGATGCTTGCCGCGAGTTGCTCCGCGGTCGGCTTCTTCACCTGATCGCCCTGGCTCACACCATGCTCCACCGAGTTTTCAAAGACGCACGAGTTTAACACACACCCGACATGCCGGACCGCTTTCGCGGCCCGGAAGTAGCCTGTTCCTGTCGGTTGTGCCGGCGTGCTCCGGTTGGAGCGCCGGGTCGAACTCGGACGTTAGCGCTTCGAGTACTGCGGACGCTTGCGCGCCTTGCGCAGGCCCACCTTCTTACGCTCCACTTCACGGGCGTCCCGGGTCAGGAAGCCGGCCCTGCGCAGAGGCACCCGAAGGCCCTCGTCATGCTCCACCAGCGCCCGGGCGATGCCGTGACGAATGGAGCCGGCCTGGCCGGAGTTGCCGCCGCCGCGCACGGTGACCTTGACGTCGACCTTGTCGACCAGCTCAACCACTTCCAGCGCCTGGCGGACGATCATGCGCGAGGTCTCGCGCCCGAAGTACTTGTCCAATGGCAGGTTGTTCACGGTGATGGCGCCGGAGCCGGGCCGAACGAATACCCTCGCGGTGGAGGTCTTGCGGCGGCCGGTGCCGTAGTTCTGAGTCGCTGCCATGGGTTAGATGTCCAGGGTTTCGGGTTGCTGGGCGCTGTGCGGGTGCTCGCTGCCGGCGTACACCTTCAGCTTCTTGAGCATGGCTCGGCCGAGCGAGTTCCGGGGCAGCATGCCCTTCACCGCCGTCTCGATGATGCGCTCGGGGCGGCTGTCCCGCAGATGCTCGAAGCTGATGCTCTTGATACCGCCCGGGTAGCCGCTGTGCCGATAGTAGATCTTATCGGTGGTCTTGTTGCCAGTGACCCGCACCTTCTCGGCATTGACGACCACGATGTAGTCGCCGGTATCGACGTGGGGGGTGTACTGCGGCTTGTGCTTGCCCCGCAGGCGATGCGCGAGCTCGGTAGCGAGCCGGCCCAGGGTCTTGTCGGCGGCGTCGACGACGTACCAGGAATGCCGGACGTCCTCCGCCCGCATGCTTACCGTTTTCATGAGGTTGCCCGGATTTTTGGAGGCGCGAAGTCTAGCGAAGTGGTATCGCCTTTACAATGGCGCCCGACACGGGGGGCGGGCGCCGATGCCGGTCAGCCAAGTCCGCGCTTCGATCCCCGCGATCGGCGGCGGGAGCGCACCCTGCGGGGCGCGCCCCCGGATGTCCCTCACCCGCACCCACCTGGCGTGAGAGCAGCGATGGCTGGGGCGTCCCGGGAAGCGACCTCCGCGCACCTTTGAGCGAAGCCGAGGGAGCCGATTTGACCGCGCAGCGGGCAACATCGGCGACCGAGGGTACCGCGGAGCGGCTGAGCGGGGGCGCGGAGGTCGCTTCCCGGGACGAACCGCGCGAACCACCCTCTCAGGCCAGGTGAGTACGGGCGAGGTACTCGTGCGACTGCATTTCCAGCAGCCGACTCTCCGTCCGCTCGAACTCGAAGCGCAGCCGCTCCCCGGCATACAGTTCGTCCACCGGCACTTCGGCGGACAGAATCAGCTTCACGCCGCGATCGTAGAACTCGTCAACCAAACTGATAAAGCGTCGGGCCGCATCCTCGTTGCGCGAGGTGAACCGGCGCACGTTGGATACCAGCACCGCGTGAAAGCAGCGCGCCAACTCGATGTAGTCGTTCTGGCTGCGGGGCCCTTCACAGAGTTCGGCGAACTCGAACCAGGCCACGTCCTCGGCCACGAACCGAGCCCGCAGCGGCCGGCCCTCCACCTCCAGCACCACGTCCCGCTCCGGCGCGTCCGGCGCCAGCGCCTCGAAGCTGCGGCGCAGGCTCTCCTCCGCCTCCCGGTCCAGGGGGGCATGGAAGATCTCGGCCCGCTCCAGCACCCGCAGCCGATAATCGACGTCGCCGCCCACTTCGAACACCTGCGTGTGCTTCTCCAACAGGGCGATGGCCGGCAGAAAGCGGCGCCGCTGCAGTCCGTCCCGATAGAGCAGGTCAGGACGCACGTTCGACGTGGCGACCAGGGTCACCCCGCGTCGGAACAGGCCTTCCAGCAGCTCCGCGAGAATCATGGCGTCGCCGATGTCGGAGACGAAGAACTCGTCGAAGCAGAGCACGCTCGACTCCCGGGCGAAACGGTCCGCCACCTGCTGCAGCGGGTTGGCGTTGCCCGCCAGGTCCCGCAGGTCGCGATGCACACGGTGCATGAAGCGGTGGAAGTGCATGCGCAGCCGGTCGTCCGCGGGCAGGCACTCGTAGAACAGATCCATCAGCATGGTCTTGCCACGCCCGACACCGCCCCACATGTACAGGCCACGAACCGGCTCCACGGCACGCCGCTGGCGCGGCAGCAGGCGGCTGAGCAGGCTGGGCCGCTCGTTGCGGGCGCTGGTCAGGCGGTCGAACACGGCCTCCAGCAGGTCGACGACCTCTGCCTGCGCCGGATCAGGCGAAATCTTCCCGGTGCGCAAGAGCTGCTGGTATCTGGAACGCGGCGAGTCGGCCCCCGCCACGGCGTGTTCTGCTGACACTTTCGCTGACACTTTTGCTGCAATGGCGCGGACTTTAGCCTGTGCTCCGGCATTACACCAAGAGGCAATTCTGCTAACTTCCCCGCCATGCGTGAACTGCTGCGTTACGTGCTGATGCCCGCCCTGGTGGGCGCCGTGGTCGGCCTCGCCGTCATGGTGCTGGTGCGGCCCGAACCCGCGGACCCGGCCCATCCGGGGTTCGCCGCCGCCGTGCAACGCGCGGCCCCAGCCGTGGTCAACATCTACTCGAGCAAGGTGGTCACCCCGCCGATCTGCCAGCTGCCGCGCTTCCAGGCCTGGTGCGAGCGCTTCTCGAGCCGCGAGAACAACCACCTGCAGAGCGCGCTCGGCTCGGGCGTCGTGGTCCGGGAGGATGGCTACATCCTCACCAACAACCACGTCATTGCCGGTGCCGACGAGATTCTGGTGGCCTTCAACAACGGCCAGGCCACCATCGCCAGGGTGGTGGGCACCGACCCCGAGACCGACCTGGCCGTGATCAAGGTGGAGGCATCCGGCCTGGCGCCGATTCCGCTCGGCACCTCCGACTCGGTGCAGGTGGGCGACATCGCGCTGGCCATCGGCAACCCGTTCGGCATCGGCCAGACCGTGTCGTCCGGCATCATCAGCGCCAAGGGCCGCACCGGCATCAGCGTCAGCCCCTACGACGACTTCATCCAGACCGATGCCGCGATCAACCCGGGCAACTCGGGCGGAGCGCTGATCGACGCCGCCGGCAATCTGATCGGCATCAACACCCTGATCTTCAGCCGCTCCGGCGGCTCCGAAGGCATCGGCTTCGCCATCCCGGCGCAGCTCGCCATGGCCGTGCTCAACGAGATCGTCGAGACCGGCCGGGTCACGCGCGGCTGGCTCGGCATCCAGCTCTCCGGCACCCCGGCGCCCGGCATGGGCGTCGGTCTCGAGGTCACCGGCGTGCTGCAGGAAGGGCCAGCGCACCTCGCGGGGCTGCTGGTGGGCGACCTGATCATCGCCATCAACGACCAGCCAGCGGTCAGCTCTGCGGTGGTCAGCCGCCTGATCGCCCACACCACGCCCGGCTCGACCATCCGGCTGGACATCCTGCGCGGCCAGGAGGCGCTGACGGTCGACGCACTGTCGGGGGAGCGTCCGTCACCGCCGAGCTGACGGCGGCCGCCGCGTCGATCGGCGCGGCTTCAATCGCCGTTGTGATCGACGCCGCGGATGCGAACCTCGGCGGAGCGGGCATGGGCCTCCAGGCCCTCGCCGCGGGCCAGCAGCGCGGCGGTGCGGGCCACCGACTCGACCCCGTCCGCGCTCATGCGGATCACGCTGCTTCGCTTCTGGAAGTCGTAGACGCCGAGCGGCGACGAGAACCGGGCGGTGCCGAAGGTGGGCAGCACATGGCTGGGGCCGGCCGCGTAATCGCCCACCACCTCCGGGGAGTGGGCGCCGACGAAGATGGCCCCGGCATGGCGGATGCCGCCGAGCAGCGCATCCGGATCGGCCACCGCGAGCTCGAGGTGCTCGGGCGCGATGCGGTTGGCCAGCGCCACGGCTTCGGTCAGATCGCGGGTGCGAATCAGCGCGCCGCGGCCCTCCAGAGAGGCACGGATGGTGGCCGCCCGCGGCCGCGCCGGCAGCAGCCGCTGCAGGGCCAGATAGACCGCGTCCAGATAGCCGGCATCGGGACACAGCAGGATCGCCTGCGCCGCCGCATCGTGCTCGGCCTGCGAGAACAGGTCGTAGGCCAGCCAGTCGGCGGGGGCCGAACCGTCGGCGATGATGAGCACCTCGCTGGGCCCGGCGATCACGTCAATGCCCACCTGCCCGAACACCAGCCGCTTGGCGGCCGCGACGAAGGCGCCGCCCGGACCCACGATCTTGTCCACCCGCGGCACGGTGGCGGTGCCGAACGCCAGCGCCGCCACGGCCTGGGCACCGCCGATGGCGAATCCGGTTCGGATGCCGGCGACATGGGCGGCCGCCAGCACCAGCGGGTTGCGCACGCCGTCCGGCGTGGGCACCGTCATCACCACCTCGCCGACCCCGGCCACCCGGGCCGGTATGGCCGTCATCAGCACCGTGGATGGGTAGGCGGCCTGACCGCCGGGCACGTACAGCCCGGCCCGGTCCAGGGGCGTGATCCTCTGCCCCAGACGGTTGCCGGCGGCGTCGGTGAACTCCCAGTCGCCGCCGCACTGGTGCCGATGGTAGGCATCGATGCGCTCGCCGGCCGATTCCAGGGCGGCACGTTCGGCGCTGGGCAGATCACGATAGGCGCTCTCGAAGTCGTCTGCGGTCAGGCGTAGGGCGGCGACGTTCGGCTGCCAGCGGTCGAGCCGCGCGGTGAGCGCGAGCAACGCCGCGTCGCCATCCCGGCGCACCTGCTCGATGATGTCGGCGGCGATCCGGTTCACCTCACCGTCCACGCTCACGTCCCAATGCAGGAGCGCCGCCAGCACGCCGTCGAAGTCGGCCTGATCGGTGGCCAGGCGGCGCAGCGCCAGCGTCATCGCAGCTGCCCCCGCAATGCTTCGATCAGTCCCTGCACGGCGTCGAACCGGGTCTTCATCGAGGCGCGGTTGACGATCAGACGGGTGCTGATCTCGGCAATGGTGTCCAGCGCTTCCAGGCCGTTGGCCTTCAGGGTGTTGCCCGTGTCGACGATGTCGACGATGCAGTCGGCCAGGTTCATCAGCGGCGCGATCTCCATGGCCCCCGACAGCGGGATGATGGTGACCTGGCGGCCCTGCTGTTCGAAGTAGTCGCGCGCAACCCGCACGAATTTGGTAGCCACCCGCAGCGGCCGGGCGTCGAGTCGAGCACCCACCGGTGCCGCCGTCATCAGCCGGCATCGGCCGATGCCGAGATCGAGCCGCTCGTAGAAGCCGTCACCCGGATGTTCGAGCAACGTGTCCTTGCCGACGATGCCCACGTCCGCCGCCCCGAACTCCACGTAGGTCGGCACGTCGGAGCCGCGCATCACCACCAGCGTATGGCCGCCCTCGGCGGTCTCGAACACCAGCTTGCGGCTGCCGTCGATGTCTTCAGCGGGGCGGATGCCGGCGGCCGCCAGCAGCGGCAGGCACTCGGCCAGAATCCGGCCACGGTTCAGCGCGATGGTAAGCCCGGCCATGACGTCTCCTCAGCCCCGCGGACCCGGCGCGCGGGACACCCGCTGCACCTCGGCGCCGAGCTGCATCAGCTTTTCCTCGATGGTCTCGTAGCCGCGATCGATGTGATAGATGCGGTCGATCAGCGTGGTGCCCTCGGCCACCAGAGCCGCCACCACCAGGCTGAAGGACGCCCGCAGGTCCGTGGCCATGACCGGTGCCGCCTTCAGCCGCTCGACGCCGTGCACCAGCGCCCGGGATGCCCCGTGCAGCTCGATGTCGGCACCGAGCCGGTTGATTTCCGGCACGTGCATGAAGCGATTCTCGAAGATGGTCTCGGTGATGCAGCTGTCGCCCTCGGCCACCGCGTTCATGGCCAGGTACTGGGCCTGCATGTCGGTGGGAAATCCCGGGTAAGGCGCCGTCTCGATGTCCACCGCCCGCGGCCGCTGACCGTGCATGTCCAGCTCGATCCAGTCGTCGCCGCAGACGACGTCGGCGCCACTCTCGCGCAGCTTGTCGAGCACGGCGCCGAGTGTCGAAGGGTCGGTACGCTGCAATCGCACCCGGCCACGGGTGGCCGCGGCGGCAATCAGGTAGGTACCGGTCTCGACCCGGTCGGGCATGACCCGGTACTGACAGCCGTGCAGGGCCTCGACCCCGTGCACGACGATGTCGGGTGTGCCGTGGCCGCTCACCCGAGCGCCCATGGCATTCAGAAAGTTGCCCAGGTCCTCGACCTCGGGCTCGCAGGCGGCATTGCCGATGCGGGTGGTACCCCTGGCCAGGGACGCGGCCATCATCAGGTTCTGCGTGCCGCCCACGGTCACCAGGTCGAACCGGAAGTCCGTGCCGGTAAGCCCCCGCGGGGCCCGGGCGATGACGTAGCCATCGCGCACGTCGATTTCGGCGCCGAGCGCGGCAAAGGCCTTCAGGTGCTGGTCCACGGGGCGGGCGCCGATGGCGCAGCCGCCGGGCAGCGACACCTCGGCTTCGCCGAAGCGCCCGAGCAGCGCACCGGTGACGACGAACGACGCGCGCATGGTCTTGACCAGCTCGTAGGGCGCGCGTAGCTGGGTCAGCTCGGCAGCGCAGACCTCCACCCGCATCTTCTCGTCCACCACCACACCTACCCCGAGGCAGCCCAGCAGCTCGAGCATGGTCGTGACATCGTGAAGGTGGGGCAGGTTCTCCAGCACCACCGGCTGCTCGGTGAGCACGGTCGCGGCGAGGATGGGCAGCGCCGAGTTCTTCGCCCCGGAGATGCGCAACGTGCCGGAAAGGCGTCGTCCTCCCGAGATCAGCAGCTTATCCATGCCGGTCAGCCGCGCTCGGCGGGTGTGAGCGCCCGAATGCTGACGGCGTGCAGCGTGCCGTCCTTGATGAGGCCGTCTATGCACGCGTAAACGGTCTGCTGCTTGCGCACCCGGCTCATGCCTTCGAACACGCTGCTGACCACGATGATCTGCGCACGATTTCCATCCACGGCGGCCTCCACCTCGGCATCGGGCAGGCGTTCGCGAATGGCCTCGGCAATCTGTGTCTGCATGGTTGGAGCCCTCAGCCGCGGTCGGCGGCATGTTCCGCGAGCGAGCGATCCGGTTCTCCGGCACGCGCGGGCCGCATCGGCAGCACGTCTGTCAGGCCGGACAGCTCGACGATCTTGCGCACCTCCGGCGGGACGTCCACGAACGTCACCTCGACGCCGGCCCGCGCCGCCGCCCGCAGCCAGGCCATGAGCAGAGCGACGGCGGCGCTGTTGCCACCATCCAGCCCGCCGAGCTGCATCTCCACCGGACCCTCGGCGCTGGCGATCACCGCCTCCCCTGCATGGCGCAAGGCCATGAGGTTGTCGAATGACACCGCGCCGGCGACCGGATGCTGCACTGGTGACCGGTGGCTCAAGCCTGGTGCTCCGAGTCGGCCTCGTCCGGCGCATCGCCGTTCAGGCCCGGCGGCTGCTCCTCTACCAGATCGCCCCAATCGTCGATCACCTGATCCAGATCGCCGCCGTACTTCGGATCCTTGGCAGCGCTGTTGAACTGGCTGCGATAGGTGAGGCCCATGTTGACGCCGTTGACGATCAGGTTGCGGATCCGCCACTCACCGCCGCGATCCTGGGCGACGGAGTACACCACCGGATAGACCGCGCCGTCCTTGGTGCGGATCTCCATGGTCACCGTCTGCCGCTTGGGATTGCGCGGCGGCCGATCGGGCGGCAGCACGACCACCTCGCCATCACGGAACTCGGTGAGCGCCAGCGCGTAGGTGCGCACCAGGCCCCACTTGAAGGTGCTGGAAAAGCGCGTCCGCTGCTCCGGCGTGGCGTCGCGGTAGTGCACGGCCATGACGCTGCGGGCAAAGCTGTCGAAGTCGACCACCGGATCGAGCAGCGCTTCCACCTCGCGGTAGAACCGTTCCGGGTCTTCCTTGGCGTAGCCGCGCGCCTCGTCGATCAGCTTCAGCACCGCGTCGGAGGTCTCCCTCACCATCTCATGCGGCGACTGCTCGGGCATGTCGGCGGCGCTGGCCAGGGAGGAAGCCAGCATGGCGGCGGCCGCCAGAACGGTCGTGAACGTTTTCAGCATTTCAGGAAGCTCCCAGCCGGGTAACCAGCTCGCCAATGAGGTTTTCGAGCACCAGGGCGCCCTGGGTGTCGGTGATGTAGCCACCCTCCTCGAGCACCTCCTCGTCGGCGCCCGGCATCAGGCCGATGTAGCGGGCACCGAGTATGCCCTCGGTGAGGATCCGCGCGCCGGTATCCACGGGCAGCGGCCAGGACCGGTCGTTGATCTCCATCTCCACGATGGCGACTCCGTAGCTGGGCTCGACGTCGATTCGGGAAACGCGGCCAATGGTAACACCCGCCATGCTCACCTTGGCCCGCACCCGCAGCCCGGCGACGTCGTCGAACTCGGCGAGCAGGCGGTGGGTGTCGGGGCTCATGGTCAGGGTCACGCCGCTGACCTGCACCACCAGCACCACCAGAGCGAGAAACCCCGCCAGCACGAAGGCGCCGACGCTGATCTCGATGGTTCGCATCTGCATTAGTTGAAGTCTCCGTACATGCCCAGAGTAAGAAGGAAGTCGAGCGCCAGCACCATCACCGACGACATCACCACCGTGCGGGTCGTCGACAGGCCGATGCCCTCCGCCGTGGGCTCGGTGGCATAGCCCTGATACACGGCGATCCAGGTCACGACCACGGCGAAGATCACGCTCTTGATCATGCCCTTGCCCAGGTCTTCCCAGACCTCCACCGTGTCCTGCATGCCCGACCAGAAGCCGCCGGGGTCGCTGCCGAGCCAGTGCACGGCCACCACCATGCCTCCGTAAATGGCGACCACGTTGAAGATTGCCGTCAGCAGCGGCATGCACAGGAGTCCGGCCCACAGGCGCGGCGCCACGATCCGATGCAGCGGGTCGACGCCCATCATTTCCATGCTGGAGAGCTGCTCGGTGCTCTTCATCAGCCCGATCTCGGCCGTGATGGCGGAACCTGCCCGCCCGGCGAACAGCAGCGCAGTCACCACCGGCCCGAGCTCACGCAGCAGCACCATGGCCAGACCCAGCCCGACCGCCTCCTCGGCCCCGAACCGGGAGAGCTGCACGTAGAACTGCAGCGCAATCACCGCGCCGATGGAGAACGCCGACAGCACGATGATCACCAGCGACAGCACGCCGATGGTGTAGATCTGTCGGGCCAGCAGCGCCAGGTCGCCGCGCCGCGGCAGCCCCGACAGCGCGGTGAGCCAGAGTATGGTGGCATTGCCGAGGCTGCCGAGGCGGTCGAGGGCGCCGATGCCGACGCCACGAATCAGGTCGATCACGGCCCGACCTCCGCCAGCACGTCGTAGAGCAGCTCGTCAGCCGGATAGTGGAACGGCACCGGGCCGTCGGGCGAGCCGTGCATGAACTGCTGCACCCACGGCGACCCGTCCGCGCGCAGCGCCTCCGGGGCGCCCGCACCGATCACCTTGCCGTCGGAGATGATGTAGAGCTTGTCGGCAATGCTCGAGGTCTCGTGAATGTCGTGAGAGACCACGATGTTGGTGGTCTCGAGCGCCTGATTGAGGCTCTTGATGAGCTTCACGAGCACGCCCATGGAGATTGGGTCCTGGCCCGTGAAGGGCTCGTCGTACATGAGCAGCGCGGGGTCCAGGGCGATGGCGCGCGCGAGGGCGACGCGCCGCGCCATGCCGCCCGAGAGCTCGGCCGGAAACAGGTCCCTGGCGCCGCGCAGGCCCACGGCATTGAGCTTGAGCAGCACCAGATCACGGATCGAATCCTCGGGAAGTTCGGTGTGCACGCGCAGCGGGAACGCCACGTTCTCGTAGACCGACAGGTCGGTGAACAGAGCCGACGATTGAAACAGCATGCCGATGTTCTTGCGGAACTCGAACAGCTCTTCGCGCGACATGCGGCAGACATCGTGACCGGCGACGATGACCTCTCCGGCATCGGGACGCACCTGGCCGCCGATGATGCGCAGCAGGGTGGTCTTGCCGGTGCCGCTCGGCCCCATGATCCCGGTGATCTGACCGCGCGGGATGGTCATGCTCAGACCATCGAAGATCTTGCGCTCGCCACGCGAGAAGTGCAGGTCCCGGATCTCGATGAAGGTGTCTTCCGCCAACGCTTTCGCATCCTGAGTCGATTGGGTCACGGAATCGGTGCAAAAAAAGCGGCGCAACTATACCACCGCCCGGCGCGCGAAACCGCAGCGTGTTACTGCCGGTTACGCTTGTTGGTCCCGGCCGGCCCGTCTAAAGTGGGCGCCTTCTGACCAACCGGAAGTCGATTCGACCCTCCCTCCCTATGTGGGTTCCCCTGCTTGCCGTCATCGCCGGGTTCATCGCCCTGGTCTGGAGTGCCGACCGGTTCCTGTCGGGCGCGGCAAGCACCGCCAGCCACCTGGGCGTCTCCAAGCTGCTGATCGGCCTCACCGTGGTGTCCCTGGGCACCTCCACCCCCGAGATCCTGGTGTCGCTGATGGCCGCCATCGAGGGCAATCCGCTGCTCGCCGTGGGCAACGCCATCGGTTCCAACATCGCCAACATCGGCCTGGTGCTCGGCCTCACCGCCATGGTGGCGCCGTTGCCCTTCTCGCAGGGCGTTCTGCGCACCGAGCTGCCCTGGCTGCTGGGTGCAACGCTGCTGACGCTGATACTGCTGTTCGATCTGCAGCTCTCAACCACCGACGGGGTGCTGCTGCTCGGCGGCCTCGGCCTCATTCTCTACAGGCTCAAGCAGCACTATGGCGTCGGCGCCGACACCACTGCCGACCCGATCGCCGACGCGCTGCAGGAAGAGCTCGAGGAGCTGCCCGAGCTGAGCCGGGCGAAGGCCGCCGCCTGGCTGCTGGCCGGGCTCCTGGTGCTGCTGATCAGCGCCGAGCTGCTGGTCTGGGGCGCCGTGGAGATCGCCGCCTGGCTGGGGGTCAGCGAGCTCATCATCGGCCTCACGATCGTCGCCGTGGGCACCAGCCTGCCCGAGCTCGCCGCCACCCTGGGAGCGGCTCTCAAGGGGCAGGCGGATATCGCCATCGGCAACGTGGTCGGATCCAACATCCTGAACATGCTGGCGGTGCTGGCGGTGCCGGCGCTGGTGTCCGCGCCGGACGTGGGCATAGAGGTGCTGTGGCGCGACTTCGGCATGATGCTGGCGCTCACCGTCGCGCTGGCGCTGTTCGCCTACGCGATCGGCTCCCGGCCGGTGATCACGCGCTTCGAGGGCGCCGTCATCCTGCTCGGCTGGATCGGCTACAATGCCGTGCTCTTCCAGCAAGTGCCGATCGCTCGATGACATTCCCCGATGCGCTGCTCAACCGCGCGCGCGCGGTGACCCTGGTCAGCTTCGACGTCGACGGGGTGCTCACCGACGGCCGAATCACCTACACCGAGCAGGGTGACGAGATCAAAGCCTTCCACGTGCAGGACGGCAGCGCCATCAAGCTCATGCGCAGCCACGGCATCGCCATCGCCATCATTACCGGCCGCACATCGGTCATGGTTCGCCGCCGGGCAGGCGAACTCGGTATCGAGCACGTCTTCCAGGGCACCGACGACAAGGCCGCTACGTTGAAGCTGCTGACCGCCCGGTTGGGCATCGATGCCGCGGCGGTGGCCCATGTCGGCGACGACCTGCCGGATCTGCCCCTGTTCGAGCGAGTGGGCCTCGCCATCGGCGTGCCCAACGGCCATCCGGCCGCCCTGGCGCGCGCCCACTATGTCACCAAGCTGGCCGGCGGCTGCGGGGTGGCGCGGGAGGTATGCGAGCTGCTGCTACGGGCCAAGGGGCTGTGGCCGTACTGACCGGCGAGCACCGATGACGACGCCCGACCGGCCCACTTCCGCAGCCGCGCCGGCCCGCAATCGCGTGCAACGGGCGTGGCTGCTGATCGCGCTGGGTCTGCTCGCCGCCGTGATCTCCCTGGTGGTGGTGGATCGAACCGAGACGGTGCCGCTGCCGGCGCCGCTGCCACCCCCTGACGAGCGCGGCGAGGCCGACGCCGACGTGGTCATGGACGGCGCCGACATCGCCCAGTACCGCCCCGATGGCACCCTGCAGTACCGCCTGCGCGCCACCCAGATCAGGCATTTCGAAGCCGACGCCTTCACCGCGCTGAACGCACCGGACTTGAGCCTCCACGACGCCGACCGGGCGCCGTGGACGGCCAGCGCCCGGTCCGGCACCTTGCGGCGCACCGAGCCACCGGCCGCCGAGGAGGTGGTCTCGCTGCGCGACTCCGTCGTGCTCGAGCAGAGCCGCGCCGACGGCGACCGGGTACGGCTCACGACCTCGGCCATGGACCTGTACCCGGCGCGTCAATACGCCGAGACCGACCAAGATGTTATGATCGACAGCCACATCGGCCGGACAACGGCGACAGGCCTCGAAGGTGATCTCCAGCTTGGCATGCTCAGGTTCTTCTCGTCGCGCAGCGCCCGGGTGCACACCGTGCTGCTGCCCGAACAGTTCAAATAGGGTGCGCCTTAGCTGGCGCCGCCTGATGCTGGCCCTGCTGGGCGTCTGGCTGCCCGCCACGGTCGCCATCGCCCTGCCCGAGGATGCCGATCAGCCCATCCACATCCGCGCCGACCGCGCCGAAATCGATCAGAACGCTCAGGTCGTGACCTACCGGGGCTCCGTGCAGGCAGCCCAGGGCACGCTGAAGGTCACCGCCGACGAGATGGTGGTGGAGTACCGCGATCAGAAGGTCACCCGGATCATTGCCCGCGGCGAGCCGGCCACCTACGAGCAGCAGCTCGAGAAGGACCAGGGGATCGTCCGCGCCGACGCCCGAACCATCACCTACCACACTCAGCAGGAACGGATCGATCTCGAGGGGGAGGCATTCCTGACTCAGGGCGGCAACCGGATCGCCGGGCAGATGATCCACTACGACATCGTGGCGGGACGCGTGA
This sequence comes from Pseudomonadales bacterium, assembly GCA_040219935.1. Classification (GTDB taxonomy): domain Bacteria; phylum Pseudomonadota; class Gammaproteobacteria; order Pseudomonadales; family Azotimanducaceae; genus UBA7803. The sequence goes on along the minus strand of JAVJUA010000068.1, from coordinate 107,620 downwards.
ATGCGGAATCGGGGGACCAGGGGCCGGTGGAGGTGACCGTACAGCCTGCGGCCCGAAATCCCTGACCGATGCCAACCCTCGCGGCCCAGTCTCTGCGCAAGGCGTACCGGACCAAAGTGGCGGTCGAAGATGTCAGCCTGTCCCTGAGCGGCGGCGAGATCGTCGGGCTGCTGGGGCCGAACGGGGCGGGCAAGACCACCACCTTCTACATGATCGTCGGCCTGATCCGGGCCGATGCCGGACGCATCCTGCTCGACCAGCAGAACCTTACCCGAGCGCCCATGCACGAGCGGGCCCGGGCCGGAATCGGCTACCTGCCTCAGGAAGCCAGTGTGTTCCGCAAGCTCACCACGGAAAAGAACCTGCAGGCCATCCTCGAGCTGCGCCGCGATCTCGATCGCGACGGCCGCCAGGCCATGCTCGAGCGGCTGCTGGACGAGTTCAACCTGCAGGGCGTGCGCGGCTCCATGGGCGACCGGCTCTCCGGCGGTGAACGCCGCCGCCTGGAGATCGCCCGGGCGCTGGCGATCCAGCCCGCCTTCATGCTGCTCGACGAGCCCTTCGCCGGCGTCGACCCGATCTCCGTGGCAGACATCAAGCGGGAGGTGCGGGCGCTGGCCGCGCGCGGCATCGGCGTGCTGATCACGGATCACAATGTCCGCGACACCCTGGACATCTGCGATCGGGCCTACATCGTCAGCGCCGGACAGATCATCGCCGAAGGCGCTCCGGGCGAGATCCTGGCCAACGACATGGTTCGCAACGTCTACCTCGGCGAGGGCTTCCGGCTGTGAGCAGGCAGCGCCGCATGCGCGACCGGCGGGCGCTGCGCTCATGAAGCAGACGCTGTCGCTGAGGCTCGGTCAGCAGCTCACCATGACCCCGCAGCTGCAGCAGGCGATCCGGCTGCTGCAGCTATCGACGCTGGACCTGCGTCAGGAAATTCAGACGGTGCTCGAAAGCAACCCCATGCTCGAGCTCGAGGACGAGTACGCCGAGGGTCCTGCCGGTGACGCCGACGAAGCCGCCGACGACCCGGTGGCCGACGCGCCGGATGCCGACGGCGAGGCGACCGCCGACGGCGCCAGCGAAGACTACGACGGCGAGGGTGAAGACGTCGCTCCCGACGCCGACACGTTCGCCGACGGCGCTGACGGCGAGGTGGGCGACTCCGAATGGGACCAGGACATTCCCGAGGATCTGCCGGTCGATACCCAATGGGACGATATCTACCAGAGCGGCAGCGGCAGCGGATCCGGCGCCGAGGACGACTGGGACCAGGACGGCCGCAACACCGCCGCCGACAGCCTCCAGGATCACCTGCGCTGGCAGCTCAATCTGACCACGATGTCGGACCTGGACCGCGCCATCGGCCTGGCCATCATCGACGCCATCGATCCCGACGGCATGCTCACCGCCCCCATCGAGGAGATCCTGGAGGGCTTCGACCTGCTGGATAACGGTGATCGCGTCGAGGCCGACGAGGTGATCGCCGTGCTGAAACGCATTCAGCAGTTCGACCCGCCCGGAGTCGCCGCCCGCGACCTGGGCGAGTGCCTGCTGCTGCAGCTTCGCGCCCTGCCCGCCTCCACGCCCTGGCTCACCGAGGCGCAGACGCTCGCCGGCGAGCACCTGGACCTGCTGGGCAGCCGCGACTTCGCGGCGCTCAAGCGCAAGCTGAAGCTCGACGAGGACGCCCTGGCCGAGGTGGTGCAGCTGATCGTGTCCCTGAACCCCCGTCCCGGGGCCAGCATCTCGTCGGTGTCGGCCGAGTACGTGGTTCCCGACGTGCTGGTGCAACGCCGCAATGGCCGCTGGAGCGTCGAGCTGAACAGCGACGCGACGCCGCGGCTGCGCATCAACTCCACCTACGCGAGCCTCATCAAGCGCGCCGACACCAGCCGCGACAACACCTTCCTCAAGGACAACCTGCAGGAGGCACGCTGGTTCCTGAAGAGCCTGCAGAGCCGCAACGAGACCCTGCTGAAGGTGGCAACCAGGATCGTCGAGCACCAGCGGGCGTTTCTCGAGTACGGGGAGCAGGCGATGAAGCCACTGGTGCTGCACGACATCGCGGAATCGGTGGAGATGCACGAGTCGACGATCTCACGGGTCACCAATCGCAAGTACATGCATACGCCGAGAGGCATCTTCGAGCTCAAGTACTTCTTTTCGAGCCATGTATCCACCCACTCGGGCGGCGAGGTATCGAGCACGGCGATCCGGGCGCTGATCAAGAAGCTGACCGCCGATGAGAACCCCAGAAAACCATTGAGCGACAGTAAGATCGCAGCAATACTGGCCAAGCAGAACATCAACGTAGCCCGAAGAACGGTGGCCAAATACCGAGAATCGCTGTCGATTCCACCATCCAACGAGCGCAAACGGCTCGTCTGACCGGCAACAACGGAGGCCCTACATGCAGCTCAGTATCTCCGGACACCACATCGACGTCACGGACGCCCTCAAGACCTACACCACCGACAAGCTCGCGAAGCTGGAACGGCACTACGACCAGATGACCAACGTGCACGTGGTGCTGTCGGTCGAGAAGGCCATGCAGCGCGCGGAGGCGACGATTCACGTCAGCGGCGCCGAGCTGTTCGCCGACGCCGATTGCGACGACATGTACGCCGCCATCGACATGCTGGTGGACAAGCTCGACCGGCAGCTCATCAAGCACAAGGAAAAGACCGTCAACCGCCACCACGGCCGCTGACCGGCCGCAGATTTCACAGGTCGTCATGGTCGATATCACCCACATTCTCAGCCCGTCCGACACCCGCGCCCGGATCGAGGCGCAATCGCGAAAGCGCGCTCTGGAGGCTGCCAGCGACCTGCTCGCTGCCAGCCATCCCGAGTTGTCGGCGCGAGCCCTGTTCGACGAGCTCATGGGCCGCGAGCGGCTGGGCAGCACGGCGCTGGGAGAGGGCGTCGCCATCCCGCACTGCCGCATCGGCTGCGACCGCATCCTCGGCGCCTTCATCAAGCTCGCCGAGCCTGTGGACTACGAGGCCCCGGACGATGATCCGGTAGATCTGCTGTTCGTCCTGGTGGTGCCGCCGGAGGAGGCCAGCGCCCACCTCGAGGTGCTGGCGACCCTGGCCCGGGTCTTTCAGTCGCCGGACAACCGTGCCCGGCTGCGCCGCTGCGACGACGACGAGGAGCTGTACCGCGAGCTGGTGGGCCTGATCGAAGCGGGCACATGAAGCTGATCATCATCAGCGGGCGGTCCGGCTCCGGCAAGACCACGGCGCTGCGGGCACTCGAAGACGCGGGGTTCAACTGCATCGATAATTTTCCCGTGAACCTGCTGCAGTCGCTGGTGCACAACGCCCTGCGCGACCCCGCCCAGCGAGGCAGCAACGTGGCGGTCTGCATCGACGCCCGCAGCCGCGACCTGGAGCGGTTCTCCGACATCCTGCTGGCTCTCGACCGGATGGACCTTGACTGCCAGGTCATCTACCTGGATGCCCGCTCGCCGACGCTGGTGAAGCGGTTCAGCGAGACCCGCCGCCGGCATCCGCTCACCGACGAGCGCACCGACCTGCGACAGGCCATCGAGGCCGAGCGCGAGGTGCTCGAAAGCCTCTCGGATCTGGCCGACCTGGTCATCGACACCACGACGCTGCGCGGCCACCAGCTCTCCGACCTCATCGCCACCCGGGTGGTGGGCGCGGTGCGCACGGGCCTGTCGCTGCTGTTTCAGTCGTTCGGCTACAAGTTCGGCGTGCCCGTGGACGCCGACCTGGTGTTCGACATCCGCTGCCTGCCCAACCCGCACTGGGAAGAGCCGCTGCGGCCGCTCAACGGACGCGATCGGCCGGTGCAGGACTATCTGGCCGCCCAGCCGGCGGTGAACGAGATGTTTTCCGATCTCTGCGCGTTCCTCGAGCGCTGGCTGCCGCGCTTCGAGCAGGATCATCGCATCTACATGACCGTAGCGGTCGGCTGCACGGGCGGCCAGCATCGCAGCGTGTACATGGCCGACCGCCTCGGTGCCCACTTCGCCGAACGCTTTCCCAACGTGCTGGTACGGCATCGGGAGCTGGCAGCATGAACGAAGCGACCCTGGAGATCGTCAATCCGCTCGGCATCCATGCCCGCGCCGCGAGCAAGTTCGTGAACCTGGCCCGGGGCTTCGAAAGCGACGTGCGCCTCTGCAAGGGGGAGACCGAGGCCGATGGCAAGAGCATCATGAGCGTCATGCTGCTGGCCGCGCCGGTGGGCACCGCGGTGACGCTGCGGGTGGACGGCCCCGACGCGGCGGACGCGTTCCAGGCGCTGGCAGACCTGATCCGCGACGGCTTCGGCGAGCTCGGCTGAGCGCGCCTTCAGAGCGAGCCGGCCACCGTCATCGCCTCGATGAGCATGCTCGGCGCGCGGATGTTGCCGCGCTCGTCGACGTCGTCGCCGATCAGCGTGATGCCGCGAATCATGTCCTTGAGGTTGGCCGCGATGGTGATGCCGTCCACCGGGTAGGCAATCGCACCGTCCTCCACCCAGAAGCCGGCGGCGCCGCGGGAGTAGTCGCCGGTGACCGCGTTCACCCCCTGCCCCATCAGCTCCGTGACCAGCAGGCCCCGGCCCATGGCCCGCAGCAGCTCGGGCACCGGACGGGTCTCGCCACGCACCGCCAGGTTGAACACGCCCCCGGAGTTTCCCGTGGTCTGCATGCCCAGCCGACGCGCCGAGTAAGCCGACAGCAGGTAGTGCTCGACCGTGCCGCCGGCGACGAACGCCTTCGACCAGGTCGCCACGCCGTCGCCGTCGAAAGCCGCACTGCCCATGCGTCCGGGCAGGTGGGGCTCCTCCACCAGATGCAGATGCGGCGCCGCCACCGTCTGGCCAAGGGAGTCGAGCAGGAACGAGGCCTTGCGGTACTGGGCACCGCCGCCCAGCGCGCCCAGCACCTGCCCGACCAGCCCGCTGGCGACCTCCGGCGCGTACAGCACCGGAAACCGCCCGGTGCGCACCGATCGCGGCGACAGTCGGGCGACCGTGCGCTCCGCCGCGCGACGACCCACCGCCTCGGCGGCTTCCAGCCGCCCGGGATCGCGCGCGCTGGTGTACCAGTAGTCGCGCTGCATGCCGTCGCCGTCCTCGGCGATGACGGCGCAGCTGACGCCGTGGCGGGTGCCGAGAAAACCGCCGATGAAGCCATGGCTGTTGCCGTACACGCGGTACGACTGCTGGGTGCTCACCTCCGCCCCTTCCGAGTTGACGATGCGAGGGTCGGCGGCCAGCGCGGCGGCCTCGCAGGCCAGCGCCAGGGTCTCCGCCCGCTGCGGGTCGAGATCCCAGGGGTGGTACAGGTCCAGCTCCGGCAGGGTATCCGGCATCAGCGCGGCGTCGGCCAGGCCGTTGTACCGATCTTCCTCGGTGTAGCGGGCGATGTTGGCCGCCGCCTGCACGGTCTCTCGAATCGCCTCGCGGCGGCTGTCCGAGGTGCTGGCCGAGCCCTTTCTGGAACCGAAGTAGACGGTGATGCCGAAGCCGCGGTCCTGATTGAACGCCACGTTCTCCAGGCTGCCCCGGCGCACGCTGACGGACAGCCCATGATCGGCGCTCACCGACACCTCGGCGGCGCTGGCCCCCTGCCGGCGGGCCTCGTCGAGAATGTCGCCCACCAGCGCCTTCAACGTCTCCTGCTCGGCGCGCAGATCTGCGGCCGATCGGGTGGTCAGCTCAGACATGGCAGATCTCCTCATGCTGGTCCTCATGGTGGAAAAAGGGCTGGCTTCCGGTAGGCTGCCACCCATGCCACGCCGTCATCGACAATCGCCGGATCAGGGCGACCCAGCGGAAGCTCCGGTCAGCAAGTCCGAACGCAAGCGCGACGCCCATCGTCTGCAGACTCTGGGTCGGCAGCTGACCGCGCTCAAGCCCGCCGACCTCGATGCCCTGCCGCTCGGCGAACGCCTGCGTCAGGCCATCGCCGACTATCAGCGCTTCCCGTCCCACGGTGCCCAGCGGCGGCAGCTCCAGTTCATCGGCCGGCTGATGCGCGACGTCGACCCGGAACCTCTGCAGGCGGCCCTGGACACGCTCGAGGGTCACTCCGCCGAGGCCCGCTACGAGCTGCACATGACCGAACGCTGGCGCGAGCGCCTGCTGGCGGAACCCGAGGCCCTGACCGAGTATCTGGACGCCCATCCCGACACCGACGCGCAGCTGCTGCGTCAGCGCATCGCCGACGTTCACAAGGCCGGCGACGAAACCCGCCAGCGTGCGGCATCCCGGGCACTGTTCCGGTTTCTGCGGGACGCCGCTCACCCGGTCTGAGTACCGCCGACGGTGACCCGGTCGACCTTGAGGGTCGGCTGGCCGACGCCCACCGGCACGCTCTGGCCGTCTTTGCCGCAAACGCCGACCCCGGCGTCCAGAGCCAGATCGTTGCCCACCATGGAGATCCGGTTCATCACCTCAGGGCCATTGCCGATCAGGGTGGCGCCGCGGATGGGTCGTGTCACCCGGCCGTCTTCGATCAGGTAGGCCTCGGTGGTCGAAAACACGAACCGGCCCGACGTGATGTCCACCTGGCCGCCGCCGAAGTTCACCGCGTAGATACCGCGGGTCACGCTGCGCAGAATCTCCTCGGGGTCGTGCTCGCCGGCGCGCATGAAGGTGTTGGTCATGCGCGGCATGGGCAGATGCGCAAAGCTCTGCCGACGGCCGTTGCCGGTCGGGCGCACCCCCATGAGCCGGGCGTTCAGCTTGTCCTGCAGGTAGCCGGTGAGAATGCCGCGGTCGATGAGCACGGTCTCGCCCGTGGGCGTGCCCTCGTCGTCCACGGTCAGCGAGCCCCGCCGCTGATCCATGCTGCCGTCGTCCACCACCGTGCACAGGGTCGATGCCACCTGCTGCCCCATGCGGTTGGCAAACGCGCTGGTGCCTTTGCGGTTGAAATCGCCTTCCAGGCCGTGGCCCACAGCCTCGTGCAGCAGCACGCCCGGCCAGCCGGGGCCGAGCACCACGGTCATGTCCCCGGCGGGGGCATCCGCGGCCTCCAGGTTGACCAGGGCGATGCGCACCGCCTCGCGGGCCAGGTCGTCGCCGTACCCGGGGGCCGCCACCCTGGAGAGATCGGCGCGGCCGCCGCCGCCGGCGGAGCCGCGCTCACGACGCCCGTTCTGCTCGACGATCACCTGCACGTCGAGGCGCACCAGCGGCCGCAGGTCGGCGGCCAGGGTACCGTCGGAAGCCACCACCAGCACCGCCTCGTGGCTGGCAGACAGCCGCACGTTGACCTCTTTGACCCGCGGGTCCTGGCGACGGGCCGCCGCGTCGATCGACTGCAGCAACGCCACCTTGCGCGCCTCGTCCAGGCTGGCGATCGGATCGTCTGCGGGGTAGCGGGGTACGGCCGTCACCGGTTGCCAGGCGCGCACCTGCACGTCCTGACCGTGTCGGGCGATGGAGCGGGCGGCCTCCGTGGCGTCGCGCAGGGCGGGCAGCAGGATGTCCTCGGCGTAGGCGAATCCGGTCTTGTCGCCGCTCACCGCCCTGACGCCCACCCCGCGGTCGACGCTGTAGGCGCCGTCCTTGACGATGCCGTCCTCGAGCGCCCAGGACTCGTAGCGGTGGTGCTGGAAGTACAGCTCCCCCATGTCCACGGACTGACCGCCGATGCGGCCGATCAGGCGGTCGATGTCGCTCTGGTCGATGCCGGCCGGCGACCAGAGCCGCGCCTGGGCTTCCTGCAGAAGATCACTCATCACTGTCCTCGGGCTGTTCCGTCACTGGTTCCAGGGACACATCGCCCGCCTGCTCGGCCGGCGTGACGTCGAACACGCTGACGAAGCTCACCTGGGGGTCGTCCAACGTACCACTGATCCGATAGCGGGCGCTGCTGAATTGCTCCAGCGGCTTGCGCAGCACCCGCTCTCCCACCAGCATGCCGATGCCGGCCAGCGGGTTCGCCAGCGCCACGTACGCAGCATACCAGGGCAGGCTGCGGCTCACCGGCAGGGTGACCAGCATCTCGTTGTCGAGCCGCCGCTCGGCCAGATCGACGCTGCCGCTGACCCGGAAGCGGCTGCCGGTGCCCTCCACCTCCAGCGGGTCGATGAACGTCAGCGTTCCCTGCTCCAGCGCGAACCGGCTCTTCATGGTGTCGAAGCTGATGCCGCGCCCGAATACGTCGGAGAAGTTGAAGCTCATGCGCTTGGCGATGGCGGTGAAGTTGAGCAGGCTGAAGATGCGCTGAGCGCCGGCGCCGGACTCGACGTCGAGAAACCGCCCCTGATCGGCCTGAACCTCGGCGGCGCCTTCCAACGCCAGCAGGTCGAACGCCGCGGGCGACCCGGACCATGAGAAGGCGCCGGTCAGCGAGGCCGATTCCGTTTCGATGCTGGGGGCGTATCCCCACTGCGGCAGCACCTCCGCGAGATCGCCCGCCTCCAGCCGTCCCTCGAACTGCGTCTGACCGGCGCCGGCGTCCCAGAGCAGCGGCGCGGAGGCGGCGATGCGCACCCCGCGCACCTCGGCTTCGAAGTCGTCCAGAAACAGCCGCGTGCCATCGGGCCGCAGACCGAACCGCCAGCGCCCATAGTCCTCGTCGCCGAGCAGCAGCCGCTCCACCGTCACCGCGGCCGCCGGCAGCCGCGGCACGATGGCGGGCTCGAGCACGTCGGCACCGCGTTCGCCGGAGGGAATCCGCAGCTCGGCCAGACTCACCTGCATGGGCTCGTCGCCGCTACGTGACACCCGCCCCGCCACCTCCTCGGCCGCGAACTCGACGTCGAAGCCGTCAGCGGACAGTCGTCCGGCCAGGCTGGCGTGGGTGAGCTGATAGTCGCCCACGCCGATCTGCTCGACCTCCAGATCGGCCAGCCTGATGGGCAGCGGCAGCGCGGCCGCGTCCGCTCCCTCGGGCAGCAACTCGTCGATGTCGAATCGCGACAGCCAACCGGCGACCACCAGCCCATCGGGCAGGTCAGCGTCGCCGTCAGCGCCAGCGTCCGGCTCCGCCACCGGCGGCGGCACCGTGAAGCCGATGGCGCCGGCCACCGGCCGATCCGCGACGGCCAGCCACCCCGTCGCGTCGCGGTGGCTGAAGGCGATGCGCTGGCCCGCATCGAGAAAGCGGACGCGAACTTCCGTCGGCCGCGCCACGTCGGCCGGCTTGGCGAATCCGGCCGGCAGCGCCAGGGCCAGCCCCGCCAGGTCGGACCGCACCGTGACTTCTGGCACGACCCCCGGGAGGGTGCCGAGCGCGACCGTCGCCTCGTAGCCGAAGTCGCCCTCCGCCAGGCCGGCATCGTCGAGATCCAGCAGGGTCCAGACATCGGCCGGCGTCGCCTTGCCGGCCAGCAGAAGCTGGACGCGCCCGTCGCCGGATCGGGCGCCAAGCACGACGTCCTGATCGAACAGGCGGCCGTTGACGCCGCTGGCATCGAGCTCGAAGGGGTGGCGGTATCGCCAGCTGCCGTCGAGGTCTTCGAGCGCCAGCCGGAATTCGGGTAGAGCCACGTCGACGGCGTCCATGTCGGCCCGCAGCCGAACCGCCAATCCCTCGGCTTGCGGCGCATCAGGCCGATCCCGCAGGGGAATGAGCAGATCGCCCGACACGCGCATGGGACCCGAGGCCGTCCAGTCCGGGGCGACGAACGTCAGCCACCGCGCCAGCGGCGTGGTGCGCGCCAGGGTCAGCAGGGCGTCGGCGTCGAGCTCGGCATCCAGGGCGACGTCCGCGGCGCTGGCGTTGTCCAGCAGCCGCAGCCGCGAGCCGGCCAGCGCCGCCCCACCGCTGCGCGCCGCGTCCACGCCGACCCGAATCTCGGATCCAGCCACGGCCAGATGACCGGAAAAGTCGGTCACCGCCGGCCACTCGGGATGGTAGCGCAGGCCGGCGTCGTGGACGTCCGCCTCCAGCTCCAGGCGGCGGCCCAGCTCGCCGGGATCGTTCTGGAGCTGACCTTGCATAGCCAGCGACGCCGCCGTGAGCGTGCCGCCCTGGGGCGCCGACGCCAGCCACTCGCGCAGCCCATCCGGCAGCTTGTACGGCACGAAGCGTTGCGCCGTGGCCACGTCGATGCGATCGGTATCGACCGTGAGCAGCAGCCGCTGCCCGCTGCGATCCACCGGCCGGCTCAGCGCGAAGCTGCCGCGCACCTGGGTCTCCAGCGTCTCGGCGCGCAGGCCACGGCCGCGGATGCCGAAGTAGTTGCCGCCGAACCAGGCATGCAGGGTGCCCTGCGCGTAGGGCAGGTGCCAGCGGTCGGTGAAGATGTCCGGGAAGGCGATGTCCAGATCCTGGGCGTTCAGCACCAGCTGCAGGCTGCGCTCGGTCCCCAGCAGCTCCCCGGCGGCACCCTCCACCGCGGGCACGCCCTTGTGCGCATCGAGGCCGACCCCATCCAGACGCATGGCGTAGCCGATGTTGCCGCCGTCGAACCCCACGTGGGCCCGCAGGTTGGTGGCGAGCCCCCGCACGTTCAGCGCCTGCAGCCACTCCTCCGCCGCGCCCAGGCCGGCCAGGGCCTGCGCCAGAAACTGCCCGGCGCGCGACAGATCCAGCGACTCGAGCCACGCCGAAACCCCATCGGAATCGACCCGCAGCGCCACGTCCGGCAGCCGCCAGATCTCCTCCGCGCGCTCGATCTGCCAGCCGGTCAGCGCTCCCTGCTGCTCGACGTCGCTGCCGCGCACGACGCCGGCCAGCGACGTCGCCAGGGAGACCTCCCCGGGCATGTCGAACTGTTCGGCACGCAGCGCCAGGCGTCCGCCGGAGCGCCGCTCGCTGCGCTGCCAGGTAGCGTCGAGATGTGCGAGCTGCAGGGGCGAGATGCCGAGCAGGGCCCGCGGCAGACGAAAGCCGTCGGCGGCTACGGCTATACCCAGGTCGCCGGCTCGAATCGGCCACAGGCCCGGCCGGGCCTGCAGATCGAGTGACAGCCAGCAGACCTCGATGCAATCCTCCGGCTGATTCTCGAGCTTGAGCCGGTGCCGACGGGTGGCGCCGCGGTTGACGCCCAGGTAACTGACCTGGATGGCGGCCTCCGCCACGCCGGCTCGGGCCAGACGCAACCGCCCATCGACCTCAAGCTGATCGCTGCGCTGCAGAGCCGGCCACGGGTCGGGCAGAGGGTCCGACCCTGCGGGGCCCGCCAACCGCCACGGCGCGCCCTCCGGCTTCTCGAGGGTCAGGTCGAAGTCGTCGATCTTGAGGCGTCTGGCCACCAGCGTGCCATGCAGAACGCTGCCGACCATGTCGACCTCGAGATGCACGCCGCGCAGGATGCCGGCGGGAAGCACCACGCGATCGGCCGTGACGATGGGGTTGAGCATGCGCCAGTCGCCACGCAGCCCGCTGACCTGGGCATTGCGCCCCGCCAGCAGCTGGTTGACGCCGACCTCGAGATCGTCCAGCAGGGTGAACGCCACACGCCCGCCCACCTGCAGCAGGGCGACCACCAGGGCGCCCAGCGTCAGCAGAACGAGCAGAGGACGAAACACGAATCGCAGCAACAGCCTGTACCTTGCCAGCCAGGGGCGCAGGATATATGACCGCGGCGCCGGCTGCCGAATTCCCCTAGGGCCTGTTCACGCTACGCCCGGCGTAGCGTGAACAGGCCCCAATCAGAGCGGCCGACGCATGGGCTGCACCAGCACGATGTCGAACTGTCCAGGCCCGTAGCTGGGTTCCACCTGGATGCGCACGCTGCGCTGGATGTCGCGGGACAGCGCGTCGAGCTGACCGGCATCCTCGTCGAGCAGCCGGTCGACCACGGCCTCGTTGGCGCGGATGAGGTATTCGCCCGGCTCATGATCCGGACCCTCGCGACGCGCGCAGCGTGCGGTGGCGTCCTGCAGCATGGCACGGAACACCTCGATGCACGTGCTCTGCGGCGTCTTCACCACGCCCAGGCCGCGGCACTCGGCGCAGGGCTCGCAGACCTGCTGGATCAGCGACTCGCGCGTGCGCTTGCGGCTCATCTGCACCAGGCCGAGGGAGGAAAAGCCTTCGATCCGAATGCGCGCCGGGTCGCCTTCGCAGGCCTTCTCCAGCGCCCGCAGCACCTGGCGCTGGTGCTCTTCATCTTGCATGTCGATGAAGTCGACGACGATGATGCCGCCCAGGTTGCGCAGACGCAGCTGCCGCGGAATCGCCTGGGCCGCCTCCAGATTGGTGCGAAAGACCGTGTCCTCGAGGTTGTGGACACCCAGGAAGCCGCCGGTATTGACGTCGATGGTGATCATGGCCTCGGTCTGCTCGATGATCAGGTAGCCGCCGGATTTGAGTGGCACCCGCTTGCCCAGGGCGCGAGCCAGCTCTTCCTCGGCGCCGTAGCGCTCGAACAGCGGTCGCCGCTCCTGATAGTGATGAACCCGCTCGATGAACTCCGGCAGGAAGTCGACCACGAAGTCGCGCACCCGGCTGTAGGTCTCGAAATCGTCGATGTGGATGTGCGCCAGGTTGGGACCGGCGAGGTCGCGCACCACGCGGATGTGCAGCGGAATCTCCTGGTAGACCAGCCCCGGGCAGCCCACCAGGCGCTTCTTCTCGAGAATCTTGTCCCAGATGCGGGCCAGCACCCTGATCTCGGTGTCGATCACGTCGTCGGCCGTGCCCTCGGCCGCGGTGCGGGCGATGAAGCCCATGCCGACGCCCTGCAGACGCCGCCGTTCGTCGATCAGACACCTCAGGCGCTCACGCTCCACCTCATCCTCGATGCGCTGGGAAATGCCGATGTGGTCGTTGAACGGCATCAGCACGATGTAGCGGGAGGCGATGGCGAGCTGGGTGGTGAGGCGCGCGCCCTTGCCGGCGATGGGATCCTTGGCGATCTGCACCATGAGCTGCTGCCCTTCGTGCAGGACGTCGCGAATGTCCACCTCGCCGGCCGGCTCCTCGCCCAGCATGAGCCGGGGACCCTCGATGTCGCGCAGGTGCAGAAATCCGGGCCGCTCCAGGCCGACATTGACGAATGCCGCCTGCATGCCCGGAACGATGCGCTCCACCTTGCCGATGTAGATGTTGCCGGTGAGGCTGTAGCCCTCGGCCCGGGCCAGGTGCACCTCCTGAACGGATCCGCCTGCCAGCAGCGCCACACGGGTCTCGAAGTCGGTGACGTTGATCAGCAGCTCTTCAGACATGCACGCGCTCACGCCAGGTGTCGAAGCCGAACTCCCGCAGCAGCATCTCGGTTTCCGCCAGCGGCAGGCCTACCACAGCGCTGTAGCTCCCGCGGATCCGTTCGGCAAATATACCGCCAATGCCCTGGATACCATAACCACCGGCTTTGTCCGCGCCTTCCCCCGTGGCCCAGTAGGCCTCGGCCTCCCAGACCGGCACCGCGCGAAACCGCACCCGGGTGACCACGGTGTGGCCGAGCAGCCGCGCGCCGTCATAGCCGGCCACGGCCGTCATCACCCGGTGCTCCCGGCCCGACAGCGCCTGCAGCATGGCCACCCCGGCCGCGCGGTCGGTGGGCTTGCCGAGGATGCGCCGGCCCACCACCACGGCGGTATCGGCGCCCAGCGATACGCTGTCGGCCACGTGCCCGGCGCGGGCCTTGTCGGCGGCCAGACGGGCGACGTAGTCGGCGGGCGCTTCGCCCCGCCGCCGCGACTCGTCGACATCGGCCGCCCTGACCTCGAATCGCAAACCCATCTGCCGAAGCAACTCAGCGCGACGCGGCGATGCCGAGGCGAGAATGAGCCGCCGCTGACTCACTGCACCCGGAACCTGACCCGCAGCAGGTCGAGCAGGGCTGCCAGGAACGGCCACAGCAGCAGGCCGGTGAAGGCGGGCGCCACCGCCCAGACGCTGAATGGTCGATCGCCGGTGAGCTCGAGCACGGCGGCCCGAACAACCTCGGTGCCGACCACCAGCAGGAACGCCACGCCCGCCTGCTGAAACACGGAGTACATGCGCAGGCGCTCGTAGAACCGCCAGCCGACGTAGGTAATGGCCCCCAGCAGCACGCCGTTCAGCCCCAACGGCTCCCCCACCAGCACGTCCACCAGAGCGCCCAGCACCCAGACGGCGATCAGGCCGATGCGGTGGGGCAGCTCCATGACCCAGTAAAACACCACCAGCGCCACCCAGGCCGGGCGCAGCCAGCCCAGCCACGACGGCCAGGTCTCGGGCAGGTGCACCACGGCCAGCACCATGGCGCCGGCCACGGTGAGCAGAATCAGCCAGCCGCCCTGTCCCGGGTTCACGGTGCCTGCTCCGCACCGCCGCCGCCGGTTGCTGAGGCGGCATCGGCCTCGACATCGTCGGCCCGGTTCTCGGCCGCCATCACCACCAGCACATGGCGGGACCGGTCCAGTTCGGCCAGGGGGCGCACCGTCACGGAGGCGAACGCCGAGGTCGGCTCGATCACCACCGAATCGACGGTGCCCACCGGGTAGCCGGGCGGGAATCGGCCGCCGAGGCCGGAGGTCTCGAGCAGATCACCCTCCTGAATGTCGGCGGTGATGGACACGTTCTCGAGCTGCAGGCGATCGAAGCGCCCGGTGCCGCCGGCGATGCTGCGCACGCCGTTGCGGTTGACCTGCACCGGCACCGCGTGATTGACGTCGGTGAGCAGCATCACCCGGCTGGCGCTGCGGTTCACCTCCACCACCTGACCGTACAGGCCGGCGGCATCGATGACGGCATCGCCCTCGCGAACGTTGGCCTGGCGGCCCTTGTCGATGATCACCTGATGCGTGTTCGGTGCCGGGAGAATGCCGACGATCTCGGCGATCAGCACCTCAGCCGGCAGCCGCGCACGGCTGCCCAGCAACTCGCGCAGGCGCTCGTTCTCAGCCTCCAGCGCCCGATACTGCTGGGCGATCTGCGACATCTCCAGAAGCCGACTCTCGAGTTCGGCATTGCGGTGCTGCAGATCGTCTCGGGTGGCCACCAGATCGCCGACCCTGCCGGAAATCAGGAAGGGAGATTCGGCCGTGATGCGAATGGGCATGACCGCCGATCCGAGCATGTCGCGCGCCGGCTCCAGCAGACGGGTATTGGTGTCGAGCACGATCAGCACCGCGGAGACGAGCGCCAGGGCCGTCAGCAGATAGCCGGCGCCGGACTCGCGAACGAACAGTGCCTTGATGGGCTACCTCCCCCGAACTACCGCGGGCGCGTACCTCACTCCGTGGACAGCAGGTCAGCGTTGCCCGCCTTATCCATCATCTCCAAGGCCTTGCCGCCGCCGCGGGCGACACAGGTGAGCGGGTCCTCGGCCACGATCACGGGCAGGCCCGTCTCTTCCTGCAGCAGCACGTCGATGTCGCGCAACAGCGCGCCGCCGCCGGTAAGCACCATGCCGGTCTCGGCGATGTCGGAAGCCAGTTCCGGCGGGCACTGCTCCAGCGCGCTCTTGACCGCCTGGACGATCATGGACAGCGGCTCCTGCAGCGCTTCGAGAATCTCGTTGCTGTTGAGCGTGAAGCTGCGCGGCACCCCTTCTGCGAGGTTGCGGCCGCGCACGTCGATCTCGCGGATGTCCTTCTGCGGGTACGCAGCGCCGATCTCCTGCTTGATGCGCTCGGCGGTGGCCTCCCCGATCAGGCTACCCTGGGTACGCCGCACGTAGGCGACGATGGCCTCGTCGAAGCGATCGCCGCCGACCCGCACCGTGTCGGAGTAGACCACACCGTTCAGCGAGATGATGGCGATCTCGGTGGTGCCGCCGCCGATGTCGACCACCATGGTGCCGACCGCCTCGGCCACCGGCAACCCGGCGCCGATGGCGGCCGCCATAGGCTCCTCGATCAGGCGCACGTCGCGGGCACCCGCGGACAGGGCGCTCTCGCGAATGGCCCGGCGCTCCACCTCCGTAGACTTGCAGGGCACGCAGACCAGCACCCTGGGGCTGGGGCGGATGAAGCTGTTCTCGTGCACCTTGCCGATGAAGTACTTGAGCATCTTCTCCGTGACCAGGAAGTCGGCGATCACGCCGTCCTTCAGGGGGCGGATGGCGGTGATGTTGCCCGGGGTGCGGCCCAGCATGCGCTTGGCATCGAGGCCAACCGCCGCCACGCTCTTCTGATTGCCCTGGACACGAATGGCCACCACCGAGGGCTCGTTGAGGACGATGCCCTGATCGCGGACATAGATGAGCGTGTTGGCGGTACCCAGATCGATGGACAGATCCCGGGAGAACAGCCCGCGAATGTATTTGAACATGTAGGAGAGACTCAGCCTTGTGTGACGAAGTATAGAGCGCGCGCGGCGCTGCTACTCTAACAATTTGCGGAACTGCCCGAAACTCGCACGCAGCGCACGCGCGCGTTCGATCTTTCGGCGGCGCATGCATTCCATTAGTCTTGCGCGCCATGACCGACAACCACAACGACAACCACGACGACATCGACCTCGACCGTCTCTGCGCGCTGGCGCAACTGGCCCTCGACGACGCCGAGCAGCAGGCCGTGCGCGGCGATCTGGCCCGCATCATCGACATGGTGGACCGCATGCAGCAGGTGGATACCACCGGCGTCGAGCCGCTGGCCCACCCGCTCGGGCACGGCGCCCGGCTGCGGCCGGACGCGGTCACCGAGACCGTCGACCGGGACGCCTTCCAGCAGGTAGCGCCGGCGGTGGCGGACGGCCTGTACCTGGTGCCGCGGGTGGTGGAGTAGCGGCGCCATGGCTTCCCCGATCGAACCCTTCGCCTCCCTCGACACCCTGGCCCGCGGCCTGCGGGATGGGGCGTTCAGCAGCCGCGAGCTGGCGGAGGCCATGCTGGCGAGGCTCGACAGCCTGGACGGATCGCTGAACAGCTTCATCACCGTGGCGGCGGAACGGGCGCTGGCCCAGGCGGACGCCGCCGATCAGCGGCTGCGCCGGGGTGATGCCACCCTGCTCACCGGCATCCCCCTGGCCCACAAGGACATTTTCTGCACCAGGGGCCTCGCCACCACCTGCGGATCGCGCATGCTGCGCGACTTCGTCGCCCCGTACGACGCCACCGTGGTGGCGCGTCTGGACGCCGCCGGCATGGTCACCCTCGGCAAGACCAACCTGGACGAGTTCGCCATGGGATCCTCCACGGAGAACAGTCACTTCGGTCCGAGCCGCAACCCCTGGGAACCGGGCAGGGTGCCCGGCGGCTCGTCCGGGGGGTCCGCCGCTGCCGTTGCCGCGGGGCTGGTGCCCATCGCCACCGGAACCGACACCGGTGGGTCGATCCGCCAGCCGGCGGCCCTGTGCGGCATCACCGGCATCAAGCCCACTTATGGGCGGGTATCGCGCTACGGCATGGTGGCCTTCGCCTCGAGCCTGGATCAGGGCGGGGTGCTGGCCCGCAGCGCCGCCGACGCCGCCCTGGTGCTGGCCTTCATGAGCGGCTTCGACCCCCTGGACGCCACCAGCAGCGAGCATGCCGACCCATGGCTGGAGGGCCTGCGGCAGCAGCCCCTCGGCACCCCTGCCAGGCCGCCCGTGATCGGCCTGCCCCGGCAGTACTTCGACGGCCTGAACGTCGGCGGCAGCGCGCTGCAGGAGGCCCGTCGCGTTCTCGAGGGTGCCGGCTGCCGGTTCGTCGACATCGACCTGCCCCACACCGACGTGGCAATTCCCGCCTACTACATCATCGCCGGCGCCGAAGCCTCCACGAACCTGTCCCGCTACGACGGCGTGCGCTATGGCCATCGCTGCGACGAGCCGCAGTCCCTGGAGGACCTGTACCGCCGGTCCCGCAGCGAGGGATTCGGCACCGAGGTGAAGCGCCGCATCCTCACCGGCACGTATGCCCTGTCGGTGGGCTACTTCGACGCCTACTACCTGAAGGCCCAGCAGCTACGGCGCCTGATCCAGAACGATTTTCTCGCCGCGTTCGAGCAGGTCGACCTGATCTTTGCGCCCACGTCACCTGCGGTGGCCTTCGCCGTGGGCGACATCAGCGACGACCCGGTGGCCATGTACCAGCAGGACATCTACACCACCCCGGCCAGCCTCGCCGGCCTGCCGGCCATGTCCCTGCCCTGCGGGTTTCACGATGGCCTGCCGCTCGGGCTGCAGCTCATCGGCCCCCACTTCCAGGAACGCACCCTGCTGGAGACCGCGGAACTGTTTCAGCGCCACAGCGACTGGCACCGGGAGCATCCGGAGGCGTTCGCCCGATGACGTGGGAAGCCGTGATCGGCCTCGAGGTGCACGTGCAGCTCGCCACGGCCAGCAAGATGTTCTCCGGCGCGCCCACCACGTTCGGCGCCGCGGCCAACGAGCAGGCCTGCGCCGTCGACCTGGCGCTGCCCGGCACCCTGCCGGTGATCAACGAGCAGGCCGTGCGCATGGCGGTGAAGTTCGGCCTGGCGATCGGCGCCGAGATCCATCCGGTCTCCGTGTTCGACCGCAAGAACTACTTCTATCCGGACCTGCCCAAGGGCTACCAGATCAGCCAGTTCGCGCACCCCATCGTCGGCCGCGGCGAGCTGAGCGTCGGCCTGCCCGACGGCAGCGAACGGCTGGTGGGCATTACCCGGGCCCACCTCGAGGAGGACGCGGGCAAGTCGCTGCACGAGGCCTATCCGGGCCTGACCGGCATAGACCTCAACCGGGCCGGCACGCCCCTGCTCGAGGTGGTGTCCGAGCCCGATCTGCGCAGCGCCGACGAGGCCGCCGCCTACTTCCGGCAGATGCACACCCTGGTTCGCTACCTCGGCATCTGCGACGGCAACCTGGCCGAGGGCAGCATGCGCTGCGACGCCAACGTGTCCATTCGCCGCCACGGCGATCCGCAGCTCGGGGTGCGCACCGAGCTGAAGAACATCAACTCCTTCCGCTTTCTCGAGCGCGCCATCACCTATGAGATCGAGCGCCAGATCGACGTGCTGGAATCGGGCGGCCGCATCGTCCGCGAGACCCGGCTCTACGACGCCGAGCGGGACGAGACCCGAAGCATGCGCAGCAAGGAGCTCTCAGACGACTACCGCTACTTCCCCGATCCCGACCTGCTGCCCGTGCGGCTGACGCCCGAGCTCATCGAAGCGGTTCGCGCCACCCTCCCGGAGCTGCCGGCGGCCCGGCGGCACCGCTATGTGGCCGAGCTGGGCCTGTCGCCCTACGACGCGCAGTGGCTGGCCCAGGACCCCGAGGTGGCGGCCTACTTCGATGCGGTTGCCGGCGCCGCAGGGGATGCGAAGCTGGCCGCCAACTGGGTCATGGGCGATCTCGCCGCGGCGCTGAACCGGGCCGAGCTCGGCATCACCCGATCGCCGGTGAGCCCGGCCCGGCTCGCGGTGCTGATCACGCGGCTGAAGGACGGCACGCTGTCGTCGAAGACGGCCAAGACCCTGTTCGAAGCGCTGTGGGCCGAAGACGGCGACGTCGACGCCATCATCGACGCCCGCGGCCTCAGACAGGTGAGCGACACCGGCGCGCTGGCCGCCATCGTCAACCAGGTGGTGGCGGACAACCCGGCCCAGGTGGCCGAGTTCCGAGCGGGCAAGGAAAAGGTGCTCGGCTTTCTGGTGGGCCAGGTGATGAAGGCCACCCAGGGCAAGGCCAACCCACAGCAGGTCAACGCGCTGCTGCGTGACGCCCTGAAGTCGCCCTGAGACGCCGCGGGGTCACTCCCGCTTGTGCTTGAGGAAGTCCCAGGCGGCCCGCAGCACGTCGCGACGGCTGATCTGCCCCACCAGCTTGCCATTGCGCACCACCGGGTAGCGCCGCCGATGCTCGCGGTGAAAACGCTGTGCCAGGGTGTAGATGTCCATATCCGGGTCGACGGTGTCTACCGGCTTCTGCATGTAATCGGCCACGATGCCGGCGGACTCGTCGTAGTAGCTGTCCTGAATCACCACCTCGAGGACATCGACTTCGGACAGAACACCGACGAGCTGGCCGGCGGCATCCACCACCGGCGCACCGGAAATACGGTTGTCGATGAGCGTGCCCATCGCCTCCACCACGTTGGTCTCCGGCGTGAAGGTAATGAGCTTGCGCGACATGTAGTCGGCGACCTTGACGGACTTCATACCCGCGATCTCCCGCCCCCTGGGGGTTCAACCTTGCCGACAACGCGGGAGCTTGTCCAGAGACCCCTGGTGCAACGCACAACGCGGGGTTACCGACGGTGCCCCGACGGTAGTATCCTTGCGGGCTCGATCATTTCCATCGCCTCTCGAGGCATCGACATCCAGCACAGAGCAAAGGGGGACACTTGAGCGCAAAACCACTGCCCGCCGTCGACTACCTGAAGATTCCGGACCAGGGCGACCCGTACCTTGAGGGCTACAAATGCGGCGACTGCGGCGCCATCTTCCTCGGTGAGCGCGCCGTCTGCTCGAAGTGCGGTGCCCGCGGCAAGCTGAAGGCCGTCAAGCTCTCGAACAAGGGCAAGCTGTACTCCTACTCCATCGTTCACCGCTCGTTCCCCGGCATCGACGTCCCGTACGTCAGCGCCGTGGTCGACCTGGACGACGGCGCCACGGTCAAGGGCAACCTGATCGACGTGGAGCCCGACCCGGCCAAGATCCAGTTCGATATGCCCATCGAGGTCGTGTACGGCGACGCCCTGGGCCGCAAGGACCGCGAGGGCAACTCCTACGTTTCCTACTTCTTCAAACCCAGAACCTGACCCCGGAGGCATTCCCATGACAGACGCATACGTAGTCGGTGTCGACATGATCAAGTTCGGGCGCTTCCCGGACAAAACCGTACCGCAGATCGGCGCCGAGTCGGCGCTGCTGGCCCTGGACGATTGCGGCCTGAAGATCCAGGACATGGAAGCCCTCTACTGTGGCAACCTGGGCCAGGCCAGCGGCATGGTCGGCCAGCGCATCCTCCAGCAGATCGGCCAGACCGGCATTCCGGTGGTCAACGTCTCCAACGCCTGCGCCACCGGCGCCACCGCCTTCCGTGAGGCCTGGGCCGCGGTCAAGGCCGGCCTGTACGACGTGGTGCTGGCGGTAGGTGTCGAGCAGATGGGCAAGGGCCTGCTGGGCGGCGCCGGCGGCGCCACCGGCATTCCGAAGGAAGGGCTGCTGGGCTCCGGCACCATGCCGGCCGTGTTCGCCGAAGCCGGCATGGAGCATGCCCGCAAGTACGGCACCACGTTCGAGCAGTTCGCCAAGGTGTCGGTCAAGAACCACCACCACTCCACTCTGAACCCCAAGGCCATGTACCAGATCGAGACGCCGCTCGAGACGGTGATGAACGCCGAGATGATCGCCTACCCGAACACCAAGCTGATGTGCTCGGTGAACGTGGACGGCTCGGCCGCCGCGGTGATCTGCTCCGAGAAGAAGGCCAAGGAGCTGGGCCTGATGAAGCGCGCGGTGAAGGTTCGCGCCTCGGTGCTGACCTCCGACCCCTGGCAGGAGCGCGACCTGGTGATGCCCGACGTCAACAGCTGCACGCGGCTGGCGGCGAAGAAGGCCTACGAGATGGCCGGCCTCGGCCCGGACGACATCGACCTGATCGAGCTGCACGACTGCTTCGCCACGGCCGAGATCCTGCACTACGAGAACCTCGGCATCTGCAAGGACGGCGAGGCCGGGCGCATGATCGACGAGGGTCACGTGGCCCTGGGCGGCCGGATTCCGGTCAACGTCTCCGGCGGCCTGCTGTCGAAGGGACATCCGCTGGGTGCCACCGGCATCGCCAACATCTACGAGGTGGCCACCCACCTGCGTGGCGAGGCGGGCAAGCGTCAGGTGGAAGGCGCGCGCATCGGCATGACCCACGTGATCGGGCTGGGCAGCGCCTGCGGCATCCACATCCTCGAGAAGGTGTAAGCCTCGAGCCAGACCGGGGCGGCCTCCAGCGGAGGCCGCCTGCGGCCGGCCGGATCCCATGCGCATCGGCATCGTCAGCGACACCCACAACAACGTCCGCAACGTCGGCCGCATCGTCGAGCTGTTCAACGATGCCGGCGTCGACCGGGTGATCCATACCGGTGACATCACTCAGGCCAAGACGCTGGAGGTGTTCGCACATCTGCACGCGCCCATGTACGGCGTGTTCGGCAACAACGACCAGGAGCGGGTGTCCCTCGAGGCGGCCATCGACCGCCATGGCTTCGTCTTTCAGGAGCCGCCCTTCGAGCTCTCCTGGCACGGCCGCCGGATCATAGTCGTGCACGACCCGCTGGAGTTCGAAGGTGCCCTGGCGCGCGATCACCATCTGGCCCTGCACGGCCACACCCATCTGTACCGGTACGAGGCCCGAGACGGCCAGGTGATCTTCAACCCCGGCGAGTGCGCCGGCCACATGCAGGGCTTCAATGCCATCGGCGTCGTCGATCTCGACGACCTGTCGGCCGAGCTGCTGAAGTTCTGAGGGGTTTCGCCTACCCCGTCTCAGCAGCATCTCCGTCGCCGCCGCCCCCAGCATCCGCTTGCCGGCGCGCCGGCTCAGGTAATAACATTGTTACCACTTTTTCGCGCGTCGCGAGACATCCGTGCACGTCACAATCCGCCGCATCGGCAATTCTCAAGGCATCGTGATTCCGAAGCCCATGCTGCTGCAGGCCGGGCTCGAGCATGAAGCGGAGCTGACCGTGGAAGACGGCGCCCTGGTGCTGCGTCGTCCCGAGCGACCGGTGCGCCACGGCTGGGCAGATGGTGCGCTGCAGATCGCGGAAGCGGACGACGACCACCTCGTCCTCGGCGACCTGGCCAATGCCGACGACGAGGGCCTGACTTGGTAGCGCGCGGCGAGATCTGGCTGGTCAATCTGGATCCGACAATCGGCAGCGGGATTCGCAAGTCGCGCCCCTGCCTGGTGATCTCGCCACCGGAACTGCACGACCATCTGCGCACGGTGATGCTGGCACCCATGACCACGGCCAGCCGCCCGGCACCATTCCGGGTGCCCATCAGCCACGACGGCAAGCGCGGGCTGGTGCTGATCGACCAGATCCGCACGGTCGACAAGGCCCGGCTGATCAGGCGTCTGGGGTCCACCTCGCCACGCACCTTGCTGCAGGCGCTGCGCACGCTGCAGGAGGTGTTCGCCAAGTAGCGGCTACTCAGCCGTCGGCCATCCCATCGAGGATCTGGCCGATGCGCCGGGCGTTGGCCCCGAGATCGCTGACGCCGACCCGGGACACGCTGCGCGCGTCGACCACCGACCCCGCGCCCGACGACCGCACCCGCACCACCACGTCGTCCTTGAAGCCGAACCAGAAGGTCGTGGCGGTGGCCTCCACCCGGCCCGCCGCCTCATCCACGGCGACGATCTCGAGCCCCAGGTCTTCGAGCACGGAAATGGCCCGCCGCAGCGCCGCGTCCGGCGGCAGTGGCACCTCCAGCGGACGAACCCACGGGTACGCCTGCTGCTGCAGAGGCGCCAGCTCCTCGGCGTCGTAGTCGAGCGGGTTGCTGCCTTCGCCGCGCAGCGGCACCACCGCCTCGAACTGCGGCGGATCGGCTATGTCGGTGGTGATGTTGTGAATCGCCGGCACCGAAGACGCCGCGTAGAACTGGGCGCCCATGACCCCCAGGATCAACGCGCTCACCAGGGTGCCGATCAGCACGCCGGGCTTGTCCGCACGGAGGCGGCGGCGCGACGCCGCCACGATGCCGGCCAGGCCGGTCACGAGCCCTATGGCGGCCAGCACGCTGGCGCCGGCGAGCAGCAGAAACCCGGTGCCGAACTGCCAGATGCCGAGGCGTGTGCCGATGGCCCCCAGGGGCAGCAGCACGGCAGCCACCACCGAGCCGATGAGGATGGCGCGCGACCACCAGCTTGCACCGTCTTCCGGCGTCTGCGTGACCTCTGTCATCGATCCGTCTCCGGGGATTCAGCGACGGTCAGAATACGCGCCGCCCTCCGCCACGCGCAAGCGACGACGGGTCGGCCGGCGCCAGGCCGATGCTCAGGTGATGGTGCTGCCGCCGTCGATGACGAAGTTCTGCCCGGTGGTGAAGGTCCCTGCGCGCGACGCCAGGTACACGGCGATGCCGGCAATCTCCTCCGGCTCACCGATGCGCCGCAGCGGGTCGTTGGCGGTGCGCCGCTTCAGCAGGTCGGGGTTCTCCCAGAGCGCGCGTGCAAAGTCGGTGCGCACCAGCCCCGGCGATATGGCATTGACCCGGACGTTGTGCGGTCCGTTCTCCACCGCCAGGTTGCGCACGAGCTGCAGGTCGGCCGCCTTCGAGATGCAGTAGGCGCCGAGGTCGGACGACCCCTTCAGCCCACCCACGGAGGAGACGACGATGATGGCGCCGTCCTTGCGCTCGATCATGCCGGGCAGCACCGACTGCGCCAGCCAGTGGTTGGAGATGATGTTGGTGCCGAGGATCTTCTCAAACGCCGAGTCCGGCAGCTCCCGCATGGGGCCGTAGTAGGGGTTCACGGCGGCGTTGCAGACCAGCACGTCGATCGGGCCGAGCTGCTCCCGGGTCTGGGCGACCAGGCGCTCGATTTCTTCGCGGTGCCCGATGTGGGCCGGAATCGCCACCGCGCCGCCGGGCTGGCCGGAGAGCTCGGCGTTGATGGCGTCCGCCACCTCATTGCAGACGTCGGCCTTGCGGCTCGATATCACCACCCGGGCGCCGTGGCGCGCCATCTCCTCGGCAATGGCGCGGCCGATGCCCTTGCTGGAGCCGGTGATCAGCGCGACTTTGCCGGTGAGGTCGAACAGGTTGCTGGACACGTTAACTCCCCTCTCGAATTATCGTTGCGTCGCCAGGGCGGGCGCGTCAGGCGCCGACGCCCAGCGTGGCCTTGGCGAACTCGGTGATGCCCTTGTAGTCGGCTTTGCCGTTGCTGGCCCGATCGAGGCTCGGCTTCACCAGCACGCGCTTGGGCGTCTTGTAGCCGGCCAGGTGCTGCCGCACGTGGGCCTGAATCGCAGCCTCGTCCAGATCGGCGCCCGGGTCGGGCTGCACGACGGCGGTGACCATCTGCCCCCACTTCTCGTCCGGCACGCCAACCACCAGCGCATCGGTCACGCCAGGATAGGTCTTCAGCACCTCTTCGACCTCCTCCGGATACACCTTCTCGCCCGCGGTGTTGATGCACACGCTGCCGCGGCCGAGCAGGATCAGGGTGCCGTCGGCGGCCACCTTGCAGTAGTCGCCCGGCATGGAGTAGCGCACGCCGTTGATCACCGGAAACGTCTTGGCGGTCTTGGCTTCGTCCTTGTAGTAGCCACGCGGGATCGCGCCCGCGCGAGCGACGAAGCCGGCTTCGTCGCTGCCGGGCTGGACCTCACGATGGTCTTCCGTGAACACCTTGCAATGCTCACCGATCTTGAACCTGGCCACCTCCGTCGTGCCGTCGGCGGTGGTATCCGAGCGACCGAAGCCCACGGCCTCGGAGGCACCGAACGAATCGGTGAGCACCATGTGGCGGTTGTGCTTGAGCAGGCCCTGCTTGACGTCGGGGCTCCACATGACGCCGCTGGAGACGATGGACAGCAGCGAGCCGATGTCGTAACGACCGGGATTGGCGTCGAGTTCCCGCAGCATGGGCTTGGCGAAGGCGTCGCCGACGATGGCCAGGCCGTTCACCTTGCGGCGTTCCACGGTCTCCCACAGCTCGGTCGCATCGAAGCTCGGATGGGTGAGCGTGACGATGGTGCCGCCCATGGCCAGCGCCGAGATACTGGTCAGCAGGCCGGTGCCGTGCATCTGCGGACAGCAGGGCGTCAGCGTGCCTCCCGGGGCCGCAGCGACGTTGCGGCAGTGCTCGTCGAGATCTTGCGGCGGGATCATGTTGGTGGCCGGCGTGGCGCCGGCGGTGCCCGCATGCCAGAGATCGTCATGCGTCCACATCACGCCCTTGGGCATGCCGGTGGTGCCCCCTGTGTAGAGGAACAGCATGTCGTCGCCCGAGCGGTGCAGGCTGAGCGGGGCGCCGTCCCCGACTTCGGCCAGCGACTCGTAACCCACCGCGAAGTCGGCACTGGGGGCCGCGAGCCCCAGATGCCTGTCAGGATCGTCGTCGTCTGCCAACGCCTGCGCCATGTCGGCGTCATCGGCCACCTCCACCCACAGCACCACGTTCGGCAGGCGCGGACGCAGCGCTTTCACGTGCCCGGCGAACTCACTGCCGTAGACGACGATGCGGCTGTCGGAGTTGTCGAGGATGTACCAGAGCTCCTCGTCAACGTAGCGATAGTTGACGTTGACGTGGGTCAGACGCGCCTTGAAGCAGGCCGCCAGCGTCTCGCTGTAGGCCGGGCCGTTGCGCAGGTAGAACGCCACCTTGTCTCCGGCCTGCATGCCGCGGTTCAGGAAGCGCCGTGCCAGGTTGTTGCTGCGACGCGTGAAGTCGGCCCAGGTGATGACCCGGTTGCCGTGCACCAGCGCCGGCTTGTCACCCGGCAGCACCCCTCCCACCGCATCCAGAATGTCTCCGTAGTTCCAGTTCATATCGTTCAATACCCTGCCTTGATGCCCACCGGCTCGCCATCGACGATCTGATCCAGATATTCCGACAGGCCGTACCCCGTCATGCCATCGCATTCGAACTCGGTCATGCCCTCGGTGATGCGCGTCAGCATCTCGCTACCGTCCGGCGCGCGGCGCCGGTTGCGCAGCGGAATCAGCGACATCACCTTGCCGGTGACCTGATACTCACGCTCGTCCGTCTTCGCCCAGATGCTCATCGCGGTCTGACAGGCATCGCCATCGTAGACGCTCTCGAGCCGGGCATCACGGATCATCACGTATTCGCCATCCCGCAGCACCATGCCCCCCGCGCGTGGCTGCTCGCCCGGGCGGCACGTGATCGACACCATCATGGCAAAGCCTTCGGAGAAGTTCATGGGCAGCCACCGATACCAGTAGACGGCCTGCCAGTAGCGTGGGCCCCAGGAGTGATCGCGCAGACCCAGCCCGTCGATGGCGAACGACTCGTCACCGACGCGAATCGTGCCGTGTCCGCGGGTGTGCTGCTCGGTGTGGCCGCGGGCGAAGGACGCTTCGGCGTCCTGCTCTACCGGACGGCCGTCGGCGTGGACGGGCTCGCCGCCGAACATGGGTGACACGCCTTCGAACGCGAGCCTGATGTCGGCCGTCACCACCGGATTGTTCTTGAAGGCAGACGCCGGATCGGACATGTCCTTGGGGTTGGCCAGCAGGCACAGCTTGCCCGTGTAGGCGAGATCCAGATGCTTGTGCGGTTCCACCACGGTGAACTTCATGCCGGCGCCGTCGAAGGCGTCGTTGTCGTGGCGTTCCGGGCGCGCGAACATGAACCCCACCCGGCCGTCCGGCAGGTACACGCAGCACGACATCTCCCCCTTGCCTTCGTTCGGCCGGTTGCCGAGCCGGAACCAGCCGCCGATGCGATCGTTCCGGTCGAAGACGTTGAAGTACATGCTCTCGTTGAAGTTGCTGGCCGCTTCCACCGGATGCATGTAGTCATCTTCCGGTACCAGGCGCATGACGATGTCCGGCTTGCTGGCTGCCATAGGCCCCCTCGCTCAGGTGTCGCTTACCCGGGCGATATTAGCATTGCCGATTCGTTGTGTGCCCCCCTACGGGGGCGCGGGCAGGCGCCCCCGGCGCTTACTTCTCTTCGAGTTCGAGCGTCAGATCGCGGTGGTTGTCGACGCGCTGTTCCATCGACAGCACCGAGCGGTACACGTAGCCGGGAATGACGGTGGGCTCGGCGATCGACAGGCGCCTGGTGCCCGCGGCGGGTACGTCCACCGACGCTTCCCGGGCCCGGATGAAGGCCATCGCCTCGCGGCGCGCCTGCTCCCGTGTCCGGAACGGGCCGATGTCGCCCTCACGCGCCGCGAAGTACCACTGGCCATTGGCTTGGAAGAAGCGATCGTCGCTGCGGAAGAATCGCTTCTTCTGGCTGCTCGGGTCATTCTTCCTCATGTCTGTCACCTCGATTCCATTCACGTGGCCGGGGCTGCTTGCAGGTGCCTCGGACTATGCGTATTGCATCACACTGCACGCCCCGGATTGGCCAGACCTTGTGACGGCCTGTAGGCCGGATGTGAAGAATGTAAGGCCTGGATCCGCTATAGTGCGGCCCGCCAGACACAGCAAGAATTCGAGGTCCACCCGTGCCCGCATCCTCCATGGAAGAGCTGGTTTCGCTCTGCAAACGTCGCGGCTTCATATTCCAGTCGAGCGACCTCTACGGCGGCCTGCAGGGCATCTACGACTACGGCCCTCTGGGCGTCGAGCTCAAGAACAACCTCAAGGCGGCCTGGTGGCGCGCCATGGTCTACGAGCGCGACGATGTCGAGGGGCTCGACGCCGCGATTCTGACCAACCCGCTGACCCTGAAGTACTCGGGCCATGAGGACACCTTCACCGACCCGCTGGTGGACTGCCGCACCTGCAAGGCGCGCCACCGCGCCGACCATCTGACCGAGCGCAAGTGCCCCAACTGCGGCGGCACCGACCTGACCGACCCGCGGCCGTTCAACCTGATGTTCAAGACCAACGTCGGGCCCGTGTCGGACGGCACCCAGTTTGCCTACCTGCGCCCCGAGACCGCCCAGGCGATCTTCACCAACTTCAAGCACGTGCTGGACTCCACCAGCCGCCGCCTGCCGTTCGGCATTGCCCAGATCGGCAAGGCGTTCCGCAACGAGATCACGCCGCGCAACTTCATCTTCCGGGTTCGCGAGTTCGAGCAGATGGAGCTGGAGTTTTTCGTCAAGCCGGGCACCGACGAGGACTGGCACGAGAAATGGGTGGAGGAGCGCCTGAAGTGGTGGGACGCCCAGGGCGTCAGCCGCAACCGCATCGAGCTCTACCGCGTTCCCGCCGACGAGCTGGCCCACTACTCCAAGGCCACCGTGGACGTGATGTACCATTTCCCCCACGGCGTCGAAGAGCTCGAAGGCATTGCCAATCGTACGGACTTCGATCTCGGCTCCCACACCAAGGCCCAGGACGAGTACGGAATCACGGCCAAGGTCATGCCCAACCGCGACTCCAACGCCAAGCTGGCCGTTCAGGACCCGGACACGGGCGAATGGGTGGTTCCGTACGTCATCGAGCCCTCGGCCGGCGTCGACCGGGGCGTGCTCGCGGTGCTGAACGAGGCGTACCGGGTCGAAAAGCTCGACAACGGCTCCGATCGCACCGTGCTCGCCCTGAAGCCCCACCTGGCCCCCATCAAGGTGGCCGTGGTGCCGCTGAAACGCAACCATGACGGCATCGTCGACAAGGCGCGGGCCATCAAGCAGCAGCTTCAGGCCCTGGGTCTCGGCCGCATCCTCTACGAAAACACCGGCAACATCGGCAAGGCCTACCGCCGCCACGACGAGGTGGGCACGCCGCTGTGCGTTACCGTCGACTTTCAGACCATTGAAGAAGACGACACAGTGACCGTTAGAGATCGGGATACGATGGTGCAGCAGCGCATTGGCGTATCGGACCTGGGGGCTTACGTGAAGGACTACATCAGATGAAGGTGCTGGTAACCGGCGGCGCCGGGTTCATCGGCTCCGCCGTGGTGCGCTATCTCATCGAGCATACCGACGCCCGGGTGATGAACCTCGACAAGCTGACCTACGCCGGCAACCCGGCGTCGGTTGAGCCGGTGGCGGGATCGTCGCGATACGGCTTCGAACAGATCGACATCTGTGATCGGGCGGCCGTCGACGGCCTGCTGCAGGCGTTCCGACCGGACGCCGTCATGCACCTGGCGGCCGAGTCCCACGTCGACCGGTCCATCGATGGCCCAGACGACTTCGTGCAGACCAACCTGGTGGGCACCTACCAGCTCCTGGAGGCCGCACGCAGCTACTGGAAGTCGCTGGCGCGTCCCGAGACCTTTCGATTCCTGCATGTCTCCACCGACGAGGTCTACGGCGACCTCGGCGACACGGGCGCGCTGTTCCAGGAGTCGACGCCCTACGCGCCGAGCTCGCCCTATGCCGCCACCAAGGCGGGATCCGACCACCTGGTCCGTGCCTGGGG
Organism: Pseudomonadales bacterium; assembly: GCA_040219935.1. GTDB lineage: Bacteria > Pseudomonadota > Gammaproteobacteria > Pseudomonadales > Azotimanducaceae > UBA7803. The sequence goes on along the minus strand of JAVJUA010000068.1, from coordinate 77,818 downwards.
CCGCACCTACGGCCTGCCGGTGCTGGTCAGCAACTGCTCCAACAACTACGGGCCATATCAGTTCCCGGAGAAGCTGATTCCGCACATGATCCTGAACGCTCTGGCAGGCAAGCCGTTGCCGGTGTACGGCGATGGCAGCCAGATTCGTGACTGGCTGTTCGTCGACGATCATGCCCGGGCGCTGTGGACCGTGCTGACCCGTGGCCGGGTCGGGCAGACGTACAACATCGGCGGTCACAACGAGAAGCGCAACATCGACGTGGTGCGCGCCATCTGCGCGGCGCTGACGGCGGCGCAGGCGGAACAGGGCAAGCAGCAGACCTTCGATCATCTGATCACGTTCGTCACCGACCGGCCGGGCCACGACACCCGCTACGCCATCGACGCGTCGAAGATGCAGCGCGAGCTCGGCTGGAAGCCCGAAGAAACCTTCGAGTCGGGGTTGAACAAGACGGTGCGCTGGTACCTGGACAACCCCACGTGGTGGCAGCAGGTGCTCGACGGCAGCTACCGGCTGGAGCGCCGCGGTCGTGCCGAGGCCGCCCGATGACGCGTCGTGGCATCGTGCTGGCAGGCGGGTCGGGCACGCGGCTGCACCCCATCACCCTCGGCGTGTGCAAGCAGCTTCTGCCGGTCTACGACAAACCGATGATCTACTATCCGCTGTCGACCCTGATGCTGGCCGGCATCCGTGAGGTTCTGGTGATCTCCACGCCTCAGGACACGCCCCGGTTCCAACAGATTCTCGGCAGCGGCGAGCAATGGGGCATGCGCATCGACTACGCGGTGCAGCCGTCTCCCGACGGGCTGGCCCAGGCGTTCATCATCGGCGAGTCGTTCGTCGCCGGTCATCCCAGCGCGCTGATCCTCGGCGACAACCTGTACTTCGGCAGCGGCTTCGGCAGCCTGCTGCGCCAGGCCAGCGCTGCGGAGTCGGGTGCCACCGTGTTCGCCTATCCGGTGAGCAACCCCCAGGACTTCGGCGTCGTCGCCTTCGACGCCGCTGGCCAGGCCACCTCCATCGAAGAGAAGCCCAAGCATCCGCAGAGCCGCTACGCGATCACGGGCCTGTACTTCTACGACACGGACGTGGTGGAGATCGCCAAGACGATCCGACCCTCTCCTCGTGGCGAGCTGGAGATCACCGACGTCAACCGCACGTATCTGGAGCAGGGTCGCCTGGACGTGAAGCTGATGGCCCGCGGCATGGCCTGGCTGGACACCGGCACCCACGACTCCCTGCTGGAAGCCGCCCACTTCATCCAGACCCTGGAGAAGCGCCAGGGCCTGAAGGTGGGCTGCCCGGAGGAGATCGCCTGGCGCCTCGGCTGGATCGACGACGCGCAGCTCTCGCGCCTCGCCGGGCCCCTCGCCAAGAGCGGCTACGGCGACTACCTCATGGAGCTGCTGGAGATGAGGCTGTGAAGGTCATAGAAACCAAGCTGCCCGGCGTTTGCATCATCGAGCCGCGCGTGTTCGGTGACGCGCGGGGCTTCTTTCAGGAGACGTTCCAGGTGGAGCGTTACCGGACCGAGGCCGGCATCGACCTGGCGTTCGTTCAGGACAACCACTCGCGCTCGACCCGCGGCGTGCTGCGCGGTCTGCACGCCCAGAGGCGCCACCCTCAGGGCAAGCTGGTGCGGGTGGCCCGAGGGGAAGTGTTCGACGTCGCCGTGGACATCGACCCCGGCTCCGCCACCTTCGGGCAGTGGGTGGGCACCGTGCTGTCCGATGCCAATGCGCGCCAGCTATGGATCCCACCCGGTTATGCCCACGGCTTCGTGGTGCTCTCCGAGCTGGCCGACTTCGAGTACAAGTGCACCGAGTTCTATCATCCCGACGACGAGATCGGCGTGGTCTGGAACGACCCGGACGTAGGCATCGACTGGCCCATCCCGGAACCGCTGGTCAGCGACAAGGATCGCCGCCTGCCCTCGCTGCGCGATCTGGGCGCTGCGCCGTGACGACGCTCGTGCTTGGCAGCACCGGCCAGGTCGGTAGCCACCTGCGGAAAGTCGTTCGGGATGCCGTGTTCTGGAGCCGGGGCGATGCCGACCTGACCGATCCCGCCGGCGTCGAGGCTCGCGTGGTCGCCGCGAAGCCGACCGCGCTGGTCAACGCCGCCGCCTACACGGCCGTTGATCGCGCCGAGTCGGAAGCATCACTGGCCTGGCGCGTGAACGCCGACGCTGCCGCTGCCATCGCCCGCGCTGCCGCCACCCTCGACATCCCGCTGGTGCACATCTCCACCGATTACGTGTTCGACGGCTCGAGCGAGCGCGCCTATCTGGAGCACGACGCCACCAACCCGCTCAGCGTCTACGGGCGCAGCAAGCTGGCCGGCGATCTGGCCACAGTAACCCTGTGTCCGCGCAGCTGGACGCTTCGCACGAGCTGGGTGTTCAGCGAGCACGGCGCCAACTTCGTCAAGACCATGCTGCGCCTGGCCGGCGAGCGCAACCGCCTGAACATCGTCGACGACCAGCGCGGCAGGCCGACCTATGCCGGCCACATTGCCGACGTGATCGGCGCCCTGCTGGCGCGCCTGGCAGCAGAGGATGCCCCGCTGCCCGGCATCTTCCACGTATCCGGCGGCCCGGTGGCCACCTGGTTCGAGTTCGCCGGTGAGATATTCGAGCAGGCTCTGCCCAGAGGACTGGTTGCCCGGGTGCCAGTGCTCACGCCAATCACCACCGCCGACTACCCGACCCCGGCGCGTCGACCGGCGAATTCGATCCTGGAGCCGAGTCGCGGCTTCCTGTCCGACCTCGGCGTCACCGTCGACTGGCAGAAGGGGCTGCGCACGGCCCTGGACGCGCTTTCCCACGCCACCGGAGCCATTCCATGACTCGCGTCGTCATCTCCACCATCGGCCGCGACCGGCCCGGCATCGTCAACGAGCTGTCTCAGGCCGTGTTCGACCTTGGGCTGTCCATCGAGGACAGCCGCATGACGGTGCTCGGCGGCGAGTTCGCCGTGCTGATGAGCGTGGTGGGAGAGATGGAAGCCCTCGAGGCGCTGGACGCAAAGCTGAACGAACTGGCCCAGGCCGCCGACTTCGCCTACCTGTTCCGGCGCACGGCCGACCGCGGCGGCGCGCACAGCATTCCGTATCAGGTACGGGTCGTGGCCATGGACCACCCCGGCATCGTCCACGGCATCGCCGGCTTCTTCTCGGCGCGCAACATCAACATCCGCGAGCTGGAGACCGAGACCGAGCGCGCGCCGCACACCGGCACCCCCATCTTCAACCTGACGCTGACCGTGGAGGTGCCACCCGGCACCAAGGTGGCCCAGCTACGCCACGACTTCGAGACATTCTGTGACGAGCGGGACCTGGACGGCACGCTGAACGTGCCGCTCTAGTCAGCCCGCCGCTACTGGGTCAGCGGCTTGAGCGCGATCTCCACACGCCGGTTCTGCGCGCGCCCCTCCGCCGTGCCGTTGTCGGCGATGGGGTAGTTGGGACCGTACCCCTGCGCATAGACGCGGGTCGCCACGACGCCCTGGCTCTGCAGGTACTGCGCCACGCTGTTGGCCCGACGCTGGGAGAGATCCATGTTGTACGCCACCGTGCCGGTGCTGTCCGTGTGTCCAGCAATGTCGATCAGCGTCTTGTCGAACTCCTTCGCCACCTTGGAGACCGAGTTCAGTACCGCATAGAACTGGGCGTTGATGGCCGCCTGGTTGACGTCGAAGGTGATGTTGCCGGGCATGTTCAGGATGATGTCGTCGCCGATGCGGGTCACGCTCACGCCGGTGCCCTGAAGCTCTTCGCGCAGCTTGGCTTCCTGCCGATCCATGTAGGCACCCACGCCGGCCCCCGCGAGGCCGCCGACGCCCGCACCGATCAGCGCCCGCTTGCGCCGCTCGTCGGCATCCTTACCGGTCAGCACCCCGGCCACAGCGCCGATGGCGGCACCGATGCCGGCGCCCTTGGCGGTGTTGGATGCTTCGCGCTCGCCGGTGTAGGGGTTGGTGGTGCAGCCGAGCACCAGACCGAACAGGACCACAGGTAATAGGATTCGCATGGAAACCTCCCTTAAGAGACAAGAATTCGTTCCGGGTATCAGTGCCGGACTATACGCGACCGCGCCCACTGGGCCAAAGCGGCATCCAAAGTTAGTCATCTGACGCCGGAATAGTTCCCTGCTCGAGCGAGACGTGAGCCTCATGTCGAGCGGGTTCCTTGAACACGCGCCCGTCTAGCCCCAGCCTAGCCTGACTCCGCCCCGGTCTCCTGCGAGCGCTCGAGCATAAGCTGACCGAGCGGCGAGATAGCTGCTAACGCCACGGATTTCCAGAAGCTCCTGGACACGACGCCCGATTGACGACCTGTCGCCCATAGCCCTTCGACCATCTCGACAACGACACACTGAATGAGTTTTGCTACGGCCTCATCAACCGCCGCCAGGCCCGGACCAATGCGCTTACCTTCGAAGTCCGTGGCTACAACCTGTGGAACAAGCGTTTGAATTCGGCCAAGTTCTTCGGACTTAGGCCGGCGGATCTCATCAAGCGTGCCCTGTTGCCGACCCGTTTGTGCCTCTCCTCGAAACTGTCATATTTCTCAAATCAGAAATCAGAGTCTCGGGAGACGTTAATGGATGAAGGTAACTTCTGGTTCGGAACATCTCGAACATTCTGATTGAAGCATTGAGGATTCTCGCGGAGCCACACTGATGGAGACTGAACCAACGCACTCGGATACTGGGAATCGCGTGCAGGGGTCATGAGGCACGCCAGCCGCTCGGCTCGCGGCCGAGAATTCAGACTCAGCGCTGCAATCGGTGCACCCCATACGGACCTTCCGCGGGACGTGATAATCAATCTACAGAACCGTGCAGATGGGCTCCGCAATGCCTTGTATGTCAGTTTCGTAGACAAAGACAGCACCGGAATCTGGATACTCCGCCAGTTGGCTTTGGCTAAGGCCGGTCCTGGCCGTGGTTACGAAGAGCGTCCGGTGATCAGGTCCCCCAAAGGCGACGCAGGTAGGTTGCGGACAGGGTACTCCGAGCACCGCTTCAAGCTCGCCGCCCGGTGAGAGACGTAGCACCGCCGCTCTCCCCCACTGGGCACTCCAGACGCAGCCTTCGGCATCGACTACGGCGCCATCGGGATGGGCGCCTTGCAGGCCAGCAGCAAAGTCAATGCCGTCAGACAGACCACTTGCGCTCATTTCATAACGCTGGATGCGTCCCGTCGGGCTATCGGTGAAGTACATTAGGCCCCCATCCGGGGACCAGCAGATACCGTTCGCGATTGTGATCTCGTCCAGATGGATGGAAAAACGGCCATTCCCATCGTAGCGATAGAGCGCGCCGCGCCCACTCGGCGCAGAGTCGACCTCCACCATAGAACCCGCCCAGAAGTATCCTGAACGATCCACACGACCGTCGTTCATTCGACAACCTTCTCTTCCCCGGCCAGTAAGCCCGAGACGATCACAAGTCCCGGATTCGGGCTCGAACCGCCAGAAACCCGACTCGAATGCGCAGATCAATCCATCGGGTTCTTCAGTCAAGCCGAATGAGCCAATCCTTTCCGGCGCGCGAAATGAATCGACACGATCAGCAATCTGGTTCCAGCGATACAAAACACGGGACTGAATGTCCGTCCACCAGAGGCATCCCCCACGTTCATCCCATACCGGGCACTCGCCAAGTTCACATCGGACGGAAATGATTGAGACCAAACGTGCGACCATTGGACGTGCTGCTCCTAGGACTCCGGGGCGTACGCCTGCGCGGTCGGACATACCCCAGCCCACGGGTACCCGGAACGCACTAGATGCCCCGCCCGATCAAGAAAGTTAAACTACAGCGCCTAGCTACTCCAACTCGCACATTCTCAAATCGAAGTAGATTGCGCGATACATCGCAATGACTCCAATCGGAATTGGCTCATGCAGAGAAAAAAGGCGCTGATAACTGGCATCACTGGGCAGGACGGCTCCTACTTAGCCGAACTCCTCCTTGCGAAGGACTATGAGGTTCATGGTATCAAGCGCCGTGCATCTCTTTTCAACACCGAGCGCATCGATCACATTTACGAAGACCCGCACACCCCGAGCAGGCATCTCACGCTTCACTATGGCGATCTCACGGACAGTTCGAATCTCATTCGTATCATGCAGGAGGTGCAGCCCGACGAAGTCTACAATCTGGGTGCGCAATCTCACGTAGCAGTCTCGTTCGAGGCCCCCGAATACACCGCCGACGTCGACGCGATCGGAGCGCTCAGGTTGCTGGAAGCCATTCGCTTTCTCGGCCTCGAAAAGAAGACCCGCTACTATCAGGCGTCGACATCAGAACTGTACGGACTGGTACAAGAAATTCCTCAACGTGAAACCACCCCATTTCATCCACGCTCACCGTACGCTGTGGCCAAGCTCTATGCTTACTGGATCACGGTCAACTACCGGGAAGCCTACGGTCTCTATGCGTGCAATGGAATCCTCTTCAACCACGAGTCACCACGGCGCGGTGAAACGTTCGTGACTCGCAAAATCACGCGCGGCATTGCCAACATCGCGATGGGCCTGGAATCCTGTCTGTATCTGGGCAATCTGGAGGCATTGCGCGACTGGGGCCACGCCATGGACTACGTGCGGATGCAGTGGATGATGCTCCAGCAGGAGCAGCCTGAGGACTTCGTCATTGCAACTGGCCAGCAGATCTCAGTTCGTGAGTTTGTAGGAATGGCTGCGGAGCAAGCTGGGATCGCCCTCGAGTTCTCTGGTGCAGGAGTCGATGAGATAGCAACGGTAGCGCGAGTCGATTCCAATATCGCGCCTGCGGTTCGGGTTGGCGATGTAGTCGTGCGCATCGATCCACGGTACTTCCGACCAGCCGAGGTCGACACGCTTCTCGGCGACCCCAGCCAAGCCAAGGCTCGACTGGGGTGGGAACCGCAGATCACGCTCCCTGAGATGTGTGCTGAGATGGTGGCCAGCGACCTAGCAAAGGCTCGCCAATACGCGCTGCTCAAGGAGCACGGCCATGCAATATCATTCTCCGTGGAACGTTAGCTATGAGCACTACGCGTGTATTCGTCGCCGGACACCAGGGAATGGTCGGCTCTGCTCTCGTTCGAAGGTTGGCCTTACTGGAACCGGCCCCTCAACTGGTCACCGCGCCGAGGCAGCAGTTGGATCTGACTAGACAGGCCTCGGTCGAAGAATTTTTCCGAACCGAATCCGTAGATCACGTCTATCTTGCAGCGGCCAAAGTTGGGGGCATCGTCGCCAACAGCACTTACCCTGCCGAGTTCATCTACCAGAACCTCTGCATACAAACCAACGTCATAAACTCGGCATTCACTGCCGGAATCGAGAAGCTATTGTTTCTGGGCTCTTCCTGCATTTATCCGCGCAACGCCAGACAACCGATGACTGAGGACACCTTGCTGACCGGCACTCTCGAACCAACAAACGAAGCGTACGCCATTGCAAAAATCGCCGGGATCAAGATGTGCGAGTCCTACAACCGGCAGTACGGGGTGGACTACCGGAGCGTCATGCCCACGAACCTGTACGGAGACAACGACAACTTCCATCCGCAGAACAGCCACGTGATCCCAGGGCTTATGCACAGATTCCACACCGCAATGGTAAACGGCGACAGCGAGGTGGTTGTTTGGGGGTCGGGCAGACCCATGAGGGAGTTTCTCCACGTTGACGATATGGCGGCCGCATCTGTCCATGTCATGAATGTCGACCGTGATCTATACGATTCGGTAACGAGCCCGAGCCTTTCTCATGTTAACGTCGGCACCGGTGTAGAGGTCTCAATCAAAGATCTCGCCCATCTGGTGGCGCGCGTAGTGGGGTTCGACGGTGACATTCGCTTCGACGCAAGCAAACCCGATGGAACGCCGCGTAAACTGCTCGATGTCGATCGGCTCAGGGCATTGGGATGGAGCTATTCGATCGATTTGGAGATCGGGCTCCGTCGCACCTATCAGTGGTATCTCAACAACAAGCAGGACATCAGGTTGTCCTGAAGCCTACACGAGTTCCAACGGCCGCATGGTCGGAGCACGACGCAGGCAAGGTGAGAGTCAACCCCGTGTACAGACGCGTTGCAGTTCGAGGCAGCGAATCTCAGAGGACCTGAGAAACGTCATCCCTGGCCGGGCAAATGCGCAGCACTGCGAAGTCGTATCCGATGCGAGTGTACGCATCCTCCGAGATCAATCGTCAGGTCAGAATTCCAGCCAGTACCCCATCCACCCGTAGTCAAAGCGGCGTATCGCCCTGGCTCCAGCGCTCGAAGCCATCAACTCGAAGCTCTTCCGACTGAAATGGTTCAGATGAACATCGCACAGGAATAGCGGATTCCCCGCTTCTGGTTTCTCTACCCAATAATCCGGCCAATGATGACGCTCAGCATTGAATGGAACCGACACGTAGGCAGCACTGCCCATTCTTCTGCAGTAGGCACCAATCTCCCCCATCAACCGAGCGGGCTGAACGAGGTGCTCCAAAACCATAATCGCGACAATAAGATCGTATTTTTCCACGCATGTCGCGTTGCTCCATAGAGACATGTCCACGTCTATACCATGTCGCTCCCTGGCTGCGGCGCGAACGTGGGGATTGTTGTCGTGACCGCGTGTGGTGAGACCGCGTTCCTGCGCCACACTCAGGAACGATCCAGTCGCGCAGCCGATCTCAAGAACGGAACGTATCTTTGGGAACTCTGCTTGAACGCCATCCCAGAACTGGCGAGCCCAGCCTCGATTTCTCTCCTCCATCGAGACGTGCCATTCAGCATCCTTTTGCAGCTTCTCGTCCGACTCCCGATAGATCTGCGGATGCATCATCAGTTCGCAGCCGAGGCAGATGTACATGGGTGTCAAAAGCGGCATTTGCAGCATCGGCACGTGCCGGAGGTATGCCACATACTCGCTTCCGCAGACACGGCAGCGCTTTTCGATCGGCAAGGCAGGGTCAAGTGGCAGGTCTTTCATCTGACTGTCCACCAGCAGTTCAACTAGGCCGCGATGCGACGACGGGCACCATCCAGGGCCAGAATTCCGGCGATCGGTCCTGACATCCGTCCAAGAAAGCGCGCGTAGCTAGGCTCCTAAGCATTCGGCGTGCTCGCCGCGGGATGGTTGGGCTGACATACAGCCTTGTGGCCGACCAATACGTGCGCGCGCCGGGCATTGCGGTCAAGGTTCACTCCCAATCCGCAATCTCAAGCGGCGGATCCGCCTGCCAGATTGCGAGACCCGGCGTGAACCAGGATACAAACGGCAGATTAATGAGGGAGCCGCCATGACTCGCCAGGATGGAACGTAGAGCCTCATTGACACGACGGTCTTCTCCCTTCTCGACCTCCGCTATGGGGTAGGTATTGTCTATAAAGACCAGAGCTCCGCGGCCGAGGTACGGGCGAACCACCTCGAATTCGTTGAGGAGTACGGTCTCCTCGTGCCCGCCATCGAGAAAGGCGCCCGATATCGAAGCATTCAAGGAAGTGAGCGTTCGTCCGAACACGCTCCGGGTGTCACCAAGGTGAAAGTTAACTCGTTCTGCATGACCGGCGGCTTCTATGTTTGCTTTGGCGATCTTCTGCGTTTCCTCATCAATCTCAAACGTGTGAATCACGCCATCCACGCCCGCGTCCGCAAGGGCTTGGGCAAGCATGATTGTCGAGGCACCAACATTGGTACCGGTCTCCACGAGAACGTGGTGTTGGCCCGGCTTCAAGGAGGACAGCAGCAGACTGTATATTACTAGCCAGCCTGGGTAGCCAATGGTCGCACCGGTTCTGGCGCGGGCCTCATCGACGGTGGTCACGCCCTCCTCGAGCGACGCGAGATACGCGTTCGGCAAAAGCGTCTTCGGATAGTCAAATCGTCGGTAGAATTTCGGCTCTCTCATCACTCAACCACCAGCATGGAAAAGCGCGACCTAAGCAGCGTGCTCCGCAACCCAGGCCTCACTCTACGCGCCTCCACTCATGGGCCAGCGTCACCAGGCCCCAAGTGAGAGGATGGCGGGGCTTGACGCGGAGTGCGACGTTCGCGCGCCTATAGAGAAACTCAAGGCCGTCCATGATACCTATGTTCGAGACGTAAACCCCCTCATTGAAAGCAACGTGTGGGACCTCGAGACAGAAACTGACTGAAGTATCCGACGCAACAGAGTAGCTTTCCGCTCCCAGTTCCGTAGAGAACCCGGTTACGTACTCTCCTTTTTCTGTCCAGACCGGAACCCCAATGACCAAACGCCTGATGTCAATCTTCGACCTGAAACTGAGCTTGAAGAACAGCGTTTCGCCGGCGGTAACCGAGTCAATCGGATGTCCACTTTCGTCGCACCAAAAGTGACGCACGTCAGTAATCGTATCCGAGTTCTCAAACTGTGGCGTAAGAATGCTCTCTATCCGCTTCCGATCACTCTCAGGCTCCCCAAACTCGAGACTCTGATAGATTTCAACCGCCTCGTCCGGTGCGCCCTTGAAGACCATACGGCCTTTGTGAAGCACTAGGACCTCCGAGCAGAACGCCTTTATATCACCCATGCTGTGCGACACCATGACGAATGAACTTTGCCGACGCAATTCGCGAAGACGACCGAGACACTTCTGACGGAAGCGGAAGTCCCCAACTGCCAGAACCTCGTCGATGAACAGCAGGTCCGGGTCCGCAATCACCATGATCGAGAACGCCAAACGCATCACCATTCCGCTGGAGAAGCTGGCGACGGGGGCTTCGATCGCATCCTCGAGCTCAGAGAATTCAACGATATCGTCGAAGCGATCCTCAATCTGCGTTCGGGACCATCCAAGCGCGGCACCCCGCAGGTAAATGTTGTCCCTAGCTGACTGAATCGGGTTAAAGCCCGCTGTCAGATCAATCATCGCGGCGGATTTTCCTGCTAAGGTCATCTGGCCGGCGTCCGGCACCACCTGCCCAGCAAGGATCCTGAGCAAGGATGTCTTGCCCGATCCGTTCAACCCGATGATCCCCAAGGCGTCTCCCCGCCTGAGCTTGAAGCTGATGTCTTTCAGCGCCCAGAAATCCCCTTGGTCCTCCGGCGTAATCGCCCGCGGCGTCATTCTGAAGAGAACGCGCCAGAACGCCGACCGAAGTCGCGCGCGCTCATTCTCGACCCGCCTTGAGTAGACCTTCCCCAGACCATTAACGTCCAGAACGAGATCATCGAACAACATGCCTAAACCACCCCGCGGATCCTTCGCTCCATGATGAAGAACACCCTGGCGCCAATGAGCAGCAGTAGGGGGCCCATAAGGGTCCAGACCCAGAACGCGTGAGCAACGCTCTCGACCCCGGCAAAAGCCAGGAGCCTGCTGCCGGTAATGACAGCGGCGAACGGGTTCAGATCATGCAGAATAGCCAGAGATCCACTCTCAGGTAGAGGAAAGATCACACCACTCAGGAAGATTCCATACCCCAGAATCGGGCCAGTCACCTTCTGCACGTCCGGAGCCGCAATGTTCAGAATGGCCAAGGTCAGACCAAGGCCGAAGAAAAGCATTACTCCACTTACCACAGACAAAAGACAGAGCGCGGAGGACCAGACGGGGGACTCCCGCAGGATCAACGCCAACGCGACCACGAGAATCAACCTTACCAGGCCCTCGAACATCAGCTGACCGAAACCTGCCACGATGGGGACGATCAGAGGTACGGCCGTCTTAAGGGCCTCGCTGTTCCGCGACCGGGCGACGCTGATCGGCATCTGCACACACCCGACGAAGAAGAACCAGAGCGTTGCGTTGAACGATATGGCAACGGGAGCAGCCGTCTCATCGAACGCCGGAACGATCCGAAGAGTCGCTAGAAGGGCATAGACTCCGATCGGCATCAGAGGAAGCAGAATGTTCCAGAACACACCCAGCCCTGTGCCAGTGTATCCCGCGCGGAAATCCCTCAGAAATGCGACCACGACATGATATCGATAGAGTCGCACCTCGGCGATAAGACCCCGGAGAGCATCCAGCGCGCTGGCGTCCAGGCGGTTCTCCGGACGATGAACTGTGACTCCCACGGAACCATCGCCGTCGTTCGACCGCACACTAGAGGAATTGCGGGAAATCATCACGAATACGCGCCGCCGCTCTCAGCACGCCCGGTCAAGGCCTACGCCCTATCCCGAACGACCATTGCACCACTGTCATTCTCATCCAGCAGCTTTGGACACGACACGGAAGATCGCCGTTCGCCATTCCGACCCGACGAGAGCGACGTCGTCCCTTCCCATAATCTCGTCATCCACGTACTTCTTCACCTCAGGCCAGTCATTGGAACCGTAGTCATCGAACAATATGAATCCTCCACGTCGAACGAACTTCGCGTAGTTCTCGAAGTCCGCTTTCACTCCGGCATACGAATGATCGCCATCAAGGATCAGGAGATCGTATTCGCGCTCGGCAGCCTCCGCGATAGCCCGATCTTCGTAGCTGAAAGCATCGATCAGTGTTACGTCGTCGTTCGGAATGTCGGCAGACCGCATGTTTCTCCAGAACGTCTGCTCATTCACCGGGATCTTCAGCAGCGCATCCAGGTTGGATGCACCGTAGTATCCGTATAGTGGATCAATGGCGGTGATGTGCACACTTTCGAATCGTCCTCTGACGAAATCATAGATAGCCGCAGAGCCAATTCCGAACAACACGCCAATCTCCAAGAACTCCAGATCCTTTCTCTGCACACTGGCCGCGACGAGAGTCCGCAGAACCGCATCCTCGATGGGTGCGGCCAGGCGGCCCGAAAGGTTGGCTTCCACTTCCCGGATTCGCTTTGCAAGGTAATCGAGTGACGGACGGCTCAACTCGAGGTTCAGAAGCCTGCTCCATTTGGTGAGCAAGGTCTCCAAATGCTCGGAGGTCAGAACGCGGCCAAACCGAAGAAAACCGAACTCCGCTTCAAGAGCCCGATTCAGACGGCTCACGTCGCCAGGAAGTTCGGAAAGCCTGGCCTGATCGACTGCCTCCTCAAGTTGTCCCGCTCGGCTATTCAGGGCCTCACTCGTTTCGACCAGACCTGGAACCAGCCTCTCCAGGCTATCAAGTCTTGCTTCCAGCGCATCAGCCCGCCCCGAAGCCTTCGCCAGGTGCTCTTCCTGCCGGGCAATTCCGTTCTCGAGCACCGCTCTGCTATCAGCCAACTGGTCCTCCAGGACTTGTTGGCTTTCCTTTGCTTTCGCCGCCGAGGTTTCCAGCGCCGCCAACACTGCGTCCCGACGCCCGAGGGTCTCGTCGATACGCTTCTGCCCCGCGGCCAAATGGTCTAGCCGGCTCGAAACGCCACGGTCCAGAGACGCAAGCCTCGCGCGAAGTGACCCGAGGTCCGCGGAAAGCGTCAGAGCAACACGACGCAGCACCATCGCAATATACGCTGTAGCCACCAACAGGACCCCGAAGGCAGTAACGCCCCAGATCCACCCGCGGTACTGCGAAAAGGGCTCTATCCAACTCAAGCCAAAGGCAAGCAGTACCATAACCAAGGCTGGACCAGTCCAGCGACGGCGTCGCCAGATTGCGGAAACACCGAGACGTAATCTATGGAGGAAGCGATACCACTCCGGCGACCTCCGCATCACCCACTCCCCAAAAGGCGCATAGAATCGGCGCTTCACTTCCTGTGTCCTTCCAGCGGCAGTCCAGGACCGAGCTCCCGAGGTTGCCTCGACGGTGCTACGCGAGCTTTCTGTACCGGTAGGCGTCTCTGGCCGCGCTGCAGCGACAGAAGATCCATCTCGCTGGTAAGCCCGCCCCTTTGCGGCGAATACGGAATCAAAGTCCACTCGCTCGAAAACCTCAAGATTCCCACCCACCGTTGCGTTGAAGACCCTTCTTCCGGCCCTCTCGAAGACCTGCTTTGCATAGCCATAGTGCTCGATCATCCTGTCCGTCTGCGGGTCGTGCCACTTCCGACCCTTTCCGAAGTATCGAGGGTCAAAATGATTCGGATCATTGTCTTCCTTGGACGTCAGACCGAGACCCAGCTCGCCCTTCGCGGTCAGCCCCTCCTTCTCGACGTCTTCAGGGATGACGTAGCTCGTGTCGCAACCTATGAGATAGACTTCATCAAAGCCCATGTAGAACGCGAGTTGCAGCATGGTTACCGCAACGGTAAACGGCTGCACGAGCCCCTCGTTCGCATTCATGGAGAACATAGAAGATGGCAGGTCGTCCAAGGATTGCGGCTTTTCCGTCAGGAAGTACCGACCACGCTCCGGGGGAATCAGCGCTTTAACGGCAAACTTGCGGCGGTCTCCCGTGTGCTCCCGGATTTCGGTGGGAAAGAAGGCCACCATATCGGGATGACTTCTCAGCATCTGATCGATCTCGACCGCGCGATCCGGCAGCACACGGGAGTCGACACACGTGTAATACGTGGGCCTCCAGGAAACGCGATCGTACAGGAGGAATACTCCATTGCAGCCGAAGACAACCTCGCCCTCGAGCTTGCTCAGATCCATCCTGTTAAGCGACGGACCGTTGCCCATAATGAAGCACCGCTGTCCTGCATGGCGGTCTCTGAAGCCCCGCACATCATCCGGCGCCAGGATCTCTGAGCTCCACTTCCGTCCAGACACACGTCTCTCCTTCAACACGAGGTTCTTCATCAGCCCTCGATTGTTCTCGATCAGCGCATGCGCCGATACGGTCGGGGTATCGGCAATTGCGAGAAGACTCTCGCGCATGGCTTCGGACATGGTATCTTCTCGCGATTTGACTCGACGCAGTATCGGACCGAAGAGAGTCGAGAACTCGGGATCGAGTTGGCCCGTTTCCCGTTCAATAATTCGCTCGGCCTCAAGTTCGTAGGACTCTTTGAAGGCGATTGATCGTTGTCCGACTCGTCTTCTAAACGCCCCCAACGGCAGGTCGACCGAATAGAGTTCCGCGTGGCGGAAAAAACGGACCCACAGATCCATATCGCAAGCGTACCGTATGGAGTCGTCCAACCGGGCGCCCGAGCGCTCCCAGAGAGAACGGCGCCAGAACGTAGACTCCTGCTGAATCCAGCGATAATGGCCAGCTATGAAACGGAGACGCGAGAACTTCCTCAACCCATGCAATCGAAAACCGCCATTGTCCTCTTCCACTGTGGAAGGCCGGCCCGTAATCCAATCAATCTGCGGGTTCTCCGCAAATAGACGGGCGACGGAAGCTAGCGCGCCTGGAAGCAGCACGTCGTCTGAGTTGATCCAGCCCATGATCTCCCCATCGGTCAGCGAGAAGCCCTTATTGAGGGCGTCGGCGTGGCCGCCGTCCTTCTCGCTGACGTACGCGTGCAGCCGATCCCGATAGCGATCGATTATGTCCTGACTTCCATCTGAGCTGTCACCGTCCACGACGACATACTGCAGCTTCGGGTATCTCTGAGAGACGACGGACTGCAAAGTGTCGCCGAGGTATCGTGCTGTATTGAAACTCGGAGTAACGAGGGAAATCGTCGGGAGCACCTCTAAGGAACTGGTTTCGACCCACTGGACGTCCATCGACTGAATGCGGGTACCAGTATCCAACCCTGCTTTTATGGGATCTAGACCGCGGTCTCTTAGTTCGACGAACGTCTCCCGGTAACCCTTCTCGGAAGTGCAGGAGCAAAGGACGCCATAGGCAAGGACCCCGCAATCGTGCTCCAGCAGCAGTCTGTCGTAATCATTCTCGAGCGCCGTTGCGTCTCTCACCCCATCCTTGGCTGCATGACTAAGCACGCCATCATGGCCATCGCAGAGAAACTCTGCATAGCGTCGGAGCCACTTGTTATGCACGTAGCCAAAGTGCCGAGTAAGCATCAGGGCTACTTCGGCATAGCTTTTGCCTCTCTGCCCGTACGTCTTGTTCTGATTGTGGTATCGCGCAATGGCGAACACGTCGTCGACAAAAGCAAAGCGCACGCCGGCCTTGGTGCAGCGGATCCAGTACTCGTAGTCCATCGAGAAATGAAGATTGGTCGAGAGCATACCGACGCGGTCGATCACGCTGCGTCGCATGAAAAGCGCCGGCTGCAGAATTCCGCATTCCTCCTGCAGCTTCCAAGGCAGCGTTTCGGGATGGATGTTCACATAGGCATCCCGCAGCTTGTGGCCATGCTCATCGATGAAAATGCCGTTTCCATAGACGATATCGGGGCAGTCAGGTTGATTAAAGCGATCGACAACCTTCTGAAACACCGACGCATCTGCGAACATGTCGTCCGAATTCAGCCACGCAACAACGTCCCCTCGGGACCGTTCAAAGCCCTTGTTGAGCGCGTCTGACTGACCGCTATCCGGCTCCGCAAACAACGTTACGCCCGGAGACTCCATCGCGATGGTTCGACTGCCATCCGTGGAACCCGGGTCGAAGACGAGATGCTCGATTGGCTGGAAAGTCTGACTCTCTACGGATTCCAGACAATCCGGAAGGAACTCGCCCTGGCTGTAACTCGGCGTGAGAACAGAGATACTTCGGACAGGCCGGTGGCCACCGGCCCTTCCGCGTTCCTCATCTACCCATGCCTGGCGAAGAGCCCAGATCTCCTCGATGCGCGCGATCTGCGGGGTGGTCAGCGGAAGCCGCGCGAAGAAGCTTTGGGTTCGCTGCCAATCGACATCGGTGAATCTATAGGGATACCTCAGGCTTCCTGCAATGCAGTCTATAAAGAAGTCGATGAGGAGCCCGTCCTTCACCGTGTTCTCCACGATCCGAACGACGTCGTCGGGGTGGAACGCGCCAGCATCCAGAAGCCGGTTCATCATGGCAATGTGGGGATGGCTGAAATAGAGCGCATTGCGTCTCGAATAGTCCACCATGAAGTCCGATTCGGATGGCTTCGCGCCAAGTTCCGCCCGTTTCTCATCGGCGGTCTGCGTGCGGTGGCAAACCAGGGGACGCCCTACGAGCTCGACAGGCCGATTGTGGAAGGCTTCGAGCATCGCACCGAGTTGCGGATACATGGTTCCAAGATAGTGAGGAATGCCGGAACACAGGAAGGGCTTTCGCCGCATGATGTTCACGGAGATGAAGCCGATAACACTCAGATATCCGAACTCGAGACAGAACTCCCGCAGACCCGAAAATCGGCGGTCTCGACCATGCAGACCCATCCAGTCGTCCGAGATCAGGACGCTCAGATCTCGCGACCTGCGGGTCCGGTTGAGGACCAGCATGTCGGTCTCACCCTGCTTGAGTCGCGCGACGACATCGTCCAGGGCATCATCGGCATCGAGAAAGTCATCGTCCCCAAATATCCACAAGAATTCTCCGACCGCGTCCTGCACGCAATTGACGAGGTTGCGTTCCAATCCGATATTCCTGCCCAGCCGCCTGTATTTGACGAAAGCATAGGAATCCGCGTAGTCCGACACGAACCCGAGCGAGTCGCTCGGAGAGGCATCATCCACGACGATGATCTCGACCTCTGACTCGTGCTTACCCTCTATCTGGGCGACAAAGACGTCTAGAGCGCGACGCAGCGCTTCGGGCCGGTTGAATGCGGGAATAGTGATAGAAAGGAGCATCAGATTTTCCTGAGGTCGGAAAGGATGAGGCTAGCGGGAGCCAACCTAGGGCTTCTCAGCGATCATCTTTATCGAGACGAGTTGGTAGAGCGGTCCGGACAATTTTGTAGCTTCGGATATCTTTGTCCACTGCCAGGTCGAAAGATCGGAGTTGCTGGCCATATCCGCCTCGAAAGTAGCACCGGGGCCGATCGACGGCACCTCGCGCCAACGCAATCCCGCCTGTTCCACCGCCTCTCGGAGGAGACGCAGCCGGGTGTCGGAATGGGTAAGCGCAACGTCGGCGAGAGGCAGATCGACGGTATGGATCATCACGCCGCCAGACGGCAGGCAACGGGCCATATCCGCGAAGGTGTCCACGTAACTCTCGAATGGGATGTGCTCGATCACCGAGATGGAAAAGACGATGTCCACCTCGGGCAGCAATGGAGAGAAGTCTCCCATGAAGGCTCGAATCACTTCGATGCCTCGCTGCGTCGGCACTTTGGTGGGACCCTGGCCGACACCCTCGAACCTGTCGACGTTCCACAGCTTGTTGCCCTCCAACTGCGGAAGAACGCGGGAGTTTCCTCCCCCGACCTCCAACATTCGCTTTCCCTTGACATCGCAAAGCTGGCTCAGGGTCCAACCATCTTGGATTCCCTTGAGGGACATGTCGTTTCGAGGCGCAAGACCGCGATCCAGGCAGTCGAAATACTCGGCCTTTCGGATTACGTCGAACACGCTAGGCTCCTTGTCCCGGTTGGCTGCGTTTGGTCCCGGCTGCGAAACACCGGGTTGAGATCAATGCTTCGAGGGCTTACTTCTGATCGTTGACATACGAAAAGGCCAGCCAACTCGACGAAGACAAATGTCCACCCACTCATGCGTCATCCCAACTCGCCTATGTCAGGTACTAACCTTTCGCCCCGCGGTCGAGCGAGGCGTGCAATCTGCGAATCGCCTCAATGCTGGTCCGACGAACCGCATCGATCGTGTTTGATGCGTTATGTGATCCAAGGATCACCGCAGGCAGCCGACGCAGCGCATTTTCACTGGTGAGCGGCTCTACCTCGTACACATCAAGTGCGCAACCGTCTACGGTACGCTGATTCAAGGCCCTGATGAGCGATGCTTCGTCGATCAAGGGTCCGCGCGCAACGTTCACGACCTTCAAGCCGGGCTTGCACCGGCTCAAGGAGTCGTCGTTAAGCATATGGCGATTGTACGGCGTCAGTGCGCACGTAAAGACAACGAAGTCCGCTTCCGCAAGCACCGTCGGCCAGCGTCCGGCCTCATAGCCTGCGCGGGCTACGGCCTCCTCACTACTTGCAGGGTCGCTAACGACCACCCGCATATCGCAGGCAGCCAGCCGCTTCGCCGTGTTGCGCCCGATATCCCCGAAGCCGATGAGCGCGACGGTCTTTCCCGCCAGGGATATCCCGGCCGGCTTCGGCCACCCCCCGGCACGAACCCCACGATCAATCTCAAACGTTCGTCGCGCCAGCGCTATGACGTAGCCGAGAGCGACATCCGCCACCTCTTGGCCGAACATTCCCGGCGTGTTTGCCACCGGCACCCCGGAGTCCGCGAACGCCTCGAAGTCCACATTGTCGACGCCTACGCCCCACTTCACGGCCGCCTTTAGTTTGCCGGCGGCTCCGACCTCGACCACGCGCCGTGAAGCCGGGTCGTCACCGATGATCCAGCCGTCGAACCGGGGAACGAGCTCGACCAACTTCTCCTCAGATAGCGTCTGCTCGAACTCTGGCACGTGCACACGCCAGCCGAGCTCTGCAAAGCGCCCATCAAACTCCTTGCGCTGAAGGATCATGGGCGGGCAAGTAAGCAGGATGTCGGTCATGGCGACGTCCCGGCATTCATGCCCATGATCGCCTCCGCCAGGTACCAGTCCCGCCACTCGTCGATGTCTACATCCTCTCCGGGGGGCGTCTCGTGCATGACCGGCTTGCTGCCGATTCGCGCACGAGTCGTTGCGAAACTGTTGCCGCTGAAGAAGTAGTAACAGCTGTTCTCCTCGAACCAGGGCTCCAGGTCCTGCGTTGGAATCAGATTGCCAGGGTCATGGTTGATCGGCCGCGCATTGCGGTCATAGAAGCGCGTCTGGTGCCGGGTTACGGAAAACAGCGAGTCGTGTCCGGCCTTCAAGCCATTCAGATAATCGGAATAGGCGGCGCCCAGGGTTGCTTCGCCGACCAGCGGATTGGTCGTATGGGTCATCAAGTAGTGCGCGGCACCATGGCTATCGATATCGTCTGCGATGATGCGGTTCATCGACACATCGTCGCCGAGGAGGTGCGCGGGTCGGGGTTTGACCTCAACCCGTGAGGATCGAGGCATCCCCGCCGCCTCGAGTTCTCGCCGCGCGTCGGTGTTGATAAGCACCAGGTCCACGAAATCCAGGTCTAGCAGACGGTCCAACATCCAGCGAAAGAGCGGCCTGCCGCGCAGCTCCCTGAAGTTCTTGCCAGGCACCCGGCTGCTATGGGCCTTAATCGGCAGCAGGGCTATGAGGTTTCTCGTCACAGATTCGCGTTCCATTCCAGTTGCGTCGGGAGAGATAGAGACCGGGCGCGTTACCCCGGATCATGCAAACGCGCGCTAACTCCGCCATCCACGGGGAGTTCCGCGCCAGTGACGAATCGGGCAGCATCAGACGCCAGGAACACTGCCATGCTGGCGATCTCATCCGGCTGCCCGATCCTGCCGATCGGATGATGAGACTCCAGGAACCCCAGCTTTTCCGGCGCTCCTGAGAACCCGGCCTGAAGCATCGGCGTGTCCAGCGCTCCCGGTGTGATAGTGTTGACCGTCACGTCAGCACCGAACTCCATCGCCAGCGCCCGCGTCAACCCGGCCAGGCCCGCTTTGGAAGCCGAATAGGCACAGAAACCCTTCTTCGTCAGCCTTGAATGAACGCTGCCGATGTTTACTATTCCGCCCCCCGACGACCGGAGGTAGGGGCCAAAGATCTTGGCCAGCAGAAACGGCGCGGTCACGTTAACTCGATGGCTCCGCTCGAAGCTGTGGACATCGAGCGCGTCGAGATCCGCCGTAATCTGTATGGCCGCGTTGTTAATCAGGCAACCTAACCCGGCGCGGACGGCACTCAGATGCGCCACAACCTCCCCGACCAGAGCATCCTGTCCGATAGGATCGGACACCAGCTCCTCCAGGTCCAGCGGGATGAAGAGATCGCACTCGGGCTCAATGGCCCCGATCTGGTCGGTCGCGATCACGCTGTATCCAGCCGATCGGAAGGCAGCACACAAAGCGTATCCGACTCCGCCAGAGGCGCCGGTGATAAAGGCCGCTCTGCGATCAGTCATCGGAGACGATGACCGGCTTGTGCGGGTCCGAGACAGCGGTCGTCCTCTTTCGAGGCGTCACGCGATCTGGCTCGCTATCATCTGGGTAGAAATAGCGCTCCTTGTCCGCGTGCGAAAGATGCTGATGGACGCGATTACCCAGGTAGCTGCCGACATATTGGTGATATCGATACCGGATGATGTTCATCGCGTTGCCCGTCAGTACCCCCTCCGCTCTGGCCTTCTTCATGTCCACCCGGATGCTGGAAAGGATGTACCGGATCAGATCACGCTGCCGGATGTGCACATGGGGCATGATCTGCTGAAGCGCCAGCGCTTCGCGTTCGAAGCGCCGGCGGACCTGCGCCCATGTCTCGTCATGGAGGTGATAGACGACGGCATCGGCCGCGTAGCCGATCGGCTGGCCGTCCGCGACCAGCCGTTTGGCGAGATGCATGTCCTCCAGGCCCGTCAACTCCTCATCGAAACGGCGCGCAGACCACGCGCTGCGCAGAACGGCCGCATTGGCGTTGTTGCAGTAAAAGCCGGACTGGGGAATCTGGCTTTGCGCCGGGAAGTACTTGCCGAAAATCTGCTTCTCGCTGAATTGGGTTCCTGGCCCGCCGATCTGGCGTCCGTACACATACACTGCCAGCCCCTGGGTCAGAGGGGCGCAAAGCTGCTGCAGCCAGCGATCGTTGGCGGGGACGCAGTGGCCGCTAACGAAAACCAGGATATCGCCCCAAGCCGCGTCACAGCCGACGTTGAGAGAGCGCCCAAACGAGAACTCCTCTCTGCCAATGGTTACGATTCGGCAGCCGTGCCGTCTGGCAATGTCCAGCGTGCCATCTGTGGACCCTGAATCCACCAGGACGGTCTCGAACTGCAGATCCGCAACCCGCTGAGTCTCGATACCCTCCAGTAACTGGCCGAGAAACTTCGCCTCGTTCAGCGTCCTGATTACTATGCTTGCGGTAGGCATGACCTAGTAGCCCGAAGCGCTCCTCTGCCAGCGCGATCAAGAGACCCGATCCATGAAGCGTGCCGGACGCTCGAAACTGCGGAAATCGCCAGCCTTCCGATCCCGCTCCAGTGACCACTCGAGCCCAATGAGCTGCAAAAACCTGTTAGCTTTCAGCATAGCTATGGGATGGGCGAACGGGCAGTATTCTGCGGCATGGATAAAGGGTATGACAACCATCAGAATTGGGTCCGAAACCGACTCGTAGCCGCCGCCCCCGGCGCCGGCCAGTGCCAACGACGGCTGTTCGGCATCTGATGCTTGCGATAGATAGTGGATGAAGATCAGCGTCGTCACCCCATCGTTCAACCAGGCCAAATTCATCGAGCGCACCCTGCAGAGCGTACTCAATCAGGGTGTGCCCGACCTCGAGTACATCGTAGTCGACGGTGGATCGGACGACGGCACAGTGCAGATTCTAGAACGCTATCGACCGGCCTTGACCCATCTGATCATCGAGCCGGACGACGGGCAGGCGGATGCCGTTGCCAAGGGCATGCGGCTTGCAACAGGAGACATCCTTGCCTATCTAAACAGCGACGACATCCTGCTGGAGGGTGCGCTCGCCGCTGTGATCCAGTTCTTCGAATGCAATCCGGAGATCGACGCCGTTTATTCGAACCGCGTGTTCGTAGACGAGGACGATTCCGTCACCCGCTTCTGGATTCTGCCGCCCCACTCCAATTACTGTATGAGCCGCTGGGATTTCATCCCCCAGGAGACCTGCTTCTGGCGCCGGTCGCTGATGGAGCGAGCTGGCCCGGTGGATCCGCGCTTTCAGTTCGCCCTGGACTACGACCTATTCGTGCGCATGATGAAGGTCGGCCGGTTCGCGCGCTTGAACCGCTTCCTGGCAGGGTTCCGGGTGCACCCTGCGGCAAAATCCAGCACGCTCTACGAGACCCTGGGGAGACGCGAGATCGATCGGGTGCGCAGGCAGAACGGTATCCAAATCCACTGGCACGACCCTCTGCTGAAGTACCTGTTCGGTGGGCCGATTCTGGGGATTTCGTTCGTCGTCAAGCTCCTGGCCATTCGCGGCATCCGTAGGCGGCTGCGCTTCCCCTATGCGCGGTGACTCCGCCCTGATCACCATCGTCGTTCCAGTGCTGAACATGGAGCGCACCATCTGCCGCACCATCGACAGCATTCTCAGTCAGAGCTACCAACCTCGGGAGATCATCGTCGTAGACGGCCGATCGTCCGACAGCACTCTGGAAAAGCTCCGCCGGTACGGAAATCGTATCGATCAGCTGATCTCCGAGCCGGACCGGGGAATCTACGACGCGATGAACAAAGGCATCGCCCGAGCTCGAGGTGAAATTATCGGCATCCTCAATGGCGACGACTACTACGCGAACCCGCAAGTGCTGCGGCTGTATGCCGATCGCTTTGCCCGTAGCCCCGCTGATCTGATCTTCGCCGATCTCGAGTGTTTCTCCGCGGCCGACGAAATGAAGACGGTTCGCATCTACTCCTCCCGCCGATTCTCGCCGGCCAAGCTGCGGTACGGGTGGATGCCTCCCCATCCCACACTGTTCGTACGAAACTCCGTCTACCATCGCATCGGCGCGTACCGGAGGGACTACCGGATCTCGGCCGACTTCGAGTTTTTGGTGAGAGCTCTCTGGCGCCATCAGCTGCGGTACGAGCGGATCGACGCCGTCGTGGTGCGAATGCAATACGGGGGAACTAGCAGCAGGAACCTTGCCGCCGTCTTCCGGTTGAACCGGGAGATCATTCGTGCCTGCAGGAGCAACGGTCTCAGCACCGGGTGGGTGCGGCTGGCGCTCAAGATCCCCCGGAAGCTGCTCGAGTTTTCGCCCCGCCTGCGCCGCTCAGCTCCTCGGAACGCGTCTTAACTGACCAAGACCGGCAGTCGACTCACTACAGATCCTGTCGCGGGTGGCTCCAACGCAACCCCAAGGCAACCGCCACGGGAAGCCAGAACAGGAACCAAGTCGAGCCGACCTTGTCGATCAGCTCGTGTCCGTCCAGCAGGTAGGCTGGCAGCGCCACGAATAGAATGCCGAGCGCCAGCTTGGCGTCAGGATGGCGGAAGTGGACGAGCAAGGTTCTCAGAACCACGATGATTAATGTCAGGAACAGCAGCAGAGCGATCGCCCCACCCTGATACAACACCGACAGATACATGCTGTGAGGGTGCAGAAACTCGAGGTCGACGATGACGAAATTGTCCGAAGTATTGATGCCCAGCCCGAACCACAGACCGTGGGGGGCAATCCGTACCCAGGCCTCCCGCCAGATGTCCGGTCGGAAGCTGTCGCCGCGCGGCAGCAACAGATCGCGCGTGCCCTCTCCCAGCAGCAGCAACAACAGAATGCCGAGCAGGCACAGCCCGCCGACCGCCATGGCGGCCATGAACGCACGCGGCGTGCGCGCTCTATGCGCGACGAGGAAGACGCCCGCGCCGGTGACCACGCTGACCCAGGCGTTTCGCGAATCCGACAGATACACCGCGACGCCGATCATGAGGACGCTCGCCAGAAGCATCAGCTGCGCAAGCCGGGACCTCTGCCCAACAATCAGGTCCAGCGCAAAGATCATGCACACGCCGAACACGAGCGCCGCTATCACCTCGGTGTCGAGCTGGCCGAGCCCCTTCAGGCGGCCGTCCGCGGGGATATCAGAGACGTACACCCAGAGCGCCGCCGCAACCGCGATCACGCCGGACAGCGCCAGCGCGCGACCGAGCCAGCGTCGCACCTGACCACGTAGCTGGCACTCCGCAAGCGCCACCACGAAGCAGAAGACCAGCAGCGTGCGCGTGGCTGTGGATGCGGCATCGCGCCACAGAAACGGCTCAGACCAGAGGCTCGTCAGGCAGAGGTAAACCAGCAGCGCCAGCAGCAGCCAGGACATGCGCTCCTGAAACACGTCGGACCACTGCGGCACAGACAGAATGAGCGACAAAGCGAGCAGATAGGTGGGGTAGCTGGCCGCGCTCTGAGAGCCCATGAGCAGCACCGACACGAAGCAGGCAACGATGAGCACCGAGTTGAGCTGAATTCGATCGCCAATGAAATCGGTGAGGACGCTCAATGGATACGACTCGCTTCCAGCCGGCTGAGGAACGACCCGTTTGAACTGGTGGGCCCACCAGGACTCGAACCTGGGACCAATGGATTATGAGTCCACTGCTCTAACCAACTGAGCTATAGGCCCGAACTGGCGCGATTATATCGCCATGCAGCGATGGCCATGAAGTCTTTCGGTATTCCCCTGCTTGCGCCGACGGGCCACTCCGTGGAGGCTAGCGGGTTCTCGTTGCACCCCGAGGAGCCCTCATGCCCGCACCGAAGCGCGTCCTGGTCGTCATCGACAAGCCCAAGCATCCACAGACGGCCCTGGCCCGGGCGCTGAGCCTGCAGGACAAGGCCGGTGCCCACCTGCACCTGGCAGCCTTCGCGTATCACCCCATGTACGACCAGAAGGACGTCTTCGATGTCAGCCAGCGGCGAGCCATCAAGAAGTCCATCGTCGCGGAGCGAACGGAGTGGCTGCGCGATCAGGTTCGCGACGCCCAGGGATTGTTCAAAGATCTGACCCTAGAGGTGGTCTGGGTCAAGGACATCGCCGCGTGGGTGGCCGACCGGGTCAAGGACGCCAGGGACGAACTGGTGGTGAAGTCGATCCACCAGAGCCAGACCCTGCTGCACACGCCGCTCGACTGGGAGCTGCTGCGCACCTGCCCGAGCCCGGTGCTGTTGTGCACGTCGACGCCGTGGCGGCGGAAGCCGCGGGTGCTCGCGACCGTCGACCTGCGGGTGGACGACCGGGCTCACGAGGTCTTGAACCGCAAGGTGCTGGATGCCGCCCATGACATCGCCGCCCTGTACGACGGCGAGGTGCACTGCGTCTACGCCGTGGACGTGCCCAAGGTGCTGAGCGAGCTCGACATTCCAGATCCTCGCAGCTTCAAGCTCGAGGGCGCGGCCCAGGCGAAGCAGCGCTTGGCCGCCCTGGCCGCACCGTACGACGTGCCGCCGGAGCGCCTGCACGTGCCCATGGGCAAGGTCGGCCACGCCGTCAATCGGCTGTCAGCCAGGCTCAGAGCCGACCTGATGGTCATGGGCACCACGGCGCGCCGGGGGGTGGCGGCCGTGGTGCTCGGCAACTCGGCGGAGAAGGTGCTGATGCGGGCGCGCTGCGACGTGTTGGCGCTGAAGCCCTGATCGATGAGCACACCCGGAGCGTTCGCCTACGGCCGGAACCGCTCGACGGTCAAGGAATCGATGCAGCGGTAGTGCTTATCGTTGCCGGTCACCAGCGAATCTCCGCGCTCGAGCGCCGTGGCCGCAACCAGTGCGTCGGCCATGGCGAGCGAGTCAGAAAGCGCGAACTGCTCCACCAGAAAGCAGGCTCGACTGGAGACGGCTTCGCTGACCTGGACGATGGTGGCCTGCCAGAACGCCAGAGCCTGGCGCAGCGTTGTGAACTCCTGCTTGCTGCGCAACCCCTGAATCAATTCCATATAGGTGACGGCTGACAGCGCGAAGCCGGGCCGGCCGTCGAGTAGGGCCGCCGCGTTGGCATTGCCGCGCAGGTTCCAGATGAGCACATCGGTGTCGACCAGCATCAGTCGAAGCGCCGCGGCTCACGCAGACGACGCACCCCGGCAGCGACATCCTCGCTGCGGTCGGCCCAGAGACCGAACGCGGGATTGCGTCCCGCAGTCGCTGACCGGTCTCCCTGCTCGGGCCAGCCTCTGAGTACGGCACGGCACCGCCCACGATAGGTGATCAGCACGGTTTCGCCCCGATCGGCCGCGGCAAGAATCTCCTGGGTGTGCAGGCGCAGGTCTTTGGTGGTGGCTTTCATGGGCGTCAGCTCCTTCTTCCCCACATAGGTTACACTTCGAAGTGTAACCTACGAGGTGAACGCCCGGGTATCAGTCAGCCACCGGACCTCGAGTACGCCTACCGCCCGCCGCTGTCCAGCCACTCGTCGAGGAAGCTGCGCAGGTGCTCGGAGCGGCTCGGGTGCCGGAGCTTGCGCAGCGCCTTCGCCTCGATCTGGCGGATGCGCTCGCGGGTCACATCGAACTGCTTGCCCACCTCTTCCAGCGTATGGTCGGTGTTCATGTCGATGCCGAAGCGCATGCGCAGCACCTTGGCCTCGCGCGCGGTCAGCCCACCAAGCACCTCACGGGTGGCTTCCCGCAGGCCCTCGCCGGTGGCGAGATCGACCGGCGAGCCGATGGAGATGTCCTCGATGAAGTCGCCCAGATGGGAGTCTTCGTCGTCGCCGATGGGCGTCTCCATGGAGATCGGCTCCTTGGCGATCTTCAGCACCCGACGCACCTTGTCCTCCGGCATCTCCATGCGCGCACCCAGCTCTTCCGGCGTCGGCTCGCGACCCATCTCCTGCAGCATCTGCCGGGAGACCCGGTTCAGCTTGTTGATGGTCTCGATCATGTGCACCGGAATGCGGATGGTGCGGGCCTGGTCGGCGATCGAGCGGGTGATGGCCTGGCGAATCCACCACGTCGCATAGGTCGAGAACTTGTAGCCGCGGCGGTACTCGAACTTGTCCACCGCCTTCATGAGGCCGATGTTGCCCTCCTGGATCAGATCCAGGAACTGCAGACCGCGGTTGGTGTACTTCTTGGCGATGGAAATCACCAGCCGCAGGTTGGCCTCGACCATGTCCTTCTTGGCACGGCGTGCCTTGGCCTCGCCCAGCGAGATGCGGCGGTTGATCTCCTTGATGTCGGTGACCGAGAGGCCGGTGTCGGTGGTCAGCACCTTCAGCTTCTTCTGGGCGCGGCCGATCTCGTCCTTCTGGGCTTCGAGGGCGGTGGAGTAGTCCTTCTTCGCCTTGATGTGCTTGTTCACCCAGGCGATGGACGTCTCGGAGCCCAGGTACTCCTTGCGGAACACGTCACGCGGCATGCGGCCGCGGCGCACGGCGGCCACCATGATGGCGCGCTCCTGACGGCGCACCCGGTCGAGCCCCTGGCGCGGCAGGTCCATGATCTCATCGAAGTGCCGGGGCACCAGCTTGAACGGCGAGAACGCCTCGCCCAGCTTGTCGAGCTGCGCCTGGGCTTCCTTGCTGCCGCGACCCTTGTCCTTGATGGCTTTCTGGGTCTTGTTGAACTGACGCTTGAGCGCGGTGAAGCGACGCTTGGCCTCCGCGGGATCCGGCCCCTTGTTCTCCTCTTCGGAGCTGGAGGAGTCGTCATCATCGTCGTCGCTGTCGTCACTGTCGTCGTTACCGCGACGCGCCGCGGCCGCGGCCGGCTGCACCTGCGCGGCTTCCGGCACGTCGTCGGTCGGGTCCAGATAACCCACCAGCACGTCGGAGAGCCGCTCTTCCTTGGCCGCTTCGTTGTAGACCTCGAGCAGATATTCCACGGTGCCCGGGTAGTAGGCGGCCGCGTGCAGCATGTCGCGAATGCCTTCCTCGATGCGCTTGGCGATGGCGATCTCGCCTTCGCGGGTGAGCAGCTCCACGGTGCCCATCTCGCGCATGTACATGCGCACCGGATCGGTGGTGCGGCCGGCTTCGGTTTCCACAGCGGCCAGCGCCGCCGCCGCTTCCTCGGCGGCCAGCTCGTCTGCCGTATTCTCCTCCGATGTCAGCAGGTCGTCCGCGTCGGGCGCGGTCTCGTAGACCGTGATGCCCATGTCGTTGATCATGCGGATGATGTCTTCGATCTGGTCCGGATCGGAGATGTCGTCGGGCAGGTGGTCGTTCACCTCGGCATAGGTGATGAACCCCTGCTCCTTACCCTTGGCAATGAGCTCTTTGAGACGCGACTGCTGCTGTTCGGTTTGAGTACTCATGGCACCTCGGTCGTTCGTGAATCGTCGTCCGGCGGCGTGCACGCGCGCGCCGCCGGCCTGCCCCCAGCAAAACGGGCCATTATAGCGGCATAGGTGGGGGTGAGATAGCGTTTTGCAACTGCAGCATTAGACTCGGGCTCGCGGAAAACGTTACCCCCATCGCCGACGGCTAGCTGTCCGCCTGGCGCTGCTTGAGCTGCCAGTACTCCTCGAGCTTTTCGCGGGACGGCTGCTCGCCGACCTCGGCCAGCACCCGCTGGCGGTCGGCACGGCGCCGGATGTCGGCCAGCCGCTGCACCCCCTCCACGAATTCCGACTGCATGGCGCCCGCCGGCAACGGCGTGTTGCGGGAAAGCAACGCCAGGAGCACGCCATGCTCCGGCGTGCCCGACCAGCGCCCCAGCACCTCCGTCGTGGTGGCCTCGGGGTTATCGAAAAGATACTTGGCTACCTGGACCAGCAGATCCTGCTCCGGCAGGCCATCCAGGGCGCCGCCCGGCAGCGAGCGCAGAATCTGCGGCCTTTGCAGCAGCAGCGACAGCAGGCGGCGGGACAAAGCCGAGATGCGCGCTTCGGTGTGCCGATTCGGCGCGGCCGCCCTGGGCGCCGGCGTCGGCCGCGCCGAGGCCGGCGAGAATCCGGTCAGCTCCCGCAGCCGCTGCCCCATGAGCTGCTTGAGAATGCCCTCGGCCACGCGCTCCAGGTGCGGCATGGCCAGGCTCGCCAGCCGGGCCCGATCGTCGAGGTTGTCCAGGTCGAGCCCCTCGGCCAGCTGCGAGAACAGGTACTCGATGGCTGGCTGGGCCACCGCCGCCATGGCCAGGAACGCGTCCTTGCCGCGGGCGCGAACCAGCGTGTCCGGGTCTTCGCCCTCCGGCAGGAACATGAACTTGAGCTGCCGACCTTCGCCGAGCACGGGCAGCGCCGATTCCAGGGCGCGCCAGGCCGCCTGGCGCCCGGCGCGATCGCCGTCGAAGCAGCAGACCACCTCATCGGCGTACCGATAGAGCTTCTGAAAGTGCTCCGGCGTGGCGGCGGTGCCGAGGGTGGCCACGGCGTTGGCGATGCCGGCCTGGGCCAGCGCCACCACGTCCATGTAGCCCTCCACCACGACCAGACGGTCCAGCTTGCGCAGCGCGCGGCGGGCCTCGTACAGGCCGTAGAGCTCCCGCCCCTTGTGGAACAGGGGGGTTTCCGGCGAGTTGAGATACTTGGGGCCGCCGCCATCACCGCCGAGCACCCGGCCGCCGAAGCCGATCACCCGGCCGCGGGTATCGCGGATGGGAAACATCACCCGGCCGCGGAACCGGTCGTAGATGCGGCCACCATCGTTGCGGGTCAGCAGGCCCACCTCCAGCAGCAGCGCCTCGGGCACATGAGCCAGGGCCTTGCGCAGCGCATCCCAGGCGTCGGGCGCGAAGCCGACGCCGAAATCCCTGGCGACCTCGCCGGACAGGCCACGGCGCTTCAGGTACGCGACCGCATCCGGATGCTGCTTCAGCGCCTGCCGAAAGAACCGCTCCGCCTCGGCCAGAATGGCGAACAGGTCGGTATGGTCTTTCTCGGGCACGCTGGAGCGCTCCCGCGGCACCTCGACGCCGGCCATGCGCGCCAGCGCTTCCACGGCCTCGACGAACTCCATGCGCTCGAATTCCATCAGAAACGTCAGGGCCGTGCCGCTCACGCCGCAGCCGAAGCAGTGATAGAACTGCTTGTCCGGACTCACCGAGAACGACGGGGTCTTTTCGCTGTGGAAGGGGCAGAGGGCCTGATAGTTCTTGCCCGCTTTCTTGAGGGTCAGGCGGGCGTCGATGACGTCGACGATGTCGACCCGCTGAATCAGGTCGTTGATGAACGATTGCGGGATGCGGCCGGCCATGGCCGGCTCAATCTACCACGAACCCCTAGCGGCCGTACTGATCCTCGAAGCGCACGATGTCGTCCTCACCGAGGTACGCGCCCACCTGCACCTCGATCAGCTCGAGCTCGAGCTTGCCGGGGTTCGCCAGGCGGTGGGTGACGCCCAGGGGGATGTAGGTGCTCTGGTTTTCGGTCAGCGTGAACACCTCTTCATCCCGCGTGACCTCGGCGGTGCCGCGCACCACGATCCAGTGCTCGCTGCGGTGGTGGTGCATCTGCAGCGACAGCCGCTCGCCTGGCTTCACCTTGATGCGCTTCACCTGGTAACGCTCGCCCTGCTGGATGCCCTCGTAGCTGCCCCAGGGCCGGAACACCTCGCGGTGCGTCAGGTGTTCGTCCCGCTGCCCGCCCTTGAGCTGCTCCACCAGCCGCTTGACGTCCTGCACCCGGTTCCTGTCCGCCACCAGCACCGCGTCCGCGGTCTCCACCACGATCAGGTTGTCGAGGCCGATGGCGCCCACCAGGCGATGCTGGGCAAGTACGTAGGAATCGCGGCTGTCGACGCTGAGTACGTCACCGGTGAAGTGGTTGCCCGCATCGTCCCGGGGCGACGCCGCCCAGATGGCCGACCAGGAGCCGACGTCGCTCCAGTCGAACTCCGCCGCCACGACCATGGCCCGGTCGGTCTTCTCCATCACCGCGTAGTCCACGGAGATAGAGGCAGACTCGAGAAACGCAGCTCCTGGCCGGAAAAAGTCCAGATCTTCCCGGCCATCCGCGTAGGCCGCCTGCACATGGGCCAGCATCTGCGGCTCGCAGCGGCCGAGCTCCGCCAGATACGCCTTGGCGCCGAACACGAACATGCCGCTGTTCCAGAAGAAGTCGCCCGCCGCCAGGTACCGCGCCGCGGTCGCGGCATCAGGCTTCTCGACGAACGAACGCACCGGCGCCGCGCGGTCGCCAGGCCGTACGCCGGGGGCCTCGATGTAGCCATAGCCGGTTTCCGGCGCCGTCGGCTGAATGCCGAAGGTCACCAGCCCGCCTTCGGATGCGGCCGCCGCAGCGCGGGCCACCGCCTCGGCGAACGCCGCCGCATCCGCGATCAGGTGATCGGATGGCAGCACCATCAGAACCGCGTCGCCATGCACGTTGCAGGCTTCGAGGGCGGCCAGGGCAATGGCGGGCGCCGTGTTTCGGCCCTCCGGCTCGAGCATGATCCGCTGCCACCGAATGGCCGCCTGGCGGCACTGCTCGGCCACCAGAAACCGGTGCGCCTCGTTGCAGACGATGACGGGTCGCACGTCGGTGACGCCGGCCGCCCGCCGCAGAGTGGCCTGCAGCAGAGAGCCGTCGCCGAACAGATCGTGGAACTGCTTGGGGAAGAGCTCTCGTGACAGCGGCCAGAGCCGACTGCCCGAGCCTCCGGCCAGAATCACGGGGACGACGGTTTGTGCCATATGCGAGTGATCCAGATACTAAGTTGGCAGGAGGCGGCGCTATTCGAACCCTAGCATAGCCACCCGCTATTGCAGCCTGGCCTTCACCTTGCCGCTCACCGCACCCACGTCGGCGCGGCCGTGAATCCTGGGCTTGAGCTCTGCCATCACCTTGCCCATGTCGCGCATGGACGCAGCACCGGTCGCGGCCATGGCGGCGTCGATCAGGCGCTCGAGTTCCGTCTCGTCCAGCGGCTCCGGCAGGAACTCCCGCACCAGCGCGATCTCGTAGCGTTCCTGGGCGGCCAGATCTTCGCGGCCGGCCGCCTCGTACTGCCCCAGGGAGTCCTGACGCTGCTTGAGCATGCGGTTGAGCACGGCGATGACATCGTCATCGGAGAGCGAGCGCCGCTCGTCCACCTCGACGCGCTGGATGTCTGCCTTGATCAGGCGCAGCGTGGCGACCCTGGCCTTGTCCCGCGCCTTCATGGCGTCGGTGGTGGCATCGCCGAT
This sequence comes from Pseudomonadales bacterium, assembly GCA_040219935.1. Taxonomy (GTDB): domain Bacteria; phylum Pseudomonadota; class Gammaproteobacteria; order Pseudomonadales; family Azotimanducaceae; genus UBA7803. The sequence continues at coordinate 45,371 of JAVJUA010000068.1, read as the reverse complement.
GCGCTGCTTGAGGTCGGAGCCTTCTTGGACGGTCATGGCAGCTCCGTGTGGGCTCGTTGGCGGGCAGGGCCCGCGCGGCGCGGGCCGGAGATCCGGAACCTGCGATCAGAAATTCTTTTCGAACCGGCGCGCTTCGCGCTGCAGCTTCTTGGCATGACGCTTGACCGCCGCAGCCGCTTTGCGCTTGCGCACTGAGGTGGGCTTCTCATAGAACTCACGGCGGCGCACTTCGGAGAGCACGCCCGCTTTCTCGCAGGAGCGCTTGAAGCGCCTCAGGGCAACGTCGAACGGCTCGTTTTCTTTGACTTTTACGCTTGGCATCTTCTACCCAAAATGACTGGTGTCTGGGCCATCTGCACCTGGAAGATCCGGGCAAGACGACCCGCCGGCCCCGCCCGGGGCCGCCAAAGGCGGCGAATTCTACTGGCAATCCGGTGGCTTTGCAAAAGCCCCGCGCAGGTTAACATGGCGCCATGCTGGTACTCGGCATCGAAACCTCCTGCGATGAAACCGGCGTCGCGCTGTACGACGCCGAGCGCGGCCTGCTGGCCGACGCGCTCTACAGCCAGGTGGCGCTGCACGCCCGCTACGGCGGCGTCGTGCCCGAGCTCGCCTCCCGCGACCACGTGCGCAAGCTCATCCCGCTGATCCGGGAGGTGCTGGGGCGGGGGGACCGCGCGCTGGCCGATCTGGACGCGGTGGCCTACACCGCCGGGCCGGGCCTGCTGGGTGCGCTGCTGGTGGGCGCCACGTTTGGCCGCTCGCTGGCGTGGAGCCTGAACATTCCCGCCGTCGCCGTGCACCACATGGAGGCCCACCTGCTGGCCCCGCTGCTGGACGACCGCGAGCCGCCGCTGCCGTTCCTGGCGCTGCTGGTGTCCGGCGGCCACACCCAGCTCGTGCTGGTACGCGGCCTCGGCGACTACGAGCTGCTGGGCGAGTCGGTGGACGACGCCGCCGGCGAGGCCTTCGACAAGACCGCCAAGATGCTGGGCCTGGGCTACCCCGGCGGACCGGCGGTGGCCCGCTGCGCCGAGCAGGGCGATGCCAAGCGCTTCGTCTTTCCGCGCCCCATGACCGACCGGCCAGGGCTCGACTTCAGCTTCAGCGGCTTGAAGACGTTCACCCTGAACACGGTCAATGCCCATCGGCCGCTGGACGACGCCACCCGCGCCGACATCGCCCGGGCCTTCGAGGAGGCCGTGGTCGACACCCTGGTGATCAAATGCCGGCGCGCTGTGGCCCAGACCGGCGTGCCGCACCTGGTGATGGCCGGCGGGGTCAGCGCCAACGTGCGATTGCGGGAGCGGCTGGCCGCCCGGGTCGACGCCGAGGTCTACTACGCGGCGCCGCGCCTGTGCACCGACAACGGCGCCATGATCGCCTACGCCGGCTACCGGCGTCTGGCCGCCGGCGAGTCCGCCGGGCTCGCCATCGACACGCGGGCCCGCTGGCCCCTCACCGACCTGACCATACCGGGGGCCTGAGGTGGACACCGTGTTCGTACGCTCGCTGACCGTCGACGCCATTCTCGGCATTCATCCCAGCGAGCGAGACACCCCGCAGCCGGTGCGCATCAGCTTCGCCATGGCCACCGACACCCGATCTGCTGCCAGGTCCGACGACATCGCCGACGCCCTGGACTACGCCGCGGCGGCCGCGCGGGTGACCGCCCTCACCCGGGAGGGCCGGTTCCACCTAGCCGAAACCCTGGCGGAGCACATCGCCCAACTGCTGCTGCACGAGTTTCCCATCCAGCGGGTTCGGGTGGAGGTGGAGAAACCCGAGGCGCTGACCGACGCGGCCAGCGTCGGCGTCAGCATCGAGCGGCGCAAGACTGCGGGTTAAGGGCGGAGGCGGCATGACGCATGGATGGCGTGGGCGCGTGGGCACGGTGCTGGCGGCGTGGCTGCTGGCCGCGCTGGCAACCGCAGCGACCGACGACCCCACCCGGCTGGACGCATCGACCCTGGCAACGCGCCTCGCCGCCGGTGAGATCTCGGCGGTCGAGGTCACGCGCGCCCACCTGGCCCGCATCGCCGCCCTGGACGACGCCGGACCCCGCCTCAATGCCGTCATCGAGCTCAACCCCGACGCCGTCGCCATTGCCCGCGATCTCGACAAGCACCTCGCGGCGCGTGGACCCAAGGGCCCCCTGCACGGCGTGCCCGTCATCCTCAAGGCCAGCATCGACACCGGCGACCGGATGGCAACCAGCGCCGGCAGCCTGGCGCTGGCCGAGTTTCGGGCGCCGGTGGACGCTCACCTGGTGGCCCGCCTGCGCGAGGCTGGCGCCGTCATCATGGGCAAGGCCAACCTCAGCGAATGGGCCAACTTCCGCTCCACCCGCTCGAGCAGCGGCTGGAGCAGCGCCGGTGGTCAGACCCGCAATCCGCACGTGCTGGACCGCAACCCCTGCGGGTCGTCCAGCGGCTCGGCGGTGGCGGTGGCCGCACGCCTGACGCCGCTGGCGGTCGGCACCGAAACCGACGGCTCCATCGTCTGCCCGGCCGGCGTCAACGGCATCGTCGGCATCAAGCCGACGGTGGGCCGGATCAGCCGCCACGGCATCATTCCCATCTCCCACTCCCAGGACACCGCCGGCCCCATGGCCCGCACGGTCACCGATGCGGCACTGCTGCTGGCGGCCATGGACGGGCCCGACCCCGCCGACCCGGCCACCGCCCGCGACCCGGCCGATGCCGCGCCGCTGCTGCCGGACCCGGCGGCCAGGCGCCTGGATGGGGTTCGCATCGGCGTCAACCGCGGCTACTACGGCGCCGGCGATCACCCCCGGGTGGACGCGGTGTTCGAGCAGGCGCTGATCGCGCTCAGGGCGCTGGGGGCGACCCTGGTGGACCCGGTCGGCGTGGAGATCTCGACGGAGAGCTACGATGCCGAGTACCAGGTGATGCTCTACGAGTTCAAGGCGGGGCTGAACGCCTACCTGGCCGCGCGCCCGGTGCCACCGGACCGCGACAGCCTCGCCGAACTCATCGCCTGGAACGAGGCGCATGCTGCTCGGGTCATGCCCCACTTCGGCCAGGAGATCTTCCTGGAAGCGCAGGCCAAGGGCGGGCTGAATGAGGAGGAATACCAATCCGCCCTGACGGCCGGGCCGGCCAAGGTGCGCGCGGATCTGGAGGCGGCTTTGGCGGAGCATCGGCTCGATGCCCTGATCAGCCCGGCCAACGGCTACGCCTGGAAGACCGACTGGCTCGCAGGAGACCGGTTTCTGGTGGGCAGTTCGTCACTGGCGGCGATGTCCGGCCTGCCGAGCGTCACCGTGCCGGCGGGTGCCGTCAGCGCCCTGCCGATCAACGTCGCCTTCGTCGGCCCCGCATTCAGCGAGGGCGCCCTGGTCCGGATCGCCTACGCCTTCGAGCAGGCCACCGGCGCACTGCGGGAGCCGGCGCTGCTGCCGACGCTGGAAGCCGCCGGGGCACCCTGAGCGAACGATCAGGCCGCTTGCTGTGCCGCCACCACCAGCCCGGCACGCGCATCGCGGATGGCATCGCCGAGTTCGGGGCCGCTTAAGCCGCGGAAGTCGGCCGCGGTCACCGCCTGCAGCCGGCCGATCAGGCCTCTGAGATCATCCAGCCGGACGCGAGCACAGCGCTCGGCGGCAGCAATCGCCGGCTCCGGATCGCGATGGCGCGCCAGGGCACCCACATCATTCAAGGCCTCGACCACGGTTGGCGGTTGCGCGTGCCGCCACCCGGCCAGCGTGCGGCCGTGGGCGGCCACCTGCTCGGCGAGCCGCTGAAAGCGCCCGGGCGCTTTGAGCCGGCCGCACAGGTTGCGTACCTGCTCCCGATCGAGATGCCAGGCCAGCGCCGCAAAGCGAGCCTCGGCCGGCCCGGGCTCGGGCAGCTTCGACCGGTCCAGGCCTGCCAGCTCCACCAGCCACGGGGTCATGGCGCCCGCCTGCTCGAGAACCTCGAAGAAGCGCTCCGGTGCGCCGCTGCCGAGCGCCTTCTCCAGCTCCTGCCAGACCCGCTCGGCGGACAGCTCGGCCAGCATGCCGTCCCGGGCCATGCGCGCCATCAGCGCCGCCGTTTCCGGCGCGACCCGGAAGCCGGGCAGCTGGGCCGCGAATCGGGCAACCCGGAACACGCGCAGGGGATCCTCGGAGAAGGCATCGGAGACGTGACGCAGCAGACGGGCCTGCAGGTCGGCCTGCCCATCGAACGGGTCCACCAGGGTGCCGTCCTCCGTGCGGGCCATGGCGTTCACCGTCAGGTCGCGGCGCGCCAGATCCTCTTCCAGGGTGACCTCGGGGCCCGCGTGGCAGACAAAGCCCCGATGGCCGGGGCCGGTCTTGCGCTCGGTGCGGGCCAGGGCGTACTCCTCGCCGTTCTGCGGGTGCAGAAACACCGGAAAGTCGCGGCCCACCTGACGGTAGCCGAGGTCCAGCATGGCCTCGGGCGTGCTGCCGACCACCACCCAGTCACGCTCGCGCACCGGACGGCCGAGCAGCTCGTCGCGGACGGCGCCGCCTACCAGATAGGTTTTCATGGGCGGAACATAGCACTCCGGCGGGCACCCGGTCAGGCGGGAACGGTCTCCGGTGGGCAGGCGGCCCGGGCAACCACCTCGTCGTCGCGCACGGATTCGAGGCGAACGGGAAAGCCCCAGAGCCGGTGCAGGTGCTTGAGCACCTCGGTGGTGTTGTCGTTCAGGGTCCGGCGCTGGTGCTGCGCATGGCGCAGCGTCAGGCTGCGGTCGCCGCGCAGATCGACCCGCGTGATCTGAATGTTGGGTTCCCGGTCGCCCAGGTTGTAGTGGCTGGCCAGCGCCTCACGCACCCGGCGGTAGCCCTGGTGGTCGTGAATGGCGGTCACCTCGATGGCGTCCTCGGCGTCGTCGTCGACGATGCCGAACAGGCGCATGTCCCGCATCACCTTGGGCGACAGGAACTGCAGGATGAAGCTTTCGTCCTTGTAGTTGCGCATCGCGTCGTGCACCACGGCCAGCCAGTCGCCACCGGCCAGGTCCGGGAACCACTCCCGGTCCTCGTCGGTGGGGGCCTCGCACATGCGCTTGAGGTCGCTGAAGATCGCGAATCCCAGGGCGTAGGGATTGATGCCCCGGTAGCCGGGGTGGTCGAACGGCGGCTGATAGATCACGGCCGTATGGCTCGACAGAAACTCGAGCACCTGCCCCTCGGTGATCAGGCCCTCGTCATACAGCCGGTTCATCAGCGTGTAGTGCCAGAAGGTGGCCCAGCCCTCGTTCATCACCTGAGTCTGACGCTGCGGATAGAAGTACTGCGCCAGCTTGCGCACGATGCGAATGATCTCGCGCTGCCAGGTTTCCAGCAGCGGCGCGTTCTTCTCGATGAAGTACAGCAGGTTCTCCTGCGGCTCGGCCGGAAAGGCCCGCTCGTCCGGCGCGGCGCGCCGATGGGCGGGTTCCGGGAGCGTGCGCCAGAGGTCGTTGAGGTTGCGCTGCACCCACTCGGAGCGCTCGCGCTGGCGGCGTCGCTCCTCCTCGGCCGAGATCGGATGCGGCCGCTTGTAGCGATCCACCCCGTAGTTCATCAGCGCATGACAGGCATCGAGCGTCGCCTCCACCTCCCGAACGCCGTGGCGCTCCTCGCACTCGCGTATGTAGTTACGGGCGAACAGCAGGTAATCGATGATCGAGCCGGCATCGGTCCAGGTGCGGAACAGGTAGTTGCCCTTGAAGAACGAGTTGTGGCCATAGCAGGCGTGCGCGATGACGAGCGCCTGCATGGTCAGCGTGTTCTCCTCCATCAGGTAGGCGATGCAGGGGTTGGAGTTGATGACGATCTCGTAGGCGAGCCCCATGAGCCCCTGCTGATACTGCGCCTCGACCGCGACGAACTGCTTGCCGTAGGACCAGTGGTGGTAGCTGATGGGCATGCCCACGGAGGCGTAGGCATCCATCATCTGATCGGAGCGGATCACCTCGATCTGGTTCGGGTAGGTATCGAGCCCGTACTCCCCGGCCAGCACGCCGATCTCGTCATCGAGACGCCGGATGAGCTCGAACGTCCAGTCGCTGCCGGTGGCGATGGGCTCGCGCCGGCTCATGCGGCGTTCCGCTTCTGAAAGAGGTCGTGGAACACAGGGAAGATGTCCGACTGCTGCGCGATGTGGCGCATGGCGAAGGCGTCCGGGTGGGCGGTGGCCAGCTTCTCGTACTCACGCCAGAGCGCCTGGTGGCTGCGCTGAGTGATCTCGATGTACGAAAAGTACTGCACCAGCGGCAGCAACGACTCGCTGAGCAGCTTGCTGCACAGCGGCGAGTCGTCGTTCCAGTTGTCGCCATCCGATGCCTGAGCCGCGTAGACGTTCCACTGATCGGGCGAGTAACGGTCGTCGATGATCTGCTTCATCAGCTTGAGCGCGCTCGACACCACGGTGCCGCCGGTCTCCCGGGAGTAGAAAAAGTCGTGCTCGTCCACCTCGCGGGCGGTGGTGTGATGGCGGATGAACACCACCTCGGTGCGCTCGTAATGGCGCTTCAGGAACAGGTACAACAGCAGATAGAAGCGCTTGGCCATGTCCTTGGTGGCTTGGTCCATGGAGCCCGAGACGTCCATCAGGCAGAACATCACCGCCTGGCTGGTGGGCACCGGGCGCTTCAGGTGCAGGTTGTAGCGCAGGTCCGTGGAATCGAGGAAGGGAATGCGCTTCTCCCGCCGCCTGAGCCGGGCCAGCTCGGTGCGCAACCGCATGCCGGTGACCTCGTCACCCTTCCCGGCAGCCTCGGCAATGCCGTCCTCGAGCTCGGCAATGCGCCTGCGCGACGTGCCGCCGAGCGCGATGCGGCGCGCCTTGGCCGCCTGCAGGGTGCGGAACACCGACAGCTTGGCCGGCACCCCATCGGTCGAGAATCCGGCGCGCTCGTATTTGTAGCTGGCGTTTCCCTTCAGGTGACGCTTGGTGAGGTTCGGCAGCGCCAGATCGTCGAAGAGGTAGTCGAGAAACTCGTCGCGGCTGATCTGAAAGACGAAGTCGTCGACCCCCTCGCCGGAGTCGGACGCCTCGCCATCGCCGCCACCGCCGCCTCCGCCGCCCTGCCGCTTGATGCGGTCGCCGGTGACGAACTCCCGGTTGCCCGGGTGCACGGCGCCACGGCGCCCGCCGCTGCCGTGCCCGAACACCGGCTCGGAGATGTCACGCGCCGGGATGGTGACCTCTTCGCCGCGATCGATATCGGTGATGCTGCGCTTGTCCACGGCATCCGAGACCGCCCGCTTGATGTGTCCCCGGTATCGCTCGAGGAACCGCTGCCGATTCACGGCGCTCTTGTTCTTCGAGTTCAACCGTCGATCGATGATGTAGCTCATGATGCCTACCCTACTGCCCCTGCTGGGATCTTCGACACCAGGCTATTGCGACTTCCTCACCCTGAGGAACCACTCCGCCAGCAGCCTCACCTGCTTCTCGGTGTAGCCCCGCGCCACCATCCGCGCCACGAAGTCGTCGTGCTTCTTCTGCTCGTCGCTCGAGGACTTCGGGTTGAACGAGATCACGGGCAGCAGATCTTCCGTATTCGAGAACATCTTCTTCTCGATCACGGAACGCAGCTTCTCGTAGCTCTGCCAGGAAGGGTTCTTGCCGTTGTTGTTGGCCCGCGCCCGCAGCACGAAGTTGACGATCTCGTGGCGGAAGTCTTTCGGATTGCTGATGCCGGCGGGCTTCTCGACCTTCTCGAGTTCTTCGTTCAGCGAGGCCCGATCGAGGATGTCGCCGGTCTCCGGATCGCGGTACTCCTGATCCTGAATCCAGAAGTCGGCGTAGGTCACGTAGCGATCGAAGATGTTCTGACCATACTCGGAGTACGACTCGAGATAGGCGGTCTGGATCTCCTTGCCGATGAACTCGACGTACTTGGGCGCCAGAAACTCCTTGATGTAGCGGATCAGCCGCTCGCGCGCCTCGTCGGAGAAGTGCTCGCGTTCGATCTGCTGCTCGAGCACGTACATGAGATGCACCGGGTTCGCCGCCACCTCGCTGGCATCGAAGTTGAACACCTTCGACAGGATCTTGAAGGCGAACCGGGTCGACAGCCCGTCCATGCCTTCGTCCACGCCGGCGGCGTCGCGATACTCCTGCAGGCTCTTCGCCTTGGGATCGGTGTCCTTGAGGTTCTCACCGTCGTAGACCCGCATCTTGGAGAAGACGCTGGAGTTCTCGGGCTCCTTGATGCGCGACAGCACGGAGAACTGCGCCAGCATGCGCAGCGTGTCGGGCGCGCACGGCGAGCGCGACAGCGAGCTCTCGGTGATCAGCTTCTCGTAGATCTTCACCTCTTCGGACACCCGCAGGCAGTAGGGCACCTTGACGATGTAGACACGGTCGATGAAGGCTTCGTTGTTCTTGTTGTTCCGGAACGTCTGCCACTCCGACTCGTTGGAGTGCGCGAGCACGATGCCGTCGAACGGCAGGGCGCCGATGGCCTCGGTGCCGTTGTAGTTGCCTTCCTGGGTGGCCGTGAGCAGCGGATGCAGCACCTTGATGGGTGCCTTGAACATCTCGACGAACTCCATCAGGCCCTGATTGGCCTTGCACAGCGCCCCGGAGTAGGAATAGGCGTCGGGGTCGTTCTGCGCGTAGGCCTCGAGCTTGCGGATGTCGACCTTGCCCACCAGCGCCGAGATGTCCTGATTGTTCTCGTCGCCCGGCTCGGTCTTGGCCACCGCTACCTGCTCGAGGATCGACGGATACATCTTCACCACCTTGAAGCGGGTGATGTCGCCGCCGAACTCCTTCAGCCGCTTGGCCGCCCAGGGCGACATCACGCCCCGCAGGTAGCGCCGCGGAATGCCGTAGTCTTCCTCGAGGATGTGCGCATCCTCGAGCGGGTCGAAAAGGCCCAGCGGCGACTCGTTGACCGGTGAGTCCTTGAGTGCGTAGAAGGGCATCTTCTGCATCAGCGACTTCAGCTTCTCGGCCAGAGAGCTCTTGCCGCCGCCCACCGGACCCAGCAGGTAGATGATCTGCTTGCGCTCTTCGAGGCCCTGAGCGGCATGCCGGAAGAACGAGACGATCTGCTCGATCGCCTCCTCCATGCCGTAGAACTCGTTGAAGGCCGGGTAGCGCTTGATGACCTTGTTGGAAAAGATTCGGGACAGACGGGGATCGTGGGCGGTATCGACGAACTCCGGCTCGCCTACCGCCAGCAGCAGGCGCTCGGCGGCCGTGGCGTAGGTGCTGGGTTCCTTCTTGCAGAGATCGAGGTACTCGTGGAGGGTCAGTTCCTCTTGCTGGGCGGCGTCGTAGCGTTCCTGGAAGTGTTCAAAGACACCCATCGTCAGCCTCCTGTGCTGATGCTTCCCCCCTCTGATTCTCCTGCAACGATTCTTGTGGATTCAGCTTCTACGGCTTCTGATCCTTAGAGTAGCCGGACGCGTAGAAAGTGCCAGGAAAAAGATCCACAAAAAAGTCTCATCGTGCGGGTATACTGGCGAACTCCCCTGACTCCAGACACAGCGCGGTCAGCGAGCGTCCCCACACGCAACCCGTGTCCAACGCGACGATGTCGTCGTGCCCCGTGTGACCATCCAGCGCCGCCCAGTGCCCGAACACCAGCTTCGCTCCCAGCGGCCGCCGTGCGCGCAGCTCGTACCAGGGATGCCAGCCCGGGGGCGCTTCCGCCAGCGTGCCCTTGTGCGCAAACTCCATGCAGCCCGCCTCATCCACCAGGCGCAGGCGGGTGAAGTAATTTGTTATGGCCCGCAGGCGATCCATGCCGACCAGGTCGTCGCTCCAGCAGGCCGGGTGATTTCCGTACATCGCGGCGAAGAAGTCTCGGTAACCATCGCCTTGCATGGCCGCCTCCACCTCGGCAGCCCGGACCCGGGCATCAGCCAGGGACCAGATGTGCGGAATGCCCGCGTGGGTCATGGCCCAGCCGAGCCCGGCGTCATGCACCATCAGCGGCAGCGACCGCAGCCACCGGCACAGGTCTTCCACGTCGTCGCTGGCCAGCACCTCGTCGAAGGTGTCACCGCGGTTGGGCGTGTGCCCCCCATAGCGGATGGCGAGCAGGTGGAGGTCGTGATTGCCGAGCACGCACTGCGCTGCATCACCGAGCGCGCGCACCCGGCGCAGCACATCCAGCGACCGCGGCCCGCGGTTGATCAGATCGCCGACGATCCAGAGCCGATCCTGGCGGGCATCGAAGGCGATGGCCTCGAGCAGCGCATCGAACTCGTCGCAGCAGCCCTGAATGTCGCCGACGGCGTAGGTGGGCACCTCAGCAGCCCGCGTCAATGAACGACGGAGCGGATGCTCAGCGAGAACGGCGCGATGGGTACCTCGAAGCGCTCGCCATCGTCGCGCTGGAACTCGTAGTAGCCGTGCATGGCGCCCACCGGCGTCGAGATCAGCGCGGCGCTGGTGTAGCGGAACGACTCGCCCGGGGGAATGCGTGGCTGCTGCCCCACCACCCCCGGCCCCTGCACCTCCTGCACGTCGCCCTGGCCGTCGGTGACCCACCAGTGACGGTTGAGCAACTGCCCGGCGGAGTCGCCCTCGTTGCGGATGGTGATCGTGTAGGCGAACACATAGCGGGCCGCAGCCGGGTCGGACTCCTTGTCGATGAAGCGGGTCTCGACGTCGATGGCGAATGACATGACTCAGGGCCCTCGATCGTGGGAAAGGGTGTTGGCCAGCGCCACGAACTCGGCGACGGACAGATCGTCGGCCCGCCGGCCGGGGTCTACCCCGGCCCGCGCCCAGTCCGGCGACAGCGATTGTAGCGCGTTGCTGAGGCGCTTGCGGCGTTGCGCGAACGCATAGCGAAGCACCCGGTCGAAGCTGTCCGGGTCGGCAACCGGCAGCCGCTCGCTCCGCGGCGTCAGGCGCACCACCGCCGACCAGACCCGCGGCGGCGGCTCGAAGCTCTCCGGGGCCACCTCGAACAGCGACGCCACCTCGCAGTGGTACTGCACCAGCACGGTGATCCGCCCCCACGCTTTGCTGCCGGGACCGGCGGCCAGGCGCTGGGCCACCTCGCGCTGCAGCATGAAGTGCATGTCGCGGATGCGCGGCAGATGATCGAGCAGCTTCACCAGGAGCGGCGTGGAGATGTTGTACGGCAGGTTGCCGGCTACGCGCCAGCGCTCGTCACCGGCGCCGAACACGGTGTTCAGGTCGACCCGCAGCACGTCGCCGCTGACCAGCTCCAGATGCTCGAACCGGGCCCGCAGCATCGGCACCAGATCGCGGTCGATCTCGATGGCAGCGTAACGCGCGGTGGTGCCGTACAGGTACTCGGTGAGGGCGCCGTGCCCGGGGCCGATCTCGAGCAGCAGATCGTCTGCCGCCGGCGCGATGCTGCGCACCATCCGTTCCAGCACGCCGTCATCGGTCAGGAAATGCTGCCCGAACCGCTTGCGTGCGAAGACGCCCTTGCGTCCCTTCACCGAAGCTGGCCGGCCAGCGCCAGCGCGGCCGCCAGGCTGCCGCCGTCGGCGCGCCCCGTGCCCGCCAGATCGAGCGCGGTGCCATGATCCACCGAGGTGCGGATGAACGGCAGCCCGAGGGTGACGTTCACCGCCTCGCCGAAGCCGGCGTGCTTCAGCACCGGCAGCCCCTGATCGTGGTACATGGCCAGCACCGCGTCCGCCTCGTCCAGCCAGGGCCCGGCAAAAAGCGTATCCGCCGGCATGGGTCCGCGCACCCGGCGCCCGGCCCGGCGAGCGGCATCACAGACGGGGGCTATGACGTCGATCTCCTCGCGGCCGAGATGGCCCGACTCGCCGGCATGAGGATTGAGACCGGCCACCAGGATGCGCGGCGCATCGATGCCGAAGCGCTGCTGCAGGCCGTCGATCAGCAGCGACAGCCGCCGGCTCAGCAGCTCGCGCGTGATCGCATCGGGCACGTCCCGCAACGGCACGTGGGTCGTGGCCAGCGCGACCCGCAGGGTGCCGGCCACCAGCAGCATCACCACGTCCTCTGCGCCGGCACGCCGCTGCAGGAACTCGGTGTGGCCGGTGAACGGGATGCCGGCATCGTTGATCACCGACTTCTGCACCGGCCCGGTCACCATGCCGCGGAAACGCCCCTGCAGGCAGCCGTCGGCAGCCGCCTCCAGGGTCCGCAGCACATAGCCGGCATTGGCCGGATCGAGGCGCCCCGGCACCACCGGCGCCTCCAGAGGCACCGGCAGCACCGACAGGTGACCGGCCTCCCGGGTGATGCGGCCGTCGCCGGCGTGCACCGTCAGCGCGACGCCCAGCAGCCTGGCCCGCTGCCGCAGCAGGTCGGGATCGGCGATCACCAGCCAGTCATCTTCGCGGGCAGCGCCCGCCAGGGTCACCACCAGGTCAGGGCCGATGCCGGCGGGTTCGCCCGGGGTGATGGCAAGCATGAGCGGCGCCCGGCTAGAGGCGCACCTCGACGTACGCCTCGTCGCGGAGCTCCTTCTGCCACTTCTGCAGCTCTTCGTCGAATCGGCGCTGATGGAGAATCTGCAGCGCCATGTTGCGCCGCGCTTCCTGGCTCATGTCCTGATCACGGCGCTCCTGCACCTCGAGAACGTGCCAGCCGTACTGCGAGCGGAACGGTTCCGACAGCTCACCGGTGGGCGTGGCCGCCATGGCCTCGCGGAACTCCGGCACGAACTCATTGCCCGAGGTCCAGCCCAGGTCGCCACCGTTCAGCGCGCTGCCCGGATCCTCGGAGTGCTGCCGCGCCAGGGCGGCGAAGTCCTCGCCTTCCTCGAGCTGGCGGTGGATGTCGTGGATCAGCTCGCGCGTTTCTGCCTCGGTGCGGATCTGTGACGGCTGCACGAGGATGTGACGAAGACGGGACTGCAGCTCGCTCTGGGTGCTGGCGCCTCGCACCTCGAGCAGCTGCACGATGTGGATGCCGCCGCTGGTCTCGATGGGGTCGGCGGTATCGCCCGGCTTCAGCTCGAGCACCTGCTCGGCAAACAGCGACGGCAGCTCGCCCGCCTTGCGCCAGCCCAGATCGCCGCCTTCCAGCGCCGTGGACGCCGCCGAGTTGGCGATGGCCATCTGCCGGAACTCGGCGCCGTCGCGCAGCTCGGTGACGATCTCGGCCGCACGGGTTCGAGCCGCCTGCACCACGCTGTCGCTGGCGTCCTCGTCGAAGGTCAGCAGGATGTGGCCGACCCGGAACTCGTCGGACAGTAGCTGCTGGTAGTAGGGCGAGTTCAGCAGGTCGTCGATGTCCTTGTCGCTGATGGCGATGCGCCGGCTGACCAGATTGCGCTGCAGCCGGCTCATGATCATCTCGCGGCGGATCTGCTCGCGAAACTCGGCGTAGCTCACGCCGTCCTCCGCCAGGGTCTGGCGGAACTGCTCGAGGGTCAGGCGGTTCTGGTCGGCAAACGAGACAACGGCCCGGGTCAGGGTTTCGTCGTCCACCTGCACACCGCGGCGCTCGGCCTCCTGCAGCTGCAGGTTCTCGAGGATCAGCCGCTCCATGATCTGGCTGACCAGCACGTTGTTGGGCGGCGGCTGCACATTGGAAGCGGCAATCTGCTTCTGCACGGCATCCAGACGCTCCAGCAGCTCCGAGGCCAGCACCACGTCTTCGTTCACCACGGCAACGATGCCGTCGAGCTCGCGGTACTCGGCATGCGCGGCGGCACCGAGCAGCAGCCCCGCGCACAACGCCAGCGTCCTAGATCTCATATCCTGTCTCCGATCGGTAGCCACGGATGCCTCGCTGCAGCATCGATTCCACTTTTCCGCCAAGGCCCGCCAGGCCCTTGAAGACCACCTGCAGGAACACGCCCTCGTCGGCTTCGACGATGGCAATGTCACGACCGGTGGGGCTCTCGATGAATCGTCTGGCCATGAGGCGAATCTGCCAGCAGCAGTCGTTGTACTCGATGCCGCCGAAACCCTCAACGGTTCGACCGCTCTCGAAGTCGTAGTTCCATCGGCCGATGACGGCCAGATGCTTGCTCACCGGCCAGTACAAGGACAGGTCCGACTGCTGGATGTTCTCGTCCAGCCGTTTGCGAAAGCCGGCATTGAAGATGTGGCGGTTGTCGCGCCGGTACTGGAGCGCCACGGCGCCTTCGTCCACCTGGTTGTCGTTCGGGTCCCAGATCATGGTGCCGGTGACGTTCCAGTGCCGCGCCACCGCCGCCGACACCTCGCCGGCCATGGCGGACGTGGATTGGGTCTCGACGACGCTGGGCCCACCCGCCAACGTCACCCGGCGGTCTCGGAAGTAGACGATCTGGCCGATGCTGGCACGCACGTACTCGCGCCCGTTGCGGTCGTCGAGAAAGCGCGTGGTGACCCCCACCGCCGCCTGGTTGGCATCACCGATGCGGTCGAGCCCCGTGAAGCGGTTGTTCCGGAATAGCTGGCTGTAGCTGAAGGTGAGCTCGGAAGCGTCGAACCGGGGCAGCGACGACTGCTCGGCGTACTCCTGATACAGGTAGTAGACCTCCGGCTCGAGCGTCTGCGTCATCCGGGTGCCGAACCAGCCGAGCGGGCGCTCGAAGATCAGCCCGGCATGGGCGCTGCCCACGGCGATGCCGCGATCGGGACGAGCCGCCACCGAAACCGGGGTGTCGCGCAGGTCGTACTCCGTGTACCGGTAGCCGCCGCTCAGGGTCAGAAAGCCCCACGGTGCCTGCAGCGGCACGCGCAGCTGCGGCTCGAGATGCACGCGGTTGCCGACGATGCCATCGATGCCGGACAAGGCGTCGTTGTCGCGTTCGAAGCTGACGAACGACGCGCCCAGCGACAGCTCCAGCGGGCCGAGGATGGCGCGGGTGTAGCCGAGGTCGAGCTGGGGCAGACGCTGGTAGGGATCGATGCGGCTCTCGTCGAGGCGCTGAAAGCGCTGCGCCCAGAGCCGCATGGTGAGGCCCCCGTCGGCATACTGAATCTCACCGCGCCGCTCCAGCTCGATCTGGCTCGAGACGCCCAGGTCGCTGCCGAGATCGCGGAAGTAATCCCGGTCGCTCACCGCCGTGTAGTCGATGACGGTGCTGAACCGGCCCAACTCGCCGCCGTGGTCGATGGCGTACAGCCAGCGGTCTTCCGGCTCGAAGGGGCCGGTGACCTGCCCCTGGGCCTCCAGCTCCTCGAAATCACTGCGGTCGAACTGGCCGTTGAACCGCTGGTCCTGGTACAGGAAGCCGCCGGTGAGCGTGGTCTGCTGCCAGCCGGACAGGTGGCGGAACTCGCCTTCCAGCCCTTCGCCCCGATCGGCCACGTAGCGCGGCATCAGCGTGGCGTCGTAGTTGGGCGCAAGATTCAGATAGTAGGGCACGGAGATGTCGATGCCGTCCTCGCCGGAGAAGCTGACGTTCGGGAACATCCAGCCGGACTGCCGGTCGTCGCTGACCGGGAACCGGAAGTAGGGCGTGTACAGCACGGGCACCGGCCCTACCCGCAGCACCGCGTGGCGGGCGGTGCCGAATACCTCCCCTTCCCTCACCTCCAGCGACCGCGCGCCGATGCGCCAGCTGTCGTTGCCCGGCTCGCAGCGGGTGAAGGTGCCGCGGCTCATATGCAGCGCGCCCGCGTCGTCCCGGGCGATCTGGTCGGAGCTTCCGCGCAGGGCGCTGTCCAGAAGCACGAACTGCACCTCGTCCACCTCGGCGGCGCCGGTGTCGATGTTGAACCGCGCCTGGGTGCCGCGCATGGCGATGCCAGGCTCCAGCAGGTCGACGCCGCCGCTGAGCGTGCCCTCCCGGGTGGTCCTGTCCAGCGTCACCTCGGCCGCGTCGGCACGGCGGTTGCCCTGCTGCAGATGCACGTCGCCCACCAGCACCACGTCGCCATCCATGGCGTAGTCGGCCGACTCGGAACGGGCGTCCATGGGAAACGTGTTGGAGTCGACGTCGAGCGGGTGCGGAAACTCGATCTGCCGGTAAGCGCCCGTACAGTACTCGGGCAGGCGCTGCGCGCGCTCCGGCGCCAGCTCCGCCCGCGGCTGCCAGAGCTCGCCAGCCAGGTCCTCGGCCGCCCGGACGGGCTGCGCGGCCAGCCAGACGAGCACCGCCAGACACAGCATTCCGCTCCGGCTCACCCGGCCAACCCTGTAAGCGCCGCTCGACATGGCGGGCATGATAAGAGATCTGCCTGTGGCTGTATCGCTACAATGCCGACATGGACGCCGCATTCAGACAATGGGTCGACCGCCGCCTGGCCGAACTCGGCGGCAGCGCCGGGGCCTGGGAGCCGCTGCCGGCCGAGGCCAGCCACCGGCGCTTCTACCGGGTACGCGTGATCGACGCCGTCAGCACACCAAGCGTGGTAGCCATGACCTCGCCCCCGGATCTGGAGCGCAACGACGCCTTCGAGCACCTGGCGGGCGTGTTCCTGGCTGCTGGGATCGGCGTCCCCGAGATCCACGCCATCGATCGGGGCCGCGGCTACCTGCTGCTCTCCGACCTGGGCGGCCACCACCTGATCGACGCCTACCGGCAGCCGGGCGCGGAGGCGGTGCTGCCGGCCGCCATCGACACCCTGATCCGCCTGCAGCAGGTCTCCGACCCGGGCATCACCCCGTACACGCGCCAGCGCTTCCAGGACGAGCTCGCCATCTACCGGCAGTGGTGCCTCGACGCGCTGCTGGCCCTGCCGGCGCCCGCAGGCCTGGACGCCGCATTCGCGCTGCTGGTCGACGCTACGGACGCCCAGCCGCGCTGCTGTGTTCACCGCGATTTCCACAGCCGCAACCTGCTGCTGGGCGGCGACGGCGGCATCGGCGTGGTGGATTTTCAGGACGCGCTGATCGGCCCGGCGAC
Organism: Pseudomonadales bacterium; assembly: GCA_040219935.1. Classification (GTDB taxonomy): domain Bacteria; phylum Pseudomonadota; class Gammaproteobacteria; order Pseudomonadales; family Azotimanducaceae; genus UBA7803. The sequence continues at coordinate 28,640 of JAVJUA010000068.1, read as the reverse complement.
CTACGATCTCGCCTCGCTGCTGCGCGACTGTTACCACCGCTTCGAGGAGGCCGAGGTGGCCCGCTGGCGCGATCACTACCTGGCACGCACGCCGCTGCCGGTGGACCGCGCCACGTTCGCCCGCGACCTCGACTTCGTGGCCCTGCAGCGGCAGCTCAAGGCGGTGGGCATCTTCGCCCGCCTGAAGCTTCGTGACGGGCGCGACACCCACCTCGCCCACATCGTCCCGGTGCTGGCGCGCATTCGCGATCTGGCCGCCGCCCATCCGCCGCTGGCCGCCCTGGCCGAGCACGCGGCCGCCGCGGTGCCGCTGGCCAGGCAGCGCCTGGCCGCCGCCGCATGAAGGCCATGATCCTGGCCGCCGGCCGCGGCGAGCGGCTGCGTCCGCTCACCGAGCGCGTGCCCAAGCCGCTGGTGCCGGTGGCCGGCCGCCCGCTGCTGCTGCACCAGCTGGAGTGGCTGGCCGCCGCGGGCCTTCGCGACGTGGTCATCAACCTGCACCACCTGGGCGAGCAGATCGTCGCCGCCGTCGGCGACGGCGGCGCGTTCGGGATGCGCGTTCAGTACAGCCACGAGCCGACGCTGCTGGAGACCGGCGGTGGCATCGTCCAGGCGCTGCCCCTGCTCGGCGACGAGACGTTTCTGATCCTGAACGGCGACATCTATAGCGACCTGCCCCTGGACCGGCTGCCGGCGGCGCTCGCGCCCGGCGTGCTCGGCCATCTGGTGGTGACCCCCCGGCCCGCGTTCCGCGAGCACGGCGACTTCGAGGTGGAAGGCGGCCGCATCACCGGCCGCGGCGATCGCTACGTGTACTGCGGCATCGCCCTGCTGCATCCGGACGCCCTGGCCGGCCGCCGCGCCGAGCCGTTCTCGCTGCGCGACGTGTTCTTCGAGCTGCTTGCCGCCGGCCGCCTGTCGGCCCAGATCTGGACCGGACGCTGGACCGACCTCGGCAACCTGGCGCAGCTCGAGGCGCTGAACGCCGAGCTGGCCCGGACACGCTGAGCCCGTCCGGGAGCCGCCCTCCCGGCGCCGAGTCCGTGTAGAATGCCCCGCCATGCAGCCCTGGATCGCCCCTTCCATCCTGTCCGCCGACTTCTCACGTCTGGGTGAGGAAGTGCGCGCCGTGCTGGCCGCCGGCGCCGACCTGATCCACTTCGACGTGATGGACAACCACTACGTGCCCAACCTCACCATCGGGCCGCTGGTGCTGACGTCGCTGCGCAAGGCCGGCATCGACTGCATCATGGACGTGCACCTGATGGTGAAGCCCGTGGACCGTCTGATCGGCGACTTTCTGGAGGCCGGCGCCGACATCATCAGCGTGCACCCGGAGGCGACCGAGCACCTGCACCGCACCCTGTCGGTGATCCGTGAGGGCGGCGCCCAGGCGGGCCTGGTGTTCAACCCGGCCACACCGCTGGACGTGCTCCGCGAGGTGGTCGAGCAGGTGGACCTGGTGCTGATCATGTCGGTGAATCCCGGGTTCGGCGGTCAGCGCTTCATCGACTCGAGCCTCGACAAGCTGAGCCGCGCGCGCGACATCATCGATTCCGCCGGCCGCGAGGTGCGCCTGGAGATCGACGGCGGCATCAAGACCGACAACATCCGCCGCGCCGCCGACGCCGGCGCCAACACCTTTGTCGCCGGCTCGGCGATCTTCGGCAGCGGCGACTACGCCGCCACCATCCGCGCCATGCGCGACGCCCTCGCCGCACCGGCGTGAAGCGCTACGACGCTTACCTGTTCGACCTGGACGGCACGCTGGTGGACACCGCGCCGGATCTGACCGCGGCCCTCAACCAGGCGCTCAGCAGAGCTGGCTTCCCCTGCGTCGATGACACGCTCACCCGCCACTGGATCGGGCACGGGGCACGGGTCATGGTGGAGCAGGCGCTGGCCCATCTGCAGGGGCCGGCCGAGCGCATCGACGCGCTGTGTGAGACGTTTCTGGAGCATTACCAGGGCAACGTCGCCATCCACAGCCGGCCCTACCCCGGCGTCACCGAGACCCTGGCCGCGCTGCGCGACGATGGCGCCCGGCTGGCGGTGGTGACCAACAAGCGCGCGGCGTTCAGCGTGCCGCTGCTGAACGCGCTCGACCTGTCCGGCTACTTTCAGAGCATCGTCTGCGGCGACACGGCGCCGCGGCCCAAGCCGGCCCCCGACCCGGCCCTGCACGCCTGCGCCGAGCTGGGCCTGACCCCGGCCCAGGTGCTGTTCGTGGGCGACTCCACCACCGACGTCGAGTGCGCCCGCGCCGCCGGCTGCGACGTGGTGTGCGTGGCCGACGGCTACAACCACGGCATTCCGCCGACACAACTCGGCGCAGACGCCGTCATCGGTTCGTTTCTCGAGCTGCTGGACCGGCGATGACCGCGCCGGCCGACCAGCAGCCCGGTAGCGCCGACTTCGCCGCCCTGGCGGCAGCCGGCTACAACCGCGTGCCTGTGGTCTACGAGACCCTGGCCGACCTCGACACGCCACTGTCCACCTATCTCAAGCTGGCCAGGGGTCCTTACTCCTACCTGCTGGAGTCAGCTCAAGGCGGCGAGATATGGGGCCGCTACTCCATCATCGGCCTGCCCTGCCGCACCGTCATCGTGGTGCGCGGCCGGCAGGTCGAGGTGCGCACCGACGGTGCCGTCACCGAGACGGTCGAGACCGACGACCCGCTGGACTTCGTCGAGCGCTTTCAGCAGCGCTACCGGGTGGCCGCGCTGCCCGACCTGCCCCGCTTCTACGGCGGGCTGGTGGGCTACTTCGGCTACGACTGCGTGCGCTACGTGGAGCGGCGCCTCGCCGGCAGGGCGCCGCCGGACACCCTGAACACGCCGGACATCGTGCTCATGGTGTCGGAGGACGTGGTGGTGTTCGACAACCTGCGTGGCCGCATGCAGCTGATCAGCCTGGTGGACCCCGCGGAGCCAGGCATCGAGCAACGCACCCTGGCCCGCCTCGAGACCTTGAGCCAGACGCTGCTGCAGGCGGTGCCGCCGATTCCCGACTCCACGGCCAATCAGCAGGTCGAAGAAAGCGACTTCGTCTCCGAGTTCGGCGAGGCACCGTTCAAGCAGGCGGTGGAGTCGATTCGTGAGTACATCCGCGCCGGTGACGTGATGCAGGTGGTGCTGGCCCAGCGCCTGTCCATTCCGTTCGGCGCCGACCCCATCAACCTGTACCGGGCCCTGCGCGGCCTGAACCCGTCGCCGTACATGTACTTCATGGATCTGGACGAGTTCCAGATCGTCAGCTCGTCCCCCGAGATCCTGGCCCGGCTGGAGGACGGCATGATCATCAACCGGCCGCTGGCCGGCACCCGGCGCCGCGGCCACACGCCGGAGGAAGACCTGGCACTCGAGGCCGAGCTGCTGGCCGATCCCAAGGAGCTGGCCGAACACCTGATGCTCATCGACCTCGGCCGCAACGACGTCGGCCGGGTGTCGGAGACCGGCACGGTGGAGGTGACCGAGCGCTTCGTCATCGAGCGCCTCTCCCATGTCATGCACATCTCCAGCAACGTCACCGGCCGCCTGAAGCCGGGCAAGACGGCCATGGACGTGCTGCGGGCGACGCTGCCGGTGGGCACGCTGTCCGGCGCGCCGAAGATCCGCGCCATGGAGATCATCGACGAGCTCGAGCCGGTCAAGCGCGGCATCTACGGTGGCGCCGTGGGCTATCTCGCCTGGAACGGCAACATGGACACGGCCATCGCCATCCGCACCGCCGTGGTCAAGGACGGCAAGCTCTACATCCAGGCCGGCGGCGGCGTGGTGGCCGACTCGCAGGCGCGGCTGGAGTGGAAGGAGTCGATGAACAAGGGCCGGGCCATCTTCCAGGCCGCCTCGCTGGCGGAAGCCCGCTTCCGCAAGCCGTAATCCGCTGCCGCTAGGATACCTCGGGCACCTCCGGCCTGGGCTCGCCGAAGAACAGCACCAGCAGGCTCGGCAGCAGCGTCAGGTTGGCGAGCAGCGCCAGTGCCATGGCCACCGCGGTGAGCAGGCCGAACAGAATCGTGGGCACGAAGTTCGACAGCACCAGCACCGAGAAGCCGATCATGATGGTCACGGTGGTGTAGTACATGGCATTGCCGATGGTGGCATGGCTGAACGCCACCGCCAGGCGCACGTCGCCGTGCCGCTCCCGCTCCTCGTGGAAGCGGTGCAGGTAGTGAATGGCATCGTCCACTCCGATGCCGATGCTGATGGCGGCGATGGTGATGGTCATCATGTCCAGCGGAATCCCCGCGTACCCCATCAGCGCGATCACGGATGCGGCGGCCAGGATGTTGGGCAGCACCCCGAGCACCGCGTACCAGACAGAGCGCAGCAGGATCAGGAACATGACCAGCACCGCCAGCAGCACCCAGGCCAGGGTGTCGACCTGCGAGTTGAGCAGCTGCTTCACCATGCGGTCGAACATGACCATCATGCCGGTCACCACCACGGCGTCCTCGGCAAAGCCCAGCTCGTGCTGCGCGTAATCGCGAATGCGCGCCTCCAACTCGGCACGGTCGAAGGCGCCGGCGCTCTCGATGACCCTGCCATTCAGCCGCATCTGGCCGGTCTCGGGACTGGCGTAGGGCGCGATCAGCTCGCCGCGCAGGTCCTCGGGCAGCATGCCCAGCACGCCGGCGATCTCGGCGCTGGACAGCGGCTCGCCGTCGGTGAAGCCGCGCGCCACCAGATCCAGCGACGCCACCGACACCACCTTGCCCACCTCCGGCTGGCGCTCGAGGAAGCGGTGCAGATCGAGCACCCGGTCGATCTTGTCGCGGGTGAACCAGTACCGCTCGGGATAGGCGTCCTCCTCCTCGAGGAAGAAGTCGTCCTCGACGTCGTCGAACGATTCGTAGGGCTCGAAGGCCAGCACCACGTCGAACGGCACCGTGCCGCCCAGATGCCGGTCCACGAAGTGCATGCCCTGGTAGATGTCGGTGTCCTCGCGGAAATACTCGAGGAAGCGGTTGTCGAGGTCGACCCGGGTGATCCCGACCGCGGCGACCGCGGTCCAGGCCAGCGCGATGACCGTGATGCCGACGTAGCGCCAGCGGGCGATCTGGCCGAGCGCGCGGGTCAGCGTCAGCTCCTGATCAATGGTGGGGCTGGGCTCGCCGCGCGGCAGCAGCAGCAGCACGGCGGGAAAGAACGTGAAGGTGACGAGGAAGCCGATAGCGATGCCCAGGCACATCATCCAGCCGAAATCCTCCACCGGCACGATGCTGGATGCCATCAGCGACGCGAACGCCACCATGGTGGTGAGCGAGTTGTAAAGGCACGGCGCGAACTTGCTGGTCATGGTCTGGCGGACCAGAGACTCGGCATCCGGATCGTCCTCACGCAGCAGCAGCTCCCGATACCGCACGATCAGGTGAATGGTCAGCGATACGGTGATGATCGAGAGCAGGGCGATGAAGTTGGACGAGACGACGGTGGCCGGCTTCTGCACGGCGCCGAGCACGCCGACGCTGAGCAGCACGGTGATGGCGCTGGTGGCCATGGGCAGCAGCACCCAGCGCAGCCGCCGGAAGAACCAGTAGAGCACCACCATCACGATCACCACGACCGCGACGCCGAACGCGGCCAGGTCGCTCTGCACGAAGGTCACCATGTCGGCCGCGATCATGGGCACGCCGCCGATGAACAGCTCGCCGTGCTCGCGGTAACGATCCCGGATCGCGCGCACCTCGGCGATCAGCGCCTTGCGGGCGGTAACGTAGCTATCCCGCAGCCGGTCGTGTTCGGCGTCCAGCCTGGCCAGCTCGGCGCGCTGCTGCTCCGACAAGGCATCCCCCCGATCCAGCAGCACCTGCCGCTGGGCGCGCAGCTCTGCCCGCCGTGCGCTCACCTCAGAGAACTCGCCGTCCAGCGCCAGGTCGATGCGCAGCGCGCTGGTGGAGCCGTCGCTGGTGATCAGCAGCTCCTCGAACAGCGGGCTCGAGGTCAGCTCGCGACGCGCCTGGTCACGATCCACGTCGTCTGAGCGCAGGGTCGGCAGCCGCTCCGCCAGCTCGGCCAGCGGCAGCGGCGGGCTCTCCAGCAGCGGCACATCGAGAATCGAGAACACGCCGCCGACGCCGTCGACGGCGGCCAGCTCGCGCTGCAGCCGGGCCAGCACATCGAGGTTCTCGGCGCTGAGCGCGTCCCCGTCGTGGGGACGGAAGGTCATCAGCAGGAATTCATCGCCGCCGAACCGCTCGGAGACCCGAAGGTAGGTCGCCAGCTCCGGATCCCCTTCCACCACCAGGGTGTCGGACGAGGCGTCGAATCGGAAGTCGAGCGCCGCGTAGCCGGCGAGGCAACACAGCAACGCCAGGCCGGCCAGCAGCGAGCGCGGGTGGTCCAGGAGCTGCAGGTACCTGCCCGACAGCCAATCCGTGAAGTTCGTAGAAATGCCGATGTCCGCCTGCGGTGCAGCGGCGTATTGTTGGGACATGGCCGTCAACAATCAACCGATCGCCATGCTGGCGGAACGGCTCATGGCCGAGAACCTGACGCTGGTGACCGCCGAGTCCTGCACCGGCGGCCTGCTGGCAGCGACCCTGACGGCGGTGCCAGGCAGCTCGAACTGGTTCGAAGGCGCGTTCGTAACCTACCGGTTGTCGGCGAAGACGCGGATGGTTGGCGTAGCGCCCGACCTGCTGCAGCGGGAGGGCGCCGTCAGCGAGCCCACGGCACGGGCCATGGCCGAAGGCGCCCTGACGCACAGCGATGCGGGAGTCAGCGTGGCCATCACCGGGGTGGCGGGCCCTGACGGCGGTGGCCCGCTTACGCCCGTGGGCGACGTCTGGTTCGGCTGGGCCATCCGCGCCCCGGAGCCCCGCTGCGTGCAGACGGCCCGACACCGGCTACCGGGCGACCGTGACGCGGTGCGTGCCCGGGCGGTGGAAGTCGCCATCGACGGCCTGCTGGCCCTGCTCGGCCCCGGCGGGCGCTGAGGCCGGCTCAGCGGTTCCTACGGTCCTCGCGAACGGCGGCCCGAAGGGCCTCCACCTGCTCGGGCGTCACCGGCTGGAACTTGCCCAGCGTGCAGGTGGCGCTGGTGCGGCTCCACACACGGAACAGGGTGTCCACCGACTCGAAGGAGTCCAGCTCGCAGAGCCGGTTGTCGCGCAGCTCGAACTGCAGCGTATCGTTGCGCCGCAGGCCGATGCAGCGGTGCCTGAGCTGGTTGATCCAGGCACGGTCGCCCGGGCCCTTGAACAGCACGTTGCGGTCGTCCAGCACATCGACGCTGCGGTAGGTATAGGTGGACAGGCAGCGCTCGCTCTCCACGTAGTCTTCCGCGGCCAGCGGCGTGGTGAGAATGTCCTGAATGGCTTCCTCGCGGGCGGCCGCCTGCGCCTCGCTAGCTTCCCGCTCGGGCGCCGACGCGCACGCGCTCAGCGCCAGCAGCGACAGGACCATCAATACCCTCATTGGCTGTACCTCTTGCAGATGTTGGCTGCCACGTTCCGTTGGACAGCGGCGACCGTGCAAACGATCCATGACGGCCGGTTCGGGCGTCGGCCGGAAGGTGCCAGACCGTCCGACTGCGGGTACCATAGTACGCCGGTCAAGAGCATGGTTCCCATGATTCCCGTCGGTCCCGGGAAGCGCCGTGACCGAACTTCGAACCAGGAATGCCCGTTACAGGCCACACGCCATGCTGCTGATGATCGACAACTACGACTCCTTTACCTACAACGTCGTGCAGTACCTCGGCGAGTTGGGTGCCGACGTCGTCGTGCATCGCAACGACGAGATCACGCTGGACGACATCGAGCGCCTGGCGCCCACGGCCATCGTGGTGTCTCCCGGCCCCTGCACGCCCAACGAAGCCGGCATCAGCATGGACGTGATCCGCACCTTCGGCCCGCGCATCCCGCTGCTCGGCGTGTGCCTGGGGCACCAGTGCCTGGGGCAGGTCTACGGCGGCCGGGTGGTCCGGGCGAGAGCGGTGATGCACGGCAAGACGTCGCTGATTCACCATCACGGCGAGGGCGTGTTCCGCGGCCTGCCGCAGCCGTTCGAGGCCACCCGCTACCACTCGCTGGTGGTGGCCCGGGAAGCACTGCCCGACTGCCTGGAGATCACCGCCTGGACCGAGCGCCCCGGCCCTGACGGCGCGCCGGTGATGGACGAGATCATGGGCCTCAAGCATCGTCAGCACCCGATCCAGGGCGTGCAGTTTCACCCGGAGTCCATCCTCACCGTGGGCGGCCACGACCTGCTGCGCAACTTTCTCACCGGAGACCCTGATGGACGTCAAGGCCGCACTGGCACGACTGGCTGAGCGCAAGAACCTCTCTCAGGACGAGGCGCGCCAGGTCTTTGCCCAGGTCATGTCGGGCGAGGCGACGCCGGCCCAGATCGGCGCCCTGCTGATGGCACTGCGGGTGAAGGGCGAGACTGCCGAGGAGATCGCCGGCGCCGCCCAGACCATGCGCAGCCTGTCCACCCGGGTCGAGGTGGACGTACCCCATCTGGTGGACACCTGCGGCACCGGCGGCAGCGGCGCCAAGCTGTTCAATATCTCCACCGCCGCCGCCTTCGTTGCCGCCGCCGCCGGCGCCCACGTCGCCAAGCATGGCAACCGCAAGATGACCAGCATGAGCGGCAGCGCGGACGTGCTCGAGGCAGCCGGCGTCGATCTGTCCATCACCCCCGCGCAGATCGCCCAGTGCATCCGTGAGGTCGGCGTCGGCTTCCTGTTCGCTCAGGCGCATCACGGCGCCATGCGCCACGCGGCGCCGGTGCGCCAGGAGCTCGGCGTGCGCACCATGATGAATCTGCTCGGCCCGCTCACCAATCCCGCCGGCGCGCGCCGGCAGGTGATCGGCGTGTTCAGCCCCTTGTTTCAGGAGACCCTGGCACGGGTGCTGAAGCTGCTCGACGCCGAGCGCGTGCTGGTGGTGCACAGCAACGGTCTCGACGAGATCGCCCTGGACAGCAGCACCTACGTGGTCGAGCTCGACCACGGACGCATAGCCGGCTACGAGATCTCGCCGGAGGACTTCGGCATCCGCCGGCAGAGCGTCGTGGCGCTGCGCGCCGACTCGCCCCAGGCGAGCCTGGCGCTGGTGCGCCGGGCGCTCACCGAGCCGGACAGCGCCGCTGCCGCCATCGTCAGCCTCAACGCCGGGGCCGCCATCTACGCCGCCGGCGTGGCCGGCAGCCTGGCCGACGGCGTGGCCCTGGCTACCGACATCATCGGCGACGGCCGGGCGCAGCGGCGCTTCGATGACTTCGTCGCCCTGACCCGCCGGCGGGGGGGCGCATGACGGGCACCGTGCTCGACACCATCATCGCCCACAAGCGCGGCGAGGTGGCGGCGCGCCGGGCCGCCCGGCCGCTGGCGGATCTCGAAGCGGCCCTGGCGGACGCCACGGCCACCCGCGGCTTCCTGCGCGCCCTGCAGACCCGGATCGACTCCGGCAGCGATGCGGTGATCGCGGAGATCAAGAAGGCGTCCCCCAGCCGCGGCGTGATTCGGGAAGACTTCGCGCCGGTGGAGATCGCGCGCCAGTACCAGGCCGGCGGCGCGGCGGCGCTGTCGGTGCTCACCGACGAGCGGTTCTTTCAGGGGTCCGACGACTATCTGCAGCAGGCGCGGGCTGCGGTGCCGCTGCCGGTGCTGCGCAAGGACTTCGTGATCGACCCCTATCAGGTGCTGGAAACCCGCGTCCTGGGGGCCGACTGCCTGCTCTTGATCGTTGCCGCGCTGTCCGGGGACGAACTCGGCATGCTCTACGCTCTGGCCCGCGACGTGGGCCTGGACGTGCTCATCGAGGTGCACAACGAAGCCGAGCTGGATCTGGCGCTGGCGCTCGATGCTCCCATGGTGGGCATCAACAATCGCGATCTGAAGACGTTCGAGACCCGGCTATCGACCACGTTCGACCTGGTCGGCCGGCTGGCCGAAGCGGGCGGCCGGCGGCTGGTGGTCACCGAAAGCGGCATCCACACCCGCGACGACGTCGCTGCCATGCACGAGGTCGGCGTGCGCGCGTTTCTCGTGGGAGAGGCGTTCATGCGCGCGCCCGATCCGGGTGCGGCGCTGAACGCCCTGTTCGGCCCAATCGAGAGAGGCGGACGCTAGCGGGTTCCGAACACCACCATCGTCTTGCCCTTCACCGACACCAGCCCCTGATCCACCAGGATCTTCAGCACCCGGCCCACCATCTCGCGGGAGCAGCCGACGATGCGGCCGATCTCCTGGCGCGTGATCTTGATCTGCATGCCGTCGGGATGGGTCATGGCATCCGGCTGCTTGGTCAACTCCAGCAGGGTGCGGGCCACCCGGCCGGTAACGTCCAGGAACGCCAGGTCGCTCACCTTCTGCGTGGTGCGGTTCAGACGCTCGGCCATCTGCCGGCCCACTGCGTACAGCAGGGCCGTGTGCTTCTCGGCCAGTTCGCGGAACTTGGCGTAGGAAAGCTCCGCCACCTCGCACTCCGACTTGGCCTTGACCCAGGCGGAACGCGGGGTGTCTTCGGTGAACAGCGGCATCTCGCCGAAGAAGTCGCCCTTGTTCAGGTAGGACACGATGATCTCGCGGCCCGATTCGTCCTCCACCAGCACGGTCACCGAGCCCTTGAGGATGAAGTAGATCGAGTCGCTCTTGTCACCCGCGTAGATCAGCGTGCTCTTCGCCGGATACTTGCGCCGGTGGGCGGCCGCCAGAAAGGCGTCCAGGTGCCCGGTCGGCTCCGTGCCGTTGGCCTGGTATCCCTTTGCCACCAGCGGCCGGCCAGGCCCCATGCGTGCCGGGCTCGGGCTCGGCGGCTGCGGATTCTTGGTTGCCAGCATGTCGTTGCGCTCCTTCGTAACTCTTGGCTTTCGTAAATATGGCAAAGATTTCCGGGCATGATGTGACGTGGTCGACAATTGGCGTCATTTCACAGTTCGAACGGTCGTGGTTCACTGCCCGGCGCCGCCGGACGTCACGTCCAGCCACCTCGACATGGGAGATCTGCCACCGTGCACGCAATTATCGAATGGCAGGGCCGGGTGCGGTTTGCCGCCACCTCCGGCACCGGTCACACCATCAGTGTAGACGGCCCGCCGGAAGCCGGCGGCGAGAATGCCGGCGTTCGGCCCATGGAGCTGGTGCTGATGGGCCTGGGGGGCTGCTCGTCGTTCGACGTCGTGACCATCCTAGAGAAGTCGCGCCAGGCCGTGACGGGCTGCACCGCCGAACTCACCGCCGAGCGTGCCGACGAGGCGCCCCAGGTGTTCACCCGCATCCACCTGCACTTTCGCGTCAGCGGCCGCGACCTGGACCCGCGCAAGGTCGCCCGGGCGGTGGCTCTGTCGGCGGACAAGTACTGTTCTGCCGCCATCATGCTGGCGCGCGGCGGGGTGGCCATCAGCCACGACTTCGAGATCGTCGACGCCGGTGCTCAGCCGCGGTAGGCGGTCTCGGTCATCACCCGCGACAGCAGGGTCATGGCCCTCCGCACCGGCTCCGGGAAGGGCGCGCCGCCCTGGGTCAGAGCGTCGGCGCCATGCCGGGCTTCGTCTTCGTGCATGCGCTGCACGATCTCGCGGCTCTTGACGTCGGCATCGGGCAGCGCCGCCAGGTGGCTCTCGAGGTGGCGGCACACCTGGTCTTCGGTCGCTTCCACGAAGCCGAGGCTGACCTTGTCACCCAGCAGGCCGGTGACCGCCCCCATGGCGAAGGACATGGCATAGAACGCCGGATTCAGCCGGCTGGGCCGGCTGTCCAGCTCCTGCAGCCGGTCTTCACACCAGGCCAGATGATCGGTCTCCTCCGCCGCAGCAGCCAGCAGCGAACGGCGCACCGACGGATCCCTCGCCGTCAGCGCCTGCCCCTGATACAGCGCCTGGGCGCAGATCTCGCCGGTGTGGTTCACGCGCATCAGGCCGGCGGCGTGGCGGGCCTCGGCGTCGTCCAGGGCAGGCTCAGGCAGCGCCTGCGCCGGGCTGGGACGTCCGCCACGCTGCTGACCCGACAGCGTGCGCAACGCGTCGTCGAGCTGCAGGATCAGGCGGTCGGCCAGGCTCATGGCGGGGCCGCTCAGCCCAGGGCCCGAAGCGGCCGGCCGCCGAGCAGATGCAGGTGGATGTGATACACGGTCTGCCCACCGTCAGGATTGCAGTTGCTGACCAGGCGGTATCCGGCCTCGTCGACGCCCTCTTCCCGGGCCAGGGCCCGGGCCCGCAGCAGCAGACGCCCGGCGAGCTCGGCATCGCCGTCGTCGAGGTCGTTCAGGGTCGACAGGTGCCGCTTCGGCACCACCAGGATGTGCACGGGGGCCTGGGGACTGATGTCGCGGAAGGCCAGGACGTGGTCGTCTTCGAACACCACGTCCGCCGGCACCTCGCGGCGCACGATCTTGCAGAACAGGCAGTCGCTGGACACGCTGCGGCGCTCCTCGCGTTGATGACCGGATGCCCGGCAGGGTAAACCATCAGCCCGGCAAAGCAAGCCACGGCCAGACCCACCCTGCCAGACGCGACCGGTTTGGCAGAACCGACCGCGCGTTGCCACCCTGAGCGCGATCCTGGTCCACAATGCAGGTAGCGGGGTTGCCCGCGACAGTCAGGACGACACGAGGAGCCCGCCATGGCCGACACCCGCGATCTGGCCATGATCCTGAACGCACACATCCCGCTGATCGCCGTGGAGTCGGCCGACGAGCGCCGGGTGCTGTCGCTGCTGCTGAAGCTGGCCATGGAGCGCGGGCTCGGCTTCTACGAGTGGCGGCTGACCCGCGGCCTCGAGCTCGGCGGCTTCGGCGACGCGCCCGAGCGCGGCGACGGCCTCGCCGACCCCGAGGCGCTGCTGGCGCACATCGCCCGCACGCCGGGTCCGGCGCTGTACGCCCTCTGCGACTTCCACCCGCACCTGAAGGACGCACCCAGGGTGATCCGCTACCTGAAGGACATCGCCCTGGACCACGAGCGTCTCGGCAACACCCTGGTGCTGGTGAGCCACGCCCTGCAGGTGCCGCCGGAGCTGGGGCGGCTGACCGCCAAATTCAACCTGCGCCTGCCCAGCGACGACGAACTGGTGGGCCTGATCCGCGCCCAGGCGCGCACGTGGGCCGAGAAGCACCCGGGACAGCGGGTGCGCACCGACCAGCCGACCCTGGACCGGCTGGTGGCCAACCTGCGCGGCGTGTCCCACGCCGATGCCCAGGTGCTGATCCGCCACGCCGTGTTCGACGACGGCGCTATCACCGAATCGGACATACCCGCGGTGAACCGCCTCAAGTTCGAGCTGATGGACGCCGAGGGCGTGCTGCACTACGAGTACGACACCGAGTCGCTGGCCAGCATCGCCGGCCTCGACAATCTGAAGTCGTGGCTGGCTCTGCGCCGCCATGCCTTTCTGGCCGAGCAGGAGGACCGGCCGCGCGGCGTGCTGCTGCTCGGCGTGCAGGGCGGCGGCAAGAGCCTGGCGGCTCGCGCCATCGCCGGCTTCTGGGGCATCCCGCTGCTGCGCCTCGACTTCGGCACCCTGTACAACAAGTACTTCGGCGAGACCGAGCGCAACCTGCGCAACTCGCTGAAGCAGGCCGAGCTGATGTCGCCCTGCGTGCTGTGGATGGACGAGATCGAGAAGGGCATCGCCACCGGCGGCTCCGACAACGCCACCCCCAAGCGCGTGCTGTCCACCCTGCTCACCTGGATGGCCGAGAATCCGAAGCCGGTGTTCATCGTCGCCACCGCCAACGACATCGCCGACCTGCCCCCGGAGCTGGTTCGCAAGGGCCGCCTCGACGAGGTGTTCTTCGTCGACCTGCCGGATATGGCGACCCGCGTCGAGATCTTCCGAATCCATCTCGCCAAGCGGCAGCTCGACCCGGAGCAGTTCGACCTGGAGGCGCTGGCCCAGACCGCCGACGGCTTCACCGGCGCCGAGATCGAGGAAGCCATCGTCTCCGCGCGCTATCTGGCCAGCGCCCGCAGCGACGGCCCGGCTGCCGGCGCGCCGGTTGCCGGCGCAGTTACCGAAGCCGACGTGCTGGCCGCGGTGAACCGCACCTACCCCATGTCGGTGATGCGGGCCGAGAGCATCCAGGCGCTGCGCGACTGGGCACGCAACCGGACGGTGCCCGCCTGAGCAGACCGTCAGGGCAACAGCGGGCGTGCGTCCAGGCCACGGCGCGTCAGCAGAAAGGCGGCCAGATAACGTTCCCGCGGGGTGCCGCCCACCACCGCATAGGCGCCTTCCAGGGGCAGGCGTGCGGCCAGCGCCCGAACCTCCGTCACCGGCACGCACCATTCGGCCCGCGGCCGCCGATCCAGGCTGATCAGGCAGCGACCGGCGACGCTGTCCAGCGGCTCGACCACCACCCGCAGGATCCAGGCCTCGAAGCGGTCGGCAGCGAGCTCGAGGGTGGCGCCCGGCGCGGTCATCACCACGTCGGCATTGCGCACCGCGCCGGTGATCAGCGCATCCTCGCCGAACAGATCGCCGGGGCTGAGCGTTGCCAGTCGCGGCCCGCCGTCGGGCGCACGAATCTCGGCCCTGCCCTTGCAAAGCACATGGCAGCCGTCTGCCGGTGCGCCGGCCGCGATGACGCGGGCGCCGGCATCGTGGGCAGCGGCCGTCATGGCCCGAAGCACCCGCTGCCAGGCCGCCGGGCCCAGCCGCTGCATCAGCGGCGAGCCGAGAAAGCGGGCCTGCCAGGAGGTCTCGTCGGTGGCCACCTCCGGCACGCCGGGCAGGTCGGCCGGATCGGCGCCGACCAGCCAGTCCGCCGCCCGGGCATCGAAGCTGAGCAGCCGGCAGTCGCTGAGGGTGCGGGCGGCCGCGCAGCCCGGATACAGCGGCTGCCGCGCCCGCGGCTCGCCCGCCCGCACCGGCCGCCAGCCCACCGCATCGCAGAGTTCTACGGCACCGGCCTGCAGATACAGGCGGCTGGCCAGAGCGCGGCCGGGCCGCACCAGCCAACGACCCGCCGGCACCCGCAGGCAGTGGCCCCGGGCCAGCACGCCGGCCAGCGCCGATGCCGGCATCGGCTCGAAGTCATGGAAGACGCGAAGCTGCTCGGCATTCATGCCCCGAGCCTGACAGACGCCGGCGGTTGCGGCAGCGGCAGACGGCGGCCGCTGCGGTGCGAGCGGGCCTACGTCGCGAGGCGGGCGATGGCGCGGTGGCCGATGTCGCGGCGGAAGTAGCGGTCGGCCCAGTGAATGCGCGCCACGCCCTCGTAGGCGCGGCGCTGGGCGGCGGCGGCGTCGGCGCCCAGCCCCACCACGCACAGCACCCGGCCGCCGGCGGTGAGCACCCGGCCACCGTCGAGGCGCGTGCCGGCATGGAACACCTTGAGGTCCTCCGCATCGACGCCGTCGAGGCCGTCGATGACGTCGCCGCTGCGATAGCGGTCGGGATAGCCGCCCGCCGCCATCACCACCCCGAGCGCCACCCGCGGATCCCAGTCCAGGGTGACGTCGCCGAGCGCGCCCGCCGCCGCCTGCCGGCACAGGGCCACCAGATCGGAGCGCAGCCGCATCATCACCGGCTGCGCCTCGGGGTCGCCGAACCGGCAGTTGAACTCGATCACCCTGGGCGCGCCGTCGGGCATGATCATCAGCCCCGCATACAGAAACCCCTGGTACGGATGGCCGTCGGCGGCCATGCCCGCCATGGTGGGCTCGATCACCTCGCGCATCACCCGGTCGTGCACCGCATCGGTGATCACGGGCGCCGGCGAGTAGGCGCCCATGCCGCCGGTGTTGGGGCCGGTATCGCCGTCGTCCCTGGCCTTATGGTCCTGAGAACTGGCGAACGGCAGCGCCCGCGTGCCGTCGCACAGACAGATGAAGCTCGCCTCCTCGCCGGCCAGGAACTCCTCCACCACCACCTGACGGCCGGCGCCGCCGAAGGCGTCTCCGGAGAGCATGCTGCGCGCGGCGGCCACCGCCTCGTCCACGTCCGCGGCCACCACCACGCCCTTGCCGGCTGCCAGGCCGTCGGCCTTGACCACGATGGGAGCGCCCTCGGCGCGGATGTAGGCCTCAGCCGCGGCCGCGTCGGTGAAGGTCCGGTAGCGGGCGGTAGGAATGCCATGCCGGGCCAGAAAGTCCTTGCTGAACGCCTTCGAGCCTTCGAGTTGGGCCGCCGCCGCGGTGGGACCGAAGCAGGGCAGGCCCTCGGCGTCGAAGCGGTCGCGGATGCCGGCCACCAGCGGCGCCTCCGGCCCCACTAGGGTCAATGCCACCGATTCGCGGCGGGCCAGGCTCACCAGGCCGTCGAAGTCGTCGCTGGCCACCTCGACGTTGCGCAATCCCGGCTCCCGGGCGGTGCCCGCATTGCCCGGGGCCACCAGCACCTCGGTCACGCCCTCGCAGCCAAGCGCACGCCAGGCCAGCGCATGCTCGCGGCCGCCCTGTCCGATCACCAGAATCTTCATGCCGGATACCTCGGTGCCTAGTGCCGGAAGTGGCGGATGCCGGTGAAGACCATGGCCATGCCGTGCGCGTCGGCGGCGGCCACCACCTCGTCGTCGCGCACCGAGCCGCCGGGTTGGATCACGGCGGTGATGCCGGCTTCCGCCGCAGCGTCGATGCCGTCGCGGAACGGAAAGAAGGCATCCGACGCCATCACCGAGCCGGGCACCTCGAGGCCGGCTTCCGCCGCCTTCAGCCCGGCGATGCGGGCACTCACCACGCGGCTCATCTGCCCGGCGCCGATGCCCACCGTGCGGCCGTCGCGGGCATAGACGATGGCGTTGGATTTCACGAACCAGGCCACGCGCCAGGCGAACAGCAGGTCGGCCATCTCGCGCTGGTCGGGCTGGCGCCGGCTGACCACGGCCAGCGACGCCTGGTCGAGGCACAGCTCGTCCGCCGTCTGCACCAGCAGGCCGCCGCCCACGCGCTTGTACTCCAGCCCGCGCGCGGCGCCCGGCAGGTCGCCGCAGGCCAGCAGGCGCACGTTCTTCTTGCGCGCCGCAACGGCCACGGCCGCGTCGTCCACCTGCGGCGCTATCACCACCTCGACGAACTGCTGCTCGAGCACCGACTCCAGCGTCGCTGCGTCGAGGGGCCGGTTGAAGGCGATGATGCCGCCGAAGGCGGAGGTGGGGTCGACCTCGAAGGCGCGCTGGTAGGCGGTGGCGAGATCGGCCGCCACGGCCACGCCGCACGGGTTGGCATGCTTGACGATCACGCAGGCCGGCGCGTCGAAGACCTTGACGCACTCCAGCGCCGCATCCGTGTCGGCGACGTTGTTGAACGACAGCGCCTTGCCCTGCAGCTGGCGCAAACCGGCCACGCTGCCGGCCAGCTCGGCGCCCGGCTGCACCTGCCGATAGAAAGCCGCCTGCTGGTGGGGGTTCTCGCCGTAGCGCATGTCCATGAGCTTGTCGAAGCTCAGGGTGAGGGACGCCGGCAGCGTCTCCGCCGCGCCCAGGTAGGCGGCCACCATGCTGTCGTAGCGGGCGGTGTGACGGAACGCCTTCAGCGCCAGCGCCCGGCGCATGGCCGGGTCGATGCCGCGGTCGCCGGTCAGCGCCTCCAGCAGCGGCGCGTAGTCGGCCGGGTCCACGACCACGGCGACGTCGGCGTGATTCTTAGCGGCCGAGCGCAGCATGGCCGGGCCGCCGATGTCGATGTTCTCGATGGCTTCGGCGTCGCTGCAGCCGGGCTTCGACACCGTGGCCTCGAAGGGGTAGAGATTGACCACCACCAGGTCGATGGGGGCGATGCCGTGCTCGGCCATCACCCCGTCGTCCTGGCCGCGGCGCCCGAGAATGCCGCCGTGAATCTTCGGATGCAGGGTCTTCACCCGGCCGTCCATCATCTCCGGGAAGTCGGTGTGGGCCGACACCTCGGTCACCGCGACGCCCGCCTGCTGCAGCAGACGCCAGGTGCCGCCGGTAGACAGCAGCTCGACGCCGAGCGCGGCAAGGCCCTGGGCCAGCTCGACGACGCCGGCCTTGTCGGAAACGCTGAGGAGCGCCCGGCGCGGGCGCATGGTTGGCTGGGTCATAGCAATCCGTGGTCTTTGAGTTTCTTGCGCAGGGTGCCGCGGGACAGCCCCAGCATCTGGGCAGCGCGGCTCTGGTTGTGCTCGGCATAGCTCATCACGCTGGAGAGCAGCGGCAGCTCCACCTCGCGCATCACCACCTCGTAGAGATCGCAGGGGCTCTCACCTTCGAGCACGGCGAAGTAGTCGCCGAGCACCTGCTCCACCTGGGCCTTGAGGGTGGCAGCCCGATCGCCGACCGGGGGAGGTCCGCCCACCTTCATGCGGCTGCCGGAAGACCCTGGGCGCCCAGCCAGTCGAGCTGGGCGGCCGGGTCGGTGAGCCGATGGAAGCTGCGGGCGGCAGCGGCGTCCGCCTGCATCTGCGCGAGATACCACTGCACGTGCTTGCGGGCGATGCGCACGCCGCGATCGTCGCCGGGTTCGGCACCGTAGAAGTCGTGCAGGGCGCGCACGTGCTCGGCCATCAGCGCCCAGCGCTCGTCGACCGAGGGCTCACGGCCGATTTCCCCCGCGATCAGCCCGGGCAGCCAGGGCGCGCCGAGCGCGGCCCGGCCCACCATCACGCCGTCGGTGCCGGTGGCGGCCAGCACCATGCGCGCCTTGGCCGGCGAGTCAATGTCGCCGTTGGCGAATACCGGGATGGATACCGAGGTCTTGATGCGGGCGATCGTGTCGTACTCGGCCTCCCCGCGGAAGGCGCAGGCGCGGGTGCGGCCGTGCACGGTGATGGCAGCGACGCCGACCTGCTCCAGACGCCGGGCGACGTCGACACCGTTGCGCTGCTCGGGCGCGTAGCCGGTGCGCATCTTCACGGTCACCGGCGCCGCCACCGCGCGCACGCAGGCCTCGGCGATGGCTACCACCAGATCGGGATGCTGCAGCAGCTGTGAGCCCGCCGCACGCCGGCAGACCTTCTTGGCCGGGCAGCCGAAGTTGATGTCGATGATGTCGGCGCCGTCGTCCACGTGCCGGCGCGCCGCCTCGGCCATGACCGCCGGTTCGCTGCCGGCGATCTGCACCGCACGGGGGCCGATGCCGTCCACCGCGGCGCGCCGGAACCGTGATTTCGGCGTGTTCCAGAGCGACTCGTCACTGCCGACCATCTCGCCCACCACGTAGCCGGCACCGAAGCGCCACGCCAGGGCGCGAAACGGCGCATCGGTGATGCCCGCCATAGGCGCGAGCAGCACGGCATTGCGCAATCTGTACGGCCCGATGTGCGGCACCTGATTCCGAGGGAGCGTTCCGGAGAAGGGGCGTAATGATACGCCTTCGGCCCCCGACCTCAACGCCGCTCAGCGAAATCGGAGGAAATAGTTCACCGCGTCGGGCCCGGGGTCGTCGATGGTGAGCTCGATCTGCACCGGCGTGCGCGGCGGGAACCGGGTCATGCCGCGGGCATCGCCGGAGAGATACTCGGCGGGCGCGAACCGGCGGCCGGCCACCAGCAGTCCACGGGGCGTGGTGAACCTCAGCTCCAGCATCGGGAACGGCTGCGCGAATTCGGCCTCGTTGACGATCACGGCGCTGACCAGCAGGGCGCCGGGCTGGTCCGGATGGCTGCGCACGGCGAGCTGACGCGTGCCCAGCGCGCCGATGTCGCGCTGCACCGGCAGCTCGCAGCCGAGCACGCCGCACAGCGGCGCGTAGACGCCGCGCCAGAACGGGTCTGCGGACCAGTCGTCGAACCGCAGCCACAGCACCTGGGCAGCGAGCAGCAGCACACCAAGCGGCACCCCCAGCCACAGCCAGGGCCGTCGCCGGCGCGGCTCGCCGAACACCACCGGGGCCGGCATGGGCTGCGCGCTCACCGCGGCCGCGGGCGCCAACTCCGGCGCTGCCGCCGGCGCCGGTTCGGCTTCGTGCGCCGGCACGGCGGCGACCGCGGAGATCGAAGGCTTGGCGACCGCCTGCTGGGGCTGGGGCTGCGGGTGCGGCGTCGGCTGCGCCCCGGGCTTTGAACGAGGCTCGTCCGTCGGTGGCGGCGTGGCCTCAGGCTCGGCGCGTTCCGGCGCCGGCGCCACGACCTCCGGCGGGGCCGGTGGCTGCCCCAGCGGCTGCGCGGTCAGCTCGTCGAGCAGGTCGTCCAGCGTCTGGCTGGCGGCGCCCTGGTCCAGCGCCTGGGGGATGACGCCGTCGAGGTGCTCGACGCCATTGAAGACGGTCAGGCAGGCACCGCAGCGCACGCGCCCACGAGCGCGCTGGAGCTGGTCTTCGGATACCCGGAACCGGGTGCGGCATCCCGGGCACTCGGTGATCAGCGGTTCCAGATCGTCTTCCGGCATCTGTGGTCGCTCGTCGGCCGCGCGGTCAGCGCCGTCCGTCCAGACGAATCCATTCCTCTTCGTGCGCGGGCGCATCGAAACGTACCTCAGGATAGGCGGCGCGAACCATGTCCGCCTGCTCGGCCAGCAGGCCCGACAGCATCAGCAGCCCGCCCGGCGCCGTGACCGCGCACAGGGCGGGCGCCAGATCGATCAGCGGCCGGGCCAGGATGTTGGCCACCACCACGTCGAACTGCCACAGCGGCTGGTCGGGACCCAGCAGCGCCTCGGGTGTCAGCACCGTCAGCGTCCGCTCATCGATGTCATTGTAGGCAGCGTTGTCGCGGGTCGCGAGCAGGGCCTGGGGATCATGATCCACGGCGACCACGCGCCGGGCCCCCAGCAGGCATGCGGCCAGCGCCAGAATGCCGGAGCCGCAGCCGAAGTCGAGCACGTCGCGGCCGGCCAGCGGCTGCGCCGCCAGACCAGCCAGGCACAGCCGCGTGGTCGGGTGAGAGCCGGAGCCGAAGGCGAGGCCCGGATCGAGGCGCAGCACGGCGACGGCGCTTCCGGCCGCACCTGCCTTGCCGCCGGCAGGCGGGGCGAACGGCTCGTCCCGGGGCAGCACCCACAGCCTGCCGCCGAAGCAGGCGCGCACGGCGTGCGCGCGCCAGCGCTGCTGCCAGTCTTCCGGCGCCACGAACTGCACGTCCACCAGCCGCGCACCCAGCGGCGCCAGCTCGGCCCGCAGGGCGGACAGGTCGGCGTCCGGCTCGAGCAGCGCCTCGAGACGCACCTGATGCCACAGCGGCTGCTGCCCGGGCAGGGGCTCGAGCAGCACCTCCTCACCGGCCGCCGACAGGCTCACCGCATGGGCGCCGCCGGCCTGCAGCACGGCGTCGGCCCGGTCTACCTGATCACGGCCGACGGCGACGCTGAGCTGCAACCAGGTCATGGCGGCGCGATCGGCTCAGGCAATGCGCATCAGCACGTCGCCGGCACCGACCGCCTGGCCGTTGGCGACGGCCACGGCGGTGCAGATCCCGCCCTGCTCCGCCCTGATCTCGTTCAGCATCTTCATGCTCTCGATGATGCACAGCACGTCGCCGGGGCGGACGCTCTGACCCTCGCGCACGAACGGCTCCGCACCCGGCTCGGGCGCCGCGTAGAACGTTCCGGCCATGGGCGCGCGCACGGCGACGCCCTGCACGTCCGCCGCTACCCGGCGCGACGGCGCCGCGTCGCCTCCAGACGCGCCGGCCGGCGGCGCCGCGCCGCGGCTGCGGACGATGCGTACGGTCTCGTCGGCCGTGCGCACCTCCAGCTCGGCGAGGCCGGATGCCTCTGCCAGGTCGATGAGCTTCTTGATCTTGCGCAGATCCATGGTCACGCCCTCAGCCCGACTGGCCCAGCCGCCGCAGCGCGGCCGCCACGGCGAGTTCGTAGCCATGGGCACCCAGACCGGTGATCACGCCCACCGCCACGTCGCTCAGGTACGAGTGCTGGCGGAACGGCTCCCGGGCATGGACGTTGGACAGATGCACCTCGATGAAGGGGATGGCGACGCCGAGCAGCGCGTCGCGCAGGGCGATGCTGGTGTGGGTGAAGGCACCCGGGTTGAAGACGATGAAGTCCACGCCGTCGGTCTTGGCTCGATGGATGTGCGCCACCAGCTCATGCTCGGCGTTGCTCTGATGACAGGTCAGGTGATGACCGCCGGGCTTCACCGCGGCCTCCAGCCGGCGCTCGATGTCGGCCAGGGTGTCACGCCCGTAGACTTCGGGCTCGCGGCTGCCCAGCAGGTTCAGATTGGGGCCGTGCAGCACCAGCAGTCGCGCCATCGTGCCGTTTCCGTAATTACCTGAGGGCGGATTCTGGGCGACTACGCCCGGGTAATCTACCAGTTCGCGGCAACGGCGGACGCGGACGCGGCCGCGGCCCGCTCCCGGTCGAGGACGGCCTGCAGGTGGGCGGCCAGCGCCTCGGCGCCGATCTCCCCCTGGATGCGCACGTCGCCGAGCTCGCGCCCGCCGTCACCGAAGAACACCAGGCTCGGCGGGCCGAACAGCCCGAAGGCCTGCAGCAGCGCCTTGTCCTCGGCGTCGTTGCGCGTGACGTCGGCGCGCAGCAGGTGGAACTGCTGCAGCCGGGACGCGACCTCGGGCCGCGGAAACACGGAACGCTCCATGACCTTGCAGGAGATGCACCAGTCGGCGTAGAGATCGAGCAGGGCCGGCCGGCCGGCCGCCTGAGCGCTGGCGACCTCGGCACGCACCTCGTCGAGGCTGGCGACAGCGACCCAGCCTGCCTTGCCGCCGGCGGGCTCAGCACCCTGGCCGGCGGTGGCCACGGCTCCGAACGGCGCCAGCGGCTTCAACGGATCATGGGCACCGCTGGCGGCGCCGATCAGCAGCAGCACGCCGTATATGAAGCTGAATGCGCCACCGGCCTTGCGCAGCTGTGCCAGGCCCGCGCGTGGCGAGAAGTCCAGCGCGCCGAGGTAGACGCCACAGCCGATGGCCAATGCGGCCCACAGCGCCAGCGTGGCTGCCGGCGGCACCACCCGCTCCAGCAGCCACACGGCCACCGCCAGCAGGCCGACGCCGAACACGGCCTTGACCCCGTCCATCCAGGCGCCCGCGCGCGGCAGCAGGTGGCCACCGCTGGCGCCGATGATCAGCAGCGGCACGCCCATGCCGAGGCCCAGCGCCAGCAGCGCGCTGCCGCCGAGCACGGCGTCGCCGGAAGCGCTGATGTAGATCAGGGCCCCGGCCAGCGGCGCCGACACGCACGGCGATACCACCAGCGCCGACAGCGCGCCCATCACCACCACGCTCACGTGGTTGCCG
Organism: Pseudomonadales bacterium; assembly: GCA_040219935.1. GTDB lineage: Bacteria > Pseudomonadota > Gammaproteobacteria > Pseudomonadales > Azotimanducaceae > UBA7803. The sequence goes on along the minus strand of JAVJUA010000068.1, from coordinate 5,576 downwards.
CCGCCGAAGCGGTTGCCGAAGCTGTTCAGGCCGTCCTGCCAGCGCTGCGGCAGACGCAGCTCGTAGAAGCCGAACATGGCCAGCGACAGCGCCACGAACGCCAGCGCGAAGCCGATCAGCACCGGCGGCGATTGCAGCGCCGCCTGCAGGTTCAGGCTGGCGCCGAACAGGCCCATGAGCGTGCCCACGGCCGCATAGGTCGCCGCCATGCCGAGCACGTAGGCCGACGACAGGGAGAACGCCCGGCCACGGGTCATCGACCCGGACTGGCCGACGATGATGCTGGACAGAATGGGCACCATGGGCAGCACGCAGGGCGTGAAGGCGAGGCCGATGCCGCCGAGAAAGAACAGCAGCAGCGCCGTGGTCAGGCTGCCGCTGCCGAGCATGGCTGCCAGCGACTGCTCCTCGGTGACCGGCACCGCCGGTGCGGCCGATGTCGCCGCTGCCGCTCCCGGACCGCCCGCCGCGCCCGAGGCCGCCAGGGTCATGGGGAACCACCTGGTCTCCGGGGGATAGCACAGCCCCGCATCGGCGCAGCCCTGATAGCTGATGCCGAACTCCACCACGCCCGCGCCGGACGCCACCGGCACCCGCGCCTGGGCCTGCTGGTAGTAGACCTCGACCTCACCGAAGTACTCGTCGACCTTGTGCTTGCCGGGCGGAATCTCCGGCGCACCGAGGGCGACCGGTGCCGGCCCGCCGCCCGGAGCGCGGACCTGGAAGTCAAAGCGGTGGCGGTAGAGGTAGTAGCCGTCGGGCATCTCCCAGCGCACCAGCACGGCGCCGTCGTCGGCCACGGTGTGGCTGAGGCGGAACGCCTGGTCCACGGACAGGAATTCGGGCTCCTGATCCAGCAGCCGCTGCAGCGCCGAAACGCCATCGGCCGCCGCCGCGGTACCGGCCAGCAGCAGCAGCCCGAGCGCCGCCACCCGGCGCAGCAGCGCGGTCGCGGCCGGGAAGCCGGCGCGACGGTCGAACGAGCTAGCACTGTGATGAAGCAAAACGCCGTCCCGATGTCGTCTGGCTGGGTCTGACCTCCCGGCGCGGTTGGAGTTCGCCGGATGAGCGGGCACTATACCCGCCGGAGCCAGCCCAGCGCGTGACCTGTGCCGTGAAGTCTACCGAAAACCGCCATTCCACCGCGTGCGCCGTGCCGCACTGGCGGGCCGTCGTCCGGACGGCCGCCGCCTGGACGGCCGCCTGCCTGCTGGCCGGTTGCGCCGGGCTGCCCTTCGGCCGCCCGCCGCCGGCGCCGCAGGCGCCGCCGCCTGCGATCGAACCGACGGTCACGGAGGCGCCGGAATCGGAGCCGGTGCCGGCGGGTCCGACGCCGGCCGAGCTGGCCCTGATCCGCGACCTGATCGAGGACGGCGACCGGGCCATCGCCCGTGACCATCTGAGCTACCCGGCCCGCAACAGCGCGCTCGATCTCTACGAGCGCGTGCTGTTGCTCGACCCCGGCAACCGCGAGGCCCGGCACGGCATCGAGCGCATTGTCGAGCGCTACCTGGAAATGGCCCTCGGCGCCGCCGAGCAGGGCCGCTTTCCCGCGGCCCGCTCCGCCCTCGACCGTGCCCGCCTGGTAGACCCGAAGCACCCGGGCATCGCCCCGGCCGAGATCCAGATCAGCCTGCTGGACGACGCCGACCGGCGCCGCTTCGCCCTGGACGGCGACGCCGTGCGCGACCGCCGCAGCGACGCGGTGGACGTGCTGCGCCAGGCGGGGCTGGCCAGCCGCGGCGATGGCTGCCGGGCCGAGATCGTAGCCCGCAACGACCCGGAGGGCCGCTGGATGTACCAGCAGATGAGCGAGTCCCAGGGGCGCGACCGGATCCGCGCCCAGCTCTCCATCGGCGGTCCGCCCCGGGTGGACGTGCTGTGCTTTCCCGACCTGACCCCGAAGCCATAGGAGAACGAAGATGTCCATCCGCCATCCATGGCAGAGCCTGCAGCAGTTGCCTCAGCGTCTGGGGCGGGCGGGCCGCATCGCGGCCGCCCTGATCGCCGCCTACCTGCTGGTGTGTCTGGTGCTGGCCTGGTGGTGGAACCACCAGCCCCCCGTGTTCGACGTCAACGAGCACGCGGCTGCCCACGCCGCCGAGGGCGGCCGCGAAACGGTCACCGGCTACACCACCACCGCCACCCTGATCCGCCTGGCGGAGACGCTGCTCGACAAGCGCGGCGGCTATCTCTCCAACGACCTGTTGCCGCCGGGCGTCTGGCTCGACAACGTGCCCAACTGGGAGTTCGGCGTGCTGACCCAGATCCGCGACGCCGCCCGGGCGTACCGCATCGACTTTTCCCGCTCTCAGAGCCAGTCCACCGAAGATCCGGATCTCTCCGTGGCCGAGGGCAAGTTCTTCTTCGACAGCTCGAGCTGGGCCTTCCCCCAGACCGAGAGCGAGTACCGCGACGGCATCCGCCTGTTCCACAGCTACCTGGACCGGCTCGCCGACCCCGCCAACCGGCGCGCCCAGTTCTACGCCCGGGCGGACAACCTGCGCCAGTACCTGCAGGGGGTGGAAACCCGCCTCGGCAGCCTGTCCCAGCGGCTGTCGGCCAGCGTCGGCAAGCGCCAGCTCGACACCAGCCTGGCCGGCGACCCGGCGGCCACCCAGTCGACCCGGACGCCGGCGGAGGAGGCCTACCAGACCCCGTGGCTCGAGCTCGATGACGTGTTCTTCGAGGCCCGGGGCCAGACCTGGGCCCTGCTGCACCTGCTGCGCGCCATGGAGCACGACTTCCGCGACGTGCTGGAGAACAAGAACGCGCTGGTGAGCCTGCAGCAGATCATCCGCGAGCTCGAACCCACCCAGGACCCGCTGTGGAGCCCGATGATTCTGAACGGCAGCGGCTTCGGACCGTTGGCCAATCACTCGCTGGTCATGGCGTCCTACGTGTCCCGGGCCAACGCCGGCATCAGCGACCTGCGCCAGCTTCTGTCCCAGGGATGAAAGCGCCGGGCGGCGGTTCTTATTCGGATCACGAATAGCTAGAATACGCGCCGCCGCGCGTCCGGCCCGGGTGCCGAGAGCGGTCGATTCGAAAAATAACCGGCTGGCGCGCCCGGCCTCTTGTTCAGATCTGGGAGTGGGGAATTCCATGATAGACATCACCCTGATACCGCCTTTGTTCGGTATCGTCGGCCTGCTCATGGCATGGGGCATCTTCGGGCTGGTCATGCGTTACGACGCCGGCACCGACAAGGTCAAGAAGATCGGCGATGCCATCCACCTGGGCGCCATGGTGTTCATGCGCCGCGAGTACACCATGCTGGCCGGGTTCGCCGCCGTGCTGCTGGTGCTGCTCTACATCGCCCTGGGCACCGAAACGGCGATCTCCTTCCTGGTGGGCGCCCTGTCATCGGCGCTGGCCGGCTGGATCGGCATGTACACGGCCACCAAGGCCAACGTCCGAACCACCACCGCCGCCCACACCTCCGGCGCTCCCGCGGCGCTGTCGGTGGCCTTCTTCGGCGGCTCGATCATGGGCCTGACCGTGGCATCCATGGGCCTGCTCGGCCTCGGCTTTCTCTACATTCTTTATGGCGGCGACCCGGAAACGGCGCACAACATTCACGGCTTCGGCATGGGTGCCTCGGTGGTTGCCCTGTTCTCGCGGGTCGGCGGCGGCATCTACACCAAGAGCGCCGACGTCGGCGCCGACCTGGTGGGCAAGGTCGAGGCCGGCATTCCGGAAGATGACCCCCGCAACCCGGGCGTGATCGCCGACAACGTCGGTGACAACGTCGGCGACGTGGCCGGCATGGGCTCGGACATCTTCGAGAGCTACTGCGGCTCGATGATCGCCACCATCGCCATCGCCTCGACCCTGGCCATGGTCTACCTCACCAACCTGGCCCCCGGCATGGCCGAAGCCGACGCCCGCGCCGCGCTCATGGGCCTGCCCCTGATTCTCGCCTCGGCCGGTCTGGTGTGCTCGGTAATCGGCATCGCCATCGTCCGCGCCATGTCCGCCCGCGAGCCCGCCGTCGCTCTTCGCTTCGGCACCATCGGCGCGCCTGTGCTGTTCATCGCCGTCGCCTACTTCGTGATCACCGGCTTCGGCCTCAGCACCGCCATCTGGCTGTCGGTGATCGCCGGCTCCATCGGCGGCATCATCATCGGCCTGGTGACCGAGTACTACACCTCCGGCAAGCCCATCATCCGCATCGCCAAGTCCGGCGAGACCGGCGCTGCCACGGTGATGATCACCGGCCTGGCGGTGGGCATGCAGTCGGTGGCGATTCCGGTGCTGTCCATTGCCGCCATCATCTTCGTCTCCACCGAGTTGGCCGGCCTGTACGGCGTCGGCATCGCCGCGCTGGGCATGCTCGGCACCGTGGGCATCACCATGGCCATCGACGCCTACGGCCCCGTTGCCGACAACGCCGGCGGCATCGCCGAGATGGGCGGCCTGGGCAAGGAAACGCGCGCCATCACCGACTCCCTGGACGAGCTCGGCAACACCACGGCCGCCATCGGCAAGGGCTTCGCCATCGGCGCCGCGGCGCTGGCGGCCCTGGCCATCATCGCCGCCTACGTGGAGACCGTGTCCCACAACGTGCCGAACTTCTCCCTGCACCTGGGCGACCCCGACGTGTTGATCGGGCTGTTCATCGGCGGCCTGATTCCGTTCCTGATCGCCTCCATCACCATGACCGCGGTGGGCGACGCCGCCATGGAGATGATCCAGGAGATCCGCCGCCAGTTCCGGGAGATCCCCGGTCTGCTGGAAGGCAATGCAGAGCCCGACACCGCCAAATGCATAGACATCGCCACCAAGGCGGCCCTGCGGCGCATGCTGCTGCCCGGCGCCATCGCCGTAGCGGTTCCCCCGATCGTCGGCTTCGGCATCGGCGCCGAGGCCCTGGGCGGCACCCTGGGCGGCGGCCTGCTCGGCTGCGTGCTGCTGGCGCTGACCATGGCCAATTCCGGCGGCGCCTGGGACAACGCCAAGAAGTACGTCGAGAAGGGCAACCTGGGCGGCAAGGGCTCCCCGGTGCACGCAGCCGCCGTGGTGGGCGACACCGTCGGCGACCCCTTCAAGGACACCTCCGGCCCCAGCATGAACATCCTCATCAACGTGATGGCGATCGTCAGCCTGGTGATCTCGCCCCTGCTGTTTAGCTGATCCTGCGCGCCGGCGCCCGGAGTCAATCCGGGCGCCGCAGGTTCGTGCGGTGTTGAAGGGGCGCAGATTTGTGTGGCGTTGAACGGGGGCGCCTGCCGGACAGGCCTTTTCGCGCAGCGGCCGTCATTGTCGTCGGGCTCTGAGATGAGATGCGTGGCTTAACGCGCGAAAAGGCCTGTCCGGCCACGCCCCCACACCACCCCACAATCTGCTTGTCACGTTTAAGAACGCAGCTTCCGGCGCCATGGCTCACGGCCGCGCGATTCGGCTCGGCACAGACGATGCGCTTGCAGCGTCTCCCCGCAACCAAGGACGAGAGCAGGGGGTTGGGGGGCGGGCGTGTGCCGGGGAACACCTGCTGGCCTGTTCAGGCCCCGCAGTATTCCGCCGCCGCTAAAACGCTGACGCCCGCTGGCCAGCAGGTGTTACCCGGCGCGCGA
>JAVJUA010000067.1:0-1506 GCA_040219935.1 Pseudomonadales bacterium | reverse complement strand
GATCCACCGTCCGGCTTCAGGTCGGCTGCGGTAGCGGAGCGGGCGGGGTCGCGGATGTGAGGGCGCGGTCGGCCTGCCAGCCTGTGCTGGCCTTTCCACGAGAGTCTCCGGTCGCGCCCGTCAGGGCTGGCTGGTCAGGTGGTAGCGGGGCTCGGTGGTCCGGTCGCGGTGGCCCAGAGTCTGGCCCAGGCGTGTCGCCAGGGCCAGTTCGTGGGCAGGTGCATGATCGTTCGTCGCGCACGCGAGGCGAGTCGTGCGGGTACGGCGATCGTGGTGGCCAGGACGGTCGCCATCCGTGCGGTGGGGGTGCCGGCGGCGATCGCCGCCGCGCGGGAGACGTTGAAGGCCATGGTCGCGAACCCCAGCCAGGCGGCGTTGGCGTGGAAGCGGCCCAATGGCAGGTGCGCCAGCGGCCCGTTCTTCAGCTCCGCGATCACCTGCTCGACGATCGCGTGCCGGCGGTGGGTCGCGTCCGCCTCGACCGCGGAGAGGGTGCTGTTGGTGATGAACGCGTGATACCGGTAGGTGTCGAACAGCGGCTCCTGGCCGGTCTTACCGCCGGTGTTCAGCCGCTTCACCCGCCGCACCACCAGCCGGCAGCTGATGCGCTCGCTCTTGCGGCGGGAGACGAACGCGGTGAACGTGGTCTCGGCGACCTCGGCGTCGCTGATCAGCTCGCCCGTGTCGGGGTCGGCGACCGCGTGCGGATACTCGATCGGCGTCCAGGCGTCCTCGGCGATCGCGTCGATCGCGGACGTCACCGTCGGCCACTTGGGGATCGTGAACGAATACCAGGCACCCGCCCGGATGGCCGCTTGCACGTGGTCGTGGCTGCAGAACGCGCTGTCGCCGCGTACCAGCGCCCGCCGGCCAGGCGCGACCCGCGCGACCGTCGCCAACGCCCGCGCCGCGAACCAGTGCGCGCCCGACCCGGAGCGGGCATTGCCGCGCCGCAGCGAGAACTCGCCGATCACCGGCGCGGTCGTGGGCGTGCTGATCGTCGCCAGCAGCGCGTTCAGGCCGCGTACCCCGGAATAGCCGAACGCCGCGGCCTGCTTCGCGTAGCCGTGGACCTCGCCGATCGTGTCGTCCAGATCGACCAGCACCAGCGACCCGTCGTCGCCGCCGACCAGGCCGGGGACCATGTCCGCCAGCCCGTGCAGCAGCCGCCGGTTCACCGCACCCAGCTGCAGCACGTGCCCGTGCGTGAACGAGCGCAGGAACGTGCCCATCGTCGACGGCGCACGCACCTCGCCGATCACCCGTGCGGTCGAGCCCGCGCGCAGCACGTCCAGATCATCGATGCTGTCCGCGCCCGCCAGCATCCCGGCGATCACCGTGCGAGCCTTCACATCCCGAGACGCCGACGGCACGCTCGAGTGCTCCCTCACCAGCTCCGACAGGCCCGCCCGCTCGGCCAGCGCCAGCACCGGCACCAGACCGGTATGCGATACGAGATTGTCCTCATCGAACACGGGCTGGATTCCATGGAATGATTGCACCTAC
>JAVJUA010000066.1:0-53716 GCA_040219935.1 Pseudomonadales bacterium | reverse complement strand
CCCGCGGCGGCTGCCCCCGCCCCCGCGCCCGCCCGGGCGGAGCCGCCGGCCGCACCGCGCGCCAAGGTGACCGACGTCATCATGCCCGAGCGCGGCGCCAGGACCGACGAGGCCAGGCAGCCGCGCCGCTTCGCGGCGCGCAAGGCCGCAGAAGCCTCGGAGCGCCAGGGTGCGCCGGCCGCGTCCGGCCGCGACGGGCGGCGGGGCGAGCAGCCGGTGGAGGAGCTGATCGTCATCAACGTCATCGCCCCCAAGGGCAAGCCCTTCGTCGGCGGCGGCATGGTGGAAGCGCTGCGCGCCCGCGGCCTCAAGTACGGCGACATGAACATCTTCCACCGCGTCGACCCCATCTCCCGCACCACGCTCTACAGCGTCGCCAACGTGGTGGAGCCCGGCACCTTCGACATGGCCGATCTCGACAACTTCCGCTCTCCCGGGGTCTGCTTCTTCATGCAGCTGCCGGGGCCGGAAGCGCCCCTGGAGGCCTTCGAGGACATGCTGAAGGTGACCCGCGAGGTGGCCATGCGCCTGGGCGGCGAGCTGAAGGACGAGCAGCGCAGCGTCATGACCGGCCAGACCGTCGAGCACTACCGGCAGCGCATCGTCGAGTTCTGCCGCCGGCGGATGTCGATGCGCGCATGAGCGCGGCGCGGTCCGGCGGCGGCGCGCCAGCCCGGCGCGTCGTCGAGCTGCGGGCGCTGATCCGCCACCACAACCACCGCTACTACGTGCTCGACGCTCCGGAGATCGCGGACGCCGAGTACGATGCCCTGTACGACGAGCTGGTGGCGCTGGAAGCCGAACATCCCGACCTGGTCACCGACGACTCCCCCACCCAGCGCATCGGCGGCGAGCCGCTGTCCGAGTTTGCCGCGGTGCGCCACGCTGTGCCCATGCTGTCGCTCGACAAGTGCTCGACGCCGGAAGATCTGGCGGCCTGGGTGGCCCGCTGCCAGGGGCGGCTCGACGACGACGCCGAGCTGGAGCTGACCTGCGAGCCGAAGATCGACGGCGTCGCCGTCAGCCTGCGCTACGAGGGCGGAAGGCTGGTGCTGGGCGCCACCCGCGGCGATGGCGAGACCGGCGAGGACATCACCGCCAACGTCCGCACCCTGCGGGCCGTACCGCTGTCGCTCGAGGCCGACGACGTGCCGGCCGTGCTCGAGGTGCGCGGCGAGATCTATCTGCCCCAGGCCGACTTCCAGGCGTTCAACGCCGCCGCGCGGGAGGCGGGGGAGAAGACCCTGGTGAACCCGCGCAACGGCGCCGCCGGCAGCCTTCGCCAGCTCGACCCCCGGGTCACGGCGCGGCGGCCGCTGACCCTGTTCTGCTACGGCATCGGCGCCCTGGACGACGCCTGGCAGCCCGGCACCCAGCACCAGGTGCTGGATCGGCTCAAGGCCTGGGGCTTCCGGGTGAATCCGGAGCTGGCGCTGGTCACCGGCGCCGCCGGCGCCCAGCGCTACGTGGACGCGCTGCTCGAGCGGCGCGCCCGGCTCGGCTACGACATCGACGGCGTGGTGGTGAAGGTCAACCGGCTCGACCTGCAGCAGCGTCTGGGCACGGTCACCCGCAAGCCGCGCTGGGCCATCGCCTACAAGTATCCGGCCGAGGAGGCCACCACCCGGGTCGAGGCGGTGGAGTTTCAGGTGGGCCGCACCGGCGCCGTGACCCCGGTGGCGCGCCTGCAGTCCGTGTTCGTCGGCGGCGTCACCGTCAGCAACGCCACGCTGCACAACATGGACGAGATCGAGCGCCTCGACCTGCACGTCGGCGACACCGTGATGGTGCGCCGGGCAGGCGACGTCATCCCGCAGGTGATGGCGGTCATCGCCGCGCGTCGCCCCGAGGACGCCCGGCCGGTGGCCCTGCCGGAAGGCTGCCCGTCCTGCGGCAGCCCCATCGTGCGTCCGGAGGGCGAGGCCGTGGCGCGCTGCTCGGCGGGCCCGCGGCAGTGCCCGGCGCAGCGCAAGGAGGGGCTCAAGCACTTCGCCTCGCGCCTGGCGCTCGACATCGAGGGCCTGGGCGACAAGCTCATCGAGCAGCTGGTGGCCGCCGACCTGGTGCGCGAGCCGGCGGACCTGTTCCGGCTCGATGCCGAGACCCTGGCCGGCCTCGAGCGCATGGGCGAGAAGTCGGCGGCCAAGCTGCAGGGCGCCCTGGCGCGCAGCAAGGAGACCACCCTGGCCCGCTTCATCTACGCCCTCGGCATCCGCGAGGTGGGGGAGGCGACGGCGCGCAATCTGGCCGACCACTTCGGCTCCCTGGACGCCCTGCTCGGCGCTGGCGTCGAGGCCCTGGAGCAGGTGCCCGACGTCGGCCCGGTGGTGGCCGAGCACGTGCATGCCTACCTGGCCGACCCGGAGCGCCGCGCCGCCATCGACGACCTGCGGGCGGTGGGCGTGCGCTGGCCCGCGCCGGCGACCGCCCGGCTGCAGCCGCTCGCCGGTCAGACCTGGGTGCTGACCGGCGCGCTGGAGACCATGACCCGCGACGAGGCCAAGGCGCGGCTGCTGGCGCTGGGTGCCAAGGTGGCGGGGTCGGTATCGAAGAAAACCAGCGTGGTGGTGGCGGGCGCGGAGCCGGGCAGCAAGCTCGACCGCGCCCGCGAGCTCGGCGTCGAGGTGCTGGACGAGCAGGAACTCCGGAACCTGCTCGCGGAGCACGATGACGGCTGATGCCCGGATCCGGCGCCGCGGCCTGGGCCTGGTCCTGGTCGCGCTGGCGGGGTGCGGCAGCACGCCGCCACGGGCGCCGGACGATCTCTGCGCCGTGTTCGAGGAGAAGCCGCGCTGGTACCGGCACGCGGCGGCGGCGGAGCAGGCGTGGGGCGTGCCGGTGCACGTCAGCATGGCGTTCGTGCACCGCGAGTCGAGCTACGTGGCCGATGCGCGGCCGCCCCGGGGGCGGCTGCTGTGGGTGATCCCGTGGCGACGGCCGAGCAGCGCCTACGGCTATGCCCAGGCCACCCGCGAGGCCTGGGCCGACTACCGGCGCGACACCGGCCGGCGGTTCGCCGGCCGCGACGACTTCGCCGACGCCATGGATTTCATCGGCTGGTACAACGACCGCAGCGCCCGGGCGCTGGGCATTCCCAGGGACGATCCCTACCGTCTGTATCTGGCCTACCACGAAGGCCCCACCGGCTACCGCCGCGGCCACTGGCGGCGCAAGCCCGAGGTGAAGGGCTATGCCAGCAAGGTGGCGCGGCGGGCGCAGCGCTATCAGGCCCAGCTCGACCGCTGCCAAGACGACCTGGGCGGCGGCTTCTGGCGCACCCTGTTCTGAGGCGCCATCGCGCGCGGCCGCGCCCCAGACACGGTAAGCTCGCGCCATGAGCGAAGCCAACGACGCGGTGCTCGACGCCGGTCTGAAAGACGAGATCCAGAGCGCCTACCGCGCCTGGCTGGGCGCGCGCGGCTTCCGGGCGCGGCGCGGCCAACGCGACATGATCGCCCAGGTGGCCCGCACCCTGACCGGCGAGGCGCCGCGGCTGGCGGTGCTGGAGGCTGGCACCGGCACCGGTAAGACGGCCGCCTACTGCCTGCCCGCCATTCCCGTCGGCCAGAGCCTGGGCAAGACTCTGGTGCTCAGCACCGCCACGGTGGCGCTGCAGGAGCAGGTGATGCTGCGCGACCTACCCGATCTCAAGCGCTACAGCGGTCTCGAGTTCGACTTCGCCCTGGCCAAGGGGCGCGGCCGCTACCTGTGCCTGAAGCGTCTCGACGACCGCCTGCGGGACGATGCCCGCGACCGCCTGCCGCTGTTCGAGACCGTGTCCGAAGAGGCCGCCGGCGTCTTCCAGTCGATGCTCGAGGCGTTTGCCGACAAGCGCTGGGACGGCGAGCTGGATAGCTGGCCCGATCGGGTCGAGGAAGGCTACTGGCGTCAGGTCACCACCGATCACCGTGGCTGCACCAACAGCCGCTGCGGCTACTTCAAGCAGTGCCCGTTCTTCAAGGCCCGCGGCCGCCTCGAGGGCGTCGACGTCATCGTCGCCAATCACGACCTGGTGCTGGCCGATCTGGCGCTCGGCGGCGGCGCGGTGCTGCCGGAGCCGGAAGACTGCATCTACGTGCTCGACGAGGCCCACCACCTGCCGGACAAGACCCAGCAGCACTTCGCTGCGTCCGCCCGCCTGTCAGCCACGGCGGCCTGGTTCGATGCGGTGAACACCCTGCTCGGCTCGCTCACACAGCGCTTCAGTCGCCCGGACACGCTGGTGGACATCGCCGCCCGGGTGGCCGGCAAGGCTGAAGAGGCGCAGCAGCGCATGCGCGAGCTGCTGGGCGCCGCCCAGGCGCTCGACTACGCGCCGCGGGACGAGACCCTGGAGATTCATCGCTTTGCCCTGGGCGAGGTGCCGGAAGCCCTGTCGGCGTGCGCGGCAGCGGCGGTGGGCCCGGTGCGCGACCTGGGCGACGACCTGGCGCGCGTGCACGCCCTGCTGCTGGAGGTGCTGGCGGGCGACCTGCACTGGCCCAACGCTCACGAGGCCGAAGACTGGCTGCCCGTGCTCGGCCAGCAGCAGACCCGGGCGCTGGGCGTGGTGGCGCTGCTGCAGGACTATGCCGCGTCGGCCTCCCGGGGCGGCGCCGCAGGCGGCGTGCACGCCCGCTGGGCCAACCGCTCGGAACACGACGTCGAGCTGGTGAGCGCGCCCATCGAGCCGGGGCGGCTGCTGCGCGAGCATCTCTGGGACCGCGCCTTCGCCGCCATCTGCACGTCGGCGACGCTGACCGCGCTCGGCAGCTTCCAGCGCTTCTTCGATCGCGCCGGACTCGCGGCCGACACCACGGCGCTGCGCATTCCCAGCCCGTTCGACTTTCCGCGCATCGCCACCTTCCGGGTGCCGGCCATGCGCTCCGATCCGCGCGACTTCGCCGCACACAGCGCCGAGGTGGCGGAGCTGCTGCCGTCGCTGGTGGCCGACGACCGCAGCGCCCTGGTGCTGTTCACGTCGTGGCGCCAGCTCAACGAGGTGCGGCGACTGCTGCCGCCCGACTTCTCGGCCACCCTGCGGGTGCAGGGCGATGCCGCCAAGCAGGCGCTGCTCGATGGCCATCGCCAGGCCGTCGACGCCGGCGAGCGCAGCATCCTGGTGGGGCTGGCCAGCTTCGCCGAGGGCGTCGACCTGCCGGACGACTACTGCCGGCACGTGGTGCTGGTGAAGCTGCCCTTCGCCGTGCCGGAAGACCCCCTGGATCAGGCCATGGCGGAATGGGCGGAGTCCCAGGGCAAGAACCCGTTCTTCGAGATCAGCGTGCCCGACGCCGCGCTGCGGCTGGTGCAGGCCTGCGGCCGGTTGATCCGCCACGAGGGCGATTACGGCCGCATCACCCTGCTCGACCGCCGCATCGTCACCCAGCGCTACGGCCGGGCGCTGCTCGAGTCGCTGCCGCCCTACCGGCTCGAACTCGGCCGCTGAGCCGCCTTGAACTCGCCGACGCTGCGGATCGGGCTGCCCGCGTCCGGCGCCGCGTCGAAGCCGCCGGGGCTGTAGACCAGAATCCGATCGGTGTCGAAGCGGGCCACGGCGTCGCGCAGGTAGTCGAGCACGTCGGCGAGGGTGAGCCGGGCCACCTCGGCGGCGATCTGCGTCTGCGAGTCGAAGCCGGTGACGCCGAGGTCGAGATCGTTCCACAGCCGCTGGCCGCGATCGCCCAGGTTGCGGTCGCGCTCGGTGAGCCGGGCGATCACGCCGCCCTGGTAGCCGGCGAAGTCGGCGGCGGAGAGGCCCGCCACGACCTCGATCTGACCGCGCAGGAACTCGCCGGTCACCTCCTCGAGCCGGGCGGCCGAGGCCACCGGCGACTGAACGATGAAGGCCAGCCCCGAGCGTTCGCGCAGGGTGGGATTGCTCAGCGACACCACGTAGCCGAGCTGCTGCTCGGTGCGCAGGCTGGTGAAGTAAGCCTGGCGCAGAATGCTGTTGGCCAGCGCGCTCACGGCGCGGGTGCGGTAGCTGCTGTCCCGGTCCTGCAGGTAGAGCACCAAGGCGGCGTCCTGATGGTCCACCGACAGGGCGTAGCGGTGCGCGCCGGAGAGCTCGGTGACCGTGGGCGGCTCGCGGCGGAAGGCGCCGAGCCCCAGGTGCTCCTGCAGCGCCGCCGCCAGTGCCCAGGCGGCCTCCACCGGCACGTTGCCGTGGTCGAGGCCGAGCACGTGAAAGCGCGAGGCGCGCTGCTCGCGCCAGGCCGCGAGGTCGGCGGCGGTGCGGTCGGTGAGAGCGTCGATCAGCATCTCCGGCGGCCAGCGATTGGACATCATCAGGTAGCCCAGGGCGCCGTAGGCCTGGGTGTAGGGGCGCTCGTCACGATAGTTGCGCCATTCGCGCAGCAGCTCGTCACGCAGCGCCGCGACCCGGTCCGCCTCGATGGCGGTGCCGGTGATGGCGTCGAGCACGGTGCCGAGCAGCACGAGCTGCTTGTCGCTGTAACCGGACAGCGCCAGCTCGAAGCCGTAGCCGCTGACCGAGAGCTCGTAGCCGAGCCCGGCCAGGTAGGCGGGATACACAGCCTCGGTGAGCGCGTCGCGCACCACGCGCTGATACAGCGAGGCCATGGCCAGATCCTCGGCGCTGGCGATGCCGTCAGGTATGCCGAGCGACAGGAACAGGTTCGCGCGCGGCGTGCCGAACTCGGTGTCGCGGTCGGACCACAGGGTCAGCCCCGGGCGCGCCACCGCCAGCCGCGGCAGCGCCGGGTCGTCGGCCAGCACCGCCAGGTCGTCGGGCAGATAGGGGTTGGGGGCCGGCAGCGTCAGGCCTTCCGGGTCGGCGGCCGTGCGCGCCGGCGCCGCCCGTTCGAGCCGGTAGGGCACGTCGAACCAGCGCTCGCGGCGGTCGGTCTCGACGTCGTGGCCGGCGATCTCCATCACCACGTTGTCGGGCGTCAGATGGTCGAGGTAGCGCTGGATCAGCGCCGGATCGAACTCGTCCATGAGGTACGGGGCCACCAGCACGTGTTCGGGCGGGTAGTGCTGGAACCGGGGCGCCACCTGGTAGACGAAGCCGGTGGCCGACGACGGCTCCTGGAACCGGAAGGCCAGCTCGGAGAGCTCGGCCTGCTCCTCGAAGCGCCAGGCCTCGGGGCCGTTGCGGCGGATCAGGTCGAGATAGCGGAACAGCAGGTCGGTGATGGCGTCGACGTGCCGGTAGCCGGCCTCGGTGAGCTCGATCTCCACCGACAGCAGGCTGCTGGCCGCGTCCAGCGATCCGGCGCCGGCCGACAGCGACTCGATCCAGCCTTCGCTCTGCAGCCGCTGGTAAAGGCTGCCGCGGCCCTCGTGGCCGAGCAGGTTGCTCAGGTACTCGGCCGGCTTTTCCCGGTAGTTGGGCTCGATGGCGGGAACCGGGAAGTTGTAGGCGACCTTGTAGCCGCGCTTGATGGTCTGGTAGCTGAGCCGGGCCGGAAGCTGGTCGTCTCGGAACATGGGCTCGGTCACGGGGGCCGGGCCGAGCTGGCGGTTCTCGATGACGCCGAACATGGGCGCTACCCAGGTCTGCATCTGCGCCACCGGCTCGTTCGACAGGGCCACCAGCACCATCTGATCGGCCGAGTACTGCTCTTCGAAGAACTGCAGCAGCGCGTCGCGCACCCCGTCGCCCAGGGTCTCCAGGCTGCCGATGTTGAATCCGGCGCGCGGGTGCTTCGGGTTCATGGCGGCGTAGAACACGGCGGCGCCGCGCCAGTTGTCGGCCTTGAGCTGAAGCTGGTATTCGGAGTGCACGGCGTTCTTCTCACGGTCGACGTAGTCGGCGGCGAACAGCGGGCTGATGAAGAACTGGGCGAAGCGGTCCATGGCCGGCTGGAACTGGTCCGGATGGATGTCGAAGAAGTAGTTGGTGTGGTCGCCGGCGGTGTAGGCGTTGGAGGAGCCGCCGTGCTGGGCAATGAACGTCTGATAGGCGTCCACCTCCGGGTACTTCTCGGTGCCGATGAACAGCATGTGCTCGAGGAAGTGGGCGAGCCCCGGATACGCCTCCGGGTCGTGATAGCTGCCGCGGAACACCACCAGCGAAGCGGCCGCCTTGTCGGTGTCCGGGTCGCTCACCAGCAGCACCTTGAGGCCATTTTCCAGGGTGACGAACCGGTAGTCGCGGTCGTCATTGGGGCTCTTCACCGGCGCCGGGCCGCGCACCGCCACGGCATCGGCAGCGGTGACGGCTGTGGCCGACTCCGCGGCGGCCACTGGAGCCTCTGCAGATGCGGGGGGTTCGGGGGCGGGCGGCGCGCCGACGGGTGCGCGGCTGGTGGCGCTGCAGCCGACCAGCAGCAGCGTCAGGAACCAGGCTGAGATGGACCGAAACTTCACGGGCGACTCCTCTTGGCAGGGGCCGGATTATACGCGGCAGTCAGGCGTGGCGGATGCGCACAGACCATTCAGAGTCCATTCAGCGTGCCGGGTTCAATATGGGCACCGTGAGACGAAGCCGATCTGGAGGCAGACATGTACGGTAAGCGAGTGATGAGCGCGGTGGTGCTGGGCAGCCTGGTGCCGGGGATGGCGCTGGCGCGTGGCGCCTACGACTACGCCCAGGTGGTGTCATCCGAGCCGATGTACCAGACCGTGTCCTATTCGGTGCCGGTGGAGCAGTGCCGCCAGCAGACGGTGGCCTATCAGGAGCCGCAGCGGCGCTCCGCCACCCCCACCATTCTCGGTGCCGTGATCGGCGGTGCCCTGGGCAACGCGGTGGGCAGCGGCAAGCGCAACAAACAGGTGGGCGTGGCGGTGGGCGCCGTGCTGGGTGGCAGCATCGGCAACGACATCGGCCGCCGTCAGCAGGGCTACGGCCAGCCGGTGCGCTACGGCACCGAAGAGGTCTGCGCCACGCAGTACGAGGAGCGTGCCGAGCAGCGTCTCACCGGCTATCGGGTCACCTACCGGTATGCCGGCGAAACCTACACCACCACCATGGACCGCGATCCCGGCTCGTCGCTGCGGGTTCGCGTCGATGTGACCCCGGTCGGTTGAGACCGGGGCACGGTGGCGTAGAATCCGAATCTTCGGCAGGTCAGGGCATCCATTCATGAGCGTCAGGCTCCCCACCATTCGACGCGCCGCGGCGGCCATGCTGCTCGCCGCCTCGGCA
The DNA here is from genome assembly GCA_040219935.1 of Pseudomonadales bacterium. Lineage (GTDB taxonomy): Bacteria > Pseudomonadota > Gammaproteobacteria > Pseudomonadales > Azotimanducaceae > UBA7803. The sequence goes on along the minus strand of JAVJUA010000066.1, from coordinate 44,622 downwards.
GCGGCGTGGGCGGGCATTGCCGAAGCGGCGCCGGGTTGGATGCGCAACGGCCAGAACCCGGTGGAGCCCCAGTCCCTGGTGCGGCCGCCCGGCATCACCATGGAGCAGGCGACGCGCATGGTGCAGAGCCACACCGGCGGGCGCGTGCTGTCCGCCACCCCGGTAGATCGCGGCGGCCAGCGCGGCTACGAGGTGCGCGTGCTGGTGGATGGCAAGCGGGTGAAAAACGTGTTCGTGGACGGCGACGGCCGCATCCGCTCCCGGGACTGATCTCATGCGCATCCTCATCGTCGAGGACGAGTTGGAGCTGCAGCGGCAGCTTCACGACCGCCTCAAGGCCGCCGGATTCGTCACCGACCTCGCCGGCGACGGTGAGGAGGGCTTGTACTACGGCAACGAGTACGACTACGACGCCGCCATCATCGATCTCGGCCTGCCGAAGCTGGGCGGCATCGACCTGATCCGTCGCCTGCGGGCCGCCGACCGGCGATTTCCGGTGCTGATCCTCACCGCGCGGGGCCATTGGCAGGACAAGGTGGAAGGCCTCGAGGCCGGCGGCGACGACTACCTCACCAAGCCGTTTCAGATGGAAGAGCTGCAGGCGCGGCTGAATGCACTGGTGCGCCGTGCCGCCGGCTTCGCCTCGCCGGTGATCAGCGCCGGCCCCGTGTCGCTCGACACCGCCCGCAAGGAGGTGCGCCTCGACGACCAGCCGGTGGAGCTCACCGCCTACGAGTATCGGGTGCTCGAGTACCTGATGCTCAACCCCGGCCGGGTGGTTTCCAAGACCGAGCTCACCGACCATCTCTACGAACAGGACTTCGAGCGCGACAGCAACGTCATCGAGGTGTTCGTAGGCCGGCTGCGCAAGAAGCTCGATCCGTTCAATCCGATCCGCACCGTGCGCGGCCAGGGCTACCGCTTCAGCCCGGAGTCTGGTGTTTGAGGTCGGGCATTCAGTCCCGACTGCTCGTCGTCACCACCGTCGTACTCGGCAGCTCGCTGACCCTGGCGGGTCTGGTGCTCGACCGCTCGTTCCGGGCCAGCACCCTGTCCGGCGCCGAGGAGCAGCTTCGCCTGGTCATCTACTCGTTGATGGGTGCGGTGGAGACCCTGAACGGCACCCTGACCCTGAGCGATCCGCTGCCTGAGCCGCGCCTGGGCCAGCCGCAGAGCGGTCTCTATGCCTGGATCACCGATGAAGACCGGCGCGTTCGCTGGCAGTCGCCGTCGACGTCGGCCGGCGCCGCGCCCGACCCACCGTTCCAGTACCGGCTGCTGCCGGGAGAGTTCCGGTTCGTCGACGCCACCGCCGCCCAGCCCGGGCTCATCTACCTCAGCTACTCGGTGATCTGGGAGGACGCGGACGAGGCCGAGCTGACGTTCCACGCCAGCGTCGACTGGGCGCCGTTCCGCCTGGCCGTGCAGAGCTTCCGGCGCAACCTCTACGTCGGCCTCGGCGCCGTCATCGGCCTGTTCGTGCTCGCCCAGGGGGCGCTGGTGCGCTGGGCGCTGCGGCCGCTGCGCACCATGGCTCAGGAGGTGCGGGAGCTGGAGGAAGGCCAGCGGCAGACGCTGTCCGATGCCTACCCGGTGGAGCTCACCGGCCTTGCCCACAACCTGAACCGCTTCGTGGCCCACGAAGAGCGCAGCCGCAGCCGCTACCGGAAGGCCATGGAGGACCTGGCCCACAGCCTGAAGACGCCGCTGGCCGTGGTGCGCAACGCCCTCGACCGGGTGCCGGACGAACCCCGCGTGCTGCTCGAGGAGCAGCTCGACCGCATGCAGAGCACGGTGGCCCACCAGCTTTCCCGGGCGTCGGTGGCCGGCCCGGTGATCGTCGGCCGCCAGATCGACATGGCGGCTCTGGTGGCCCGCCTGGTCCGGGCCCTGCAGATCGCCTACCGGGACCGCGGGATCGACGTCGAGGTGGCGCTGCCGGATCCCTACTTCTACAAGGGCGACGAGCGCGACCTGCTGGAGATCGTCGGCAACCTGCTGGAGAACGCCTTCAAGTACACCCGTTCGCGGGTCCGGGTCGGCGGCCCGGAAGCCGGCACCGCGGACGGGCTGTGGCTGCGCATCGACGATGACGGCCCGGGCATTCCCGAGCCGGTGCGGCGCTCGGTGCTGGACCGCGGCATCCGTGCCGACGAGGTGCAGCCGGGTCAGGGCATCGGTCTGGCGGTGGTGGCGGAGCTGGTGGCGCTGTACCGGGGCCGGCTCGACATCGGCGACAGCGACCTCGGCGGCGCCCGCCTCGATCTGCGCCTGCCCTGACGGTCGTGCGTCGGTTGGCATGGCGGCGGCGGCAGCGTAGGCTGCCCCACTTCGTGCTTCGATACCCGGAGAGATCCATGAGCGAAACGCGCCGCGCCCCGGGCGCATGGCTGATGCTGAGCGCCGCGATGGCCGCCGCCCCTGCAGCGGCAGCGGCCCCGGGCGGCATCGAGGAGATGGTGGTGCAGAGCACGCGCATCGCCCAGCAGGAGCTGCTGCTGCCCCTGGCGGTGAGCGTGGTGGACGAGCGCGACATTCAGCTCGGCCGCCAGCAGCTCGGCATCGACGAGGCGCTGAACCGCGTGCCCGGGCTGTTCTTCCAGAACCGCTACAACTTCAACCAGGATCTGCGCATCTCGATTCGCGGCTTCGGTGCCCAGGCCCAGTTCGGCATCGCCGGCATTCACCTGACCGTGGACGACATCCCCATCACCACGCCCGACGGCACGGCCCAGGTGGACGATCTGGACATGGCGTCCATGGGTCGCATCGAGGTGGTGCGGGGTCCGGCGGGCGCCCTCTACGGCACCTCGGCCGGCGGCGCCATCAACATGTACACCGAGACGCCGGCGGAGCGGCCTTACACGGAGGTGCGCGCCATGGCCGGCGCCTACGACACGCGCAAGTACCAGCTCAAGACCTCCGGCACGCGAGGCCGGCTCGGCTACGTCGGCAGCGTGCATCACCTCGACGCCGAGGGCTTCCGCGATTATTCGGCGGTCGAGTCCACGGCGTTCAACGGCAAGCTGGTCTACGACGTCGATCCGACGCTGTCGGTGACGGCCGTGGCCGGCGGCGTGCACTCGCCGAAGGCCGAGGATCCTGGCGCGCTGACCCCGGCCGAGCTGGCGGCCGGGCCTCGGGACCGGGCGCGCGCGGCCAACGTCCAGTGCCGTGTCGACGAGCAGGTGGATCAGCTTCGCGGCGGCATCGTCGTCGACAAGTCGTTCAACGAGTCCCATGGGCTCAGGCTGCGCGCCTACGGCCAGACCCGCGACTTCGAGGCGCGGCTGCCGTGCCCGTTCGTCGGCCACACCGCCTTTGACCGGGCCTTCCTCGGCGCCGGCGCCGAGTACGCGTTCACGGGGGACTGGGCCGGGCGGCCGCTGCGTCTGGTGCTGGGCGCCGAGATCACGGACCAGGAGGACGACCGGCAGCGCTGGAGCGCCAACGGCCAGGGAGTGCGCGGCCCGCTGACCGAGGACATTCTCGAGCTGGTGGACACCGCCAGCGTCTACGCGCTGGCGGAGCTGGCCGTCACCGACGACCTGCTGCTCAGCCTGGGCGGGCGCTACATCGACGTCGACTTCGAGCTGAAGGACCAGTTCGTCGGCGGCACCGATCTGTCGGATGGCCTGACGTTCTCGGAGTTCACGCCCATGGCCGGGGTGCTGTACGCGCTGCGCGACGGCGTCAACGTCTACGCCTCGGTGTCGACGTCGTTCGAGACGCCCACCTTCGCCCAGCTCGGCGAGCTGGCGGGCCCGGGCATCAACACCGACCTCGAGGCGCAGTCGTCCACCAACTACGAGATCGGCGTCAAGGGCAGCGTCGACGGCCGCTGGCGCTATGGTGCCGCCGTGTTCCGCATCGAACTCGATGAGCAACTGGTGCCGTTCGAGGTGGGCGGCGACGTGTTCTACCGCAACGCCGGTCGCACCACGCGCGAGGGCATCGAGCTGAACGCCGAGTACCGGCTGAGCGAGGCCTGGTCGCTGATCGCCGCCTACACAGTCAACGACTTCCGCTTCGACGACTTCACCGTCGGCGGCACGGTGCTGGATGGGAACGACAATCCGGGCATTCCCCGCTCCCACGGCTTCTTCGAGGTGGCGTACACGCGGCCGGACGGCTGGTATGCATTCTGGGACGTGCTGCACGTCGGCCGGATGTATGCCGACGACGCCAACTCGCCGGCCGCCAGGGTGGACGCGTACCGGGTGTCGAACCTGCGCGGCGGCCGCCGCTTCGAGCTCGCCGGCATGCAGGCCAACGTGTTCCTCGGCATCAACAACCTGTTCGACGAGGACTACTTCGGCAACGTGCGCATCAATCAGTCGTTCAACCGGTTCTTCGAGCCGGCGCCTGACCGGCACGTCTACGGCGGGTTTTCGCTGCGCTTCAGCGGCCTCAGCCGATAAGGCGCACGGCGGCGAAGAAGCGCTGCCGCAGCGGCGCCGCGGCGGCATCCTTGGGGCCGAGCGCACGCCAGCGCTCGAGCAGGGCTTCGGCGCTGTCGCTGCCGGCGTCGCCGCGCAGGCCGGCCTGCAGCCGCTCCACCTGCACCTCGAGGCGCAGGCTCTCGTCTTCGTGCGGTGACGGCAGGCCGGCCGCAAGCTCGGCGCGCACCGCCAGCCGCCGCACCGCGTCGTGGTCGGCGGCGCTGCCGGAACCCGCCACCTCCGCTTCGTCCTGCTGGCGCAGCGCCTCCAGGCGAGCGTCGCTTCTGGCCCTGGCCTGGCGGCCGAGCAGGTCGCGATAGCGGCTCAGCAGATGGTTGCGGCGGGCGGCGAGGTCGCGCCGTGGCCCCGCCGGCAGGCGCTCGATAGGGTCCACCTGGGCGCGGAAGTCGCGCAGCTCCGCCTCGCTCGCGTCGGTGGCGTCGAGGCCGTCGAGATGGGCTTCGAACGCGTCGAGAACGCGCCGGCACTCCACGGCCACCGCGTCCAGCTCCGCCTCGGCCCGCTGCCGCGACTGCACCCGGGCTTCGAACACGGCGTCGCAGGCGGCGCGCAGGCGCCGCCAGAGCTTCTGGTTGGCGCCATGGGGCGTGATGCCGACCTCGCGCCAATGGGCCTGCAGGGCCTTGACCCGGTCGATGCGCCCGGCGACGTCGGAATCGGCCGCGGCCAGCGCTTCCGCCTCGGCGACGATGGCCTCGCGGGCGCGCACGTTGCGATCCCACTCGGCCTTCACCTTGTCGTGCAGGCGGCTCTGCAAGCCCTCGAAGCGCTTCTCCAGGGTCTTGCCGGCGCTGCGCTCCACCGGGTGGAACGTGCGCCATTCCTCGCGGGCGGTGCGCATGATGCGCTCCGCCGCCCGCATGTCGGTGTGCGCCCAGTCCGTGTCGTCCAGGTAGCGCTCGAGCTGGTCGCAGATGCGCTGCCGCTCCGCCAGGTTGGCGCGCCGGCGCTCCGCCTGCTCCGCGAAGTAGGGCCTGCACACCTCGAAGGCGGCCTCGGCGGCGGCATTGAAGCGGTCGGCCAGGCGGCCGTCGGCGGCCTGGGTGACCGGCCCCAGCGCCTGCCACTCGCGGCGCAGCGCCTTGATCCGGTCCGCCTGGTCCGGCGGCGGCAGCGGCGCGTCCGCCAGCGCCTGCATGGCGTCCAGCAGGGCTTCACGCTTGGGGGTGGTGGCGAAGGTCTGCCAGTCCTTGAGCTCCGCCAGCCGGTTGGCCTGCTGGCCGAGGCGCTGGTGCAGGCGCTTGACCGAAGCGCGCGGCAGCAGGTCGTGCTCGTGGTGGGCGCGGGCCATGAGCTGCCGGGCCGGCAGCAGATGGCCCCCGTCGATGGCGTCGGTCAGCGCCTCCAGGGTGCCTTCCAGCGTGCGGATGCCGTTGGCCAGCCACGCGTCGGTCGCACCGAGGTCGCTTTCGGCCTGGGCGATGGCGTCCAGCAGCGCCGTGTACTCGGGCACGGGGGCCGCCCAATCCGGCCAGCCGGTCTGCTGCCGGATCCGGGTCAGGCCACGCAGGCGGCTGCGGCGTTCGGCCACCGCCTGCCAGTAGGCGGCCGCCGTCGGGGCGTCGGCGGGCGGTTCGGGCAGCGGCGGCAGCCCCGCGACCGCCGGGGCATCTGCCTGCAACCGCGCCACCGCGTCTGCCAGCTCCCGGTAGCGGTGCGAGACGCGTTCGAACACGGCGTGCTGTGCCGGGTTCGGCGGTCGATGGTCGGCCGCGCTCAGCCAGCGCGCGGTCAAGGCCTGGCGCTCGGCTGCCATTACGTCGAAGGCGCGGCCCGACAGCATGGCCTGCTCCAGCGCGATGAAGTCGGTAACCATGGCTTCGAAGGGATCTTCGCCAGGCTCGACGGCCGCGAAATCGGCCGTCGCCGCGTCAGCGGCCGCCGCGGCCGGTTCTGCCGACGGCTCCGCGGCCGGCGCCGGCTCGGGTTCCGGCGGCGGCGCCAGGTCGTCCAGGGGCAGGCTCAGCGCCGGCAACGCCTCGTCGAAGGCGGCGAGGCCGGGCTGCAGGGCCTCGTAGCCGGCCGCTGCCTCCAGCAGCCGCACGTGCAGGGCCCGCCGTCGGTCGCGGGCGGCGCGGTCGTCGGGCCCGGGGCGGGTCAGGGCCGCGGCAAGCTCCTCGGCGCGCTGGCGCAGGGCATCCGCTTCCTGGCGCAGCGCCCGGTAGCGCTCGAGCTGGCGGCGCGCATGACGGTTGACCGCCTTGTCACGGCTGCGGGCCCGCTTCTCGAGGGCGGCGAGCCCGGCCGGCTGCATCAGCAGCCGATGCCCGAGCACGGCGTCGCGCAGCTCGCCGCGCAGCGTCAGCGCCAGGTCCATGAGCGCGTCCGCGTCGTCGAGCGCCGTGATCTCGGCCAGCGCCCGGTCGCGCGCCAGGGCCTGCAGGGCTTCGGCGGGGGAGGGCGGCGCGCTGTCGCGTGCCGCCGGTACCTCATCCGGATCGGGAGGCTGCGCGCCGCCGCCTCTGAACAGCTTGCGCAGCATGGGCCTTCAGACCTGGCTGTGGCTGCCGTCGCACAGCGGCGCCTTGGCCGTGTGCTTGCAGCCGCAGAAGTACAGGGTGCGGTCCTTCTCGGCGGTGTAGGGCATGGGCGTCAGCCCGGTGCCCTCGTGAGAGCCGTCGCAGAACGGCTGGCGGGCGCTGCGGCCGCAGGCACACCAGAAGTACTTGCGGCCGGCGCTGACCTCCACCGGATAGGGTTCGCGTTGGGCGATCTTCGGTTCCTGCATGGCTGCACCTCGTCAGGAGAACGTGCGTGGCTCCCACCACGGGAAGAATTCCGGCATGTCCTTGGACACCCGACCTGGGAAGCGTGCCGGACGCTTCTCCAGGAACGACTCGACCCCTTCCCTGGCATCGGCGCCCCGACCCAGATGGTAGATGCCGCGGGAGTCGACCTTGTGGGCCTCCATGGGGTGGTCGGCGCCCAGCATGCGCCACATCATCTGCCGCAGCAGGGCCACGGAGACGGCCGAGGTGTTGTCGGCGATCTCCCGGGCGATGGCGCGCGCCGCCGGCAGCAACTCGTCCTTGGCGTGCAGGCTGCGCACCAGGCCGCGTTCGAAGGCCTCCTGGGCCGGGAAGACGCGGCCGCTGTAGCACCACTCCAGGGCCTGGTTGATGCCCACCACGCGGGGCAGGAAGTAACTCGAGCAGGCCTCCGGGACGATGCCGCGGCGGGCGAACACGAAGCCGAACTTGGCCACGTCGGCGGCCAGGCGGATGTCCATGGGCAGGGTCATGGTGACGCCCACGCCCACGGCCGGGCCGTTGATGGCGGCGATGATGGGCTTCTTCAGCTCGTAGATGCGCAGCGTCAGGATGCCGCCGCCGTCCGGGTGCGGGCCGCTCTCGCGGTCGCCGCGGCCATCGGCGTTGAACGTGTTGCCACCGCTGGAGAGGTCGGCGCCGGCGCAGAAGGCACGGCCCTCGCCGGTGACGATGATGGCGCGCACGTCGTCGTCGGCGTCGGCCCGGTCGAAGGCGTCGAGCATCTCCGTCAGCATGTCCCGGGTGAAGGCGTTCAGCTTCTCCGGGCGGGAAAGGGTGAGAGTGAGGATGCCGTCTTCGACGTCGTAGCGGATCGTGCTGTAGCTCATGCGGGCGGTTCCCCTCGGGTCTTGAATGGGACGCGCCACGGCGCGCCGGAGGGCGGTTATGTTGCCCAGTTCGGCCGCCGTTTTCCATGCCGGCCGACGCACAGGCCGGCCGGCCCCGCTCAGGGCCGCTCGGCCCCGGGCTCCAGCTCGGCGGGCAGCAGGCTGCGGCGATCGAAGCGCATGGTCAGCAGCAGGCTCGAGGCGACGTAGATCGACGAGAAGGTGCCCACCACCACGCCCACCGTCATCGCCGCCGCAAAGCTGCGCAGCGCCTCGCCGCCGAGCAGCAGCAGCGCCAGCACGGTGAACAACGTGGTCGCCGACATCGCCACGGTGCGCCCCAGGGTCTGGTTCAGAGACCGGTTGATGGCCTCGGTCACCGAGGCGGTGCGCATGCCGCGCAGGTTTTCCCGCACCCGGTCGTAGACCACGATGGTGTCGTTCAGCGAGTAGCCGATGATGGCCAGAATTGCGGCGAACGCCGGCATATCGAAGGTGAGGCCGAGGGCGATGAAGGCGCCCAGGGTGATCACCACGTCGTGAATCAACGCCACGGTGGCGCCGATGGCGAACTTGCCCGCGAAGCGGAACATGATGTAGATGCCGACCACGGCGAACGAAGCCAGGGCGCCGAGGCCTGCGGAGTCGCGCAGCTCCTCGCCCAGCGCCGGGCCGATCACCTCGGAGTTGACGATGCTGGCGTCCGCGTGGACGTCGTTCAGGCCGTCCACCAGCCGCTCGGTGAGCTCGCCCATGTTGGCGTAGCCGGTGGTGGGCATGCGAATCACCACGTCCTGCTCGCTGCCGGCCCCCTGCACCAGAGCCGAAGTCAGGCCTTTGCTGGCCAGTGCGGCACGAACCTGATCCGGGGCCACCGGCTGCGGAAAGTGCACGTCGAACAGCGCCCCGCCGGTGAACTCGATGCCGAGTTCGAGACCGCGGATGGCCAGGCCGAGAACCGAGAGAAGAACGAGGGTGGCAGACAATCCGGTGGCCAGGTAGCGCCACCGCATGAAGTCGAACCGGAAGGTTTTCAAGAAGTGCTCCTGGAAGTACGCCGCGGATCATACGCTCGCGATTTCCGTTTCGATACGGGGTTGGCTAGGTATTTCTCACGGTGCCGCCGCCGCACCGGCGTCGTTACGGTGGCGGCCCACTCATCGGCACGGCAGCGTGAAATGCCTGATGTCAAAGATCGGTCGCTGATCATCTGCGGAGCCGGCGGGCGCGACTTCCACAACTTCAACGTTGCCGTGCGCGACGACGCGGCCTGGCGGGCAGTGGCGTTCACGGCGGCGCAGATTCCCGGCATCGACGATCGTCACTACCCGGCCGGCCTGGCGGGCCCGCGCTATCCGGAGGGCATTCCCATCGTTCCGGAGGCGCGCCTCGAGCGCCTCTGCCGGGACAATCCGGGCGCGACGGTGATGTTCGCCTACAGCGACGTCACCCACGGCGAGGTGATGGCCCTGGGCGCCCGGGCCCTGGCGGCCGGCGCCGACTTTCTGCTGCTCGGCCCGGAGCACACCATGCTCAGGTCGCCGGTGCCCGTGATCGCCGTGTCCGCGGTGCGCACCGGCTGCGGCAAGTCTCAGGTGGCGCGGCACGTGTCCGGGTCGCTGCGGGAGATGGGGTTCCGGGTCGCCGTGCTGCGGCATCCCATGCCCTACGGCGACCTGTTCCGGCAGCGGGTGCAGCGCTTTGCCAGCCAGGCCGACATCGATGCCGCCGACTGCACCCTGGAGGAGCGCGAAGAGTACGAGCCCCACGTGGCGGCCGGCGGCGTGCTGTTCGCCGGCGTCGACTACCCGGCCGTGCTGGCGGCCGCCGCCGCCGAGGCCGACATCATCGTCTGGGACGGCGGCAACAACGACTTCCCGTTCCTGCACCCGGACCTGCACATCGTGGTGACGGACGCCCTGCGTCCCGATCAGATCACCGGCTACTACCCGGGCGAGGCCGTGCTGCGCACGGCGGACGTGGTGGTGATCAACAAGGTGGACGCCGCCGGACCGGGGGCCGCCGACCAGCTCGGCCGCGACTTGGCAGCGCTGCTACCCGACGTGCCGCAGGTGCGGGCGGCGTCGCCGGTGGCCCTGGACGATGCGTCCCTGGTGGCCGGGCGCCGGGTGCTGGTGGTGGACGACGGGCCCACCCTGACCCACGGTGGCATGTCGTTCGGCGCCGGCTATGTGGCGGTACGTGATCTGCCGGACATCACCCTGGTGGACCCGCGCAAGTCGGCGACGCCGGCTCTGCAGGCGGTGTTTCAGCGCTACCCGCACCTCGGGCCGGTGCTGCCGGCGCTGGGCTACAGCGCGGCTCAGCGCGCCGATCTGCAGGCCACCATCCATCGCGCCGGGGTCGACGTGGTGGTGGCGGGCACGCCCATCGACTTCGCCCACGCGGTGCCGGTGTCGGTGCCCGTGGTGCGCGCCCGCTACCGCTACGCCGACGCCGGCGCGCCCACCCTGATGGGGCTGGTGCGTGCCTTCCTGGAGCGCCGGCAGCCTTGATCGCCGGGGTTCGGCCGCTGCTGGTGGTGGCGCTGGGCGGCAACGCCGTCAGCCCACCGGCGTCGGGCCTCGCCATGGCGGACGAGCGCCGCGCGGTGGCCGCCATCTGCGCCGAGCTGGCGGCGCTGGCGCGCGGCCGGCGGCTGCTGGTGGTGCACGGCAACGGCCCGCAGGTCGGGCGCCTGCTCGGCGCCGACGACGACCTGGCCGATCTGGACGTGCGCGTCGCCCAGACCCAGGGCGAGCTGGGCTACCTTCTGGCAGACGGTCTGGAGCAGGCTACGGGTGAGCCGGCCTGCGCCCTGGTCACGCGCACGCGTGTGGATCCGGCCGACCCGGCCCTGTCCCGCCCCGACAAGCCGGTGGGTCCGGTGCTGAAGGCGCGGCCAGCGGCACCGGCTGTCCGGGTGCCCGGCGGCGCAGGCTGGCGGCGGGTCGTGCCGTCGCCGCGCCCGCAGGCGGTGCTGGAACTGGACGCCATCCGCCGGCTGCTGGCATTCGGTCACGTCATCGCCGGCGGCGGCGGCGGGGTGCCTGTGTCGGCCCTGGGTCCCGTCGCGGCCGTGATCGACAAGGATCACGTCGCCGGCGCGCTGGCCATCGCCCTGGACGCGGGACGACTGCTGTTCGTCACCGACGTGCCTGGCGTGTACGTCGACATCGAGGCTCCCGAACCGCGGGTGGAGCCCTGGATCGGGCATGCCGAAGCGCAGCGGCGGCTGGCGCTGGGACGCTATGCGGCCGGGTCCATGGCGCCCAAGGTGGAGAGCGCGGCCCGGTTCGCGGCGGCCACCGGCCGTACCGCCCTGATCGCAGCGGCGGGGGAGCTGGCGGCGGCCTGGCGGGGCCGATGCGGCACCTCGATCGGCTGATCGATTCTGCCGGCGGGTTGAGGCATGATTGCGAGTTTGCAAAAACGACACCCGGACCGCTGAGGGGAACTCATGGATTTCTCATTGACCGAAGAACAGACGCTGCTGCAGGACAGCGTGTCCCGATTCATTCAGAACGACTACGGCTTCGACAAGCGCCAGAAGATCATCAAGGAGGAGTCCGGCTTCTCCGCCGCCAACTGGAAGACGTTCGCCGAGCTGGGCTGGCTGGGCGTGCCGTTCTCTGAAGACGACGGCGGCTTCGGCGGCGGGCCCATCGAGTCGATGCTGATGCTCGAGCAATTCGGCAAGGGGCTGGTGGTCGAGCCGTTCCTGCCCACCGTGGTGCTGGCCGGCGGGGCGCTGAAGATCGCCGGCAGCGCCGAGCAGAAGGCGGCCCATCTGGCCGGCATCGTCGAAGGCAAGGTGCAGGCGGCGCTGGCCTACGCGGAGCCCCAGGGGCGCTACAACCTGGCCGACCTGACCACCACGGCGAAGAAGGACGGCGACGGCTGGGTGATCGACGGCTACAAGGCGGTGGTGCTGAACGGCCCCAATGCCGACCTGCTGGTGGTATCGGCCCGCACCTCGGGCGGCCAGCGTGACCAGAAGGGTGTTTCCCTGTTCCTGGTGCCGGCGGATGCCAAGGGCATCAGCCGCCGCGACTACCCGACCGTGGACGCGCTGCGCGCCTCCGAGATCACCTTCGAGAAGGTGCGCGTCGGCGGCGACGCGCTGCTTGGCGACGCCGATGGCGGCTACGCCGTGCTCGAGCAGGTGATCGACGAGGGCATTCTGGCGGTGGGCGCCGAGGCCGTCGGCGGCATGGAAGTGCTGTACAAGGCCACGGTGGAGTACTGCAAGACCCGTGAGCAGTTCGGCCAGCCGATCGGCAAGTTCCAGGTGCTGCAGCACCGCATGGTCGACATGTTCATGGAGCACGAGCAGGCGAAGTCGCTGATGTACATGGCCGCCATGCGTCTGGCCGAGGGCTACGGCGCCGAGGCCCAGAAGGCCGTTTCGGCGTTCAAGGTGCAGGTGGGCAAGTCGGGCCGCTTCGTCGGCCAGAGCGCCATCCAGCTGCACGGCGGCATGGGCATGACCGACGAGCTGTCGGTGGGCCACTACTTCAAGCGCCTGACCACCATCGACACGCTGTTCGGCAACGTCGATTTCCATCTGAAGCGATTCGGACGGCTGTAATGGCACGCTGGGACCGCGGCGGCGACAGCGCCGCCATCCCCGAGTGGTTCTTCGAGGCGGTGGAGACGCCGTACGAGACCCGCGCGGTGGAGGTGGACGAGTGCGACGTGGTCTACCAGCTCTGGGGCGGGGACGGACCTGCCGACCGCCCCGGCATCCTGTTCATTCACGGCATGCATGCCCACGCCCACTGGTGGGACTTCATCGCCCCGCAGTTCCAGGGCGACTATCGCTGCGCCGCCATGAACCTCACCGGCATGGGCGATTCCGACTACCGCTACCGCTACAACGGCAGCACCTACGCCGAGGAGATTCGCGCGGTCTGCGACCATGCCGGCTTCGGCGACGCCGTGACCGTGGTGGCGCACAGCTTCGGCGGCTACATGGCGGTGAAGGCGGCGGGGCTGTTTCCCGACCGCTTCGGCGCCCTGATCCTGGTGGATTCCGGCATCCGCCACCCCGATGACCCGGAGCCGGAGCGCCCGCCCATGGGCGGGCGCGCCAAGGTCTACCCGGACAAGCAGTCGGCGCTGGCCCGTTTCCGCCTGCAGCCGCCCCAGCCTTGTGCCAACGAGTACGTCTTGCAGTACATCGCCCGCCACTCGCTGATGCCCGTGGACGGCGGCTGGTCGTGGAAGTTCGACGACGATCTGCCCAACACCCTGGAAGACGTGGCCCGCGATGCCGACGACTACCGCCGGCTGACCCTGCCGCTGGGCCTGATCTACGGCGCCGACAGCGCCCTGTTCTCGGCCCGCACCCTCGACTACCTGCGCGAGCTGGTGCCGAACCCGTTCCCGGCGGTGGCCGTGGCCGATGCCCAGCACCACGTCTTTCTCGATCAGCCCCTGGCGTTCGTCGACGCGTTGCGCGGCATGCTGAACGACCTCGTCCGCCGATGACGCGCTACGCCATGCCGGCGGAGTGGGCGCCCCACCACGGCACCTGGTTCTCCTGGCCGCACAACCCGGACACCTGGCCGGAGCAGCTGCCACGGGCCGAGCGCGCGCTGGCGGCGGCGGTGGCGGCGCTGTCGCTCAACGAGCGCGTGTACCTCAACGTGCGCGACGACGACCACGCCCGCCACGTGCGCGCGCTGCTGCCGGCGGAGACCGACCTGGCCGCGGTGTCGTTCGAAGTCATCGCCACCAACGACGCCTGGTGCCGCGATCATGGCGCCATCTTCGTCACCGGCCCCGACGGCGCGCTGACGGCGCTCAACTTTCGCTTCAACGCCTGGGGCGGCAAGTACCCGCCCTTCGACCTCGACGACGCGGTGCCGCCGCAGATGGCCGCGCGCCTCGGCGTGCCGGTGGTGGCCGTCGACCACGTGCTGGAGGGTGGCTCCATCGACGTCAACGGCGCCGGCGCGCTGCTCACCACCACCGCCTGCCTGCTGAACCCGAACCGCAATCCGGGGCGTTCCCGGGGCGAGATCGAGGCGCTGCTGCACGACTACCTCGGCGCCGAGCAGGTGTTCTGGCTGGGCGACGGCATCGTCGGCGACGACACCGACGGCCACGTCGACGACATCACCCGCTTCGTCTCGGAAGACACGGTGATCACGGCCATGGAGCCCGATCCCGCCGACCCCAACCATCGGCCCCTGCTCGAGAATCGCGAGACCCTGGAAACCTTCCGCCTCGCGGACGGGCGCAGCCTGAAGGTGGTGGAGCTGCCCATGCCCGAGCCGCTGCTCTACCGCGGCGAGCGGCTGCCGGCCAGCTACGCCAACTTCCTGATCGCCAACGGCCTGGTGCTGGTGCCCGTGTTCGGCTGCGACCGCGACGCCGACGCGCTGGCCATCATCGAGGGCTGCTTCCCCGGCCGCCGGGCGGTCGGCATCGACTGCCGCGACGTGGTCGTCGGCCTCGGCACGCTGCACTGCCTCAGTCAGCAGGTGCCCGACCTCGGCTGACCAGCAGCATTGCGGTTGCCGGTCGCGGCCCTTACCCTACCGCCACATTGCGCGTTGTGGAGGGTCCGGTGGCGGCCATCAAGAATTTCATCAAGCACCACTACCGGCACTTCAATGCAGCCGCATTGGTGGATGCGGCCGAAGCCTACGTGCGCCACATGGACGCCGGCGGCAAGATGATGGTGACCCTGGCCGGCGCCATGAGCACGGCGGAGCTGGGGCTGTCGCTGGCGGAGATGATCCGCCGCGGCAAGGTCGACGCCATCACCTGCACCGGCGCCAACCTCGAGGAAGACCTGTTCAACCTGGTGGCCCACGACCACTACGTGCGGGTGCCCCACTACCGCTACCTCACCGCCGACGAAGAAGAAAAGCTGCTGGCCCGGCACCTGAACCGGGTGACCGATACCTGCATTCCCGAAGTGGAGGCCATCCGCCGCATCGAGTCGGTCATCGTCGACGAGTGGACGCGGGCCGAGGCCGCCGGCGAGCGCTACCTGCCCCACGAGTTCATGTACCGGATGCTGCGCTCCGGCAAGCTCGAGAAGAGCTTCCAGATCGACCCGAAGGACTCCTGGCTGGTGGCCGCCTGCGAGCGCGACCTGCCCATCATCGTGCCCGGCTGGGAGGATTCGTCGCTGGGCAACATCTTCGCCGCCCACGTCATCAACGGCGACCTGAAGAGCGCGCAGACGGTGAAGAGCGGCATCGAGTACATGATCTACCTGGCCGACTACTACCGTCAGGCCACCGCCGACAGCACCATGGGCTTCTTCCAGATTGGCGGCGGCATCGCCGGCGACTTTCCGATCTGCGTGGTGCCCATGCTGGCCCAGGACCTGCTCATGCAGGACATCCCACGCTGGGCCTACTTCTGCCAGATCAGCGATTCCACCACCAGCTACGGCTCTTACTCCGGCGCGGTGCCGAACGAGAAGATCACCTGGGGCAAGCTCACGGCGCAGACGCCGAGCTACGTCATCGAGTCGGACGCCACCATCGTGGCGCCGTTGATCTTCGCCTACATCCTGGAGCAATGATGCCGAGCGACCCCCAAGCCAACGACGACTGGACCCACGAAGACGCCGAAGCCCTCTACGCCATGGATAGCTGGGGCGACGGCTTCTTCCACGTCAGCCCCGAAGGGCACGTGGTGGTGCGGCCGCTGCCCGGCTCCGACCTCAGCATCGACATTCCCGAGGTGATCGCGGCCGCCCAGGAAGAGGGCGCGTCGCTGCCCATGCTGATCCGCTTCCAGGACGTGCTGCGGGCGCGGGTGCAGCGCCTCAACGAGGCGTTTGCCCAGGCCATCGCCGAGTCGGGCTACGGCAACCGCTACCGCAGCATCTACCCGATCAAGGTGAACCAGCTTCACGAGGTAGTGGAAGAGGTGCTCGACGCCGGCGAGCGCTGGGACCTGGGGCTCGAGTGCGGCTCGAAGACCGAGCTCATCGCCACGCTGCCGCTGGTGGGCGACAAGCGGCTGCTGTTGTGCAACGGCGTGAAGGATCACGTCATGCTGTCGCTCATGCTCAACGCCCAGCAGCTCGGCCAGCAGGTGCTGCCGGTAATCGAGAAGTTCTCCGAGTTCGATCAGCTCATGATTCTCGGCGACGAGCGCCAGGTGGTGCCGCGTCTGGCGGTGCGGGTGAAGCTGTCGACCCGCGGCTCCGGACGCTGGTACGAATCCGGCGGCTACCGCTCGAAGTTCGGCCTCACCATTCCCGAGGTGATGCGGGTGGTGCAGGAGCTGGAGCGCCGCGGCGCCACCGACAAGCTGGAGCTGCTGCACTTCCACCTCGGCAGCCAGATCGCCAACATCCAGGTGCTGCGTTCGGCGGTGAAGGAGATCACCCAGATCTACGCCGACCTGCGCGACCGGGGCCTGAACGTGCAGTACCTCGACGTCGGCGGCGGGCTCGGCGTCAACTACGGCGGCGGCTACGGCAACGACGAGTCGGCCATCAACTACGCGCTGACCGAGTACGCCAACGCCGTCGTCTACTCGGTTCAGGAGATCTGCCAGACGCGGGAGGTGCCCGAGCCGGTGATCCTGTCGGAGTCGGGGCGCGCGCTCACCGCCCACCACTCGGTGCTGGTGGTGCCCGTGCTCGGCGTGCATCGGCCCGACGCGCCGTTCGAGGTCAACCTGCCGGACGAGCCGCCGGCGGTGGTGGCGGCGCTGAAGAAGACGCTGGACGAGGTGGGCGAGGCCACCACCATCCAACCGCTGCTGGAGGCGTTCCACGACGCTCAGGAATCGCGCAACGAGGCGGATCAGCTCATGCGCCTCGGCTATCTCGACGTCGAGTCGCTGGCCCAGGCCGACAGCCTGTACTGGAGCACGTGCCGCGAGGTGCTGGCGCGCCTGCAGGCCATGGAGCTCGACCCGCCGCCGCCGGAGCAGGCCCAGCTCGAAGACCAGCTCACCGACGTCTATCTGTGCGACTTCTCGGTGTTCCACTCCATCATCGACCACTGGGCCATCGGCCAGATCTTTCCGACGGTGCCGCTGCAGCGGCTGAACCAGCGGCCGAAGCGGCGCGCCCAGGTGGTGGACCTGACCTGCGACTCCGATGGCAAGGTGTCTCATTACGTGCGAGCCGGTGGGGTCAGCGAGTGGCTGCCCCTGCACGGGATCACGCCGGGCGAGGCCTACTACATCGGCTTCTTCCTGGTGGGCGCGTACCAGGAGATTCTCGGCGACAGCCACAACCTGTTCGGCCGCGTTTCCGAGGTGCACGTCTACGCCAGCGACGACGAGGCGCAGAACTTCTTCATCGAGCAGATGATCGGCGGCATCACCGTGCAGGACATGCTGGCCCAGGTGCAGTACTTTCCGAACGAGCTCGACAAACGCATGTCGGAGCTGGTGAAGGCCAAGATCGAAGCAGGGGTGGTGAAGCCCAACGAGGGCATGCGCATCCTCAACCACTACACCAAGCGATTTGCCGAGAACACCTACTGCGACATCAAGGTGCTGAAACGTGACTGACCGGAACACGCTGACCGTGGGCGTGGTGCAGATGGCCATGTCCGACGACGTCGACGACAACACCGCCCGGGCGGAAGCCCTGGTGCGGCGGGCGGCCGGGGAGGGCGCGGATCTCGTCTGCCTGCCCGAGCTGTTCCGCTCGCGCTACTTCTGCCAGACCGAGGACTACGACCGCTTCGCCCTGGCCGAGCCGGTGCCGGGACCGACCACCGAGCGTTTCGCCGCGCTGGCGGCCGAGCTCGACGTCGCCATCGTGCTGAGCCTGTTCGAAGAGCGCGCGCCCGGCCTCTACCACAACACCGCGGCGGTGGTGGACGGCGCCCACGGCTACCTCGGCAAGTACCGCAAGATGCACATTCCCGACGATCCCCGATACTACGAGAAGTTCTACTTCACGCCCGGCGATCTCGGCTTCAAGGTCTTCCCCACGCGCCGCCTCGATCTCGGCGTGCTGGTGTGCTGGGACCAGTGGTATCCGGAAGCGGCGCGCCTCACGGCGCTGATGGGCGCCAAGCTGCTGGTCTACCCCACCGCCATCGGCTGGCACCCGGAGGAGCGTGACGCCGTGGGCGAGGCCCAGCACGGCGCCTGGGAGACCATCCAGCGCAGCCACGCCATCGCCAACGGCTGCTACGTGGTGGCGGCCAACCGCATCGGCTTCGAGCCCGACCCGGCCGGCAAGGGCGGCATTCAGTTCTGGGGTCAGAGCTTCGTGGTGGGGCCCGATGGCCGCATCCTCGCCCGGGCCGGCGCCGACGACGAGACCGTGCTGATCGCCGAGCTCGACCTCGGCCGCATCGCCAGCCAGCGCCAGGGCTGGCCGTTCCTGCGCGACCGCCGCATCGATGCCTACGGGCCTCTGGAGCGGCGCTATCTGGATCGCGATTCCGACTGACCGGCACGAGGAGGTTCGCATGGGTCGTGGGATCAATCGGCGAACGTTTCTCGGCACCAGCGCCACGGCCGCCGCGGCGGCAGCGTCGACGGGCACCCGCGCGGCGCGCGCTGCGGCCGGCGGCGTGGTCATCGCCTCCGGCAATGGCCTGCAGAGCCGCGACGCCGACGGCCTCACCTGCGTGGAGCTGGCCTACCGGCGCATGACCGGCGGCGACGACGTGCTGGACGCGCTGATCGCCGGCGTCAACATCGTCGAGCGCGACCCGGAGGACACCAGCGTCGGCTACGGCGGCCTGCCGGACGCCGACGGCAACGTCACCCTGGACGCCTGCTGCATGCACGGCCCGAAGCGGCGGGCCGGCGGCGTCGCCTACCTGCAGGGCGTGCGCACGCCGAGCCTGGTGGCGAAGGCCGTGGCCGACGTCACCGATCACCACCTGCTGGTGGGGGAGGGCGCCCAGCGCTTCGCCCGCAACCTGGGCTTCGCCATCGAGGACGACCTCAACACCGACCGCTCCCGGGCGCTGTGGCTCGAGTGGAAGCGGCGCACCGATCCGGATCACTATCCCGACCCCGCATCGCGCGCCGAGGCCGGCCTGCGGGTGGGACTCGAGATGGTGGCCGAGGGCAAGATCGACCCGGAGCACTTCTACGGCACCATCCACTGCAGCGGCGTCAATGGCGCCGGCGACGTCTGCGCGGTCACCACCACCAGCGGGCTCGCCTGGAAGGTTCCGGGGCGCGTCGGCGACTCGCCCATCCTCGGCGCCGGCCTGTACGTCGACAACGGCGTTGGCGCCGCCGGCTCCACCGGCCGCGGCGAGGCCAACCTCTACAGCCTGGCGTCGTTCCTGATCGTCGAGTTCATGCGTCAGGGGCTCGGACCGAAGGACGCCGGCATGGGTGCGCTGATGCGCATCCGTGAGCAGACCGTCGATCCGCGCCTGCTGGACGAGGACGGCCTGCCGCGCTTCAACGTCAACTTCTACGTGCTGGCGAAGGACGGCCGTCACGCCGGCGTCGCGCTGCGCGGGGGCGGCCGCTATGCGGTCTGCGACGGCAACGGCCCGCGCCACGAGCCCATCGAGGGCCTGCTCGGCTGAGGCACCGGCTTCCCTGACGGGTCAGTTGGGCACGTAGACGTACTCGTCGGTCGGTAGCTGCTCCACCCCCAGCGGCTTGTCGATCAGCACCGGAAACTCGGCTCGTGACGCCCACAGCGGCGCCGCCTGATCGGCGTTGTGAGCATCCAGCAGGGCCGCCAGCTCGGCTACCTTCTCCGGGAACTCGGCCGCCAGGTCGCGCTGCTCGGTCGGATCCTCGGCAACGTGATGCAGCCAGACCCGCTCGGGGCGGTCCGCCCGTTGCAGCTTCCAGCCGCCGGCCAGCACCACCTGGTAGTGGCCGCTGCGCCAGAACAGCGGACGCTGCGGCGCCGCGACGTCGCCGCTGACGTAGGGCAGCAGGTTCACGCCGTCCATCACCCGGTCGTCCGGCAGGCCGGCGCCGGCCGCGGCGGCGGCGGTGGCGTACAGGTCGAAGTGGTGCACGGGCGCCTCCAGCACCGACCCCGGCGCGATCCGGGCCGGCCACTTGAGGAAGTAGGGCACGCGGATGCCGCCCTCGAAGAACGTGATCTTCCAGCCCCGGTACGGCTGGTTCACGTCGGGCAGGCCGATGTAGCCGGCGCCGCCGTTGTCCGAGGTGAAGATCACCAGCGTGTTGTCCTCGAGGCCGAGGCGGCGCAGGGTGTCCGTGACCCGGCCGACGCCCCGGTCCAGCGACCGGATCATCGCCGCGTACACCCGCAGCCGATGATCCTCGATGTGCGCCAACGCGTCGTAGTCGGCGCGCAGCGCCTGCAGCGGCGTGTGCGGTGCCCAGTGCGCCAGGTACAGGAAGAACGGCCGATGGCGGTTCTTCTCGATGGCGGTCACCGCCTGCTCGGTGAAGTAGTCGGTGAGGTAGCCGTCGGGCTCGAAGCGGGGGCCGCCGTTCCAGTTCACCGCGTGGCGCAGGCTCGCCCACAGAAACTGGTCGATGGGGTCGAAGGGTACCCGGGCATTCACCGCCTCCGGGTGATCCTCGGGCAGATACATGCCGCTGGCCATGTTCAGGCTCTCGGCGAATCCCTGATCCTCCGGCCCGGATCCGCTGTTGTGCCCCAGATGCCACTTGCCCACGTGCATGGTGTGGTAGCCCTGCGCGGCCAGCAGCTCCGCCAGGGTGACCTCGTCCGCCGGCATGCCCTTTTCCTCGAAGGCCAGCTCGTCGTCACCGGCGTCGGCCACCCGATGAATCGGGTGAATGTTGGCCGCGTTGGCGTTGTGCAGCATGCCGACGATGGTGGGCATGCCGTCCGGGGTCGGCGTGAACTCGAAGCCGAAGCGGGTGCCGTAGCGGCCCGACATCAGCGCCGCCCGGGAGGGCGCGCAGGTGCCGTGGGCGGCGTAGCCGTTCAGGAAGTGGGCGCCGCCCGCCGCGATGGCGTCGATGTGGGGGGTGGGCACGCTGCCGCCGGCCACGCCGCCGCCGTAGAAGCTGATGTCGTTCCAGCCGAGATCGTCTGCCAGGATCAGCACGATGTTGGGCGGCCGCGGATCCTCGGCGGGGGCGGCCGGGCCCGCGGACCAGGGCACGGGCTGGTTGGGGCCGATGGGATTGCGCCAATCCGAGAGCATGCCCGGCACGTAGATGGCCCAGCGTGGCGCCATCCAGACCCCGACCCCGATGGCCGCCACCACCATCGCGACCGCGATCCATCGGTTTCTGGTCATGGCGCTGCCCCTCAGCGAGTAATGGGGCTCATTATCGCCGGGTCGGAAGCGGGCGCAAGGGTGATGGTCTGCACGCGGTGCTGCTCCACGGCCTCGCGCGAGTACCACAGGGGGAAGCTGCCGTCCCGGGCCCAACCCTCCAGCAGATTGGCGTAGAACGGCGAGCGTGGGTCGCCCGACTGGCCCGGGGCGTTGGTCATGCGCGCCGCGTCCCAGTTGCCGACGTCCAGCACCATGCGGAACGACGCCCCGGAGGCGACCAGGAGGTTGGCTGGGTCGAAGGACGTGTTGTTGGCGGTGTTGGCGCTGCCGCCGCGCGGGTAGGGGGGCAGCCGCATGCTCTCCGCCAGGGCATCCGGCGCCGCGGCCAGCAGCGGGTGGCGGAACCTGATCTGGTGCAGTTCGCCCCAGCGCCAGGCGGCCGGGTCGTCGCCGAGTTCGGCTTTCAGTGCCGTCATGGCCTCGGCCAGGGCGTCCAGGGCCACGGTCTGGCCCACGGGATAGCGCAGCGTGTCGAGGATGGTGAGCGAGTCCAGCGGCAGCAGGTCTTCGGGCCCTTCGGGCAGCAGGGCGGCCGCCAGCGCCGGCGGCAGGTGGCGGTAGAACCACACCGCAAACAACGCGGCCGCTGCCGAGTCGGGGTCGAGGTCGTGGTCCCACGCGCGCAGCATGGCCAGGGCCGTACCGGCGGTGCCGTCGGCCTTGGCCGGCAGCAGGGTGAGCACCTCGCGGGCCAGAATGCTGTGGTAGTCGCGCTGCAGCGCCAGCGACTGCTCGACGCTGTGCGCCTGCTGCTCGCCCAGCACCTCGAACACGCGCCGCTGCCGCCACGGCGCCGTCCACTCGAAGCCGACCCGGCGCTCGGCGATGGGATAGTCCGGGGGCAGGGTCAGCGCGTTGGCGGTGGCGCTGAAGCCGCGGGCCGGATCGTACTCCACCGGCAGCGCGTCCATGTCGAAGTAGCCGTCCCACTCGTAGCGGCCGTTGCCGGGCACCGGCAGCAGGCCGTCCCAGGTGCGGCGGCGGGGAAACAGGCCCGCGGGCTTGTAGCCGATGTGGCCGTCGACGTCCGCGTACACCTGGTTTTCCGACGGCGCGCCCCAGCGGTTCAGCGCGCCGACGAACTCGCGCCAGTTCTGGGCGCGCATGTACTCGACGCTGCCGAAGTAGGGCGCCATGCCCGGCTGCTCCAGCCAGCCGGCCCGCACCGCGAACAGGCGATTGTCGGTGCGGTACACCACCGGGCCGTGGCGTGTGAACTGCAGCTCGATGGTGCGGGGCGCTTCGCCCTTCACGGCGATGGTCTCGGTCACCGTCTGCAGGGGCTCGACCCGGGCCTGGTAGCGGTAGCCGTCGGCGACGCGGTCGTAGACGTACAGGTCTTCCTGGTCGATGGGGAAGATGGTCAGCCCGAATGCGATCTGGCCGTTGTGGCCGATGGAGATGCCGGGCAGGGCCGGCTCCCCGGCGCCGATCACGTCGAGGCCGGGCGCCGACAGGTGCGCGACGTAGCGCAGCGACGGCACGGCGTGGCTGCGGTGCGGGTCGTTGGCGAGAATGGGCCGGCCGGTATCGGTGCGTCCGGGCGCCACCACCCAGTTGTTGCTGCCGAGCTCGCGCGCCAGATCGTCGGCCTCCACCCGCGCGATCTGTGCCAGGTCGTTGCCATCCGAGCGGCCGCGGGCGCGCATGGCTTCGGCATCGAACGTCACCGGCGCCTTGGCCAGCAGGTAGTCGTCCAGCACCCGGTCGGGAATGCTGCACGGGTCGAGTCCGTCCGGAATGCGCGGCGACCAGGCGGGCTCCAGCACCTTCCAGAGCTGCGCGGCATCGAGGCCGTGGCGGCAGGCGATGCGGGCGCGGCGCACCTCGCTGGTGACGTTGCGCCACAGCCCGTGGCTGCGGATGCGCACCACGTCTTCCGCCGACCACAGCGACGGCTTGTAGCCGAGCAGCTCGAACTCGGGCGGCAGCAGCGCCGGCTGCTGATCCACCAGACGCACGTAGGCGTTGATGCCGGCGGTGAACGCCTCGGCGATGCGCTTGGCATCGGAGCCGTAGGCCAGCCACTCCCGGTACATGTCGCCGCGGTACAGGAACAGCCGGGCGGCCCGGTCCTGGGCCACGTAGCCGGCGCCCAGCACCTCGGAAAGCGTGCCGAGGCCGCGCCGGCGCCAGGTGTCGATCTGCCACAGCCGGTCGCGGGCGGCGTTGAAGCCCTGCACGAAGAAGGCGTCGTAGTGGGTGCCGGCGTAGATGTGGGGCACGCCCCAGGCGTCGATCAGAATCTCGGCCGGCTGCTCCAGACCCGCCACCTCGTAGCGCAGCTCCCGGGCCCCGACCTGGTCGGCTGCCACCCGTCCGGCCTCTTCGGCCGCCATGGCGCCGGCCGCCGTCACCGCCGTGGCCAGCAATCCCGCATTCAGCAATCGGCGACGCAACGGCATACCTGCCCCCTTGGTGGGAAAGGGCTACGTTACCGCCTTGGGCGCAGGGAGTGAACCGGCCCGGGCGGCGGGATCAGCGCTTCCGCCGGCGCCATGACCTGCCGCCCCGCGGCTGGTATCGTGCGCATGACCGTCAGGGGAGCCGGATCGTGAAAGCCATCAAGATCATCGCCATTCTTGCCCTGGTGTACGTGGGCATCGTCGTCGTCTTCGAGTCGCTGCTCGGCTACTTTCAGCCGGAGGCCGGCAACACCATGGTAATCACCACCTTTGATGACCAGGGTGACGGCGCCGATCGGGTCGTCTCGAAGCTCGAGCACGATGGCAAGCTTTACGTTGCCGTCAACCACTGGCCCCGGGCGTGGTACCGCCGGGCGCTGGAGAACCCCGAGATCAAGGTCACCGACGCCGGTGAGACCGCCGATTACGTCGCGGTGCCGGTCACCGGCGCCGAGTATCAGCAGGTAACCGAAGCGCACCCCGTGGGCGCCATCGGCCGGTTCCTGATGGGTTACCCGCCGCGCCGGCTGGTGCGGCTCGACCCGGCCTGAGGCGCCGCGCCCGGCGGCTCCACCGGCCGCCCGTCGGGCCTGAGGAAGCAGCACGACCCGTCAGGCCGTCTCAGCACGCTGAACCCGCCCTCGTGAATGAGCGTGTGATGGGCGCTGCACAGCAGCAGCAGGTTGTCGAGGCGGGTATCGCCGCCGTCTGCCCAGTGATGCACGTGGTGGGCCTCCAGGAAGCGCTGATGATGACAGCCCGGAAACGTGCAGCCGCGATCGCGGGCTGCCAGGGCGCGCTTCATCGCCTTGGGCACGATGCGCTGCCTGCGCCCCACGTCCAGCGGTCGGCCGTTCCGCTCGATCACCGGCACCACGGCGCCGTCGCAACACAGCCGGCGCACGGTCGGCAGCGGCAGATCCGACTCGCCGCCCGCGCCTGACAGCGCAGCCGCATCGACGTGCACCACCACCTGCCTGCCTTCCGCGGAAGATGACGCCGTTGCGCCACTGGCATCGCCGTTATCGCCGGCCAGCACCTGCCGCGCCATCTCCACCAGGGCGTCGGCCGCCTTGGCGAACAGTGACCGGCTGGGATCTTCCGGCAGCCGCGCGCCCACCCGCTCCAGCGCCGCCAGCACCACTTCCAGGGACTCCCGCGGCAGCTCCACGGTCATGCTTGCCGAACCGTCGTCACGGAAGTAGCGCAGCAGCGAGCGGCCCTCGTGCAGACGCCGGGCGTCGGCCGCCGCCGCCGCGGGGTCACCGTTGCGCAGCCGCCGGCAGTAGTCCTCACATTGGGCGGCCGAGCACCGCAGCGCGTAGTCGAGGAGGTCGGCCTCGGTGACGTCGCTGGCCACCCGGGTGAGCGCGCGCACCTTGGAGTAGGACAGCGCCCCCTCACGGAAGGCGGCGTCGATCTTAGGCAGCGTCCACAGCGCCCGCGCCACCCGCACCTTCTCCTGGGCCGTGGTACGCGAGATGCCGCAGCGCCAGTTCAGCCACTCGGCGCAGTCGTGGTTGCCGTAGGCTTCCCAGCCGCGGCGGAAGTCGAACTCGCGCAGCAGCACCAGGAAGCGATGCTCGGCCTGGGTCGCTTCCCGGAAGCTGTCGATCAGATGCGACTCGAGCTCGTCGATGGGGCGGAAAGGGCGGACCAGCGATGTGGTGGACATGGCACGCTCCGAATACTGTATGAATGAACAGCATACGAAACTGCGCTGCATCGCGGCAGCGGACATCTCGCACAACGCCAACATCCGGACCATGCGGAGTTGCCTCAGAGCCCGGGCTGGGTCATCGTCCACGGCGACGGACCGCATCGGGAGCGCCCACGCACCATGGCCCAGCAATTCGACGCCCTGTCTCCGGACCTGATCGACTGGATCGGCCAGCAGCACGTGTTCTTCGTCGCCACCGCCGCCCGCGACGGCCGGGTGAACCTGTCGCCCAAGGGTCAGGACAGCCTGCGTGTGGCCAGCGACCGCGAGATCGTCTGGGTGAACCTGACCGGCAGCGGCAACGAGACCGCCGCGCACCTGCTCGACAGCAACCGCATGACGTTGATGTGGTGCGCGTTCGAAGGCCTGCCGCGCATCCTGCGCGTTTACGGCAGTGCCGACACGGTGCACCCGGATGACGACCAGTGGCACGCCTGCGCCCGGCTGCTGCCGCCGCCGCTGGGCGCGCGCCAGTACTTCCGCCTGCACGTCGACCTGGTGCAGACCTCGTGCGGCTACGCCGTGCCACTGATGGACTACCAGGAAGACCGCCAGGTGCTGACGCAGTGGGCCGAGAAGCGGGGCGCCGACGGCATCCGCGACTACTGGCTGGAAAAGAACCGTTTGAGCATCGACGGTCTGCCTACCGGCATCGACGGCTGACGTTGCAATCAACCTCCGCGCCAGCCGGTCGCCGCGCCGTATACTGATCGCCTTTTTGCAACCAGAAGGACGATCTCAATGGCGATCAGAACGCGGTTCACGGAAATGTTCGGCGTCGAGCACCCCATCGTGCAGGGTGGCATGCAGTGGGTGGGCTACGCCGAAATGGTGGCGCCGGTCGCCAACGCGGGCGGGCTCGGCTTCCTCACCGCGCTCACCCAGCCGACGCCGGAAGACCTGGCGAAGGAGATCGCCCGCACCCGCGAGATGACCGACAAGCCCTTCGGCGTGAACTTGACCATCCTGCCGGCCATCAAGCCGCCGCCCTATGCCGAGTACCGCGACGCCATCATCCAGGGCGGCGTGAAGATCGTCGAGACCGCCGGCTACAAGCCGCAGGAGCACGTCGACCACTTCAAGCAGCACGGCATCAAGGTCATTCACAAGTGCACGGCGGTGCGGCACGCGCTGTCGGCGGAGCGCATGGGCGTCGACGCCATCTCCATCGACGGTTTCGAGTGCGCCGGCCACCCGGGCGAGGACGACATTCCCGGATTGATCCTGATTCCGGCGGCCGCCAACAAGGTGAAGATTCCCATGCTGGCCTCCGGCGGCTTCGCCGACGGCCGCGGCCTGGTCGCCGCGCTCTCCCTGGGCGCCGACGGCATCAACATGGGCACGCGCTTCTGCGTCACCCAGGAGGCGCCCATTCACGAGAGCTTCAAACGGCGCATGGTGGAGAACGACGAGCGTCAGACCAACCTCATCTTCCGCACCCTGCACAACACCGCGCGGGTGATGAAGAACGCCGTCAGCGACGAGGTGGTGGGCATCGAGCGCAAGGGCGGCGCCAAGTTCGAAGACGTTCAGCACCTGGTGGCGGGCGTGCGCGGCCGCCAGGCCATGGCGGACGGCGACGCCGACGGCGGCATCTGGTCCGCGGGCATGGTGCAGGGGCTGATCGACGACATCCCCACGGTCAAGGAGCTGATCGACCGCATCATCGCCGATGCCGAGCGCATCATTCACGCCCGGCTTGGCGCTATGGTGGGTTGACGTCCGGGTCGTCCTCATCGCCGAGGGCGTCGATCAGCGCATCCCACACGGTGCGGATGCGCTGCACGTGACGCAGGTCGGGGTGGGTCAGCAGCCACAGCTCACCGGCCAGGTCGGGCACGCGGTGCAGCCGCTTGAGGCCCGGCTCCTGCACGTCTGACGGCAGCAGCGCCAGCCCCACGCCGGCCCGGGCCAGCCCCGCCATGGTGGAGAGGTCGTTGGCGCGCGCCACCACGCGGTGGCCGTAGTGCTTCTCCAGCCACTGGAATGCGTCGAGGCGCATCAGGGCCCGCTCGGCGCCGATGAAATCGGCGTCGGCCAGCGCGCGCCAGGTTCGGCTGGCCGATCGCGACCGGCCGGCGATCCACCACGACAGCGACATCACCTTGCGCCCGACCAGGTGCTCCGGCGGCCGGGTGGTGGCGCGCAGCGCCAGATCGGCCTCGCGCCGGTTCAGGTCGTAGTCGCTGTCGCCTGCCGAGACCTCCACCAGAATGCCAGGATGGCTGCGACGCAGCGCCTTGATCGCCCTGGGCACCACCAGACGCGCCAGGTCCGGCGCCGTGGTCAACCGCACCGTGCCGGTAGGGTCGAGGTCGCGGCCGACCAGCTCCCGGTCGATGGTGGTGACCGCGTCGTCGGCCTGACGCGCCAGCTCCAGCATGCGCTCGCCCGCCGGGGTGAGCGTGTAGCCGGTGGCCAGCCGTTCGAAGAGCCGGGTGCGCACGTCCGACTCCAGCGCGTTCAGGCGGCGGAACACGGTGGAGTGGTTCTGCGCCAGGGTGCGCGCGGCGCCGGCGAGCGTGCCCGCCTCGGCGATCGCGATGAAGATCTTGAGGTCGTTCCAGTTCATTGCAGATCTGCAAATCTCGTGTGCCGATCTCGATGATTCCACATCTCATCTGCAAATGCACAATGGCCCGCACCACAACGATCCAACCAAGGAGGATCACCACATGGAACGCTATGCATCGTATGGGCCCACGCTGCTGCGCATTGCGCTCGGCATCATCTTTCTGGCGCACAGCGCCTACCTGAAGCTGGTGGTGTTCACGCTGCCCGGCACCGTCGGCTTCTTCGAGTCGCTCGGCCTGCCGGCCATCGCCGCCTATGCGGTGATCGCGGCCGAGATCGTCGGCGGCATCGCGCTGATCCTCGGTGTGCTGGTGCGGCCTTCGGCCCTGGTGCTGGCGGTGGTCTCGCTGGGCGCCACCTGGGTCCACCTCGGTGCCGGCTGGCTGTTCACCAACGAGGGCGGCGGCTGGGAGTACCCCCTGTTCCTGGCGGTGGCGAGCCTGGCTCAGGCGCTGATGGGTCCGGGCGCCCTGCGGCTGCGGCTGTTCCAGGGTCAGGGTGTGCCCGCATGGGCGCAGTGACCGGCTACCACGCGCACGTCTACTACGACGGCGCGGACCGGGCCCGGGCGGCCGATCTTCGTACCGAGATCGGCCGCCGCTTTCCGGTACTGATCGGCCGCATGCATGACCAGGCCGTGGGCCCGCACACGAAGGCCATGTTTCAGGTCGTGTTCGGGCATGACGTGTTCGGCGAGCTGGTGCCGTGGCTGATGCGCCACCGGAACGGGCTGAGCGTGCTGGTGCACGCCGAGACCGGCGACGACGTCGCCGACCACACCCGGCATGTGCTGTGGGTCGGCGACCCGGTGGCACTCAGCGTCGACGCGCTGCGACCCGGCTTGGCGCGCTAACGGCCGGGCGCGCTGCTGCGTATCAGCGCCGAGCCGGCCTCCCGGATGCTGGCCAGCGCCTCGGCCCGCATGTGTGCTTCACGTGCGGGCTCAAGACCCCAGCGCTCCATGAAGTGCTGGGCGGCGGCCGCCACGTACACCTGCCAGAGCGCCAGGCGCCATGGGTCCACGGCCCGGTGCCGGGCGTAGGCGTCGGTGAAGCGGGTCATGCCGCTCGACCCATACAGGTAGCGAAGCTCGAGGCGCGTGCAGGCCACGTCCGACAGCGGGTCGCCGACGGCGGCGTCCTCCCAGTCGAGCACGGCCGCCACGGCGCCGTTGCGCCACAGCAGGTTCTGCGGCCAGAAGTCGCCGTGCAGCAGCGCCGGCGGCCCGCGGTAGGCCGTGTCGCTGAGCGCGCGCAGGTGCGCGTCGAGCGGCTGCCATTCGTCGCCCGCCGGCAGATAGTCGAACACCTCGGGCAGCGGATCGGTGCGCGCCGGCAGCGGCGGCAGCCCCTGGATCGGGACGGCGTGGATGCGCGCCAGCAGGCCCGCCATGGCATCGATGTGGCGGTCTTCCTCGCCCACGGGCAGCGCGCTGGTGCCGTCGACGAACTCGATCACCAGGAACGGGTCCGCCAGCAGCCTGCCGCTGGCGTCGACCAGCAGCGGCTCGGGCACCGGCAGCCCACGTCGGTGCAGGGCGCCGAGCAGCCGGTGCTCCAACTCGGCATCGTGGCCGCCGTGGCTGGCACCGTGCGCGCGCAGCACGATGCGAGTGGTGCTGCCATCCGGCAGTTGCACATCGAGCCGGCTCACGTCCGCCGACACGCCGCCGGCAAGGCGGGTGGCGCGTAGCAGCGTCGCGCCGGGATAGAGGCGGGCGACGATGCTGGCGTGGGCGTCGGCGTTCACGGGCGTCCGGGTCGGTTGCCGCGGCTGTCGGCCAACCTGGAACGCCGGGCCCGCTTGCCATCGGCAGGACCGATGGCTCCGGCCGCGGCGAGCCCCATCAGGCGCCGAAACGTCGGGCACTCCAGATGGCTGGGTGCAGAACAGACCGCCGCGTGGCGCAGCCCGTCGCGCATCGCCGTGAGCTTCCGGATCTTCCGGTCGATCTCGTCGGCCTTGCCCGCCAGCGCGTCGCGATCGACCTTGGGGCGTCGCCCCGACCCGAGCATCGAGCCGATCTCCTGCAGCGAGAAGCCGGCCGCCTGGCCCAGCGCGATGAGGGCGAGTCGTTCGACCACGCCGGCGTCGAAGGTGCGACGCAGGCCTCGCCGGCCGGTGGACGCGATCAGCCCCTTTTCTTCGTAGAAGCGCAGCGTCGAGGCCGGCACGCCCGATCGCCTGACAACCTCACCGATGTCCATCCGATGGCTCTTGACCTCAAGTTGACTTGAAGTTGTAGCCTGACTTGCGTTCTGAAGCAACAGCAGATCAGGAGCCTTGTCATGAGTGATCTGATGATGACGTTCGCCATCGGGGTCGGCGCCACGGCCGTGATGGATGTCTGGAGCCTGGCCCGGCGGGCCGTTTTCCGGGTGCCCGCGCCCGACTACCGCCTGGTAGGGCGCTGGGTCGGGCATCTCGTGACGGGTCAGTTCCTCCACGAGTCCATTGCGGCATCCCCTCCGGTGCGGCGCGAGGCGGCCATCGGCTGGACGGCCCACTACCTCATCGGCGTCGGATTCGCGGGCCTGCTGGTGGCCATCGCCGGTGCCGACTGGTGCCGCGAACCGACCCTGGCGCCCGCGCTCGCGGTGGGCGTCGTTACCGTGCTCGCTCCGTTCCTGATCATGCAGCCCGGCATGGGGTCTGGAATCGCCGCCTCACGGACGCCTGACCCGAACGCCGCGCGCCTGCAGAGCCTGATCACGCATACGGTGTTCGGGTTCGGCCTGTACCTGTCCGCATGGGTGATCGGCCGGATTGCGTTGTAGCCGGTGGTGCTATGCTAGTCGCGTCAGTGGCGCAATTGGTTCGAGGGAGAGTCGCATGGTTGCGAGGCAAGTTTCTGATATCGCGAATGTTCCGCTCGACGAGATCGACGTCAGCCGGCCGGAGCTGTTTCGGGACGACACCTGGCAGCCCTGGTTCGCGCGGCTGCGTCAGGAAGCGCCCGTGCACTATCTTGCCGACAGCGTAAACGGCCCGTTCTGGTCGGTCAGCAGCCACGAGCTCATCAAGGAGGTGGACACCACCAACGCGGTGTTCTCGTCGTCGTCGAAGATGGGCGGCATCGCCATCGTCGACCCGCCGCCGCCCCAGGACGGGCAGCTGCAGGGCCGCAGCTTCATCACCATGGACGAGCCCGAGCACATGCCCCAGCGCATGGCGGTGGCACCCACGGTGGCGCCGAAGAACCTCACCGAGCTGGAGCCGCTGATCCGCGAGCGCGTGATCGACATTCTCGAGAACCTGCCGGTGGGCGAGACCATCAACTGGGTGCAGGCCGTGTCGGTGGAGCTGACCGCGCGCATGCTCGCCACCCTGTTCGACTTCCCCTACGAGGAGCGCCGCAAGCTCGTCTACTGGTCCGACCTCACGACGTCCGTGCCCGAGGTCACCGGCGACGACAGCATCGACATGAAGAAGCGCTACGAGGAGCTGATGCAGGCCGCCGGCGCCTTCTACCAGCTCTGGGCGTCGAAGGCGGGCCAGCCGCCCAGGTTCGATCTGATTTCGATGCTGCAGAACAACCCGACCACGGCGCGCATGAACGAGGACCCGGAGCAGTTCCTGGGCACCATCCTGCTGCTGATCGTCGGTGGCAACGACACCACCCGCAACAGCATCAGCGGCGGCGTGGTGGCGCTGAACCAGTTCCCGGACGAGTACCAGAAGCTGCGCGAGAACCCGGGCCTGATTCCCAACATGGTGGCCGAGATGGTGCGCTGGCAGACGCCGGTGATTCACATGCGCCGCACCGCGCTGAAAGACTACGAACTCGGCGGCAAGACCATCAGGAAGGGCGACAAGGTGGTCATGTGGTACGTCTCCGGCAACCGCGACGAGACCGTGTTCGAAGACCCCGACCGGCTGATCATCGATCGCCATAACGCCCGCGCCCACGTGGCCTTCGGCTTCGGCGTGCACCGCTGCATGGGCAACCGACTGGCGGAGATGCAGCTACGCATACTCTGGGAAGAGATCATGCAGCGGTTTCGCATGGTGGAGGTGGTGGGGCCGGTCGTACGCCTGCCGAACAACTTCATCCGCGGCATCAAGGACGTGCCGGTGCGGCTGCATCCGATCTAGGCGGGCCGGTTAGGGCAACCCCGCCCCCGGCACCTCGACCCGGGCGGTGAACAGCCGCCCCGATGGATTGTCGAGAATGATGTTCCGGTCGTAGCTGTCCGATGCAGTAATCAACAGCGTGCGGCCGTCTTCGCCGCCCAGCATGCACGCGGTAGCCTCCGTGGTGCCCATGTCCACCTCGTCGGTGATGCGGCCGCCGCGCTCCACCCGGAACACCCGGTTGCGCGTCGTGACCCATACCGCGCCCTCGGCATCCAGCGCGATGCCGTCCGGCACTGAGCCCGGTATCCAGGCGAAGGTCGTCTGATCGGCAAGGTCGTCATCGTCGGTCAGGGTGAACTGGTGCAGGCAGCAGCGGGTGGTGTCGGCGACGATGAGCGTTCGGCCGTTCGGCGTGATCACCATGCCGTTGGCGAAGCCCATATCGGTGGTGGCCACCGACGCCGAACCGTCGGCGCCGACCCGCAGCAGCGGGCTGTCGGGCGCCACGGCGAGCGGGATGTCGCCGAACACATAGTTGATGGCGCCGACGAAGCAGACACCGTTGCGTGTTCTGACCATGTCGTTGATGCGGTAGCTGGCGAGCGCGCTCAGATCGGCGAACTCGGCCGTTTCGCCGTCGCGCACGGTGAACAGCTTGCGTGCCTTTCCCGCGGTGATCAGCAGGTCATCCGAGTCGTTGTCGAGAAACACCCAGCCGGAGATGCGGTCGTCGCTCTCGTAGAAAAGATCCTTCGAGCCGTTCAGGTGGATGCGGAACAGCCGTCCCTCGTCAATGCTGCAGCAGTAGAACGAGCCGCGATGCCAGCGCGGCGATTCTGGAAAGATGAAGCCGTCGCACAGGAACTGCGGCTTGTGCGTTCTCACCTGCATGTGTGTTTCCCCGTCGGTGCCTGAGCGGAACCTATTGCACGAACCGGGCCGCTGCATGGTAAAAAGCGTCGCAGCGAGATTCGGGGAGGGGAGAAGTGTCGTTTCTGGCCAGGGCCGCCGTCGTCGAGGGCTTCGAGCGGCTGGTTGCCGATCTCGGCGGCGATGCGCGCCGGGTCTACGAGAAGGCCCACACCAGCCCGGAGCAGCTTCGGGATGCAGACGCGCGCGTGCCGCTGGAAACGCTGAGACGAATTCTCAACGCTTCGGCGGAGGAGACCGGCTGCGACCACTTCGGTCTCGAGCTCGGCAAGCGCCGCAATCCGGACACCACCATGGGCATCCTCGGACAGGTGTTCCAGTCGGCGCGCAGCTTCGGCGAGGCGATCGCCAGCATGTTCGAGCTGTTCCACATCCACTCGGAAGCGAGCCTGTGGCAGCTGCAGACAGAGGCGGGCAGATGCTACGCCATCGTGTCGTTTCTCTATGAGGACGAGGCGTCCAGCAAGCAGAGCCAGCAGCAGGTGATTGCCGTGCTGTGGCGGCTGTTCAGCATGATCACCCAGGGCAAGTGGCACCCCATCATGCTGTCCTTCACCTTCGCCAGACCCCGCGACCTCGCGCCCTACCGCCAGACCTTCGGCGTGCCGATCGAGTTCGACGCCGACTCCTGCGGCATAGTGTTCCACCAGGCCGACCTCGACCTGCCGGTGTCGCGCTGGAACGCGGATCTGCACCGCAGTCTCTACCAGAAGGCGCAGCAGCTGTTCCCGGCCCGGGCGGAGGGCATCGCCGAGACGACCCGCACGCTGGTCCGCAAGAACCTCGAAATCCGTCGGGTAGGGCAGCAGTACGTCACCCAGTTCTTTCCCTTCGAGCGCCGCACCCTGCAGCGCCGGCTGAAGGAGCAGGGCACCAGCTACCAGCAGATTCTCACCGAGGTGCGCGTGGCCATGGCGAAGGACGCGCTGCGCAGCTCCAGCATCTCGCTCAGCCAGCTCTCCGACCGGCTGTGCTACTGCGACGTTGCCAACTTCACCCATGCGTTCAAAGCCCAGGAAGGCATGACCCCTAGGCAGTGGCGAACGAAGCACGTGAGGCGGGAATCCGCCGACCGCTGACGCAATTTGCCATGATCTGCTCCGGCCGGCTTGGGTAGCTTACCCCCGCGTTCGCCGCACATCCAATGATGGCAACAGGGGGAGATTCCAGTGAAACACGCACACCGAGTCATCGACCGAGTTCGAGGGTCGACCGCCGGGGCCGCGCTGATCGGCTTCGTCTGTCTGGGTTCTCTGGCACGCGCCAATACCCTGGAGGAGGTGGTCGTCATCGCCAAGAAGCGCGAAACCAACCTGCAGGAGACGGTGGGTTCGATCACCGCGTTCTCGTCCCGCGATCTGGAGATGCGGGGCATTCGCGACCTTACTGACCTGGGCCCCGCGGTGCCGAACCTGTCGGTCGGCGAGCCCCAGTTCACCGGCACCCAGGCGCTGTCCATGCGCGGCATCGCCGGTCAGTCCGCCGGCATCGGGCAGGACGACCCGGTCGCCGTCTACCTGGACGGGGTGTATCTGGGCAAGCCGCAGGGCCAGCAGTTCGCGTTGGTGGACGTCGAGGGCATCGAGGTCCTGAAGGGGCCGCAGGGCACCCTGTACGGCCGCAACGCCACCGCGGGTGCGATCAACATCAAGACCCGCCGACCCCAGGAGACGTTCTCCGGGCGCTTCGAGGCCGAGTTCGGTAACTTCGATTCCTACGGCGGAGTGGGGTCAGTGGAGGGCGCGGTTGCACCCAATACCAACGCGCGTGCCTCGCTGTACTACTCCGACTTCGGCGGCGACCTGAAGAACACGTTCACCGGATCCGACGAACGCTATCAGCGGGAGTGGTACTCGCGTGTCGTGCTGGATCACGTGGCGCCGTCAGAGCGCTACTCGCTGACTCTCGCCCTCGACTACGGCGACACAACCGTCGGCACCGCGCTCAAGAACATCACCGTAGACGGCAACCGCTACGTCAACAAGAGCGAGGTGGAGCTGGATCTGGAAGGCACCGAACTCGACCGCGAGGTCGCTGGTGCCGCGCTCACCTACGAGTACGACCTGAACGAGAGCTGGACACTGAAGTCGATCACCGCCTATCGGGCACTCGATCTCAGCGTGATCTACGACAGTGACGGCACCAACACCCAGCGCTACCTCGATGCCATTCCCCAGTTCATTCCAGCCTCCATAGCCATCATTCGCGACACCGGTTCCCTGCAGGTGATCGAGTCGGACCAGTACAGCCAGGAATTGCAGCTGTCCTACTCGAATGCCGATATCGACTGGCTGTTTGGGCTGTATGCGTTCCGGGAGAATTCGGATCACGAACTGGTGATCGAGCTGCTGGTGCACAGCCCGTCGCCCATTCTCAGCACCGACACGACCTCGAGCAACGAGGCGACCTCCTACGCCGCCTTCACCCACGTCACCTACGCGATCAACGATCGCTGGGAGCTGAGCGGCGGGCTGCGCTACAGCTACGAGAAGAAGTCGATGGAGCGCGCCGTGTTCTCCGGCGGCGCCCTGACCGAAGAAGACCTGGACGACAGCTGGAGCGATCCCACCGGCGAAATTTCGCTGAGCGTGCGCCTCACCGAGGACGTGCTGGGCTACCTGTCGTTCGCCCAGGGCTTCAAGAGCGGCGGCTACAGCTCCCTGACCCGGGGCTCGCCCAGCTTCGCACCGGAGTACGTCGACGCCTACGAGGTGGGGCTCAAGAGCGAGTTCCTCGACCGGCGCGTTCGCCTGAACCTGGCCGCCTTCCGCATGGACTACGAGGATCTGCAGGTGCGCTTCCCCGGCGATGTGGGGCAGCTCATCATCCAGAACGCTACCGAGGCCACCATCGACGGCGCCGAGCTCGAGCTCACCGCGCTGGTGTCGGATTCGCTGACCCTGTCGCTCGCGGGCGCCTGGCTCGATGCCACCTACGGCGACTACTCGTTCGGCGGCTCCGATTTCTCCGGCAACCGGCTGAATCAGGCGCCCGAGTACTCGTTCTCGGTGGTGATCGACTACGGTCGGCAGCTGCCTCAACTCGGCGAGCTGAACGCCAGCCTGTCGTACTACTGGCAGGACGAGGAGTTCTACCGGGCGGAGAACGACGATCTGAACGGCAACTCCGGCTACGGGGTGCTGGACGGCCGCCTCAGTCTGTCGCTGGACGCGGTGTCGGGCCTGAGCGTGGCGCTGTGGGGCAAGAACCTGACCAACGACCGCTACGTGGGCGCCGTGGTGCCGCTCGTGGCCGACCGCCTGTACTACGCCAGCATCAACCGCGGCCGCACGTACGGGCTCGATGTCGTCTACGAGTTCTAGGCCGGTGGCGCTGGAACAGGCGGCCACCCGTCCGGGCACCGGGGTCATGGACACCGGCAACGCCTATCGGGGCTACGTGCTGGTGATCCTGACCCTGGTGTACGCGGTCAACTTCATGGACCGCTACGCCCTGGTGGCCATGGCGGAGCACATCCGCCTCGATCTCGGCTTGACCGACGGCCAGATCGGGCTGCTGACCGGGTTCGCGTTCTCGCTGCTGTATGCGGTGGTCGGCTTCCCTATGGCGTTCATCGCCGACCGGGTGGGCCACGTCCGCGTGATCGCTGCGTCGATTGCGCTGTGGAGCTTCATGACCATGCTGGGCGGCCGCGCCACGGGCTTTCTTACCCTGGCCGCCACCCGGGTGGGAGTCGGCATCGGCGAGGCCGGCGGCACGCCGCCTGCCCATGCGATTCTGTCGGGGACATTCTCGGCTCGGGCCCTGCCCGGGGCGATGAGCATCTTCTCCTGCGGATCCGGCATTGGTCTGACCCTGGGTCTGGTGCTCGGCGGCGTGCTGGCCACCGAGTTCGGCTGGCGGATGGCGCTGGTGCTGCTGGGTATTCCCGGACTGCTGCTGGCGCCGGTGGTCTACTTCACCCTGCGCAACCCCACGCAGCCCGCCCACGGCGCCATGAGCCTGGCTGCAGCCCGTTCGGCGCTGGGCCGCGTGTTCCGCGATTCGAAGATCGTGATGCTGGCGCTGTCCATGAGCGTGGCCGGGTTCGCCGGCTTCGCTAACCTGGTCTGGCTGCCGTCGCTGCACCTGC
This sequence comes from Pseudomonadales bacterium, assembly GCA_040219935.1. Lineage (GTDB taxonomy): Bacteria > Pseudomonadota > Gammaproteobacteria > Pseudomonadales > Azotimanducaceae > UBA7803. Next base: position 7,542 of record JAVJUA010000066.1, on the reverse strand, counting down.
GCCGCTTCGGCCTCGAGGCCGGCACCGGGGTAGATCTGGGCTTCGCCCTAGGGCTCGCCAACGTCATCGGCATTCTGGTGGGCGGGCCGCTGTGCGCGTTTCTCGAGCAGCGCACGCGCATCACGCCGTACTGGCTGTGCAGCTTCGCCGCGCTCGCCTCGCTACCGCTGTTCGCCATCGCTGGGGTGGCGGACACGAGCATGCTGTTCTCCGTCGCGGCTGCGCTGGGTCTGTTCGCCCACAGCCTGCTGATCGCGCCGGTCATGACCCAGATGCAGCGTCTGGCCGGCGTGCAGGACAAGGCCCTGGCCTCGGCACTGCTCTTGTTCGGCATCGCCGTGATCGGCAGCGGTGCCGGCCCCTACGTCGCGGGCTGGATCAGCGATCGGTACGCCGAGCTGGGTACCGACGCGTCCCTGACCTGGGGCCTGCAGTGCACGCTGCTGGCTTACGTAGCCGCCGTGGTGCTGTTCCTGCGGGCGGGACAGGTGGGGCGGTCAATTGCGACGTCATCGTCCGTCGGCACGGTGCGGGGAGAGACGCCGTGAAGATCATCCGCTTCACCGCGCCCGGCGAGGCCGAGACGCAATTCGGCTGTGTGGTCGACGGGTACGCCGTCTCGTTCGCCACACTGGCCGCGCTGAGTGGCGAGGCTGCCGACAGTCTCGGGTCGAGCGGTGACTACCTCGCGGGCCTGCCCGGCAGTGAGGCGCGCGCCCGGACACTGCACCAGTGGGCGTCGGATCACCCCGACCGGCTGCGCGGCGGCGCTCTGCTGCCGCTGGACGCGGTGCGCCTGGAAACCCCGGTGGAGGTGGCGTCGCTGTTCGACTTCGGCCTCACCCCCCGGCACCTGGAAAGCTCGTGCCGCACCTGGCGGCGCTTTGAACGCGACGACCCCGCCACCGCGCCGCTGATCGCCCTGTTCGAGGAGCGGGTGCGCAAGCCGCGAACCCCGCCCAGCGGTCAGCTCGAGCTGCTGTCGCACTACAAGTGCAATATGAATTCGATCGTCGGCGACGACGTCGACGTGCCCTGGCCCTGGTACACCGAGTACCTGGACGTCGAGCCGGAACTCGCCGTGGTCTACGGCAACCTCGACCAGCCCATCGCCGGCTACACGATCTTCAATGACGTCTCGGCCCGAGACGTGCAGCCTCCCGAGCTCGGCCGCAGCTTCTTTCTTGCTAAGGACATGGCCCGCGGCAATCAGCTCGGCCCGTGCCTGGTCACCGCGGACGAGGTGGGCAACCCGTTCGAGCTGGCCGTTCGCGTGGACGTCAACGGCGCCGAGCGCTTTCGCGGGTCCACGTCCGAGATCATCCGCGATGCCAACGCCGTCATCGCAACGCTCGAAGCGGTAGCGCCGCTGCTGCCGGGCTCGGTCATGGGGTTCGGCACCATCCCCGACTGCACCGGCCTCGACAACGGCGACTTTCTGAGTCCGGGCGATGAGGTGGTGATCACGTTCGAACGGCTCGGCAGGCTGCGCTGCCGGCTGCTGGAGCCCGCGGCGCCGGTGCAGCCCAGCCGCTGGCCGCACCGGCAGGAGCTCGACCGGTTCCGTCGCCAGTCAGCCTAGATCGACAGAGCCGCCAGTTCCCTAACAGCGACCAGAGCCCCCGGGAGGTGTCATGGCGACAGACGAACGAAGAAAGCTGGGCGAGGCGCTGGCGCTGCGCCTGTTCGGCCCGCGCGAGCGCCAGCGTGCCGTGCTGCCCGACGCCCTGCGCGAGTACACCTTGAGCGTGGTGTTCGGCGACCTCTGGCAGGACGACGCGCTGAGCCTGCGGGAACGCGAGCTCATCACCTCCGCGATGCTGATCGCCCTCAACCGCCGCGACGAGCAGAAGCTGCACTTCACCGCCGCGAAGAACCTCGGCATAGAGCGCGCCGAGATCGAGGCCGTGATCACTCACGCCGCGTTCTATGCCGGGTGGCCTTGCGCGGTGTCGGCCTCCCACGTGCTCGATGAGGTGTGGGGACGGGAAGCTGGCGGGTAGCTCGTGCCGCCTGGCGCGCCACTACGCTACGATGACGAATTTCGGCTAGCATTGGCGCCGGCACTCGACCCCGAGGGCGTTGGCACCTGGCGACCGTGACGAACGCAGCCGACATCGCGTTGGATCAGCCGAACACCGAAGGCGAATGCTACCTGCTCGACTGCATTCAATCGGAGCAGATCGCCGACTTCAGCGGCCGCCCGCCAGAGCAGCGCCGGATCGGTGCCGCCTTCATCGAAGAACTGATCTCGCAATCGACCGACTGCCTGGGCGTGCTGCGCGGCGCCCTGCGCATTCGCGGTGCCAGCGTGGTGGGCCCGCTGCGCCCGCTGCCGGGCGACCGCGGCCACCTCACGCTGTTGTTCCGGTCGTGCCGCTTCGACGGGCCCGTGGACCTGAGCGGCGCAGACTTCCTGGCGCTGCGCTTCGTCGACTGCGAGATGCCGGCCTTCATCGGCGCGAGCCTCACCACGGCCGCCGATCTGGATCTCTCCGGGTCGCGCTTCACGGGCGTCAGCGACTACGAGTGCGAGCTGTCGGACGTCGGAACCTGCGCCGTGCACCTCAGCAATGCGCGCATCGGCGGCCGTCTGGTGCTGAGCGCCACCGACCAGGCACGGTTTTCCACCCACGGCGTCGTGCGGCTGGACGGCGCCAGGGTGGAAGGCAGCGTGTCGCTCGAGGGCGCGCGGCTCGACGGCGCCGGCGACGCCGCGCTGAACGCGAAGTCCATGACGGTGGGTGGTGACGTGAACCTCGGCTGGGCCGGAAACTGGCGTTTCGAGACCACCGGCGAGGTCGCGCTGGCGGCGTCTCGCATCGTCGGCGACCTGAGCCTGCGCGGTGCGCGCCTCACCAATCCCCAAGGGCGGGCGCTGCACTGCGAGGACCTCAAGGTCGAATCGGTATTCCTCACGCCGCGCAACGACACGCCGTTCGAGGCGATTGGCCGCTTGAACTTCCTCTCCGCGACGATCGGCGGCAGCTTCTTCTTGAGCGGCGCGCGGCTGGCGCCGGGGCCCGACGTCGACCTGCTCGGCAAGGGTGGGCCCGTCGCCGTGAACATGCCCCAGCTAAGGGTTTCCAACACCCTGGTTTTCCGCAACGTCGGCGAGCTCGACCCCGATGGCCCGCCGCCGTCGAAAACCGATCCGCCCAAGGCGGTGCGCGGCTGGTTCCTGCTCACCGGTGCCGAGCTCAACGGCATTCTCGACGATCCTGCCACGGGATGGCCGGCGCCGGGCTTTCTCGATCTGGAGGACGTCACCTACGAACGCCTGCGCAGCCTCGACGGCGGCGACGTGGTGGCGCAGCGCACCGCGTGGCTGCGGCTTCAGTATCCGCACGGTCAACCCACGCCGGCTACCTTTCGCCCGCAGCCCTACGAAGAACTGAGCCGCGTGCTGCGTCAGCACGGGCAGGCCCGGGAAGCGGACGCCATCGCCGTGGAGAAGATCCGCATGCGCCTCGCCGCGCGCGCCGATCCCGGCTGGGCGCGGCTGTTTCCCCGCCTGCTCATGCTGATCAGCCACCATGGCTACTCGAGCAGCCGGGCGGTGCTGTCGTTCCTGGTGTTCGTGCTGTTCGGCGCCCTGATGTACGCCACGGCGCTGTGGGGGTTCGGTCAGGGCTTCGTGCCCTACGAGGCGGAGGCGGAGGCGGTAGAGTACGTGCTGCCCTTCGACCTGGCGCGGGTGCCCACCGAACGCGGCTGTCCGGGCCTCGACGTGCTGCACTTCGCGCTGGACGCCGCGCTGCCGGTGATCGGTCTCGGCCAGGACAACTACTGCCGCTTCGAACCCCATGGCCCGTGGCGCTGGCTGTGGCTGCTGCTGCACAGCGTGTACGTACTCGCCGGCACCGCGCTGTCGGCGGTGGTGGTGCTGACGCTGACGGGGGTGTTGCGGCGGGATTGATGATCGAAAGGTCAGTCATCCCCGCGTCCGGGTGCGGTGCGGCCGAACGAAGTACGCGGGTAGCCAGCTCTCGTGCGCAATATCCCAAAGCCCGGATGGCGTCGGCTCCGTGCTGCGGATGATCTTTTGTGGTATGAAGCCACGGGAAGCTACCCAGTCCGCCAACAGATGAGATGGTGCACGTGGCCGAAGCCATGGAGATCATCAACCTCTATCTCAACCTCGCCACGGTGCTTATCGCCGTGTACGGAATCTTCTATTCACTCGCCGTAGCATCCGAGCAGAGCGGTGCGCCTGGAGACATTCCTGCGGCGGTGTACACCTTTGGTAAGGTCTGCTGGGCGATGGTGATCCTGCTCGCTTTCGCGGTCGGCGGCGCAGCGCAACTCACCTGGCTGGAGAGTCTGGGCAGTCGCATCGGGCTGCTTGTTGGTGCCTACGCAGTCGTGACCGGACTACTGATCTGGATCACGGCGACCAAGGTCAAGTTCCGGGAGCCGCGACGCTGATGGCTGATCCGGTCACCAGCCTGAGGAACTTTCGGGTGTGGGGCTGGTTCCAAGCCAATGAGGCCCAACTGATTGATTTCGCGCGGGATACTTACGCAGTTCTGGTCGCTTCAGGCTTTCAGCCGGGCACACATCTATCGATGGATGTGGCAGCGAGAATTGAGGCACACGTCGTACGGTTGTCGTCACTGCACCTTACACTGGCGCGCGAGTGGCCAAATCACCGGAAGTCTCAGATCGTGACGGCCCAGCGAATGTGTGCTGTACTGGTTTCAGAGTTGCTGACCGGCCCTTACTACTGGACGCAACTCCAGGCACCGTGAGGAACGGTGAGGTGAATATGACTGATATCACCGAAATGCCCATCGATCAGGCTGCGAGAGAGCTGGCTCGGGCACAGTCTACGCTCATGATTGAGGCGTTCGCCCGCGACCTCGTAGAGTCTTGTCAGGAATACGGTCTTGACGCAGCCGCCGAGTCAGTTCCGATCGTCATTGGTCCAAAATCGGTCAGCGAGCTCTTGGTTGAAGCCCTTCGCGACAGCGCTGACAAACCGACCAAGTGCCAGATGCGCCTGATGAAGGTACTGAATAGTCACCTGGAAGAAACGCACCTCTATCGGGAGCAACTCGTACTCGCGTATCGATCGATCGCACGCGCCGGCACAATCGAGGTGGGGGACAGCCTTGGGGAGATGCGGGTTCGCCAAGGGATAGGTGTGGAGGAGTATTCCGGTCTCGCATCGGGGGAAGCAACTGCTGCGGACCGCGGTGAAAGCGAAGCCTAGGTTCGCCCCCTCGAGAGAGATGATGGTCTGAAACCGCCAAGAAGCGGTCCTTCAGGCTTTGCTGATGTTGAGCGTCGCGGGGTGTGCCGGCGTAGGGTCTACGTTCAGGCGAGCGTCCGATCGTCGCTTGACCAGCGAACGTTCGAAGCTGGTTCTTCGGCGGACGAAACCGATCGACTGCGGCCCTTCGCAGGCAACGGGGTACTAACGCTGCAGTTCTGTTTGATTGTCGTTTGAAAATGGCCGCCAATTGCACAAGCGGCATCCTCGCGGCGCTGCGGACGCCTTGCCGGCCGACCGGTGTTGCTCACGCTGCGGCAGTTTCATCAACGGCTGTGTTGACGTCTGGGACGGCTAGACTTCTTAGTCTGCAGAGCAGCACACGGTTCGGCGACGCGAGAAGCGAGGGAAAGGATGCGTTGGTTCGTTCGATCGATTCCGGGGCTCTCGCTACTCTACGTTCTGGTGGTAGTCGGATTTGCGACCATTTACTCCAAATTCTTGGCTGAAGATTTCTCGCATTCGAAGCTTGCAGAAGAGCCTGCGACGGATCTGAAGTTTGCTCGGTTCACGGCCACGTTGATGCAGCGAATGCGAGACGAGCCATGGGCGAAGTTTCCAGACGGGGCAGCAGGCATCAATGGTAATCGGAGTGCCAAGAGCGGTTCTATTTGGAGGCCTGTACGCATCTCTGACGAGTATCGTGCAAGCGAGCATGCCTTAGTGGTAGACCTGCAATTCGACGTTCCTGATAACCCAAAGATAAGTTTCTTCGTCAGCAATGTAGGTATCTTTTCTGAACCGGTCAGCTGGATTCCCGTCGAGGACGGATATGACGTAGATACAATTGACCTGTTTGTTGTGCCACTCGACGAGCCGCCCAAAGACAGCCACTTTTCGGAACTGTTCAGCAAACACGACTTTAACCTGGAATCCGGTCCGTCGTTCATGTATCGAATTCGCGATTCGGAGCTGGTAAGGCAGTTCCAAGAGTTGCATAGAGTGCGGGACAGGATTTCATCGGAAGGGTTCGGACGGTACTTGTACGTCAGTATTGTGAACGTTACGACCTTGGGGCTCGGTGACGTCGTGCCAATCACCACGGCAGCGCGAATAGCGGTTTCACTTCAGGCAGTCGTAGGGCTATTGTTGATGGGGCTGTTGGTTAGCCTCTTTCACTCAAAGCTGTGGTCGACAAACCAAGGTTCGCAGGAGCCGTGCGGAAAGGCAGTAGTTGAAGAGCCGCCCGCCTCAGTTTCTGACCTTGAAGTGTCCCGTATGGCTTCCGGCGATAAGTCCGAACTGGAAACGGGCGACTCGCTGGCCTATGTAAAGGACGCCCGCTCCCATAGTAGTGACGCTCGCCTCGACGGGTGAGTATCACTGATTGAGCAACACTTCTTCTGTAATTTCGAAGCCCCTTCGACGCCTCGTTACTCGCCGAACACCAGATAGCGCTTCTCAGCGGTCTGCCAGTCTTCGGCGATTTCCATGATGACGGCGGTCACCAGGCGCAGGCAGGATGCTTCGTTCGGTAAGAGCCTCGCCACCCGTGTCCGTCGTCGGATTTCTTCGTTCAGTCGCTCCACCAGGTTCGTCGTGCGCAGCCGTCGGCGGTGGGTCGCCGGGAAGGTGAACACAGTGAAGCCCTGCGGCAACGCTTCCTCCGCCCACTTCGCGAGCTTCGGCGCTTTCTTCGCGTATCGATCCAGGAACTTGCCGAGCAGATGCTCCGCTTCCTCCTGGTCGGGGGCGTTGAAGATCGCTCGGATGTCCGCTGCCACGGGAGCGCGCATGGCGACAGCCGGCACATAGGCGCCGGCGTTCTGCTGCAGATGGAACTGGCACCGCTGCCAGGGCACGCTCGGGAACACGGCCTTGCGCGCCGCCTGCAGGCCCTCGTGGGCGTCGCTGACGATGAGCTCGATGCCGTGCAGGCCCCGATCCTTCAAGTTCGATAGGAAGGCTCTCCAGTGCACCTCGGCCTCGGACAGCGACACCGAGCAGCCCAGGACGTCGCGCCGCCCATCGGCGCCGACGCCACAGGCGATCAGCACGGCGGCATCGAGAACCTGCCCGCCCTGGCGGACCTTCTCGTACTGCGCATCCAGCACGATGGAGTTGTAGGCGCCGAGATCCCGGCTGCGCCAGGCCTCGAGCAGTTCGTCGAGCTGGGCGGCCGCCCGGGACACCTGGGTGGAGCTGACGTCCATGCCGCACAGCTCTTCGACGATCTTCTTCACCCGCCGCGTCGACACGCCTTGCACGTACATCTCCGCGACCGCCAGCAGCAAAGCCCGCTCGGAGCGCAGGCCCTTCTCGAGGCT
>JAVJUA010000065.1:0-1531 GCA_040219935.1 Pseudomonadales bacterium | reverse complement strand
GTCGAGCAGCCAGAGGAAGCCGACGTCGGCGTCGGGCGTGAGGAGCTGCTCGACGACCTGGAAGCCCGTGTTGAAGCCGCCGGTGCCGCCCATGTTGGCGGCGTTGCGCACGAGGGTGACGCTGGCCAGGCCGGCGGTGTTTGCGTTGTCGGTGCTGGTGGCCTTGAACGCGGGCTCGTGGGCGCGGTCGGTGTCGTTGGCGACCAGGCGCTCGGGGATCAGCCACTCGGCGAGCGTGTCGGTGGTGCCATCGGTCGAGGCGTTGTCGACGACGACCAGGTGCACGTTCCCCAGGTCGACCCCGCGCTGGGCGAGCACCGACTCGATGGCCCGGCGAGCGTCGGCCGCGCGGTTCCAGGTCACCATGACCACGGCGACGGTGGCCGTCGAGGCGGGCGTGGTCGGCGTGGCGGGCGTGGGGGGCGCGGCGGCAGCCGATCGGCGCTGGTGGGCCTGCGTGGATGGATGGGCGTGTTGGGTCAAGATCTGGGGGTGGGTCTGGACGTGCTGGACGCGGGTCGGTTCGAGCGGGGCCTTCGGGGTCACGATACGCCCCCCGCGGCGGATTGCTCCACGTAGAGCGGCTCCATCTCCTGGGCGTGCTGGGCCATGGTCTTGGGCGGGCGGACGTTGGAGCGCAGGCGGGCGACCAGCGCCGGCTCGTTGACGCAGCGGGCGATCGTGGCGGCCAGGGCGAAGCGGTCGTTGGCGGTGAAGAGCAGGCCGTTGGATTCGTGCCGGACGAAGTCGGGGATGCCCCCGGCCTCGGCCCCGATGACCGGCAGCCCGCTGGCCTGCATCTCCAGCACGGTCTGGGGCCCGTTGTCCCACCAGACGCTGGGCACGACGCCCACGTCCATGCCGCCGCACATCCAGGGCAGGTCCTGCGGGCCATACTCGTAGCCGTAGCGGAGGCTGGCCAGGCGCGGCTCGAGACGGCGGAAGCGGTACTCGATGGTCTTGCCGCCCGCGGCGAACACCGACAGCGCGACGCGCGACAAGGCATCGGGGGTCATCATCTCCAGGCTGTCGGCCAGCATCGACAGGCCCTTGTACCAGTGGTTGACGCCCACGAACACCAGGCGGAGCGGGCGAGCGTCGACCCTTTCGCGCGGCGGTGGGTCGAAGGCCAGCTCGGCGTTGTGCTCGCGCAGGTGGTTGGCGATGGTGCCGATGGTGATCGTCTTGACACGCTCGGGCTGCACGCCGTGGGCGACGAACTTGCCGGCCACGAAGCTCGAGACCGCGTGCACGGCGTCGCACTTGTTGAGCTGCTCGATGAACGCGGCCCGGCGCGTGCCGTAGTCGGTGGGGGCGCCCCGGTGCAGCGGCTCGGCGCGCGGCACGTTGTCGAAGGGCTGCCAGGTCGGATCCTCGGGCGTGCACCAGCGGCGGGGCTCGTGCCACGAGCGCAAGAGGGCGCTCATGCCGCGCGGGTCGTCGGCGGGGTCGATGCTCGCGGGCGTTTCGCCAAGCTCGACGGGCAGCACGGGAAGCGGCACGCGCCTGGGCTCGGGCTGATCCTCGGGCG
>JAVJUA010000064.1:0-86045 GCA_040219935.1 Pseudomonadales bacterium | reverse complement strand
TGACCGCTTGCCGATGTGCCAGCACCAGGGCCGATCGCGCGCCGTGGGTGAGCAGCATTCGTAGGTAGCGGTCTCCCCGCTTGGAGATCCGGCCTAGATACCGGGACTGGCCGGAGCTGTACTCCCGAGGGGTGAGCCCGAGCCAGGCAGCGAACGACCGAGCCCTCCGAAAGGCGTGGATGTCGGGAACGGAACCGATGAGTGCGGTGGCCGTGATGGCCCGAATCCAGGGATGGTCAGCAGCCGCTGGGCGATCGGGCTGGCATTGGCGAGTTCGGCGAGTCGCCGATCTAGGTGCTGGATCTTAACGTCGAGTTCGGTGATCTCTTCAAGCACCGACTCCAGAGAGACCGCCAGCAGGGCCGGCGCCCGCTCGAGGGAGGCGCGTAGCCGGGGGACGATGCCGGCGGCTCCGGCCGGAAGATGGACGCCGAACTCGGCCAGCAGACTACGGGCGAGGCAGATCCGTTGTCGGCGTGTGTCCTGCCACTCGCTGCGGATTCGGTGCAGACCCTGAACTGCCTGCTGCTCGACGGACTTCACGGGCACGAGTTTGAGATCCGGATCCCGACAGGCGCGCAGCAGGGCATCGGCGTCGGCCGCATCGGTCTTGTTGCGGCGCACATACGGGCGAACATATTGCGGGTGCAGCAGCCTGGGAGAGTGGCCGCAGTCCCGAGCGCTACGTGCCCAATGGTGTGCGGTGGCGCAGGCCTCCAGGACGATGTCTGCACTGGGTCGCTCTGCCAGGAAGCGTTGAAACTGGACCCTGCTCAGTCGCTTGCGTTCCAACACGCGCCCCGACGGACCTGCTACCTAGACCTGGAAGACCGATTTTGCGATGTCGATGCCTATGGTCGTAGTATTCATGCGTGGACTCCCTCATGCCGATCATTGCACGTGGCACTATGATGCCGATCCAATGGCAGGGGGAGTCCATCTCATCAATGCGGCTGACGTCCCAACCTGTCACCCAAATTGCTTCCGCAATTTGGTCGCCAGCTTGCTCCGCAGCTGATCGCCAGCGTTACGCGGCTCAGGAACGTTGATGCGGCTTCCAGAGGCAGACTCAGCAACGATCGCACCTGAGAAGATTCGTGACTACTTGCTGTCTGCAAGCCACCCTGTCGGGCGATTCAAAGCGAGCTTCTTTTCTGAGCTCGGATTCTCGCAAGACCTGTGGCAGGAGCTGGAGGGACAGATTCGCGCCCATGCTCAGAGCGGGGATGTTGCCTTGGGCCCTGCTTCCGAGTACGGTCAGAAGTACATTGTTCGTGGCGACCTTCGGGGCCCATCCGGGCGAACGGCGCGAATCTTGTCCGTGTGGATCGTCAGGCGAGGCGATACTGTTCCGTGCTTCGTGACGGCGTACCCAGGAGGGTGAACATGTCGTACAACGTGCTCGATACTGTAGTTCTCGCGGTCGATATCCCTGACCATAGTCTGCGGGCCGGCGACATTGGCGCTGTTGTAGAAGTCTACGATGATGAGGCCGTAGAGGTTGAATTCGTATTGGGTTCCGGTCGAACTCAGGCGTTACTTTCGCTGCCGATCGCACACATCCGGCCAATCGCTCCAACCGATATTCCAGCAGTGCGCTCACCAAAGAGTGCCACCACCACCTAACGCAGCGCATGCATCAGACGGCTCAAGGCGTCATCGGATCTGCTTCCGCAAATTTGCTGCGCCGCTGATGCGCGACGTCAGGCGATTATCCACGAATTCGAAGGCATTTCTTTTCTCGGCATTATCGGCACTTCTGGCGATAGTTGGCATCCTAGAATTCATTTCTCTCGCGGTGCTCGTTTTTTCTACCGCCGAGTCAAATCAAGTTAGCCACCATGCTGAACAACTGGTTGCCACCGCTCTCATATTTCTTCCGGCGATCTATGGTGCCTACATCTTCTACAAAAGAGCCAAGGCCAATGCCAGATAGTCCACCATCGCCGCCTAACTCGACACTGGACTGGTCGTTCGACTGCTGCCACCGTTTGCTGCCGCAAAAGCCGGCGGCCACCAAACACCCCTCAGCTTGGCGCTGGGCGACCGGCTTCCAAAGATGAAAGGCATTGCCCTATTCCTTTCAGGCCTGGTTCTTGGGTCATCAGCGAGCTACGTTTTCGTATCCTGGCAGAGCGAAGAGGACCTAAAGATAAGACTCGCGTACTGGATTACCCGAGATCTTGAACTGGCCTCTGAGCTAGGGAAGGGCACCGATGGTGTTGCTGCCTTGCTGGAAGCAGATGTAGTTTGCGCAAGAGACTTACTTGAATCTATGGGTCCGAGCCACAGTGACAAGTACAAGGACTACGTAGCTGACGCAATAGAAATGGCCAACACATACCAGAGAAAATGCACCGACTTCGCCAAGGAATGAACGCTTACTCTTCGCCTAACTCGGCGCTGGAGCAGAAGTCGATGCTTCCTCCGCTTTGGTGGACACCCTGAACTGACTGATCAGGAGTGTCGAATTTTCAGAGCCAGGACCTAGAGCAACCTACCGAAGCAGCTGGAAATTCAAGGCTGCGGCAGTTCGCTTAAGCGAACTGCCGGGCGTTGCCATCCAAGACGTCGCAGCCTCGCTTTACATAAACTAATTCATGCTGTCTCGTTGGCGCAAGGAAGCGCGCGAGGGAAAGATCATGGCCAAGGGTGCGAAGCTTGATCCGAAAACCGCAGCCGAGCTGAAGGAATTGCGCGAGATCAAAAGGAGATACGAGCGCCTCCAGCTCGAGCATGACACTTTAGAAAAGGCCATCGAGTTCACTTCCAAACGAAAGACGACGTCTTCGAGTTCATCGATCGACACAAAGAAGGACTGCCGGTGAAGGCCATGTGCGACGCCTTCAAGGTCAGTCGCAGCGGCTATTACACCTGGCGCTCCAGAGCACCCAGTCGCCGTGCGCTCGATGACGATGTCTGGCTCGAGGAGATCCGCCAGGCCTTCGCCGACAGTCGGGAGACCTATGGCAGCCCGCGGAACCACGCTGAGTTCAGGTCCAAGGGCATCGATATCGGGCGGCGACGAGTCGAACAAATCATGAGGCAGAACGGCATCCAGGCTTGCAGTGCCAACCTCTATCGCCGTCAACCGGGGCTTGGTCGCTTCTTCGCCAGTGCCGATAGTCGGATCCATGGCATGGAGATCACTCGGCCGAATCAGGTATGGGTAGGCGACGTGACCTAGCTCAAAGCTGGAGGCGAATGGCACCATCTGGCTCAGAGCGTCAACCGACGTCGGCGTATGGCGTACAACGCGCACATGGAATCGTGGTTCAAATAGTTAGAGTCGGAGATGTACCACCGGCGGTCATTCGACGAGGATCGATCCCTGCATAGATCGATCCGGTCCTACGTCGACTTCTACAATCGCGATCGGCTACATTCGTCTCTCGACTACCGATCGCCCATGGAGTTCGAGCGCCAATGTGCCTAACCAGCGGGTGTCCGCTTAGTCGTAGGAAGTCTCCATCTATCCTGCGTCCCTTTCCCGACCCGCCAAGCGTTCACTCCTATACGCCATTGACGCACTCCGTCATTGACTTATACTCAAGTTCGTGAGATTCGAGTGGGTCGACGCCAAGGATCGTAGCAACCAGCAGAAGCACGGCCTGTCGTTCTCTGAGGCCATACAGCTCTTTCAAAGCGGGCAGGACTATCTAGAGATCTTCGACGTCGCTCATTCGCAAGAAGAAGATCGCTTCATCGCAATCGGTGAGATTCACCGTGGAGTCGCGGTGGTGATCTACACAGAACGAGATGAAGATGTCGTTCGCATCATCGGAGCCCGCATGGCGACGAATCGTGAGCGCGACCGTTTTCGGGAACACATGGATCAACACAGATGAGTGACATCCCTGAAATTTCAGACGAGCAGTTTGGGAAAGCGATACCAGCAAAGCTCAGGGCTCGCCTTTCACAGGAAGGCATTGCCTCTGGGGATGACATCGTTGCACTGCGACGATTCGTCGGGCTTAGCCAGGTGGAATTCGCTCGTGCCATGGAGATCAGTGTTCATACCTTGCGAAATTGGGAACAAGGTCGGCGGAAGCCCGAAGGCCCGGCTCTCGCGCTGCTAAGAATTGCCGCGCGCCATCCGAGGATCATTCGAGAGAACCTCGAGTCCGCGGCATAGCGCCGTCCAACAATGGCGATTCAGCGGACCGTCCAAAGCGTCACGACTTTTGCTTGCGCAAAAGTCGCGCTTCTTTGGCCGACCGCTGAGCTCAGACGTAAGGCGCCAAGTCTCTCCGAACTGCCGCGACCAGGGCAATATGATCACTCGCTTGACGGAAGCCGCCTGTGCCCTGTGGGATCAAGTGGGCATAGGCTTGTTTGCATGAGCAACTCGACGATGAAGATCCCGCCGCCATTCCAGGACGCTAGCCTCGAAGAACGCATTGAGTTCGTCCAGATGCTGTGGGACGAGATCGCCCGGAACGCTGATTCCGTTCCGGTGATCGATGAGCATAGGGCTATTCTGGATGAGCGCATCCGAACCGACGAGGAGGACCGGAATTCCGGCGAGCCTTGGGGGGTGGTCCGGGATCGAATCTTGGCAGATCTCCGGTCCCGTTGAAGTCGGTCTACATCCGGCCAGAGGCCACGCAGGATGTCGCCCGGGCGGCCGGCGCGTGGCAATAGAGATTGAGGTAATGCCGCCTAACTTGGGGCTGCGGCGGTTCGCTCGAACCCGAGGACGTCCATATGGAGTGCGCCCTGTGACAAGATGCCGAGCATCACGCATTCGAGCAGCAAGCCTCACGGCGCTTCGCAGGTGCTTCGAAGCGTGGTCACCGTCGGAGCGCGACCGCCGATAAGGAGATCTCGATGATTGGATACGTTGTTCTCGGTACCAACGACCTCGCGCGGGCCGCATCGTTCTACGATGCGCTGCTCGCGGAAATGGGTGTCACTCGAATGATGCAGTTCGGCGAGCGCGGGTTTGGCTGGGCCGCGGCCATGGACAGGCCCATGCTCTGCATCATGAAGCCCTTCGATGACCGACCCGCCACGGTGGGCAACGGTGTCATGGCCGGCATTGCCGCCGACTCGCGCGACCAGGTCGATCGGATCCACCGGAAGGCGATCGAGCTCGGCGCCACCGACGAAGGCGCACCCGGATTCCGCGCCGAAGGGGGCGACGGATTCTATGCGGCCTACTTCCGTGATCTCGATGGCAACAAACTCGATGTGTTCAGCTATGGCTGAAACGCTGACCCTGAACCGTGATCAGCCGACCCAGGTGGCAAGCCAGACCGTGAAGTGCTGGAAGGGTGGCGTTTCGACGATGGCGGTTCGGAGTGGCACCAGGCCCAGCGTGACCATGCTGATGGCATAGACTGGGTGAACGCGACGACTGACGAACGCGTCGCGCGCCATCGCGATCCAGATGGGTGACAGCCAGACCAAGTCGTACACCAGCGTGCTCGGTGGGTTCCCGAGAAAGCTCATTCGGCCAACGGCCGCGACGAGGAGAAAAGTCGTCGCCACGACCATGAGCCGCTTGTGAACTTCAGGCGTCGCCCGGAAGTACACGGCCAGCCCGAACAGCACCGGGAAAATCACCATGTCGCTCAACGGGTGGATGAGGGCGTGCTGAGCCGCGACGAGCTCGTCTGCCGCGACCCGCTCCGCGAAGCGACTGAAGGTGACCGTCAGCCCGACCACGACCATCAGAACGGCGTAGACCACCAGCGTCTTGCCCAACCGCTTGTGCGTCGCGATCTGTCCGGCGGAAGGCAGACTCACCTGGTAGGTGAACAGCGCCAGCCAACCGACGTAAACGAATGCGTGGACGTGTATGGGAAGCGAGCGCGCCCAGGTACCGTCCACCAGAGCAGATATGTACCCGGGCCCGAACCCGACCAGAGCCAGCAGCCACATCAGCAGGCTCAGATAGACATAGAACCGCCGCCCGGATCCCCTGAGGCTGCGGTCACGAAGATCCGCGTGGAGCGTCGAAGTACTCTCGCTCATGCGTCCCCCTCTCCCGGCGCGTAGCCGTCGGAGCATGATACTGCTACCGACAAGGTCCTGCACCGGATGGACCGAGTCTTCGCAAGGGAGGATCATATCGAGGCACCCGGGGATACCGAGGCGTTCGGGTGCGTGTTCTGTCTGCGGAGGCCCACCATGAACCATGAATCGCTGACCGGCAGTTGCCTCTGCGGCGCGGTGCGCTACGCCATCTCCGGCGGCTTCGCCTTCATCGGCAATTGTCACTGCTCGATCTGCCGCAAGGCGAACGGCGCCGCCTTCGCCACCTGGGGCATTCTCGATCCCAAGCAGTTCCAATGGACCCAGGGCGAAGACCAGGTGCGCTGGTACGCCTCGTCCGCCAGCACCCGGCGCGCCTTCTGCAGCCAGTGCGGGTCGGCGCTGGCCGCCGCCCACGACCGGGGCGTCTCTGAGGTGGTGGTCGCCACCGTCGACGGTGACCCCGGCGCCCGGCCGCGCGAGCACATCTTCGTCGGCTCCAAGGCGGTGTGGCACGACATCACCGACGATCTGCCCCAGCACGAGGCGTGGCCACCGGATGCTGCGAAGCCAGAGGGGTGAGGCCGCTACTGTGCTGACACTTCCCGCACACCTGCAGGCGTACAAACGTACGCCCACCTTTACCGAATCCACCGTGCCCGCGGGCCTGCTCAAGGCCCACCGCACCAAGGCCGGTACCTGGGGCAAGATCGTCGTTCTCGAGGGGCAACTGCGCTACCGCATCCTCGAGCCGGCACCTGAAGAGGTGCTGCTCGGCCCCGACATGCACGGCGTGGTCGAGCCCACCATGGCCCACGAGGTGGCGCCGCTGGGTGAGGTCCGTTTCTATGTAGAGTTCTACGGCTAGGCCACCAGCCGGTGCAAGGCACGCCACGGACGAGCGCGCCTACCGATGGCAACCACCGCGGGCGTTCAATCACTCACGCAACGTCTTCGTGTACCAACGAGGCTTCCCATGCTTTCTTAGGCCGCGGGGCTATAGCCACGGCGGCCAACTAAAACCAATCGGTCCATACGTGGAGTTAAGAGGCGTATAGACTGAACATCGGGAGAGAAGTTCGATTGCGGGCGCCTGTTGCGTGCGCCAGTTCTTCCTGTCATTCGTAACAGGAGAATCCCATGAAAACCCTCATTGCCACCATGCTGCTGGCCGCTTCGGCCATGGCGGCCGCCGACGTGCTGGTCGTGAACATCTGGAACCCCTTGCCGGGCAAGGCCCCGACCACGTTCCAGTATGGTCAGGAGGCGCGCGCGATCCACGAAAAGCTGGGCGCAAACGTCACCGTTGGCGCCGACCAGATGGGCCGAATGCACTACGCGATGGCCTTCGACAACTGGGCCGCCTGGGCCGAGTTCGGCAAGAAGCTGAGCGCGAGCGCTGACTGGACTGCGTTCCTCGAGCGAACCAACGCCAACCCGTCGGCCACCCGAGAAGACGTCTACATGCTGAACCAGCCGGTGAGCGGCGGCGTAGGCCAGGTCTACCAGGTCAACATCTGGACGTCGAACCCCGGGCGCAACGCCGACACCATGGCTCGCGCCATGGAGGCCAGGGCCCTGCACGAGAAGGCGGGCGTCAAGGTGGCCATCAACGTCGACCAACTGGGCCGGCTTCACTACGTGGCGTCGTTCGAGAGCTGGGCGGACTGGGCAAAGTTCCAGGACACGCCCAACCCCGACTTCGAGGCCATGATGACGCGGTTCAGCAAGGACCCGTCCGCCACCCTGACCAAGGTCTACACCGCACAGCGGCTCTGAGGCGATCCAAACGCTGAGCCGGTAGGCGGCGGTTACCTGCCCGCTCAGCACCGCCTAGCCATCCGAGGCGCCTTCCTCGCTGCGCAGCTAGTCCGCCGCGACGCTGATCACCGTCGATCCGAAGTTCTGTCCTGCAAGCAGGCGCTGCAGAGCCAGAGGTGCCTGTTCGATACCCTCGTAGCGTTCTTCGGCGTATTGGATGCTTCCGCTTCGCACACCCTCCTCCAGAGGTAGCAGCGCCTCATCGAAGCGGTCGGCGAAGTTGTAGACGTAGAACCCTGCCATGCTTGCCTGCCTATAGACAAGGTGGAAGTAGTTCCTGGGCCCCTGCCAGGCACCATCACGTTCATATTGAGAAGTGCCGCCGCACAGAACCACCCGGGCACCGATGGCAAGCTCGGCCAGCGCGGCATCGAGCGTATCGCCGCCGACGTTGTCGAAGAACACGTCGATGGCCCCTGCGCACAACGACTTCAGCCGCGCCGCCACATCATCATGCTTGTAGTCGATCGCGGCCGTGCACCCGAGTGTGTCGACGAGCCAGCGACACTTTGCCTCGCCTCCCGCGATGCCAATGACCCTGCACCCACGCTGCGTGGCGAGCTGGCACACGATCGAACCGACCGAGCCGGCCGCACCGGAAACCACGACGGTATCCCCCTCCTGCAAGCGTCCGACCTCAAGCAGTCCAAACCACGCCGAGGCTCCACTCGCGCCAAGAACGTGCAGCCGCGTCGACAACGGTAGATCCTGCGGAGGCAGCACCTTGCTGACCGGGTTCATGCGGGTGCCGTCGGACAGGCAATGGGTCTGCCAGCCAAGGCCGCCACTGACGATCTCACCCTCGGAAAACTCGGGATGTCTGGAGGCTTTGACGCGGCCGATGCCGGTACCCCGCATCACATCGCCGATGGGAATTGGCTTTCCGGACAGACCGCCGGAGGTGAGCCACATGCGCGCCGGCGGACTGGTCGTGAGCAGCAATGTCTCAATCAGAATCTGGCCGTCGCTCGGTTCCGGAACCGGATCCTGTTCCAGCGTGAAGTGCTCGGGAAGGATCTGGTTCTTGGGACGTGATGTCACCGTCCAGCGCTTGTTCATGGGCATGATTGTCCTCGATAGTTCAGTGTGAATAACGCGCCGCCCGTCCGGTCTTCACCGTTCCCGGACGAGCAGCCATGGCCCACGGCCGAATCCGACGGCCACGGCGATACCAATACAGAGCACGCCCGAAGTGAACATCCAGGTTTGCCAGCCAAAACTCTCGCGAACCCAAGGAACCACCAGATTGAGAACGAATATTCCGAGCTGAGCGATGACATTCATGATTCCAAAAGCTCGCGCTACAGCGAACGGACTGACCTCCTCGGCGTTTTCAGACATCAGCGCACAGAATGCCGGATAGATGAATCCCGCGGTGAAGCCAAGGAACGCGAACAACGCGCCCAGCAAGGTCGGGTCGGTGCCCTGCGGCAGCGCAGCGAGGACGACGAATCCGGCCCCGGTCGCCAAACCACCAGCAGCCGTGACGATCTTACGCAAACCCATACGATCGGAAAGCCAACCCGATCCGAGCAGCGACACCGTAAAGACGAGGAAGAAAACGGACGTCAGCTCTGCCGCCGCCCACACCTCCATGGCGTGCTCCTCCACCAGATAGAGCGGGACGTACATGGCGACGCCGACATAGGTAATGGCCCAGAACAACATCGACGTGGACAGAATCCAAGTCCGCCAGTCCCGGTAGATCTTCATGCCATCCCTCTCGGCGGCATCAAGCGTTTCGAAGGTCACGACCACCGGTGCCGGTTCGGGCTCGGCATGGCGTTCATGAATCATCGCCCGCACGCGCGCGCTGAGATCCCGGTAGAAGATCAACGCCAGCAGGAACGTAAAGCCACCCACCGCTGCGGCAAGCCAGAACTGGGGGCGCCAACCTGGCCAGACCGGCATCGTGAAGGCAGCCGTGGAAGTGGCAAGCAAGGCACCCCCGGTCATGCCCATGGACAGCAGGCTGAATGCAAACGCACGTCCCATGCGCGGAGTCAGATCCCGCAACGCTGCGTGAGTGGCCGGCCCGGCAGCCGATATCACGAAGCACACACCCAGATAGAGCACGCTGACCGTGATCCAGCTCTGCGCCAAAGCGATCATCACCGACAGCGCGGTCATCGCCAGAATGCTGTACACGATGCAGATGTAGCGACCGTAGCGCTCTGCAACGTTGCTCATGATCAGCGCCCCAAGCGCAGAGGCGACGGCGCCCATCATGCCGAGCTTGCCCCAGTCCGAGATTCCGACTCCGAACTCCTCGAACAGATAGGGCAGCACGGAACCGATCTTCAGCCGCTCGAGCTGTTCGACGCAGAAGATCCACACAATCACGAGTACCAGAAGCCACCGCAAGGCGCCCGTCGGCAGGAAGTCCAACTCTTTGTGGCGCCGATAATCCAAGAGCCGCTTTGGCTTGACGGCTTCGATGGCCACCGGCTTGGCGGGCGCCGCGGTCACCGTTTGCGCAACCCCCACTCGATGCCCCGACTGATCAGCTCGCGAAACATGGGCTGCTGCCAACCTGCGCGATCAATGGGTGCGTGCTCCATGATCGGCCGCATGTCGTTAGGCCCGCGGCAGTGTCCAAGCATGAGATAGAGCACCGACCCCTGCCCGACCCGGTGCTCATAGAGCTGCGGACGTGGGATGTCTTCGTCCCAGTTGGATCGCACATAGGCTGAGGCCGGCGTCGTGTAGCGGGCTTCGAGAAGGATCTCTATCCCGTCAGCGAACTCACAGTAGTAGGGCTCGTCGAACACCGTGAAATCGTCGAGACCTTGGACGACCGGATGCTCCGGTGCGACCACCTTCACGTCGATGTCGGCGCTCGGCGGATGCGCGATGAATCGGCTACCGAGCAACGCCATCAGCTCCGGAGCCCGATCCGGTGTATCTGCTCTGCCGGGAATCGATACGCCGCCGGACTCGATAGCCTCGCCGACGAACTCGATGATGGCGTTGGTACCATGCAGGGCGTACCACCGACCGCCGTTCTCCACCCATTTCCGCAGGGCACGCTGCTCGGCCAGCGTCGGCACCAGGTCGCAGGTGTAGGTGATCAGCAGATCCGACTCGTTGATGCGCCCGAGATCGCTGTAGTCGTTGCCGACCCAGGTATCGACATCCTCATGTTCCGCCAGGTACTGCAGTAGCTGCAATCGGGCGAAGTTGGTGTCGTGGTAGCGCGCATTGCAGATCAGGTAGGCCTGCCGGATCGACCCCATCATTCCCTCCCTCGCTTCGAACTCTTTCAGCGCTTCATGATCCCGACCCTGGGCTCATTCGGCTCCCGACGCACATACACCTGGCCATCGTCGACTCTGGTAT
Organism: Pseudomonadales bacterium; assembly: GCA_040219935.1. Taxonomy (GTDB): domain Bacteria; phylum Pseudomonadota; class Gammaproteobacteria; order Pseudomonadales; family Azotimanducaceae; genus UBA7803. Next base: position 74,906 of record JAVJUA010000064.1, on the reverse strand, counting down.
CGAACGTGCGCAATCCGACCAGGGTAAGGCTCCCGCCCATGACCTGGCCGGTTCGAAAGTCGAAGATCAGCCCGTGAAGCGGGCAGGAAATTCGTCCCAGCCGGAACCGACCGTCCTCCAGCGCGCTGTTGGCATGGCTGCACTGGTTCTCGGTGGCGTAGACGCCGTCGTCCAGCTTCGCGACCAGCACCGAATGCTCGCCGACCGCCACCCGAACGAAGCCGCGGTCCGGCAGCTCGTCGATCTGGGCGACGCGCTCGAACTCACCGGCATCAGTCATCCGCCAGCAGCCCGCCATCCTGAACGAGCCCCGAGGTCGGCGGCTGATTGGGCGCAGCCGCATCGCAGGAGAACGTGCCGTCGATGAACCGGTCGATGGTCTGATGAAAATGACGCAGCCTGACCTCCTGGTCGCACAGGATCATGCCTTTGAAGGCCGCAGACTTCACACCGCGCTGCATCGTCTCCATGTTGGAGCCATCCTGCTGCAGAACGTTCGCCAGGATCGGGTCGAAGGTGCCCTCGAAGGCCTCTGCGTAGACCGGCGCGTCCCCGTGCGCGTGAACCCTGTGCTCATACTCCGGCAGCGGCGTTCCCGGCGGATTTCTCACCAGGATGAAGAAGTCGTAGTAGCACCTGTTCGGATCCGTCGGATGCGGCCGATAGCGAAACACGTTTCCCGCCTCCGGCTTCTGGGTGAAGGTCGCCGCTGGAAAGAAGGTGTAGTGGTACTGATGAGCAAGCTGCTCGTCGTTCATCTTCCTGTAGGGGTGGTGCGTCGTGTCCTGGATGGCGCGCTTGTGCTCGACCACCGCAAAGTGAACGTCGGAAGCCGAGCCCTTGTACTCGTCCGCACCGATGCCGAGCCGGGTCTCCATCATCCTGGCGCGCAGAGGTGTCATTTCCTCCCTTTCTTCGACCACCTCGCTGACGGTGCCGCCGAAGTTGAGCATGCGGCTGTGAATACCCACCAGCTCAATGGGAATGTCGTGACCCTCACCGAACTGCACCATGTCTGGATGCAGGGCGGTGAAGTGATAGCTTTCGTTGAAGGCGTCCACGGCATGCTTCCAGTTGCCTCCCCACTCGAAGGTCTGGTAGTCGACCAACTGATACTCGCTGAAGTCGTAGGTCTCCAGATGCGTGCCGAGCTCACCCAGATAGGACTCGAGCGACATGGCGTTCGGATTCATGTTGAACCAGACCCAACCGCCCCAGAAGGCCACCCGAACCGGCTCCAGGCCAAGCTCATCCTCCGGGACTCCGCCATCGAACTGCCGGAAGAACTGCGGATCAGCGACCTGCTTCAGCGAACCGTCCGTGTGCCACTGCCAGCCATGAAAGGGGCAGGTGAAAGCCCGCGTCTTGCCGAACTCGGCGGTGCATAGCTGGTTCCCGCGATGCTGGCAGACGTTGTAGAACCCTCGGATCTCGCCATCGTGACCGCGCACGAAGATGAAGTTCTCCTTGCCGAGCGAGTGGGTCTGAAACGATCCCGGCTCCTCCAGATCACTCTCACGCACGCCGATCTGCCAGGTCTTCGTCCAGATCTTCTCCCACTCCTCGGCCATGAACGCCTCGGAGTAGAACCGCTCGCCGTCGACCCGCTCGAGCCCGATGTTCGGAATGGGCTTGCGCGGCAGAAACGGCTTAGCCTGATACTCCGGCTCATCGGCCGGCGCTCGGCGCCTCAGAATCTCTGCTTCAATTTTGGCCAACTTCGTTCACCTCCCTATAGCTCGCTCTGCGTGCGCGGCAGAGTCCTCTTCTTCCCAGGCCCGATCAAAGGTTGACTTGAAAGCCAATGCCGAAGCTGCGCGGGAACGGCACGATGTTCTGTCCACCCGGAACACTGATCGGACCACCTTCATCGGTGAGATTGTCTGCAAACACAGAGAACTCGTAGCGATCGGACTCGAAGGCCAGCCGAGTCGACATCATGTTCAGCGAGGGGGCGTACCTGCCATCATAGGAGCTCTGCTGCTTAGCACGATAGGAATAGCGCAGGTTGTAGTTCATCATCCATCCATTGCCGCCCACAGCCCTACGGTAGTTGATGATCGACGCGAGCGTCCGCTTGGTCGTACCGACGAGCTGATTGCCGTTCTTCATGTAGATGAGGTTCGGCGCGGTGCTGGCCTGCACCAGCGGATCGACGTTCTTGAGTTCCGTTTCGTTGATGTTGCCGCTCAGCGACAGCGTCAAGCCGTCGATCGGCGTACGCCAGGTCGCCTCGAGATCAAGCCCCGTGCCTTCGACATCGCCAATAGGCACGATGATGAATTGCGCTGCAGGCGAAATCGCCACCTGGGCATCAGACCAGTCGATGTAGTAGAGCGCCGCGCTGACATCGAGCGCACCATCCGCCAAGGTCCACTTGGATCCCAATTCGTAGTTCCATAGCTCATCCGGCTCGTTGTTGGCATCGAAACTCGTGCCAAGCGCAGCATTGGCAGCACTGACGAGCGCATTCGAATTCAGCATGCCGCTGCGAAACCCCTTGGTTGCACTGACGTAGATCATGCCGTCATCGGTTGGATGCCAGGCAACGTTGAGCCGGGGGTTGAGCGAGTTCTCGTCGGTGCTCGTGGTTCCTACCGTCTCGATGGTCACTCCGGTGCCGAGGAAGCGAAGCAGGCTGTTCTGATCGAAGCTTCGCTTTTCTTCGTAGTAGCGCAGGCCCAAGGTGATTGCCACCGGAACGCTCTCAGCTCGATAGGTCACTTCGCCGTAGACGGCCCAGGATTCGCTGTCGGTCACGTTGTCGTTGCTGGTCTCCAGGCCCACATTCCCGGGAACCTGCGTGTTCTCCGGCAGGATGACCTTCTGGCCGCCGGCGGTTTCGCCGTCCTGATAGAAGAGCCCGACGATGTAGTCGAGTCGATCACCCATGCCCGTTCCTGAGATTCTCAGATCCTGGTTCCAGACTTCCGAATCCTGGGGAATCTGCGACTCGAAGCTGCCGATAGGGAGCGCGATAGAACCATTGTTGTCATCGCTGAGCTTCGCGCGTACGTAGCCGGTCGTGCTTTGCAGGACGCCGAACCCCAGGTCGTAGTCGACGTCGCCGATGACGAACTCATAGTCCGACGCACCGCGGCCGAATGTGTTGTTCGTGCGCGGCGGATTGGCGAACGTCACTCGGTCGAAGAAGTCCTGACGCGACCTCATGTCCCAGTAGGCCAGCTTGATGGACAGTTTGTCGGTGGGTTGGGCCAGCAGCTTGATGCGCCCGGTCCGGCGTCGTTCCGGATTGCCGTTGTCCTCGTCGAAAGCCAGAAGCTCCGCGTACCCGCCTCTCTTTCGGTAGTTGAGCACGCCGCGTATGGCGAGGCGATCCTCGATGATCGGGGCATTGACCATGATGTCGCCGGAATAGCTCCGGCTGGCGTCGTCCGACCACGCCGACGTGGTCCGGGCGGAAAGCTCGAACGCATCGAGCACGGGATCACGCGTGATCGTCTTGACCGTACCACCAAGGGATCCCAGACCGTAGAGGGTGCCAGATGGCCCCCGCAGCACTTCCACCCGATCGGTATCAAACAGATCGATCGCGGGGGCATACGGCAATGCAGGCATGGCGAACGCGAGGTTGTCGACGTAGTACCCGACCGTACCCTCACCAAGGCCCTCCGCCGGCGCAATTGCCCGGATCTGATATGCGGTGCTGCCCGCAGAGATGCTGGTGACCTGGCTAGCGCCCGGAATCATGTCGATGACGTCCGCCAGGCGAACGACGTTGGCATCCTTCAGGTTCTGCCCGGACAGTGCCTGTACGGCCTGAGGTACGTCGTTGATCGCCTGCTCTCGCCGCTGGGCCGTGACGACGATTTCCTCCATGGGCGCACTGCCCGAGGTTTGCGCCATGGCGGACGAAGCGCCGAACGTGATGGCCAGAGGTAGCCCGGCCCACGCCACGGCTGCCAACGCAACGAAGCCTTGCTTTATCCCCATTCTGCTGTCTCCCCTCAATGAATTACGACTCGTGAAACGCGCGACTTGGCTCCCCAAAAGCCCGCTGCTTTCCCATTCCGATCTGGAGAGCAATGCCTGAAACAGGCAAAGGCCTTTCTCCAAAGGTGGTTCACAAAAGCAATGCGTCTGGACGGCTTTGTATTCCTACAACCCACCACAAGTCAAGACCCACTTGACCTGGATCAAGTCTGGAGTCGATGCGACATGATTCAATTGAAAGGCGGGAGCGCTACCGCAGTCCGGAGCGTACGAGACCTTGAATCAGGCGGAGAGGAAGTCCGTCAGCGGGCCGCGACGTCCAGACCTGCTGAGGCTCAAGCCTTCTCGCATGATGGCTTTCGTGAACGCCAGCAGGTGATCGACATCCGCATCACTGAGCTGGTCGACCAGCCATCCGTAGGCCATGCCATCCATCAGGTACTGGGCAATGTTGCCCAGAACGACCACCTGCTCGTCACGGTAATCCCAGCCGTATGCGACCAGGGAAAGCTCACTCCACTGCTGGCGGAAGGTCCGGTACCGATCGATGAGCAGCTTACGCAGACGTCGGTCAGATCGACTCGCAACCACCAGTTCCTGATAGATCTGGAACTCCGGCTCCGTGAGGTGCTTCCAGTGATGGTCGATCACGTGATCCGTCGTCGGCACGCCATCGGGGACGCTGGCCAGATCCTTCTTGTAGGCGTCCAAACGCCGCTCGAAAAGGCGGTCAATGGCGCCCCGAAGCAGCTGATAGCGTGAAGGGAAGTGGTACTGTATGCCGCCCTTGGAGATGCCCGCATGTTCGGCGACCGCGGCGATGGTGACCTCCGGATAGGGCTTTCGTGCCAGACACTCGAGGGTGGCATCGAGAATGTCCAGGCGTTTGCGACGACTCTTGCTGGCCTGCAGCCCAGGCTTGCCCGCAACCGACACCTGCGCCTTCGGGTGTGCCCGCGACTGCGACCTGTCGAGCCGGCGTTGCTCGATAGGATCAAGGCCGCTGTCGAGAAGAGCCTGGCACTCCGCACGTTTTGCTCTCGCTGCAATCAGGCCGACGTCGGTGAGCGAGCCCAAGCCCATCTCCCGGCGTTGGCCGGCTATGGAGACATAACGAAACACCCAGCTCTTGGTGATGCGGCCATCTGCCTGCTCCTTCACCTGCAGATAGAGCTTGCCGCCATCAGCGTACTTGCCCGGCTTGTTGCACGCCCTGATCTCTCGCGCGCTGAGCAGATTGTCCGAATCTCTGGCTCGCCGAGATCGCTTCATCGTTGTAGCCAACCCACCAGAACGCGCGGGATTCTCAGCGATCACGACGACTCTGTCCACAGAACCGGGCAGAGACGGGCACTCCGACCCGAATCAGAACCCACGCATCTCATGCCGCCGCGAGGCGGGATGCCAGCCCCCGACGCGTCGAGGCGCGTCAACTCTGGCCAGGTGCGGCCAGCGGCTCCTCCGCCGAGGCCGTCGGATCACCCAGATAACGGCCGGTCAGCACGCCGGCCGTCATGGCGCCGTTGACGTTGAGCGCCGTGCGGGCCATGTCGATGAGCGGCTCGATGGAGATCAAGAGCGCCGCCACGGTGACCGGAAAGCCCATGGCCGGCAGCACGATGAAGGCCGCGAAGGTGGCGCCGCCGCCGACGCCGGCCACGCCGAACGAGCTGATGGCGATGATGGCCACCAGGCCGGCGATGAAGCTGACGCTCAGCGGGTCGACCCCCATGGTGGGCGCGATCATCACCGCCAGCATGGCGGGATAGATGCCGGCGCAGCCGTTCTGGCCGATGGTGGCGCCAAAGCTGGCCGAGAGGTTGGCGATGGGCGGCGGCACCTTCAGCACCTCCACCTGGGTCTCGACGTTGAGCGGTATCGTGGCCGCCGAGCTGCGCGACGTGAACGCGAAGGTCAGAACCGGCCAGACACCGCGGAAGTAATCCAGAACATTGGTACCGCTGAGCACCAGCAAAAGCGCGTGCACGCCGAACATCAGGGCGATGGCGAGATAGGACGCGCCGACGAAGCCGATCAGGTTCAGGATGTCGGCCGCGTCCGAGCCGGCGACCACCTTGGTGATCAGCGCCAGAATGCCGTACGGGGTGAGCGCCATGATCATGTGCACCAGCTTCATGATGATGGCCTGGGCGGTGTCGACGAACTCGCGGATGCCGCGGCCGCGCTCGGCGTTGTCCCGCGACACCGCCAGCGCGGCGATGCCGAACAGGATGCCGAACACCACCACGCCGATGATGGAGGTGGGCCGCGCCTCGGTGAGGTCGAGGAACACGTTCGACGGGATGAAGCGCACCAGCATGTCCGCCATGCCGAGGCTGGCGAACTCCTCGTAGCGGGCGCTCAGCGCCTCGGAGCGGGACAGCTCCCGGGCACCGGCGGTGAGCCCCTCGGCCGTGAGCCCGAAGACGTTGGTGACGGCGATGCCGATCAGCGCCGCGATCATGGTGGTGCCGATGAGGATGCCGATGACCATGCCGCCGATCTTGCCGAGCGCGGCCACCTCGCCCATCCGAACCACGGCGGCCACCATCATCACCAGCACCAGCGGCGTGATGATCATGCGCAGCAGGTTGACGTAGCCGCTGCCCACCACGTCGGTCCACTCCAGCGTGCCGGCGATGGCTTCGGCATTGTCGGCGTAGAAAAGCTGCAGCAACAGGCCATACACAACGCCGGCGACCAGACCCGCCAGGATGCGCTGAGACAGCGAGAACGCCGTGCCCCGCAGCCGGGCGAGCAGCAGGATCAGGCCGGCGAACACCGCCAGGTTGAGCACGACATACAGAGACATGGAGACCCCCGCCCCCCTGAAGAAGGCCCGATGGTGGCGTTGCGCCGCGGCGATTACAAGCGCGTGCGACCGCCGTCATCTTCGGTCGCCCGGTCGGCATCCGAATCCGGCACCGGCCGAGGCAGGTGCAGACGGAAGCGCCGCCACACCCACAGGAACAGGTAGTAGGCGAGCACGGCGACGGGCACGGCAACGGCGAGGCTGCCGACCACCAGCGCCGCCGCCTCCTCGACGATCTCCTCGGCGATCTCCTCGTCGATGTCGAGCGGCACGCCGCCGGCGCCAGGCAGCACGCTCAGCAGCAGCGCACCGAGTCGGTTCATGCCGTAGTACATGGGCGCCACGGTGAGCGGATTGTTGACGAACGAGGCAACGAAGGCGGCCGGAAAGTTGGCGCGCAGCATGAGTGACGCGCCGAGAATGAGCAGGGTCTGCACCCCGAGCGTGGGCGTGAGCCCGATAAAGACGCCCACCGCGACGCCGCGGGCCAGCGCGAACTCGTCGACGTTGAGACTGCCGGCACGTTCCAGCAGCCCCGCCGTGCGCGGGTGCCGCTTCAGCCAGCGCCGCATGCGGCGGCGCTCGCGGCGCGTCCACCCTGCCAATCTGCTGCGTAGCCAGTGCATCGCGTCACACGCACCGCCGGGACGGGGCCATGATGATGGCAGCCACCCGCGCCCGCAATCACGGATCGCTGGCTCGGCCACGGCCGGCATGAGATCGTAGCGCCACCACGTCAGGGAGGGGCATCATGCGATCGATCGATACTCGGGCATCGGGGCTGGCAGTGCTGCTGATCTGGGGCGTTGGCTTCGCTGCCATCGCCGCGGCCGGCGAGCTGATGCGCGGCTCGCCGCCCCCACCCGAACAGCAGGTCACCGCCGGAAACTGGCTCGAGGCGCCCTACCACCGCTGGGCGTTCCAGCACCTGGAGTCGCTGCTGCCCACGGTCACCGTGGACCGTAGCGAAGGCCCGGCTTCGCCGCTGCCGGCAGGGGCGGCAGAGCCGTCGACCTTCGCCTTCACCGACTTCTCCGGGCGGCGCCGCGACCTCGAGCAGTTCCTGACCGATCAGCACGTCGACGCGCTGCTGGTCTGGCACGATGGCGCCGTCATCGCCGAGCACTACCGCAACGGCCAGACGCCGCGCACCCGCCACATCATGTTCTCGGTGACCAAGTCGTTCACTGGCCTGCTGGCCGAGATGCTGATCGAGGATGGCGTGCTCGATGCCAACCGGCCCGTTACCCACTATGTGCCGGAACTGGCCGGCAGCGCATACGGGGACGCTACCGTCCGCCACGTCCTGGACATGGAGGTCGGCATCGATTTCACCGAGATTTACGACGACCCGGAGTCGGAGATCGCCCGCTTCGCCTTCGCCGCCGGCATGCGCCCGGCGCCCGCCGGCTTCTCAGGGCCCCTGAACCTGTACGCCTACCTGCCGACCCTCAAGAAGCATGGCGAGCACGGGCAGGATTTCCACTACGTCACCGCCAACTCGGAGGTGCTGGGCTGGGTGCTGGAGCGGGCTGCCGGGGCCCCGTTCGGCACCTTGTTCGCAACGCGGCTGTTTCAACCGGTCGGCCCGGAACGCGACGCCTTCTTTCTGGCGGACCCCCACGGCAAAGCGGTTTCCGGCGGCGGCCTGGCGATCACTGCCCGGGACGCGCTGCGGCTGACCGCCATGCTGGCTGCCGGCGGGCGCAGCGGCGGCCGCCAGGTGGTCCCGAAGCCCGTGATCGACCGCATCGCCGCCGGCGGCACGCCGCGGCCGAGCCTATGGGGCAACGAGGATGGTGGCACCGACAACTCGTATCGCTCGCAGTGGTATATCCATCACCCATCGGGCACCTACTCGGCCGCCGGCATCCACGGCCAGAACCTTTACGTCGACCCGGCCAGCGGGCTGGCGGTGGTGATCCAGTCGTCCTACCCGGAGGCCGACGGCGCCTTCTTCGCCGTCAACGACGCGTTCTTCCTGGCCCTGGCCGACCGGCTGCGCGCCGTGCAATAGCCGAATGGCCGCGCTATCCTGCCTGTCCTCGAGCTCGACTTCGGCAACGCCGCGGCGCTTGCCCGCGGCCATCATCAGATGGCGACAAGCATCGCCCTGGGGTTCCCGACCCACTGCCCACCGACAACACAACGGAAACACAGGACAGTCATGGCCAGGACCACCACACAGGAACGCGTGAAGCGGCTGGAAGACCACCTGAAGCAGGAGAACCCGGTGCTCGCCGGGGCGGTAGGCAGCTTTCAGCGCCTCGATCAGGTGGCGCGCAAGCTCGGCCTGATGAACGCCGACGACTCGTTCGCCACTCAGGTTTCGTGGTGGCCGGTGATCTCGGTGCTGGGGACGTTCTCCGCGGGCAAGTCCACGTTCCTCAACCAGTATGTGGGACACGTTCTGCAACGCACCGGCAACCAGGCGGTGGACGACAAGTTCACGGTGATCTGCTACGGCAGCGACGACACCGCCACGGTGCTGCCGGGGCTGGCGCTGGACAGCGATCCGAGATTCCCGTTCTATCAGATCAGCCGCAACATCGAGAAGGTGGCCGAGGGCGAAGGCCGCCGGGTCGACTCCTACCTGCAGCTCAAGACCTGCAAGGCGGAGTCTCTGCGCGGCAAGATCTTCATCGACTCGCCCGGGTTCGACGCTGATCAGCAGCGCAGCTCGACGCTGCTGATCACCGATCACATCATCGACCTGTCCGACCTGGTGCTGGTGTTCTTCGACGCGCGGCATCCCGAACCGGGCGCCATGGGAGACACGTTGAAGCACCTGGTGGCGAACACCGTGAGCCGGCCGGACGCTACCAAGTTCCTGTACATACTGAACCAGATCGACAACACCGCCCGTGAGGACAATCCCGAAGAGGTGGTGGCCGCCTGGCAGCGCGCGCTGGCGCAGCACGGCCTCACCGCGGGACGCTTCTATCGTATCTACGCGCGCGAGGCGGCCATTCCGGTGGAGGATGCGCAGGTTCGCGAGCGGCTCGAGCGCAAACGCGACGAGGACCTTTCCGATATCGAAACGCGCATTCGCCAGGTGGAGGTGGAGCGTGCCTATCGCGTGGTCGGCGTGCTCGACAAGACCGCCAAACACCTGCGCGACGTGCTGGTGCCGGCAATTGCCGACGCGCGTCGCAGTTGGCGGCGCCGCACGCTGTGGTTAAGCCTCGGCGTGTTCGGCAGCCTGCTGACGCTGTTTCTGGGGTGGAGCATCACCAGCGACCTTTGGGAGGGCGTGCGCTTCACACCCATCGCCGGGCTGGACACCACGACTCAGATCATCCTCGCGGTGCTGGCGCTGGTAGTGCTCGCCTACCTGTACCTGAACCTGAAGAGCCTTGCAGGGCGCTGGGTGGTGCGCGCGCTCTCGCGCGACGAGGCCCTCGGCCGGGACCGGGACGCCGTGGTGAGCGCCTTTCGTGACAATCTGCGCGCCTGGTGGCGCTCGCCTGCGTCGTCCCGCCCCCGGGGCTGGACCTGGCGCACTCGCCGCCAGCTCGACACCGTGCTGGCGGAGGCGGACGGCTTCGTGCAGGCGCTGAACGACCGCTACGCGAGCCCTTCCGGCCCCAGCGGGAACTGAAACGGCCGTTCCCCACCCTCTCACCTGGCGTCGATGCCGCATTAGAGAGGTCTTTAGACAGGTGCTATTATCGGGCCTGTTTAACGCACCTGAGAGATCCGGCATGGGCACCAAGTTCTCCAAGGACGTGATTCCGCTGAGCGACCTCAAGGTCAACCCCGGGCGTGTCGTCAAGCATGCGACAGACGCGCGCCGGCCTGTGCTGCTCACCAGCCGCGGGCGCGGCGTGGCGGTGGTGCAATCGGTGACCGACTACGAGGCGGCCGAGGAGGAGCGGGCCTTCATGCGCGCGGTGGTTGCCGGTCTTGCCGACGTCGAGGCGGGGCGGGAGCTATCGCTCGCAGAGGCCAAGGCGCGGCTCGGTCTGAAGTAGCCGCATGGCCAAGGTCGCCATCCGGTTCGCCGATTCCGCACTGGCCGATCTGGCGTCGATGCGAGCATGGTACGTCGAGCAGGGCGTGCCCGAGGTGGGCGAACGATTGCTCGACATAGGCGACGAACCCACCGCCTGAGGTACGTTCGCGCACCTATTCGCAAGGCGCGGCGTCAGCCGCGCAGGTCGGGCAGCTTGTAGCTCTTGGCCTCGAGGTCGGCGCGCACCACCTTCTTGTCCATCTTGCCGGTCGACGTGAGCGGGATGCTGCCAACGAACAGCACGTCGTCGGGTAGCTGCCACTTGGCGAAGGCCTTGGCGCAGTGTTCGAGGATGGCGTCCTTGGAGATCTCGGCGCCGGACTTGAGCACCACCAGGGCCACCGGGCGCTCGTCCCACTTCGGGTGCGGCTGCGCCACGACGCAGGCCTGAGCCACGCCGTTCATGGCAACGATGTGGTTCTCGAGGTCGACGGACGAGATCCACTCGCCGCCGCTCTTCACCAGGTCCTTCGAGCGGTCGGAGATGATGAGGTACTCCTCGGGATCGATCTTGCCGACGTCGCCCGTGATCAGCCAGCCGTCGTGGAACTTCTCGGGCTGCGGATCGTTGTAGTAGCGCGAGCAGATCCACGGCCCGCGGATCAGAATCTCGCCCACGGTCTCACCGTCGTGAGGCAGGCGATTGAAGTTCTCGTCGAAGATATCCACCTCGATGCCGGGCATGATCTGGCCGGCCTTGGCGACGTTGGCGAACTGCTCGTCCTCGCTGAGCTTTTTCTGCGAGCGCTTGTTCACCCGCCGCGACAGGGTGGCCAACGGCGAGGTTTCGGTCATGCCCCAGCCCTGAATCATCTCCACGCCGAGGGTGTCCCAGTACCAGCGGATCAGCGACGGCGGCGGCGCCGAGCCGCCGCAGGTGAGCCGCGACAGGTTGGAGAGATCGTAGCGGTCCGGGTCGGCCTCGTAGATGGCCTTCACGCCCTGCCAGATGGTGGGCACGCCGCCCGAGATGGTCACCTCCTCGTCGGCCATGAGCTGGATGAGGCGCTTCGGATCCATGAAGCGGTGCGGCATCACCTGCTTGCAGCCGAGCATGAGCGCCGACCAAGGCAGGCCCCAGCCCATGGCGTGGAACATGGGCACGATGCCGAGCAGGCAGTCGGTGGCCGACAGGTTCATGCTGTCGGTCATGCACTGGGTCATGGTGTGCAGGTACTGGGAGCGGTGCTCGTACTCGACGCCCTTGGGGTTGCCCGTGGTGCCGCTGGTGTAGCACAGGCCCAGCGGCGAGTTCTCATCGATCTGCGGCCACTCGTACCGTGTCGGCTTGCCGGCGATGAACTTTTCATAGTCCACCGGGTTCGGCAGGTCGGTGTCCCAATTCTCGAAGCCGGCCTCGGCGGCCACGATCACCCGCTCGACGCTGGGCATGCGCCCCTTCAGCTTCTCGAGCAGCGGCAGCGTGTCGGCATCGACGATTATCACTCTGTCCTGGGCGTGGCCGATGATGTATTCGAGGTCGTGATCCGAGAGGCGGATGTTCAGCGTGTGCAGCACCGCGCCCATGCCGGCGGTGGCGTGGTACGCCTCGAGGTGGCGCGAGCCGTTCCACATGAACGTGCCGACCCGATCGCCCACCTCGATGCCGGCCTCTGCCAGGGCATGCGCGAGCTGATGCGCGCGGTCGCGCGTCTCCCGGTAGCTCTGCCGGCGCACGCCGGACTCCGTCGCCGTGACGATCTCCTCGTTCGGTGCCACCTTGGCACCCCGGTCGAGGATGTTGGACATGAGCAGAGGTGTGTGCTGCATTGCCATCGCGTGGCCCTCCCAATAAGCTCTGAATTCAGACAGCCGCCGAGTGTAGCATTCACCGCAGCGGTTTCGTGGGCCGCCGGCCCCGATCAGCCCATCTGCCTGGAAGCACCTTGGATACCGTCGAAGACCACCTGCTGAACATTCCCCATGCCCGGGCCCTGGGCATGACCCTGGTGCGCCACGACGCCACGGGCTCTCTGGTGCGGGTGCCGTATGCGGAGCACCTGGTGGGCGACCCGGACACCGGTGTGATCCATGGCGGCGTGCTCACCGCCGTGCTCGACAACACCTGCGGCATGGCCGTGCGCCCGCCCCAGGAGAGCGACGAGTGGCTGCCCATCGCCACGCTCGACCTGCGCATCGACTACCTGGGCGCCGCGACGCCGCACCAGGACATCTTCGCCGAGGCGGTGTGCTTCAAGCGCACGCGCCACATCGCCTTCGTGCGCGCGGTCGCCTATCAGACCAGCGCCGACGAGCCCATCGCCACCTGTGTCGCCAGCTTCATGCTGGGCACGCCCAACGAGCCGCGCTCGTGAAGCTGCTCTCCGAGCTCCGGGCTGAAGGCCGCGGCCAGGACATGGCCGCCGTGGTGGCCGCGATTCCCTATGCGCGCTTTCTCGGCATCGAGATCGACCGCAAGGGCAACGAGATCACGACCATCATGCCGTTCAAGGATGCGCTGGTGGGCAACGTCATGCTGCCCGCCCTGCACGGCGGCGTGATCGGCGCGTTCCTCGAGATCACGGCGGTGATCCAGCTCCTGTTCGACACCTCCTGCGAGCGGCTGCCGAAGACCATCGACCTGTCGGTGGACTACCTGCGCTCCGGACGGCCGCTGCCCACCTACGGCCGCGCCATCGTCACCCGCCATGGGCGGCGGGTGGCCAACGTGCGCTCGGAGATCTGGCAGGAGGAGCGCGGGCGGCCGATCGGGGTGAGCCACGGCCACTTTCTGCTGGCGCCGCTGACCGCCGACTGAGCCGCGCTACGCGCGCTCGCGGAAGGCCAACTCGTCCGCCAGCCGCCGGCGCACGGCGTCGAGCTGCCGCTGCCGCTCGGCGTCGGACCAGCCGAGCCGGCCGGCGAGCAGGTCGGCCGCGGGCTCGAGCAGGGCCGGCGTCTCCCCCGGCAGGAACCAGGGCGCCCGCAGCCGCCGGTAGACCACGTCCTCCAGCGTGCGCGCACCCTCCACGTCCGCGGCCCACGCCACCTCCTCCGCGTACATCGACGACGTCAAGGGCACTGGCCGCTCGCCGAGCACGTCGACCACCTCGCTGCCGTAGAGGCGCACCAGGCGCTCGGCCGCCGTCGGATCGAGCTGGTAGCGCCCGGACACGGCCTCGCGCAGCGCCGCCAGGTCGGCGATGTCGCCGCCGGCCAGCGGCGCCAGGGGCTGCGGCATGGGCAGATGCCGGCCCACCACGTCGCCCACCGCGGCCATCACCGCCTCGGCCATGGGCCGGAAGCCGGTGAGCTTGCCACCCGCCACGGTGACCAGCGAGCGCTGCCGCCACACCTCGTCGCGGCGCGACATCTCCTTGGGGTTCTTGCCCGGCTGACGAATCAGCGGCCGCAGGCCGGCCCAGGTGGCCAGCACGTCGGCCGACGACAGCGGCCGGCCACGGAAGTGGTCGTTGACCGTGGCGAGCAGGTAGTCGATGTCGGCGGCCTGCACCTCCGGCCAGAGTTCGGCGCCGCCGTGGTGGGTGGTGTCGGTGGTGCCGACGTAGGTGACGCCGCCGCGGGCGATGGCGAACACGGGGCGGCCGTCGGCCGCCGTCATCATGACCATGTGCCGCACGTCGAGGCGCGAGCGGTCTACCACCAGGTGCACGCCCTTGGACAGGTGCAGCCGCGGCGCAGGATCCGGGCCGTCGGCCGGCGGCAGCAGCGACTCCACCCAGGGCCCGGCGGCATTCACGGCCACCCGCGCGGACACCGTGTGGGTGGCGCCCGTGGCCTCGTCCAGCACCTCGAGCCGGCAGCCGTCGTCGCCGGCGTCGATGCCGCGCACGCGGGCGTAGTTGCAGGCCACGGCGCCGTCGGCGGCCGCCGCCCGCAGGGTCGCCAGCACCAGCCGGGCGTCGTCAGTGAGGTACTCGCGATAGACGCACGCCCTGGGCAGCCGGCCGCTGTCCAGCAACGGCTCGCCCTCCGCCAGCTCGGCGCGCTGCCAGTTGCGGTGGCGGTCGCCACGACCCACCTTGCCCAGGCGCTCGTAGACGGCGATGCCTATGCGCAGCAGCAGATAGCGGCCCCAGGTCGCCGCCGGCACCAGCATCCAGCGGGGCTCCACCAGGTGCGGCGCCATGGCCAGCAGGTGGCGGCGCTCCCGCACGCCTTCCCGCACCAGGGCGATGTCGCCCATGGCGAGATAGCGCAGGCCGCCGTGAATCAGCTTGGTAGAGCGGCTCGACGTGCCGGCCGCGAAGTCGTCGGCCTCCAGCAGCAGGGTGCGCAGCCCCGCCTGGGCGGCGTGCCGCGCCACGCCGGCACCGGTGATGCCGCCGCCGATCACCACCAGGTCGTAGTGCTCGCCCGCCACCTCGGCCAGCGGCCGATGGCCGATGCGCGGCCGCGGGACGCTCACCAGCGCCGGCTCAGGGAGGCCAGGAACACCACGTCCGGTGCGCTGCGGGTCACCATGTCTTCGCTGAGGGCGAGATCAAAATGCCACCGCCGCGCCAGCAGCACCGTGGCCCCCAGGGTGCCCTGCAGCGACGGGCCGCCCAGCGCCCGGATGCCGGTGTCCAGCACCTCGCTGTGGCCGTCGAGCTGCGCGCGCAGCACCACCCGCTCGCCCAGCGGACGGTGCAGGCCGAGATGGGCCGAGGCCACCACGTCGCGCTGCCGGTCGCGCAGCAGATCACCGTCGCCGGGCGCGGTGACCCCCGCCATCATCGTCACCGTGGTGCCAAGCGTCCCGAGCCAGGCACGCTCGGCCAGCTCCACCCAGACCGCCACGTCCGCGGCTCCCGAGCCGGTGAGGTCGTCCACGTCGCCGCTCGGCAGCTTGACATGGGCGCGCACGGCGGCGTCCCGGTCGCCACCGGCCGCCAGCCGGTAGCCACCCCAGAGCCGCACATCGCCGAGGCCCCGGCGCCGGCTGCCGATATCGACCAGCGCCTCAGCGCCGGCGCTGATGCGATAGTCGAGCCGGTTGCGCGGCGCCGCGTCGCGGCCGCCGTCGGGAAAGCCGAACAGGTCGTGGAAGTCGTCGATGAAGCCGTCGGTGAAGCCGCCGCCGTGGTGCACCAGCGGTACCTCGAGCCCCCACTCCCAGCGCTCGCCGAGGCCCTGGCGGTACGCCAGGCTGGCCACCGTGGTGCTGCCGTCGAGGTAGACGTCCAGGGCGCCGGTGCGGCGGGCGGTGAAGTTGTTGGCGTGCTCCACGTGCAGGGCCAGCCGCCGCTCGCCCGCAGCCAGGGCCCGGCCCTGAGGGGCCGGCAGGCCGTACAGGAACGACGCCGGCGCGAGGTTGCGCACCCGCAGCGGGTCGGCAGCCGCCGCGCCGGCCGCCACAGCCGGCGCTGCGGCGTCCGCGGACGGCGCAGCGGCGTCAGCGGACGGGGCCGCGTCAGCGGACGCTGCCGCGAAGGCCAGCAGCACGAGGGCGCCGATCCTGGGCCTCGCCATCAATGAATGCTCCGGGTCTGACCCTGCCAGAAGGGCGCCCTGAGCTCGGTCTTCAGGATCTTGCCGGCGCCGCTCTTCGGCAGCTCGGCGGCCACCACGTCCACGCTCTTCGGGCACTCGTAACCGGCGAGCTGGGTGCGGCAGTGGGCCAGCAGCGCGGCGGTGTCGATCTCGGCCCCCGGACGCGGCACGACGATGGCGTGCACCGCCTCGCCCCACTGCTCGCTGGGCACGCCGATGACGGCGCACTCGTGGATGCCGGGGAACTGATAGATCACGTTCTCCACCGCGGCCGAGTACACGTTCTCGCCGCCGGAGATGATCATGTCCTTGACCCGGTCCACCAGGAACAGGAAGCCCTCGTCGTCCAGATAGCCGGCGTCGCCGGTGTGCATCCAGCCGCCGCGCAGCGTCTGCGCGGTGAGTTCGGGCTGCTGCCAGTAACCCTGCATCACCATGGGCCCGCGCACGCACACCTCGCCAACCGCCCCGGGCGGCAGCGGCCGGTCGTCGGCGTCGAAGATGGCGACGTCGGCGTTGTACACCGCCTGCCCGGCGGAGCGGATGCGACCGGCATCGGGGCCGTCGAATACGTGGTAACGCGGCGGCAGACAGGTGGCCACAGGCGACAGCTCGGTCATGCCGTACGACTGCAGAAAGCGCACGCCAGGCAGCCGCGCCATGGCCTGGCGCAGCAGCTCCTCGGGCATCGGTGAGGCGCCGTAGGTGAGCAGCTCGAGACGCGACAGGTCGTAGCGGTCGAGGTCGGGGAACTGCAGCAGCGCGTTCAGCATGGTGGGCACCACCACGGTCACGGTGACGCCGTAGCGCTCCAGCGCATCGAGGAACAGGGCCGGCTCGAAGCGGGGAATCACCGCGTGGGTGCCGCCGGCCACGGTGGTGGTGAACACCCGCGAGCCGCCGGCGACGTGGAACAGCGGCGAGACGTGCAGGTGCACGCTGTGTTCGCGAACGCCGAGGTTGACCAGCGCCGTCATGGAGTTGCTCAGGAAGTTGGCGTGGCTGAGCATCACCCCCTTCGAGCGCCCGGTGGTGCCGCCGGTATAGAACAGGGCCGCCAGATCGTCGCCGCCGCGGCCCGCGTCGGGTACCGGATCGTGCCGCTCCAACATCGCCTCGTAGGCGGCGATGCTGGCGGGCACCCCTTCGCCGACGTGGATGCAGGCCTCGAGTCCGGCGCAGGCCTCGCGCAGCGCCTCGGCTTCGGCGATGAAGCCGTCGTCGGCCAGCAGCAGCCGGGCGCCCGAATCGTTCAGGCAGTGCACCTTCTCCGGCGCCGCCCAGCGGGTGTTCACCGGCACCATCACCGCGCCCGCCCACAGCGCTGCGAAGTAGAACTCCACGTAGCGGGGCGAGTTCACCCCGAGCATGGCGACACGGTCGCCGGGCTCGATGCCGCGGGCCTGCAGCACGGCCGCCAGCCGCGCCACCCGCTCGGCGAGGGTGCGCCAGTCCAGGGCCACGCCGTCGCCGAGCAGCGCCGGCTGGCGGCCATAGAGCTGCACGGCACGATGAATGCCCTGGGTGAGGCGCATGGGGTGTTCCCGGCTAAAGGCGCCGATTCTACCGGCGCCGGGGCCGGCGTGCAGCGGTCAGCCGCGAATCACGCCCGCGCCCGCCAGCGCGTCGGCGTCCAGGCCCAACTCGGTGACGATCTCGCGCGAGTGCTCGCCGAGCACGGGCGCCGGCCGCTGAATGCCGGCCGGGGTGCGGTCGAAGCGGGCGGCCGGGCGCGGCTGGCGGATGCGGCCCGCCACCGGGTGCTCGTACTCGCCGACGGTCTCGTTGATGCGCGCCTGCTCGTGCTCGAACACCTCGTGACGCTCCAGCACCGGCGCGCAGGGCACGCCCTCCGCGTCCAGGCGGGCCAGCCACTCGGCGCTGGAGCGCGTGGCCAGCACCTCGGCCGTCAGCGCCAGGCGCTCGCGGACGTTGACCACCCGGTCCTGGGCGGTGCGGAAGCGGGCGTCCTCCAGCCACTGCGGCCGCTCCAGCGCCCGGCACATGCCCTGCCATTCGGCATCGGACACGGCGCCGGCGGTGATGTAGCCGTCGCTGGTCTCGAAGATCAGGTCCTGGGCGAGCTGCGCCCGCGACGCGGTCACCTCGCGGCCGACGAACGTGTAGCCCGTCATGCCCTCGGGCCACAGGTAGGCGATCATGGTGTCGAGCATGGCCAGCTTGACGTGCTGGCCTTCCCCCGTGCGTTCCCGGCAGAACAGGGCCGCGGTGATGGCCTGGGCCGCGGTCACCGCCGTGGTCTTGTCCGGGACGATGGTGCGGACCATGCGCGGACGCCCGGTCTCGCCGTCGCGCTGAATCGCCGCCAGCCCGGACAGCGCCTGGATCACCGGATCGTAGACGCGCTTGTGGGCGTAGGGCCCGGTCTCGCCGAAGCCGCTGATGGAGACGTAGACGATGTCGGGGCGCAGCTTGCGCACCGCCGCCTCGCCGAGACCCATGCGCTCGATGGCGCCGGGACGGAAGTTCTGCACGAACACGTCGGCGGTCGCGACCAGCTTCTCCAGCACCGCCATGCCTTCGGCCGTCTTCAGGTCCAGCGCCAGGCTGCGCTTGCTGCGGTTGGCCGACAGGAAGGTGGCGGTGAGCCCATGGCGGTTGGGGCCGAGATGGCGCACCAGATCGCCGCTGGGGGGCTCCACCTTGATCACGTCGGCACCCTGGTCCGCCAGCATCATGGTGGCGATGGGGCCGGAGATCATGCTGGTGAGGTCGACCACGCGAACGCCCTGCAGAGGTCCCGTCATGTCACGCGCTCCCGGGCTGGCCGAACGCGGCCAGCGCCTGGGCCTTGGCCCACTTGTAGTCCGCCTTGCCGTTGGGGCCGCGCTGCACCTCGTCCACCAGCAGCACCTGCTTCGGCGCCTTGTAGCCGGCGAGCTGCTCGCGGGCGAACTCGATCACGGCATCGGCATCGAGCTCTGCACGCGGCCGCCGCGACGCCACCGCCACCACCCGCTCGCCGAACCGCTCGTCGGGCACGCCGACCACCAGCGCGTCCTGCACCGCCGGGTGGCGCTTGACCGCCTCCTCCACCTCTTCGGGGAACACCTTCTCGCCGGCGCTGTTGATGCAGACGCTGCCGCGGCCGAGCAGGGTGATGCTGCCATCGGCCTCGACGGTGGCGTAATCGCCGGGGAAGCTGTAGCGCACGCCGTTCACCTCGCGGAACGTGCGCGCCGACTTCTCCGGATCCTTGTAGTAGCCGAGCGGCACGAAGCCGCTGGTGGCGACGCGGCCGATCTCGCCCGAGCCCGGCTCGACGAAGCGGTCGTCGTCGGTGATCACCTTCACGCCCTCGTTGAGAGTGAAGCGGGCGGTGCCCGGCCGGCTGTCGCGGGTGGTGATGGAGCTGCCCATGCCGCCCTCGGAGGAGCCGATGACGTCGGCCAGCACCAGGTCGTGGTGGCGCAGCAGGCCCGCCTTGACCTCGGCGCTCCACATGACGCCGCTGGAGACGATCTGCTTGAGCGTGCGCAGATCGTAGGGGTTGCCCCGCTCGGCCGCCGCATCCAGCGCCGCCAGCAGCGGCCGCGCGAAGGCATCGCCGACGATCACCAGGTCGCTCACCCGGCGTTCCTCCACCAGCCCCCAGATCAGGTCGGGGTCGAGGCCGAGCTTGGGTGACGTGACCACGCTGCCGCCCAGGGTCAGCGGCAGCATGGCGCCCAGCCACATGCCGGTGCCGTGCATCAGCGGGCAGGCCGGCAGGCTCACCGGCGGCTCGGCCACGGCGCGCACCAGGTCGGGCAGGTCGGCAACCGTCTGCGGCGGCGGCAGGCCGCGTCCGGCGGCGCCCATGCTGGCCAGGAAGAAGCAGAAGTGGCCGCCCGGGTACATGACCCCCTTGGGCATGCCCGTGGTGCCACCGGTGTAGAGCATGTACACGTCGTCCGGATCCCGCGCCATCCGCGGCAGCGGCCGGGCGTCGCGGATGGCGCGCTCGTAGTCCAGCGCCCCCTTCAGCAGCGCCTCGGTGCCGTCGTCCACCTGGATCAGCAGCTTCAGCTTCGGCAGCCGCTCGCGAATCTCCCAGAGCCGCATCGCGTAGCTGGCCTGGAACACCACCGCCTCGACGTCGGCGTTGTCGAGCAGGTAGACCAGCTCCTCGGCCTTGTAGCGGTAGTTCACGTTGATGGGGCAGCCGCGCACCTTGAACACGCCGTACTGGGCTTCGAGGTACTCGTTGCCGTTGTGCAGGTACAGGCCCACCTTGCTGTCACGGCCGAGCCCGTGGCCATCGAGCACGGCGGCGAGCCGCGCGGCCCGATCGTCGAACTCGCGCCAGCTACGGGTGATCACACCGCGGGGGCCGTGGCTGATCAGCGCCTGGCGCTCGGGCACCGTGTCCGCCACGGCTTCCCAGGCGGTTGCGAAGTGGAAATCCATGGACCTGCTCCCCAGCCGACGTCAGAAGCGACTTCTACCCCGGCGGCGTGGCTGTGGCAAGCCGCCGCCTCCGCTTCGGATGGCCCGCCAACAGTTGGCGAAATCAGCCAGGCGTCGCGCGGTCTCGAGACCGCACCGGCCCCAAACAGGCCGCGCGGCGGGCGCCGGCGCCGTTCTCCGAACCTGGCACGAATCGTGGATGGTCAGTGCTGAGACCGCATCGAATTCAGGAAACGCCACCATGTCACAGGCATTCAGACTCTCCCGGCTCAAGGCCCCGCGCGGCACCGTCACCGCCATGGTCCTGCTGGCCGTGGTGCTGCTCGGCTTCGGCGCCGCCATGTCGGTCGCCGAGCCGGCGCAGCCCGCGCACACCGTATCCGCACCGTCGCTGTCGGTGCTGAACCTGGCCCACTGGTTGCTCGATGCCTGAAGGAGGTCGGCCCATGCCCGCAAACGTACTGGAACGCGCTCGCCGCCGGTTCACCCGGGACCCGCATCGCGGCTGGATCGCCGGCGTGTGCGCCGGCGTCGCCCGGGCGCTGGATACGGATCCCGCATTCCTGCGCGTGGCCTTCATCGTCACCGCGCTGCTGGCGCTGAAGCTGGCCATCGGCGTCTACGCGGTGGCCTGGATCCTGCTCGAGGAGGAGCGCCGCTGAGCTCGTCAGGTCGGCCAGGCGCTCAGCATTCCAGCAGGCACGGCAGCTCGGCGTCGGACACACGGCCGCGGCCCCGATCGGTGGCCAGCGCCCGCAGGTCGGCCGCCAGCGAGTCCAGGCGGTCGACGAAGCGCGCCCGCTGCTGATCCGTGAGGCTGTTCAGCAGCCAGATGCTGGCCTCCCGGGTCAGCGCCTGGTTGGCCTCGAAGGCGCTGGCGAACTCGCTTCCGTAGTAGAGCTCGCGGTTGGCCGCGAGTTGCTCGAAGCCGCGCGCGAAGGCGTCCACGTCGCTGCGGAAGGCGAGCAGGGCCAGCAGGTCCTGCTGCCAGCGGCGCCGGTACTCGGCCCAGAGCACCCGGTCGGGCCGATAGCGTCGGGACTGCTCTGCCAGGTAGGCGGTCTGCAGCGAGTTCAACCGGCCTGAGAAGCTCGTGAAGCGGTCGGTCAGCTCCTCCTGCCACAGCGCCTGGGCCTCGGCCAGCGTCACGTCGGCCTCGGGTGCCGCCGTTTCGATGTTGCCGGCTTCCAGGTTGCTGGCCAGATCGGCCACCTGCTGATCCGACAGCGACGCCAGCAGCCGGGTCGTGAGCGGCATGGCCCGCGCCTCGATCTCGCCGGCCCAGCCCAGCACCTGCTCCACCATGGCCGCCATCTGCGCCTCGCTGCTGCCATCGACCAGGCGGGGACCCAGGGATTCCAGAAAGTCGGCGTACTGCGGCAGGTGCGCCTGCCGATGCCACGCCCAGACCTCGGCAAACGCGGCATCGAAGTAGGCCCGCTGGCGGCTGTCCAGGGCGATGTAGTCGCTGAGCGACCAGCGCGCCAGGCGGTCGAGATTGTTGTAGGCCAGCTTCACGCTGCAGCCCCCGAGCAGGGCCAGGCAGAACACCGTGACGAGCCATCGAGCGCCCGATCCACCTGCCGTCATGCGTCACCCCGCTGCCGTGATTGCGGCGCCCATTATGGGACGGATCCGGCCCCGGGAAAGACCAGCGGCTGATTCGCGCGTCCGGGTTGTTCAGGATTTCTGTGGATAACTTTGAGGATAACTTCTGAGTAGGACGCGCCAAGCCCCGTGGGATGCCGCGCCCCGTGCGCTGATCAATTACTGATCAGAGACATAAATGTTATTCATTTCAATTGATTACAACGATGACTTTGCGCGATGCGTGAATGATCGACGGCAACTCGATCGCCGCCGCCGTCTCATCGGACCCTGTGCATAACGCCGCGCCGCCCCCGAACGATCAGTCGTCGCGATCAGTCGTCGTCGCGCTGATCGTCGGGCAGCCGCACCGCCGGCTCGGCCGCGGTGACCGGCGCCACGTCCAGGAATATGGCCGTGTCCAGGTCGCGGATCGGCAGGCCGTCCGCGCCCAACAGCCGCGCCCGCAGGCCACCGCCGGGCACCACCTGGTGCGCCGCCTGGGCGTCGTCGGGCGGTTCCGGCGGCGCCTCCGCGGCGGCCGCGGGCAACGCCAGCAGCCAGGCGGTGGCCACCAGCCAGCAGCGCAGCTCAGTGGTCATAGCGCAGCGACCAGAACACCTTGGCACCGTCGTCATCGATATCTCCCGTTCCATCCACCGCCAGCGGCCAAGCCACCGTGATGCGGTGTTTCAGCCCCGGGGCCAGCGCAGCCTCCCAGCCAAGCCCCAGATCGGCCACCCGTCCCCAGCCGTCCGCCGACCCGCGACGATCGCCGTAGCCGAGCTCGCCGAACAGCAGCAGCTCCCCGACGGCGACCGGGTGACGGGCCTCCACGCCGAGCAGCAGGCCGCGATCGGCCAGCAGCTCGTCGCGATCGTAGGCCCGGGACCGGAGCGGACCGCCGACGCTGAACCGACGGGTGGCGGGTAGTGCTCTGTCGGTCCACTGCCCCGCCAGCCGCGCCACCAGCTTCTGCTCGCCGGGCAGCCCCGGCACGTCTGCGGGCGTCCAGATCTCGGCGTCCACCTCCAGCAGCCACAGCCGGCGATCCTGGCCGGCGAAGCGGTCGCCCGATACCTGGCCCACCGACAGATGCGCCACCGCGTCTGCGGCCACCCGGGATTCGTTCCAGACCCGCTGCCCTGCCAGGCCGACGCCGGCCAGCAGCACCCGCTGATCGACACCGGCGTCCCAGTCGAGGGACTGATAGGCGCCCGACCAGATCAGGGTGGCCGAGCGCGAGCGGGTCTGAACCAGGGTACGGCGCGCCGCGAGGTCCACGAACCAGGCGCCGCCGTCGAGTTCCGGGACCCCGTCACGGCTGAAGTCGTGATTGCCGACGCGGGTGGACAGCCGGTAGCCGCCGGCCACCGGCAGGTCGTAACCCACGTAGGCAAACGTCTGGTTGGCCGGGTCGGCGGTGGTCATGGCGCCGGCGGAGAGCCGGTCGCCCGCGCCGCGCAGGTCCAGCACGGCAACGTCGCCGCGCAGGCGGTAACGGCCGGTGGCTTCGTCGCCGTGATTGTCCGCCGTCGCCGCCGCATGCCACCGCCGTTCCGGGCGCACCGCCAGGCGCAGGCGCGACTCGCCGGCCCGATCGCCCGGTGCGAACGACGCCTGGGCGTCCATGCCGGCCAGCTGGTCCAGGGTCTGCAGCCGGCTCGACACCTCGGACAGGGTGAGCGTCTGGCCAAGCAGCGGCCCGAACACCGAGTCCACGGCGCCGCTGCGGCTGCCATCCACCACCACGTCGCCGAGCCGCCCGGGCAGCACGTCGATGTAGGCCACGCCATCGTCGAGGCGTTGCGCGGGCAGGTAGGCGGCGGCGAGGAAGAAGTCCTCGGCGCGGGCTTGCGCCTGCACCGCCCGGGCCACCTCCTCCAGCTCCAGCACCGAGATCCCGCGCCGCGACTTCTGGTCGCGGATCAGGGCGCTCAGATCCCTGGCGTCCGCCGCGTCCAGGCCGTCGTCGCCCTGGTGCACGCCAAGCGCGTTCAGCAGCCGTCCCAACTCTTCCAGCTCCATCTGGGTGAAGCCGTGCGCCGAAGGGGTATGACGGGCGCGGATGCGCGCCAGAGCCTCGTCGGCGCGCGCCTGCAGCCGATCCAGCGGCAGGCCCTGGGCCGGCTCCGCTTCGCCCGGTGCCCAGCGCACCAGCACGGCGGTCACCGGCAGCCGCGGGCTGCCGGCCGGATCGGGCGTGCGCTCACGCACCGGCGGCACCTCGCTGGCACTCGCCGCCCGAGGCAGCACCAGCAGCACGGCGACCGCTGCCAGCAGCAGGGTCGCGAACCAGAGCAGGCGGCGGCCGCCGCCGCGGCTGGGGGGCGGCAGCGGCGGCGCCAGCAACGGCACGCTCGCCCGGTGGGCCGCGCAGCCGTCGGCGCCGCCGCGCAGGGTGATGTCTTCATCCCAGCGCGGCCGGGTGCTGTCGTCGAAATGGTCGCGCACCTCGTCGGGGGCCGCTTCGAAGCGGTCCAGCAGGTCGCGGCGCGACTGCCGGTACTCGGCCTCGCTGAGCTCGCCGGCCGCGTGGGCGCGGGCCAGCCGGCGCAGGCGCACGGCCTCCGGGGGCAACTTCATGAAGCTCACGATACCTCCCGAACCAGTCGGAACCCGGTCATGGCGTCGGCGTCGCCGGCATGGCTGCGCAGCGCATCCACCGAACACTCGGTCAGGGCGTCGGTGTAGGCGCCGCCGGCGGCCTTCACCACGCCGTCGTCCAGCACCCACTCCTGCACGTTGCCGAGCACGTTGAGCAGGCCCTGGGGATTCGGCGCGCCGACCCCGGCCGGCACCGGAGCCAGTCCGCGGCGGACGCTGCCCAGCCGCACCTGACAGTTACGATTCGGGTCTTCCGTGTCCCGGGCCGCCAGCCGCCACTGCTGATAGTTCGGCAGGTGGTAGACGAAGCCGGTCTGGTCGCTGAGCCAGCGGGCGAACCGCTCCGCCAACGCCAGCGGCACGCCGGTGACCGGCAGCTCGCCGGCCGCCGCCGGCGGGCAGTCGCCGTCGGACGCACAGAACGCGGCCAGCTCCCCCCAGCTCACCTCCTGCCGGGTGATGGCGAAGCGCTCGCCCGGCTCGGCGCCGCCGATCACCACCAGCCGTGGCCCCTGGGCGCCGTCGCCGACCCGGTCGGCGCAGGTGCCGCCGCGGCCGAGCTGGCTGCCATTGCCCAGCAGGTAGTCGGCGGCGCAGGGATCGTCCCGTCCGCCGGCGACCCCGGGCAACGGCCCGAAGGCGGCGACGCTGCGCTGCCTGAGATCGGCCGCCCGCTGCCGGTCTAGGGCCTCGACCTGCGCTGCGCAACGCGCCACGTGGGCGGCCACGCGGTCGCGGCCGGCGGCGGCGAAGGCCGGATAGCGGCTGATCCAGCGGCGGAACACGGCCGCCGCCGGTTCGGGTTCGAAGCGCAGACAGGCACCCTCGAGGGTGCCTTCCAGCTCGCTGACAAACCGCTGCCGGGCGTCATTGCGGACCTGCGCCGTCTGCCGCGACAGGTACTGGCGCTCGGCCCGGGCGACGCGCTCCTGCATGTCGCCCAGCAGTTCGGCGTCGAAGCCGTGGGCCTCGAGCAGCCGCAGTCCCTGGCGGGCCGCCGGAAACCGATCCGCAGCCAGGCTCTGGTCCAGCAGCGCGCCCAGCACGTTGACCGTCTCGAGGCGCAGCGTGGCAAGCCCGCTGGCCTCCGGATAGACCCCCGCCAGCCGCGCCAGCGCCGATTCCAGCGCCGTCATCCAGTCCAGCGTGAGCGTCGCCGAATCGAGCAGCTGCTCGACGTCGGCGGTCAGCCGCGTGCGCAGATACGCGTCCGCCTCGGGCAGCGGGCCGAAGGCCCGGCCCCGGTAGAGCAGCGCGACGGCGGCATCGCGGTCGGGCTCGGCCGCAATCAGCGCCTGGTAACGAGCGCGCACACGCCCCAGCACGTCGGGTTCCGGCGCGCCGGCCGGCAGCAGCGCGCGCAGCACCGCCACCTCTTCCGCCACGGCGGCTTCCCAGGCCGGTTCGGCGCGTCCCGAGCCGAGCAGCGCATCGACCCGGGCCACCTGAGCGTCCACCAGCGTGGTCTGGCGCACGGTCACGGTCGCCTCCTGCACCGCCGCTTCCTCCTTGAATGCAGACGCCGCCAGCGTCACCAGCACGGCGGCCGCGGCGATGAGGGCCGTGCGCGACCGCCAGGGCGAAGGCTCGAACAGACCCTGGCGCACCGCGGCCACCGAGGCGGGACGGTCCTGGCGGCGAAACGCCAGGCAGCGCGCCAGGATGCGCCACTGGCGCCGGCTGAGCCGGCGCGGGCGCTCAGGCTGCAGCCCCTGCTCGCGGGCCTCGTTGGCCGGCACGCGGCCGTAGGGGTGGGTGCCAGTGAGCATCAGGTAGACGACGACCCCGAGGGAGAACAGGTCGTCCCGGATCTCCGGATCCTCGCGGTCGAGCATCTCGGCGCTGGCGTACGCCGGGGTCAGCGCCGCCGGCGGCTGCGGGCCGTCGTCGGCCGGCTCGCCCGCGAGGTTCAGAGTCACCGCGCGGGCGATGCCGAAGTCGAGGATCTTGGCCGTGTTGCTCGGCGACACGAAGACGTTGCCCGGCTTGAAGTCGGCATGCACCAGGCCGGCCTCGTGGGCGTGCTCCAGGCCGTCGCAGAGGCAGCGGATGATCTTCCAGGCCATCTCGTCGGGCATGCCGGTGGGATACGCGCGCAGCAGGTCCGCCAGCTCCTGACCCTCGAGCAGCTCCATGATGATGAAGGGGACGTCGCCATCCTTGTCGAAGTCGTAGATGGAGACGATGTTGCGGTGGGACAGCGCCTGGGACTTGGCCGCTTCGCGCTGCAGGGCGATGAACGCCTCCGGATGCTCGCGGAAGTCGTTGTTCAGCACCTTCACCGCCACGTAGGGATTGCGGTCCCGGGCTTCCACCTTGCGCAGATCCTTGGCGCGGAACACCGTGCCCATGCCGCCGCTGCCGAGCTTCTCGTCCAGGACGAAGCGCTGCTTGAGCACCCGCGGCGCGGTGGCGGTGCCGGCACCCCGGCCGCCGCTGCCGGAGACGCTGGGGTCGGCGCGCAGCACCGTGACGTCGCTGGCCAGGCTCATCACGCCCCCTCCGGCCGCGCGACCACCAGCGAGACGTTGTCCAGCGCCGGGCCTTCGAGGCAGCGGGCCAGCAGCCGCTCGGCCATCGGACCCAGCTCGGCACCGCCGAGCATGGCGGCCAGCTCGTCCATGCCGAGATCGCGATACAGGCCGTCGCTGCAGAGCAGGTAGGTATCGTGGGCGGCGACGTCGAACATGGCGACATCGAGGTGCAGGCGCTGCTGGCCGCCCACGGCCCGGGTGATGATGTTGGTCTCTGCTGCGAGCGCCTCGGCCTCGGTGACCCCGCCCTGGTCGAGCAGATCGCTCACCGGATTGTGATCGCGGGTCACCTGCTGCAGCACGCCGTCGCGCAGCCGATACAGACGGCTGTCGCCGGCCCACAGCACGGCGGCCGCGCCAGCGACGGCAATCATGGCCACCACCGTGCTGCCCACGGTGGCGCCGACGCCGCGGGTCGCAGCGTGGACGCGTAGCTGATCGTTGACGCCGAGCAGGGTATCTTCGACGCGGTCCACCCGCTCGCCGAGCGACCCGTCGAGGGGTAGCTGCGCCAGCGCCGTGGTGATGGCCTGGCTCGCCACCTCGCCGGCCTGGTGACCGCCCATGCCGTCCGCCACGACCCACAGCCCCACCGACGTGCGGCTCAGCACCGCGTCCTCGTTGTGGCGCCGGTGCTTGCCGCGGTGGGTCTGCTGGGCACTGCGCCAGCGCCACTCGATGGCGGCCGGCGCGTTCATTCGTGGCGGAACCGCACGGCGGTTCGCTCCGACAGGCGGTCGCCGAGGGCGATCCAGCCCTCGCCCCACAGGCGCAGCTCGCCGCGGTGCACGTACGCCACCTGCTCGTCCTCGGTCTGCACGAAGGTGCCGTTGGTGCTGTGGTCCACCAGCACGTAGGACTGGCGGCGCCGCTCGATGGTGGCGTGATGTCGGGACGTGTGCGCCCCCTCCACCTGCAGCCCGGACCCGGCCAGCGATCCCAGGGTGAGCGCGGCCCGCACGCCGTCCAAGACGGCGCGCCGGTCATGCCAACTCAGAATGAGTGGTGAGCGCCCCTGCGCATCCATGTCGCAATCGCCGGTGCTGGTTCGACCCCTCAAGCATAGGCGAGAGGGCGTCGTCGGGACCGGACGCGGATCACACCGGCAGCGGTCCGAGGCGCGCAACGCCCGTGGGCCGGGGCCCCGGCCGTGTCCGACAATCCGCTTTCGAGGCTTCGCCAGCCGGCCCCGTTCTCGGAAACTACCGATGGCTCCGGCGACGCCGTCGGCGTTAGGCTGGTCGTCGACCATGTGTTCACCCGGCTCAACCTGCGGGCCGCGCCCTGCCGCGTACCGGCCCTACAACGGTCATCTCAATGACGGATAGCGACGTTCCCTTCGGCCTGGATCAACTGGACCACGTGGTGCTGCGGGCCCGCGACCACGAGGTGCTGATCCGCTTCTACCGCAACGTGCTCGGCTGCACCCTGGAGCGGGAGGCCCCCGAACAGGGGCTCACCCAGCTACGCGCCGGCGCCAGCCTGATCGACATCGTCGCTGCCGACGGCCGGCTCGGCCGGGCCGCCGGCACGGCGCCGCGACGCGGTGGCGGCCACAACATGGACCACTTCTGCCTGCGGGTGACGCCCTTCCGCCCCGAGGCCATCAGCCGGCACCTGCGCGAGCACGGCATCAAGCCCAGTGAGGTGCGGCACGTGTTCGGCGCCGAGGGCTACGGGCCGTCCATCTACCTGGAAGATCCCGAGGGCAACACCATCGAGCTGAAAGGCCCGGCCACGGGGGCGGATTGACCGGGACCGGGCTCACCACCTGGCGCCTGGGGCTGGCGGTCGCCGCCGTCTGCCTGGGCAGCGCGTACACAGCGCATCGGCTCAGCTTCGACATCCTCCCCGACTTCGCCCGCTGGCCGGCAGGCGAAGAACGCAAGCAGGCCTTCTTCGACTTCGTGCGCCCGCTGCTGGAGGCGGAAAATCGTCGCGTGCTCGCTCAGCGGCGCCACGTCGCCGACCTGCGCGAGCGGCTGGCGGCCGGCGCCCTCGGCTGGTGGGACCGCGGCCGCCTGGCGCGCCTGGCCCGCACCTACGACCTTGATCCGACCTCACTGCCGACTGACGAACTGCTGGCCGAGCTGTGGGTCCGGGTGGACGAGGTGCCCGTATCCCTGGGGCTGGCTCAGGCGGCCAAGGAGTCCGGCTGGGGCACGTCTCGATTCGCGGTGGCCGGCAACGCCCTGTTCGGCGAGCGCTGCTTCAGCGCCGGCTGCGGCGTGGTGCCCGAGGCGCGGCGACCGGGCCTGCGCCACGAGGTGCGCGCCTTCGCCACGCCCCGGGAAGCGGTTGCCGGCTACGTGAACAACCTGAACACCCACCGCGACTACCAGCGGCTGCGGGAGATGCGCGCCGAGCTGCGCGAGGCCGGAGAACCGCTGACCGGCTTCGAGCTGGCCGAGGCTCTGCAGAACTACTCGGAGCGCCGCGACCGCTACATCCGCGAGGTGCGCCAGCTCATTCGCAGCAACGATCTCGGACCGGTGAGCAGCCGATGAGGCCTCGCCCTGCCCTCTGGCGGGCCGCCGCCCTGCTGCTCATCGCTCTGGCTGCGGCGGCGGCGGCGACGGCGGCCGAGGAGGACAACCCATCTGCCGTCGTCCTGCTCTACCATCACGTGGCAGAGGACGCCCCGGCGACCACGTCGGTGACGCCGGCGGTGTTCGAATCCCACCTCGATCACCTGGACAGCCACGGCTATCAGGTGGTCGCCCTGAGCCGGCTGCTCGCCGCCGTCGCCGGCGGCCCACCGCTGCCGCCGCGGGCGGTAGCCATCACCTTTGACGACGGCTACCGCTCGGTGCTCACCGAGGCGGCCCCGCGCCTGGCCGCCCGAGGCTGGCCGTTCGCCGTGTTCGTCGCCACCGACTACGTCGACGACGGCTACGGCGGCTACCTCGGCTGGGACGAGCTGCGCCGCCTGGAAGCCGCCGGCGCCGAGATCGGCAACCACTCCCGCGCCCATCAGCACTATCCGTTCCGCCGCGCCGACGAGTCGGCGGCGGCCTGGCGCGAGCGGGTGCGGGCCGACATGGCCTGGGCGCAGCAGCGCCTCACCGCGGAGCTGGCACGGCCGCTGGCCGCCATCGCCTACCCCTACGGCGAGTTCACGCCGGCGGTGGCCGCCATCGCCCGCTCCCTGAACCTGGCGGGTTTCGGCCAGCAGTCGGGGGCGGCTGGCGTGCATGCCGACCCGACCAGCCTGCCGCGCTATCCCATGGCAGCCGGCTACGCCGACATCGACGAGCTGGCGAGCAAGCTGCGCACCCGGCCGTTCCGGGTGTCGGTGCGGGCACCGGCCGCGCCGGTGCTCGATCCCGACGCCGCAGCGCCCACCCTGGAACTCGAGCTGGGCGGCGACCACGCCCGGCTCGACGCCCTGAGCTGCTTCGTCACCGGCCAGGGCCCGCCGGCCATCCGCTGGCTGGATCGGGCCCGTGGCCGGGTTGCGGTCACCGCCGCCGCGCCGCTGCCGGTGGGCCGCAGCAAGTACACGTGCACGGCGCCAGCCGACGATCAGGCCGGCGGTCACTACTGGTACAGCCATCTGTGGATGAAGCCGCCGTCCGCCGATACGTGGTACGCCGACTAGGGCCTGTTCACGCTAAGCTCGCTGGCGCTCGACGATCCGCTCTTCCACCTCGCGCAGGGTGTCCTTGCCGAAGTACATGTCGCCATCGACGAAGAACGTGGGCGAGCCGAAGGCGCCGCGCGCCACCGACGCCTCGGTGTTGTCGATGAGCTGCTGCTTCACCGCGGGGTCGTCCATGCCGGACACGATGGCCTCCACCGGCAGATCCGACGCTGCCAGGGCATCGCGGATGACATCCACCTCGTCGAGCTTCTTCGGCTCGCACCACATGTGATGGAACACCGCGTCGACGTAGCGGTGCAGGAAGCCCTCGCGCTCCGCAAACACCGCGCCGCGCATGATGCGCAGGGTGTTGACCGGGAAGTGGGGATTGCGGCGGAAGTCGGTGATGCCGTGGCGCTCGATGAAGCGCCGCGTTTCCAGCGCCGCGTACTCGCCCTTGTTGCGGATGCCGCGCATCGATTCGGCCGGCGACACGTTGTTGGTCGCCTTGAAGACGCCGCCGAGCAGCACCGGGACGTACCGGAAGGTGGCACCGGTGCGGGCCTCGATGGCGGGGATCACCCGATGCGCCAGGTAGGCGTTGGGGCTGCCGAAATCGAAATGGAACTCCACTTTCACGGTCATGGACTGGACTCCGGATGGCGGTGGGCAACGTCGCGCGCAAGCCTACCATGCCGATGCCGCTTACCCCGTCAACGCCAACTCCGTTACTCTGGCCGGGATGGCCAGCGCTCAGGCGCCACGCCGACCACGATCCATACGGGAGAGAAGAACCAGAATGATCAGAAAAACAAGCACGACGATCTGCTCGGCGATCGCGATCACGGTCATGGTGCTCAGCAGCGGCTGCAGCCCCGAACCCGAGGCAGCGGCTCCGGCGGCGCAGCCCGCGGCGATCGCGGCGCCCGCTGCGGAGCAGCCTTCCGAAGACGAGCTGGCGGCGGCCATGGCTCAGGCCATATCGGAGATCGAGTACGCCGACGAGAACGACATCGGGCTGATGGCGCGCTTTCACTTTGCGACCCACACCAGCGACTTCGACAGCGCTCGCGCGTTCTACCGTTCCATCGGCTACACCACCGGCACCGGCGGTTTTCCGCTCACCAACACCCACGAGATGGCGCGCGCCCTCGGCATGTTCGATCTGTGCCAGTACGAGCTGGTCAAGGGCGAGGTGATCTCCCTGCCCGGCAGCCCGGGCGCGAACATCGACCTGCTTCAGTTCAAGACGCCGTTCAATCCGGATCCGCCCTACGAACTGCCGAACCACCTCGGCATGGCCTACGCGGCCTTGCACACCACGGATCTGGATGCGGACGTGCGCTTTCTGAAGAGCCGGAACGTCGATCTGCTTTCCGACCCCTACGGCGAGGTGGGATCGCGCTATGTGTTCTTCCGCGATCCCGAGGGGGTGCTGTACAAGCTTCTGGAGACGTCGGCACCGGTGCCGGATGCGACGCGGAACATGCATCTCACCGGGATGCCCTACATCGGCATCAACGTCAGCGACCTGGACCGCTCCCTGGCCCTGTACCGCATGTTCGGCTACACGTCGGTGACGCCGCTGGCCAGAACGCGAGGCAGCCTCGAGGAGGGCCGGGCCTGGGGGCTCGATCAGCCCTTCGAGATCCGCGGCGCCGACATCGCGATCGAGCGTGGCGATCGCCACGTGCTGCGGCTCATCCAGTGGCTCACGCCGTTCGATCCTGAGCCCGCGTATCCGCCCCCCATCAATCACATCGGCATCAATCGCATCGCGCTGCTGGTGCCCAACGTCGATCGCGCCGTGGACATACTGAAGGCGCAGGACGTGCCGTTTCTTTCGGACCCGGCACCGTGCTGCTCCGGAACCGGAGAGGACGCCACCGCGATCGTGCACGCCATCGACCCCGACGGCGTGTTCCTGGAGCTCGTGGGCGCGATCGAGAAGCGGCCGCCGCAGCCGCATCCCGAACACTGCCCGCCGCTGGAAATCAAGATGCCGCCCGCGGACGCCTGAGCGCCGACCGGGCGCCACCGCGGCCGGAAAGTTGGCGCGGCCGCCGATGGCTGAGCTATGCTCGGGCGGCTCCTTGGGAGGGGCATCGGCAGGAGTTGCCCGACGCGGTGATCTCCTGGCTTCCATTTTTGACTTGGGGGAATTCAATGAAAGAGCACGTACAGACTGAAGCTGCCGGCCGCGGCCGACGGGTGAGCCGATTGGTGGCCGCCGTGTCGCTCGTTGCCCTGATGGGCGGCGTGCCGGCACATGCCGACCGCGACGACGACCGTGGCCGCCAGGGCGCCATCAGCGCACAGGAGCAGGTGGAAGACCTGGCCGTCTGCTATGCCCGCGGCACCGATGCCATCGGTTCCGCTGTGGATGCGGAGATCACGGCGGCAGACGACCTGCAGTCGACGGTCAATCTCGATGATCCGCAGTTTGCGCTCGGTCTGTCGCTGTACCGCCAGTGCTTCTCCAAGCACTTCTCATTCACCCTGGCCTTCGGTGGCGTGCCGGTGCTCACGGTGCCGGCCGCGGTGACTTCCGACACGGACGCACCGTTGCAGTGGGCGAACTTCGTCAACAATGCCTTCCGCGGACCGGGCTACGTCAACACCCAGCACCACATGGGCTCCATCTCCAGCTCGATTCACGGGCGCACGGCAGAGATGGTCTCGTACCTGATCGCCACGCACTCCTACGGTCCGAGCAGCGCCCTGACCGGCGTTCAGGTCGTCGGCGGCACCTACACCGATGAGGTGGTCAAGGAACGCGGCCGCTGGGTCATCAGGAACCGAACCCTCAACATCACCTCCAGCGTGAACGTCCCCGCTTCCTGACGGCCGCACCGGAGAGACCATGTTCGAGCGCCTGCTGATCGCCAATCGTGGCGAGATCGCCATTCGCATCGCCCGGGCCGCCGCCGACCTGGGCATCGAGACCGTCGCCGTGCACACCGACGACGACGCCGCCTCGCTGCACGTGGTGCGGGCCGACCGGGCGTGGCGGCTGCCGGGACGCGGCGCCGCCGGCTACCTGGACATGGCCGCCATCATCGACGCCGCCAGGGACGGCGGCTGCGATGCGGTGCATCCCGGCTACGGCTTTCTGGCGGAGAACGCCGAGTTCGGACGGCGGGTGCGCGATGCCGGGCTGACCTTCGTGGGCCCGCGCCCGGAGATGCTCGAGCAGTTCGGCGACAAGCTCAAGGCCCGGCGGCTGGCCGCCGACTGCGGCGTGCCGGTGCTGCCGGGCACCGCCGCGGCCACCAGCCTGGACGAGGCGCACGCGTTCTTCGATCGATTCGGTGACGGCGCCGCGCTGGTGGTGAAGGCGGTCGCCGGCGGCGGCGGCCGCGGCAGGCGCGTGGTGCGGCGGGCGAACGAGCTGGCGGACGCGTTTCGCGCCTGCGAGTCGGAGGCCGGCGCGGCCTTCGGCGACCGTCGCCTGTACGTGGAGCGGCTGGTGGCGCGCGCGCGCCACGTCGAGGTGCAGATCCTCGGCGACCGCACCGGCGCGGTCAGCCACCTCTGGGAGCGCGAGTGCACCCTGCAGCGGCGTCATCAGAAGCTCCTCGAGCTGGCGCCCAGCCCGTCACTCGATCCGGCGCGGCGCCAGGCGCTGGTGGATGCCGCGCTCACCCTGGCCCGACACGCCCGCTACGACAACCTCGGCACCCTGGAATTCCTGATCGACGATGCCGACCCCGAGCACCCGTTCGTGTTCATCGAGGCCAACGCCCGCCTGCAGGTGGAGCACACGGTCACCGAAGAGGTCACCGGCGTCGATCTGGTGCGCACCCAGGTTCAGCTCGCCGCCGGCGCCACCCTGGCCGAGCTCGGCCTCGACGCCGACCACGTGCCCGCCCCGCGCGGGCGCGCCGTGCAGCTTCGGGTCAACATGGAGACCATGCAGGAGGATGGCAGCACCCGCCCCGCCGGCGGCACCCTGACCGCGTTCGAGGTGCCCACCGGCCGCGGCGTGCGGGTGGAGACCTTCGGCTACGCCGGCTACACCACCAGCCCCGCCTTCGACTCGCTGCTGGCCAAGGTGATCGTGCACGATCACGATCCGGCGCTGGAGCCGCTGCTGCGCCGCGCCGACCGGGCGCTGGCCGAGTTCCGTATCGGCGGCGTGCCCACCAACGCCCCGCTGCTGCGCGCGCTGCTGCGCAGCGACGCCGTGCGCGACGACGCCGTCTACACCCGCTATCTGGAAGACCACCTGGGCGCGCTGCTGCGCAGCCTGCCGGCCCCGGGCACGGTGCCCGGTGAATCGGCCACGGCAGCCGCGGCGACGTCCGGCATGACCGCCGACGCCCTGCCCGAGGGCATCGCGCCCGTTCGCGCGCCCATGCAGGGCACCGTGCTCAGCCTCGACGTGGCGCCCGGTGAGCGCGTTCGCCGCGGTCAGCACCTGGCGGTGATGGATGCCATGAAGATGGAGCACGTGATCACGGCGCCGGTGGCCGGCACCGTGGGCGAGGTGCGCAGCGCGCCCGGCGACACGGTGTTCGAGGGGCACCTGCTGCTGACCATCGAGCCGGGCGACGCCGGCCAGGACGAGGCCGCCATCGTTGCTGAGATGGATCTCACGGCCATCCGCCCCGACCTGGCCGAGGCACTCGAGCGCCACGCCTATGGCCTCGACGAGAACCGGCCCGATGCCGTGGCCCGCCGTCACGGCCGCGGCCACCGCACCGCCCGGGAGAACATCGCCGACCTGGTGGATGCCGACAGCTTCGTCGAGTACGGGCCGCTGATGATCGCCGCCCAGCGCCGGCGCCGCAGCGTGCAGGACCTGATGGAGAAGACGTCGGGCGACGGCATGGTGGCCGGCGTCGGCACCGTCAACGCGGCGCTGTTTCCTGCCGAGCGCACCCGGGTCGTGGCCATGTCGTACGACTACATGGTGCTGGCCGGCACCCAGGGCCACATGAACCACCTGAAGAAGGACCGCCTGTTCGAGCTGGCGGAGCGCAACCGGCTGCCGGTGGTGCTGCTCGCCGAGGGCGGCGGCGGCCGCCCCGGCGACACCGACGGCACCGGCGTCGCCGGCCTCGACTGCTACGCCTTCAACTACTTCGCCCGGCTCTCCGGCCTGGTGCCGCTGGTGGGCATCACCAACGGCTACTGCTTCGCCGGCAACGCCGCCCTGCTCGGCTGCTGCGACGTCATCATCGCCACCGAAGGCTCGAACATCGGCATGGGCGGCCCGGCCATGGTGGAGGGCGGCGGCCTCGGCGTGTTCAAGCCCGAGGAGATCGGGCCGCTGGACGTGCAGATCGGCAACGGCGTGGTGGACGTGGCGGTGGCCGACGAGGCGGAGGCGGTGCAGGTCGCCAAGCAGTATCTCGGCTACTTCCAGGGTGCGTTGGCCGACTGGTCATGCGCCGATCAGCGCATCCTCCGCCACCTGATCCCGGAGAACCGGCTGCGCGTCTACGACGTGCGCCGCGTCATAGAACACCTGGCCGACGAAGACAGCATGCTGGAGCTGCGCCCGCAGTACGGGGTCGGCATCATCACCGTGCTGGCCCGGGTGGCAGGCCGCCCCATCGGCATCGTCGCCAACAATCCCGCCCACCTGGGCGGCGCCATCGACAGCGTCGGCGCCGACAAGGCCGCCCGTTTCATGCAGCTCTGCGACGCCTTCGACGTGCCGCTGCTGTTTCTGTGCGACACCCCGGGCTTCATGGTGGGCCCGGAGGCCGAACGCAGCGCCCAGGTGCGGCGCTTCGCCCGCATGTTCGTGGTGGGCGCCAACGTCAGCGTGCCGTTCTTCACCATCGTGCTGCGCAAGGGCTACGGCCTCGGCGCCCAGGCCATGGCCGGCGGCAGCTTCAAGGTGCCCATGTTCACCATCTCCTGGCCCACCGGCGAATTCGGCGGCATGGGCCTCGAGGGGGCGGTCAAGCTCGGCTACCGCAACGAGCTGGCCGCCATCGACGACCCGGAGGAGCGGGAGCGCACCTACCAGGAGATGGTCCAGCGCATGTACGACCGCGGCAAGGGCGTGAGCATGGCCCAGGCCTTCGAGATCGACGAGGTCATCGACCCGGCGGAATCGCGGCGCTGGATCCTGATGGCGCTCGACAGCGCCCCGGCGCCGGCGGCCCGCACCGGCAAGAAGCGGCCCCACATCGATACCTGGTGAGCAACTATCTCCGCGCTCGGGGCGCGAGCAGCGCCGGGTTGCTCGCCAGGCGGTCCATCACCGCGACCAGCGCGTCCACGTCCAGCTCGCGGCCCACCAGCGACCCGCACAGGTTCAGCGCCGCCGGCGCCGCCACGCTGCGGGCGCGAAAACGCGTCAGGGCGTCGCCGCCGCCGGCCAGCAGATCGTGCGCGACCGCCGGCGGCAGCACGGCGGCACGCTCGTCCACCGGGCACTGCGCCAGGCTGTGCAGGGCGGTGAGCAGCTTGGGGCCGATGAGCTGCGGCGCCATGGGGCCGCGATGGGCGCGGACGATGCGCTCCGCGGCATGACGGTAGAAGTCGAGGAACGGATTTCCGGGCCGGAACAGCAGATAGGCGTTGTGCACCTTGACATAGTCGCGCACGCGGCCGCCGTCGCGCTGCACCCAGACCTCGCGGCCGAGTGCGTAGTCGTCCTCCGGCAGCAGCCAGCCCTCGGCATCGATCACCAGGGTGTCGGCGTCGACCCAGACCACGGCCTCGGCACCCTCGTCGAGCACGGCGCGGCAGGCAGCCAGCCGCGCCAGGTCGGCGGCGATCACCGGCCGCCCGGCGGTGCGCTCGCGCAGGTCGCCGGGCAGGCGATCGAACAGGGCATCGTCCTCGAACCGGTACTCGAAGCCGCGCCGCGCAGCCCAGCCGCGCACCGAGTCGAGGCAGCGCGCCAGCCAGGGGGCCGGCAGCGGCAGGCGGTGGGACTGCAGCACCACGGTATTCATTGAAACGCGTTTCACCTTGCCGTCAACTCGGCTACATTCTGCGTCGGGGGAGAACCAACATGCACGATGCCGACGCTGCCCGTCCGGAGACGCCGGCCACACCGTGGCGGTCGTGGTACGCGCTCGGGCTGCTGTTCGTCACCTACGTATTCAACTTCATCGACCGCTCCATCCTCGGCATCCTCGCCCAGCCCATCAAGGAGGACCTGGGGCTGACGGACACCCAGATGGGCTTCATGGGCGGCATCGCCTTCGCCATCTTCTACACCTTTCTCGGCATTCCCATCGCCCGCCTCGCCGACCGCACCGTGCGCCGCAACGTGCTCGCCGTCTGCGTCGGCATCTGGAGCGCCATGACCGCCGTCTGCGGCCTCGCTCAGAACTTCGTGCAGCTACTGCTGGCCCGCATCGGCGTGGCCGTGGGCGAGGCCGGCGGCAGCCCGCCCGCCCACTCCATGATCTCCGATCTCTTTCCTCCGCAGACGCGGGCCACCGCGCTCGCCATCTACGCCCTCGGCATTCCGGTGGGATCCATGTTCGGCAACCTGGCCGGGGGCTGGATCAACGAGGCCTTCGACTGGCGCACCGCGTTCATGGTGGTGGGCCTGCCCGGCATCGCCCTGGCCCTGATCGTGCGGTTCACGCTGCGCGAGCCGGTGCGCGGCGCCTCCGAGAACCTGGCGCTGAGCGATGAGCCACCGCCGCCGGTGGCCGAGGTGTTCCGCTACCTGTGGGCCAAGCGCAGCTTCCGCTACCTGGCGCTCGGCGGCGCCCTGCACGCGTTCGTCGGCTACGGGGTGGGCTTCTGGATTCCCGCCTTCTTCATCCGCACCCACGACATGGGCACCGCGCAGCTCGGTCAGTGGCTGTTCTTCCTCGGCTTTGCCGGCATGGCCGGCACCCTGCTCGGCGGCTGGATGGCCGACCGCCTGGCGCGCCGCGACTTCCGCTGGTACGTGTGGCTGCCCGGACTCGCCACCGCGCTGTCGGTGCCGTTTTCGGCCGCCGTCTACCTGCTGCCCGACTACCGCGTGGCGCTGCTCATCGCCATCGTGCCCGGCATCCTCGGCTCGTACTACCTCGGCCCCACCTTCGCCCTCACCCAGGGTCTGGTGGGGCTGCGCATGCGGGCGCTGGCCTCGTCGATTCTGCTGTTCATCCTCAACCTCATCGGCATGGGCCTCGGCCCCCAGGCCACGGGCATCATCAGCGACCTGCTGGCGGCGACGCCGGTGGGCAGCGAGTCGCTGCGCTGGGCGCTGCTGATCGTGCTGATGTTCAACCTGATCTCCACCGGCTTCTACCTGCTGGCAGGCCGCCATCTGCGGGAGGACATGGCGAGCCGGCCGCCGGACGCGCTGGCCGCCGCGGCGGTGCCGGCGCCGCTGCGGGCGAAAGGGGCCGCCTAGACGCGCATCAGGGACGGGGATACGGCCGCCAGGCCACCAGCCGCGCCAGCGCCGCCGCCCGCCCGTCGGGATCGCTGCGAACGCCTTCCCAGTACTCCGCGACGTCGAGGGCGGCCGCAGCCCGGCGCAGCTCGCCGGGACGTGCGCGGAACTCCGGGTTGCGAGGCCCGATCACGGCCGCATCGCTCACCAGGTGCGCCTCGCAGAGCAGGTAACCGCCGGGGCGCAGGCGCTCGGCCACCGCCGCCACCAGCGACAGATCCAGGTAGCGGATGATCAGGATCAGGTCGTAGTCGCCGAGCCCGCGCGGCAGACCGAGATCGAGGTCGTGCTCGATCCAGCGGATCGGCGCCTCGGCGGGCGTTGCAGCGGCACGAGACAGCGCCTCGGCGGCGATATCTACGGCGTCCACCCGATACCCCAGCCCCGCCAGGTATCGCGCATTGCGGCCAGCGCCGCAGGCCAGATCCAGCGCGGCCAGAGCGCTCCCCGACGGCGCGGCGGCGCGCTGAGTCGCCGCGATGTCGGGCGCGTGCTCGGCCACCAGCTCCGCGGCATGGTCGCGGCCGAGATAGGCGCCATCGCGGTAGCGGTCGTTCCACTTGTCGCGATCGGTATCGGTCATGCGCCTCGGCTCTCGTGTGCGTGGTGCCTACCCCCCAAGCCTACATCGATGCGGGCCCGCCGGGCAGCCGGGTGCTGGCGCGCCCGCCCGGGCGGATTTACCATTTCTGCGCACTCGGGGCCGTAGCTCAGCTGGGAGAGCGTCGCGTTCGCAATGCGAAGGTCGGGAGTTCGATCCTCCTCGGCTCCACCACCACCTCAGCCCCCTGCCACTTTGTTTACTCGTCCTGTTGAGTAAAAATACTCAGCGTGGTGAGTAAATCGACAGAGCCGTTCCGGCGGGCGCAGGCATCGATCCTGGCAGGCCGGCTTGCCGAGCCCCGCCGGTTCATGCTGGTAGTTGCCGGACCGCGCCAGGTGGGCAAGTCCACGCTGGTGCAGCAGGTTACCGAAGACCTCGACGTGCCCGTCCGGACAGCCAGTGCCGACGAACCGTCACTGCGGGACAGCGATTGGATCGCTCAGCAATGGGAAGCGGCACGGCTGGCCCTGAAAGGCTCCGGCGGCGGCGTGCTGGTGCTGGACGAGATCCAGAAAATTCCGCAATGGTCGGAGACCGTGAAGCGCCTGTGGGACGAGGACACCCGCGCCAAACGCCCTCTGAGGGTGGTGCTGCTGGGCTCTGCGCCGCTGCTGATCGCCCAGGGCCTGACCGAGAGCCTGGCCGGACGCTTCGAAGTCATACACCTGTCGCACTGGTCGCTGTCAGAGATGCAAGCCGCCTTCGGCTGGTCG
This sequence comes from Pseudomonadales bacterium, assembly GCA_040219935.1. Taxonomy (GTDB): domain Bacteria; phylum Pseudomonadota; class Gammaproteobacteria; order Pseudomonadales; family Azotimanducaceae; genus UBA7803. Next base: position 34,280 of record JAVJUA010000064.1, on the reverse strand, counting down.
CTGGAGGAATATCTGTTCTACGGCGGCTACCCAGGCGCCGCACCGCTGGTGAGCGACCCCGAGCGTTGGATGCGGTATGTAGCAGACAGCCTGATCGAAACCTCGATCTCGCGCGACGTACTGTTGCTCACCCGGGTCGACAAGCCTGCCCTGCTTCGACGGTTGTTCGAGCTGGCTTGCCGGTATTCCGGGCAGGTGCTGTCTTACACCAAGATGCTGGGCCAGTTGCAGGACGCTGGAAACACTACCACGCTGGCCCACTATCTCACGTTGCTGGCGGGCGCCGGCATGGTCTGCGGCCTGCCGAAGTACGCGGGCGATGTTGCCCGCAGCCGCGCCTCCAGCCCCAAGCTCCAGGTGCTGAACACCGGGCTCATGACCGTCGCGTCTGGCCTGACGCTCCAGGAGGCCCGCCAGGATCGTGAGTTCTGGGGCAGGCTCGTGGAGTCGGCAGTCGGCGCCCATCTTGCCAACGCCGCGCAACGTGGCGAATGTCAGTTGCACTACTGGCGTGAGCGGAACCACGAGGTGGACTTCGTGGTGCGAGCTGGTCGCCGGTTGACGGCCATCGAGGTGAAAAGTGGCCGTGCTCCGCAAACCCATCCCGGAACGGCCGCGTTCGTCGAGGCATTCAGACCACAACGCACGCTGCTCGTGGGCGGAGACGGTATTGCGCTGGAAGAGTTCCTCACCCGGCCGGTCGGCCACTGGGTGCAGGCGTGAGGCCAACCCCGGGGCGAAGCTGCCGCCGCCGGCCTCGCGTGATACCCTGGCGCCCCGCCAGAGCCGCCCCGGAGCCGCCATCGTGACCAGCACGCCCGTGACCCCCGCCGACGTCATCGTGGTGGGCAACTCCTCGGACGATCCCTTCGCCATCGACGTCGCCTTCGCGGTAGGCCAGCGCGAGGACATCGCCGACATCATCAGCATGAAGACGTTCGCGAACTCGGAGTTCTGCCCCCGCTTCATCTCCGACGAGCGTGACTTTTCCCGCATCGGCAACAAGCTGGCCGGCAAGACCGTGGTGATCGTCAGCACCACCAGCCGGGTGGTGAGCCGGCAGACGCTGGCCATGCGCACCCTGCTGATCGCCCGGGCGGCCAAGGAGAACGGCGCCGCCCAGGTGGTGCTGGTGGAGCCCGACCTCTACTACAGCGCCCAGGACCGCGGACCGCGACCCGAACTCGGCGACACCGCGCTCGAGCGCGACGAGGCGGATCTGAAGAAGTTCGACGGCCAGCCGTTCACTGCCAAGCTGTACGCGCAGATGCTGAAGCTGGCCGGCGTCGATCGGGTGATGACGGTGCACAATCACTCCCACGCGGTGCAGGCCATGTTCCGCGAAATCTTCGAGGGCCAGTTTTACAACCTGATGCCCTACGACATCTACATCGACTACCTGCGCAACTCCGACATCGTCCACTACGGCCCCCAGGGTGAGGGCCTGGCGCTGTGCGCGCCCGACCAGGGCGCCCGCGCCTTCGTGAAGGAGATGTTCACCCGCCTGGGGCTGCCCAAGGCCAAGTTCATCCTGCTGGACAAGGAGCGCTCGGGCGAGCGGCAGGTGGAGATCACCCTGCATCGCGACAGCGAGAGCACGTTCGAGGAGATTCGCGGCCACGACGTGGTGCTGCTCGACGACATGGTGCGCACCGGCTCAACGGTGGTGAAGACGTGCCAGTTCCTCAAGCAGATCGAGCCGGGCCGGCTAGTGTTCGGGGTCACCCACTTCTACGCCAGCGAGGAAGGCCGCGAAAAGCTGGCCAACACGGCCGTGGACGAGATTCTGACCCTGAACACCCTGCCCACCATCCTCAACCGCGACGAGCAGGGCCGGCTGCGGCGCAAGATGGTGGTGCTGAAGATCGAGAACTGGCTGGGGCAGCGGCTGTGCGAGGTGCTTGGGCTGCCCGAGCGCCACAGCACCAGCCTCTACCAGATCGACATGTCGTCGAAGAACCCGCGCTTCATTCGCAAGATCTGGTCCAACGACCAGTTGCCGACGCTGGCCGCCGAGCGCCAGCAGCGCCGGCACTGAGGGAAAGGACCACCCATGAAGATCGGCATATCCAACTTTCCCACCGCCTACTCCATGAGCGCGGTGAACCTCGCCCGGGAGCTCGAGACGCGCGGCTTCGAGTCGCTGTGGGTGGTGGAGCACACCCACGTCCCCGCTTCCCGCCGCACGCCCTACCCGCTCGGAGGGGATCTGCCCAGCATCTACTGGGAGAGCTTCGAGCCGTTCACCTTCCTTGCCCAGGTGGCGGCCGTGACGGAGCGACTGAAGATCGGCACCGGCATCTGCCTGGTGCCCGAGCATCATCCCATCGCCCTGGCGAAGCGGGTCGCATCGCTGGACGTGCTGTCGGGCGGCCGGTTTCTGTTCGGCGTCGGAGCGGGCTGGCTGGCAGAGGAGCTGGAGAACCACGGCGTGGCCTACCAGGATCGCTGGAAGGTGCTGCGCGAGCACGTGCTGGCCATGCAGGCGTGCTGGACCGAGCAGGATGCGGAGTTCCACGGCGAGTTCGTGAGCTTCGATCCGGTCTGGGTGGAGCCCAAGCCCATCAGCCGTCCGCATCCGCCGGTCTACATCGGCGCCTCGTCCACCTGGGCCATGGCTCGAATCGCCGAGTTCGCGCAGGGCTGGTATCCCGTGCTCACCCCTGACTTCGACGCCCGCCGGGCGCTGCTGGCCGAAGAGTGCGAGAAGCGCGGCCGCGACGTCCGCGACATCGACATCACCCTGATCGCGGCCCCGGAATCCCCTGACCAACTGGCCGAACTCGCCGGCAAAGGCGTCAACCGCGTAGTGCTGTCCCTGCCGACGGCCAGTGACGACGACAGCCGCCGGGTGCTCGATGGCTACGCAGCGGTGGTGGACTGGGCCGGCCGCCTGAGCTGACCACCTCGCGGTATAGAATGGGCCCCACCTCCGCCAGCAGGGACGCCCTTCATGTGCGATGACCATACCGAGCGCGACAACGACGCCTATCTGCAACGCCGCGGCGGTCTGTCCCGGCGCCGGTTCAATCGCCTGAGCGCGGCCGCCGCCGCGATGACGCTGACCCTGCCGACGGCGGCGGCCGGCCCGGGCGCCGGCGACGTCATCGAGACCGACGTGCAGGTGCCGACCCCGGACGGCAGCGCCGACGCTTACTTCGTGCACCCGGCCGAGGGCCGCCACCCCGGCATCCTGATCTGGCCCGACGTGCTGGGCCTGCGGCCGGCGTTTCGCGCCATGGGCATGCGCCTGGCGCAGGCAGGCTACGCGGTGCTGGTGGTGAACCCCTACTACCGGATGGCGCGGGCGCCCGTGGTCGAGCCCGGGGCGAGCTTTCGAGATCCGGCCGTGCGCGAGCGCGTCATGCCGTTCGCCCAGGCGCTGTCACCCGCGACCCATGTCGTCGACGCCGGTGCCTTCGTCGCCTGGATGGACGCCCAGAGCCCGGTGGACACCGGCCGCCCGGTTGGCACCGCCGGCTACTGCATGGGCGGGCCGATGGTCATGCGCACCGCCGCGACCCTGCCCGAGCGGGTGCGTGCCGGCGCTTCCTTTCACGGCTCGCGGCTGGTGGTGGACGGCCCGGACAGCCCCCATCGGGTGATTCCGCAGATGCGCGGCCAGTTCCTGTTCGCCATCGCCGAGAACGACGACGAGGCCGATCCGGAAGCCAAGAACGTGCTGCGCAGCGCCTTCGACTCGGCGCCGGCGAGTGCCGAGATCGAGGTGTACGCGGATGCCATGCACGGCTGGTGCGTGCTCGACTCGGCCGTCTACCACGAGGCCCAGGCGGAGCGGGCGTGGCAGCGCATGCTGACGCTGTTCCAGCAGGCGCTGGCGTGAGACGAGGCCGTCACCGCGCCCGGCCGGCACGCCAGGCGTCGATGAGCTGATCGTAGGGCACGGTTTCGCCCGGCGGCTTCTCGTCGGCGAGCGGCGGCTTCGGCGCCCCGGGCCGGTCGAACCACACCTGGGCATCCTCCTCGGGATTGAGCTTCGGCGCGCACTCGCCCGGCATGCTGCGCTCGAGCCGCTCCAGCACCCGGTCCTGCTCAGCGGCCAGGGTGTCCATGGCCTGCTGCGGCGTCACCGCGCCGCTAACGGCGTTGGCCACGTTCGGCCACCAGAGCTGGGCCAGGCGCGGGTAGTCGGGGACGTTGGTGCCGGTGGGCGTCCACGCGGTGCGCGCCGGGCTGGTGTAGAACTCCACCAGGCCGCCGAGCTGCGGCGCCAGCTCGGCCATGGCCGCCGAGCGCAGATCGGAGTCGCGAATGGGGGTGAGGCCCACCTGCAGCTTCTTCAGCGACAGTGTTTTGGCGGTGACGAACTGGGCGTACAGCCACGCCGCCTTGCGGCGCTCGAGCGGCGTGCTCTTGAGCAGCGTCCAGCTTCCGGTGTCCTGGTAGCCGAGCTTCATGCCTTCCTGCCAGTACGGGCCGTGGGGTGACGGCGCCATCCGCCACTTCGGCGTGTCGTCCTCGTTTACCACCGCCAGCCCCGGCTTGATCATGTCGGCGGTAAACGTGGTGTACCAGAAGATCTGCTGGGCGATGTGGCCCTGGGCGGGCACCGGGCCCGCCTCGGAGAACGTCATGCCGGCGGCTTCGGGCGGCGCGAAGCGCTTCAGCCAATCCATGTACCTGGTGAGCGCGTACACGGCGGCGGGGGCGTTGGCGGCGCCGCCCCGGGTCACCGACGAGCCGACCGGGCGGCAACCCTCCACCCTTATGCCCCACTCGTCCACCGGCAGGCCGTTGGGAATGCCGACGTCGCCGGTGCCGGCCATGGACAGCCAGGCATCGGTGAAGCGCCAGCCCAGCGACGGGTCTTTCTTGCCGTAGTCCATGTGGCCGTAGACGCGGCGGCCGTCGATCTCGCGCACGTGCTCGGTGAAGAACTCGGCGATGTCCTCGTAGGCCGACCAGTTCACCGGCACGCCGAGCTCATAGCCGTAGCGCTCGCGGAACGCGGCGCGCAGGTCGTCGCGCTGGAACCAGTCGTAGCGGAACCAGTAGAGGTTGGCGAACTGCTGATCGGGGAGCTGATAGAGCTTGCCGTCGGGGCCGGTGGTGAAGCTCAGCCCGATGAAGTCGTCGAGATCGAGGGTGGGCGAGGTGACGTCGGCGCCCTCCCCCGCCATGAAGTCGGACAGCGGCACCACGTGGCCGTAGCGGAAGTGGGTGCCGATCAGGTCGGAGTCGTTGACGTAGGCGTCGTAGACGTTCTGTCCCGACTGCATCTGCGTCTGCAGCTTCTCGATGACGTCGCCTTCCTGAATCAGGTCGTGGGTGACCCGGATGCCGGTAATCTCCTCGAAGGCGCGGGTCAGCACCCGCGACTCGTACTCGTGGGTGGTGAGGGTCTCCGACACGACGTTGATGCGCATGCCGCGAAACGGCGCCGCGGCACGGGTGAACCAGGCGAGCTCGGCAAGCTGCTCGTCGCGTTCGAGGGTCGACGGCTGGAACTCCTCGTCCACCCAGCGGGCGGCGCGCTCGACGGCGGCGGCCATGAACGCCGCATCGTCGGCCGGCGGCGCCGGCTCCCCGCCGCAGCCGCCCAGCACCAGCGCCACGGCGCCCAGCATCATCCATCGACCCATGGTCCCCTCCCCTTGCCTCATGCGGGCCATTGAACCGTCTCAACCCCAGCGCAGCAAGACCGCGGCCAGCAGCAGGCTGACGAGGCTGGCGCCCAGCACGCTGGCGTCGGTCACCGCGAGCCAGCCGGCATGCACGAAGCCGGTGAGGAGCAGGCTCATGAACAGCCGGTCACCGCGGGTGGTTGCGAGCGGCAGCCAGCCGCGCCGGGGGCGGGTCGGCCAGCGCCGCTCCAGCCAGGTCATCACCGCGAGCAGGACCGCCACGGCGACGAAGAACGCCGCGGTGGGCCAGGTCCAGGCCATCCAGCCGAGATCCATCACACCCGTCCCAGGGCGAAGCCCTTCGCCAGATGCCGGCGCACCAGCCAGACCACGGCCACGCCCGGCAGGATGGTGAGCACGCCGGCGGCGGCCAGCACACCCCAGTCGAGGCCCGACGCGCTCACCGTGCGCGTCATCACCACCACGATGGGTTTGGTCTCGCTGCCGGTGAGCGTGCGCGCCAGCAGCAGCTCCACCCAGCTGAACATGAAGCAGAAGAAGACGGTGACGCCGATGCCGCCGCGGATGTTCGGCAGAAACAGGCGGAAGAAGAAGTACAGCGGCCCGTGACCGTCGATGCGGGCCATCTCGTCGAGGCTCCTCGGCACCGCCGACATGAAGCCTTCGAGAATCCACACCGACAGCGGCACCGTGAACAGGCAGTGAGCCAGCGCCACCGCCAGCGGCGTGTCGAACAGGCCGATGGCGGAGTAGAGCTGAAAGAACGGCAGCAGAAACACGGCCGGCGGCGCCATGCGGTTTGTGAGCAGCCAGAAGAACAGATGCTTGTCACCGATGAAGCGGAAGCGGGAAAAGGCGTAGGCGGCGGGCAACGCCACGGCCACCGAGATCACCGTGTTCAGCGCCACGTAGCTGAGCGAGTGCAGGAACCCCTGATACCAGACCGGGTTGCCGAAGATCTCGGCGAAGTTGGCCAGGGTGAGGCGGGTCGGCACCACCTGGAAGCTGCCGACGATGTCCTGGTTGCGCTGCAGCGCCATGCCCAGCAGCCAGTACACGGGCAGCGCCAGGTAGACGCAGTAGGCGATCAGCAGCCAGCGACCACGCTCAGGCGCCATCGCCATCCCCCTCGTCGCTGCGCACCACGCCGGCGTAGAACAGCCAGCACAGCAGCAGGATGACCAGGAAGTACAGCACCGAGAACGCAGCCGCCGGGCCCAGATCGAACTGCCCCACCGCCATGGTGGTGAGGTGCTGGGACAGGAACGTGGTGCTGCTGCCGGGGCCGCCGCCGGTAAGCACGAACGGCTCGGTGTAGATCATGAAGCTGTCCATCAGCCGCAGCAGCACGGCGATCAGCAGCACCGGCTTCAGGCGCGGCAGCTCCACGTAGCGGAACACCTGCCAGCGGCTGGCGGCGTCCAGCTCTGCGGCCTGGTAGTAGGGCGCCTGAATCGAGGCGAGGCCGGCATAGGCCAGCAGCGCCACCAGCGACGTCCAGTGCCAGACGTCCATCATCAGCAGCACGATCCAGGCATCCAGCGGATCGGCGGTGAAGTTGAAGTCGAGCCCGGCGCCGTTGGCGGCGGCGCCCAGCAGGCCGATGTCGGGCCGCGCGAACATCTGCCAGATGGTGCCCACCACGTTCCAGGGAATGAGCAGCGGCACGGCGATGATCACCAGCCAGACGCCGGCCGCCGCGCCCTGACGCGGCAACGCACGGGCTACCAGAATGCCGAGCGGCACCTCGATGGCGAGCACCAGGCTGCTGAACAGGAGCTGCCGCAGCAGGGCGTCCTGGAAGCGACCGTCGCGCAGCGTATCGCGGTACCAGTCGAAGCCGACGAACAGCCGGTTGGAGAGGTCGAAGATGTCCTGCACCGAGTAGTTGACCACGGTCATCAGCGGCACCACGGCGCTGAACGCCACCACCAGCACCACCGGCAGCACGCCGAGCCAGGCGCGGTTGTCAGCGCGGCGCATGGGCACCCACCCGGACGCCGTCACGGAAGGTCAGCAGCCGCGCGGGATCGACGCGCAGCCGCGCCGAGTCTCCCGGGGCGAGGTCCACCGCCTGCCGCGTCCACAGGCTCTGCTCACCCAGCCGCGCCGCCACCAGGCCCACCGGCCGGTGGGCGTCGATGCCGAGCACGCGGGTGGCCGTCACCGTGCACGGCACGCCGTCGCCGGCACCCGGCTCGAGCACGGCCCACTCCGGCCGGAAGCCGGCGATGCAGGCGCCGGCGGCGACCCCGGCCGCCGGGCCCACCCGCTCGCCAAGCAGCCACAGCGCGCCGTCACGCACCTCGCCGGCCAGCAGGTTCATGCCCGGCGAGCCGATGAAGTGGGCCACGTGCTCGTGGTCGGGCAGCTCGTAGAGGGTCTCGGGCGATCCCGTCTGCAGGATGCGGCCCTCGTGCATGACGCTGACCCGGTCGGCAAAGGTGAGCGCCTCGGTCTGATCGTGGGTGACGTAGATCATCGTGGCGCCAAGCTCCTGCTGCACGCTCTTGATGACGCGCCGTAGCTGCCACTTGGTGGCGGGCTGCACCGCGGTGAGCGGCTCGTCGAGCAGCACCACGGCGATGTCCGGCCGCACCAGCGCCCGGGCAATGCCCACCAGCTGCTTGTGGAACAGCGACAGGCCGCCGGCACGGCGCTTGAGCAGGCCGTCGAGCTCGAGCCGGCCGGCGATCTCGGCGGCGCGGCGCGCCGCGTCGCCCTTGCGCCAGCCGCGATTGCGCAGCGGCAGCGCCAGCACCTCGGCCACGGTCAGCGTGTCGTAGAGCACGGGAAACTGGAACACCTGGGCGACGCCGCGATCGCGTGGCCGCAGCCGGGTGACGTCGCGGCCGTCGAAGCGGATCTCGCCGGCGTCTGCCGCGAGCAGACCCGATAGCAGGTTCAGAAGCGTGGTCTTGCCGGCGCCGGAGCCGCCGAGCAGGGCGTGGGCCTCGCCGCTGGCGATGTCCAGATCGAGGCCGGCCAGGGTGTCGGCGGCGGCCCCGGGGTAGCGATGCGCTAGCCCGCGCAGGCGGATCTCAGCCACTGGCGGTGCCCGGAAAAACCATCACCGCCGCCGCTGGCGCGTGGAGCACCACCTGGCTGTCGGGCGCCGCGCGGTGCAGGCCGTCCACCTTGGCCACCCAGTGCGCGCCCGCCACGGTGCCGTGCAGATAGGTCTCAGAGCCGTTGGTCTCGACGCTGAGCACGGTCATCACGAACTCGCGATCGTCGTCCCGCCTCGACGCCAGCCGCAGATGCTCGGGGCGCACGGCGATCCAGCCCTCGGGTTCGCGCAGGCGATTGACGCCCGGGTCGCTCATCAGGTCAGCGGCGGCCAGGCTCGACGGCTGCTCGTAGACGGCCAGCGGCGTGCCCGACTGCAGCACCCGCCCCGACTCCAGCAGCAGCACGCTGTCGCCGAGATTGAAGGCATCCCGCGGGTCCGACGTGGTGTAGACCACGGTGACGCCATGGGCGGAGAGCAGCGCCCGCAGCTCCATCTCCAGCGCCTCGCGCAGCTTGTAGTCGAGGTTCACCAGCGGCTCGTCCAGAAGCAGCACCCGCGCCTCCTTGGCCAGCGCCCGGCCGATGGCCAGACGCTGCTGCTGACCGCCGGACAGCGCCGCCGGCAGCCGTGCGAGCAGCGGCTCCAGCTCGAGCTGGCGGGCGATGGTGCGCACCCGCTCGCTCACGGTCGCCGCCGGCAGCCGTCGCGCGCGCAGCGGCGACGCCAGGTTCTCGAACACGGTGAGGTTCGGGTAGTTGACGAAGCTCTGGTAAACCATGGCGACGCTGCGGCGCCCGGGCGGAACGCGGGTGAGGTCCTCGCCATCCAGCAGCACGGCACCGCGGCTGGGGGTCTCCAGGCCGGCAATCAGCCGGCACAGGCGCGACTTGCCGGAACGGTTGCGGCCCAGCACCACGGTGATGGCGCCGGAAGCGAACTGGTGGTCGACCACGGCCTCCCCCAGCGGAATGTCGCGCAGCGCCAGCATGCCGGGATGCTAAGGGTTCGATGCTCGGGTTACCATCCGCCGCAACCACTCGGAGGCGGAAGCAACATGGGCATCGAAGTCGGCGGCCTGTTCGGCCTGATCATTCTCATTCTGAATGTGTATGCGATCGTGAAAACGATCCAGAGTCCGGCCGGCACCGGCGCCAAGGTGGCGTGGGTGGTGCTGATCCTGCTGCTGCCGCTGCTCGGCTTCATCCTCTGGCTGATCTTCGGCCCCAAGGGCTAGGGCCTGATCCGGCCGTTGCGACGTCCGCGGGCCGGGTATATAGTCCGGCCATGTTCGGCCGATAGTAAAGGAGGTGATCCATGTCTATCCGTTTCGCTCGCGAGGGCCTTCGATAAGTCGGCGTCGGTCGACGATCAAACGATAGCCTTCACGGGCTTACGGGGGGCCGGTCACAGACCGGCCCTTTTCGTTTCAGACCACCTCAAACCGCCCCGATGAGATCCTGCGCCACCCGCTCCAGCACCGCGTAGCGGGTATCGAAGTTCGGCAGGATCATCACCTGATCGAGCCCCGCCCCGGCCAGCTCGCGCAGCCGGCCCAGCAGCACCTCGCGGGTGCCGATCATGCACCCTGCCTCCAGCACCTCGCGGGTCAGGAACTCGGCCTCTTCGTCCAGCACCCAGCAGTTGTGGCCAGCGTGAATGCGCTGGTGACGGCGCTCTGCCGGCGTGCGGGCCAGCAGCGCGCAGTAGTCGTCCCACACCTGCCGATAGGCGCCCGGCGGCTGATGGCCGAAGTTGCGCCACTGATCGTAGGCGTAGTGCAGGGCCGCCATGGCCATGGCGCCGCACTCGGCCTTCACCCGCGGCGAGTCGACCGCCTCGCCGTCGTCGAGCACCACGATGGCGGTGAGCGCCGTGGTGTAGAAGCGGTCGCGGTCGAAAGCGCGGCCCGCCTCCCGGGCGCCGGTCTCGATGGCGTGCCAGAGCCGCGCCATGACGCCGGCGTTGGCCGGCAGGGCGAGCACCGCACCGTCGCCGTGCTTGCCCGCCAGGGCCAGGGACCGGGGCCCGAAGCCGGACACATACAGCGGAATCGGATCGGCGAAGTTGACGAACCCGCGGTCGGGCATGATGTGGCGGATCGGCACCTCACCCGTGGCGCCCGCGGTCAGGGGGCCCATCATGGCCTCTTCGCCCTTCAGCAGCGGCGCCACGGCGGCGAGGTAGCGGTCGAACTCGCGGATGCGGTGCGGCGGCTGGCCCATCACCCGCATTGCCGTGTTGCCGGCACCGACGCCGAAGAAGGTGCGTCCCGGGGCCAGAACGTTGATGGTGGCGATGCCGGCGGCGTTGACCGGCGCCGGCCGGGTGCCCGATACGGCAACGCCGGTGCCGAGGCGGATGCGCGAGGTGCGCGCCGCCGCCAGGGCCAGGGTGGCGTAGCAGTCGGACCACAGCATCTGGCTGTCGGCCAGCCAGGCGTGGCTGTAGCCCAGCGCTTCCGCCCGCACCACATAGTCGACGTCGCCGATGTGCGACGCCACGCATACGCCGATATCCATGAGCCCCCCTTCCCAGCGTCACTGTCAGTGTCTGCCGCGCACGCCCGGCCGGTGGTCGAGGTCGGCCACGATGCGGCCCAGAATCCGCACCGCCTCGTGCAGGCTGTCATCGTCGACGCGAGCATAGCCCAGGACCAGGCCGCGGGCCGCACCCGATCGCTGGGCGAAGGCGCCGACGCCATGCAGGCCGATGCCCTGGCGCCGGGCGGCAGCGACCACGGCGCGTTCCCGGGCCGGCGACAGGCCGAGGTCGGCCACCAGGTGCAGGCCCGCCTCGGCGCCGCCAATGCGCACGGCGTTGCCGAACTCCGACTGCAGAGCCGCCACCAGCGCCGCCCGGCGCGCGGCATGGCGCCGCTGGCCGCGGCGCAGGTGACGCTCGTAGTGGCCGTCGGCGATGAAGGCGGCCAGCACCGCCTGATCGAAGTTGCCGCTGCCGGCATCATCCAGATTCTTCAGCAGCGCCAGGCTCTCCAGCACCGCCAGCGGCGCCACCACGTAGCCGAGCCGCAGCCCGGGATAGACGGTCTTCGAGAACGAGCCCACCAGCAGCACCCGCCCGGCGCGGTCGAGCTGCTTCAGCGGCGCCATGGGGGGCGCCGAGAACCGGTACTCACTGTCGTAGTCGTCCTCGATGATCCACCCGTCCCGATGCTCCGCCCACGCCAGCAGCGCGCGCCGGCGCGAAGCCGACAGCAGGGCGCCGGTGGGAAACTGGTGCGCCGGCGTGACGTAGACGCTGCTCACCGGTGCCCTGGCCAACGCCGCCGTCTGCAGTCCGTCGCCGTCCACCGGCACCGGCCACAGCGCCAGCCCGGCGGCCCGCGCCGCCTGGCCGAAGCCCAGATAGCCCGGGTCTTCCACCGCCACGGGCACGCCCGCCGGCAGCAGGCCACGGGCGATGAGGCTGAACGCCTGCTGCGCCCCCTGGGTGATCAGCACCTCCGCTGCGGAGACCTCGAGCCCGCGGCGACGCCGCAGATGCGCCGCGATCGCCACCCGCAGCGCCGGCAGGCCTTCGGGATGGGGGTAGTCGAACAGCTCGCGCCGCGGCTGCCGCAGCGCCTGACGCGCCAGCCGCGACCAGACCGCCATGGGGAAGTCGGCCACGTTGGGCAGGCCGGCGCGCAGATCGTAACGGGGCGGTTCCGGGTCACCGCGCCAGCGCATCCGGTGCGCCACGCCGCCGCCCGCCGCGGCTGCAGCCGGCACGGCCGCCTCGCCCAGGCTCGCCACGCGGGTGCCGGAGCGCAGCACGGCGTCGCAGAAGCCCTCCGCCTGCAGGCGCTCATAGGCGGCAGCGACGGTGCCCCGCGACAGCCCGAGCGATCGCGCCAATGCCCGACTGCCAGGAAGCCGGGTGCCAGCCGGCAACGCGCCGGACTGAATGCGATCGCGCAGCGCCTGATACACCTGATCTGCCAGCCTGCCTCGGCCGGACAGGGTCAACTCCATGGGACGGCCTCTCCACCCGTGCAAACTGGCTCATAGAATCCGTTCAAAACTGGATCTTCACAATAGGCCTATGGACGGCTTCACTGTCTGGTCCGACAACATCACCATCCCACAGACAGGAGGTCTCCATGGCACTGCCTTCCCCCGATCTGTCCGAGCGCATCGCCCGGTCTCCCCTCGGTCGCCACCTGGACTGGCAGGCGGAGCACATCGCCGACGACCACGCGCGCCTGCGCATGCCGTTCGCGCCGCACAACGTCACGGCGGGCACGCTGGTGCACGGCGGCGCCATATCGGCGCTGGCCGATGCCGCCGCCACCGCCGCCTGCTGGGCAACGCCGGCGGCCGGACCGGGCAGCCGGGGCACCACCATCGCCCTCAACGTCAACTTCCTGAAGGGTGCCATGGCCATCGATCTGATCGCCGACGCCAGGGTCGTGCAGCGCGGCGGCAGCATCTGCGTAGCGGACGTGTCGGTTGAGGATCCGGACGGCCAGGTCATCGCCGTGGCGAGGGCTACCTACAAGCTGACCCATTCGCGCTGAGCGCGCCGGATCGGCCGTGCCGTCAGCCCCGGCCGGCGTGCTCCGCTTCGGGATCGGTGCTGAGCGCCTCGAGTTCCCGCAGCCGGGTCTCGGGAAACACCAGGATCACCAGGCCGGCCAGCAGCGTGGCCAGCGAGATGAGGGGAATCATGGTCGCAAGCTGCCCACCGCCGGCCTGCAGCATGCCGAGCACCAGCAGGCCGGCGGCAGCACCCAGGGTTTCCATCAGCGCCAGGACGCCGGTGGAGGTGCCACGATGCGAAGTTGGGAACAGCTCCGACGACAGCGCGCGGACGATGACGTTGGCGCCCATCAGGGTGAACACCAGCAGGCCCCAGAGCACGGGCAGGCTCCATCCCGGGCCGCTGTAGAACCCCCAGGCCACCGCCGGGAACGCCGCCAGAAAGACGAAGCCGACCCCGCGCCGCCCGGCCCGGTCGGCGAGCCGACCGGCCACCACGTTGCCGATGATGCCCACCAGGCCGGCGCTGATCACCATGATGGAAAGCTGGTATGGCGCCCAGCCGTGGTACTGCAGCACGAAGTAGCCGGTGAAGCTGATCACCACTACGTGCCCGACGGAGGACACCGACGCCACCGCCGCCATGCCGCCCGCGCGTGCCGGATGGGTGCGCACGAACGCCAGCAGCGGCGCCCACCAGCTACCGGCCTCGACGCGGCTGTCGCGATGCTGCTGAAAGCGCGCCGTTTCCTGAATGCCGCGCCGGAACATGGGCAGCAGCAGCAGCGGCAGCACGCCGAATGCATAGAGCGAACGCCAGCCCCACGGCAGCGACTCGATAGCACCGAACATGGCGGCACCGAGCCCGTGACCCGACGCCGACACCGCCGCCAGAATGCCGATGCCCCAGCCCCGCGCGGAGGCCGGCAACTCCTCCGCCACGATCACCACCGAGACGGCCGACGCCGTCAGCACGAAGGTGCGGGTCACCATCTGGCAGATGACGAACTGCAGCGCGTCGGTGCTGAAGGCCGTGAGCAGCGTGCCGACGCTCATGCCGATCAGCGACGCCAGAAACAGCCGCCGCCGGCCGAAGCGGTCGACGAACGGGATGATGAAGAAGGCCGGCAGGGCGCCGAGCCGGATCAGCATCTGGAAGTAACCCAGATCCTGCTCGGCCAGATCGAGATCGGCGACGATGTACTTCAACGCGTTGCCGAGCAGCGACGTGTCGTAGTGCTCGAAGAACAGGGCGAAGGACACGAACCCCAGCAGACGCAGCACCCGCGGCTCGACGCCGGCCGGGATGCGGCCGAGCAGGAACGGCGGCAGCCACCAGGGGTTGCGCATGCGCTGCGGACCCGGTGCTGGGCTCGGCGCTGGCAAGGGATCAGGCGTGCGCGTAGATGTTCTGCTGCTCGAGACGCGCCAGGATGCCGTCCAGGGTGCGGCTGATGCGCGTGCAGTTGCGGATCATCTCGATGCGCGGCCAGGTCGCCGCCTCACCTTCCCGCACCAGAGCGCGTACCTCGCCCTCGGACAGGATCGACAGCAGCTTGCGCGGGTCCCAGAAGCGGCGGCGCGGCAGGATGTTGATGTCGGCGGTGTAGTCCTGAGTCGCGATGCTGTAGAACATGCGGGTCACGACGTTGAACGGGTAGAGGTTGCGGGTGATCTCCATGGCGAACGGATAGGTCGCCTTCAGCACCTCGCGACTGGCGTTCTGGTTGATCTCCCAGAGCCGGCCAAACAGGCTGTCCTGAGTCTGCGAGTCGCGCAGCGCCCAGATCGCCACGGGGTTGGTCTGGCTGGTGATGAAGTGGTTCACGCCGTACAGCCGGATCAGCCGCTTGGCCGGCAGGTCGTCGGTGACGGAGCCGTCCACCCACTGCCGGCTCGGCACGTACGGCTTGCGCTCGCCATGACGGTCGCGGGCGGCCAGGGTCACCGGCGGGAAGATGCCGGGAATGGCGCACGACGCCAGAACCGCCTCGCGGATGCAGACGTTGGGCGAGGTGACCGCGTTCAGCAATCGCGACTGCTGATGCAGCTCCCGCGGCGAGACCGAGATGTTGATGCGGCGTCCGGTGCGTTCGAAGGCTTCCTGGAAGGTCAGGTCGGGAATCTGATGCTCGATGAAGGCCTGCACCTCGCGTGCACCCAGCCGGCGATTGCCCTTGAGGATGTCGGCCTCGGCTTCGGCCACCTCACCGAACACGTTGACGATGTGGCGTGGCTCGAACACGTCGGCCAGCGACTCGTCGTCGCGGGTGCCGACGATGGCGGCCACCAGCGCCCCGGCGCTGGAGCCGGAGATGACGTTGGGCAGCAGGCCCTGCTCGTGCAGCGCCTTGATGACGCCGACGTGGAACGGACCCAGCGCGCCGGCGCCGGAAAGCATGAGGGCGGTGCGGCCGAAGCAGTGACTGGCGCGGCGGAAGAACTCGAGCTTCTCCGGCAGGCCGATGACGTCGTCGTCCACGGCCGCCACCTGCTCCAGGGCAGCCGCCTGCTCCTCGATGTAGCCGGACACCAGATCCTTGGTACCGAACCGCGACTTGCGATAGAGCTTCGACGAGCCCATGCCACCCATGTTGCCGTGGATGCCTTCGTTCAGGTAATACAGGAGCCGATGCGGATCGCCGCTGGCGCGCACCTTGCGAATCTCGTCGTAACGCCGCCGGATCACCTTGTAGTCGTAGCGGCGGCTGGCGTCGGTCTTGCGCCAGCGCGCTGCACCGCTGCGGTCGTCCTCGGCGAGCGCGGCCGCCTTCCATTCTTCGTAGCTGGCGGCTTTCTCGATGCTCGCCGCAGCAAGACGCTCGGTTCTGGACTCTGCAAGGCTGGACATGTCACGCATCCTCGATCGGCGCGGATTGTGTGCTGCACAATCTAGCCGATCCGCGCGCCCGTGCCTACCTTTGGCAGAACCGGCGTCATTGCCCTGTGACGGCACCAGCAAACTTGCCGGAACCGGCCCGAGTTGCGAGACTTAGCCGCTCGTCGTCTGATCACCAACGAAGGAGGCCGGGGATGCCACCGAGCCATCACGCGGGCCGCACAGGATGACGGCCCTGCGGGTCTTATTGAGCCTGGTATTCCTGTTCGTTGTCTGGCTGGGCTGGAGCGGCTATCTCAAGCCGCTGCTGCTGTCGCTGGGGCTGGTGTCCTGCGTGCTGGTCACGTGGCTGTCCGCGCGCATGGGCGCGTTCCGGGAAGATGCCTTCTGGCTGCGGCTGATGCTGCGCCTGCCCGGGTTCTGGCTGTGGCTGATTCGCGAGGTGGTCCGCTCCAACCTGCAGGTGGCGCGCATCATCCTGAGCCCGCACCCGCAGATCTCTCCGGCCCTCACCACCATCTCCGCGCTGGCGACCGACCGCATCGGGCAGGCGACCCTGGGCAACTGCATCACCCTGACGCCCGGGACCGTGACCCTGGACGATCACGATGGCCAGCTCACCGTGCACTGCATCACCGAGAGCAATGCCCGTGAGCTCGAAGCCGGCGAGATGAATCGCCGGGTCGCCGCGCTGACGAGATCCTGAGTCCATGTACATCGCTGCATCGCTGGCCATCGCCGTGACCATGGGCCTCGCCCTGGTCCGGGCCCTGCTCGGGCCATCGGTGTATGACCGGGTGCTGGCGGTGAACATGTTCGGCACCAAGACCGTGCTGCTGCTGGCGGTCACCGCATTCTCCTTCGGCCGCCCGGACTTTCTGGACCTGGCGCTGGCCTATGCGCTGATCAACTTCATCGGCGTCATGGCCGTGCTCGAATTCTTCCAGACCAGCCGGCGCCGCCGCGCCCAGTCCGGCAAGGAGCCGAGCTGACATGCCCGCCATGCTGGACCTCGTGATCACCGCCACGAGCTGGCTGCTGATCACGCTCGGCAGCGTGTTCGTGCTGATCGGCGGCATCGGCGCCCTGCGCATGCCGAATCTGTACCTGCGCATTCACTCGTCCAGCCTCACCGACTCCCTCGGCCCCATCCTGGTGCTGGGCGGGCTGATGCTCGACTCCGGCATCGCGCTGGAGACCTTCAAGCTGTTCGCCATTCTGCTGTTCATGGTGATCACCGGTCCCACCGCCACCTACGCCCTCGGCCACGCCGCCATGATGGCGGGCATCAAGCCCGTGGCCGACGCGCGCGGCCCCCACGACCAGCCGCCGGAGCGCTGAGCCGTGACCATCCTGTTCGGCCTGTTCATGCTGACGCTGCTGGTGATCACCGCGATCGGCATCGTCCGTTCCGAAGGCCTGTTCTCGGCGGTGATGCTGTCAGGCATCTTCAGCCTGCTGATGGCGGCCAACTTCTTCGTGCTGGACGCCGCCGACGTCGCCCTCACCGAGGCGGCCGTGGGCGCAGGCGTGTCGACCGTGCTGCTGCTCGGCGCGCTGGCGCTCACCCCCACCCGCGAGCGCCCCGGCAGCCGCCGCGTGTGGCCCGCCATGATGGCGGTGGCGGCCAACGTCGTGGTCATCGGCTACGCCACGGTCAATGCCCCCGCGCTCGGCGATCCGACCGCGCCGGTGCATCAGCACGTCTCACCCTGGTATCTGGAGAAGACGGGTGAGTACATAGACATCCCCAACGTGGTCACCGCCGTGCTCGCCAGCTTCCGGGGCTACGACACCCTGGGCGAGGTGTTCGTCATTCTGATTGCCGGCATCGGCGTGCTGTTCGTGCTCAGCGCCGGGCAGAACCGCATCATGAGCAAGAACCCGCAGCCCCGGCCCGACGAGGGTCTGCGCCACCATCTGATACCTCAGGTGGTAAGCCGCATGGTGATCCCGTTCATCGTCCTGTTCGGCCTGTACGTTCAGTTCCACGGCGAGTACGGACCGGGCGGCGGTTTTCAGGCCGGCGCCATCGTCGCCGCTGCGCTGATCCTCTACTCGCTGATCGAAGGCGAGCGGGCCGCGCTGAAGCTCCTGCCGTCCAACGTGCTGATCTTCATGGCCGTGTTCGGCGCCATGCTCTACGGCGGCGTCGGCGTGGTCTGCATGCTGCTCGGCGGCAACTTCCTCGACTACTCGGTGCTGGCTGCCGACCCGGTTGCCGGGCAGCAGGCCGGCATCATCATCATCGAACTCGGCGTGGGGCTCGCCGTCACCGGCGTCATGCTCACCATCTACCACGCCTTCGCGTCGCGGGGGTCGTAAATGCTGGAGCTGCTCGGCCACCTGCACTACTGGGTGTTCGCCATCCTGTTGATGACGGGCTTCTACGCCCTGATCGCGAAGCACAACCTGATCAAGAAGCTGCTGGGGCTCGCCATCTTCCAGTCGGCCGTGTTTCTGCTGTACATCACCATGGCCGAGATCGAGGGGGGCACGGCCCCCATCATCCAGAACGGTGTGGCCGATCAGATCTACAGCAATCCGCTGCCCCAGGTGCTGATCCTCACCGCCATCGTGGTCGGCATCTCGACCACGGCGCTGGGGCTCGCCATCGTGGTGCGCATCCGTGAGGCCTACGACAGCATCGAGGACAACGAAATCCGGCGGATGGATCGGCGCTCATGACGCTGGAGCACCACCTCCCCGCGCTGCAGGTGGTAGTGCCCCTGCTCACTGCGCCGCTGGTGGCGGTGCTGCGCCCGAAGGACCTGGCCTGGGCGGCCGCCACGGCCGCCAGCGCCATGGCATTCGCCATCTCCGTCACCCTCACCAGCATGGTGCTGGACGGCAGCGTGCTGCGCTACGAAATGGGCGGCTGGCCCGCGCCCTACGGCATCGAGCTGGTGATCGACAGCCTGAGCGCCCTGGTGCTGCTGCTGGTGACCGGGTCGTCCACGGTCGCCCTGCTGATGGGGCGCGACAGCGTCGCCCGCGACATGGAGCCGCACCGCCAGCCGCTGTTCTACGCGGCCTGGCTCACCGCCATGGCCGGCCTCGCCGGCATCGCGGTGACCGGCGACGCCTTCAACGTCTTCGTGTTCATGGAGATCTCGTCGCTGGCGACCTACGTGCTGATCGCCGGCGGCACCGACCGCCGGGCGCTGACCTCGGTGTTCAAGTACCTGATCATGGGCACCGTCGGGGCCACCTTCTACCTCATCGGCGTCGGCTTCATCTACATGATGACGGGCACCCTGAACTTCGCGGACATGGAGGCCCGCATCGCCGACGCGCCGACCCGGGCGCCGCTGCTGGTGGCCGCCGGCTTCATCACCGTCGGGCTGGCCCTCAAGGCCGCCGTGTTCCCGCTGCACGTCTGGCTGCCCAACGCCTACGCCTACGCACCCCATGTGGTCACGGCCTTCATCGCCGCCAGCTCCACCAAGGTGGCCCTGTACGTGCTGCTGCGTTTCGACTTTCTGGTGTTTCAGGGCAATCTGGATGGCCATGCCATTCAGTTCGCCGACTTCATGCTGCCGCTGGCCGTCGCCGGCGTGCTGTTCGGGTCGGCGGTGGCGCTCTACGAGACCAACCTCAAGCGCCTGCTCGGCTACTCGTCCATCGCCCAGATCGGCTACATGATCCTGGGCGCTTCGCTGCTCGATCAGGCCGGCGTCACCGCCGGCGTGCTGCACATGTTCAACCATGCCCTGGCCAAGGGCGCCCTGTTTCTGGCGCTGGTGCTGATGGCGCGGCGGCTGGCCGGATTCGACCTGCTGCAGATCGCCGGCATCGGCCGCCGCATGCCCTGGACCACCGCCGCATTCCTGCTGGCGGCGGCGAGCCTGATCGGCATCCCCGGCACCGCCGGCTTCGTCAGCAAGTGGTACCTGGTGAGCGCCGCGTTCGCCCAGGGCGCTGTCGGCATCGCGCTGGTGGTGGTGATCGTGGCCAGCTCGCTGATGGCCCTCGCCTACCTGTGGCGCGTGCTCGAGCCCGCCTACTTCGGCACGCCGCTGGAGACCGAGGGCAACGACGCGCCGACGCCGCTGTGGCCGCTGCTGGTGCTCTGGGTGGCCGCCCTGGCCAACGTCTACTTCGGTCTGTTTCCGCAGCTGCCGGTGACCCTGGCCAACCAGGCGGCCGGCGCGCTGCTCGGCATCCCGGCGACCGGAGTCTTTCCATGAGTCCGGCGATGGCCCTGTGGGTGCCGCTGGCCGGCGCCGTGCTGATCGCGCTCGCCGGACGCTGGCCGAACCTGCGGGAGACTGTGACGCTGGTCACCACGCTGACGCTGGTGGTGGTGGTGGCGGCAGTCGGCATCGACGTCTGGGAAGGTGCTCGTCCCTACGCGCACTTCGCCCAGCCGTTCCCCGGCATTGCCATCGCCTTCGCCGTGGAGCCGCTGGGGATGCTGTTCGCCGGCATCGCCTCGCTGCTGTGGATCGTCAACTCCATCTACTCCATCGGCTACATGCGCGGCAATCAGGAGAAGCACCAGACGCGCTTCTACGTCTGCTTCGCGGTCTCCATCGCCGGCGCCATGGGCATCGCCTTCTCGGCCAACCTGTTCACGTTGTTCCTGTTCTACGAGGTGCTGACGCTGGCCACCTACCCGCTGGTGGCGCACAAGGGCGATGCCGACACCATCGCCTCGGCCCGCGTCTACCTCGGCATTCTGCTGACCACGTCCATCGGCCTGCTGCTGCCCGCCATCATCTGGGTCTACGTGACCGTCGGCACCGTCGACTTCGTGCCGGGTGGCGTGCTGGCCGCCGATCCGTCCTTCGTGCCCAGGGGCATCCTCGAGGGCACCATCGAGGGGCCCGCGCTGGGGCTGCTGCTGGCGCTGTTCGTGTTCGGCGTGGGCAAGGCGGCGGTGATGCCCGTGCATCGGTGGCTGCCGGCCGCCATGGTGGCGCCGACGCCGGTGAGCGCGCTGCTGCACGCGGTGGCGGTGGTCAAGGCCGGGGTGTTCACGCTGCTCAAGGTGATCGTCTACATCTTCGGCATCGACTACCTGTTCGAGCAGCACACGGCCGACTGGCTGCTGTGGATCGCGGCCTTCACCATCCTCGCGGCCAGCATCGTGGCGCTGCGCCAGACCAACCTGAAGCGCATGCTCGCCTACTCGACGGTCAGCCAGCTCTCCTACGTGGTGCTGGCGGCCGCCGTGCTCAAGCCGCTGTCGGAGGTGGGCGCGGCGGTGCACATGGTGTCCCACGCCTTCGGCAAGATCACCCTGTTCTTCGCGGCCGGCGCCATCTACGTGGCGTCCAAGAAGACCGAGCTCGCCCAGCTCGCCGGCATCGGCCGCCGCATGCCGTGGACCATGGCCGCGTTCACGGTCGGCGGGCTCACCATGATCGGCGTGCCGCCCACCGGCGGCTTCGTGTCGAAGTGGTATATCCTCGCCGGCGCATTTCAGTCGGACAACTACCTCGCCATCTTCACCGTCATCCTGAGCACGGCCCTGAACGCGGCCTACTTCCTGCCGGTGGTCTACGCCGCCTGGCTGCTGCCCGAGGGCGAAGCGCCGAAGCAGGATCACGGTGAGGCGCCGTGGCCGATGGTTCTGGCGCTCACCACCACGGCCGCGCTCAGCGTGCTGTTCTTCTTCTTCAACGCGCCGGTGCTGGAGCTCGAGTATCGAGTGGTCGAGCCCTGGCCGGGAGTGGTGCCATGAGCCGACCCGACGACGACCACTGGCTGTCGCGGCCGACGACGGTGCGCAAGCTCTGGTGGGCCTTCGCGGTGCTGCTGGCGCTCACCGTGCTGGTGCAGATCGTCTTCCCCGTCGACGGCCACTTCGGCGCCGACGGCTGGTTCGGCTTCGCCGCTGTGTTCGGCTTCGGCGCCTGCGTGATCATGGTGTTCTTCGCCAAGGCCCTGGGCATGCTTCTCAAGCGCCCGGACGACTACTACGATGATTGACTTCTTCCCACCGGCTCTGGCCCTGGTCGGCGGCGCCATCGTCGGCGGCATCGCCCGCGGCAGCGTCCGCCAGGCGGTTTTCCTGCTGGCGCCGCTGCTCACCCTGTGGGGCATCTGGCAGGTGCCGGACGGCGTCATCGTCACCACGGAGTTCCTCGGCTACACCATCGAGCCCCTGCAGGGCAGCCCGCTGCGGCGCCTGTTCGCCACCATCTTCGCCTTCATGGCGTTCGTCGGCACCCTGTTCGCATTCCGCCAGGCCAAATGGTACGAGCTGTCGGCCGCGCACCTGTACGCCGCCGGCGCCGTCGGCGTCAGCTTCGCCGGCGATCTGATCACGCTGTTCCTGTTCTGGGAGCTGATGGCCATCTTCTCCACCGTCGTGGTCTGGTGCGGCGGCGGCGCCAGGGCGCGGGCGGCCGGCATCCGCTACGCCACCATTCACCTGCTGGGCGGCGTGATTCTGAAGGTCGGCATCGAAGGCATCATGGTGCACACCGGCTCCATCGAGATTCAGGCGATACCGCTCGACACCTTCGACGCCTGGATGGTGCTGATCGGCGTGCTGATCAACGTCGCCGCGCCGCCGCTGTCGGCGTGGCTGGCCGACGCGTACCCGAACTCGAGCCCCACCGGCTCGGTGTTCCTGTCGGCGTTTACCACCAAGACCGCCATTCTGGCGCTGATCCTGCTGTTCCCCGGCGCCGGCATCCTGGTGCCCATCGGCCTGGTCATGATCTTCTACGGCATCGTCATGGCGCTGCTCGAGAACGACGTGCGGCGCATCCTCGCCTACTCCATCGTCAACCAGGTGGGGTTCATGGTGTGCGCCGTCGGCATCGGCACCGAGATGGCGCTGAACGGCGCCGCCGCCCACGCCTTCGCCCACATCATCTACAAAGCGCTGCTGTTCATGAGCGCCGGCGTGGTGGTGTACCGCACCGGCGAGAACCTGTGCTCGAACCTGGGCGGGCTGTACCGGACCATGCCGGTGACGGCCATCTGCGGCATCATCGGCGCGCTCGCCATCTCGAGCTTCCCGCTCACGTCGGGGTTCACGACCAAGTCGATGATCTCCGAGGCTGCCATGCTCGAGCACATGAGCGTGGTCTACTTCCTGCTGGCGGCGGCGTCTGCGGGCGTGTTCCTGCACGCGGGCATCAAGTTCCCCTGGTTCGTGTTCTTCCAGAAGGACTCGGGCCTGCGGCCCAAGGATGCCCCCTGGAACATGAGCGCCGCCATGATCATCATGGCCGCCGCCTGCATCCTGCTTGGCGTCTTTCCCGGCCCGCTCTACGAGCTGCTGCCTTATCCGGTCGACTACGTGCCCTACAAGGCCGGCAAGGTGGTGTTCTATCTGCAACTGCTACTGTTCTCGGGGCTCGCCTTCTTCCTGCTGCTGCCCTGGATGCAGCGCACGATGACCATCACCCTCGATGTCGACTGGCTGTGGCGACGGGCGCTGCCCGCCTTCTGGGAAGGCTGCGCGCGCCTGATCGGCGTGGTGCGCCAGCATGTGACCCGCGCCATTCTGGGCTTCGGCCGCCGTGCCGGCGGCCGGCTGATGGACGTGCTCGGCCCGTCCGGCACCCTCGGCCGCTCGTGGCAGATCGGCACCACGGCGCTGTGGGTGGCGCTGATGCTGGCCACCTACGTGACCGTCTACTACCTCTAGGGAAGGCGGCTCAGAGGTAGGGCGAGAACAGCCACATCAGGCCGTCCGCCAGCCGCGTGGGCAGCCGCCGGGCGTCCACCTCGGCCAGGGTGACCGCCCGCGAGCGCGCCACCGCCGCATCGGCATGAGCCCACAGGACCGCAGCCACGGCCGGATCGAAGATCTCGACGTTGAGCTCGAAGTTCAGCCGCAGGCTGCGCGGGTCGATGTTGGCCGAACCCACCTGTGCATACTGGTCATCGACCAGCACCAGCTTGCTGTGCACGAAGGGGGGCGGCTGGTAGTAGACCTTGACGCCGCGCTGCAGCAGCTCCCAGAGGCCGTGCCGGGTGGCGCGGTGCACGAAGAACAGGTTGTTGCGACCGGGCAGCACCACCTGCACCTCCACCCCGCGCAGGGCCGCCGACTGCAGCGCGCCGATCAGCTCCCGCGGCGGGATGAAGTAGGGGGTCATCAGCAGCACCCGGCGACGAGCCAGAGACACCGCGCCCACCAGCACCAGCAGCAGCCGGTCCACGGGCTCGTCGGGGCCGTCGGCGATGACGCGGCACAGCGACGAGCCCACCGGTGCCGGCTGCAGAAACGGCTCATCCTCGTCGGCCCCCGCGTGCACCCAGTCGTTGTGGAAGACGCGCTGCAGGCCGGCCAGCACCGGACCGTGCAGGGCCACGTGCAGGTCGACCACGCGTCGCGCGTTATCCTGCCGCGCCGCCAGGTGGCGATCCGAGATGTTCATGCCGCCGGTGAACGCCACCCGATCGTCCACCAGCAGGATCTTGCGGTGGTTGCGCAGGTTGATCATGAAGCTCGGCGGCATGAGCTTCGGCGGAAGATAGCGCCGCACCGCCACCCCACGCTTGCCGAGCATGCGCCGCGCCCGCGGCCAGGAGTACAGCTCGCCGACCCCGTCCAGCAGCACCCGCACGGCCACCCCGCGGGCAACGGCCCGGCCCAGGGCGTCGGCAAAGGCGCGGCCGGTGGCATCGGTGTCGAAGATGTAGGTGACCAGGTCGATGCGCTGCTCGGCAGCCTCGATGGCGTCGAGCATGACCGGATAGGCCTGCTCGCCGCCGTGCAGAATCTGCACCCGATTGCCCGCCAGACGAGGCTCCCCCGACACGGCCTCCCCCAGGCGCGCCAGGTCGTCGGTGTCGGCCGGGGCCGGCACGCGGTGCGGCGACGGCGGCGGTTCCCAGACGCCGTCGTCGCGGAAGCGGCGGGCGCGGCGCTGGGCCCGGTTGATGCCGAACAGGTAGTACAGCAGCGCGCCGGCCAGGGGAAACATGAGGCAGACGGCGATCCAGCCGAACGCCGAGCGCGGCCGGCGCTTGGTGAGCAGGGCATGGCACCCCGCCCACAGGCCGAGGGCGCCGGCCAGCGCTGCCAGGGCGAGAGCGGCCAGGGCCGGATCCCACCAGGCGGCCAGCGTGGTCAGCCCGTCAGCCGGCATCTTCCAGCAGGCGGTCCAGGTCTCGGCTGCGTTCGGTCACCGCCGCCACGCCCTGCCCGACCGCCTCCTCGGCCCGATGAAAGTCCATGAGGCCGATCTCGGCGACGTCGGGCACGATCTCCAGCTCCGGCGGATCACCGGCCAGCCGGCTGCGGGTGACCCGCTCCTGCATGATGTTGATGGCGCTGGCGACCACGTCCAGCAGCGCCGGTTCCCGCTGGTCGCCGTCGGAGTCGAACAGGTCGATCACGAACCGCTGCAGGCGCTCGACGTAGGAGCCCTCCTCCCGGCCGCCATCGGGCTCGGCATCGGGTGCGGTCGCCACCGGCAGCCGGCCGGCGAGGCGGCGGCGATACGGGCTCAGGTTCACCGCGATCACCAGGTCTGCCCCCAGCACGCGGCACAGGGTCACCGGCACCGGGTCCACCAGCCCGCCGTCCACCAGCCAGCGGTCACCGTAGCGGCGCGGCGGGAACAGCCCGGGCATGGCGCAGGACGCCCGCACCGCGTTGATGGTGGAGCCCTCCCGCAGCCACACCGGGCGCCCGCGCTGCAGGTCGGTGGCCACCGCGCCGTAGGGCAGGTCGAGGTCTTCGATGGCGCGGTCCTGGAGGATGTCCTTGATCGCGGCCATGACCCGGTTGCCCTCGATCACGCCGCCCGCCAGACGCGCGTCCAGCAGCTTGATGACGTCGAGCCGCCGCAGGCCCAGCACCCACTCTTCCAGTTCGTCCAGGCTGCCACCCGCCAGCGCCGCCCCCACCAGCGAGCCGATGGAGGCGCCGCTCACCACCGCAGGCGTGACGCCGCATTCGGCCAGCGCCCTGATCACGCCGATGTGAGCCCAGCCGCGGGCGGCGCCGCCGCCCAGCGCCAGGCCGATCTTGAACTTCGTCGTCATGGCTCCACTCCGTGCAGCGACACGGGCGGCCCGACGGCGTCAGAGGTAGCGTCGGGCCATGTCGTCCAGGGTGCGGAAGAACTCGTCCCGCACGTCCGCCAGGATGTCCGCCACCGGCCGCACCGCGTCGATGCGCCCGCACACCTGCCCGGTGAGCGCGATGCTGGCTTCCATGTCGCCGCCGAAGTACAGGTCGATGGCGGTGCCGAACTCGCGCATGGCGTTGGTGTCCGGCTCGTCCTCCAGCCGCGTGGTCTTCTCGGTTCGCAGCGCCCGCAGCGCCGGCGAATGCTTGCGGTTCAAAAACACGGTGTCGATTTCCCTGGCGGCGATGATGGCCTGTTTCCAGTTCTCGTGCACGGGCGATTCCAGCGCCGACACCATGCGCGTGCCCATCTGCACCGCTTCCGCGCCCAGCGCGAACGCGGCGGCCATGGTGCGGCCGTCGACGAAGCCACCGGCGGCGATGATGGGCACGTCCACCTTCGAGCGCACCAGCGGCAGCAGCACCATGGTGGCGACGTCACGCGGGTTCTTGAAGCCACCGCCCTCGCCGCCCTCCACCACCAGGCCGTCGACGCCGCAGGCCACCGCCTTCAGCGCTGCCGACAGGCTCGGCACCACGTGAAAGACGGTGAGGCCCGCGCTCTTGAGCTGGTCGGTGTAGCGCTCGGGATTGCCCGCCGAGGTGGTGACGAAGGTGACGCCCTGGTCGATGACGAAGCTGACGATGTCAGGGTCGCGCACGAACGCCTGGGCGATGTTCACGCCGAACGGCTTGTCGGTGAGGGTGCGCATCTTGCGGATCTCGTCGCGGATCGCGGGGAGCTCGCCCGAGGACGTCTCGATGATGCCGAGGCCGCCGGCGTTGGACACGGCGGATGCGAGCTGGGAGCGCGCAATCCAGCCCATGGGCGCCTGCACCACGGGAATCTCGATACCGAGCAGGTCGGTGATCCGGTTCTTGAACTGCATGATGTCTCCTCAGTGACGATTGGGAACGAAGCGGTCGGCGATCAGCACCAGCAGCAACAGTACCAGGGCCAGCAGCCACCGGGGATCACTGAGGTAGATCTGGGCTTCCGTGGGCATGGCGATGGTCTTCTCCAGCGCTGCCAGCTTGTACTCGTGGCGTTCGTCGAAGGCGGGGTTGGTGGCGATCTCGATGAGATCGCGGCGGCTGCGGTAGCGCATCAGCGCCACCCGCGTCCACGACTCGGCGCCGGCGATGCCGGCCACGTCCATGGCCTGGAACACCACGGCGCCGGCATACACCGGATGCGACGCGCGCCGGAACAGCTCCGGGTACATGTGGGCCATGTAGTGGTCGAGCAGCGCATCCGCATCGGCACCGGGACCCGTGGCCGGCAGGACCGGCGGCGCCTCGGCGGCGTCGAGCAGGTTGGCCATCAGGAACTGCCGGCCGGTATCTTCCTCCATGAACCGCCGCAGGGTAGCGATGCGCACCGGGTCGCCGCCCTCGGCGCTGAGCCGGGCCACTACGGCCTCGATCTCGGCCGCCGTCATGGGCCCGGACAGATTGGTGTACCAGACGAAGAAGGCGGCCCACAGCAGCGCCGGCACGCCCCACAGCACGAGCCGCGCGCGGCTCACGACGGCTGCTCCAGCAGCGGCTCGCAGCCGCTGCCGGCGACGATGCCGCGCACGGCCGCCTGATCGGCGGCGCCGAGGGCGGCGAAGCCCTGGCGCAGCCACTGCAGGCACTTGCCCTGATAGGGAAACGCCGGCTGCACCCAGGGCCGGCCGTCGATGGTGGTCTCCATGGTCTCCCGCCCGGCCATCAGGGCCTCGGCATTGGCCAGCAGGGCCGGCGTGTAGACCCGGCCGATCTCGGCCAGAAGATCGCCGAGCACCTCACCAGCCTGGTCCACGGCCAACCACGCGCTCGCCTCCGCCGGCCAGCCGGAGAGGTCGTCCACCAGGTCGGTCCAGGCGTGCACGCGCGGCGCCTCGGCGAGGCATATGGCAGCCGGCGTGGGGTCGAACTTCGCAAGCTGGGTGAGCTGGGCGTAGATGCCGAAGTCGCTGGCGCCCGGCCGCTGGCCCATCACGAACGGCTGCCTCTGCAGCAGCCGGTCGAACACGGCCAGAAACCGCCGGTAGCTGTCTTCGATCACGGGGGCGGTGGTGTCGTTCGACCCCACCACGTACAGCCGGCCGATCTGGCGGTCGGCGATCCAGCGTGCGCGCTCGGCATGCACGTCCGGCGGCATCGACGGCTCCCGCCACAGCGGCAGAATGCTGCCGGCCTTGTCGATGTCGTCCTGATAGTACCAGCGGTAGTGGAACATGGCCTTGGTCAGCCACTCGTCGGCGTAGTCCTCGATGAGGTAATCGAGGTAGGCGAGCGCGGGCTGCTCGGGCACCGCCCGCCGCTCGGCGAATTCGGCTTCGAAGCGGCGGATCAGCGGCGTGGAATCCACCACCGCCTCCAGCTCGCCGGCCGAGTTCGGCAGAAAGAACGTCGGCAGGAGCTGCACCTTGGGGGTCGGCAACGCCCGGTTCTCGGCGTTGTCGGCCACCAGGAATTCGTAGGGCAGATGCCGGTAGCGCAGCAGCGCCAGCATCTTGCGGCTGTAGGGCGAGCCGGGGGCACCTCGGAAGCGAAGCGGCAGGGGCAGGGTCATGGTTGTGCTCCTTGACGCGCCAGGGCGCGCCGGGTTTCCTCGCTCACGTCCGCGCGCAGCATGCCGCAGACCACGTCGACGAGGTCGTTGAAGTAAAGCTCGAAGGCGCGGCCGCGGAACGAGCCGTCGTTGCGGGCGTGCTGCGACAGGCTCAGGATCACGAATCGCGATATCGCATCGAAGCGCAGGCGCTCGATGCGCGGGTGGAGATCGAGCTGGGTCATGATCAGTCGGGCGGCCTCGCGCACGCTGGCCGCCTCGTGACGCAGGCCGTGCGCCAGGGCGTCGCTGGGCGCCATGGCCACCTGCCCGAACACGCGCAGGTAGGCGATGAAGCCAGCGTCGCGGCCGCACAGCTCGATGACGGGCAGCGTGATCGCCAGGATCAGATCGCGCACCGAGGGCGTGGGATCGGTAGCGAGCAGCGCCTCGAGCTTCTCGAACCGGGCCGCCTGCACCTGCCCGAGCCGGCGTTCGTGCAGCGCCTCGATCAGCCCCTCCCGGGAGCCGAAGTGATACTGCAGCGCTGATTCGTTGCGCTGGCCCGCCTCGCTGACGATGTCGCGGGACGAGGTGGCATGCACGCCGCGCTCGGCGAACAGCCGCTCCGCTGCATCGAGCAGACGATCCTTGGTGGAGACCGGCGACGGCTGGGGCATCCTGGGCATCCAGGCGACTAATGGCCCTCATTATATGTCGCGGCGACGGGAATCGTACCCCCAGGTCGCTGTCACTCTCGCCATTCCAGTGCCAGCGTTTTTGGTCTATGACTTCATGAGCGCTTCGACCAAGGAGGCCTGGTCTTGATCTGGATAGTCGACAAGAAGGTGGTGCCCCATCTCATCGAGCAGAACGGTCAGCTCGCCGAGGTGCCGGTGCGGGTGAAGTTCGAGTACGCCGTCGAGGATGGCACGGTGATCGACGGGTCGCTCAGCCACGAGCAGCTCTACAATCGAGACGCCGTCTGCCGCCACTTTCCGGAGCTCGACGACGCCGAACTCGATGATGCCGTGCAGGCCACGGTGGAGCGCGCCATCGACGAGCACCTGGCCATGGCCGGGTTCAACCGCGCCTGAGCGCCGTGGCCGCTCCGGCGCCGGATCCGCTTTTCAAAGAAATGCGGAACTGATCACACTTCGGCTGCGCGGTTCGTCGACAATGCCCACATGCGCAAGACCGACCCGAAGACGGCCCGCTTTGCCCGGTCCTCAGACCGAGTCTATGCCATCGACGGCGCCTGGTACGTACGCACCCGGGAAGGGGAGCGCGGGCCATTCCGCAACCGCAGGCAGGCAGAGACCGAGCTGCGGCTCTACATCGATACCATGAAGTACCTCGACGACTTCGGCGGCCGGGTGCCCGCGGAGGTCGACCGCCGTGACGTCATCGTCGTCGACATGGACGCCCCCGCCTGGGGCTAGGCCGCCCGCGACGACGCGCCGCAGGCGCGGGTGAGCGACGTGCCGCCCTTACCGGCATTCTTGACCCGGTACATCTCCTGATCGGCCGCGCGCAGCAGGGTGTCGATGTCGGCACCGTCGTCGGGAAACGCGGCGACGCCGATGCTGGCGGTGAGGTGCAGGGTGGTGCCGCGCAGCTCGATGCCCTCGCCCACCGCCGCCGCGACCTGAGCCGCCGACCGGGCAATGGCCGCTTCGGCGGCGTCGTCCGCCAGCATGCCGATGACGAACTCGTCGCCGCCGACCCGGGCCACCACGTCCCCCGCCAGCACGCAGCGCTGCAGGCGCTCGGCCAGCACCTTCAGCACCCGGTCGCCCACCGCGTGGCCATGGGTGTCGTTGACCGGCTTGAAGTCGTCGAGGTCGAGAAACATCACCGCCACCCGCCGATCTGCTTCCGCCGCCCGCGTCAGCAGCGCGCCAAGGCTGCGTTCGAGCTGCAGCCGGTTGGCCAGCCCGGTAAGCGGGTCGTGCTCGGCCAGGTACGACGCCCGCTGCTTCTCCATCTCCTTGATCTCGACGTCGCGCTTCAGCGAGTGGCGCAGCAGGTAGTTCTCGCGCGCATAGCCGTCGCGCAAGCTCTGCCCGACGATGCCGATGATGATGGTCGAACCGAAGAAGAACAGGTGGGCGATGGTCTCGATCACGCTCCCGCCCTCGGCCACGCGCCGCTCGTCGAAGCCGATGGCGGCATACATCAGGGCAATGGCCAGGGACACGGCGGCAGCCACCGCCGTGTTCAGGTAGGTCATGGTATGCAGACCGATGATCACCAGCACCAGGCCGCCGTAGTAGACCCGGGCGGCGAGCTCGGTGGGCGCCGCGATCCAGATCATGGCGCTGATGGCCCCGCCCATGGCCAGAAACGCCAGCGCCGTGATCACCGCGTACCAGGCGGCAAAGCGCGGCAGCCAGGTGCTGAGAAACAGACACCCCAGCGCCAGGATGATGACGGCGCGCAGCCCCCAGACCTCCAGCAGGGACGACGGAATGGCCCACAGATCGAGCACCACGAACGCCAGATTGAGCAGCGCCGCCAGCACCACGACGATGCGGGTGAGCCTTATCTTTTCAGAAGCAAGTTCCGCCTGGTATTCCTGCTCCAGTGAGGCAGAGGCAAAGCTGTTGCGGCGGAGTTCCACGCCTTAAGACTAGACGACTATCGGCACTTCGCTGCCAATGTTCAGTCTAAAGGCGCACGGCGACGGTGCGCCGGCCGTTATACTGCACCGTCCGAACTCGAGAGACTCCGAATGCGCCTGATTCCAGCCACGAGCGGCCCCCACTGCGTCGCAGCGCCATGAGCGCGACACGTCAGCAGACCGTAGGCGAGGAGATCGCCAATTCGATCAGCCACGGCGCAGGTGCGCTGCTGGCCGTGGCGGCTATTCCCGTGCTGCTGGTGGATGCGTTGGCAGGTGGAAGCCCGGTCATGGAATTGTTCGCCGTCACGGTATTCGGGGTGAGCATGCTGGTGATGTATCTGGCGTCCACGCTCTATCACGCGCTGCCTGCGGGCCCAGGCGCAGCGGCGCCGGCGGGGCGCGCAAAGCGCATATTCCACGTTCTGGACCACTGCGCCATCTACGTACTCATCGCCGGCACCTACACGCCGTTTGCGCTCGGCGCCTTCCGCGAGCACTGGGGCTGGCCCATGTTCGGCCTGGTGTGGAGCCTCGCACTGGTCGGGGTGGTGCTGAAATGCCTGCCGGGCAACCGTCGACCGCTGCTCTCCACCCTGCTCTACCTGGCCATGGGCTGGCTGGTGCTGGTGGCTGCTGAGCCGCTGTTCAGCAACCTACCCGCTGCCGGGCTGGCGTGGCTGGTCGCGGGCGGACTGGCGTACACGGTGGGCGTGGCGCTGTTCGCCCTCGACCACCGCATTCGCTATGCCCACCTCGGCTGGCATCTGTTCGTCCTCGCCGGCAGCGCCTGTCACTTCGTGGCGGTCCTCAGGTACGCCTGATTCGCGACAGCGCTACTCCAGGTCCAGGGGACGATAGTAGGGCTTACCCTGCGTCAGGTACTCGCCCATCCGCTGGCGGAACGTCTCGCCGGCTGAGCCCTCTTCCGACAGCGTCAGGTTCTGGCGGAAGTAGTTGATGCTCTCCGGATTCAGCTCGAGGGCCATGTCCCAGTACTGCTCGGCCTTGTCGCTGCGACCGTGGCCGCGGAACAGGTTGGCGAGCCGGAACGCGGCATCCGCCTTCTGCTGGTCGGCGCTGAACTCGCGGATGTTGCCGGTGACCGTGGCCGCGGACTGCACGTACCGGCTCGCCGCCCCTTTCTCCGCCCAGTCCTTGACGGCCGGCGCGTAGACGTCGGTTCCGAAGGTGAACTTCTGATCGCCGTCGCCGATCTCATGGGTCTTGGCGTAGGTGCCCTCATCGATGCGGACGATTCTGCCCGTCTCGTCCACCCAGGCAGCCGACGGCACGTTCACGAACTGGAACGCGCTGCTGATGATGTGATTCTCGTCGATCACCTGCACGTAGGTGGGCTTGGCCGCATCGAATATGGGGCCAGCTACCGGCTCGCCGCCGGTATCCTCCGCGACTGAGATGATGACGAAGTTCGGGTCGTTGATGTCTTCGTAGATACGTTGCCACACGGGCACGTCAAACTGGCATCCTCACCATGAGGACCAGGTGACGATCAGCGCCTTCTTGCCGGCAAAGTCGGCCATGCGGATGACGTTGCCCTGGCGGTCCGGCACTTCGAAGTCGGGCGCCATGGCGTCGACCATCATGCTCTCGCGCCTGGCAGGCATCTCCGCGAAGCTCCACACCCGCTCCTCTACGTCGGCGACGTAGGGCTGCTCGAGGAGGTCGGCAAACGCGGTCAGGTCGAACCACTGCCGGCCGTCGCGCTCGACGAGGATTCGGTCGTTCATCGGAATGCACATGCTCTCGTAGCAGGCGCCCTCCGGCTTCAGCTCGAACCCGTTCACCCGGGCTAGATCTTCCGGCTTGATCAGCAGCCGATCGCCGGCTCCGGCTTCG
Source organism: Pseudomonadales bacterium (assembly GCA_040219935.1). Classification (GTDB taxonomy): domain Bacteria; phylum Pseudomonadota; class Gammaproteobacteria; order Pseudomonadales; family Azotimanducaceae; genus UBA7803. The sequence goes on along the minus strand of JAVJUA010000064.1, from coordinate 1,268 downwards.
TCGACGTTGATCGTGTGGCCCTGGTACAGCACCGTCGCCTGCCCGGAGTCGTGAATGGGCGCTTCTTCGAACGGATGCCGAAGCTCCGGATACGCCATGAAATTTCTCGCCATCGACCTTGCCTATGCATGTGAATCTGGAACCCATGCTAACGAAGATCCCTTCGACGGAGAAGCCATGGCTGGTGCAGGATAGGGACTCACAGCGTCAGCGCCTCGGAACCAGCGGGATGAACGCACGGGACATCGACATCTGCCAGCCGCCGGCCGAGTGGTTCGAGCCCAGCGAGGGTTTCAGGTTCCGGCCAGCGACGGTGGCCGTCAGCCGCGACCACCAGGCCGAGAAGCTCGCGCTGTGCGGCCTGCCCGCCGACGTCTTCGGCGACACCGTGGATCCGTCGTTCTTCATCGCCCTCGGCATCCGCGCCGGCATCGCCAACGGCATCTCTGCCCAGGGCAACGTCAACATGCTGCAGCGCCTGGTGCAGCACCGGCCGGCGCGCCTCGACGAGCCGCTGCGGGCCCAGGGGGTAATCGACCGGGTGACCGACGTGCCGCGGGGGCGCACGGTGCACACCGACGTCTGGTTCGAGGACGAACACGGCGAGCGGGTGATCTCGGCGCCGCGCACCTCGCTCAAGCCCGACCCGAACAAGACGGGCCACGGCGGCGCCGGCGAGCGGCCGGCACCCGTGATCGAGGACGTTGCCGACCTGCAGCCCCTGTCCACGCACACGCTCACCCCCGAGACCGTCAAGGGCTACAGCAGCGAGGGCAACAGCATTCACTATGAGATAGATGCCGCCAACAGAGCGGGCTTTCGGGCGCCGCTCATCGGCGGCGGCATGGGCGTGCACTATCTGCTGTGCGCGCTGTGGCGCGATGGAGTTCCGCGGCAGCTGGATCTGGATATCTACTTCCGCCGGCCGATCTTCTGGGACGACACGTTTACGGTGGCGGTGCAGCCTGGCGAAGCCGGATGGCGCGCCATGGCGTTGATCAAGGACGGGAAGATGCTGACGGAAGCGCGGATCAACACTCTTGCGCCCTAGAAAGTGTTACCCATGTGACCGAAATGCCCCTCGTGTTCGTTGGCGGAGAGGCAGGGATTGATTCGGCGCGGGGGACTGACCTTACCCCCGTAAAGGTACCCATGCTGACTGAGAGATTTCCCGATAGATTGACCGATGGGAGGTCTCAATATGAAGGCAAAACGGTACAGCGAAGAACAGATCATCAAGATTCTGAAGGAGCACGAGGCGGGAGCGA
>JAVJUA010000063.1:0-390911 GCA_040219935.1 Pseudomonadales bacterium | reverse complement strand
CGACGCTGCTGCGCGCTGTCGAAGCCGGCGCGCTGCGCCCGCAGCGCCACCCAGCCCGCCCGGGCGGGCATGGCGGCGCGGAGCATGGGGACGCCGACGACCCGACGGAAGACGAAGCGCCGCCGCCTGCCACGGCGATGCGCCACTACCTGCTGGCGGTCAACCTGTACAACCAGCTCAGCCTGCAGCCCACCGAGCGCGAGTTCGAGCTGTCGATGTGCATGGAGCTCGCCGAGTCCGTGGTGGACCTGTATCAGGGGCAGGTGGTCTCCCTGCCCGGCGTCGGCATGCTGCTCGACTTCGATCACACCGACGATGCCGATCGCCCTTACCAGGTGCTGCAGGCGGCGCTGCTGCTGGCCCGGCTGCTGCGTGACGAAGCACCCTTCGGCGTCTACCGGCTGGGGCTCAATCTGGTGGAGCTGCCGTCGGACCGCCCGCTGCCGCTGGACGACGACGCGGTAAGCGACGCCGCGCTGCTGTCGGCGCTGGCCAAGGATCTGACCCTGGCGGTATCCGCCCCCTGCCTCGACGCGCTCGGAGAGGATGACCGCCTGCACCTGCAGCCGCTGGTCAACCCGCTGCTCGACGAGCTCACCACCAGCTCGCCGGCCTGCGCGCTGGTCACCGGGCTGGCCGCCGAGGAAGCCGCGGCGCTGCTGCAGACCGCGGCCCGGCTGCGCGATCAGCGCGACGCGATCGCCAACCCGTCCACCCGCTGAAAGCCTCTCGGCAGCTTGCGGCCACGGCGGGCGCGCTCACCGGCATAGGCCTCCAGATCCTTCAGCTTCAGCCGCAGATGGCGCTGGCCGGCCAGCACCAGCAGCTCCTCCGACTCGCTCACCACCTGCACGGCCACCATGGTCTCCTCGCCGGACTTGAAGTCGGCTGAGGGGATGTTGATCAGCTTGTTACCCTTGCCGCGGGCAAGCTGCGGCAGCTCGGAAAGGGGGAACACGAGCATGCGGCCCTGACTGGTGACGGCCACCACCTGCGCGGCTTCGGCGTCGACGTCGTCGCGCAGCCGCACCGGCGGCAGCGCCACGCCGTCGCGGCCCACGGAGAGCACGGCCTTGCCGGCCTTGTTCTTGCTCACCAGGTCTTCGAGGGTGCAGACGAATCCGTAGCCGGTGTTGCTGGCGAGCAGCAGCCGGACCGACGGCGCGCCCAGCGCCACGCCAACGAAGCGCGCGCCCGGCGGCGGCTTGAGGCGGCCCGTCAGCGGCTCCCCCTGGGTGCGCGCCGACGGCAGGGTGTGGGGGGTCACCGCGTAGCCGCGGCCGGTGGAGTCGAGGAACACCAGGGTATCGCTGGTGCGCCCGCGATCGGCATGGCCGTAGGCGTCGCCGCTGCGGTAGTTGAGCTCCGCCGGATCGACGTCGTGGCCCTTGGCGGCGCGCACCCAGCCCTTGTCCGAGAGCACGACCGTGATCGGCTCGTTGCTGACCAGATCCTCCTCGCTGAATGCGGCCGCGTCGGTGGCCGCCTCAAGCGGCGAGCGCCGCTCGTCGCCGTAGGTCTCGGCATCCGCAAGCAGCTCTTTCTTGATCAGGGTCCTCAGCCGCGCCTTCGAGCCCAGCGTCTTCTCGATGTCGGCCCGTTCGGCCTCCAGCTCGTCCTTCTCGCCACGCAGCTTGATCTCCTCGAGCTTGGCGAGCTGGCGCAGGCGCAGATCGAGGATGGCGTTGGCCTGGATCTCGGTCAGCTTGAACGACCGCATCAGCGCCGCCTTGGGATCATCCTCCTCACGGATGATGCGGATCACCTCGTCGATGTTGAGGTAGGCGATGAGCAGCCCGTCGAGGATGTGCAGGCGGTCGTTGATCTTCTCCAGCCGGAACTCGAGGCGCCGGGTCACCGTGCGCTGCCGGTAGCCCAGCCACTCTTCCAGCACCTCGCGCAGGTTCTTCACCCGCGGCCGCTGATCGACGCCGATCAGGTTCAGATTGACCCGGTAGCTCTTCTCGAGATCGGTGGTGGCGAACAGGTGCAGCATCAGCCGGTCGACGTCGACGCGATTGGAGCGCGGCACCAGCACCAGCCGGGTGGGGCTCTCGTGGTCCGACTCGTCACGCAGATCGGTCACCATGGGCAGCTTCTTCGCCTGCATCTGCGCCGCGATCTGCTCCAGCACCTTGGCGGGAGACGCCTGATGCGGCAGCGCCGTGATGACGATATCGCCCCCCTCGCGCCGGTAGACGGCGCGAGCCCTGATGCTGCCGCGACCGGTCTCGTAGAGCTCACGGATCTCCGCCTCCGGCGTGGTGATCACCGCATCCGACGGGTAGTCCGGGCCCCGCACGTGGGTCATCAGGTCGCGCACCGTGGCTTTCGGGTTGTCCAGCAGATGCACGCAGGCGCTGACCACCTCGTTCAGGTTGTGCGGCGGGATGTCGGTGGCCATGCCCACGGCGATGCCGGTGCTGCCGTTCAGCAGCACGAACGGCACCCGCGCCGGCAGCAGCTTGGGCTCGTTCATGGTGCCGTCGAAGTTGGGCACGTAGTCCACGGTGCCCTGGCGGATCTCGGCGAGCAGCAGCTCGGCGTAGCGCGACAGCCGCGCTTCGGTGTAGCGCATGGCGGCGAACGACTTCGGGTCGTCCGGCGCGCCCCAGTTGCCCTGGCCGTCAACCAGCGGATAGCGGAACGAGAACGGCTGGGCCATCAGCACCATGGACTCGTAGCAGGCGCTGTCGCCATGAGGATGGAACTTGCCGAGCACGTCGCCCACGGTGCGGGCCGACTTCATGTGCTTGGCCGTGGCGTTCAGGTTTAGCTCACCCATGGCGTAGACGATGCGCCGCTGCACCGGCTTCAGGCCGTCGGCGATATGGGGCAGCGCGCGGTCGTTGATGACGTACATCGAGTAGTCGAGGTACGCCTTCTCGGTGTAGGTCCGCAGCGGGACGGTTTCGAAGTCCTGGTTGTCGGTGGTCATCGGTGTGCTCCGGTCACTCGATCAGCGTCGCCTGGTCGCCCTTGGTTTCCAGCCAGCTGCGCCGGTCCGACGCCCGCTTGCGGTTGAGCAGCATGTCCATGATCTCCTCGGTGCCCGGGGCGTCGTCGATGGTGAGCTGCACCAGGCGCCGGGTGTCGGGCGCCATGGTGGTCTCGCGAAGCTGCATCGGGTTCATCTCGCCCAGGCCCTTGAAGCGCTGCACCTGCACCGTGCCCCGCTTCTTCTCGGCGGCGATGTAGTCGAGGCGGGCAATCTTCTCCGACTCGTCGAGCGCGTAGTAGACCTCCTTGCCGACATCGATGCGGTACAGCGGCGGCATGGCGATGAAGACATGGCCGGCGTCCACCAGATGGCGGAAATGCTTCACGAACAGCGCGCACAGCAGCGTGGCGATGTGGGCGCCATCCGAGTCGGCGTCGGCCAGGATGCAGACCTTGTTGTAGCGCAGCCCCGACAGATCGCTCGACCCCGGGTCGACGCCGATGGCCACGGCGATGTCGTGCACTTCCTGGGACGCCAGCACCTCGCTCGGCGCCACCTCCCAGGTGTTGAGAATCTTGCCGCGCAGCGGCATTACGGCCTGGAACTCCCGATCGCGCGCCTGCTTGGCGGAGCCGCCGGCGGAGTCGCCCTCCACCAGAAACAGCTCGGCCCGCTCGGCATCCTGGCCGGAGCAGTCGGCCAGCTTGCCCGGCAGCGCCGGACCGGCGGTGACCTTCTTGCGCGCCACCTTCTTGCTGGCCTGCACGCGGCGCTGGGCGTTGCCGATCACCAGCTCGGCCAGCCGCTCGCCATCCTGCGGATGCTCGTTCAGCCACAGGCTGAAGGCGTCCTTGGCGAGCCCGCCGACGAATACGGCCGACTGCCGCGACGACAGCTTCTCCTTGGTCTGACCGGAGAACTGGGGATCGGCGAGCTTGGCAGAGAGCACGTAGGCGCACTGCTCCCAGAGGTCTTCGCCGGTGAGCTTGATGCCGCGCGGCAGCAGGTCGCGAAACTCGCAGAACTCCTTCATGGCCTCGGTGAGGCCGCTGCGCAGGCCGTTGACGTGGGTGCCGCCCTGGGGCGTCGGAATGAGGTTGACGTAGGACTCGGTGACCAGCTCGCTGCCGTCGACCACCCACAGCACCGCCCACTCCACGGCCTCGTCGTTGCCTTCGGCCTGGTGCAGGAACGGCTGCGCCGGCACCGTGTCGGCGCCCTGCAGCGCACCTTCCAGGTAGCCGCGCAGGCCGTCCGGAAACTGCCAGGTGGCGTTGCGCTTGGGATCGGCCTCGACGCTGAGGCTCACCTTGAGCCCCGGGCAGAGGACGGCTTTGGCTTCCAGCACGTGGGCCAGCCGGGACACCGATATGCGCGGCGAGTCGAAGTAGCCGGCCTCGGGCATGAAGTGCACCCGGGTGCCGGTGTTGCGCTTGCCGACGCTGTCCACCACCTCGAGCTGGGTAACCGGCGCGCCATGCTCGTAGCGCTGCCGGTACACATCGCCGTCGCGCTTCACCTCCACCACCAGCCAGTCGGAGAGCGCATTGACCACGGACACGCCGACCCCGTGCAGGCCGCCGGAGAAGCTGTAGTTGCTGCGGTCGAACTTGCCGCCGGCGTGCAGCCGGGTGAGGATCAGCTCGACGCCGGAGACCTTGTACTCGGGGTGCACGTCCACCGGCATGCCGCGGCCGTCGTCGATCACCTCCACCGAGCCGTCGGCGTGCAGCGTCACCTCGATCTCCCGGGCGTGGCCGGCCAGCGCCTCGTCGACGCTGTTGTCCACCACCTCCTGCACCAGATGGTTGGGCCGGCTCGTGTCGGTGTACATGCCGGGGCGCCGGCGCACCGGCTCCAGCCCGGAAAGCACCTGCAGCGATTCCGCGGAGTATTTGGCTTCGCCCATGGGGGTCAGGGTCCGTCTGTGAGATCGATGTTCAGGGTCAGGTCGCAGCGACCCACCTCGGTGCGCACCCGGCCGTCGGCGTGCAGCTCGAGCCAGCGGTAGCCGGGCCGGCCGCTGTCCGCCGACCGGTCGATGGCAAAGCGCCGGGAGCCGGGCTCGAACTGAAAGCAGGTGGATGGCGTGGCCAGCAGCGTAAGGCCGTGGTGCACCACATCCACCTGCTGATGCACGTGGCCGTATGCCAGAGCGCGGACACTGCCGCGCGCGCGCCAGGATTCTAACAGGCTTTCACCGTCCGCCAGGCGATCTTTGTCGAGCCAGGGCGCGCCCACCGGCAGCGGCGGGTGATGGCAGGCCAGCAGCACGTGGTCGGTGCCGGCCGCTTCGAGCCGCACCGCCAGGTGATCCCTGGCGGCCGCGTCGAGGGACCCTTCGGGACGATCGTCGACGTGGGTATCGAAGCCGATGACGGTCCAGCCGCCCAGCCTGAGCGAGTCCGCCTGCCCGAAGACTTCGGCCAGCGGCGCGCCCAGATCGTGATTGCCCGGCAGCACCAGCCGCGGCACGGGGCAGCGCGCGTCGAGCTGCCGCTGCAGCCGCCGGTAGGCCGCAGGATCGGGATCGTGGGCGAGATCGCCGGTCAGCAGCAGGGCGTCGGGCGCGGCTTCGGCCAACACCTGCTCGAGCACCGCGTCCAGGGTCGCCTGGGTGTCCACGCCGAGCAGGGTGACGCCCGCCTCGGCGCGCAGGTGCAGGTCGGTGATCTGCAGCAACCGCCATGGCTGACGGCGGCTCATCCGGCGGAAACCGGCTCCGGCATCGCCACGCCGTGGCGCAGACACAGGGACAGGAACTCGCTCAGAAACCGGTTCACCTGGGCCTTCTCGTCCGGCAGGTGCATGTGCTGGTTGGGATAGTCGTACACGGCACGGAAGTGGCGCGCGCCTTGGCATTCCACCACCTCGGCGCTGCGGGCGTCGTGATACAGCCGCACCACCATGCGCGGCTGCGGGTTCCATGGCGCATCAGGCAGCCGCAGCAGCCGGACCAGGGTGGTGTAGGGTCCACGCTCGAGCACGTCGAGGTGCACCTGATGGCTGTGGTCGCCGATCTGCATGCCGAAGGCGCTGGCGTCCGAGTCGCGCAGGCCGGGAAACAGCTTCATCAGCCGCGCATAGTTGGCGTCGCACTCGGCCATGTGCGCGGGCAGATCGATACGGTAACGCCTCCTGTCCATGCCGGTACTCTACAACAGCGCGCAGCGGCGTTACGAGGCGCTGTCGGCAGTCGGCAGCGAGCGCCCGGACAGGGTCGCGTCCGGCGGCTTTTCCAGCCAGCGGTTCAGCTCGTAGATATCGCTGGGCGTCAGCGTGCCCGCCAGGCGCTTCAGCCGCACCAGGTCCTGAACGTAGTCGATGATGCTGTTCTCGTAGTCACGCACCGCCGAGAAGAACTCCCGCTGGGCATCGAGCACGTCCACCACGTTGCGGGTGCCGACGTTGTAGCCCACCTCGGCCGCTTCCAGCGCCGAGCGCGTGGACGTCACGGCCTGGGCACGCGCCCGCGAGCGGGCCACGTCGGAAACCACCTGGATGTGCAGCGCGCGGGTCTCCTGGGTCACCGCCCGCAGCGTGCCCTCATAGCCGGCCACGCGCGTGTCGTACACGGCAGCCGCCTGCCGCCGGGACGCGCTGGTGAAGCCGCCGGTGTAGATCGGCACGGTGAAGTTCAGAGCGACCACGGTGCGGTCCTGATCGTTGGGGAACGCCGAGCGGGAGCCGCTCACCAGGTTGCGCTGCACGACGTCGGTGTTGCTGTCGGCGTAGGTCAGAGCCAGGTCCACCTTCGGCAGGTGCTCGCTGGCGGCGGCACGGGCGCCGCGCTGGGCGGCGTCCCGGGCCAGCCTGGCCACCAGAATGTCGAAGTTGTTGTCGCGCGCGAAGTCCACCCAGGCATCGCCGGTGGCCGGTTCCGGATCCACCACCGGGAACGACTCGGAGAGAATCCACAGGTCGCCGTGACCGCGCCCGGTGAGCACCGAAAGCTGCTCGCGGCTGATGCCGAACTGGCCTTCGTCGGCGATGCGCTGAGCCACCGCCAGGTCGTAGCGGGCGCGCGCCTCGTGAACGTCGGTGATGGCCACCATGCCGACCTCGAAGCGCTGCCGCACCTGGTCGAGCTGGGCTTCCAGCGCCGACTCCTGAGAGCGCGACGCCTTGACGTTGGCGGCCGCCCGCAGCACCTCGAAGTAGGCGGTGACCACCCGCAGCACCAGATCCTGCTGGGCCAGGGAGAACGACGCCTCGGCCTGCTTCGAAAGCTGCACGCCCTGCTGGAAGCGGAACCAGGCCGGCAGGTCGAACAGCGGCTGCGACAGCGACACGTTCCACTCATCGGTCTCGGCATCGGTGTCGGTGGTATTCGGGAACAGCGTGCCGCCGGCCGAGAACGAACCCCGCGACTCGGTATCGGCATCGCTGTAGGTGTAGCCGCCCTGCAGCCGCGGCAGCAGTCCGGCCCGGGCCAGGCGCCGCTCCTCGCTGCCGACCCGGAACTGCGCCCGCGCCTCGGCAATGGAATAGTCGTTGTCGATGGCCAGTTCGTAGATGCCGGCCAGGGTGGTGTCTGCAAAGCCCTCGTCGGCGGCACGTGCCGACCCGACCGGGAGCGCCATCCCGACGCCGATCACGGCCAGCAGAACTCCAATCGCGGATACAGCTTTCATCGAGTACGTTCCTTGGCGATGTCTTGCTCGGATCACCGCCGGTGGCAGCGACCAGGCCGGCATGCCGGCCGGCCGTCACCTTACCCCAGGGCGGGACGATTGTCCTCTGCGGCGCCGAGCGCGGCGATGCGCCCGGCAATCAGATCGCTCAGCCGCGCGCTGGCGCCGCCGTGCCCGGCCACCACCTGGCGCCCGCACTCGCCCCGGTCGCGGGCGGCTGCCGGATCATCGAAGACCTCGGCCAGCGCCGCGGTCAGCGCTTCGCCATCGGCCACCGGCGTCAGGGCGCCGCCATCGCGGAAGGTGGCCACCACGTCTTCGAAGTTGAACACGCTCGGGCCCATCAGCACCGGGGCGCCGCACAGCGCCGGCTCGATCGGGTTGTGCCCGCCATGCGCCACCAGGCTGCCGCCGACGAAGGCCACATCGGCAACGCCGTACCAGGTCAGCAGCGCGCCCATCACGTCCACCACCACCACGTCGGCGGCCGCATCCGCGGCCGACGGCTCGCTCTGCATCGCCACCGATAGCCCCCGCTCGCGGCACAGGGCCGCCACCTCGGCGGCACGCACCGGATGCCGTGGTACCAGCACCAGCCGCACGTCGGGATGCCGGGCGCGCAACCGGGCATGGGCGGCGAGCAGCACGGCTTCCTCGCCGGCGTGGGTGCTGCCCGCCACCCAGACACCGCCGCCGAACCGGAACCGCTGCCGCAGCGCGGCCACCTGCGCCGGATGATCGGCGGGCAGGGTGAGGTCGAACTTGACGCTGCCGAGGGTGAGCACGCGCGCCGCCGGCGCGCCCAGGGCGACGAAGCGCCGGGCGTGATCGGGGTACTGGCAGGCTATGACGTCGAGCTGGCCGAGCATGCGTCGGCTGAGCGCCCCCAGACGCCGGTAGCCGCGCGCCGAGCGTGCCGACAGCCGGGCGTTCACCAGCAGCACCGGCACCCCGCGGCGGTGGGCGGCGGCGATCAGGTTGGGCCACAGCTCGGTCTCCATGAGCACCAGCAGCCGCGGCCGCGCGGCTTCGTAAAAGCGGCGCACGGCCCACGGAAAGTCGTAGGGGGCGTAGCAGTGATGGACGCTGGCACCGAGCCGGGCGCCGACCTGGTCCGAGCCGGTGGGCGTCATGGTGGTCACCAGAAACGGCTGCTCCGGAAACCGCCGGGTCAGCGCCGCGATCAGCGGCGCCGCGGCGAGGGTTTCGCCGGCGCTGACGGTGTGGAACCACAGGCAGCCCGGCGGGATGCCGGCCGGCACCCGGCCGAAGCGCTCGGCGACCCGGCGGCCATAAGCCGGCTCGCGGCGGGCGCGCCGCCACAGCCGCAGCCGCACCAGGGGCCACGCCAGAGACAGCACCAGCGGATAGAGCAGACGCCACATCCCCGAAGCCTGCGGCGCCCCGGCCGAGGCCGTCAAGCTTGCCCCACCCGGAGCGAGCGCATAGGCTCGCGAGCCCATGACCAGCCCCAGCCCGAGCCCCGCGGCGGCCGACGACCCGAATGCCGGCGCAGCCGCATCCGTGGATGCCGTGATCGTCGGCGGCGGCATCGCCGGGCTGTGGCTGCACGTCCTGCTGCGGCGGCGCGGCTACGCCACCGTGCTGCTGGAGGCCGACCGGCTGGGCTGCGCCCAGACCCTGGCCAGCCAGGGCATGATCCACGGCGGCCTCAAGTACGCGCTGGCGGGCAACCTGACCGGCGCCTCGGAAGCCATTGCCGGCATGCCCGAGCGCTGGCGCCGCTGCCTCGACGGCGACGACGACGTTGACCTGTCGGGCGTGGCGCCGCTGTCCGACCGCTACTACCTGTTCGCCGAGGCCTCCACCCTGGGCCGGCTCACCACCTTCTTCGCCAGCCGCACCCTGCGCGGCCGCATCGAGCGCCTGGCGCGCCCGGATCACCCGGAGGCGCTCACGGCGCCCGGGTTCAAGGGGGTGGCCTACGCCCTGCAGGACTTCGTGCTGGACACACCGGCCCTGCTCGCCCGGCTGCGGGCGGCGGCGCCGGACGGGGTCTACCGCTGCCGGGTCGAGGCGGATGCCGTGACCCTGGGACAGAATCAGGTCAGCGTGCGCACCGCCGCGGGCACGGTCTCCGCCCGGCACCTGATCCTGGCGGCCGGCGCCGGCACCGGCCCGCTGCTGGCCAGGCTCGGCCTGGCGGCGCCGCGGATGCAGCGCCGGCCACTGCATCAGGTGCTGGTACGGCATCCCGCCCTGGGACCGCTGTACGCCCACTGCCTCACCGGCATCCGCCGCGCCGAGCCGCGGCTGACCATCACCGCCCACCGCGACGGCGATGGCTGGCTCTGGTACCTGGGCGGCCAGATCGCCGGCGACGGCGTCGCCATGGACGCCGAGACGCTGACCTGCCACGCCAGGGCGGAGCTGACCGCCTGCCTGCCGTGGATCGACTGGGCACAGGCCGACATCGCCACGCTGCGCATCGACCGGGCCGAGCCGGCCCAGGACGGCGGCCGCCGGCCCGACCAGGCGTTCGCCGAGCGCCACGGTGCCTGCATCGTCGCCTGGCCCACCAAGCTGAGCCTGGCCCCCGACCTCGGCGACCGGGTGCTGGCGCTGCTGCCGCCGCCGGCCGGTCTGCGGCCGCCCGCCCTGTCCCTGCCCGCGGCCGAGGTGGGCACCGCCCCCTGGGCAACCGGCGGCCCATCGTGATGCAGCGCCGGCCGCTCGGCCGCACCGGCATCGACGTGTCGCTGCTCGGCCTCGGCACGGTCAAGCTCGGCCGCGACCGGCAGGTCAAGTACCCGCGCCCGTTCCGCCTGCCCGACGACGCCGAGGCCCGCGCCCTGCTGAACCGGGCCCGCAGCCTCGGCATCAACCTGCTGGACACGGCGCCCGCCTACGGCAGCAGCGAAGCCCGGCTCGGAAAGCTGCTGGCCAGGCAGCGCCACGACTGGGTGATCTGCACCAAGGTGGGTGAGGAGTTCGATGGCGAGCATTCCCACTATGACTTCACGCCGGAGCACGTCGCCTTCAGCGTGGCGCGCTCCCTGAAGCGCCTGGCCACCGACCATCTGGACGTGGTGCTGATCCACTCCAACGGCGAGGATGCCGCCATTCTCGAGCGCTACGGTACCCTGCAGGCACTGATCGACCTGCGCGGCCGGGGTCTGGTACGCGCGGTCGGCCTGTCTCACAAGTCGGCCGACGGGGCCCGCCTCGCCCTGGCGGCCGGCTGCGACGTGATCATGGCCACCCTCAACCTCAGCCAGCGGGACGAGGCCGGCGTCATCGCCGAAGCCGGCGTGCAGAACTGCGGCGTGCTGATCAAAAAGGCGCTGGCCAGCGGCCATGCCGGCGTCGACAGCCTGCGCTACGTGGCCGCGCAGCCCGGGGTGAGCAGCATCGTCGTCGGTACGGTGGACCTCGACCACCTCACGGCCAACGCCCGCGCATTGGCCTGAGCGGCTCAGCCCACCTCGGGCGGCTGCTGCAGGCGGCGGACGATGGCCGTGGTGGACAGGTCGGCCACCAGGCCCAGCACGCAGACCTCTCCGCCGTAGCCGCGCACCAGATCGGCGCCCACCACCTGATCGGGGCCGTAGTCGCCGCCCTTGGCCAGAACGTCGGGGCGCAGCGCGGCCAGCAGGGCCTCGGGCGTGTCCTCCGGAAAACCCACCACCCAGTCGACGGCGGCCAGACCCGAAAGCACCCGCAGCCGCCGCTCCAGCGCGTTCACCGGGCGCCCGGGGCCCTTCAGCCGCCGCACCGAGGCGTCGTCGTTCACGGCCACCACCAGCCGGTCGCCCAGGGCGCGGGCCTCCTCCAGATAGGCGACGTGACCGGCGTGCAGAATGTCGAAGCAGCCGTTGGTGAAGACGATGCGCTCGCCCCGTGCACGCGCCTGGGCCACGGCGTCCACGAGCTGGGTGCGGCCGAGGATGCCGCGGTCGCCGCGCACGCCGGCATCCAGCGCCATGGCCAGCTCGGGCCCCGACACGGCCACGGTGCCCGGCTTGCCGACGGCGATGCCGCTGGCAACGTTGGCCACCTGGGCGCAGTCCAGCGCGTCCCAGCCGATGCTGCGCATGACCGCCAGCGTGGCCGCCGCGGTGTCGCCGGCGCCGGTGACGTCGTAGACGTCCACCGCCCGGGCCGGAATGTGGCGATGCCGCCCGTCCCGGACCACGGCGGTCATGCCGCGGCCGCCGCGGGTCACCACCAGGGCGCCGAAGTCGTGCTCGGCGCACAGCGCGGTCGCCAGCGAGACCAGGGCGTCGTCGTCGGCAAACGGGCCGACGGCGGCGCGGAACTCGTCGAGGTTGGGCTTGATGAGGTCGGCGCCCGCGTAGCGGGCGAACGGCTTGTGCTTGGGATCCACCACCACCGGCACCCCGGCGCGGGCCGCGGCCCGAATCAGCGGCGCCGGCTCGGCGAGCACGCCCTTGTCGTAGTCCTCCAGCACCACGGCGCTGGCCGCGCCCAGGTGGGCCTCGGCCCGCTCGAGCACGGCCGCGGTGACCGCAGCCGGCAGCGGCCGCTCGAAGTCGGTACGCAGCAACTGCTGGTTCTGGCTGACCACGCGCAGCTTGAGGGTGGTGGGCCAGTCCGGCCACACCACGAAGTCGCACGCCACGCCGGCGGCGGCCAGGGTCTCGCCCAGCGTGCGGGCCGCTTCGTCGTCGCCCACGGCGCCCACCAGCGTGCAGCGGGCGCCGAGGCTGGCCACGTTCAGCGCCACGTTGGCGGCGCCGCCGGGACGGTCCTCCGTGCGCTCCACGTCCACCACCGGCACCGGCGCCTCCTGAGACACCCGGCGCGCGCTGCCGATCCAGTAGCGATCGAGCATGACGTCGCCCACCACGAGCACGTGCACGTTCTGCAGAGATGGCAGCTTCATGGCCGGCAGGATAGCAGAACCCCATTGCGTGAATGGCGTTACAGCACACTAGAATGCCGCGTCAACCGGCGGAAACCGATGTCGAGACGCAAACCGCGAGCGAAGCTCTACAGCCCCCGCGCGTGGCCCACATGGCTGGTGGTGGCCATGGCCTGGCCGCTGGCGCGCCTGCCGCTGACCTGGCTGCTGGCGCTGGGGCGCGGCTTCGGCCGCGCCGCCTGGCACCTGGCGCTACGCCGCCGCCACATCACCCGGGTCAACCTCGCGCTGTGCTTTCCCGAGCTCGACGCCGCGGCCCGTGAGCGCCTCGGCCGCCTGTCCTTCGAGCATGCCGGCGTCAGCGTGGCGGAGATGGTGCTGGTCTGGCTGAATCCCGGCCGCCGGCTGGAGTCCCGCTTCACCGTCTGCGGCGTCGAGCACCTCACCGCCGCACAGGCCCGGGGCCGCGGCGTGCTGGTGGTATCGGGTCACTTCTCCTGCATCGACGTCGCCAGCCAGCCGGTCAGCGACCGGGTGGAGCTGGACGTCATGTACCGGGAAAACAAGAACCCGGTGTGGGAATGGCTGCAGGTGCGCGGCCGGCGCCGCTACTTCGACGGCGTGGTGGAGCGTGACGACACCCGTCAGGCATTGCGGCGCCTCAAGCAGGGCCGAACGCTGTGGTACGCGGCGGACCAGGACTACGGGCCCAGGCACTCGGTGTTCGCGCCCTTCTTCGGGGTGCCCGCCGCCACCATCACCGCCACCGCCCGCCTGGCGCGCCTGAACGGCTCGCCCGTGGTGTTCCTCAGCCAGTTTCGCGATCTCGACCGCGCCACCTGGGAGGTGCGCTTCCACCCACCCCTCGAGAACTTCCCGAGCGGCGACGAGGTGGCCGACGCGACCCGCATCAACCACGAGATCGAGACCGCCGTGCGCGCCCATCCTGAGCAGTACCTGTGGGCACACCGGCGCTTCAAGACCCGCCCCCCCGGGGCCGCCGACCTCTACGGGCTACGCCGTCGCTGAGCCGATCCCGGCCGCCAGATGGCTCAGCCGCGCTGCGCCGGCAGCCACCGAGAAGGTGTTCTCCGCCCGCTGCCGCGCCGCCGCGGCCGCCGCCGCCAGACGGCCCGCCCGCCAGGCATCCGCGGCGGCCGTGAGCGCCGCCGCCAGCCCGGCGACGGTGCCCGGATCGACCCGCCGGGCGGGGTCGCCCACCACGAAGTCCGGACCCGGCGCCGCCGCGTGCAGCACCGGCACGCCGGCTGCCATGGCTTCCAGCGCCACCATGGCGAACGCCTCGCGCTCTCCGGAGGTGAGCAGCAGCAGGTCCAGGGCCGGCAGGCAGCGGGCGGCATCGGCGACGAATCCGGTCAGCGTCACCGGCAGGCCGCGCGCCCGCCGGGTCAACGCCGCGCGCAGCTCACCGTCGCCGATCAGCAGCAGCCGGGCATCCCCCAGCGTCGGCAGTGCCTGACGAAACGCATCCACGGCCAGCTCGGGGCGCTTCTTCGGATGCAGACGGCCGATGACGCCGATGCAGAAAGCTTCGCCCGCGACGCCGAGCGCGGCCCGCGCCGCCGGCCGGTCGAGGCGTGCGGCATCGGCGCGGGCCAGGTCGAGGCCATTGGGCAGCACCTCCACCGGGCGACCGGTGCGGGCCGCCAGCTCCGCCGCCACCGCCGGCGACACGCCGGCCAGGGTCACGGTCCGAGCGCGCCGCCAGGCGTCCCATCGGAGCTGCCACCGGCGGCGACGCCGATCGAGCAGCCCGAACTCGTGCGCTAACGCCACCAGCGGGCCCGGCACGGCCGCGGCAGCCGCACGCCAGGCCCGGTACCGGTGACAAAGCAGCAGACGTGGATCGCTGGCGGCGAGGTGGGTGCGGGCAAACGCCCGCAGCGCAGCCGCGTCTCCACCCGGCGGCGCGTCCAGATAGTGAAACCCGGGCGACGGCACGGCAGCGCGGCGCTCCAGCATCACGGTCAGCGGCTGCCAGCCCAGCGTCCGGGCCGCCGCTTCGTGAAACAGGCAGATGTCGGCGAACGGCGGATGATCGTTGGCGCACACCTGCAGCAGCACCCGGCTGCGCTCAGCCATGGTCGGCCTTGGTCACCAGGAAGTCGCCCAGCACCAGATATTCGAGGTCGGAGCCGAAGAACATGTTCAGCGCGTCCTCGGGCGAGCACACCATGGGCTCGCCACGACGGTTCAGCGACGTGTTGAGCACCACGCCGTTGCCGGTCAGCGCCTCCATGGCTTCGAGCAGCGCGTAGTAGCGGGGGTTGGCCTCGGCGGTCACCACCTGCACCCGGGCCGTGCCGTCCTCGTGCACCACCTCGGGGATTCGCGTCTTCCAGGCTTCGGCGACGTCGAAGGTGATGGTCATGAACGGCGCCGGATGGTCGGTCTGGATGATGTCCGCTGCGACGCGGTCGAGCACGCTGGGGCAGAACGGTCGCCAGCGCTCGCGAAACTTGATCTGCTCGTTGATGCGGTCGGCAATCCCCGGCGCGCTCGGGCAGCCGAGGATGCTGCGCCCGCCCAGCGCCCGCGGGCCGAACTCCATGCGCCCCTGAAACCAGGCCACCGGGTGCCCGGCCGCCAGCAGCGACGCCGTCTCGCCGGGCACGTCGTCCAGGCGCTGCCAGCGCACCGGCTCGCGGCAGCGCTTCAACGCCTCCTGGCACTCGGCGTCCGTGTACTCGGGGCCGAGGTAGACGTGGGTCATGCGCTCGAGGCGCGCGCCGCGCTCGGCGGCGACGTAGGTGGCGGCGCCCAATGCGGTGCCGGCGTCGCCGGCCGCCGGCTGCACGAACAGCTCGCGAACGTGGTCGAGGGCGACGATGCGCTGATTCAGCTTGACGTTGAGGGCACCGCCGCCGGCGAACGCCAGCCGACCCGTGTCCCGCAGCACGTCGCCCAGGTAGTTCTCCAGAAGCTTGAGGCACCAGTCCTCGAACATCTTCTGCATGGCGGCGGCATAGTGGATGTAGGGCTCGTCGGCCACGTCACCCATGCGCCGGGGGCCGAGCCAGTCGATCAGCTTGTCACTGAAGTAGAAGCCGACGCCGTTCTCCTTGTAGCGCCGCAGGCCCACGGTGTTCACGTACGTCGTGTCCACCTGGAAGCCGCGGCCGCGCGGCGTGATCAGCCGGGACAGGTCGTAGCGCGCGGCGTCGCCATAGGGCGCCATGCCCATCACCTTGTACTCGCCGTCGAGCATCTCGAAGCCCAGGTACTCGGTCATGGCGCCGTAGACGCCGCCCAGCGAGTCGGGATCGTAGAACTCCTGCAGGCGATGTATGCGTCCGTTCTCGCCGTAGCCGAAGAACGTGGTGGCGTACTCGCCCTTGCCGTCCACGCACATGATGGCCGTCTTCTCGGCGAAGCCGCTCAGATGATAGGCGCTGGAAGCGTGCGCCAGGTGGTGCTCGACGGGAACGAACTCGGTGTGCTGCCAGTCGATGCCGAGCCGGGCGCCGGCCTCCTGCACCCGCCGGCGGTTGCGCCGGAACCGGCGGTTGCCGTTGAGCAGCGCATCCAGCGAGCGGTCGGGCGCGTACCAGTAGCGTCGCGCGTAGTGCCAGCGCGCCGGTGTGAACAGGCTGATGGGCGCGTAGGGAAACGCCACCACGTCCACCTGGCGGGCGCTGACCCCACCGGCCTGCAGGCAGTAGCGGGCCGCTTCCAGCGGCATGCGGTTCCTGGCGTGCTTCTCGCGCACGAACCGCTCCTCCTCGGCCGCCGCCACCACCTCGCCGTCCACCAGCAGGGCGGCGGACGCATCGTGGCCAAGAGCGCCGGAGAGGCCGAGAATGATCACAGTGGTCGAAGCCGGTTGCCGAAAGGCGCGTACTATAAGCGAATCAGCCCGCACCCTCGACGCCGGCTGCGGCGAGCGCGGCGGCGACACGATCACGCAGCACGGGCTGATGCTCGAAGTTGGCCAGGAAGCGCGCCACGTCGCGGCGCTGACCGCGCCGGGATGGCGCCATGGCGTCCAGATCGATGAGGGCGACGCCGGCGTCGGTCACCAGCAGGTTGGTGATCTTGGTGTCGCCGTGGCGCAGGCCGGCCGCCTGCAGGGTGCGGAACAGACGCACCAGCTCGGCCATCCGCTCATCGCCGAGGCCCTGTTCGTCGATCTCCTGGCCCAGGTGCCGGTCTCCCAGATCCTCCATGACCAGGTAGGCCACGCCGTGCAGCGGCCCGAGGCGGCGCTCGAGCAGCAGCAGCGGCCGGGCGGTGGGCACGCCCAGCATCCACAGGCGGTGGCCGTTCAGCCAGGCCAGGCGGAACCGCGCGCCGGGTTTCAGCGCGCGCCGCAGCCGGTGCCACGGTCCCTTGACGTTGTAGCGCTTGATCACGCAGGTGCGGCCGTCGGCATCGCCGAGGCGGGCCCGCACCACGGTGGCGCTGTTGCCGTCCTTCAGAAGCTGCGCCCCTCGGAACGTGGCCTCGGGATCGGCGGCGAGCGCGGCGAGATCCGGCCAGACGTCACGCCGGGCGGTCAGAAACCGCCGCAGCGTGCGCTCGCTGTGGAACTCGCTGCAGGGCCGCAGGGTCTTGCGCAGGTAGCGCCGCAGCCGCGCCTGGCGCTGCCGCGCGGTGGCCCGGCGCAGACGCTCGACGCCGGCCGGCGACGCCCGGTCACGCCAGCCGCGCGCCGCAGCGTACGCCTGGAACACCGCCGGCAGCGCGTCGTCGGCCAGCGGCGGGCGCTGCGCGCAGAGCACGGCCAGGTTGCGCAGCCCGGCCGCCGCAGTCACCGGCCACGGCCAGGGCCAGCGGCGCACCGGGTCGCCATCGATCAGCACCCGGGCCCCGGTCGCCGTCGTCAGCAGGTTGTCCAGATGCAGGTCGCGGTGACGGCAGCCGGCCTGGTGCAGACGGCCGAGCCACCCGGCGGCCTCGGCGATGGCGCCGGTCTCGTCGGCGGTGACCGGCCGCGCGCCGGCCAGGTATTCGAACAGCAGGCCGCAGCCCGACCGGCCGTCGTCATCCTCCACGGTGCCGAGCAGGGCCGGTGTCGGCACGCCCGCCCGGACCAGACGCGCGCAGCCTGCGGCCTCCCGGCGGCAGTAGCGGCGCGCACGGCGGCCGAGGAACAGCTTGAGCAGCGCCGCCTCCCCGTCCCACTCGACCCGCGCGACCACCCGGCGGCCGGGCAGCAGGCGCAGCATCTCGACCACGGTGATCGTCAGCGGCCGGCGGCCGGCCCGATCGGCGATTTGCAGGCGCACCGCGAACGGTGCGGCGAGCGCGCGGCCGGCGGCCCGAATCGACGCCATGGTCAAGACCGGCACGGGGCCGGTGCCGCCTCCCTCAGGCGCCGCCACGGCCGCTCAATCCGCCGCGTCGAAGCGGCCGCTGACCAGCCCCTTGCGCAGCCCCTTGCGGTACAGGGCCCGCGCCCGGTCGTAGACGTCGTTCCAGAATGCCCCCTCGTCCTGCCAGATCGCCGGCAGCGGCCGGCCGCGATAGGCGCGCACGAAGCGCAGCCAGTCACGCCGCGACAGCGGCAGATCCAGCACCGAATACAGCAGCGCCGCCAGATCACGACGCAGCCAGCGTCGCGGAATCTTGGCATGGATCTGGGCGCGGTGCAGGTCCAGCACCGCCAGGTCGACCCGGCCGGCGGCGTAGGCGGCCCGGTCGGCCAGCAGGTGGCAGATGTAGAGATCGCGGTGGACGACGCCGGCGCGATGCAGCCGGCCCACGAACGCGGCCACCGCCATCACCAGCCGCCGCCGTTCCAGGCCATCGGGCGGCCGATCGTCCCAGCGCTCGGTCAGGGTCTCAAGGCTGTCGCGCCCGAGCAGGGCGTCGCAGACCACGAACGACAGCCGCCGGGCCGGGTTCCAGCCGCGCTCGCCGAAGGCGGCCACCGTCGGCGCCGGCACGCCAGCCTGCTCGAGGTGACGGCAGGCCGCATACTCGTTGCGGGCGCCGACCACGGGCAGCCGCCCGGTCAGCAGGTTCTTGGCGATCTCCCCCCAGCCGGCGCCGGTGTGCACCTTGACGAAGTAGGCGCGCCCGGCTACCTCGATGCGCAGGGTGCGGCGATCGGCCACCGCCCGGTACACGTCCCCCTGCAGCGCGAGCACGCGCTCGAAGACCCGGTCCGGGCCCCACGCCCGCGCCAGATCGTCACGCAGAAACAGTCGTGCCACCGACGTGCTCCTCGATCAGATCGGCCGCTCGCTCGGGCATGCTGAACAGGTCGGCCCGGCGGCCGAAGGCCACGCCGTTGCGGGCCCAGCAGGCGCGGCGCGCGGGATCCGTCAGCGCCTCGTGGAGGGCCTCGTTGAGCGCGCGCTGCTGGAACGGGCTTTCCAGCACCCGCCCTGCATCCGCCTGCACCACGTAGGGCGCGAACCCGCAGACGTCGGTGGTGATGACCGGCAGCCCGGCGATGACGGCCTCCAGCAGGACGATGCCACCGCTCTCCATGTACGCCGGGTGGAGCAGCAGGTCGGCGCCCTGCAGGAACCGCGGCACGTCGTCACGGCCGGAGAAGACGGTGACCTGATCGGCCACGCCCAGACCTGCGGCCAGATCGAGAAAGCGCTCCGGGCTGTCCTGACCGACCACGAACAGGCGCACCCGGTCGCGCACCGCCGGCGGCAGCGCGGCCACCGCCAGCACGGCGCGATCGAGGCCCTTGGTGATGAACCCGGAGCCGAGGAACAGCACCAGCAGCTCGTCGTCGCCCACCCCGAACTCGGTTCGCAGCCCGGCACGCAGGTCGGCGGCATCGTCGCCGCGGCGGCGATCGCGGCCGACGCCAGGCGGCAGCAGGGTGAAGCGCTCGGCCGGCGTGCCGTAGTAACGCTGGAAGCTCTGCTGCTGGCGCGGCGTGATGAGCAGGATGCGGGTCGGCGCCGTCGGGTCGAAGACGGCCCGCTCGAAGCGTGAGAACAGGCGGTAGCGCGGCGTCCAGCGGTAGTGGCCGCCGCGCTGCTCCCGGGCCTTCTCCTCGAAGCACGGGTCGGCGGCGTAGTAGAGATCGAGGCCGGGCAGCTTGTTGAATCCCACCACGCACCGCACCGGACGCCACGCCAGGTCTTCGCGCACCCATTCGGCAAAGCGCTGGTAGCGCACCGTGTTGCGCCAGCCGCCGACGCTCACCTGCACCACCTCGAGGCCGTCCGGCACCGGCCCTTCCCACTCCAGCGTGTAGACGCGAACCCGCAGGCCACGCGCCACGCACGCTTCGGCCACCCGCAGGAAGTCGCGCTGCAGCCCGCCGTAGGGGAAGTATTTGAAGAGCACGAAGGCCACCGGCGGCGGGTGCCGCGCCGCGGCCGCCTCGAGATGATCCACCGCCGCCTCGGACAGCCGGTAGATGGCCGGATTCTCACCGAAGGCCAGGCCGTTGCGGCGCCACCGCGCCCGCTCCGGCGCGGTGAGCAGCGTCACGAGCTGCTCGTTGAATCGCGCCTGGTCGTAGGGCAGGTCGGCCACCAGCCCGGCCTCGGCGTCGCTGAGGTAGCGGGCATAGCCGCAGTTCCTGGTCACCAGCGCCGGCAGACCCGCGATCATGGCCTCGAGAATGACCATGCCGGCATTCTCATCGTAGGCCGGCAGCACCAGGGCGTCCGCGCCGAACAGGAAGCGGGGCACGTCGTCGCGGCCGTCGAAGAAGGTCACCCGCCCGTCGATGCCGAGCCGGCGTGCCATGCGCCGGAACGGCTCGGCGTTGTCGTGCCCGACCACGAACAGCCGGGTGCGCCGGGCCAGCGTCGGCGGCAGCGCGTGTACGGCCAGCAGCGCCCGGTCGAGCCCCTTCTTGATGAAGCCGGAGCCGAGGAACAGCAGCAGCAGGTCATCGTCGCTGAGACCGTGCTCGGCGCGGAACTCGGCGCGCAGCCGGGCGCTGTCGGCGCCGGCGCGGCGATCCGGGTCGATGCCGGGCGGCAGCGCATGGAACCGCTCCGGCGGCGTGCCGTAGTGCCTGCGGAAGAACGGCACCTGCCCGTCGGAGATGGTCAGGATGTCGGTGTCGACGCTGGGATCGAACACGGCCCGCTCGAACTTCGCGAACAGCCGGTAACGGCCGGTGAGCCGGTACAGCACGCCGCGCTGGGTGCGCGCCTTCTCTTCGTAGCAGGAGTCACCGGCGTAGTAGACGTCCAGCCCCGGCATCTTGTTCATGCCCACCAGCAGGTCCACCGGCGCCTGCCGCAGATGTTCGTGCACGCGCGTCGCGAAGCGGCGGTAGCGGGTGTGATTCGCCAGGGCGGTGACCGGCACCTCGACCACGTCCATGCCGGCCGGCCGCTCACCCTGCCAGCGGCCGGCGTAGATGCGCACGCTGTGGCCGCGCGCGCGGCACTCCCGCGCCAGCTTCAGCAGGTCGCGGGGAATGCCCCCATGGGGGAAGTACTTAAAGATGCAGAACGCGATCCGCATCCAGCAGCTCCTGCGCCGAGGTCCAGACCCGCTCCGGCGGCAGCTCTCCGAAGCAGGCGGGCGTCACGGGCTGACCCTGCCACGCCGGCAGCGGGCCGCGGTAGCGGCAGTGTCGGCTGAGGCATGGCGAGCAGGCAAACGTCGACTGCAGGTTCGCCACCCGGCGGCCGCGGCAGCCGGTGAGCGCCCGGCTGGTGGCGCCGAACAGCACCACCGTGGGCACGCCGAGGGCGGCGGCCAGGTGGGCGAGGCCGGAGTCGGCGCCCACCACCAGCGACGCTGCGGCCAGCTCGTCTGCCAGGGCGTCGAGGCCGAGCCGGTCGAGCACGCGGGCCGGCGTGCCGGCCGTGATCTCGCCGGCCCGCACCCGCTCCTCGTCACTGCCCCAGGGCACCACCACTTCAAAGCCGGCCGCTGCCGCCCGCTGCGCCAGGTCGCGCCAGAACGGTGTGGGCCAGAGCTTGCTCGGCCAGGTGGTGCCGTGCAGCAGCAGGCAGCGGCCGTTGGGCCGCGCCGGCCTCGGCAGGCCGAAGTCGGGTGCATGGGACGGCATGGCATAGCCGAGCGCTTCGGCGAATAGCTGCCGCAGCCGATCGATGGCATGGCCGCCCTTGGCGACGGCCACCGGCCTGCCCAGCACCAGCGACGCCAGGGGTTCCCGGGCCGACCCCCAGGACAGCCCCACCCGGCTGCCGCCGCGCGCCAGCACGGTCACCGCCGCGCTCTTGACCAGACCCTGCGCGTCCAGCACCAGGTCGTAGTCGCTGCCGCGCAGCGCGCTGACGAACGCGCGCCAGTCGCCGCGGTGACCGGCGAGGTCGCGCCGCCAGCGACGCCAGGCTATGGGCAGCACCCGGTGCACGGCGGGATGCCGCGCGGCGATGGGTGCGAAGGCCTCTTCCACCACCCAGTCGAGGGTCAGCTCCCCGTGGCGCGCCGCCGCGGCATCGGTCACCGCTGGCAGCGTGTGCACCACATCGCCGAGGGAGCTCATCTTGACGATCAGGACCCGCACCACAACGCCTCGATGACCCGATCGGGCTGCAGCTCGCGCAGGCAACGCAGATGACCGAGGGGGCAGGTGCGCTGAAAGCATGGGCTGCAGGCGAGCTGCAGCGACAGCGCCCGAGCCCGGCCGCCGAGCGGCGGCGTGAACGCCGGCGTGGTGGAGCCGTAGACGGCCACCACCACCGGGACGCCGACGGCGCAGGCCACGTGCATCAGTCCGGAGTCGTTGCTGACCACCCGATCGGCGGCCGACAGCAGGTCGACGGCGTCGGCCAGCGAGGTGCGTCCGGCCAGGTTGATGGTGCCCGGCGCCCGGGCGGCGATGGCGTCGCCCAGGGCGGCCTCGGCCGCCGAGCCGAAGACCCAGACCCGACCGCCGCGCGCCAGCGCATCCCTGGCCACGGCGGCGTAATGGGCGGCCGGCCAGCGCTTCGCTTCACCGTACTCGGCGCCCGGACACAGCGCCAGCACGGCGCCCTGGCCGTCCAGGCCGAGACCGGTCAGCAGCTCGGCACGGCGATCGCCGTCCACCGCCAGCCTCGGCACCGGGTACGGCTCGCCCAGCTCGGCACCCGGCGGCAGCCCCAGGGCCATGAAGCGTTCGATCATCAGCGGATAGCGGTCCGCGTCCAGCCGGCGATGGTCGTTCAAGAGCCCATAGCGGGCCTCACCGATCCAGCCGGTGCGAAGGGGAATCCGCGCCAGCCAGGGCACCAGCGCCGACTTCCAGCTATTGGGAAGGACGATGGCCTGATCGAAGGCCAGGTCTGCGAGCCTGCCCGCAACCGCCCGCCGCGCCCCCAGACCGAAGACGCCGTGCCCGACGTCGAGCCGATGCACCGCGGCCGCCGCCGACAGACGGGATGCCAGCGGCGCCGTAGCCGGCGGCGCCAGCAGGTGCAGCTCCGGCGCCGGCACGCGCTGCGCCAGCCGCTGCAGCAGCGTGTCGGCCATCACCAGATCGCCTACCCAGGCAGGCGCGACGATGAGGATCCGACGCGACTCCGTCACGAATCCCGAACCGGCGCCAGCCACTCCGGGTACTCGGCGCGGCGGCCGCGAACCTGGTCGAAGTAGGCGGATTGCAGGCGCTCGGTGACGGGGCCGCGGCGGCCCGAGCCGATGGCGCGCCCGTCCAGCTCGCGAATCGGCAGCACCTCGGCGGCGGTGCCGGTGAAGAACGCCTCGTCGGCGATGTAGACCTCGTCGCGGGTGATGCGCCGCTCCCGCACCTCGATACCGAAGTCGGCGGCCAGGGTGAGAATCGTGTTGCGGGTGATGCCGTCGAGGCACGAAGTCAGCTCCGGCGTGTGCAGCACGCCGCCGCGCACCAGGAACACGTTCTCGCCGCTGCCCTCTGCCACGTAGCCCTCGTTGTCCAGCAGCAGCGCTTCGTCGCAGCCGCAGTCCACCGCCTCGTGCAGCGCCAGAATCGAATTGATGTAGTTGCCGTTGGCCTTGGCCTTGCACATGGTGATGTTGACGTGGTGGCGCGTGAACGAGCTGGTGCGCACCTTGATGCCACGCTCCCGCGAGTCGGCGTCCATGTAATCGGGCCAGGGCCAGGCGGCCACGCAGAGGTTCACCGACAGGCCCTTGGCGCGCAGGCCCATGCCCTCGCTGCCCAGGTAGACCATGGGCCGCAGATAGCCTTCGGGCAGGTCGTTGGCCCGGAACACCTGACGTTGCGCTTCGTTGACCTCGGCCGGCGTGTAGGGAATGCGCAGCCCCAGAATGTGGGCGGAGTTGAACAGCCGCCGGGTGTGGTCTTCGAGGCGGAAGATGCACGGCCCGCGCGGCGTGTCGTAGGCGCGCACGCCTTCGAACACGCCTACGCCATAGTGCATCGTGTGGGTCAGCACATGAACCCGGGCGTCGCGCCAGGGCACCAGCTCGCCGTTCTGCCAGATCCAGCCGTCGCGGTCGGCCATGTCGTTCCGAGTCATGCGTTGCTTCCGTCGTTGCCGCTGCTGTCGGCGCCGGCGTCCAACGCCTCGCCGAACACGTCAGCCCACGCACCGCGCACGCGATCACGATGCCGAGACAGCACCTCGGCAGCGCGGTCGCTGTCCGGAAGGTCCAGCACGCTGCGATGCCACTCGGAACGCAGCGCCAGATAGGCTTCTCGAAGGTCCCCCGCCACCTCGCCGGAGAGCAGACCGAGCCGCTCGGCGGTCTCGAGAATGCGCATGTTGTCGGTGTACACGGCCAGATCGGGGTGCCGGTGCGCATGGGCCAGGACGAGGTATTGCACCACAAACTCGATATCCACGATACCGCCGCTGGCCTGCTTGAGATCCTCGCCGCCGAGGTGCTCGGCCATGCGGCGGCGCATGGCCAGGACGTCGCGGCGCAGGCCGGCTTCGTCCCGCGGCCGGCACAGCACCTCCTGACGCACGGCCTCGAAGCGCCGCATCAGCGCCGGGTCGCCGGCCACGGCCCGGGCCCGCACAAGCGCCTGATGCTCCCAGACCCACGCCTCACCGAGCTGGTAGTCGCGGAACGCCGACAGGCTCGACACCATGGTGCCGCTCTTGCCCGACGGCCGCAGCCGCATGTCCACCTCGTACAGGCTGCCCAGGTAGGTCGGCACGGTGATCACGTGCAGCAGCCGGCGCACCAGCCGGTGCAGAAACTGCCCGGCAGTACCGTCGGCGGTGTCGCCCAGGTCGTGGATGAAGACCAGATCCAGGTCGGAGCCCGGGCCCAGCTCGATGCCGCCGAGCTTGCCGTAGCCGACGATGATGAACGGGCGCGCGTCGCCGGTCGCGAACTCCGGGAAGCGCTCGGCATTCTCCCGCCAGGCGAGATCCAATGCCTGCTCGAGTACGGCCTCCGCCAGAAAGGTGAGGTAGTCGCTGGCGTTCATCAGCGGCAGCGTGCCGCGCACCTCGGCCAGCGCGACGTTGAAGACGTGATGCTCCTTGAACTCGCGCAGCGCATCCAGCACCTGCTCGTGCCCTGCGGGTTCCGCCTGCTGCACCTGCTCGCGCAGGGCGCCGGACAGGGTGGCGCGATCGGGCAGCGCGCCCATGTGGCGCTGGTCGAGCAGGGCGTCGAAGAAGGCCGGATGCTGGGTGAGCTGCTCCACCAGCCAGCGACTGCGCACCGCCAGATCGAGAAAGTGGCTCAGCGTGTCCGGGTTTTCGTGCAGCAGCGCCAGGTACGCCGAGCGCCGCATCACCGCCTTCAGCACCGGCACCACCCGAGCCAGCGCCAGGTCCGGATCATCCAGCCGCCACAGCCGGTCGAGCAGCAACGGCATCAGCCGATCGAGGCGCTCGCGGCCGATGCTGCCGACGCTTGACCGGTCCCTGGCCGTCGTCAGGGTCTCGAGCTGGCGGGCGGCCTCGGTCGGATCGGCGAAGCCGAACGCGGCCAGGCGCGCCGTGTCGTCGGCAGCGAGCCACAGCCGCAGCCCGTCGCTGTCGGCCTCGGCGGGCTGGCCGATGACGTCGGCGAAGATGTCGCTGATGCGCTGCCGGTGGCCGTCCAGCTCGGCTGCGAACGCCGCGTAGTCGTCGAAGCCCAGGGAGCGCGCCAGCCGCAACCGCGACAGCGCCTGAGCGGGCAGGCTCTGGGTCTGCCGGTCCTGCTCCGCCTGCACGCTATGCTCGGCATCCCGCAGGAATCGGTAGCCGTCCGCCAGCCGGTCCGCGGTTTCGGCTTCGACGTGGCCCAGCTCTGCCAGAGTCGGCAGCACGCCCAGCAGCCGCGACTGCTGCAGCGACCGCTGCCGGCCACCCCAGATGAGCTGCTGGACCTGCACCGTGAACTCGACGTCGCGGATACCACCCGGGCCCAGCTTCAGGTCATCCGGGTCGTGGCGTTCGGCATAGATGCGCGACTTCATGTCGCGCAGCGCGTCGATGGCGCCGAAATCCAGGTAACGCCGGTACACGAACGGCCGCAGGGTGTCGAGCAGGGCCGCGCCCGCGTCTAGGTCGCCGGCGCAGGTCCGGGCCTTGATCAGCGCATAGCGCTCCCAGTCGCGGCCATGACCGACGTAGTAGTCCTCCAGGGCGGCGAAGTGCATGGCCAGCGGACCGCTCTTGCCGAACGGCCGTAACCGCATGTCGACCCGGAACGCGAAGCCGTCGGCGGTGACCGTGTCGAGCGCCTGAATGAGCTGCTGGCCGACCCGCACGAAGAACTGCTGGTTGGTCTTGCCGCGGCCGGTCTCTCCAGGCTCCGGATAGGCGAAGATGAGGTCGACGTCGGACGACAGGTTCAGCTCGGCGGCGCCCAGCTTGCCGAGCGCGAGCACCACCAGGCGCTGGGGCCGGCCGGCCGCATCTCTGGGTTCGCCATCGCGATCGACGCACCAGCCGTGGACCACCGCCAGCGCGCCATCGATCAGCACGTCGGCCAGCGCCGACAGCGCTGCGGTGGTTTCCTCCAGCGGGGCCCGATGCACCAGGTGGCGCCAGACGATCCAGAGCTGGTGGCGATTGCGCAGCACCCGGAGCTGCCGCTGCAGCCCTTCCATGTCTTCCGCCGCGGCCAGCGCCTGCTCGGCTTCCGCCGCCAGAGCATGGCGGCCGAGCGGCGCCGCGAAGCGATCGTTCGCCAGCGCCTCGCCGAGCCAGTCGCCGTGGCGCTGCGCGGCCGTGGCGGCAAAGTCGCTCAACGCGCAGACGTAGCGCAACGCTTCGTTGTCGCTGTCATTCAGCGGCGGCGGCAGCCGCGCCAAGGCCTGGGCCGCCTTGTCGGCCAGCTCGCCTGAAAGAGTCAGGTCTGTCACCGCGGATTCCATGCCGGCATGGCGCGAGTATACGGCCGCAACAGTCTTGACGCCTGCCCGCCGATGTCCGGGCGTGTCGCGTAAGCGTGTGACTGATCTGGCATTTTCTTGAGAATCAGATCACAAATCGGACATTGATTGCGTCCCAGGATTACGTTCAGATGCCATCCTTCTGCGCATAGCCACGGATAGCTCGACAGAACCTCCTTTGCCGCATTTTTTCCGACTCCGACAACACCGAAGATCACGCCCGGCGTGGCTCGTTCTGAGCCTGCTGTGCGTGATGGCCGGCTTCCACCCTGCGGCCGCAGCCGACGCCGACGCGGCGGCGCGGGAGGCTGCCGTGCTGCTCGCCCGCAGCGGCGAGCTCGACGCCGCCCTGAGCCGGTTGGCGGCGCTGCACGAGCGCCATCCCGCCGATGCCCGGGTGCGACACGATCTGGCCGTGGTCAGCGCCTGGGCCGGCGACGATGCGCGCACGCTGACCCTGCTGGCGGACGCTGCGCCGGCCGCGCTGCCGGACTACGTGCTGGACGCCTATGCCAAGGCGGCGCGAAATCGTCAGCAATGGCCCCTCGCCATCGATCTGTACCGGGCCCTGGCCGGGCGCGCACCGACCACCGTCACCCCCCGGCTGGCCCTGGCGATGACGCTGGCGGATGCGGGCGAGGCGGCGGCCGCCGGCGCCGCACTGGCGGAGGCCCGTGCGCTCCCCCAGGGAGGTGGCCAGGCCGACGCCGACCCGCTGGACGTCCATCTGGCCTGCGGTTACGTTCGCGCCCGCGCCGGCTTCCTCACCGGCGCCCTCGACTGCTATCAGCAGGCTGCCGCCGTGGCGCCCCATGACGCCGCCGCCCAGCGGGGCCTGGTTCGCACCGCCGCCGCGCTGGGTGCGCCCCAGCAGGCGCTGGCCATGGCGCTGCAGCGCCCGGCGCTGTGGTCGCCGGCTGAAATGCTGCGCCTGCGTCAGGACGCCGCGGCGCATCTGGTGCGCTGGGCCAGCCTGCCGGGCACCCCGGTAAGTGACGGCCCGGCAGTAACGGCGCTGGCATTGCAGCAGGATCTGGCTGCGGATCTGGACGCGGCCGCGCACGCCCATCTCGACCTCACCTACGACCGCATCGCCGCGCTGGCCGCCGCCGGTCGTGACGCCCAGGCGGTGACCGAATTCGAGGCGTTGCGCCGGGCCCGGCCGGACCTCGACGCATATCCCGAGTACGTGCTGCGGGCCGCCGCAAGAGCCGCATTGACGGCGCAACGACCGGGCCTGGCCGCCGAGCTGTACCAGCTGTGCCTGACCCGCACGCCCCACGCGTTCGAGCTGCAGGTGGGCCTGTTCATGGCCTACTCGGACCAGCAGCGGCACGATCGCGCCCGCGCCGTGGTGGAACGCATGCTGGCCAACCAGCCGCCGCTGCTGGCCGGCCCTGCCGGGGCGCCGCGGCCGAACCCCGACTACACCGAGGCGCAGACCCTGGCGGCGCTCGAGCTCGCCTACCGCGACCGCTACGGGGAGGCCCTGGATGCGTTGGACCGTCTGCTCGCCGAGGCGCCCGGCAACAGCGCCGCCCGACTGGCCCGCGCCGAGGTGCTGCGCTGGCGCGGCTGGACAGAGCGCGCCGACCAGGATGTCACCCGGGTGCGCAGCCTCGATCCCGAGAACGCCCAGGCGGCCGCGCTGGCCGGCCAGGTGGCCATGGATCAGCGCCGCTACGCCGCCGCCCACGCCCTGTTGGCCGACCTGGAGGGCCACACGCCCGAGGCGCCGGCCGCCGCCGCCCTGGCCCGGCGGGTGGCTCTGCACCAGCGCCCGGAGCTGGTGCTGCGGGCCGAGGCCGGGCGCTCCGACGGCGGCGCCTTCTCGAGCCGCGACTGGCGCCTCGACGGCTTCTACTTCAGCGCGCCCCTGGCCCATCGCTATCGGCTGTTCGTCCACGACGCCGTGCGCTACGGCCGCTTCGACGAGGGCATCGGCCGCGATCACCGGCTGGGCGTGGGGGCGGAGCTCCGGGCCCCGAACTGGGTCGCGCGGGGCGAGGTGAACCAGGGCATCGAGCAGAACGAGCGTGCGGGCGCCGCCGTCGCCGCGGCCTGGATGCCGGACGATCACTGGCGCCTGGACGTGGACGCCGCCGTCAACGGCCCTGCCGTGCCCCTGCGCGCCACCCGCGCCGGCGTGCGCGGCCGCGAAGCCGGCGTCGGCATCACCCACCGCTGGGACGAGACCCGCTCGCTGCGCACGGGCGGCGGCCTGGTGGACTTCAGCGACGGCAACCTGCGCCGGTCGCTGTGGGCCGAATTCGAGCAGCGCCTGCTGGACGCGCCCGACCATCAGCTGGTGGGCACGCTGCGCGGCTATGCAGGCTGGAACAGCGAGCGCGACCGCATCTACTACAATCCCGCATCCGATCGCGAGCTCGGCGCCGCCATCCGCCACGACTGGCGCATCTTCGGCCGCTATGACCGGGGGCTGACTCAGCGCCTGGAACTGGGCGCCGGCCGCTACCGGCAGCAGGATTTCGGCAGCGGCAACATCTGGACGCTGTCGCTGGCGCACGACTGGTCCCTGGGGCCGCGCACCCGTCTGGCGTATGGCCTGCGCAGCGGCGGCCGCGTCTACGACGGCGAGCGGGAGCATCTGGCCAGCGCGTTCCTGACCCTGGAGCAACGACTGTGAACCTGCGCGCCGGCATCGCCGCCGCCCTCTTGGCGGCCCTCACCTGGTCGGGCTGGGCCGCTGCGGCCCCGGCGCAGACGGCCGAGCCGCCATTGCTGGCGCTGTCCTACCACGACGTGGTTCCGGCGCTGACCGCGGACGCCGACGCCACCACCATCACCGTGAACGAGCTGGTGCGGCATTTCACCTGGCTGGCCGCCGAGGGCTACCAGCCCATCACGCTGGACGACTGGCTGAACGCGGATCGCGGCCGTCTGCCGGAGAAGCCGGTGCTGCTCACCTTCGACGACGGCTATGCCAGCTTTCACGACCACGTGCTGCCGCTGCTGCGCCTGTTCGGCTTTCCGGCGGTGCTGGCCCCGGTCACGAGCTGGATCGAGATGCCGGCGCACAGCCAGGTGCCCTATGGCAGCCTGCTGATGCCCCGCGACCACTTCCTGACCTGGGCAGAGCTTCGCGAGGCCGCCGCCTCGGGGCTGGTGGAAATCGCCACCCACAGCCACGACCTGCACCGGGGCGTGCTCGGCAACCCGTTCGGCAACGAGCAGCCGGCCGCGACGACCCGCCGCTACGACTCCGACCGGGGCAGCTATGAAGACGAGGCCGCCTACCGGGCGCGCGTGCGCGCCGACCTGGCGCGCAGCGTCGCGCTGATCGAGGAGCACGTTGGCGTGACCCCACGCACCGTGGTCTGGCCCTACGGCGCCTACAACGCAACCACTCTGACCATCGCCCGCGCGCTGGGCCTCGAGCGCGCCATCACCCTCGACCCGGTGACCAACGTCGCCGCGCCCGGCGGCCCTTCGCCGGTGGTGCACCGGCACCTGATCGGCACCGAAACCGACCTGCCCGCGTTCGCCATGCTGGTACGCGGCCTCTACGCCGACGTGCCGATGCGGGCTGCCCACGTCGACCTCGACTACGTCTACGACGCCGATCCGGCGCAGCAGGCGCGCAATCTCGACGTGCTGCTCGACCGGGTCAAGGCCATGGGCATCAACCGGGTGCTGCTGCAGGCGTTCGCCGACCCGGACGGTGACGGCGTCGCCGACGCGGTCTACTTCCGCAACCGGCACCTGCCCACGCGCGCCGATCTGTTCAATCGGGTCGCCTGGCAGCTACGCACCCGGGCCGGGGTCGAGGTCTTCGCCTGGATGCCCGTGCTCGCCTTCGAGCTGCCGGATGCGGCACGCAACGAAGCGCTGGCCGTGCGTGCCGCCGACGACTCCCACCACCATCAGTACCACCGGCTGTCGCCGTTCCACCCCGATGCCCGGCGCCTGATCCTGGAGATCTACGACGATCTGGGAGCCGCCGCCCACTTCCGCGGCGTGCTGTTCCACGACGATGCCCTGCTCGGCGACCGCGAGGACGTCAGCGAGGCGGCGCTGGCCCACTACGCCGAGGCCTGGGGGGCCCGGGTCGCCATCGACCCATCGCGCGCCGCCGGGTTGCGCCTCGACGGCATGACCGAGGCGGAGTTCGCACGCGCCAAGACCCGGCATCTGATCGATTTCACGCTGGATCTCGCCGCGGTGCTGCGACGCCACCAGCCGATGCTGGAGACCGCCCGCAATCTGTACGCGCGACCCGTGCTCGACCCGGCCAGCGAAGCCTGGTTCGCACAGGATCTGGCCGAGTTCCTGCAGCACTACGACTACACGGCGCTGATGGCGATGCCGCACCTGGAAGGGGCCGATCAGCCGTTGCGCTGGCTCAAGACGCTGGTGCGCCGGGTCGCCGAGTACCCGGGCGGCCTCGAGCGCACCCTGTTCGAGCTGCAGACCGTCGACTGGCGCAGCGGCCGGCCGCTGCCGGCGGCCGAGTTCGCCCGCAAGGCGGAGACCCTGCTGAACGCGGGCGCGCGCCATGTCGCCTGGTACCCGGACGACTTCGTGGCCGGCAATCCGCCGCTGCCCGTGATCCGCTCGATCCTGTCGCTGGCCGACCACCCCGCGGTGGGGAGGTAGCGCCATGGAGATGCTGTTCCGCCTGCTGCAGGAGTTCGCCCTCATCTACCCGCTGTTCATGGCGTATCTGTGGATGGTGGGCGGCATCTACTACTTCTTTCACTGGGAGCGCGCCGGGCGTCAGCGCCCCGACCAGCCGCCGCCGCTCGAGCACCATCCCGGCGTGTCGGTGATCGTGCCGGCACACAACGAGTCGTTTGCCATCGTCGAGACCATCGAGTCGCTGCTGGCGCAGGCGTACCCCGAGTTCGAGATCATCGTCGTCAACGACGGCAGCACCGACGACACCGCCGAGATCGTCGACCGCTACGCGGCCCGCGGAGAGGTGCGGGCCATTCACCTGGCGACCAACCAGGGCAAGGCCGCGGCCATGCGCACCGCCACCCTGGCGGCGCGGCACGAGTTTCTGGTCTGCATCGACGGCGACGCCGTGCTCGACCGCCACGCCATTCACTGGCTGGTGCGCCACTTCATCGACGGCCATCGGGTCGGCGCGGTCACCGGCAACCCACGGGTGCGCACCCGCTCCACCCTGCTCGGCAAGCTGCAGGTGGGCGAGTTCTCATCGATCATCGGCCTGATCAAGCGCGCCCAGCGCATCTACGGCCGGGTGTTCACCGTGTCCGGCGTGGTGGTGGCATTCCGCAAGAGCGCGCTGCATCAGGTCGGCTACTGGGACCTCAACAAGCTGACCGACGACATCGACATCAGCTGGCGGCTGCAGATGAACCACTGGTCGATCCGCTTCGAGAGCAACGCCCTGTGCTGGATCCTCATGCCGGAGACGCTGAAGGGTCTGTGGCGGCAGCGCCTGCGCTGGGCGCAGGGCGGAGTCGAGGTCACGCTGGCTCACTTCAGCGACCTGATGATCTGGCGGCGGCGCCACATGTGGCCGGTGCTGGCCGAGTTCTGCCTGAGCACGCTGTGGTCCTACACCATCGCCGTGCTCGGCGTCAGCCTGCTGCTGGGTCAGATCCTGAGCATGCCGCCGCTGCCGGACGTGCGCGACTGGCTGCCGAGCTGGGGCGGCGCGTTGATCGGCGCCACCTGCCTGCTGCAGTTCGCGGTGAGCCTCACCATCGACAGCCGCTACGAGCGCGGGCTGGGTCGTTACTACTACTGGATCATCTGGTATCCGATCGCGTTCTGGCTGATCAACGTGCTGACCACCCTGGTGGCGCTGCCCCGCGCCCTGTTCGGCCGTCGCCGCCGCGCAATCTGGACCAGCCCCGACCGTGGAGAGCAGTTCCATGCGCCCGCTGATCATTGAACGACCGGACCTGCAGACCCGTCTGCAGCGCTACGGCTACCTGTCGGTCACCCTGATCTGCTGGCTGCTGTGGCTGTACCTGTTCGTGCCGCTGCTGTCGCTGGTGGCGTGGGTGCTGGGCGCGACCCTGATCTATCAGACCCTGCTGCAGGGGTTGCAGGTGGAGGAGCTGCGCGCGATCGCCGTAAGTTACGGCAGCGGCATTCTGCTGCTGGCGGGCGTGTTCGTGGTCTGGGCGTTCACTTCGTACCTGCGCTTTCGCGACGTCGACCGTCGCCGGCCAGCCGTCCGCGTGGACGACGAGCGGCTGCGACGCGGCCACCATCTCAGCGCCGAAGAGCTGGCAGCGCTGCGCAGCGCGCAGCGTCTGGTGGTTTCCGCGGATCAGCTTGCCCGCATGTTCGCCGAATCGGCACCCGCCGACGCGGCAGGCGACGATCCGCAGGTGCGCCGCTCCGAGGCCGCCTGAGCGGCACTCGGCCTCAGTCCTGGCTGACCGGGGCGACCCGCAGCACCTCGGCGATGGTGGTGAGTCCGGCGCCCACCTTCTGGGCACCGGACAGGCGCAGCGTACGCATGCCTTCCTTGATGCCCTGCTTGCGCAGGCTCTGGATGTCGGAATCGCCGGTGACCAGGGCCTTGACCCGGTCGGTCATGGGCAGCAGTTCGTAGATGCCCATGCGGCCGAGGTAGCCCGTATCGCGGCACTCGAGACAGCCCTTGGGCCAGTACATGGCGGCCGGTGGGCGCGCCTTGTAAGGGTGGGTCAGGGTCTCCCAGGCCTCCAGGTCGACCTCGTCCTCCACCTTGCAATGCGGGCAGAGGGTACGCACCAGCCGCTGCGCCATGACGCCGAGCAGGGTCGCCTTGATCATGTACGACGGCACGCCCAGGTCGAGCAGCCGGGTGATGGCCGTGGGCGCGTCGTTGGTGTGCAGGGTGGAGATCACCAGGTGTCCGGTCAGCGCCGCCTGAATGGCCATCTCGGCCGTCTGCAGATCGCGGACCTCGCCGATCATGATGATGTCCGGATCCTGGCGCAGCAGAGCGCGCACGCCCGAAGCGAACGACACGTCGATGTTGTGCTGCACCTGCATCTGGTTGAACGTGGGCTCCACCATCTCGATGGGGTCTTCGATGGTGCAGACGTTCACCTCGGAGGTGGCGAGCTGCTTGAGCGTCGAGTACAGGGTGGTGGTCTTGCCCGACCCGGTGGGGCCGGTGACCAGCACGATGCCGTTGGGCTGGTGCACCATGTGCTGCCAGCGCTCGTAGTCGCGTCCCACCAGGCCCAGCTCGGTGAAGCTTCGGAGCAGCACGTCCGGGTCGAAGATGCGCAGCACCATCTTCTCGCCGAACGCGGTGGGCAGCGTCGACAGCCGCAGCTCCACCTCATCGCCGTCGGGACTCTTGGTCTTCACCCGGCCGTCCTGAGGGCGGCGCTTCTCGGCCACGTCCATGCGGCCGAGGATCTTCAGGCGGCTGGTGACCGCCGCGTTCACCGCGCTCGGCAGCTCGTAGACGTGATGCAGCACGCCATCGATGCGGAAGCGGATGAAGCCCTTGTCGCGGCGCGGCTCGATGTGGATGTCGCTGGCGCGCTGATCGAAGGCGTACTGCAGAAGCCAGTCGACGATGTTCACCACGTGAGCGTCGTTGGCCTCCGGGCTCTTCATCGCCCCGAGCTCGAGCATCTGCTCGAAGTTGGCGATGCTGCTGACCTCGAGGCCGGCCTCACCCGCCTTGGAGACCGCCCGGGCCATGGTGTAGAACTCGAGCATGTAGCGGTTGAGATCCGCCGGGTTCGCCACCACGCGGCGGATGCGCCGGCCGCGCAGGGTCTGGGTGAGCATGCTCTCCCACTGGTACATGAACGGCTGCGCGCTGGCGATCACCACCTCGTCGTCGGAAACGTCCACGGCGAGGATGTTGTGGCGCTGCGCGAACGCGTAGCTCATGACCTCGGTGACCGCGTTGACGTTGATCTTCAGCGGGTCGATGCGCAGGTAGGTCTGGCCGGAGATCGCGCACAGCCATTCGGTGAGGGTCTCGAGGTCGAGGGCCTTGCCCGGCTCCCTGCGGTTTTCGAAGTCGCGGGCGGCGACGATTTCCAGCGGATGCTGGCTCAGCTCCTTCTTGGTGCGCGGCGAGATCAGAACGTCTTCGGCCTGACGCTGGCTGATGAAGCCATCCTGCACGAGTTGATCGAGGACGGCGGGCAGGTCGAGCAGCCGCTCGGTGTCCTGCAGCCGCTCGGACAGCGGGCGCGCGGCGCCGGGCGCGCCCCCAGCCACGACGGGCGCACTTCCGCTGGACGCGCCCAGCGCGGGCACGCCCGTTCCGGGGGCTGCCCCCCGTTCGCCTTCCGGGCTGCGGGTAATGACAGGTGTGGCCACGTAAGTCCCTGATTTAGCCAACGTTTGCCAGTTAACGCCAGGCGCAGGGGTTTTGCAAGGCAGCGACCGCGCCGCGGTGACGTGGGTCTCAGTCCCGCTACCCTGCCCGCCACGGCGGCCGGCGCAAACGCCGGTGCCGGCCCGCCCAGACTCGACGGCGTGGTGTAGAATCCGCCACCGTTTCCTCCACCTCAGACCGGGTT
This sequence comes from Pseudomonadales bacterium, assembly GCA_040219935.1. Classification (GTDB taxonomy): domain Bacteria; phylum Pseudomonadota; class Gammaproteobacteria; order Pseudomonadales; family Azotimanducaceae; genus UBA7803. Next base: position 355,801 of record JAVJUA010000063.1, on the reverse strand, counting down.
GCTATCACGTGGACACCAGCGCCTACGCCAGATGGTTTCGGGCATCGACTCCCTACATCAGCGCCCACCGTAACCGCACCTTCGTGGTGTTCCTGAGCGGCGAGGCGATCGCTCATGGCAGCGTGCCGGACATGGTTCACGATCTGGCGCTGCTGCACGTGCTCGGCGTGCGCGTGGTGCTGGTGCACGGCGCCCGCCCGCAGATCGACGAGGCGCTGCCGGAAAGCCGCTTCCACGGCCATCGCCGCATCACCGACCATGCCTCGCTCGATACCGTGCTCGGCGTTTATGCCAGGGTCCGGGCGCAGCTCGAAGCCAACTTCTCCACCGGCCTGCCCACCAGCCCGGTGCGCAACGCCGACATCTCGGTGGTCACCGGCAACTTCGTGGTCGCCCGGCCGATCGGCGTGCTGGACGGGGTCGACCACCTCTACACCGGTCAGGTGCGCCGGGTGCACAGCCAGCGCATCCAGACGCTGCTCGACACCCGCGCCCTGGTGGTGCTGTCACCGGTGGGCTACTCGCCGTCCGGGCAGGCGTTCAACCTCGCCTCCGACGAGCTGGCAGCCGACGTGGCGGTGGCGCTGAAGGCGGACAAGCTGATCATGTTCGACGCCGAGGGCTACGTCATGGACGCGTCGGGCCGGCGGCGCCCGGACCTGGTCCCCGCCGAGCTCGAGAACCTGCTCGACCACACCCGGCCCGACCCCCACCTCGCCAACCAGCTACGCGCCATGCTGCGTGCCTGCCGCGGTGGCGTGCCGCGCTGCCACCTGGTGAGCTATCAGGAAGACGGCGCCCTGCTGCAGGAGCTGTTCACCGCCCGCGGCCACGGCACCGAGCTGTCGGATCAGCACCGCAACGTGGTGCGGCCGGCCCGGCTCGAAGACGTGGCCGGCATCGTCGAGGTCATTCGCCCGCTCGAAGAGCGCGGCGTGCTGGTGCGACGCGACCGCGACCGTCTGGAGCTGGAGGTGGGCAACTTCTTCGTCGCCGAGCTCGACGGCATCGTGGTCGGCTGCTGCGCCCTGTATCCGTTCGGCGACAGCGCCGAGCTGGCCTGCGTGGCTGTGCACGATGCCTATCGCGGTTCCGGCATCAAGCCCGGCATCGGCGAGCGGCTGCTGATGGCTGCAGAAGCCGCCGCCGGGACCGCCGGCATCGAGCGGCTGTTCGTGCTTACCACCCAGACCCGGGACTGGTTCATCGAGCACGGCTTCGAGGATGCCGAAATCGGTGCCTTGCCGGCCCCCAAGCAGGCGCTGTACAACTATCAGCGGAATTCCAAGGTGATGATGAAGAAGGTGGAAGCGTCTCATGAGTGACAAGCGGCCCTACTCCTCGAAGGTGGTCGACGGCGTCAAGCAGGCAGCAGGCCGCGCCATGCTCTACGCCACGGGATTCACCGAGGCCGACTTCAAGAAGCCGCAGATCGGCGTCGCCTCCACCTGGAGCAACCTGACGCCCTGCAACATGCACATCGACGCCCTGGCGGAAGCGGCCGCCACGGGCGCCGACGAGGCCGGCGGCAAGAGCATCGTCTTCAACACCATCACGGTGTCGGACGGCATCTCCATGGGCACGCCCGGCATGCGCTACTCGCTGGTATCCCGCGAGGTGATCGCCGACTCCATCGAGACCGTGGTGGGCGCCCAGGGCTTCGACGGCTTCGTCGCCATCGGCGGCTGCGACAAGAACATGCCCGGGTGCGCCATGGCCATGGCCCGCCTCGACCGCCCCAGCGTGTTCGTCTACGGCGGCACCATTCAGCCAGGCAAGAACCGCCGCGACATCGTCTCGGTGTTCGAGGCGGTGGGCCAGTACTCGGCCGGCCGGATCTCCGAGATCGAGCTGAAGGAGGTGGAGTCCACGGCCATTCCCGGTCCCGGTTCCTGCGGCGGCATGTACACGGCCAACACCATGGCCAGCGCCATCGAGGCGCTGGGTCTGTCGCTGCCCAACAGTTCTGCCCAGGAGGCGGTGTCGCCCAACAAGCGTCAGGACAGCTACAACGCCGGCGCGGCCGTCTTCAACCTGATCGAGCGCGGCATCAAGCCGAGCGACATCCTGTGCATGGAGGCGTTCGAGAACGCCATCACCACGGTGATCGCGCTGGAGGGCTCCACCAACGCGGTGCTGCACCTGCTGGCCATCGCCAACGCCGCCGGCGTGCCGCTCAGCATCGACGACTTCACCCGAATCGGCGCGCGCACGCCGGTGCTGGCCGACATGCGCCCGGCGGGCCAGTACGCCATGAGCGAGCTGATCGCCATCGGCGGCATCCAGCCGCTGATGAAGACGCTGCTGGCGGAGGGCCTGCTGCACGGCGGCTGCATGACCGTCACCGGCCGGACCCTGGCCGAGAACCTGGCTTCGGTGCAGCCCTACCCGGCGGATCAGAAGATCATCCGGCCGCTGTCCGACCCGATCAAGAAGGATTCACACCTTGTGGTGCTCTACGGCAACCTGGCGCCCGGCGGCGCGGTGGCCAAGATCACGGGTCACGAGGGGCTCACGTTCTCGGGCACGGCGCGCTGCTTCCACGGCGAGGAAGCCGCCATGCAGGCCATCCTCGACGGCGTCGTGCAGGCAGGCGACGTGGTGGTGGTGCGCTACGAAGGGCCCCGCGGCGGACCCGGCATGCGGGAGATGCTCTCGCCCACCAGCGCCATCAATGGCCGGGGGCTGTCGCAGGAGGTGGCGCTGATCACCGACGGGCGCTTCTCCGGCGGCTCCCACGGCTTCGTGATCGGCCACATCACCCCCGAGGCATTCGACGGCGGGCCCCTGGCGCTGCTGGAAGACGGCGACCGCGTCACCATTGACGCCGAGCAGCGACAGATCCACGTCGATCTGACCGATGCCGAGCTGGCCGCGCGTCGCCAGCGCTGGCAGCGCCCGACGCCGTATGCCACGCGCGGCGTGCTGGCCAAGTACGCGCGCCTGGTGAGCTCGGCCAGCGAGGGGGCGGTCACCGACCGGAACGAAGACTGAGCGCATCGCCCATGCGTCGACTGCTTGCCACGGTCTGGGGTCAGATCCTGGTCTTCACCGTGGCCTGCTGCGCGGCGTCGGTGGCCATCATGGCCGCAGCGACCTGGGCCGTCACCGGCACCCTGGAGCTCGGCCTGGGTCTGCACATGTCGATCCTGATTCCGGCGCTGCTGGTGCCCATCGGCAGCTACTGGCACGTCTCCCTGACCCACCGCCTGCGCCGCGCCAATGAGCAGCTGAAGCGGCTGTCGGAGACCGACCCGCTCACCGGCACCTTCAACCGCCGGCGCTTTCTCGAGGTGGCCGAGCGGCAGCTGCTGCTGGCCCGCCGGCACGGCTATCCCACCAGCCTGCTGCTGCTCGACTTCGATCGCTTCAAGGACATCAACGACCGCTTCGGCCACGCCGGCGGCGACCATGTGCTGCGGGACGCCACCGCCGCCATCGCCGCCGCGCTGCGGGAATCCGACGTGCTGGCCCGCTTCGGCGGCGAGGAGTTCATCGTGCTGCTGCCCCACACCGCCGCACCGGGGGCGGAGCTGGTGGCCGAGCGGGTGATGCGGGCGGTGCGCGACCACACCTTCGAGCACGACGGCCAGCCGATCCACGTCACCGTCAGCATCGGCGGCGTCGGCTGCAGCGCCAGCAGCACGCCCCTCGATCGCCTGACGTCACGCGCCGACACCCTGCTCTACGAAGCCAAGCACGCGGGCCGCGACCGCTGCAGAATCGAGACGGTGGAGGCAGAGTTCCGGAGCTGACATGCCGCCGCATCCATCCATCCTGTCGCGGCGCCGGACCGATCGGATCAGGCGCCTGCTCGGAATCCTGATCGCCATAGCCAACGCCACCTCGGTGGCGGCCGTCTGGGCGGCGGCCGAACCGGGCCGGCCAGCGCCGTTGCCGCCCACCCGGCCAGTCGTCGACGCTGCGACCGGCGTAGACTCCCTGACCCTGGTTCGCCTCACGCTCGGCCGCGAGCAGCCGTACCGATACACGCTGACGTACCGCGGCCGGCTGCTGCCGTTCCGTGGCCATATCTGCTACGGCTTCGCCGGCTACAACGAGACCTGCATCGACCCCGGGATCGAGTGGCTGACGCCCGCCACGAAGATCGAGCTGTACGCGCCCGGCGGCGTGCCGCGAGACCTGCTGGAAGGCTACGTGATGGAAGTGCGATATCCCGTCCTGTCCGCACGCACCTACCGCTACGCGCTCACCGAGCGCGCCGGTCACCGTGTACCATAGGCGCTCCAGCCGATAGGGAGAGCGTCTTGGGCAAACCCTGGATTTTCATGGGCGTCGATCGCTCCCACTTCTCTGCCAAGCTGCGTCCCGCCGTGCGCTACAAGCAACTTCACTGCCTGGAGTACCCGCCCGACCTCGCCGAGATTCAGCGCCGCACGGGCCTCGGGTTCGTGCCGGTGCTGATCACGCCTGAGGGCGAGATGCTGCAGGACACCACGGACATCATCGATGCCCTGGAGGCGCGGGTACCGCAGCCGCCCCTCATGCCACCCTCGGCACCCGACCGGATCGTCTGCCGCATCGCCGAGCTCTACGCCGACGAGTTCTTCCCGATGGTGAGCATGCGCACGCGCTGGGCCTACCCGGAAAACGAGCGCGAGCTGCGCCGCGCGTTCGCCGCCTTCTCCGGCTCCGAGGCCGCCGGCAACAGCGTAGCCGACCGCATGAGCTCGTTCCTGCCCGTGCTCGGCATCGATGCGACCACCATACCCGCCATCGATGCCCACACCGACGACATGCTGGCGGCACTGTGCCGGCACTTCAGCGGTCACCGGTTTCTGCTCGGCGATCGCCTGTCTCTGGCCGACTGCGCGCTGATGGGGCCGCTGTACGCGCACCTGTACCTCGACCGGGTCACCCGCCGGCGGCTGTACGACGACGCCATCGAGGTGTGCATGTGGATCGAGCGCTGCAACCGGCCGGTGCCCGAAGCCATGGGCGACTGGTTCGCCGGCGCCTATCCGGAGACCCTGCACGAGGTGCTCGAGCTGATCGGCACCGACGCCGCGCCGGCCATGCTGGCCCTGGAGGACGCCTTTCATGTCTGGGCCGCAGAGCACGCCCGGCCGGGCGAGCCGCTGCCCCGGGGCACCGGCAGCTACCAGACCATGCTGCGCGGCGCCTCCACCTCGGCGGCGGTGCGCAGCTACGTGCCGTGGAAGCTGCAGCGCATCCGCGACGCCTATGCCGACCTGGATGCCGATGCCCGGGCGAGCGTGGCCGGCGCGCTGCGCGGCAGCGGCTGCGAGCGGCTGCTGGAGCGCGACACCGCTGCCGTTCGTCTGGCCAAGCGCGGCTACCAGCTGGTGGCGGCCTGAGGACGGTGCCGCGCCGATGCCTGGCCAAAACCCCATCAGCGTACGCCGGCTCCTGGCCGATGATGCGGCCGAGCTGCTGCGGCTGCGTCAGGCCGCGCTGCGTGCCCGCCCGGACGCGTTCCTGTCCGACGCCGACGACGAAGCCGCCTCCCCGGAGGCCTACGCCGCCCGCATCGACGGCAGCGACGACAATCTGGTGGTGGGCGCCTTCGCGGCCGGACGTCTGGTGGGCATGGGCGGATTCCGCCGCGAGGCTCGCCGCAAGCAGCGCCACCGCGGCTCGATCTGGGGCATGTTCGTGGAGCCCGCCTGGCAGGGTCAGGGCGCAGGCGTCCGCATCCTCGACGCGCTGATCGCCCATGCCCGCGCCCAGCCGGGCCTCGACCAGCTACAGCTCGGCGTCGTCGTCGGCAACGATGCTGCCCGGCGGCTGTACCTGTCCCGCGGCTTTCAGCCTTACGCCATCGATCCGGCGGCGCTGCGGCTCGATGGCCGCGACCTCGACGACGAGCTCATGGTGCTCGATCTGACCGCGCCGGCCGCTGATCATCCGGTCTTCACGAGCAGCCGGCTCAGCGGCTTCATCATCGACTGCGCCGGCGCCGACCTGGACGCTGCCGCCGCGTTCTGGTCTGCCGCCCTGGGTATGCCGGAGCGCCGGCTGCCCGGCGCGGAAGGACGCAGCTACCGGCGGCTGCTGGACCCACTGCACCGGCTGCACGTGGAGGTGCAGGTGGTGGACCATCCCAGCCGCGTGCACCTCGACATCGAAGCGGACGACGTCGACGCCGAGGTGGCGCGCCTGGAAGCGCTCGGCGCCAGTCGCGTGGCGCGAGTGCAGAGCTGGTGGGTGATGCAGGCGCCCACCGGCCAGCGCTTCTGCGTGGTGCCACGCCAGCCGCCCGCCTGAGGGACGACGCCGTGCTGGCTCGCCTGGCCGCCGACCTCACCCTGATCGTGCACGCCGCCTTCGTGGCGGCGGTGGTGCTCGGCGGCTTCGCCTGGTTGCGCTGGCGCTGGGCGCCACGGCTGCACCTGCCGATGGCTGCGTGGGGCGCCTGGGTCGAGATTGCCGGGCGTCTCTGCCCCCTTACCGTGATTGAAAACCGGCTGCGCGAGGCCGCCGGCAGCGCCGGGTATGGCGGCGGCTTCATCGAGCACTATCTGCTGGCAGCGCTGTACCCCGAGGGCCTTGACCGGAACACGCAGCTGCTGCTGGGTGCCGGCGTGATCGCGATCAACTTGGCCATCTACTTCTGGGTGTGGCGGCGGCGCCGCGCACGGAGCGCGCACATTGCCCGACAACGCCGAATTGAAATCCGCCCACGGACTGCTTCAATATCCACGCGCCACGAATCAAAGCATCCGGAGTGAGCCGCCGCATCATGACGTGCCGTGTTGCCGCCACCGCCATCGCCGCCCTGCTGCTGACCTGCCTCCTGGCCGCGCCCGGGGTGCAGGCGGAGGATCTGCGCGTCGACCGGGTGGTGATCGAGAAGGCCGAGCGGCGGCTGACGCTGCTCAGCAACGGCAAGCCGGTGCGCAGCTACCGCGTCGCGCTGGGCGCCTCGCCCAAGGGCCCGAAGCGGTTCGAGGGCGACCAGCGCACCCCGGAGGGCGTCTACACGGTCGACTTCCGCAATGCGAGCAGCGGCTTTTACCGGGCACTGCGAATTTCCTACCCCAATGAGGCAGACCGGGTTCGGGCCCTGGAAGTCGGCATGAATCCCGGCGGCCAGATCATGATTCACGGCCTGAAGAACGGTCAGGGCTGGCTCGGCGAGCGGCATCTGGCGGACGACTGGACCAACGGCTGCGTGGCCGTCACCAATGCCGAGATCGACGAGATCTGGTCGCTGGTGAACCTGGGTACGCCCGTGGAGATCAAGCCCTGACGGACGGCGCAGCAGCGACGGATTGGACGATCCGTCCGCCGTGGCCTGGCGAGCTGGTTCAGATTCAGGCGGTGGAGCAGGCGGCCGCGTCGCTGTTCGAGCCCGGACGCATTCCCGATCCTGACTCGGTTCACGACCTGGATGAGCTGGCCCAGGCACGCGAGGGCGGCAGGCTCTGGATCGCCGTGCAGGGCACCCGGGTCATCGGCTTCGTGCTGGCTTCGCACCACGAGGACGCGCTGCACATCGACGAGCTGGACGTCGACCCGGCGTTCTCACGGCGCGGCATCGGCGCCGCGCTGCTGCGGCACGCGTCTCGGCAGGCCCGGGAGCTGCATCTGCCGCGCCTGACGCTGACCACGTTTGCGGACGTGCCGTGGAACGGCCCCTACTACGAGCGCCTCGGGTTCGTCAGGCTGAAGGGTGACGAACTGTCAGCCAGACTGCGGTCGGCCCTTGGCGAGGAGGCCGCCAGCGGCCTCACCAACCGCACCGCCATGGCGCGCCCGGTGGAGCTGCCGGCGTGAAGATCTGGGTGGACGCAGACGCCTGCCCGAACCCGATCAAGGCCATCATCTTCCGTGCCTCGGAGCGGCTCGCCATCGACACCATCCTGGTGGCCAACCACCACGTCCGCGTGCCTGCTTCGAAGCACCTGTCGTCGCTGCAGGTTCCCGGCGGCTTCGACGTCGCCGACCGGGCCATCACCGAGCGGCTGGCGGCCGGCGACCTGGTGATCACGGCCGACATCCCACTGGCGGCCGAGGTGGTCAATCTGGGTGCCACGGGCCTCAACCCGCGAGGCACGCTCTACACCAGCGAGAACATTCACGACCATCTGGCGCGGCGCAACCTGATGGAGCAGCTTCGGGACAACGGCATGGTGACCAGCAGCCAGGCGGCGCTGGGCAAGACCGACCTGCAGGCCTTCGCCAACCAGCTCGACCGCTTTCTCGCCACCGCTCGGCACCCCTGAGCGGCGCCCGACCGGCCGCGGCGGCGGCCCCGGCTCTACAGCGTCTTGCGCATGCGCAGCAGCGGCACCGCCTCGCCGCCGCGGTCGTCGGCCACCGCTTCCATGGGCAGATAGCCGCGGGCGCGGTACAGGGGCTCGCCGGCCATGGTGGCCATGAGCTCGACGCTGCGGAACCCCTCGGCCCGGGCGGCTGCCTCGCACAGCGCCAGGATGCACGTGCCGACGCCGCGGCGGACAAAGCGCGGATGGGTGTACATGGCCCGCACGCGGGCGGCATCCACCGCCGGGTCGAGCAGCCCGGCGTCCCGGCCCGGAGACTGATCCCCGCCGTACAGCGTCGCTCGGCGGCTCCAGCCGCCGCAGCCGGCAAAGGCGCCGTCGATTTCCACCACGAAGTAGGTGCCGTCATCGACCAGCTGGGTGTCCAGTCCCATGATGGTGCGGCTGGACGCTATCTGGCGCGCATTCAGATACGGCTTCTGCAGCTCGCCGATGGCGGCTTCCATCAGCGCCCGAAGCGCATCCAGGTCGGCGCGGGTGGCGATGCGGTGGCGCAGCAGGTCGGCAGTCAAGGTGGCAAGCTCCCGGCGGCCGCCTCCCGTGGGCGGCCCGGCGTTGATGCTATCCGTCCGCGCCAGGGCCATGGAAGCCCATGCCCCGGACCAGGGCGGCCGAGGTAGAATGGCCGCGGCCGGCACCCACCACGGCAGGAGCGCCACATGACCGACCGGGACATCAAGACCAAGCTGGCGGAGCTGCGCGGCGAGCTCGAGAACACGCCCGAGCTGGACGACGACCTGCGCGCCCTGCTCGAAGACGTGGATGCCGACATCCACGCCCTGCTGGAGGCCGACGACCAGGAGGATTCGGTGCTGGAAGGGCTGCAGGAGCGGCTCGAGTCCCTGGCCGCCGACTTCGCGGCCCGTCACCCCAACACCGAGCGGTTCTTTCAGGAGCTGATCGGCGCCCTGGGGCGAATGGGCATCTGAGGTCATGACCACCATGCCCATCACCGCCGTCTACGCCGCGATCCTCGCCCTGCTGCTGGTGGTGCTCAGCATCCTGGTCCGGGCGATCTGACCATGAGCGCCCGGCCGGACATCAGCATCCTTCAGGCGACGCCGGCGGACTACCTGGCGATCCTGGAACTCAACGACGATGCCATACCGGCGGTGAACAGCATCCCCGAGACCAAGCTCGCCCACCTGCACCGGCAGAGCGCCTACCTGGGCGTGGCACGCATTGACGACGAGATCGCCGGCTTCCTGCTGGCGCTGCCGGAGACGGCCGACTACGACAGCATCAACTTCGGCTACTTCCGCCGCCACTACCCGCGCTTCACGTACATAGACCGCATCGTCATCGGCCTGCGCCATCGCGGCACGGGTCTGGGCGGGCGGCTGTACGAGGACCTGCAGCGGCACGTCGGTCCGAACTGCGCCATGCTCGCCTGCGAGGTCAACCTGCGGCCGCCCAATCCGCACTCCCTGGCCTTTCATCAGCGCCTGGGCTTCGAGGCCTTGGGCGAGCAGGACACCGAGGGAGGCAGCAAGCGCGTCTGCCTGATGGCAAAGCGATTCTAGGCACCCCGCGGGGCGGCTGTGCCCGAGGGCTCCGAGAAGGCGCGAGCGGCAGCCCCGAAGGACCGGAAGTCGCCGTTCAGCGACGCCGTTCGTTAGCTTCGTTGACGCGCAGCGGTCGCCCGCCCACGTCCTTGCCGTTCAGCTCGGCAATGGCATTGGCGGCACCGGAATCGTCCATCTCGACGAATCCGAAGCCGCGGGACCGTCCGGTGTCGCGGTCGGTAATCACGCGGGCCGAAATAACCTGGCCGACCGGTGCGAACAGAGCCTCCAGCTCGCTGTCGTTGACGCTCCAGGGCAGGTTGCCTACGTATAGTTTCTTCATCGGGTTAGCTCAGACAGGTCCGGTCGCTGCACCGCAGCCATCAAGCAGCGTACCGGGATTTCGTTGCAGACTTGATTCCGACTCACACAAGAGCAAAGACTCAGAAGCTGATCGGGGCGCGGGTCTCTCGATCGGAGTATAAAATCAAGCCCGCCAACGGGGGAAGTAGCCGAACGGCTGGCGCCGACGTACGTCGTCGGACAAAATGCGCGCCCTCGGACACCCCAACGGAGCCCTTGTCATGAACCTGCAACCGTTCCATCTGGCCATCAAGGTGCGCGACGTGGGCGAAGCACGCAGCTTCTATGGCGGCCTGCTCGGCTGTCCCGAGGGCCGCAGCGCCGAGACCTGGGTCGACTTCGACTTCTTCGGTCACCAGCTCGTCTGCCATCAGGCCCCGGATGCGGGCACCGGGGTGCATCACAATCCGGTGGACGGTGACCACGTGCCGGTGCCCCACTTCGGCGTGGTGCTGGAGATGGCAGACTGGGAAGCCCTGGCCGCGCGGCTGCGCGAGGCTGGCACCGAGTTCGTGATCGAGCCCCACGTCCGGTTCCGGGGTCAGCCGGGAGAGCAGGCTACGTTGTTCTTCCATGACCCCAGCGGCAACGCGCTGGAGTTCAAGTCGTTCGCCGACATCGCCGGGCAGCTGTTCGCCACCTGACGCCGGTCAGCGCGCCGCAGGCAGCACCGCACCCAGCACCCGGGTCAGGGTGCGGCGGCTCCAGCCCCCCAGCAGGCGCGCCGCCACGAGCCCGACGGCGATGCCGGCGCCGTCCACCAGCAGATCCTTGAACTCCGGCGTCCGCTCCGGGATGAGACCCTGCAGCACCTCGATCAGCACGCCGTAGCCGAGCATCCACAGCGCCACCCGGACCGCGGACAGATGGTGGGCCAGCGACAGGCTGAAGCTCAGGTAGGCGAAGGCGAAGCCGTGCAGCAGCAGGTCGCTGACCTGGAACACGGCCGCCGGCGGGCTGGGCGTGAAGGCGAGCCACGTGCAGAGTGCCAGCGGCACCCAGAACCCAGCGGTCAGGCAGACGCGGGCGGCCCGTTCAGGCGTCACGGGCCGATTGCTCGTGCACGAAGTCGACGAGCAGCCGGACGTTGTCCACCGGGGTCTCGGGAATGATGCCGTGGCCGAGGTTGAAGATGTGGCCTGGCCGGCCGCCGGCCTCGGCCAGCACGGCGCCCGCCTGGCGCCGGACCGTGTCGGCATCGGCGCACAGCACGATCGGGTCCAGATTTCCCTGCACCGCGGTGACGCCGAGCGCCGACCAGGTTTCGCCCAGCGGCACGCGCCAGTCGAGGGCCAGCACGTCGGGGCCGGTACGGCAGGTGTCGGCCAGCAGATGACCATTGCCGGTGCCGAAGTAGATCACGGGCACCCGGCCGCGCAGCGCGTCCATGAGCCGTTGCAGATGGGGCAGCACGTAGCGCCGGAAGTCGGCCACCGACAGGCAGCCGACCCAGGTGTCGAAGAGCTGCACCGCCTCGACGCCGCTGTCGATCTGCAGCCCCAGATACTCGACCACCTGGTCCACCAGCTTGGCCATCAGCGCGTCCCACAGCGTCGGGTGCTCGTACATGAGCTTTTTGACGTGCACGTAGTTGCGCGAGCCGCGCCCTTCGATGGCATACGAGGCCAGCGTGAACGGTGCCCCGGCGAAGCCGATCAGGGCCACCGACGGCGGCAGATCGTCGAGGATGAAGCGCACCGTGTCGGCGATGTAGGCCGTGCCCTCCCGGGCCGGCACCACCCGCAGCGCGTCGATGTCGGCGGCCGTGCGCAGCGGGTTGTCGAACACCGGCCCGACGCCGGGTTTGTAATCGAGCCGCAGGCCCATGGGCTCGAGCAGGGGCAGCAGGTCGGCGAACATGATGGCGGCGTCGACGCCGAGGATGCGCTGGGCATCCAGGGTCGCCCGGGCGGCCAGCTCCGGATTCTTGAAGAAGTCCAGGCTGGGCGTGTCGCCCTTGACCCGATGATACTCGGGCATGTACCGGCCGGCCTGGCGATTCAGCCAGATCGGCGTGAACGGCGTGGGCTCACCCCGGCAGGCCTGCAGAAACACCTTGTCCATCAGCGGCGGCATCCAGTGGCGGAGAGGGCGCGGGCACCATAGCAGACGGGTGGGGCCGGTCAACCGCCACCGTCAGGGCGGGAGCGTAGGTGGCGACGCGGCCGATGCCGTCGATGTCGAGCAGCCGTCGCGGGCCCACCGCGTGGCCGCCGGCGCAGAGCAGGCCGGTCGCCTCGTCCAGCAGCAGGCCGTTCAGCGCCGCCCGGGCCTGCAGCCGGCTCGCCAGATTCACCGGCGTGCCGATCAGGGTGAAGTCCAGGCGGTCCTCGCCGCCCCGGTCTCCGAGCGTGCACAGGCCGCTGGCCACCCCGGCCCGCATGGCCAGCTCGACCTGCTCGCCACGGTCGCGCCAGCGCGCCGCCACCGCGTCCAACAGGCCGGGAACCTCGCGGCACAGGGTCAGCGCCCGAACGGCGCGCTCGCGACGCGGCCCCGCGCCCTCGTCCGGGCGGCGCTCGGCACAGCCGAACACGGCGAGCACGCCGTCGCCGAGCAGCTTCGAGACCTCGCCGCCGCGCGCCTCCACGGCCGGCACCAGGGCACCGATGTAGTCGTCCACCAGCGCCGCCAGGCTTTCCGCATCGAGACGCTCCGCCAGGCGGGTGAAGCCGGCAAGATCGATGAACACCACGGTCAGCCAGCGCCGCTCCCAACGCCAGGGTTCCTCCGGGGCCCGGCGCACCCGATCGCGCAGGCTGGTCGGCAGGTAACGCTGCAGCCGCTGGTTGACCCGCTCGAGCTCGGCCGAGCGCTCAGCCAGCGCCAGCCGCTGGGCATCCAGACGCTGGGCCTGGCGAAAGCTCTGCAGCGCCAGGGCGAGCACGAACCCGGCCAGCATGAGCAGAGCCGCCACATCGGCGGCCGTGATGCTGCTGGGCGCGGTGATGGGCTCGCGGCCTGCCGCCAGGGCGACACCGAGGGCGGCGCTGATGGCGCTGGCCACCGCCAGCGGCCACCCCGCCAGCGCCGCCGCACCGCCGATCAGCCATAGCACGCTGTTCAACGCCGGCAGTGCCGGCAGCGCGGCCCAGGTCAGCACCAGCGCCGTCAGGCTGCACTCCCCCACGTAGCACAGCCACTCGCCGCGACCGCCGCCGGGCGCCAGCCGGCGCAAGGCCCGATCGGCCAACAGCGGCCAGAGCACGCAGAAGACCCCGGCGGCCGCCGTCCGCCAGTGGCCGGTCCCGTCCACGGTGAGCAGCAGGCAGACACCGGCGGTGAGCCAGAAGCCGGCGTAGCGGAAGGGTCGAGCCCGGGCCTGCAGACCGCGAATCCTCATGGTCCCAGCCTGCCCCGCGCGCGCGGGCGCCGGCAGCGGCGGAATCGGCGGTGGCTGTGCGCTTCAGCCGGTTCGGGTCAGAGGGGGCGTCCCAGGGTGGGATCCTGATCGGCCTCGTAGTCGACGCCGTCGATGCCGAACCCGAAGATCTTGAGGAAGTCGCGGCGGAACCCGGGCAGGTCGGCCAGCTCGTCCAGGTTCTCGGTGGTCACCAGCGGCCAGCGCCGCTTCACCTCGCCCTGAATGGCTTCCGAGAGCTCGACGTCGTCGAGACGGATGCGCCCTTCGTCGTCGAGCTTGGGCGACTCGGCCCCGAGCTCGGTGGCGAATAGTCGGTAGATGTGCTCGATGGTGTTCTCGTGCACGCCCCGGTCCTTCATCACCCGGAACAGCAGCGACGCATAAAGCGGCACCACGGGGATGGCGGCGCTGGCCTGGCTGACGATGGCCTTAAGCGTCGCCACCCGGGCGTCACCGCCGACGCTGCCCAGGCGCTCGCGCAGCGCGCTGGCGGCGCGGTCGAGGTCTTCCTTGGCCTTGCCCAGGGTGCCCTTCCAGTAGATGGGCCAGGTGAGCTCGCTGCCGATGTAGGTGAAGGCCAGGGTGCGGAAGCCGTCTGCCAGCACGCCGGCTTCGCCGAGGGCGTCGATCCAGAATTCCCAGTCTTCGCCGCCCATGACCGCCACCGTGGAACGGGTCTCCTCGTCCGAGGCCGGTTCCAGATCCACCTCGTGGACGACGCCCTTGTCGACGTTCAGGGTCTTGATGTGCACCGGCTCGCCCAGCGGCTTGATGGTGGAGCGGAACAGCTCCCCGGTGCGCGGGTGCTGCCGCACCGGCGAAGCCAGGCTGTAGATCAAGAGGTCGATCTGTCCCAGGTCGGCGCGAATGGCCTCGATCACGCGCGCCTTCATCTCGTCGGAGAACGCATCGCCGTCCAGGGTCCTGGCGTACAGGCCCTCGGCCTCGGCTGCCGCTTCCAAGGCGATGTTGTTGTACCAGCCGGCGGTGGCGGTCTTGTCCGCGCTGGGCGGCTTCTCGAACGACACCCCCAGCGTCGATGCCCCGCCGCCGAAGGCGGCGACGATGCGTGACGCCAGCCCGTAGCCACCGGACGCGCCGATCACCAGCACCCGCGGCGCGTTGGCCTGCACCGGGCCCTGGCCGCGCACGTAGTCGATCTGCTCGCGCACGTGGGCGGCGCAGCCGTCGGGATGCGCGGTGGTGCAGATGAATCCGCGGATTCGGGGTTTGACGATCATGGGCTGACATTCGGCTGCAGAGAAGGCGCCATGATACCGTGCGCCACCGCCCAGCGCATGGCGGCCGGCACGTCCACCACCCACGGACCGTCGCGTCGAATGGTGAGCGACAGCTCGGCGCCCGCCGGTATCTTGTGATCCCGATCGCCGTCCAGCGCCAGCACCCCTTCGCCGGCAAACGTCACCGGTTCCTCCAGCGCCACCGGCGCGACGCCGGCCACGCTCACCTCGCGCAGCCAGCCGGGCGACAGCGGCGCCCGGAAGCGCACGCCGGCGCCCATCCGCACCAGCAGCCCGCCATCGTCGGCGGCAGCCACCGGCTGCAGCAGCCCGCCGATGGGCGACATGCCGACGGCATCCGGCTCGGCGCGCGTCAGCAGGATGCGATCGATGCGGTCGGGATCGAACGGCAGCAGGTTGCCGACGTGGTCGCGATGCAGCAGCACGGCGTCGATCAGCCCGAGGTCGGCTACCTCGAGGCCGTAGCGGCCGGTGCCGCGCACGTGAATGACCTTGGCCCGGCGCATCAGCTCCGACGCCGCTCCCGGCGGCGGCAGCAGGCCGCGGGCGCACAGGGCAGCCACCATGCCGGCGATGGTGGGCTCGATCAGCACCGGGAAGACGTTGTTGGTGCCGGTGGACAGGGGAATCAGCCGTACCCGAGCAGCGGCGCTGCCCAGGGCGCGCACCAGCGCCCGGTTGGTGCCGTCGCCGCCGAGGGAGACGATGGTGTCGCAGCCGGCCTCGACAAACGCGCGCACGGCGGCTTCGGTGTCTTCGGCGCTGTTGCGCAGCGGCGGGGTCAGCACGTGCACCCGGGCATCGAGCGCCATGTGCTCCACCGCGGCCGCCGCGATCCGGTAGGGCTCGCGGCTCACATAGAGGTCGGTGACGCCGCAGCCGTCCGCCCCCGCCGCCACCCGAGCGACGATGTCACGCTTCGCCTCGTGGGTCATGTTGGTGGCCCGCGCCGCCAGCCGGCGCACGTCACGGCCCGACATGGGATTCACGCAGATGCCGACCCGCGCCGCGGGCGCCGTCCTATTCATGGCGAGAGTCACCAAGCGCGAACCGCTGCAGGAAGAGCGCGGTGGCCGCCGCCGCATAGTCGCTGTTGGCCTTCTTGCGGAAGCCGTGGCCTTCGTCCAGGGCCAGCACGTACCAGACCGGCACGCCGCGCTCGCGCAGCGCACGATGGATCTGCTCGCTCTCGCCCACGGGCACCCGTGGATCATTGGCCCCCTGGAAGATCAGCAGCGGCCGGTCGATGCGGCCCACCTGGTTCAGCGGCGAGATGTCTTCGAGAAAGGCGCGCATCTCCGGATCGCGCTCGTCGCCGTATTCGGCGCGGCGCAGGTCGCGACGGTACTCCTCGGTGTTGGTGAGGAAGCTGACGAAGTTGCTGATGCCCACCCGCTCGACGCCGGCGGCGAGTCGATCGGAATAGTGCACCAGCGACGCCAGCACCATGTAGCCGCCATAGGAACCGCCGCTCACCACCACGCGGCCGGGGTCGAGGTCGGGCTGCGTCTCGACCCAGTCCAGCAGCGCACCGATGTCGCGCACCGAGTCTTCCCGGCGGCGGCCGTCGTCGAGCTGCAGGTAGCTCTTGCCGTAGCCGGCCGAGCCGCGGACGTTGGGTGCGATCACGGCCATACCCAGCTCGCCCACGTAGTACTGCAGCGCCGCGGAAAAGTAGGGCCGGTACTGAGCCTCCGGGCCGCCGTGAATGGAGATGTACACCGGGTGCGGACCCTCGCCCGCGGGCCGGTAGACGAAGGCGGGAATGCGCCGCCGCTCGCCGCCGACCTCATCGAAGGTCGGGTAGTCGATCAGCTCGGGATAGGCAAAGCCGTCGCTGTCGAGGCCGCCCACCTCGCTCTCGGTCCAGCGGCTGACGCTGCGCCGCTTCAGGTCGACGCTGTAAACGTCCGTGGGCGCCGTGGGCAGGCTGAGCGAGAAGCCAATGCGATCGCCTTCGGGGTGGAAGGTCAGCTCGCTGATGACGCCGCGGCGCATGGACGGCAGCGCCAGGGGCGTCTGCTCCGGCAGACGCCAGACGTACAGCCGCGAAAAGCCGCCCTCGTTGACGGTGAACGCCAGATGCTCGCCGGACGGTGACACCGCGAATGCCTCCACGTCCCAGGCGATGCCGGCGGTCAGCACCTGCACCCGGCCGCTGTCCAGATCGAGCTCGTGCAGGCGCAGGAACTCGGCGCCGAGGTCGGCGCTGAAGTAGACCCGGCGGCCGCCAGGCCCGTACTGAGCCTGGCGCACCGCCACGGTGACGTCGCGCTGCAGCAGGGGGCTCAGCGTGCCGGTGCGCAGATCGAGTTCATAGAGATACGACTCGTTGATGGACGCATAGCGCATCAGCAGCAGCCGATCGTCGTCGGGCGCGAAGTCCTGCACGATCCAGGCTGCGCCGTCCGCCTCCAGCGCCACCTGCACGTCGCCGTCCCGGCTCTGCACGTGGATGTCCCAGTCGCGGCCGTTGCGCTCGGTGGTGGTGTAGGCGAAGCGGTCGCCCGCGTTGGACCACACCACCTCGGTGTAGCGCGAGCGGCCGTCGGTGAGCAGGCGCGAGCTGGCGTCCGCCAGGTCGAACCAGTAGAGCTGGAAGAACTCGGATCCGCCGCTGTCGCGGGCGTAGACGAAGCCTCCGGGGGCGGCCAGCGTCGGCACCCGCGCCTCCGCTACCGGCTCGTCGAAGAAGGTCATCTGCCGGCGCGCCGCGCCCGGGTGGTCGACCCGGTGCAGCTGCTGGGTATCGCCGAACCGGGTGGTGATCAGCACGCCGTCTCCAAGCCAGCCCTGGAACCGGGCGGCACGCACGCTGCGGTACTGACTCTGCCGGGCGAACAAGGCCGCGGGGATGTCGGGCACGCCGTGCACTTCCAGGCTGCCTATGCGGCGCACGTCCGAATCCGGTTCGGTCGTGGCA
Organism: Pseudomonadales bacterium; assembly: GCA_040219935.1. Taxonomy (GTDB): domain Bacteria; phylum Pseudomonadota; class Gammaproteobacteria; order Pseudomonadales; family Azotimanducaceae; genus UBA7803. The sequence continues at coordinate 338,114 of JAVJUA010000063.1, read as the reverse complement.
GGACCCGGCGCTCCGGTCGGCGCCACGCAGGCGGCCAGCAACAGCACGATGCTGCCCGCCCAGAACAGCCTGGCCGGGGCGCGTCCATGGGTCATGCCTTGGTCCTCGATGGTCCGAGGGGCTAACCTAGAAGGCCATACCCGCACATGCAAGGGTGCTGCTGCCTTGACCATACCTGCCGACCTGTGCCCCCACGTCGAGACCGGCACGTGGCCCTGGCGCGTCGAGCTGGTGCTGGACGAGCATCTCGGCATCACCGACGCGCTGGTGCGCTGCCGCACCTGCCAACGAACCTACCTGCTGGAGATGCTCGACTGGCAGGGCGGCACCCGGGTCATGCGCGTCGCCGGCGTCGACCCCGGGATGGCCGACCGCACCGTGCACGACCTCGGCCGCGGAAGCTGCGACGTCGGCCGCGCCGGCGCCCAGGTGCACCAGCTGCGCAGCGCCAGCGTGTTCAGCCGCTGGCTGCTGTGGGTGGATCTAAGGCAGCCGGCCATCCTGGCGGTGGTGCCGGTGCCGCAGGACCCGCCGCTGCCTTCAGCCTCGTGGCGTTCGCTGCCTTGTGACGGCCGCTGGGTGGACTACGCCCGCTCGTACACCTCGATATCGAAGGCGTAGGCGTGCGCCGCGTCGGCGGCGTGATGATCACCGCGCAGGCGGCGCCACCGCGACCAGTCGACCTCGGGAAAGTGGGTATCGCCTTCGAGCTCGGCGTCGATGCGGGTCACGTAGAGGCGGTCGGCCACCTGCAGGCCGGGCCGGTACAGTCCAGCGCCGCCGATGATGAAGGCCTCCTCCACGCCATCGGCCGCACACTGCCGGCGCGCGACCGCGAGCGCGGCGTCGAGGTCGGCGGCCACCGTCACCCCGGCCGGGGCGTAGTCGTGCCGGGACGTCACGACGATGTTGGTGCGCCGTGGCAGCGGGCCGTCCATCGACTCGAACGTGCGCCGCCCCATGATCACGGGATGACCGCGGGTGGTGCGCATGAAGTGCTTCATGTCGTCCGGCAGGTGCCAGGGCAGATCGTTGTCGCGGCCGATCACGCCGTTTCGGGTCATGGCCCAGATCAGGGCGACGCGCATTCGCCTACACCGCGATCGGGGCTTTGATGCCGGCGTGGCTGCGGTAGCCCAGCAGGGAGAAGTCCTCGTAGCGGAAGCCGAAGATGTCGCGCACCTCGGGATTGAGCACCATGCGCGGCAGCGGCAGCGGCTCGCGAGCGAGCTGGCGGTCCGCCTGCTCGAGATGGTTGGCATACAGGTGAGCGTCGCCGAACGTGTGCACGAAGTCGCCCGGCTCGAGGTCGCAGACCTGTGCCATCATCTGCGTAAGCAGGGCGTACGAGGCGATGTTGAACGGCACCCCCAGGAACACGTCGGCGCTGCGCTGGTAGAGCTGGCAGGACAGGCGGCCTTCGGCCACGTAGAACTGGAACAGGGTGTGGCACGGCGGCAGCGCCATGCGGTCCACCTCGGCCACGTTCCAGGCGCTGACGATCAGGCGCCGCGAGTCGGGGGTGCGGCGGATGTCGTCCACCACCCGGCTGATCTGGTCGATGGTGGAGCCGTCCGGTGCCGGCCAGGAACGCCACTGAGAGCCATACACGGGCCCGAGCTCGCCATGCTCGTCCGCCCACTCGTCCCAGATGTGCACGTCGTGGTCCTGCAGATAACGCACGTTGGTGCTGCCGGCCAGGAACCACAGCAGCTCGTGAACGATGCCCTTGAGGAACATCTTCTTGGTGGTCACCAGCGGGAAGCCGTCGGCCAGGTCGAACCGCATCTGGTAGCCGAACACGCTGTAGGTGCCGGTGCCGGTGCGATCGCTCTTGTAGACGCCGTGCTCGCGCACGTGGCGCATCAGGTCGAGATAGGCTTTCACTGGTCTGGCTGCCTGCTCAGGAGGTCGTGGATCCGGTGCCGGGGGCGGCGGCCCGGCGGGCACGCGCGAGCAGCAGGATACCAACGATCACCATGGGGAGCGACAGCAGCTGGCCCATGGTGAGCCAGTCGAGGGCCACGAAGCCGAGATGGGCGTCCGGCGTGCGAAACAGCTCGGTGCAGAACCGCAGCACCCCGTAGGCCGTCAGGAACATGCCCGACACCGCGCCCACGGCCCGAGGCCGGGCCGAGTAGAGCCACACCACCAGGAACAGCACCAGCCCCTCGGCAAACGCCTGGTAGAGCGGCGACGGGTGCCGTGCGAAGGTTTCGAAGGCGCCGGTGCAGATCGGGTTGATGGCCTGAATCGCGTCCGCCGAGCACGGGTAGACGAGGCCGAACACCGAATCGGTCGGCCGTCCCGGCAGCTCGGTGTTGGCGAAGTTGCCCAGCCGCCCGAGGCCGAGGCCGAGCGGCACCAGGGGCGCGGCGAAGTCGGCCACCTGGAAGAAGCTGCGTCCGGTGCTGCGGCCGAACCACGCGAGCCCCACCAGGCAGCCGATCAGGCCGCCATGGAACGACATGCCACCCTCCCAGATGCGCAGCAGGAACAGCGGGTCGCGGGCGACCTGCTCGAAGGCGTAGAACAGGGTGTAACCGAGGCGGCCGCCGAGCACGGCGCCCACGGCGCCGTAGAACACCATGTCACCCACGGCCTGCCGATCCCAGCCGCTGCCGGGCCGGTCGGCGCGCCGGGCGCCGAGCCACCAGCACAGCACGAACGCGGCCAGGTAGGCGAGCCCGTACCAGCGCAGCGCCAGCGGTCCGAGCGAGAAGATGATCGGATCGATGTCGGGATAGTGGGGATGCTGCACCGGCGGAACCCTCCAAGGCTCGTTTGCTACACTGCCGCACCATCATCACGCCGCCATTGGAACCATGTGCCTGGTGCTGTTTGCCTACGACCCGCACGGAGAGTGCCCGCTGGTGGTCGCCGCCAATCGCGACGAATTCTACGCGCGGCCGGCCAGCGGCGCACATTTCTGGGCGGATGCGCCGCACCTGCTGGCGGGCCGTGACCTGTCGGCCGGCGGCACCTGGCTGGGGGTCAGCCGGCGCGGCCGCTTCGCCACGGTCACCAACTTCGCCGAGGAGGGGCCATCGGACGCGCCGCACAGTCGCGGCCGGCTGCCGGAGGCCTTTCTGGCCGGCGCCGCGCCGGCCCACGACTACGCCCACGCCCTGCACGGGCTGTCGTATCGTGGCTTCAACCTCCTGCTGTGGGACGGCCAGGCGCTGGTGTACACGTCGAACCGCGGGCACACCCAGGACCTGGAGCCGGGCGTCTACGGCCTCGCCAACGCCGAGCTCGGCGCCCGCTGGCCCAAGGTGGTGAGCGGCAGCGCGGCCCTGGCCGACGTCATCGCCGCCGGCGCCGATCCGGAAGCGCTGATTGCGCTGCTGGCCGACCGCAGCGTGCCGCCGGACGAGGTGCTGCCACGCCGCGGTCGTCCGCTGGAGCTGGAGCGCCGGGTGGCGCCCTGCTTCATCGTCGGCGAGGAGTACGGCACCCGCGCCAGCACGGCGCTGGTGATCCGCCGCAGTAGCGGCGGCCGACGCGGCGACGGCCGCGGCAGCATTCACTTCATCGAGCAGGCCTACGGCGCCGGCGGCGTGCCCGGCGACCGGGTAGAGATACGCACCGAGCTCGACCCCGGCGCCTGACCCGCCGCGGCACCGATGGCTGCGGCGCTGTGATGACAGGGTCACGCCGCGCCGCTAACGTGTGAGCGCCAACAGACAGGGAGCCCGCCATGGTCAGTCGCCGCGCGTTCGTCGCCACAGGATCGCTGCTGGCCGTTGCCGGCGCCGCGGGCTGCGCCGCGCCGGCCGGCACGGCCCGGGTGGCGGCTGCCGCGGACACCGGCGTGTTCCGGCATGGGGTGGCCAGCGGCGATCCGCTCGGCGACCGTGTCATCGTCTGGACCCGGGTGACCACTGCAGATGCGACGCCGGTGCCCGTGCGTTGGGAGATGGCCGCGGACCCGCAGTTCCGCCGCATCGTCAACCAGGGCGTGGTCACCGCCCTGCCGGAGCGTGACCATACGGTCAAGGTGGACGCCGTCGGCCTCGCCCCCGGGCGCAGCTACTACTACCGCTTCAATGCGGCCGGCGAGGCAAGCCCGGTGGGGCGCACGCGCACCCTGCCGGAGCGCACGGTCAGCCGCCTGCGCATCGCCGTGGCAAGCTGCTCGAACCTGCCGTTCGGCTACTTCAATGCCTACGCTCGCATTGCCGCCCGCGCCGACCTCGACCTGGTGCTGCACCTGGGCGACTACCTCTACGAGTACGCGCCCAAAGCCTACGGCGACGGCGCCGAGTTCGGCCGGTCGCACCAGCCGCCCCGCGAGATCGTGACGCTGGCCGACTACCGGCAGCGCCACGCCCAGTACAAGTCGGACCCGGACCTGCAGGAGGCCCACCGCCAGCATCCCTGGATCTGCGTCTGGGACGATCACGAGAGCGCCAACAACGCCTGGCGCGACGGCGCCGAGAACCACCATCCGGACCGCGGCCAGGGGGATTGGGCCGCGCGCAAGACGGCGGCCGTGCGCGCCTATCACGAGTGGCTGCCGATCCGCGAGCAGCCGGGCGCCGACGGCCCGTTCATCTACCGCAGCTTCCGGCTCGGCGACCTGGCCGACCTGATCATGCTCGACACCCGCCTGCATGGCCGCAGCCGGCAGATTCCGGACCGCGCCGCAGCGGCCGCCATGGCGGACCCCGGCCACACGCTGCTCGGCGCCGACCAGCACGCCTGGCTGGCGGAGCGGCTGCGCGGCAGCGTCCGTCACGGCAGCGCCTGGCGTCTGATCGGCCAGCAGCTCATGTTCGCCCAGCTCATCGGTGAGGACGGGCTGCTGCTCAACACCGACCAGTGGGACGGCTACCCGGCGTCGCGGCAGGCGGTGCTGGACCAACTCGCCACCGAGCGCATCGACGACACGGTGATCCTGACCGGCGACATTCACACCGCCTGGGCCATGGACGTGACCCCGGATCCCATGAGCAGCAGATACGACCGCGCCAGCGGCCGGGGCTCGCTGGCGGTGGAGATGGTCACCACCTCGGTGACGTCGCCGGGCATTGGCGGCGAGCCGGAGCAGCTTCGCGCCCGAGAGGCCATGCTGGTGCGCGACCGCCCCCACATCCGGCACGTGAACCTGCGGGAGAAGGGCTATCTGCTGCTGGACGTCGACGCCGAGCGTGCCCAGGGCGAGTGGTGGTTCGTGGACACCATCCGTGAGCGCAGCGCCGGCGAACGGCTGGGCGCGGCCTTTGCCACGGCCCGCGGCCGGAACCACCTGACCGCGGCTGCCGGCGCCAGCCCCGCCAACGGCGAGCGCCCCGACGCCGTCTGAGCCCGCGGCTTAGCCGTGATAGCTGGGCACCACCCGGCCGAGCCCGGCCTTGGTGAGCTGGGCGCGCATGAACGACTGCACCTCCTCGGCCGTGCTCATGCGCAGCACCCGGGCCAGCATGCGCCGGGCGTCGCTGCGCTTGATGCTGCGAATCACCCACTTCACCTTGGGCAGGTTTGTCGCGTTCATCGACAGCACGTGATAGCCCATGGCCATCAGCAGCACAGCGCCGATGGGCGAGCCGGCCAGCTCGCCGCAGATGCCCACGTAGGTGTTCTCGTGGTGGCCGGCCCGCGCCACCTCGCGGATGGCGGCCAGCACCGCGGGATGGGTCTCCTGATAGAGGTCTGCAACACGCGGATTGTTGCGGTCCACGGCCAGCATGTACTGGGTCAGATCATTGGAACCCACCGCCAGGAAATCGACCCGGCGCGCGAGCTGGCGGGCCTGGTAGACGGCCGCCGGCACCTCAACCATCACCCCCACCAGCGGCTGCTTGACCTGCACCCCCTCCTCGAGCACCTCGATGTAGGCCCGGTGGATGAGCGCCTTGGCTTCCTCCACCTCGGACATGCTGGAGATCATGGGCAGCATGATGCGCAGCTCGCCGCGCAGCCCGGCATTGGCCTTGATCATGGCCCGGGCCTGCACCATGAAGATCTCGGGGTGATCCAGGGTGACGCGGATGCCGCGCCAGCCCAGGAACGGGTTCTCCTCGATGATGGGGAAGTACGACAACGCCTTGTCGCCGCCGATGTCGAGGCTGCGCATGGTCACCGGCCGCGGCTCGAACGCCTCCATGTGCTCGCGATAGATGACGCGCTGCTCCTCCTCGGTGGGGAACCGGTCCTTGGTCATGAACGGCACTTCGGTGCGGAACAGGCCGATGCCCTCGGCGCCGCGGTCCAGCGAGCGCGAGATGTCGCCGGAGAGGCCGATGTTGACCCACAATCGCACCCGCCAGCCGTCGAGGGTGATGGACGGCAGCTCCTTGAGCTCTTCCAGCTCGCTGGCGAACTCCCGCTCCTCCTCGATCAGCGATTTGTAGCTGTCGGCGAGGTGGGACGACGGCTTGAGGAACACCTCGCCGTAAAAGCCGTCGACGATGATGGGCTGGCCGTCCAGGTCGGCAATGGGCAGATCGACGGCGCCCATCACCGCCGGAATGTCGAGGGCGCGCGCCAGGATGGCCACGTGGGAGCTGCCGGAGCCGCGCACCGAGACGATGCCCTTCAGGTTCTCCGGCGGCACGTTGGCGAGCATGCTCGGCGTCACCTCGTGACCCACCAGCACGGAATCCTTGGGAAAGTGGGTCTTGCGGGCGCGAATGTCCTGCAGGTAGGCGAGCACCCTGAGCCCCAGATCCTGGACGTCGGCGCCGCGCTCGCGCAGATACGGGTCGTCCATGGCCTCGAAGCGGCGCACGTGCTCGCGGATCACCTGCTTGAGCGCCCCCTGCGCCCAGACGCCGCGGCGCACCCGCTCGCGCATGTCGCCGGCCAGCGCGTTGTCGTCGAGCATGTGCAGATAGGCGTCGAACAGCGCCAGCTCCTCCCGGGGCAGGCTCTGGGCGTACTCCTCGCCGATGCGGCGGATGTCCTCGCGCACGGCGTTGATGGCCCGATCGAGCACCAGCAGCTCGGTGGTGACGTCTTCGGCCTCGCGCTCAGGCACGCCCTCCAGGCTGGCCGGCGGCTGCACCACCACGGCCGAGCCGATGGCCACCCCGGGCGCACCGGCGACGCCGCGGAACATGGCGTCGGTGGCATCCGAGACGCGCCCGCTCCAGGCGTCGAAGATCTTCTGAATGTCGCCCGTCGCCTCGGCGTGGGCCATGACCGTGGCGAGCTGCGCCGACAGCGTCACCAGGAACGCCTCTTCGCTCTCGTCGAAGCGCCGCTTGTCGCGCTGCTGCACCACCAGCACGCCAAGCACCTGGCGGTGATGAATGACCGGCACGCCCAGGAAGGCGTTGAAGGGCTCTTCGCCGATCTCGGGGATGTAGCGGAAGCGCGGGTGGACGCTGGCGTTCTCGAGGTTGATGGGCTCGGCGCGCTCGGCCACCAGGGTGGTGAGGCCCTCGCCCAGGGCCAGCGACAGCTTGCCCACCGCCTCCTGATTCAGCCCCTCGGTGGCGACGAACAGGTAGCGATCGCCCTCGGGGCTCAGCAGGTAGATGGAGCACACCTCGGTGCCGAGCGCCTCGCGGACGTCGCGGACGATGATCCGCAGGGCGTCCTGAAACGAGCTTGCGGCGGCGACATCCTGAACGATGCGCCGGAGGGTTGTCAGCATCCAGGCGCTCCGGACCCCGGGCGCGCCGCGGACGCGCAGCGCTGATACGGCAGATGGGGCGCCAGCTCCATCAACGCGCGCCGGTACACGTCACGCTTGAAGTCGACCACCTGGCAGACCGGGTACCAGTAGCTGACCCAGCGCCAATGATCGAATTCGGGCTTGTCGCTGCCGTTGAACGCCACCTCGGCATCGTCGCACAGCATGCGCAGCAGGAACCATTTCTGCTTCTGGCCCTGAAAGCCCGGGGTGGAGTTGTAACGTCGCAGCCGCTTGGGCAACCGATACCGCAACCAGCCGCGGGTCCGCGCCAGGATCTGCACGCTGTCGGGCAGCAGGCCCACCTCCTCGTAGAGTTCGCGGTACAGTGCCTGTTCCAGGGTCTCGTCCTCGTTGATGCCGCCCTGGGGAAACTGCCAGGCATCCTGGCCGCCGACACGGCGCGCCCACAGCACCTGCCCCAGGTCGTTGGAGAGGACGATCCCGACGTTCGGCCGGAAACCGTCTGCATCAACCACGGTGATAATGTCCAATGTCTAACGTCCCCGATTGAACCTCAATCGCCAGGAAAATACCAACGGGGACCTCGTCCGGAGCCGCCATGACCGATATCGCCCAGAACCGCCTCGCCACCACCGCCAGCCCCTACCTGCTGCAGCACGCCGGCAACCCGGTGGCATGGCAGCCCTGGGACGACCAGGCCATCGCCCTGGCCCGGGAAACGGGCCGGCCGATCCTGCTGTCGGTGGGCTACTCCGCCTGCCACTGGTGCCATGTCATGGCCCACGAGTCGTTCGAGGATGCGGATACGGCCGAGGTCATGAACGCCCACTTCGTCAACGTCAAGGTAGACCGGGAGGAGCGCCCGGACCTGGACCGGATCTACCAGCTTGCCCATCAACTCCTGAATCAGCAGGGCGGCGGCTGGCCGCTGACGGCCTTTCTCGACCCGGATACCCTGGTGCCCTTCTTCAGCGGCACCTACTTTCCGCGCACGTCCCGCCACGGGCTGCCGTCGTTCGTCGACGTGCTGACCCGCATCGCCACCGTGTTCGCCGAGCGCCGCGACGAGCTGCGTGAGCAGGGCACCCGGCTGTCGGCCCTGTTCGAGCGCCTCGACGACGCCGCCGACGCCGAGAACGGCAGCGCCGAGAACGGCGGCGCGGAAGCGCTGTGGCAGGCGGCCCGCGCCACCCTCGGCGGCCAGTACGACGCCGCCGCCGGCGGCTTCGGCCGCGCGCCCAAGTTCCCGATGCCGGCGGCCGTGGACGCGCTGCTGCAGGGCTGGGACCAGGGCCGGCGCCGGGGCGACGCCGACCGGGAGGCGCTGGACATGGTCATGACCACCCTCACCCGCATGGCTCGGGGCGGCATCTACGACCATCTGGGCGGCGGCTTCTGCCGCTACGCTACCGACCGCCACTGGCACGTGCCCCACTTCGAGAAGATGCTTTACGACAATGCGCAGCTGCTGTCGCTGTACAGCGACGCCCTGGGCGTGGCGGCTGACCCGTTGTTCGACCACGCGCTGTCCGGCACCGCCGACTGGCTGCTGCGTGAGCTGCGGCACCCGGACGGCGGCTTCTACGCCGCCCTGGATGCCGACTCGGAGGGCGCGGAGGGGCGCTACTACGTCTGGCGCAAACCCGAGGTCCGGCGCCTGCTCGACGACGACGAGTACCTGCTGGTGGAGACCCTGTACGGCCTCGACAAGCCCGCCGGCTTCGAGGGGACCTGGATTCTGCACCGCACCGACGCCTGGCGGTCGGTGGTGGAACGCCTGTCGCTGGACCCGGATACCGCCGCCCGGCGTCTCGGCGCCGCCCGGGCCAAGCTGCTGGCCGCACGCGAGACCCGTCCCCGCCCCGGGCTCGACGACAAGGTGCTGGCGGCCTGGAACGGGCTCGCGGTGCGCGGCCTGACCGACGCGGCACTGCGTCGCGACCGCGACGACTGGCTGGCGGCGGCCGAACAGGCGGCCCGGTTTCTGCGTCAGCGGCTCTACGACGAAGGCACCCTGTATGCCTCCTGGCGGCAGGGTCAGCTCGGCCACCCCGGCTTTCTCGACGACTACGCCTGCGTGATCGACGGTCTGGTGGCGCTGCTGTCGGCGCGCTGGGACGACGCCGACGCCGAGTTCGCCCGGGCTCTGGCGGATACCCTGCTGTCCCGGTTCGAGGACGCGGACGGCGGCTTCTTCTTCACCCCCCACGGCCAGCACGACCTGTTCCATCGGCCGAAACCGATTCAGGACGATGCCCTGCCCGCCGGCAACGCCGTGGCCGCCCGTGCCCTGTCGGCACTGGGGCACCTGCTCGGGGAACCACGCTATCTCGACGCCGCGGCCCGAACGATCGATTGGGCGTTGCCGCGAGCGGCGCAGTATCCCGCCGCCCATGCCGCCCTGGTGACCGCGGCCCGGCAGGTAGAGAGCGGCCCGGAGCAGATCATCATCCGCGGCCCGGCTGACGCCCTGGGCCCCTGGCTCGCAGCCGCGCGCCAGGGCTACCACCCGCGGCGCGCCGTATTCGCGGTGCCCTACGACCGGGCCGCCACCCTACCGGCCCAGCTGCCCAGGTTGGTGAGCGCCGAACTGCGCCAGAAGGTGGTCGCCTACCGCTGCGACGGCTTGCAGTGCAGCGCGCCGGTGGACGATCTGGCGGCCTTCCGCGCCCTGCTGGCCTGAGGATCAGGCGTCGGCGGAGGCTTCCGCCGTCGGCGCCGACCAGACCAGATCCAGCTCCCGGGCGGCCTTGACGTCGTCGAGGCGGCGCACCGGCAGGGTGTGCGGCGCGCTGCGCACCAACGCGGCATCGGTTTCGGCCTCCCGCTGGATCGCCACCAGGGCGTCGACGAAGGCGTCCAGCTCGGCCTTGGTTTCGGTCTCGGTGGGCTCCACCAGGAAGCACTCCGGCACCAGCAGCGGGAAGTAGGTGGTGGGCGAGTGGACGCCGTAGTCCAGCAGCCGCTTGGCCACGTCCATGGCCGTGACCTCAAGCTTCTTGGCCTGTTCGGCGAAAGTGAGTATGAACTCATGGGTCGCCCGCCGGTCGGGATAGGCCAGCGCGAAGCCAGCCTGCTCGAGGCGTCGTGCCAGATAGTTGGCATTCAGCGTGGCGTACTGGCCGACCCGCGTCATGCCCTCCCGGCCCAGCATCAGGGCATACGCCAGGGCGCGCAGCAGAATGCCGGCGTTGCCGGCGAAGGCGGACAGCCGGCCGATGCTCTGAGGCAGGTCGGCCTCGGTCAGCCACCGGTAGGTGTCGCCGTCACGCCCCACGATGGGCGTGGGCATGAAAGGAAGCAAACGCTCACCAACACCCACCGGACCGGCGCCCGGGCCGCCGCCGCCGTGGGGCGTGGCGAAGGTCTTGTGCAGGTTCATGTGCAGCACGTCGAAGCCCATGTCGCCGGGCTTCACCTGACCGAGGATGGCGTTGAGGTTGGCGCCGTCGTAGTAAAGCAGGCCGCCGGCGTCATGGACGGTGCGGGCGATGGCCTCCACCCGGCGCTCGAAAACGCCGCAGGTGGAGGGGTTGGTCATCATCAGACCCGCCGTCTGCGGCCCTACCGCCGCCTTCAGGGCCTCCAGATCGACGTCGCCGCTGTCGTCCACGGGCACCTCGGCCACCTTGTAGCCGCACATCACTGCCGTGGCCGGATTAGTGCCGTGGGCGGCATTGGGCACCAGGATCTCGGTGCGCTGATGGTCGCCCCGGGCGGCGTGGTAGGCCCGGATCATGGCCACCCCGGCGAACTCGCCCTGGGCGCCCGCCATGGGCGTCAGCGACACACCGCGCATGCCGGTGACGTCCTTGAGGATCTCCTGGAGTTCGTACAGACAGGAAAGAAAGCCCTGGCTGGCCGCCTCCGGCGCCAGCGGGTGACGGGCCAGAAAGCCCGGCAGCATAGCGGCGGCATGCGCCCCTCGGGGGTTGTACTTCATGGTGCAGGACCCCAGCGGGTAGAACTGGGTGTCGATGGAGAAGTTGCGCCGCGACAGGTTGGTGTAGTGGCGCACCACCTGCAGCTCCGACACCTCCGGCAGCCCGGGCGGCGTCTGCCGCAGCGCGGCCGCAGGGATGCCTGCCAACGCCTCCGCCGCATCGGGCGCCGGCACCTGCTGGGCCATGGCCCGGCGCCCGGTGCGGCCGAGCTCGAAGATGGTCTGCTGCACCGGCCGGGTGCCGTCGCGCTCCACGCTCATGCCAGCACCTCCTCGAGTCGGGCGCCAAAGTCGTCGATCTCGCGCTCGGTGCGCTTCTCGGTGGCGCACACCAGCAGGCTGTTTGTCATACCTTCATAGTAGCCGCCCAGCGGCAGACCGGAGAGGATCCGATGGCCCAGCAGCGCGTCCCGCACCTGCACCGCGTCACGGGGCAGATCCAGGACCGCCTCATGAAAGTAAGCGCCCGCATACCGAAGCGTCACCCCGTCGATGGCGGTGAGCCGGCGCACCAGCTTGCGAGTGTTGGCGGCGCTGGCCCGGGCCGCTGCCGCCAGGCCGTGATCGCCGAGCAGGCTCATGTGAATGGTGGCCGCGGTCACCAGCAGCCCCTGATTGGTGCAGATGTTGGACGTCGCCTTGCCGCGGCGGATGTGCTGCTCCCGCGCCTGCAGGGTCAGGGTGTAACCGATGCGGCCATCCAGATCGATCGTTCGGCCGATGATCCGCCCGGGCATCTGCCGCACCGCCGCCTGACGGCAGCAGATGAAGCCGAACGACGGTCCTCCGGAGGCCATGGGAATGCCGAACGGCTGGCCGTCGCCGCAGGCGACGTCGGCGCCGGCGGCGCCCCAGGCCCCAGGCGGCGCCAGCACCGCCAGCGACAGCGGGTTGACCACGGCGATGACCCAGGCGCCCTGGGCGTGGGCCCAGTCGGTGAGCGCGTCGACGTCTTCCAGCATCCCGAGGAAGTTCGGCTGCTGCAGCACCAGGGCCACCGGCGCCGGCAGATCGGCCAGCGCGCCCCGGTCGACGCGTCCGTCCGCGCCCACCGGTACCGTCCGGCACTCGACCCCCTGGGTGCCGACGATGCTGCGGGTGGCCGCCCGATAGTGGGGATGCACCGTCTCCGCCAGCAGCACGGTGCGGCCCGACGCTTTGCGGTTGCCGCGCACGGCCATGAGCACGGCCTCGGCGAGACCGGAGGCGCCGTCGTAGACCGAGGCGTTGGCCACGTCCAGGCCGGTCAGCCGGGCCATCATGGTCTGATATTCGTAGATGAGCTGCAGGGTGCCCTGGCTCGCCTCGGCCTGGTAAGGCGTGTAGGCGGTCATGAACTCGCCGCGGGCGGTGAGATCCCACACCGCAGCCGGGATGTGGTGGTCGTAGCAGCCGGCGCCGAGAAAGCAGACGCCGGCATCGTCACGGGCGGCGCGCTCGGCCAGCTCGCGACGCATCTCCATCTCGCTGATGCCCGGGGGCACCCGTTTCAGCTCGCCGGCCCGGATGCCGGGGGGGATCTCGTCGAACAGCGCCTCGATGCTGGCGGCACCGATGTCGGCCAGCATCAACCGCGCTTCGTCCTCCGTGTGGGGGATGAAGGGCATGCAAACGCTCCGTTAGCGTCGTTGGTTGTCCGCGGCCGCGGCGTCGCCGCCGGCGTCGCGGGAGGTGTCTCGTCGCGGGGCGTCAGTGCGCCTCGCTCTCCAGGAACTCGCCGTATCCTTCCGCATCGAGCAGGTCTTCGAGGTCGGTGGCGTCGTCGGGCTCGAGGCGGAAGAACCAGCCGTCGCCGTACGGGTCCTGATTGACGTTCTCAGGGGCGTCCTCGAGGTCTTCGTTAACCGCCACCACGGTGCCGGACACCGGCGCATAGATGTCGGAGGCCGCCTTCACGGACTCCACCACGCCGGACTCCTGCTGGGCCAGCACCTGCTGGCCGACTTCCGGCAGCTCCACGAACACCACGTCACCGAGGGCGTCCTGGGCGTGGTCGGTGATGCCGACGGTAATGGTGCCGTCTTCCTCGAGCCGGGCCCACTCGTGGCTGCGCGCATATCTGAGTTCGCTGGGGGTTTCGCTCATGTCTGACTCCGAGGCCTTACTCGAATACCTGCTTGCCATGGCGGACGAACGGCGGCTTGACCAGGCGAGCCGTTTTCCAACGCCCGCGCATGTCGACCCGGCACTCACCCTGGGCGTCACGCGGCACCCGCGCGAGCGCGATACTGTACCCCAACGTCGGCGAAAAGATACCACTGGTGACCTCGCCATCGCCGGCCCCGGTCTCGACGCGCTGACCGTGCCGCAGCACGCCGCGCTCCTCGAGCACCAGCCCGGTGAGGCGCCGCTTCACGCCGTCGGCGCGCTGACGCGCCAGGGCCGCCCGGCCAACGAAATCCCGCGTCTCGGGCTTCCAGGCGATGGTCCAGCCGAGGTTGGCCTCCAGCGGGCTGACGGTCTCGTCCATGTCCTGCCCATAGAGGTTCAGCCCGGCCTCGAGACGCAGCGTGTCCCGGGCGCCGAGCCCGGCCGGCGTCACGCCGGCCTCGGCGAGCGCGCGCCAGAGCCCAACCGCCGCGTCGCCCGGCAGCATCACCTCGACGCCGTCCTCGCCCGTGTAGCCGGTGCGGGCCACCATCCAGCCGTCCTGCTCCACGGCCCGGAACGGTGCGATCTCCGCCACCCCGCGCCAGCCGGTCGCCGCCTCGAAACGGTCGATGGCTTCGGGCCCCTGCACCGCCACCATGGCCAGCGGCGTCTCCGCCACGGCCACCCCCTCACGATTCTGCGCCGCCAGCCAGGCCAGCACCTTGGCCCGGGTGCCGGCGTTGGAGACCACCCGGTAGCCGTCCGGGCGGCGGTAGACGATCAGGTCGTCGATGACGCCGCCGCCCTCGTTCAGCATCACGCCGTACAGCGCCCGGCCTACGGCGTCCAGGCGGCCGACGTCGTTGGCCACCAGGCGCTGCAGCAGCGATCCGGCGGCGGCGCCGGGCAGATCGATGACGGCCATGTGCGACACGTCGAACATGCCGGCGCCATTGCGCACCGCGTGGTGCTCGCCGATCTGGGAGCCGTAGTGCAGCGGCATCTCCCAGCCGGCGAAGTCGACCATGCGGCCATCGGCAGCAACGTGCAGGTCGAACAGCGGGGTGCGCAGCGGGCGGGCGGCGTCGGGCATGGCACGGGCATCCGGCAGCAAAGGGCCCATTGTAGAAGCGGCGCCGCCGTCGACGCCAACCACAGCCGCCATCAGCGCGCGATCGGCCCCAGCCCCATGGCCTCCAGGACGATCTGGCGCTTCAGCGCCACGGTGCGGTTCAGCCAGCCGATGGCGCTGTTGCGCAGCCACTGGGACAGCGGATCGCCCTGGGCGTAGACCTGACGCAGCACGCTCATGGCCGTGATCATCATTCGCGCCCGCGCGCCGCGGCGGCGGTCGAAGGCCCGCCAGACGCCATCGGTGCCGGGATCGGCGCCGCCGCCCAGGCCTTCCAGCACGGTGACCAGGTCGCGCACGTCTTCGAAGCCGACGTTGGCCCCCAGCCCGGCCAGCGGGTGCAGCACATGGGCGGCGTCCCCCACCAGCAGCACCCGGGGATGGGGGTTGAAGGTGCGACAGAGCTGCTGGACCAGGGGCAGGCCTGATCGCCGGTCGACGTCCATCACGGCGCCCAGGCGGTGCTGCAGCGCGCGCGCCAGCTCATGGCCGAACTCGGCATCGGACAGCGCCAGCCGGCGCTCGGCCTGCGCCGTCGACTGCGACCAGACCACCGAGCACAGGTGCGGATCGAGGCTCGGCAGCAGCGCCAGCGGGCCATCCAGCAGAAAACGCTGCAGCGCCACGGCTTCGTGAGGCCGCTCGCAGCGGACCACGGTGACCACCGCCGTCTGCCCGGTGGGGCGGGTCTCCAAGGCCACCCGAAGCTGCTCGCGCACGGCCGATCGGGCGCCGTCGGCGGCGATCAGCAGCCGGGCCGGCACGGCCCGATCGCCCACGGTCACGGTCACCACCGAGTCCCCGGGTGCGACCGCATCCACCTGGCCGAGCAGCACCGTGACGTTGGGGTGGCGCTGCAGCGCCTCCCACAACGCAGCCGCAGGCGGGCCGTTCTCGACGATCCAGCCGAGCTCGCGCCGGCCGATCTCGGCGGCGTCGAAGATCATGGCGCGGGTGCCGAGCTCTTCCCACACCTCCATGCGTCGGTAGGCGGCCGCCCATTCCGGGCGCCACGCCCCCACCCGCTCCAGCAGCGCGCGGGAGGCCGGCGACAGGGCGATGTTGCGGATGTCGATGCCGAGCCGGCCGACGCCGGGCGCCGGGGCCTGCCGGTCTACCACCAGCACCTGCAGGCCCTGATCGGCGGCCCCGAGCGCGGCCACCGCGCCGATCAGGCCGGCGCCCACCACCACGGCGTCATAGCGGACGCTTTCAGGCACGCCGGCGTTGCTTCATGGCCCGCTGCACGTCGGCCACCGACTTCGGCGCCTCGGCCGTCAGCACCTCATGGCCGTCGCGCGTGATCAGCACGTCGTCCTCGATGCGCACGCCGAGCCCGCGCCAGCGCCGCGGCAGGTGGGCGGTCGCTTCTCCCGGGGGCAGATAGATGCCGGGCTCGATGGTCAGCACCATGCCCGGCTCGAGCAGGCGCGAGGCGCCGCCGACCCGGTAGTCGCCGACGTCGTGGACGTCGCTGCCAAGCCAGTGCGACGTGTTGTGCGGACAGAAGGTTCGGTGCTGGCCGGACTCGATCAGGGCGTCAGGATCGCCGGCCAGCAGGCGCAGGCTGATCAGGCCCTCCACCATGACCCGCACGGCCACGTCGTGGGGATGATGAAACGCGACGCCCGGCCGGCAGGCGTCGATGGCCGCCAGATTGGCCTCCAGCACCACCTCGTAGAGCGCCTGCTGAGCGGCGCTGAACCGGCCGTTCACCGGGAAGGTACGGGTCACGTCGGCGGCATAGTGGGCGTACTCGCAGCCGGCATCGATCAGCACCAGATCGCCGTCGCGCATCACCGCGCCGTTGTCGGTGTAGTGCATGATGCAGGCGTTGGCGCCGCTGCCGATGATGCAGGGATAGGCCGGCGCCCGGGCGCCGTTGCTCAGAAACTCGTGCATCAGCTCCGCCTCGAGCGCCAGCTCGGTAAGCCCGGGGCGGCAGGCGGCCATGGCCCGACGGTGGGCCCCACAGGTGATGCGTGCGGCCTCGCGCATGATGCGCACCTCCGCCGCCGACTTGAACAGGCGCAGCTCGTGCAGCAGGTGCTTGAGCGCCACGAACTCGCCGGGCGGGATCGCGCCACCCGCCTCACGGGCGCGAATGGCGTTCACCCAATGCAGCACCTTGTTGTCCAGCTCGGGGTATCCGCCCAGGGTCATGTAGATGCGTTCCCGGCCTTCCAGCATGCCGGGCAGGATGTCGTCGACGTCGGCGGTGGGAAAGGCGTCGTCCATGCCCAGCGCCTCGGCCGCGCGCTCCGGCCCCAGGCGCTCGCCGTCGAAGCGCTCCGCCCGGGCGTCGTGGTCGCGGCAGAACAGAATGACCTCGCCGTGCTCGCGACCGGGCGACAGCACCAGCAGCGCGTCGGGCTCGGCGAAGCCGGTGAGGTAATAGAAGTCGCTGTCCTGCCGGAACAGGTACTCCGTGTCGCGATTGCGCAGCCGCACCGAAGCCGCCGGCACGACGGCAATGGAACCGGGGGTCATCATCGCCATGAGCGCCTGACGGCGGCGCCGGTACTCAGCCGGCCGAATCGTCGTTCGCATCCGCCAACGTACTCCTGATCAGCAACACGCCCACCTTGACGAACTCCTCGAGCTCCAGCAGATCGCGTTCCGCGGAGTCCGATTCCGCATCCGCATCGACCTGGGCGATGGCGGCCAGATCGCGCACGATCTCCCGCACCTCGTCGGGGCAGTCGTCGAGGCTGCCCCGGCCGCGACGGGCCAGCCCGGCGGCAAAGCCGGTGAGGAAGCTGGCGCACCAGTCACCCAGCGCCTCCAGCCGTGCCCCGAGCGCGGCATCGTCCTCCGGCAGCAGCGGCGCGAAGGAAAAGTCTTCGGCATCGAGCTCCGCCAGAGCGGCGTCGACGAACGCCGTCACCGAGCTCTGGTTCACCAGCCCCTCACCGAGCAGCAGCAGCAGGTCCTGCACGGGCGCGCCGCCACCGGAACCGGCGGCCAGGCCGCAGACGGTGCCGTGCAGCTCGGCCACGGGCAGGTTGTCGGCCGCATTCAGGGCCAGGGCTGTGAGATCGGGCACGCGTCCAGGGGTTATCGCCAACGAAGCCGGTATGCTACCAGAAGCCCCCGGCTTCACATGCCTGGGCATTCAGCGCACACTTACGCCCTGCAAAAAACCGCAACTAACGCCGCGCGGAGCGTCACCGAGTCTGGCTATGTCGAGCAACGATTGGACGGCATTGGAGAAGAAGGTCACCGAGCTCATCGAGCTGTGTGCCGTGCTCAGCCGCGAGAACCGGGCGCTGCGCACCCAGCAGCAGAACTGGACCACCGAACGCGCCAAGCTGATCGAAAAGAACGAGCTGGCCAAGAGCCGGGTAGAGTCGATGATCACCCGCCTCAAGGCCCTGGAGCAGGACTGATTCGACGATGAGAGACGCCATCACCACCGTCACCGTAAGAATCCTCGACAAGGAGTATCAGGTCAGCTGCCAGGAGCACGAGGTGGACGCGCTGACCAGCTCGGCGCGCTTTCTCGACCAGCAGATGCGGCAGATTCGCGAGTCGGGCAAGGTCTTCGGCCTGGACCGCATCGCCGTCATGGCGGCGTTGAACCTGGCGAACGAGCTGCTGCAGAAGCGCAACGCCATCGACGAGGTGCGCCGCGAGGCCGACGGCGTCATGCACCGGCTGAGTGAGCGACTCGACAATGCCCTGGCCGAGCATCGCCAGCTCGGCATGTGACGCGATCGGCGTCCGGCAATCGGGTCACACTGTCAATACTCTGCTGCCGCCACTCTTTCGCTATACTGCGTCGGTCTCCTGGGATGTACGCCAGTCGGTAGTCGTCCTTGAGCCGTTAGAAAATAAACAGGGAGCCTACGGTGAGGGTCTGTGTGCATGCCCGACTCCGCGCAAGCGGGTTGGGACGCCTGGGACTTCGCCCGCGGTTCCCGCTCTGAACCCAACGGTTCAGGGCCATATCGGCAGCGGCATCCTGGGAGATCTCATGTTCACATCGTCGCGCAGCCGGGTATCTGCTTGAGCAACGCTGCCACGAACGCGCCAACCAGCCGCGCCGCGCTGCGCCGGCATTTTCGAGCCATCCGGCGGGCGCTGGACGACGAGGCTCAGACCGATCACGCCATCGCCATCGAGCGTCATTTCTTCACCAGCGGGCTCACCCTCGCCGGCCGCACGGTCGGCCTGTACGTGGCCAGCGACGGCGAGCCCGACCTGGAGCCATTGCGTCAACGCCTGCTCGCCGCCCGCAAACGCGTGGCGTTGCCCGTGGTGCGCCGGGACGGTCGCATGGAGTTCTTCCGGGTGAAGCGGCAGACGCCGTTGGTGACCGGGCGCTTCGGCATCGCCGAGCCGGCGCCTGGCACCGCCTACGTGGCGCCCATGGGCATCGACGTGCTGCTGATGCCGCTGGTGGCGTTCGACGATGCCGGCAACCGCCTCGGCCGCGGCGCCGGCTTCTACGACCGCTTCCTCGGCCGCCTGCCGCCGGCGCTGCGCCCACGCCTGATCGGTGTGGCCCACGAAGTGCAGCACAGCGCGCAGCCGCTGCCCGCCGACGACTGGGACGTGCCGCTGCACGGGGTGCTCACGGAGGCGGGGTTGCGGGCCTTCCACCGCCGCTGAGCCGCCCCTCCCTGCTGACGCTTCGGGGTTGCCGCCGCACCGGCTCTGTATTATAACAATCGTTATATTTAAGGGCGCGGCGATGATATTCGACATATTTTCCGAGATTCAGAAGAAGGACTGCGAAGCGCATGGCGGGTTTCCGCAGCTCCTCACGGAGTCGATTGCTCAGGCGCAGGCGGCAGAACGGGCCGGATTCGATTGCTGGTGGGAAGTAGAGCACCACTGCTCCACCGACTTCAGCTACAGCTCCTGCCCGGAGATGATGCTGCAGGCCATCGCCCAGAACACCCGCACCCTGCGGGTGGGCCATGCCGGCATTCTGGTGCCCTTCGAGATCAACCATCCGCTGCGCGCCGCGGAACGCGTTGCCATGCTCGATCAGCTCAGCGGCGGTCGCGTCGAAGCCGGACTCGCCAAGTCCGGGGGCAAGGAATGGGAAACGTTCAACATCAGCGAGAGCCAGGCCACCGCAGACCTGCTGGAGGCGTCCCGCCTGCTGCCGCAGGCCTGGACGCAGAACCCTTTCTCGTGGGAAAGCCCGCGGTGGCACGTTCGCGACCGGGACGTGCTTCCCAAGCCCGTACAGAAGCCGCACCCGCGCCTGTGGCATACCTGCTCGAGCCCGGACTCGTTCCGCCGGGCGGGCGAGATGGGCGTCGGCGTGCTCGGCACGACCCTGTTCGCGCCCACCAGCGCCATCGCCACCATGCTGGAAGGCTATCGACAGGCCATCGCCGACTGCCATGACCCGGCAGGTCAGTTCGTCAACGCGCAGGCGGGCGTCTTCACCTTCGTGCACGTCGCGCGCACCACCCGCGCCGCCGTGGAGAGCGGCGCGCCACGATCCGCACTCTGGTACGTGAGCTCGGCGCCGAGAGTGTTCAACGTGCCCCGCGAGATCTTCTACCAGGCCATTCGGGGCCAGACGGACCCGCGATCGGCTGGCGCCACGGCGTCCCTGGCCGTACCCGAAACGCCCGAAGCGAGCGATGTCTCCGACCCCAACCCGGTGATCAGCCTGATGAAGCGCGAGTTCGCCGGTGAGGAGATCTCCAACGAGGAGGTGTTCGAAACCATCCGCCACCTCGACTCGGTCATCATCGGCGACGTGGCCGAGTGCCGGAAGAAGGTCGAGCGGTTCCGCGACATCGGCCTCGATCGTCTGATGTGCCTGGTGCAGATGGGCGAGGTGCGCCACGAGCGCGTGCTCGACACCATCGGCCTGATCGGCAGCGAGCTCATTCCCCATTTCGAAGATCGCCGGAGGCGCCATGGCTGACCTGGCAGCAGTCACACCCGAGTACTGCGAAGCCCTCTGGCGGCAGGTGTGCAACTGGGGCCGCTGGGGCGCCGATGATCAACGCGGCGCCCTCAACCTCATCGACGCGGCCAAGCGCAGCCGCGCCGCCCGGCTGGCCCGCGACGGCGTCGCGGTCAGCATCGGCAACCCCTGGCCCGTAGACCCGGGCCCGCACAACCCGTGGCCGGCCGATCACCGCATGATCCGGGCCGGCGACGACAGCCACTATCCCGGCGTGCCGGGGCTCTCGGTCGCCCTCGACTACATCGGCGTGCAGCACCATGGCGTAGCCTGCTCCCACATCGACGCGCTCTGCCACGTGTTTCGCCAGGAGCGCATGTACAACGGCTACCCCGCCAGCGACGTGCGCAGCACCGGCGCGCTGCGCAACGACATGACGCCCATGTTCGACGGCATCGTCACCCGCGGCGTGCTGTTCGATCTTGCCGGCGCCGCCGAGCCCGGCTATCTCGAAGGCGGCATGCGCATCAGCGCCGCCGATCTGCAGGCGGCGGAACAGCGGGCCGGCGTGCGGGTGGAACCCGGCGACGTGCTCATCGTGCACAAGGGCCGGCAGCGTCGGGTTGAGGCCGGCGGGTTGTTCGATCCCGTGGCGGCCGGCATGCCTGGCCTGCATCCCGAGTGCGCCCTGTGGCTGCACGAGCGTGGCGTCGCCGTGCTCGGCAGCGACTACATGAACGACCCGCAGCCGAACTGGGACTGCGAGGGCTGGCCCATCCCGATTCACTATCTCGGCATCTGCGGTATGGGCATGACGCTGATGCACAGCCTCGACACCGAAGCGCTCGCCGAGCACTGTCGGGCGGCGCGCCGGTTCGAGTTCCTGTTGTGCGTGGCACCGCTCAAGGTGCGCGGCGGCACGGGGTCTCCCGTGAATCCCATCGCCATGTTCTAATTCGCGGCCTCGTCCTGAAGGAGCGGATGTTGCCGAAGATCGTCGATCACGACGCCCGACGGCGGGACTTCATAGAAGCCGCCTACGAGACCATCCTCGAGGAAGGGCTCGCCGGAACCACCATCCGCGCCGTCGCCAAGCGCGCGGGCTACACCACCGGCGCCCTGGTGCACTACTTCGCCGATAAAGAAGAGCTGATCCGCCACGTGCTCGAAGAAAACGGCAAGGCCGTGCGCGAGCGGATGCTGAAAGCCGAGCAGACGCTCCGGGGCCGGCCCGCCCTTCGTCAGGTGCTGCTCGAAGCGCTGCCTACCGACAAGCGGTCCGGGTCGAGCTGGAAGATCTGGCTGGCGCTGTGGTATCACTCCGAGGCCAGCGAGGCGATGCGCAAGGAAGAGCGGCGCCGCTATCGTGAGTGGCTCGGCAGGATCTCCGCCATCCTCGAGCAGTGCGTCGAGCTGGGCGAGCTGCCCCGGGATTTCGACGTCGAAACGAACGCCCGCCTGCTGGTGGCGACCGTCGACGGCCTGGGCGTGCAGTACCTGCTCGCCAACGGCCGGATCACGGCGAGCCGCATCACAGATCTGATCGACACCCAGCTCGCGAACCTGTTCCGCTAGATTCCCATGGGGCCCGACCCTTGCCTTTCCCACGTTATGTAACGTATGTTATATAACGCGCGTTACGAGGGAGAGAGAGATGATGCGCCCGCCTGTCATAGCTGCCTGCGCTCTGATCCTGTCACACCTGCCAGCCGTCGGCGTCGCCGCCGAGGGCCGCGTCATCGAGGAGATCCTCGTGACCGCGGAACGGCGGGAGGCGGCGGCTCAGGAGACCGCCATCGCCATCACCGCCTTCTCGGGTGAAGACCTCGACCTGAGAGGCATCAGCGGCGTCGAGGACCTGCAGTTCGCCGTCCCCAATCTGGTGATCAGCCACAACTCGCAGTCTCCGGTGACCTACGCGTACATTCGCGGCATCGGCTCCGACCAGCTTGTCGCCGGGTTCGACCCCGGCGTCGCCTACCACGTCGACGGCCTGTACATCGGGCAGCCATCGTCCATGCCGGGCGACCTGTGGGACATGGAGCGGGTCGAGGTGCTGCGCGGACCCCAGGGCACGCTGTACGGCAGGAACACCACCGGCGGGGCGATCAACGTCATCACCCGCGACCCCAGCGAGGAATTCGACGCCGTCGTCGATCTGACCGCCGGCAACCATGGCCACCGCCGCTTCCGTGGCGCCGTCGGTGGCGGCTCCGATGGCGTCTCCGGGCGGATCGCCTACGTTCGCGAGGACGACGACGGCTATCAGAAGAACCTGATCGGCCGCAACGGCGACGTGACCGACCACCAGGCCATTCGCGGCAAGGTCGCCTTCGACCTGGCCGATCGCGGCAGGCTGGTGCTCACCGCCCAGCGCTTCGAAAATGAAGGCCGGCAGTCTCAGAAGCGCCGCGAGCCGTTCGCGCCGGTGGAGCTGGCGCCCGGCTTCATCCTCAACGTCTACGACGGCGCCATTCCCAATCCGACGAACCCCAGACGGGTCGCCAAGGACCATCCCGAGGAGCTCGACCTCACCAACGATCTGTTCGCGGCCCACCTGTCATGGGACTTCGGTGCCTTCTCGCTGGTGTCGATCACCGGCGTCATCCAGAACGACTGGTTCCAGACTTCGGACATCGACATGTCCAGCAACCCCGTGCAGTTCCAGG
The DNA here is from genome assembly GCA_040219935.1 of Pseudomonadales bacterium. Taxonomy (GTDB): domain Bacteria; phylum Pseudomonadota; class Gammaproteobacteria; order Pseudomonadales; family Azotimanducaceae; genus UBA7803. The sequence continues at coordinate 314,795 of JAVJUA010000063.1, read as the reverse complement.
ATTGGTACATGGACACGGAGCAGTTCACCCAGGAGCTTCAGCTCGTCTCCAACGCTTCCGGCCCCTGGGAGTGGATTCTCGGCCTGTTCTGGTTCGAGGAGGAGCTCGACACCCGCTACCTCTTCGAGGACAGCTCCATCGCCGGCTTCACGTTCCGCAACGGCGGCGAGCTGGACACGCGCTCGCGGGCCGTCTACGGCCAGATCTCCTACGACATGCGCGAAGCGTCGGGCAGCCCGCTGCGGCTGACCGCCGGCCTGCGCTGGACCAAGGACCGGAAGAAGATCGACGAGTTCCAGCAGATACCTCAGTTCGGGGTCGATCTCGCCGCCCGCTCCAGCGAGGAGTGGACGGAACCGAGCGGCAAGCTCGGCATCGACTGGTTCGTCAGCGACGACACCATGGCCTACGCGAGCTACTCGCGAGGATACAAGGGCGGCGGTTTCTCCATGGGCCAGTTCGACACGTACGACCCGGAGATCGTCGACGCCGTCGAGGTGGGCCTGAAGAGCACGTTCCTCGACCAGCGCGCGCAGGTGAACGTGTCTGCTTTCTACAACGATTACCAGGATCTGCAGGTCAACTTCCTGCTGTTCACCCTGTTCACCACAGACAACGCGGCCGAGGCGACGATTCAGGGCATCGAGGTGGAGGGCCTGCTGCTGGCCACCGAGCGGCTTACGCTCACCGGCAGCGTCTCCTGGCTGGACGCCGAGTTCGACGAGTATCAGTTCTCCCCCAGTGTGAGCCTCGCCGGCGACCGGCTGAACCGGGCCCCGGAGTTCACCACGACGTTGTCGGCCCAGTACGACTGGCCGCTCGGCACCGCCGGCACCCTGTCGGCCCGCGCCGACTACTACTGGCAGGACGAGGTCTACTACCGGGTGCAGAACATTCCTCGGCACCGCGAGGACAGCTTCCACACCGCCGACCTGCGCGTGATCTGGACGAGCGCCGACAGCCAGTGGCTGGTGGAGGCCTTCGCCAAGAACGTCACCGACGAAGACAACCTGCGCGGGCTCACCGTGTCGGACGGCCTCTCCACCGGCAACAACAGCTTCGTCAGCTACTTCCCGCCCCGCACCTACGGCGTGCGCCTCGGCTGGCGCTACGGAGGCCAATGACATGGCTGACTGGCACGCTCGATCTATCTTCCATTTCGTCCTGCCCTGCACCGACGTAGACCGATCCACCGCGTTCTATGCCAACTTCGGGTTCGTCGTGAAGAAGGACAATCGGGACGTGGTGTGGCCCGACTTCGTCGGCGCCAACTTCGACATGGTGCCCGGCGCGCAGGGGCGCGCCGTGCAGCTGGTGCTGCCGGATGGCGCCGACATTCAGACCCGAATCGATCTCATCGAATGGATCAAGCCGCGCTGGCGCAACGAGAACGACGACCGGCCCCTGGACCAGCGCATCCCGAGGGTGATGGCGCTGCTCACCCACAACGTGCGCGCCGCCTACGACGACCTCTGCAGCCGCGGCCTCGTGCCCACCCAGCCGCTGCGCGACCCCGACCCGGCGATCGGCGTGCAGGGCGTGGTCTGCTTTGCCGATCCGGACGGGCACATCGTCGAGCTGATCGAGTACTTTCCCGGGCAGCTCGGCAGCCGTACCGACGACCTCCCGAAGCGATAAGTCGGGTGGCTGAAGCGCCGAGCCGGCGCGCTCAGGCCGGCGCGGCCGGCAGCCGGCAGATGCGCTTCAATCGAGACGTCGGCTGGTTGGGGTACTCCCAGATCAGCGTGTCCTGGTCCTCGAGGCGCCGCGACACCACGTCCAGCAGGTCCCAGGCGCGGAAGATCAGCGTCCGCGCGTCGTTCCAGTGCACGGCCGCGCGCACGCGCGTGCAGCTTCCCGGATTGATGTCGTTGGCGCCGTCGGCCAGGCCGCCGGTGGTGCGGAAGTCGTGAATGAAGCGGCGCCCGGAGATCACCACCCGATTGCCGCACTGCTCGATGCGCTCCACGTGGCCGACGCGGCCTTCCACCGCCTGCCAGAGGCCGCGCAGGTCGTCCGCTTCCGGCGGCAGCGGCTCGGTGCAATGGGCGAGCACGGGCGCCGACCAGCGGTCCATCTCGCAGTCGGGCGTGTAAGCCTTGGGAACGTCGTCGGCGCCCGGCCCCGAGCCGTCCAGGTCGGGCAGGTCGCAGTAGTCCACGGCCAACGGATCTTCGGCGAACACGCGCGCTGCGGTGGTGTCCGGCGGCCTGGGTTCGAGGTACAGCGCGTAGGCCGCGACGCCGGCGGCCACCACGGCGGCCGCGGCGATGGTCCATCCGATCCTGGCTGCGGTGTGCATCCCGGGGCCCCGCTCAGACCGGGTTGGCCTGCATGAAGTCGACGACGATGGCGGCCATCTCCGCCCCCGCGTCGTCCTGCAGGAAGTGGCCGGCGCCACGGACGATGGTGTGCTTCTGCCCCTTCGCACCCGGCACCGTGTCGATGAAGCGCCGCTCGCCGCCCCGGGTCACCGGGTCCTGATCGCTGAAGGCGGTGAGGAACGGCTTGCCGAAGGTCGACAGCACCTGCCAGGCGGCCCGGTTGGCCGGCACCGCCGGATTGTCGGGAATGATGGGCACCAGCGACGGGAACTGCCGTGCGCCCTGCATGAATTCTTCCGACGGGAACGGCGCCGCGTAGCCCGCATAGTCGGCGTCGGTGCCGTTGCGCAGCGACGCCCGCACCACCATGGCGGGATCGAACGGCTGGAAGGCGTCGCAATGCTTCACCCAGTACATGAACGGCGGCCGGTCGCCGGCCGGGCCCGCCAGCTTGGCGGCCATCTCCAGCAGCGGCAGCGCGGGCGTGTCGTCCAGCAGCGCGTGCAGCCTGGGCGCCTCCTCGTCCGGGATCTCCCTGGCATCCGGCAGGCCGGTGTTGGCGGCAACCACACGCGCGAAGCGGTCCGGGTTTTCGGCCACCACGCGCAGCCCGATCAGCCCGCCCCAGTCCTGACCGAACAGGGTCATGGCGGAGAGATCGAGCGCCTCGATCAGGCCCTTCACCCACAGCACGTGGTTGGCATACGTATAGGCGCTGCGATCGACGGGCTTGTCGGACTTGCCGAAGCCGATCAGGTCGGGGGCGATGACCCGGTACCCGGCCGCCGTCAGCGGCGGGATCATCTTCCGGTACAGGTACGACCAGGTGGGTTGCCCGTGCAGGGCGAGAACGATCTCGCCGTCACCCTCGTCGAGGTAGTGCATGCGCAGCGTGCCGCCCGCGCCGTCGGGCACCTCCACGTAGTGCGGGGCGAACGGGTACCCCACCAGGTTCTCGAATCGGGATTCCGGCGTTCTCAGCACCTTCATGGGCTGGCTCCTTGGGCTCCGAGGCCAGGCGGTCGGGCGGCCATGATACACCGATTCTAATGGCTGTCATTACACGTGGCGGCGGCGCCATTGGCCCGTGACGGCCGACCCCACCGCCGCTACCATCGGCCCCATGGCCATTCGCGACATCATCCGCATGGGGCACCCGACCCTGCGCCAGCGCGCCCACGACGTCACCGACGCCGAGCTGCACGACAGCGCCTTCGGCGACCTGATCGCGGACATGGTGGACACCCTGCATCACGCCGGCGGCATCGGCCTGGCAGCGCCGCAGATCGACGTGCCGCTGCGCCTGGCCATCATCGAGATTCCCGGCGGTGCCAGCCGCTACGGCGAGATTCCGTCGATGCCGCTGACCGTGTTCGTCAACCCGACGGTGGAGGTGGTCAATCCGGAAGCGGCCGGCTACTGGGAGGGCTGCCTGTCGGTGCCGGGGCTGCGCGGCTGGGTCGAGCGGCCGCAGCACGTGCGGGTGCGGGCCACGGATCAGAACGGCGCCCCCATCGACCTGGAGCTGAAGGGCTTTCTCGCCACCGTGTTCCAGCACGAGTTCGATCACCTCGACGGCGTGCTCTACGTCGATCGCATGACCGACATGACGCGCCTGATGTTCGAACAGGAGTTCGAGCAGTTCGGGCCCGCAGACCCGGAGTTCTGAGGGTCAGAAGCGGGTGGACTCGTTGTACCAGTAGTCGTCGACGGTCTTGCCCAGCGAGCGGTTGCGCAGAATCCACAGCCACAGCAGCAGCATGTGCCAGTCGCCATGGCTGTCGAACTTGCGGGTGGAGATCACCGCGGGTGCCTCGGTGCTGAGCACGGTGCCGAGCCCGCGGCGGCGGCCGGCGGCGCGCATGGCGCGGAAGAACACCACGTCCTCCGCATAGCGGCGCCCCTCGTCGTAGCCGCCGAGGTCGTGGAAGACGTCGGCGCGGCAGAACACGACGCCGGCGTTGATCCGCAGCAGGCCGATGGCCAGGCGCATCACCAGGGCCGTGCACAGCAATCCGGGTGAGCGGCGCTCGAGGGTCCAGCCGGTGGCACCGCCCACCAGCCTGCCCCGGGCCATGCGCCGCTCGATGACGTTGAAGGTGTCGGGATGGATGCGGTTGTCGGCGTCGATGAAGCACAGCACGTCGCCGGTGGCCACCCGGGCGCCGCCATTGCGGGCGGCGCCGATGCAGCGCTTCTCCACCCGTACCACGCGGCAGCCGCGGCTGGCAGCCAGCGCCGCGGTGGCGTCGGTGGAGGCATTGTCGGCCACGATCACCTCGACGGCGTGGGCGCCGCCCCGGTACCGTGCCCGCGCCGCCGTGATCGAGTCCAGCAGGCGCGGCAGATACGCCGCCTCGTTGTAGGCGGGAATGACGACCGAGAAGCGGTGCCTGTCCATCTCCTGAGTCTAGTCCGCCGGCGGCGGCGTGCCGGCAACCCCCAGAAAGACGCTGGCGCTCAGGGTCTCACCGGGGGCCAGCACCCGCAGCCCGGTGCCCGCCGACGGCCGGTTGACCGCGTCCGGCACGTGACTCCAGGGCTCGACGCAGAAGTGATCGGCCCCCTTCGGCGCGTACACCACCAGGTAGGCGAGCTCGGGGCTGGCGTGCACCGCCACCTGCCGCCCGGGCCAGGTCAGCCGCGCGCCCCGGGGGCCGGCGCTGTAGACATGGTCCAGGTCCAGCCCGGCCACCGCCCGCTCGCGACGCAGGTCGGCCCGTTCGCCGGCCTTGAGCGGCCGCGCCTCGCCCGCGCTGGCCGGCCACAGCACGCCCACGTCGGCCTCGAGCCGGGCGCCGGCCGCCGGAAAGTAGGGGTGCCAGCCGAGCCCGGCCGGCATGGCCGTGGCAGCCAGGTTGGTGACCGCGAGGTCGACCTTCAAGCCGTCGCCGTCCAGCACGAACGTCTGGCACGCGCGATAGCGCCAGGGCCAGGCGTCAGGCGCGTGCTCGTAGCCGAGCACGGCGCGGTCTGTGGTCGCTGCCTCGACCCGCCACGGCGATTGCCAGGCCTGGCCGTGGATGGCGTGCGGTTCCGGCGGCAAGTTGGGCGGCAGCCTGACCTGCAGGCCGGCGAACTCGAACCGGCCCTGGTCGATGCGCCCGGCGAAGGGGATCAGCGGAAACGCCGCCATGCGCAACGGATCCGCCGCGGCCGGGTCGCCGTCCCGCAGCACCGGCCGGCCGTCGCAACGGAACCAGGACACGCTGCCGCCCACGGCCGGTGCCAGGCTCAGCGCGAAGCGGCCGGCCTGGAGCAAGACGGTGTGGTCGGCAGGCATGAGCCTCGTCGCGGGCGCTCAGCGCAGAAACAGCGCGTAGGCCGGATTCTCGGTCTCTTCCCAGAACCGGTAGCCGATGCGCTCCAGCGCCCCGTTCAGGCGCCGCCGCTCGGTGCGGCCGGCTTCGAACCCTACCAGCACCCGGCCCCAGGCGGCGCCGTGATTGCGGTAGTGGAACATGGTGATGTTCCAGTCGCCGCCGAGCCCGGAGAGGAACCGGAGCAGCGCCCCGGGACGTTCTGGAAACTCGAAGCGGTAGAGCAGCTCGCTCTTGCCGGCGAGCGTTCGCCCGCCGACCATGTGCCGCACGTGCAGCTTGGCCGCCTCGTTGTCGGTCATGTCCTGCACCGCGTAGCCGGCGTCCGTGAGGGTGGCGATGACGGCCCGGCGGTCGTCCGGCGAACCCACCTGCAGGCCCACGTAGACGTGCGCCTCGTCGGCGCTGGCGAACCGGTAGTTGAACTCGCTGACCGAACGCTTGCCGAGCGTCTGGCAGAAGCGCCGGAAGCTGCCGGCCACCTCGGGAATGGTCACGCCGAGAATGGCCTCCCGCTGCTCGCCCACCTCGGCACGCTCGGAGATGTGGCGCAACCGGTCGAAGTTGACGTTGGCGCCGCTCACCACGGCCACCAGGGTCGGCGCGCCGTCGGCGGCGTCGCGCTGCGAGCGCTGCCGATCGGCATACTTCTTCAGCCCCGCCACCGACAGTGCGCCGGCGGGCTCGGCGATGGCGCGGGTGTCGTCGAACAGGTCCTTGATGGCGGCGCAGATCTCATCGGTGGAGACGGTGATCACCTCGTCGACGCAGCGCCGCGCTACCTTGAACGTCTCCTTGCCGACCTGCGCCACGGAAACGCCGTCGGCGAACAGGTCCAGGGTCTCGAACGGCAGAATCACGCGCCGCCCGGCCTGCATGGCCGCAGCCAGGCAGGCGGAGCCCTCCGCTTCGACGCCAATGATGCGCGTCGACGGCGACAGGTACTTCACGTAGGCCGAGATGCCGGCAATCAGGCCGCCGCCGCCCACGGGCACGAAGATGGCGTCCGGCGGGCGGCCGTTCTGGGTCATGATTTCTAGGCCGACGGTGCCCTGGCCGGCAATCACCTCGATGTCGTCATAGGGGTGCACGAAGGTGTAGCCGTGCCTGGCCATCAGCTCTTCCGCATGGCCCTTGGCATCGTCGAAGCCGTCGCCGTGCAGCACCACCCGGGCGCCCAGCTCGCGCACTGCGTCCACCTTGATGCTGGGCGTGTTGCGGCCCATGACGATCACGGCCTTGAGATCGAGCTCGCGCGCCGCCAGGGCCACCCCCTGAGCGTGGTTGCCGGCGGATGCCGCGATCACGCCGCGGGCGCGCTCCTCTTCGGATAGCTGTACGATCTTGTTGTAGGCGCCGCGGATCTTGAACGAGAACACGGGCTGCATATCCTCGCGCTTGAGCAGCACCCGCGCGCCCGTTCGCTTCGACAGGGCGCGAGCCGGCTGCAGGGGCGTCTCCACGGCGACGTCGTAGACGCGCGAGGACAGGATCTTCTTGACGTAGCGTTCCAGCATCAGCATGGGGCGGGGCGGGACCCGGTCGAAAACAGCGAGGTAGTATGAGCCAAGATGCCCTGAAGCGCAGTGCCGCGGAGGCCGCCCTGGCCTACATCGCCCCCCGCCTGGAGCCGACCAGCATCGTCGGCATCGGTACGGGCAGCACCGCCAACCACTTCATCGACCTGCTGGCCGCGATCAGGCACACGTTCGATGCCACCGTCGCCAGCAGCGAGGCCAGCGCCGCGCGCCTGCGAAGCCACGGCATACCCGTGCTCGACCTCAACGCCGTGGACCGGGTCGCCGTGTACGTGGACGGCGCCGACGAGATCAACGGCGCCCGGCAGATGATCAAGGGCGGCGGCGGCGCGCTGACCCGCGAAAAGATCGTGGCCGCCTCCGCCGAGGAGTTCGTCTGCATCGCCGACGCCAGCAAGCGGGTGGCCGTGCTCGGTGCCTTCCCGTTGCCGGTAGAGGTGATACCCATGGCGCGCGGTCTGGCCGCCCGGGCGCTGCGCGACCTCGGCGGCCATCCCGAGCTCCGCGAAGGCTTCGTCACCGACAACGGCAACATCATCCTCGACGTCCACGGGCTGGCCATCACCGATGCCGAAGCGCTGGAGAGAACCATCAACAACATCGTCGGCGTGGTCTGCAACGGCATCTTCGCCGCCCAGGCGGCGCAGGTGGCGTTCCTGGCCGGGCCCGGCGGCGTCGAGCGCTTCTGAGGCGCGCGCCCCAGGCCGTCGTGGCGGTCTTCGACTTGACCCCGGGCTGGGCGCGTAGATACTGACTCGTCACCTGACGAGTTTTGTGCCCATGCCCACCTCCGGTGCCCGCGACCTGGTTCAGGAACGCGCCCAGATCACCCGGGACCGGCTGCTGCAGGCCGCCCTGGACAGCTTCACCCGCGCCGGTTACGACGCGTCGTCCACGCGCCAGATCGAATCGGATGCCGGGGTGAAGCGGGGCCTCATCACCTACCACTTCGGCTCCAAGGAGGCGCTCTGGAAGGCGACGGCCACCTGGATGTTCGGGCGCGCCGCGGACGACCTGCGAATCGCCGAGCTGGGTGCCGAGCACGTCGACCCGGCGTCGCGCCTGCGCTACTTCGTGCGCGCCTTCGTGCGCTTCTGCGCCCGTCATCCCGAGGTGAACCGGATGATGGTGCGCGAGGGCATGGCCGACGACTGGCGGCTGGATTGGCTGGTGGAGCGCACCGTGCGACCCTGGTACGAGCGCGTGCGGCAGGTCTATGACGAGGCGCAATCGCTGGGTACGGCCCCGGTCATGGCGTTCCCGCACTTCTACTACATACTCACCGGCGGCGCGGCGCTGATCTTCTCCATGGCGCCGGAGGCCAGGCGCCTGGCCGGCATCGACCCCGCCGACGACGCCGTGATCTCGGCCCATGCAGACGCCCTGGCGAACCTGCTGGTTCCGGGCGGCGGCGCCTGACCAGCCTCCCCAACCGCGGGCAGGCGCCGTGTCAGCGTTTGCCTCTGTCGTTGTTCTGATCCTTCGCCTGCGCGAAGGCGGCCGCCATGGCGCCCTGCGGGCGCTCGGCGCGCGCGCGGTCCGGACGCGGGCCGCCGCCCCGTGATGGGGCGTCAGACGGCGCGCGCGGCGCCGCCTCGTCCAGGCGCATGCTGAGGCCGATGCGCTTGCGTGCCAGATCCACCTCCAGCACCTTCACGCGCACCACGTCGCCCGCCTTCACCACCTCGTGGGGATCCTTCACGAAGCGGTCGGCCAGCAGGGAGATGTGCACCAGCCCGTCCTGGTGCACGCCGACGTCGACGAAGGCGCCGAAGTTGGTGACGTTGGTCACCACGCCTTCCAGCACCATGCCAGGGCTCAGGTCCTTTAGCTCGTTGACGCCGTCCCGAAAGGTCGCGGTCTTGAACTCCGGGCGCGGGTCGCGGCCGGGCTTCTCGAGCTCGGCGAGGATGTCCCGCACCGTCGGCAGGCCGAAGCGGTCGTCGACGTAGCGTTCGGCGTTGGCGGGCTTGAGCAGCCGCGGGTTCTTCAGCACCGCATCGATGGGCGCGTTCAGGTCGCCGAGGATGCGCTCGACCACCGGGTAGGCCTCCGGGTGCACGGCGGAGGCATCCAGCGGATCGTCGCCGTCGCGGATACGCAGAAAGCCGGCCGCCTGCTCGAACGCCTTGGGGCCGAGGCGGGGCACGTCGAGAAGCTGCCGGCGGCTTCGGAACGGGCCGCGGCTGTCGCGTAACGCCACCACGTTCTCCGCCAGGCTCGGCGACAGGCCCGAGATGCGCGCCAGCAGCGGCGCCGAGGCGGTGTTGACGTCGACGCCGACCCGGTTGACGCAGTCTTCCACCACCGCGTCCAGCGCCTTCGCCAGCCGGGTCTGGGCGACGTCGTGCTGGTACTGGCCGACGCCGATGGACTTGGGCTCGATCTTCACCAGCTCGGCCAGCGGGTCCTGCAGGCGCCGGGCGATGGAGACCGCGCCGCGCAGGCTGACGTCGAGCTCGGGAAACTCGCGGGATGCGAACGCCGAGGCCGAGTACACCGACGCGCCCGCCTCCGAGACCATCACCGGATGCAACCGCAGCTCCGGATGCCGGCCCGCCAGCGCCCGCACCAGGGCATCGGTCTCGCGGGATGCGGTGCCGTTGCCGATGGCCACCAGTTCCACCCGGTGGCGGGCGGCCAGGGCGGCCAGCACGGCCAGGCTGCCCTCGACGTCGTTCCTGGGCTGGAAGGGATAGATGGTGGCGGTCTCCACCAGCTTGCCGGTGGCATCCACCACCGCCACCTTGACCCCGGTGCGGATGCCGGGATCGAGCCCCATGGTGGCCCGCGGGCCGGCCGGCGCCGCCAGCAGCAGATCCTGCAGGTTGCGGGCGAACACGCGGATGGCTTCCTCCTCGGCGCGGCCGCGCAGCTCGGCGAGCAGGGTCGACTCGATGCCGGGCCCGAGCTTGGCCCGCCAGGTCATGCGCACCGTATCGGCCGCCCACGCGTCGGTGCGGCCCACCACGCCGAGGTGGGCGGCGATGCGCCGCTCGCAGCTCCCCCACTCGCTGCGCCAGCCTTCCTGCTCGAGGTCCTCCGGCAGCTTCAGCGCCACGCGCAGCACGTCGGCGCCACGGCCGCGAAACAGGGCCAGCGCCCGGTGGGGCGGCACCTTGGCGATGGGCTCGGCAAAGTCGAAGTAGTCGCGGAACTTGGCGCCCTCCTGCTCCTTGTCCGGCACCACCTTCGACACCAGCACGCCCTGCTCCCAGACCTGGGCGCGCAGGGTGGCCAGCAGCTCGGCATCCTCGCTGCAGCGCTCCATGACGATCCAGCGCGCGCCCTCCAGGGCGGCGGCGGCATCGGCCACGCCGGGGTTGTCGCCAGCCTCGGTGGTGAACGGCTCGCGCAGGTAGGCGGCGGCCGCGGCGTCGGCGTCGAGGCCGCCGTCCGCCAGCAGCGCGTCGGCCAGCGGCTCCAGGCCGGCCTCGCGCGCCATCTCCGCCTTGGTGCGGCGCTTCACCTTGTAGGGCAGGTACAGATCTTCCAGCCGCTGTTTGGTCTCGGCCTGCTCGATGCTGGCGCGCAGCGCCGGCGTCAGCTTGCCCTGCTCGTCGATGGCCTGGAGGATGACGCCGCGCCGCTCGTCCAGCTCGCGCAGGTACCCGAGCCGCTCCTCGAGCTGGCGGAGCTGCGCATCGTCGAGGCCGCCGGTAGCCTCCTTGCGGTAGCGGGCGATGAACGGCACGGTGGCGCCGCCGTCCAGCAGGCCGATGGCGGCGTTTACCTGATTCGGCAGCACGGCGAGCTCGCGGGCGATGCGATCGGCAATCGAGATGGGCATGGGTCGGGTCGGGCTCCAGCGCAGGGTCGGTCGGCGCGCACTATAGCGGCCTCTGGTCACCTTGACGCAATCGACGCGGCCGGGCTAGTGATACCCTTGACCGACGCCCGGCCCCAGGAAGTGCAGAGCATGAGCAACGTCGTACCCTTCCGGAAGCGCTCCAACAAGGAGCGGGCCCGGCGGCGCACGCTCTGCGATAGCGGCTTCCACAAGTGGAGCGTGGACACGAAGAAGCAGTTCGACGTCAAGCAGGGCAAGCTGGTGACCATTCGCCGCTGCAGCCGCTGCGGCGAGATGAAGGTCACCGCCGACTGACCGCGGCGGCGGGCGGCTACAGCAACTCCACCCCGAAGCGCCGCATCACCAGCGCCAGAGCGCCGAAGCAGGCGGCGGTCAGCACCGCGCAGGCAGCCAGGCTGGGCCAGAAGCCGATGCGCGGCAGCAGCGCCGGAAACGCCAGGAACATGGGCAGGGTCGGCAGCACGTACCAGAAGGTGAACCAGGCGTGGTTGGCGATCTTGGTCGTGGGCTGATGCTCGAGGTAGAGCCAGATCAGCGCCAGCAGCGTCACCAGCGGCAGGGCGGCGATGAGGCCCCCCAGGCGGTCGCTGCGCTTCGCCACCTCCGACACCAGCACCACGATGCCGGCGGTCAGAAGGTATTTGGTGATCAGCCAGGCCACGGAGCCTCCTTGCAAACACTCACGAAGACGGCGCTTCGGTCTGCACGATGCGCACCCGGATGTAGGCCCGCCTGCCGAAGCGGCCGGTGAGCTTCGAGCCGGCATCCGCCAGCCACATCTGCCAGCCATACTTGCGGTGCAGCGATCGCAGCGCCCGCGCGATCTCCGCCGGTTCCGAGACGATCTCGGCGCTCGCTTCGTGCCAGCCACCGAGCAGCCGGCCGCGCACGTCGCAGACTGCGAGCCGGGCACGCGGGCTCACGCGCAGCCGCTTCACCTTGCCCGCATCCGCCGCCGAGAAGACGTAGCCGGCGCCATTCTCGAACGCGCACCAGACCGGCGTCGCCACCGCCACGCCGGACCTGCGGAGCGTCGCCAGGCTGACGTAGCGGGCCTGCTGAAGCTCGTCCAAGGTGCTCGACATCGGTGTTCTACCCTCTCCCAACGAGCTGTGTGCTCCAGAATGCGAGCATGTCGTCGCGAAACGTCTCGGCGTCGCCCGGCCGGCTGCCGATGCACGCGCCCCGGCGCCCATATCCGGCTTTCATGCCGTAGATCATCAGGTCGCGATCGGTAAGCGTCGGGTCCGCGGCCTCCGCCAGTGGGTGCACGAATGCCCCCTCCTCGTCGAGGTAAGCCGTCGGCGCGCCCGGGGAGACTGCGGCGTCTGCGATCAGCTCGATGTCGGTGCCGCGGTCGAAGCTGTGATGGGCACCGGCAAAGATGCGGCAGCTGGCCTGCCCGCCCGCCAGGCGCATGGCCTGAATGCAGCCCTGCACCTGTTGGGGCAGGCACCACTCGTCCTGGTCGCCGATGACGGCCCGCACTACGGTGTGGCCAATGCCGGGCTTCAGGAACTGGTGACCGCACCATGGGTAGGCGGCGTACACGGCGGCCAGCGGCGGCGCACCCACCGCAGCGGCGAAGCGCGAGACCGCCGCGGTCAGCACCGCGCTGCCTCCGCGGCTGTGGCCCTGGGCCCCGATGCGGTCGGCATCGACGTCGTCGCAGGCCGCCAGCAGCTTCGCCGTCGCGCAGACGTCCCAGGCGCTCGCCGCGAAAGAGTACTGGGCCTGGTTGGCAACCGTAGACGTGACGTTGCGGGCGCCAAAGGGATCGATCACGCAGGCGGCGATGCCGAGGTCGGTGAGCGCGGCGGCGTGGCTCAGATGACTGGGCGCCACGCCGAGGCTTCCGGGAACCACCACCACGGCCGGCCACGGCCCACCGCTGGCGGCTGGCAGAAACAGCTCGCCGCCTATGACCGTTCGCGCCATGGCTGCCGGTGCCGACAGCGCTTCCACGTAGTGCCGCGGGTTGGCTGTGGGCACGTCGATGCGCAGCCCGCGAATGCCGTTTCCGAGCGTGGTGACCATGTGCCTCCCCATCCGCGCTTTCGGAAGCTTAACCGATGGGCGGATAATGCGTCCCAAGCGAAAAATCAGCCACCGAGGAACACACCATGACCAAGAGCCGCGAAATCCGCCTCAAATCCCGCCCCGACGGCATGCCCACCCAGAAGAACTTCGAGCTCGCCGAGGTCACCGTCGCCGATCCGGGCCCGGGCGAGGTGCTGGTGCGCAACCATTACATGAGCGTCGACCCCTACATGCGCGGGCGCATGTACGACCGCAAATCCTACGTTCCGCCATTCCAGATCGGCGCCGTATTGGACGGCGGCGCCGTCGGCGAAGTGGTCGCCTCCAACAGCGACGCGCTGCCGGTGGGCAGCTTCGTGCAGAACGGATTCGGCTGGCGCGAAGCGTTCACCGCCAAGCCGCAGCAGCTCCAGCAGGTCGATCCCGAGCTGGCGCCCCTGTCGGCCTACCTGGGCGTGCTCGGCATGCCGGGCATGACCGCCTACGTGGGCCTGTTCCGCGCTGCCAGCCTGAAGGACGGCGAGACCGTGTTCGTCTCCGGCGCCGCCGGGGCGGTGGGGTCGCTGGCCGGCCAGATCGCCCGCATCAAAGGCTGCCGCGTGCTCGGCAGCGCCGGCAGCGATGACAAGGTGGCCCACCTGGTGGACGATCTCGGCTTCGACTACGCCTTCAACTACAAGGAAGGGCGCCTGCTCGATCATCTGCGCGAAGGCGCCCCGGACGGCCTCGACGTCTACTTCGACAACGTCGGCGCGGACCATCTGGAGGCGGCCATCTTCCACATGCGCCCGTTCGGTCGCATCGCCCTGTGCGGCGCCATCGCCGTCTACAACGACACCGAGCCGCGGCCGGGCCCGTCGAACCTGACCATGGCCATCGGCCTGGGGCTGCGCCTGCAGGGCTTCATCGTCAGCCACTACAACGACTCCCGCGACGACTTCATCCGCGACGTCTCGGGATGGATCCGCGACGGCCAGGTGAAGTACGACGAGACCGTGCTGGAGGGTATCGACCAGGCGCCTGCCGCCTTCGAGGGCCTGTTCACCGGGCGCAACGTCGGCAAGATGCTGGTGAAGCTCATCTGAGGCACACGGGGAGGATCGTCGTGCGCACCACTCTGCTCGCCCTCATCGGCTGCCTTATCAGCATGCCGATGGCGGTGGGTGCCGAAGACGACGCCGGCTCGTTCTGCGAGCGCGATCCGGTGCGTGCCCAGTTCGACTTCTGGCTAGGGGACTGGAACGTCTACGACCCGAACGACAACCTGGCCGGCGTCAACCGCGTCACCCGCACCGAGGCCGGCTGCCTGATCCGGGAGCAGTGGACGGGCAGCGCCGGCGGCACCGGCTTCAGCATGAACTTCTGGGACGCCCACCTCGCCGCGTGGCGCCAGATCTGGGTGAGCAGCGGGGTGCAGATCGACTACAGCGGCGGGCTGAACGACGCCGGCACCATGGTCCTCGAGGGCCGCATTACCTACCTCGAAAGCGGCGACTCCTTCGACTTCCGCGGCACATGGACGCCTCGGGACACCGGCGAGGTCATCCAGCATTTCCAGCAGGCGGACCCGCAAACGGGCGGATGGTCGGACTGGTTCGTCGGCCGCTACGTACCGGCTTCCCGCGATGCCAACGCTGAGGCCGATGCGCTGCGAACGCGCTGAGCCGTCAGGTACGTGATGCTGCCTCTCCGCGCCGTTTCAACGTCTGTAGCAGCACGGTGCCCGGCCCGCTGAGGGTGGTCATGAACACGCCCTCGCCGCTGAACAGCGCCTTGCGCACGCCGCCGACGTAGGCGATGTCGTAATCCACGGCATCACCGAACGCGGCCAGGTGCCCGGTGCTGACGGTGAGGGTGTCACCCGACGCGAGGCGGCGTTCGTCCAGGTCACCTGCCGCATGAATCGCCACCGTGCCCTGCCCCGACAGGCGCTGCAGGAACAGCCCGGCGCCGCCGAACAGGGCGGCACCGGCGCGCCGGGCGATGGAGACGTCGATGTCGATGTCGCCCCAGGCGGCGAGAAACGCCCCACGCGTCGTCAGCACCGGGCCGTCCGCCAGATTCCACAGATGAATGGTGCCGGGCTGGCTGCTGGCGAGAGACACCGCCGCGCCGGCGCGCGCGGCCTCGAGCCGCGCCAGGGCGATGCCCTCACCCGACAGCAGGCGCCGCGCGGCACCGCCGACGCCGCCCGGCGCCTTGAGTGCCCAGCCGATGCCCCGGTCGTAGGACATGATGGCGCCGCGGGCGGCCCAGCAGGCCTCGCCGCGGTCGAGGGTGAGCTTCAGGTACTGGGCGAACTCGCCCCTGATCTGGTGTTGCATGGACGCCTCTGATTGACGTCGTTATTCTGCGGAACCATGAGCGCCGCGGCCACATCCACGGCGCAGGGGGAGCAGCACGCATGATCGTCGGTATCCATCACGTCGCCATCTCGGTGCCCGACCTGGACCGTGCGCTCGCCTTCTACGGCGATCTGCTCGGCTTCGAGGTCGTGCAGCGCAGCGAGTTCAACGGCGACTTCCCCCAGGCCGATCGTGCCATCGGCCTGGACAAGGTGGCGGCGCGCATGGCCATGCTGAGAGCGCCGAACGCCCACATCGAGCTCTGGGAGTACCACAACCCGCCGCCCGAGGATCGCACCGCCCGCCCCTGCGACCACGGCTACCCGCACATGGCGCTGCAGGTGCGCGGCATTGCCGAGGAGTACGAGCGCCTGAAGGCCGGCGGCATGACCTTTGTCGGCGACCCCGTGGATTTCGGCACGTCCTCGGCCATCTACGGGCGTGACCCGTTCGGCAACGTCATCGAGCTCTACGAGATCCGCGACCCGAGCATCGCCCAGCTCTGACACAAGCCACAGGAGGTCAACGATGTCCGATCCGAACACCGCCACCCTCTACCGCATGGTCATGTCCGACCATCTCTGCCCTTACGGCCTCAAGACCAGGGCCCTGCTCGAACGCCACGGCTTCGAGGTCGACGATCATCGCCTGACCTCGCGGGAGGAGATCGATGAGTTCAAACGCGAGCACGACCTGAAGACCACGCCCCAGGTCTGGATCGGCGAACAGCGCATCGGCGGCTACGAGGCGGTGCGCCGGCACCTCGGCAAACGGGTCCTGGAGGAAGGCGAGATCACCTACCGGCCGGTACTGGCGCTGTTCGCCGTCGCGCTGGCCATGGCAGCCGCCACCAGTCTGGCCACGATTGGCGCGCTCACCGTACAGACGTTCGAGTGGTTCGTCGCCATGGCCATGACCCTGCTGGCGCTGCAGAAGCTGCAGGACGTGGAGTCCTTCTCCACCATGTTCCTGAACTACGACCTGCTGGCGCAGCGGTGGGTGCGCTATGGCTACGTCTACCCGTACGCAGAAGCAGCCGCCGGCGTGCTGATGATTGCCGGCGCCCTCACCTGGATCGCCGCGCCCATCGCTCTGTTCATCGGCACCATCGGCGCGGTCTCGGTGTTCAAGGCCGTCTACGTCGATCGCCGCGAGTTGAAGTGCGCGTGCGTCGGCGGCAGCAGCAACGTGCCGCTGGGGTTCGTGTCGCTCACCGAGAACCTGATGATGATGTTCATGGGCGTGTGGATGCCGCTGCGGTTCGGCTGGGGCTGATCAGGCGCCGCTCAGCAGCGCCTGATACCGGTCCAGCAGCCGCCAGACCTCGTCGCGGCCGGCCGGCGGCAGCGGCAGGATGGCACGGTCGATGCCCGCTTCGCGGAACGCGTCCAGGGTGGCCGCTTCGGGTCGCGCGCCGAACACGCTGACGCTGAGCGTGGCCATGTCTCTGCCGTGCTGGTCCGCTATGCGCCGCAAGCGTCCCATGCTCTCGGCGGCGTCGAAGCCGCCCCGCGCCCTTGGCAGCCAGCCGTCGCAGTACTCGACGATGCGGCGCAGGGTGTGGTCCGACTCGCCGCCGAGCAGGATGGGCGGATGCGGCTGCTGCACCGGCTTCGGGTACGACAGGCTCTCGGAAAACCGCACGAAGCGGCCGTCGCAGCCCGATGCCTCCTCGGTCCACAGCCGCTGCATGGCGCGCACCTGCTCCTCCATGCGCTGGAAGCGGGTGCCGTAGTCGACGCCGTGGTGGGCCATCTCCTCTTTGTTCCAGCCGCCGCCGATGCCGAACACGAAGCGCCCGCCCGACATCCGATCGAGGCTGGCCACCAGCTTGGCGGTGACCAGGGTGTCGCGCTGGGGCAGCAGGCAGATGCCGGTGCCGAGCTTCAGCGTCCTGGTCGCCGCGGCGGCGAACGACAGCGACACGAACGGGTCGTAGGTGTGCCAGTACTCCTGGGGCAGATCTGCACCGCCCGGCCACGGCGTCTGCCGCGAGGTGGGAATGTGGGTGTGCTCGGGCACGAACAGCGACTCGTAGCCGCGCTGCTCCAGCTCGGCGGCGAGCTCGTCGGCCCGCACCGCGTAGTCGGTGGCGAAGATCAGGGCGCCGATGTGCATGGTCGTGGTCTCCGGACGTGGAGTGCCCAGCTTATCAGGCCGACACGAGCGTCGGCGCCGCCACCGGATTTCCCGCGGCGTCGAAGAACGGTGTCTGCCGATAGCGGCCGGTGAGCCGCGCCCAGAACACGGCACCGCCGATGCGCGCCATCCGCGCCGCCGGCATCTGCTGCGACGGCTTCGGCTCGCCGCGCGCGAAGGCGGTGTGGGCGCGCATGCGCGGCGGGCCGAAGGCGGCGTCCAGGTTGGCCTCCAGGCAGTTGTGCAGCAGGCCGACGAAGTGGAACTTCGGATTCGCCGGCGTGTTGGCGATGGGCGTGCGGCAGCAGTCGGCGTACCAGCGCAGCAGGCCGTTCGGCTTCAGGCGCAGGCAGGCCAGGTGCTCGCGGCCGCCCGAGAAGCAGACATGGCGCGGCGCCGTCTGCAGGATGTCCGAGCCGCCGCGGGCGTCGAGAATCGCCTCGGCGTGACCGAGCGCTTCCGCAAAGGCCTGGCAATCGTCGCAGTAGCAGATCACCCGGTTGGTCCAGGAGGGCGCGGTCAAGGCGCCGGTGAGTGTTCCGCACCGGCAGCGAATCGTATAGACGTCGGGCATGGATCGCTCCTTGCGCCGTGGCTCACCAGTCCAGGTCGTCGGGCACCTTGAACTGGGCGTAGTAGTCGTCGTCGGAGCCGGGCTCCGGCGGTGCCTCGCCGCCGTGAGCGACGATGATGCGCTTCGGGTCCCGGGCGCGCACCTTCTCTGCGGCCGCCTTCGGCAGCAGGTGGTAGATGCCGTCGTTGTTGACGATCACCAGGGTGCCGCGGCTGATCTGGTCGCGCTGCGCGGCGGGCACGTAGATGCGCTTGATGCGCTTGCCGTGCACGAAGTTGTAGGCGACGTCGTCGTCGCGCGGCGTCTTGTCGCGCTGGTCGTGGGCGAGCACGATCTGCTTGATCTCGGCGCGCAGCGCCTTCTCCTTGGCCTTGTCGGCGATGAGGCGCATCTGCGCCCGATCGCGCTCGGCCTTCTCGGCGGCCGCCTGGCGAGCGCGCTGCTCCGCCTCGGAGAGCGGAGGTGGTGGCGGCGGTGGCGCGTCTTTCTGTCTGCCCTTTCCCTTACCCTTCTCGTGCTGCTTGCGCTGAGCGTTCTTCTCCGCCCGCGCCTCCTTCTCGATCTTGCGGGCCCGGTCGGCGGTGACGAGGCCCGCCTTCAGCAGCTGGTCTTTCAGACTTCCGGCCATGGTCTCAGTCGGCTTGCGCCAGTTCTCCCAGCAGGCGGATGGTGCGCTCACGCGCGCCGCCGTCGTCCTTGAGCAGCAGCGGCATGGCAATGATCTCCGCAGCGCCAAACGAGGGCAACGCCCGCAGCCGGTCGGCCACCTGCTGCTCGCTGCCGGACACCACCAGAGCATCGCACATGGCGCGGGTGAACTCGGTGCCGGCAGCGTCCGCATAGCCGGCCTCGAGCCACATGGCCCGGTAGAACGGCAGCCGCTGGTAGAAGCCCATCTGCGTGCGCGCCTGATCGAGCACGGCGTCGGCGTCGGTAGAAACGACGATGGGCACGTGCACCACCGCCGGCGGCACGTCGCTGCGCCCGGCTCTGGCGGCGCCTTCCTGAAGCGCTGGCAGCGCCACGTCGCGGATGTGCTCCGGCGGCGTCACCCAGCTGATGCCGCCCGCGGTGAGCTCGCCCGCCAGGGCGAAGGCGTTGTGCCGCAGCGCCGACACCATCACCCGGATGTCGGCCTTGCCGGCGAACTCGGCATGGGCCTGCAGACGCTTGCCGGAGAAGTCGACCTTGCCGTCGCGGAAGCTGGCGTTGAGGATGGTGACGTACTCGCGCAGGTGCTCCAGCGGACGCGTGAAGTCGAGACCCCAGGTGGCGCGCATGGCGGGCTCGTGGCTCGGGCCGACGCCGAGGCGCAGACGCCCGGGCGCCAGGCTGTCGACGACGATGGCCGATTGCGCCAGCGCTATGGGGTGCCGCGGGAAGGTGGGCATGATGCAGGTGCCGAGCTCGATGCTCTCGGTGCGCAGCGCCGCCGCCGAGAAGACGGCCAGCGGATCGGGCGCCACGCCGCCGCACGTCATCCAGGCGACGTCGATGCCGGCCTGCTCGGCGGCCACGATCTGCTCCAGCGCGCCTTTGCCGTCGCGGGCGGCCATGTGCAGGCCGATCACCAGGTTCTTCATGCCATCAGGCTCCTTCTCGAACGGCCGACTATGCTACCAGCATCGGCGCCGGGGGCGCGGGCCAACGATGCACGGCCGGTGTATGGTGAGGCGTGCCCCCAGGCGCAGAATCGTTTCAATTCAGGAAGGTCGCCGTGATCCGCAACACCAAGATCGTCGCCACCCTCGGCCCGGCCAGCGACTCGAAGATCGAGCAGCTCGTGGCCGCCGGCGTCGACGTGTTCCGACTCAACTTCTCCCACGGCAGCCACGCCGAGCACGGCGAGCGCATCGAGCGCATCCGCGAGGCAGCCGCCAGGCTCGGCACCTTCGTCGCCATCATGGCCGACCTGCAGGGGCCGAAGATCCGCATCCGCGGCTTCGCCGGCGCGGACGCCGTGGAGCTGGTAGCCGACGCACCGTTCGTCATCGACGCCGCGCTCGGCGAGCGCGACGGCACCGCCGAGCGGGTGGGCACTACCTACCGCACCCTGGCCGAAGAGGTGGAGGCTGGCGACGTGCTGGTGCTGGGCGACGGCCTGATCGAGCTGACGGTGGAAGCCGTGGCCGCGCCCGAGGTGCGCTGTCGCGTCCTCGCCGGCGGCAGCCTCGGCTCCGGCAAGGGTCTCAACAAACGCGGCGGCGGCCTGTCGGCGGAAGCGCTCACCGACAAGGACCATAAGGATCTGGCCTTCGCCTGCGCCCAGGACGTCGACTACATTGCCGTCTCGTTTCCCGCCTCCGCCGGCGACATGCAGCAGGCCCGGGACCTGATCGCCACCCACGGCGCCAATTGCGGCCTGGTGGCCAAGCTCGAAAGGGCCGAGGCGGTCTCCAACGCCGCGACCCTGGACAGCATCATCCTCGCCTCCGATGCGGTGATGGTGGCGCGCGGCGACCTCGGTATCGAGGTGGGCGACGCGCCGCTGATGGGCCTGCAGAAGCTGATCATCAGCCGTGCCCGGGCGCTGAACCGCGCCGTCATCACCGCCACCCAGATGATGGAGTCGATGATCACCAACCCGCGGCCTACCCGGGCCGAGGTGATGGACGTGGCCAACGCCGTGGTGGACGGCACCGACGCCGTGATGCTGTCGGCCGAGACCGCCGTCGGCCGCTATCCGGTGGAGACCGTGGAGGTGATGGCACGGGTGATCGACGGCGCCGAGGCCACGGCCCAGTACGCCAACGCGCCCACCGACGGCATGCGCAGCGACGCCATCGACGAGTCACTGGCCATGGCGGCCATGACCGTGGCCAACACGCTCACCGGCGTGCGCGCCGTTGCCTGCCTGACCGCCAGCGGCAACACCCCGAAGCTGATGTCGCGGCGCCGCTCGCGCATGCCCATCTACGCGCTGGCCGACGACCGCCGCACCCTGGCGCGGGTGGCCCTGTTCCGGGGCGTGCACCCGGTATTCTTCGAGACCTACGAGATGGAAGGACCGCAGGTGGACCAGGCGGCTGTGGACTGGCTGAAGCAGGCCGGCGTGGTGCGGGCCGGCGACCGGGTCATCGTCTCCAAGGCCGACCGCCGGCACCGGGCCGGCGGCACCAACACCCTGAAGGTGCTGAACGTCGACTGACGGCCGCGCTCGAGTCAGCGATCAGTGGTGGCGCGCGGTGTGCTCGCTGATGTGACGCACCACGTCGCCCCACAGCGGCTGGGGCAGGTCATGACCCATACCCGCCAGCACCTCGAGCCGCGACCCGGCGATGGCTTCGTGGGTGTCGACGCCGCCCGCCAGCGGCACCAGCGGATCGTCGGCGCCGTGAATCACCAGGGTCGGCGTCTTCACCGCCGCCAGGTGCGGTCGACGGTTGCCCGACGCCGCGATGGCGGCCATCTGCCGGGCCACACCCACCGGGTAGTAGCTGCGCTCGAAATCGGCCTGAGCCCGGGCGCGGATCGCCTCGGGCGTGTCCGGATAGCCGGGGCTGCCAATGGCGCGGGCCACGCTCACCGCCCGCTCCAGCACCTCGTCCAGCGTGGTGCCGGCCGGGCTCAGCAACGCGGCGGTGGCTTCAGGCGTCGACTTCGGAAGGTCGGGATTGCCGGTGGACGACATGATCGACACCATGGAGCGCAGCCGCGGGCCGTGCCGCAGCGCCATGGTCTGCACGATCATGCCGCCCATGGAGGCGCCGCAGACGTGGGCGCGGTCGATGCCGAGCGCGTCCAAGAGGCCCGCCGCGTCGTCGGCCATGTCGTCCAGGGTGTAGGGCGCGGTGACCGGCTGGCCGCTCTGGGCCTGCATGAAGATTTCGGCCATGTTCGGCACGCCGGCGTCGTCGAACTTGTGGGACAGCCCGGTATCCCGGTTGTCAAAGCGCACCACGAAGTGCCCCGCGTCCGCCAGCAGCTCACAGAACTCGGGCCGCCAGCGCGTCATCTGCGCGCCCAGCCCCATCACCAGCAGCAGGGGCCGGCCGCCGTCGTCGCCGAAGGTGTCGTATTCCAGGGTGATGCGATTGGCGGTGACGGTGGGCATGGCGATGGCGCTCTTGAACGGAGCGCCGGACTAGACCACAGATCATCCAGGGCCACAAGCAGGCGCGGGTTCAGGGCCGAAATCCCAGCGGGCGGGGCCCCAGAGCGGCCGGCCGCGCCGCGACCCGATAGGCGTCGCCCACCCACTCGCAGATCAGCCGCCGCGTGTCCCTGGGGTCGATCATCTCCTCCATCTGGAACTTCGACAGCGGGCCCGTAGGGCCCCGCGCGCTTTCGATGCGGGCCATCAGCTCGGCGCGCAGCGCCTCCGGGTCTTCGGCCTCGGCGAGCTGACGCTTGTAGGCCGCCTCGATGCCGCCCTCGGGCGGAATGCCGCCGACGTCGGCCGCGGGCCAGACCACGCGCACCGAGGGTGCCGAGCGCGGCGTCGCGTAGTTGTTGCCGGCGACGCCGAAGCTTCTGCGCATGATCACCGTGAAGATCGGCACCGTGGTCTGGGCGAAGGCGATCATCCACTCGCCGCCGGCGCGGATGGTGCCGGCCTGCTCGTGCTCGATGCCGACCGCGAAGCCGGGGTTGTCCACCAGGTTCAGGATCGGCACGTGAAACAGGTCGCAGAGGTCGAGATGGCGCGTGAGCTTGCGGCAGCCGTCGGCCGTGAGCGCGCCGCCATTGGGATGGCGCGAGTCGGAGGCCAGCACGCCCAGGGTGTGGCCGTTCATGCGCACGAAGCCGGTGATCTGATCGGTGCCCCATAGCGGGCCGACCTCGAAGAAGCTGTCGCGGTCGGCCATCAGCGCGATGGCGCGGCGCATGTCGAAGGTGGTGGTGCGCTTGCGCGGTACGAGGGTGTAGAGCTCCTCCTCACGGCGGTCGGCCCCGTCGTCCGGGTCCGGCGCCAGCACTGGCGGAGGCTCGTCCACCGACGAAGGCAGGTAGGACAGGAAGCGGCGGGCCTGGGCCATGGCCTCGGCCTCGCTGTCCGCCAGGTTGTCCACCGAGCCGTTGCGGCAGTGGATGTGCCAGCCACCCAGGTCTTCCTTGGTGACGTCGTAGCCCATGGCGTGGCGCACCACCGGCGGGCCGGCCACGAAAAGCTGGGCGATGTCGCGCACCATCACCGAGAAGTGGCCGAGCACGGCCTTGGCGGCGCCGATGCCGACCACGCTGCCGAGCAGCACGTTCACCACCGGCACGGTGGCGAGCTGCTCGGCGTACTGGGTGCTGCCCAGATGGCCCGGCAGGAACGAGCCGCCGCTGCCGGCCACCCGCGGCCGGCCGGCGGTGATGTGGCCGCTCGACTCCTGGGCGCGGGACTCGCCCGCCTGCTTCTGCTGCGGAACCATGGCGGCGACGCTGCCGCCGCCGGACGAGCCGTCCAGCAACCGCAGCGACGGCACCCGCAGCTCTACCGAGAGCTGATCGAGGTAGCGGCTCTTGGTGGCGATGGCGCCATCGGCGTGACCGCCGCGAGAGGTGAAGTCGTCGGCGCAGACCACCACGGCGCGGCCGCCGATGCGGCCCGAGCCGCCGACGCTGTTGGCAGGCGTGAACCCGGACACCTTGCCGTGCTCGTCGTAGGACGCGAAGCCGGCAATGCTGCCCACCTCGCGGAACGAGCCCGGGTCGAGCAGCAGCTCGATGCGCTCGCGGCAGGTGAGCTTGCCGCGCTCGCGCTGGCGCACCACACCGGGCTCGATGGAGCCCGGGGCCAGGCGTTCGCGGGCGAGCAGCTTCAGGGTGTCCACCTCGTCGAGCACGTCCGCCCAGGTGTCCTCCCTGCGGTGCGTGGCGGCCGCGCCGTCGGCCGCGGGCGCGATCAGGATCACTACCTGACCGGCCGCCACCGCCGACCCGGCTTCCAGGGGCAGCATCTCGACGACCGCGCCGGCGCATGGCGCGGTGATCACCGTTTCCATCTTCATGGCGCTGATGACGATCAGGGCGGCGCCGGCGGCCACGATGTCACCCGGCTGCGCCACCAGCGCCACCACGTGACCGTCCATGGGGGCGGCGACGCCGGTCTGATCGGCGGACGCCTCCAGACCCGGCAGCGGTGCCGCCGGTCGCGCCGCAACCCGCCCCGGCCCCGCCGCCCGGGCCAGCAGCGCCAGGGCGCCGCCCGCCGGCGCCGGCGCCGCGGTCAGCAGCTCGGGTGACTCCTGCAGCAGGGTGACCCGAGCGTCGCCGGCCATCACCGCCGGATGAGTCAGCAGCGCCTGCAGCTCCCCCAGGTTGGTGGCCACGCCGTCGATGTGGAACTCCGCCAGCGCCCGGCGGGTGCGTTCCAGGGCGGCCCGGTAGGCCGACTCGGACTCGCCGTTCCCGGCGGCGCCCGGCACGCCCGCGCTGCCGATCACCTTGGCGAGCAGCGGGTCGAACTGGGGCGGCGGCGCGTAGCCGAGGTAGCCGCTGCCATCCACGCGCACGCCGGGCCCCGACGGCTCTCTGTAGGCGGTCAGGGTGCCGGCCCCGCGCACGGTGACGCGAGCCTGCACCGCGTAACGGCGCGGTGCGGCCACCGCGTCCTGGCCGGCGATGCCGAGATCGGCCAGGCTGGCGCCGGCGGCGATGCGGAACTGGGCGGCCACCAGGTCGATGCCGGTGACCTCCTCGGTGACCGTGTGCTCCACCTGAATGCGCGGGTTGCACTCGATGAAGCAGTAGCTGTCGGTCTCCGGCGTCACCAGGAACTCCACCGTGCCGGCGTTGACGTAGCCGGCCTCGCGAACCAGGCGCACCGCGTCGTCATGCAGCCGCTGCCGCAGCGCCGCGGCCAGGCCCGGTGCCGGCGCAATCTCCAGCACCTTCTGGTGGCGTAGCTGCACCGAGCAGTCGCGCTCGTAAAGGTGCACCACGCTGCCGCCGGCATCCGCCAGCACCTGCACCTCGATGTGGCGCGGCCGCTCCAGCAGGCGCTCCAGGAACAGGGCGCCGTCGCCGAAGGCGGCGGCGGCCTCGCCGCGGCAGCGGGCGAAGGCCTCGGCCATGTCGTCGCGGCCGAGCACGCGCCGCATGCCGCGGCCACCGCCGCCAGCGGCCGCCTTCAGCATCACCGGGTAGCCGAGCGCATCGGCCGCGGCCAGCGCATCGTCCAGCGACGCGAGCGTGCCGCTGCTGCCCGCCACCACCGGAATGTCGAGCCGGGCGGCCAGCGCCCGGGCGCGCACCTTGTCGCCGAACAGCGCCAGCACCTCTGGCGGCGGGCCGATGAAGGTGAGCCCGGCGGCGGCGCAGCGGGCGGCGAACTCGGCATTCTCGGACAGAAAGCCATAGCCGGGGTGCACGCAGTCGCAGCCGGTCTCCCGCGCCGCCGCCACCAGGGCGTCGATGTTGAGATAGCTCTGCACCGGATCGCCGGCCGCCGGCAGCGCCCATGCCTGGTCCGCCAGGCGCGTGTGCAGCGCGTCGGCGTCCGCTGGCGGATGCACCGCCACCGAGCCGATGCCGAGGTCGGCCGCCGCCCGGGCAATGCGAATGGCGATTTCGCCACGGTTGGCGATCAGAACCCGCTGGAACATGCCGTGCCTCCCCCAAGGTGCGTGGAGGCTAGAGCTTACCGTATCGGGGTGCAGGCGGGCCCGGGCGCGCGGCGCGGGACGTCAAGCCAACGGGTTGTGCCAGCGCAGATGCGGGAACCGGCCGAAGTCTCGATCTGCAGACACCAGCGTGGCGCCGTGCTCGATGGCCAGAGCTGCCAGATGCGCATCCGTGGTCAGATTGCCGGCGCTGCCGAGCGGGGCGAGCAGATCGCGGAGGATGATCCAGTGCCGTTCCGTCGGCTGGGCGATGCGCACCATCGGCTGCTCGAGCCACTCCGCCACGCAGGCGGCCGCCTGCTCGAAGCTGAGCGGCTGCGCCATCACGCGGGGGCTGGTGGTGATCCGGATGAATGCCAGCAACACCGCCCAGGCCAGACCCACCGTCTCATCGCCGGACACCGCCCGCTCCCACCAGGCCTTGGCCCGGGCGTGGTCTACGGCGTCGCGGTTGATCGCGTAGATCAGCAGATTGGCATCGACGATCAGCATCGCCGCGGCTACTTGCGAAGCTGCAGCTTGCGGGCGATCTCCTCGTCCTCGAGCGCGCTGGCGATCGCCAGGCTCTTGTCGAGGCTGGGAAGCAGCGGCTGGCCCAACGCGAAGGTCGCAGCCCGGTAGGGCTTGCGGCGCGTCGGCCGCGTCTGCGCGTCCAGGCCGCGACGCAGGGTCTGATTCACCATCTGCTTCAGAGGCACGCCTTCCTGGAAGGCCCGCTCCTTGAGGGCGGCCAGCAGGTCGTCGTCGATGGTCAGGGTGGTACGCATGCTGCGCATCATAGCATCACCGCCTTTGGCATCAACGCATCAACGATGGGTGCGACCCTGCCAGCATGCCCGGGCCAGCCAACGCAGGACATCAGCCGAAGCCCCCAAGCGATGGCCGAAAGCGGCGTGTGTCAGAATGATGCCCAACCACCCTGAACCGTCTGACCGGAGCATCGTCATGACCGAGCACGCCGAAGCCTTCGAAGTCCGCCGCGACCGCCTCGCCGACACCCGCCTCGTCACCGGCCCGCTGCCCGAGCCCGGGCCGGGAGAGGTGCTGCTGCGGGTCGACAGCTTTGCGCTCACCGCCAACAACATCACCTACGGCGTCGCCGGCGACACCATCGGCTACTGGCAGTTCTTCCCCGCCGATGGCGGCTACGAAGGCGGCTGGGGACGCATCCCCGTGTGGGGCTTCGGCGACGTGGTGCGCTCGAACGCCGCCGGGGTCGCCGAGGGCGACCGCTACTACGGCTACTTCCCCATGGCCAGCCACCTGCTGGTGCGGCCGGAGCGGGCCGGCGAGCGCGGCTTCACCGACGGCGCCGCCCACCGCGCGGCGCTGCCGCCGGTGTACAACCAGTACTCGCGCACGGCGGCCGATCCCGCCTACCGTGCGGATCAGGAGGCCATGCAACTCCTGTTCCGGCCGCTGTTCACCACCAGCTTCTTCCTCGACGACTTCCTGGTGGATAACGACTTCTTCGGGGCGAAGACCGTGGTGCTCTCCAGCGCCTCCAGCAAGACCTCGTTCGGGCTCGCCTGGCTGCTGCATCGCAACCGCCGCGACCGCTGCCGGGTGGTGGGGCTGACCGCCGCCGGCAACCGCGCCTTCGTCGACGGCCTCGGCTGCTACGATCAGGTGGTGGCCTACGACGAACTGGAGACGCTGCCGCAGGAGCCGGCCGTGTTCGTCGACATGGCGGGCAATGCCGGCCTGCGGGCGCGCGTGCACCAGCACTACGGCGACACGCTGGCCTATAGCTGCTCGGTGGGAGCCACCCACTGGGAGCAGGCCCGGCTCGGCGACAATGCACCCCTGCCGGGCCCGAAGCCGACCCTGTTCTTCGCCCCGTCGCAGATCCAGAAACGGGCCAAGGAGTGGGGGGCGGCGGGCATGGCCGAGCGCACGGCGGCGGCCTGGGCGCCCTTCGTGGCCGAGGCGGCGGGCTGGATCGACGTTCACCGCGAGCGCGGCGCCGACGCGGTCGGCCAGGTGTACCAGCAGGTGCTCGGCAATCGCGCCCGGCCGTCGGACGCCTTCGTGCTGTCGCTCTGAGGCCGATGCCTTCACCCTGCGCTCACGCCGCGGCCGCTAGCTTGCGAACGGTGGACGAGGCAGCACGATGATTCAGGCAGTTCGGCGCATCGGCGTGATCGGCGACGTGCACGCGGAGCACGCGCGCCTGGCCGGCGCGCTGGACTGGCTCGCCGGCCAGCGCCTCGACGCCGTGCTCTGCACCGGCGACGTGGCAGATGGCGCCGGCTGCATCGACCAGAGCTGCGCGCTGCTGCGCGACGCCGGCGTGCTCACCGTGGCCGGCAACCACGACCGCTGGCTGCTGACCGAGCGCATGCGCCACGTCGCCGACGCCCACCGCGCCGACGCCCTGGCTGACGCCACCCTCGACTACCTGCGCAACCTGCCCCGCACCCGCGAGCTCGACACCGTCGCCGGCCGGCTGCTGCTTTGCCACGGCATTGGCGAGCACGACATGGGTAAGGTGTGGCCGGGCACCCGCGGCCCGGAAAGCATTCGCCGCAGCGAGGCGCTGGACGCGCTGATCGCCGCCGATCGCCACCGCCTGATCGTTCACGGCCACCTGCACTACCGGGTGCTGATCGACTTCGAATCGCTATCGGTGATCAACGCCGGCACCCTGAAGGGGCCCCAGCCCGGGGTGAGCATCATCGACTTCGAAGCAGGCACGGTGGCCGCCTTCGACCTCGACGACCACGCGGTACCGCGCGAGCGGGTCACACATTCCCTCGTCCCGGAGCCGCCGCGGCGGGTGTGGCGCTCCACCGCCGACTTCGACGGCTGCTGGCAGCCGGTGCTGCTCTAGCTACCGGTCGAACAGGAACTTCTTCGTTTCCGACCGCGCTGCGTCTGTGTCCATGCGATCGATGTCGCCCACCTCCTCGGGCACGTACCAGTGCAGCCGGCCCGAGGTGTCGTGGTAGGCGGCCCACACCGCGTCGGCGATCGCCGAAACCGGCATCAGGCGATAAGGCCCCGTCCGGGGCAGGCCGGCGAACAGCGACTCATCGAACTCGCCGCCCGCCTGGGCCGCCAGCGCACCCCGCAGCATGGGGGTGTCGATGCAGCCCGGCAGCACGTCGGCCGTGCGCACGCCGAAGCGCTCGAACTCCAGCGACAGCGCCTCGGTCAGGCCTTTCACCGCAAACTTCGACGCCGAGTAGGCGGCCCGCAGCGCATGCCCGAAGGTGGCCACCGACGACGACGTGCTGACGTTGATGGACCCGGGCGTAGCCTTCAACAGCGGCAACGCCGCGCGGGTGCCGATCATCACGCCCAGCACGTTGATGTCGATGATGGCGCGGATGGTCGCCATGGGCATCTCGTCGAACCAGCCGCCCGGCGCGATGCCGGCGTTGTTGAACATCAGGTCGAGGCGGCCGCCCGATCGCTCGCCGAACTCGTCCATGGCGGCGGCGAAGTCCTGCTCGCTGGTGACGTCGAGGCGGCGGTGCATGATCCGGGCCGGATCGAAGGCGGCCGCCGACTCGGCGAGCCGCGCCTCATCGATGTCGAACAGGCCGACGAACCAGCCCGCGGCCGCGAAGCGCTCGGCGGTGGCGAGGCCCATGCCTCCGGCCGCCCCCGTGATGAATGCATACCCTTCGGCTTTCTGGCTCACGCTCACCCCTTCGCGGAAACGCCCAGAGCATAGCGGTGCACCCGCGCCATGGCGAGCCGCTGGCGGGCGCCCGAGCGTGCCGGTTAGCATGACGGCACACGCGCATCCCACCGTCAGGCTGGAGGAACCCCATGAGCTACGCGGCCAACCAACCCATCGACCAGTGGCTGGCCCGGGAGGTCACGGAAGACGTGCTGGAGCCCGAACTGCCCATCATCGATGCGCACCACCACCTCTGGGACATCCGCACGTTCACCATCCAGCCGCACGCCAGCTTCGAGCAGAAGGTGTACCTTTGCCAGGAGATCGTCGACGACATCCACGCCTGCGGCCATGACGTGCAGCAGACCGTGTTCGCCCAGTGCGGCGCCTTCTATCGCGCCGACGGCCCGGAGGCCATGCGCTGCGTGGGCGAGACCGAGTTCGTGCACGGCATCTTCGCGATGAGCAACTCCGGCATCTACGGCGACACGCGCCTGTGCACGGGCATCTTCGGCAGCGCCGATCTGCGCCTGGGCGCCGCGGTGGAGCCCGTGCTCCGGGCGCACCTGGCGGCGTCGCCCAACTTCCGCGGCATTCGCACCGCCTTCCCCGCGGATCTCAACGACGCGTTCATGCAGGGCTACGCCGTGCTTGGCAAGCTGGGGCTCAGCTTCGACAACTGGTCGCCCGACTTCGATCGTCTGCCGACGCTGGCCCGCCTGGCTGCTGCCAACACCGACGTCACCGTGATCGTGAACCACCTGGGCGGCAGGATCGATCCGCATGCCACGGCTGACGAGGTGGCGCGCTGGCGCGCCGGCATCGACGCGGTGGCCCGCCGCCCCAACACGGTGATGAAGTGCGGCGGCGCGCAGATGCGGGTGGGACCCTGGGAGCCGCCGTTCCACATGCACCAGCGCGACGCACCCATGGGATCGGAAGCGCTGTGCGAGCTGCTGCTTCCTTATTACCAGTACGTGATCGAGGCGTTCGGGCCGCAGCGCTGCATGTTCGAAAGCAACTTTCCGGTAGACCGGGAGTGCGTGTCGTACCGGACGCTGTGGAACCTGTTCAAGAGAATCGCAGCGCGCCTGGGCCTCAGCGCCGCGGAGAAGGCCGCCATGTTCTCCGGCACCGCGGCGCGAGCCTACCGGCTGACGCCACCGGACGCCTGATCCCTCACTCCAGGCGGCGGACGGCCGTGCTGCGGCTGCCGCCGTCGGCCTCGCGAAGATGGTACGTGCCAAGCAGGCCGCGGTTGATGCGCACCGAATCACCCGCTTTCAGGGTCGTGCGCTCGGGCGAGACCTGGGACCACAGCTGACCGTTCTCCAGGCGGAACCAGTGTCGGCCCGTCGCCTGCCTGCCCATCTCGGCGATCGCGACCACCAGCTCGTCCTCGGCGTCGGGCTCGCTGCGCCGTTGCGGCAGCTGCTCGCGGCCGAAGTCGGCCGGCGGCGCTGGCTCGGCAGGCGGCGCTGGCTCGACAGGCGGCTCCGGCCGGGCAGGTGGCGCTTGCCGGGCAGGTGGCGCCGGCACGGCTGGCGCGACCTCGGCGGCATGGCCGTGCACGGCGTCGTAGCAGGCGAGCCGCGCTTCCCGGTCGGCGATGGCGACGCAGTCCTCGGCACTGGTCGGGCCCACCGCAGCGGCCGTTAGGCCGCTGCAACCGAGCAGCAGCAGCAGGAATAATCGCGCGCCAATGCGCTGGGTGGCGATGGGCATGACCGGCTCCGCGGATGGGGCGTGGTATGTTGCCATCCTTCGCCGTGGTGACAAAGCCATCTGCCGCCGGGCTTCAAATCTGAAACACGTTTTAATCATAGAACACGTATCAATCTGTTTACATCTTCCGTTACACTTGTTTCGGGGTTGTGTCCGCAGTCACTGCGGTGGGGCGCATCCCCGACAACGAGGGATAGTCGAGGTCTCGTTTCGCTGCCGGATGTTGGTGGTGTTGTCTCGGTACCAGCCGGCTCCAGCCGGATCGCGGTTCGCAGGCGCAGGCGGCGACGGATTACGCCTGACGCCAGACGTCTGTCCGCGTTTGGTCCGAAGTCCCGCCCGCCAAGCAGCTCAGGAAAATTCAAGAGGGGTTATCTAATGAAGCAAGTTTCGCGCGTAGCACTTGCGACGGCGGGGGCAGCGTTGCTGTCCGGCGCGATCGCACAGGCTGCCGACAGCGGCGGTCCCATCGAGGAGATCGTCGTCACCGGCTCCTACATTCAGCGCTCGACGTTTGATTCGTCGTCGCCGCTGGATCTCATTGGTCAGGAGGATTTCGCCAAGAGCGGCGCCATCTCCGTGAAGGACATCGCTCAGCAGCTCACCTACAACCTGGGCTCTGAGAACTTCCCTGACACGCTGCGTTCCGGCGCCACCACCGGCACCGAGAACATCAACCTGCGGGGTCTGGGTCTGAACTCGACCCTGGTGCTGCTGAACGGCCGTCGGCAGGCGGAAGCGCCCAACCTGACCAACGACGGCGTGGCCTTCGTCGACACCGCATCCATGATGCCGACCATCGCCATCGAGCGGATGGAAGTGCTGAAGGACGGCGCTGCGGCCCTGTACGGCTCCGATGCCATCTCGGGCGTGGTGAACTTCATCACCCGCAGCAGCTTCGAAGGCATGGAGCTGCAGTTCGACTACCAGAACATCACCGACGCGCCCGACTGGGACCCGTCCCGCGATGTCAGCATTCAGGGCATCGTCGGCTTCGGCGGCGACCGCGGCAACGTGATGCTGGCCGCCAGCTTCCTCGACCGCACCGAGCTGCCCATGTTCGCGCGCGACTACACCTACGCGGGCGGTCTGTCGGGCTTCGGCGCGCCGGGCAACATATTCACCAGCCGAGGTGAGAGCGAGAGCCAGGCAGCCTACGACGCGCGTCGTGCGGCGTTCCAGGCAACCACCATCAACCCGGCCATCAGCGGCGGCGCCGACCTCGATTGCGCCAACGTGCCCCACGCTCAGGGCTCTCCTGGCGCAAACGGCACGCGACCGAGCACGTTCCTCGTGGCTTCGTCGGACCGCTGCTTCGTCGACTTCCTGCCGACCCAGTCGATCATCGACGCCGAGCAGCGCATTCAGCTCTTCGGCCAGTTCACCTACCTGCTGAACGAATCCCTCGAGATCGAAGCGTTCGGTGAGTTCCACGCGGCCAGCAACGACGTCAAGCGCGGCAACTCGCCGAGCTACGGCTTCGTCGCCGCCCCCGTGGTGCCGGTAGCCAACCCGGGCCTGCGCAACGACGCCTTCCGGCGCGGCCTCGGCGGCTCCGAGCTGATCGACGACGCGGCCGCCCAGGCGCTGGGCTTCGCCAATGCCATCGAGGCGGCTGAGAACAACCCGCTGGTCGGCCCCATGATTGCCAATATCCGGCCGTTCAACGGGCTGCCCGAGGACGTCTACATGAACCAGGGCCGCGTCAAGAACGCGGGCGAGATGGAGCGGGACAAGACCCACTTCGTCTCCGGCATCCGCGGCAACCTGCCGTTCGAGTCGTGGTCGTTCGAGCTCGCCGGCACCTGGAGCGAGCACGAGTTCTCCGGCTTCACCGCCTACGACACCAACAACGACAACCTGATCGCCGCGTACGCCGGCTTCGGCGGCCGGGACTGCAACCCCGCCACCACCGCGCCCGGCAACATCAGCGGCGGCTGCTACTTCTACAACCCCTTCGGCAGCGCCTATCTGACGGACCCGAGCAACGTCGGTCCGAACGGGCTGTACAACGCCACCGAACTGCACGACTGGATGATCGACCCGATCCTGACCCAGACCGAGCAGGAGCTGTACGTGGTGGAAGCCGTGGTCACCGGCGATCTGTTCGAGCTGCCCGCCGGCCCCGTAGGCGTCGCCTTCGGCGCCCAGTACCGCGACCAGAAGTTCCGCTCGATCCCGTCCGGTACGGGCTCGAACTTCAACTTCTCGTTCGTGGTGGGTCAGGAGCCCTTCGAGGTGGACCGCGACGTCTACGCGGTGTTCAGTGAGTTCCTGGTGCCCGTCACCGACGTCGACTCCGCCATCGGCGCGCTCGAGCTGTCGCTCGCCGTGCGCTTCGAGGACTACGGCGGCGGCACCGGCGACACCACGGATCCCAAGTTCGCGTTCCTGTGGAATCCGAATCGTGATCTGGCCATTCGCGGCTCCTTCCAGACCTCGTTCAAGGCCCCCGGCCTCGCCCAGCTCGGCGGTTCCAGCACGTCGCTGAACAACGTCCAGCAGAACCCGTTCGATCCGACCTCGGTGCAGGTGTTCGTGCCCGGCATCGCCATCGGCAACCCGAACCTGGCCCCGGAAACGGCCGACGTCTACAACGTGGGCTTCAGCTGGGAGCCGACCGAAGGCGCGCTGTCGAACTTCTCGATCAAGGCCGACTACTGGTCGTTCGCCTACGAAGACGCGATCCGCAAGGAATCCAACGTCTCGGTGATCCAGGCGTTCGTGAGCGGCGATCCGGCAGCCCAGAACAAGATCACCCTGGACGGTCTCGGCAACATCGCCGTCATCCGCTCGGAGTTCATCAACGCCGCGTCGGTCGACACCAGCGGCGTCGACGTGACCCTGGGCTACGGCATCGACACCCAGACCGCAGGCCGGTTCGATCTGTTCTACAACATGACCTACCTGACCGAGTACAAGTTCCAGGAAGGCCCCACCGCCCCGCGCGTCAACGGCAAGGGCAAGCGCAACTTCCAGACCATCGGCGCTCCGGCTCCGGAATGGCGGGCGAACGCCGGCGTCGACTGGTTCCGAGGCAACCACTCGGCCAACGTGACGCTGCGCTACACCACCGACTACGATCTGACCAAGGCACCGAACTCGCTGATCGCGGCCCTCAACGGCCGCGCGCCCAGCAGCAAGGTGGACGATCACCTGACGGTGGACGTGCAGTACTCGTATCAGTTCCAGGAGTTACTGGGTGGCCAGGGCCCGATCCTGACCATCGGCGCGATCAACCTGTTCGACGAGGACCCGCCGGTGATCGACGACGGCCCCGGCTTCGACTCGAAGATCCACGACCCCCGCGGTCAGGTCATCTACGGCCGGATCAAGTTCGCGTTCTGATCCTCGCGCTCGCATGAGCACTTCGGGCGGCCCTCGGGCCGCCCGTTTTCTTTGCGCCCCCGGCGTTCGTCAACCAGCCCGATTCCGCGGCGGCAGCTCCACCCGCAGCGCCCGGTACAATCCGGCCATCACCAGCAGCAGCACCATCGCGAAAGGCAGCCCCATGATCACCACCGTGCTCTGCAGCGCGGCGAGCCCGCCGGCGACCAGCAGCACCACCGTCAGCGCACCGATCACGGCCGCCCACAGGCAGCGCAGCCACACCGGCCCGTCGCCGTCGGCGTCCCGCGGCGTAGAGGTGAAGTTGGCGAGCACCAGCGAGGCCGAATCCCCCGAAGTCACGAAGAACACCACGGCCAGCACCGATACCGCTACCGTGGTCAGCCCGGCCCAGGGCAGGTTCTGCAGAAACAGGTAGATGGCCGAGCCCGACAGGCTCACGGCTTCGGCGCCGAACGCGTCATCACCCGCCGTCACCATGCCAATGGCGCTGTTTCCCATGATCGACATCCACCCCATCATGAAGGCGAGCGGGGGCAGCAGCGTGCCTGCGGCGAACTCCCGCACCGTGCGGCCCCGGGAGATGCGCGCCAGGAACAGGCCGACGAACGGACCCCAGGCGATCCACCAGGCCCAGAAGAACACGGTCCAGGCGTTCAGCCAGTCGGCGGAGGGATCGAAGCCGCCGGTGTGCAGCGACAGCCGGACGAAGCCGGCGACGTACCTGCCGACGTCGCCGACCAGGTCAGCCAGCAGGTTCGCTGTCGGCCCGGCCGCCAGCACGAAGACCAGCAGTGCCAGGGCCAGCGCCATGTTGAACTCCGACAGCCGACGGATGCCGCGCGCCACGCCCGACGACGCCGACAGCGCCGCGAACACGACGATGGCCAGCACCAGTCCCACCTGGGTCAGCGCGCTCTGTGGCACCCCGAACACCTGCTCGAGGCCGTAGGTGAGCTGCAGGATGCCGATACCGAGGCTGGCGGCGACGCCGAACACGGTGGCCAGCACTGCGGCAACGTCGACGCCGTGACCGATGGGCCCGTGAATGCGGGCGCCGAGCAGCGGGAACAGGGCAGAGCGGATCTTCAGCGGCAGGCCGCGGCGATAGCTGAAGAAAGCCAGCGCCATACCCACCAGGGTGTAGACGCCCCAGCCGGACAGGCCCCAGTGCAGGAACGTGAGCGCCAGCGCCTGCCGGGCGGCCGCCGGGGTGCCGCCCTCGCCCGCCGGCGGCGTCAGATAGTGGGTCACCGGCTCCGCCACGCAGAAGAACAGCAGGTCGATACCGATGCCGGCGGCGAACAGCATCGCGCCCCAGGAGAGCAGCGGAAACTCCGGCCGGCTGTCGTCGGGCCCCAGACGGATGCGGCCCAGCGGCGACGCCGCCACGGCGATCACGAAGACCAGATAGGCCACCACCACGACCCGGTAGAAGCCGCCGAACGTGGCGGACACCCAGCCCAGCACCGTCGCGATGATGGCGCCGGCCGCCGCCGCGTCGAGCGCGGCCCACAGGGTGAAGCCGCCGATGGCGAGCAACGACAGCGCAAACACGGGTTTGTGAATGCGCGTGCGCACCGGTTCGATGGGGCCGGAATCGGTCATGGCTCGCGCGCGCGTTAGACGAATCGCTGACCTAGCCGCGCTTGACCAGCCCGTGCTGCTGCAGCCGCCACAGCAGCACGTCGAGCCGGTCCTGGCCGAAGAACGGCTCGCCCTGAAACGCGCAGGTCGGCACGCCCCAGTGTCCGGCCGCGGCATGGTCTGCTTCATTGCGGGTGATCGCCGCCTCCAGCCGCTCGGCCTCGGCCTCGGCCCTGACATCGAGCTCGCCGAGGTCGAGCCCCGCCCGCGCCACCGCCTGCGCCAGATGCTCGCCCTCGTTCCAGCCGGTGGTGGTCCAGATCAGCCCCGCCACCTGCTCGGCGAAGTCGATGCCGCGCCCGGCCTCTTGCGCCAAAACGCCCAGCCGGGTGAGGCGGCGGATGTAGGGCTGCTCCGGTGCCGTGCGCGGCCGGCCATCGTCGCCGGGCACCTGCACGATCGGGTCCGGGTTGGCCCACTGGAACGGCAACTGCAGGTACTCGGCGACCCGGAACACGTCCTTCATGAAGTAAGAAAACCACTGCGGATGCACGGTCCTGAAGAACTCGGGCGTGCGCACGGCAATGGGATATACCGGGCGGAACCGGACGGTGAGCTCGTAGTCGCGTTGCCACTGTGCCAGCCGCGGCGTGGCGAGATACGACCAGGGGCTGCGGAACGACCAGAAGACGTCGATGGCGAGCGGTTCGGACATGGGGCGGTACCCGGTGACGGACGATGCAGCGACTGTACCGCAGCCCGCAAGCGGGTGCGCGACGCCTCAGCCCCAGAACCAGTCTTCGAAAGCGAGCGATCGCACCCGTCGTGCCCGGCTGCGGGCCGAGGCGGGAAACCAGGCCAGCTCACGACCCGCTCCGTCGGCCGTCTGCGCCGAGCGGGCGCGCACACCGCGCAGATTCTGCGCCCGGACCTCGACCCCCACCCGCTGACAAAGATCGTGGCTCACCAGCGCGCCATCGCCGTCGACGGGATAGGTGCCCGGCAGGCCGAGGGCGGAAAGCCCGGCCGGCGTGTGAGCGTCGGCTACGGTCTGACCCCGGGGCAGCGTCGCGCCCACCAGCACGGGTCCGGTGTCCGAGCGCAGGTCTTCCGGCTCGTAGGGCCAGCCGGCGATGAAGCGGCGCAGGTTGGCCCGCGCGGTCACCTGGTCTTCGTTCAGATACAGCGTCGGAAAGCTGTCGGGTGGGTTCCAGCGGCCACCCCGCAGCCGGGCGTACTCCGGGTCCAACGGGTCGGACCAGCCGGCTTCGGCGATGCGCCACCAGCACCAGACGTCCACCAGGCGCTCGGCACGCGGCTTCAGGCGTGGACCTCGGCGAAGGCGAACATGGCCCGGCACGCGGCCAGCACGTCGCGGCTGCGCTGCTGCTCGAGCAGGTCGAGCAGGGACAGATCACCGAGCGCGGGCGCGCGGCGGCGCACCACGGCGGCGACGCGATCACGCTGAATGTGCCGAATCAGCAGATCGGTGGCTGCGGCCAGGTCGGCCACGGTCTCGGCACGCTCGGCAGGCACGCCCTGGCGCAGCCACTTGCTGATGGCCTGGCGGCTGACGCCGAACAGACGCGCTGCATCGGATTGATTCAGACCCCAGACAGAGAGGATGCGCTCCAGCGCCTCGGCGTTGCGCTGGCGGTCCAGGTGCTCGGCAAAGGCGTCGAGCCAGCCGGCGCGATGGCGTTGCGCCTGCACCAGCCGCTCGGCGGCGGCACGCGGGTCGAGGTGGGTGACCTCCTCCATGAGTACGGCTGCGGGTCGAGCCATGGCAGCACTCCGGAATCTGGAGCCGCAACCGTATGTCAACCGCAACCGTATGTCAACTCAAAGCTGCAGGGCGTATGCTTGCCGCGTGACCCGACCACGGAAACCGCACCACCGCCTGCGCGCGCTGCTGCTCGCCTGCCTGCTGTTCGCCCCGGCCGCCTGCGGCGACGGCCCGCTGATCGGCCGGGTAACGCAGGTGGCCGATGGCGACACCCTCACCCTGACCGTTGGCGAAGCCCGGCATCGCATCCGTCTGGGCGAGATCGACGCGCCGGAGCAGGACCAGCCCTGGGGCCGGGAAGCGCGCCGCGCGTTGGCCGACAAGGTTCAAGGTCAGTACGTGCGTGTGGTTGTCGAGACCGTGGACGACTACGGCCGTCAGGTGGGCAAGGTGTGGCTCGGCAACCGCGACATCAACCGAGAGCTGGTGCGCGAAGGCCATGCCTGGGCGTTCCGCCGCTACCTGAACGACGCCACGCTGCTGGACGACGAAACCGGAGCGCGGGAAGGCCGCATCGGCCTATGGCGGAACGCCGACCCGGTGCCGCCCTGGCAGTGGCGGCACAACGCCCGCGCCGACGCGGCGCCCGGGGCTTCCGCGGGATGCGTCATCAAGGGCAATATCAACCGGCGCGGCGATCGTATCTATCACCGGCCGGGCGACCGCGACTACGCCCAGACCCGCATCGACACCGGCCGTGGCGAGCGCTGGTTCTGCACGGCCATGGAAGCGGAGCAGGCCGGCTGGCGCCGGCCGCACTGATCCCACGCTGAGGGAGCGAAGGCATGGAGACCACGACCAGGCCGTCCGGCTCGGGCCTGCGGCGGCGCACCCACCTGCTGCTCGAGGGCCCGCCGGAAGCGAGCACCATGCGCGCCGTGGTGCAGTTCGGCCTGCTCGCCGTCATCATCGTCAGCACCGCGGCGCTGGTCCTCGAAACCCTGCCTGCCCTGGCCGGCTTGCGGCTGTTCCTGTGGATCGAGGTGGCCACGGTCGCCGTGTTCACCGTCGAGTATCTGGCCCGGGCCTGGAGCTGCACGGAGGATGCCCGCTACCGCGGCGCCGTGCGCGGCCGGCTGCGCTACCTGCGCAGCCCCATGGCGCTGGTGGACCTGATCGCCATCCTACCCTTCTACCTGGCCATGCTGCCCATCGACCTGCGCTTCCTGCGGCTGCTGCGGGTGCTGCGCCTGTTCCGGCTGGCCAAGCTGGCCCGTCACGTCTCGGCCCTGCAGATGCTGGGCCGGGCCGTGGCCTCCGTGCGCTACGAGCTGGTGGTCACCTTGTGTCTGGCCGGCATTCTGCTGCTGATGGCGTCGGCGTCCATGTACTACGTGGAGCACGACGTCCAGCCGGAGGCGTTCTCGAGCATTCCGGCCACCATGTGGTGGGCCATCGCCACCCTCACCACCGTGGGCTACGGCGACGTTGCGCCGATCACGTCGCTGGGCCGCCTGCTCGGCGGCGTGATCGCCGTACTCGGCATCGCCATGCTGGCGCTGCCCACCGGCATTCTCGGCGCCGCGTTCGTGGACACGGTGCAGAAGGCGCGCGCCACCCGCACCGGTCAGTGCCCGGCCTGCGGCCGGCCGCTGCCCGAAAGCGCTGGTTCGTGAACCGGCTACCGCCCCTGTCGTGGCTGCGGGCGTTCGAAGCCGCCGGTCGCCTGGAGAGCTTTCGTGCCGCCGCCGACCTGCTGCATGTTACGCCGTCGTCGATCAGCCATCAGGTGGCTTCGTTGGAGAGCCATCTCGGGCAGCCGCTGTTTCAGCGCACGGGCCGCGGCGTACGCCTCACCCGCGAAGGACGCGCCTACCTGGCGCGCATTTCCGCCGGCTTCGACGAGCTGGCCGCAGCGGCCGATGTGCTACGACCGGCCACGATCCGGTCGCGCCTGACCGTCGGCGCGTTTCCATTTTTGGCCAGCGAAGTGCTGGTGCCCAACCTGGCATCGTTGCGGGCCCGGCTGCCCGGCGTGACCCTGACGGTGATCTCTGACACCGACTTGGCAAAGCTCACCCATGCCGATCCCGAGCAGCGCGCCGACGCCATCATCCGCTACGGCAACGGCCGCTTTCCAGGCTGCCGGGCCAGCAAGCTGACCGACGTGATG
The DNA here is from genome assembly GCA_040219935.1 of Pseudomonadales bacterium. GTDB lineage: Bacteria > Pseudomonadota > Gammaproteobacteria > Pseudomonadales > Azotimanducaceae > UBA7803. The sequence continues at coordinate 274,961 of JAVJUA010000063.1, read as the reverse complement.
CTGGTGCCGGTAGCTGCGCCGGCACTGGTGCGCGCGGGCGCCGCTCTGGTCGAGGCTCTGGCTAGGCATCCCCGCATCGTCGTAGCCGGTCCCTACGATGGCTGGACCGCCTGGGCGTCGGGCAGCGGCGCGACGTTGCCGCCCGCGCCCGAGACGCTGCGCTTCGACAGCTACCTGTCGGCCATGCGCGCGACCGAGCAGGGCCTGGGCGTCGGGCTCGGCATCCGTCCGTTCATCGACGGCTGGCTGACGCAGCGCCGCCTGTGCGCACTGGACACCGCCGGCGTGCCAGCCGGCCAGGCATCCTACCTGGTCACGGCGAGGCACAGTGAGCGGCGTGACGATCTCGACACACTACGGGATTGGCTGCTGATGCGATTCGCCGGCGACGGTTGAACCTCGTTCACCGGGGCATGCACACGGATCGTTTGTGCACGAGCCCGGCGCGCCGGATGCTAATGCTCCCCCTGGCGGAGCGCCGACATGCAGACCCTGACCTTTCTGTCACCCGGCCGCGTCGAGTGGTGTGAGGCGCCGTCGCCCCGCCTCGGCGGTCCGACGGAGGCACTGATCCGGCCCCTGGCCGTGGCCGCCTGCGATCTGGACGCCGCCATCGTCGGCGGCCGCACCCCGTTTCCCGGGCCCTTTGCGCTGGGCCACGAGTTCGCCGGCGAGGTGGTCGACATTGGCGACGATGTCACCGGCATCGCGGTGGGCGATCGGGTAGCGGTCGCCTTTCAACCATCCTGTGGCGGCTGCGCCCCCTGCCGGCGGGGCCACTCCGCCGCCTGCAGCACCGCGCCTGGCACACCCATGTACGGCATCGGCGCCGCCGGTGGTGACTGGGGCGGCGCCCTGGCGGACACGGTGCGGGTGCCATACCCGGCCGCCATGCTGGCGCCCCTGCCCGCCGGGGTGACACCGGCGATGGCCGCCGGTGCGAGTGACAACATCGCCGACGGCTACCGCACCGTAGCGCCGGCGCTCGAGGCGCAGCCCGGCGCCTCTGTGCTGGTGGCTGGCAGCGGCAGCATCGCCCTGTACGCGGCATGGTGGGCACGCACGCTGGGCGCTGGCTCGGTTACGCTGGCAAGTCGCGATCATGCGCTGCTCGCTAGCGCCAAGCGCCACGGCATCGACGTTCTGCCGGTGGCCGATTGGCCGCGACGCTTTGCTACCCACACCATCACCGTGGACTGCACAGGCGAACCCGCTGGACTGGCGGCGCTGATTCGGGCCACCGAAGCCTACGGCTGGTGTACCAGCGCAGCCATCTATTTCGGCGGCGACATCCCGATGCCGCTGTTCGACATGAACATGAAGGGCATCCGCTTCGACACCGGACGGGTGAACGGCGCTGCGGCGTTGCCGACCGTGCTCGAGCTCATCGCCCGGCATGGTCTGACGCCAGCCACCATCGGCGCCACCGAGGTGGGGTGGCAAAGCATGCGCGAGGCCCTGATCGACGGCGCGTTCAAGCCGATCGCCGTGCGCGACTAGTCAGCGGCGCGCCGTCTGCAGAAACTGCGCCACCAGCGCCGCCATGGTCTCCGGCGCGTCCTCCTGCAGGAAGTGGCCGACCCCGGGCAGGGTCACCACCGGCGCGTCGGGCCACAGCCGCCGGAACCCGGCCACCGCAGCCTCGACCGGAATGGCCCGGTCCGCTTCTCCGTGCACGCACATGGCCGGCAGGGCGCGGAACGCTTCGAGATCGTGCTTCTGGGTGAGCTCGGCGAAGAACTCGAAGGTCACCGGGTTGACGATGTTGCGCGGGAACTGCAGCGCGCCGCGGCACGACTCGACGGTGGGGAAGGGGCTGGCGTAGGCGCGCACCCAGGTCTCGTCGACGTGGCCCGCGCGTTCGAAGCCGATGCGTTTCAGCACCGACAGAATCGTCGCGCCCAGGTGCGACACGGTGGGCTCGAACTCGTCCGTGTGCACCCACTTGAACCAGGGATAGTCGGTGACGCCGATGGTGCCCTCGGGCGCCCGCGCCCACGGAATGCCGGTGTTGCACACGCACAGGCAGCGCACCCGGTCGGGGTGGCGCATGGCGAATGCGCTGCCGATGGGGCCGCCCCAGTCCTGCATCACCAGGGTGATGTCGGTGAGGTCGAGGTGGAGCAGCAGCCGCTCCAGGTTGTCGGCGTGGTCGCGTATGGAGTAGTCGCGATCCTGCGGGGTCTCGCTCTTGCCGAACCCCATGTGGTCGGGCACCACCACCCGGCCGTAACCCGACAGCCGCGGGATCAGGTTGCGGTACAGATAGCCCCAGGTGGGCTCGCCGTGCAGGCAGACGATGGGGCTGCCCCCGCCCACGTCCAGGTCCACGTCCACGTAGTGCTGACGGAAGCCGTTGCCGTCGAAGAATTTCGGTTCGTACGGCCAGGTGCCGTCGAAGGTCTCGTGCGCGTCGATCATGATGCTGCCTCCCCAGATAGCAGATGGAGTATACCCGTGAGCGCCGCCGGGCACGGCAAGGCCGGCGGCGGGCCGCCCATGTCGCCTTCACCAGTGGCGCGGTCGCGCAGCGCTTCGAGCCGGCCCGCCCAGCCGTCACCGCCCAGCGACACCCGAAGGGCCGCCGGGTCGAGTTCGGCGGCCAACGCATACGCGCTGCCGGGGTCACCGGCGGACAGCAGCGCCGCCGCCAGCCAGAAGCCGGCGCCCTGGGCGTCGGGGCTGCCGGCGCCGTAGCTCTCGGCGAAGGCGGCATGCGCCATGGCGAGCCGTTCGGTGGCGCGCGCCAGCTCGCCGTTGCAGACGTCGATGGTGCCGAGCAGGCGCAGTGCGCTCAGGGCCTTCTCCTGACGCTCGTCCACGGTGAGCAGCAGGCTGCGCCCCCTTTCCAGATAGCCCACGGCGGTCTCGAGATCGCCGGCGTCGGCGTAGAAACGGCCGGCCACCACCAGCGCTTGCCCCATGGTGAAGGGGTCGGCATCGCCGACTCCGCTCTCCAGCAGTGCCAGGGCGGAGCGCAGCTCCGCCTCGGCCGCAGCCGCGGCGCCGGCATGCAGCAGGGCGGTGGCATGGCCGAGCCGGGCGTAGGCGATCAGCGCCGGGCCCAGGATTTCGGCATCCGGCTCTGCGTCCAACAGGCTCTGGTAATGGACGAGCGCGTCGGCGTGGCGTCCCAGGCAGTTCAGCGTCTCGCCGATCCAGGAGCGCACGTTGAACCGGTTGTACGCCGACTCGGGCGACGGCGCCAGCTCGATGGCGTCGGCACTGCGCAGATCGATCAGGGCGCCGGTGCAGTCCTTGCGCGCCGCCAGCAGCATGCCCCGCAGGGCGCGCATCACGAACACCGAGTCCGGATCGCTGCCGCCGCCGGCGACCATATCCACCGCCGCCAGCACGGCTTCCGCCTGGTCGAACTTGGATTGCTCGAGCAGCAGCATCACCAAGCCCCGACTGGCCAGCAGCGTGCGCTCGCCGCCCGGACCATGGGCCTTGGTGAGCAGCGCCACGGCGAGGCGCTGTTGCTGCTCGGCTGCCGCGTAGTCGCCGAGCCCCGACAGCCCCTGACCGATGCCGTAGCGGATCCAACCCTCGCTGCCCGGATCGCGGGCGAAGCGCTCGCCGGCCATGACGGCGGCGTTGTTCAGCACCCGGCGCATGCCGGGGTCGGGGTCGTCATCGGTCTTCAGCGCACCGGTGTTGGCCAGCACGTCGCTGTAGAGAAACTCGTTCATGGCCTCCACGCGCTGGCCGGCGACGTGGGCCTGCCGGTAGAGCCACAGGCTGGCCGCCAGACCTGCGGCCAGCGCCACCATGGCAGCGAGCACCCACGGCCGGCGGGCGCGGCTGCGCTGCATGGCCTGACTCGCCGCCCGGGCCGCCCGGCTGGCCGCGTCGGCGCGCGCCCGATCCGCACGGCGTGCTTCCAGGTTGCGCAGGCGCTCGATCAGCGCCGGCACGCCGGCCAGGCGCCGCGCCGGGTCGCCGTCGGTGGCCGCTGCCAGGTCCTCGCGAAGCAGCACATCGTCGACGTCGCGTTCCCAGCCCGACACCATGGGCTTCTTCAGATCACCCACCACGAACTGATAGAGCATGATGCCGAGGGCGTAGAGGTCGCTCTGCACGGTGGGCGGCTGGCCGGCCAGCACCTCCGGCGCCAGGTACTGCAGGGTGCCGCTCCCCGCATCCGACAGCGCCCCGGTCACGGTCAGCCCCAGCCCGGTGATGGCGCCCAGCCGCTCCGACTCCAGCAGCCGGCCGCTGCCGAAATCGGACAGACACGGCTGCCAGCCGCCGGCCGGCTTCGCGGCCACCAGTACGTTCGTCGGCTTCAGGTCCTTGTGCAGCACGCCGACGCCGTGGGCGGCCGCCACCGCATCGGCGATCTCGAGGAAAAGATCGAGACGCTCGGCCAGCGGCAGGGCGGCGAGCCCCGGCCCGGCTTCGCACCAGGCCGCCAGATCGGGCCCCGCGTGCGCGCATTCCAGGAAGTAGGGCGGCGACTCGAAGTTCCAGTCGAGCACGCGGGCAATGTCGGCCCGCTCGCCCAGGTTGTCGCGCAGCACCCGGTACAGCGTCGCCTCGCGCTTCAGCGCCGCCAGCCGCTCACCGTGCAGGGCGAACTTGTACACCCGCAGCTCGCCCATCTTGCCGTGCCGGGCTGTCCACACCTCGCTGCGGCCGGCACCGCCAAGCTGGGACTCGAGCACGAAGTTGGGCCGACCGGGAACAGCCATACCGGCCTCGAGATCGAAGGCGCTGGCCAGGCTGCGGCCCACGGCCGTGCGCGCCAGCGGTCCGTCGAAGCGGTAGCCCACGCGCGGTTGGGTGACGATGCGGTCGGCCGCGTCGGGGCCGAGGGCGCCGCGCAGCTTGGCCACGGCGTTGGCCACCACGTTGTCCACCGTGGGCCGGCCCTGCCAGACGGTATCGAGCAGCTCTTCCTTGGTGACCACCTCACCGGCGTGGGCGAGCAGCACCGAGAGCACCTCGAGCGGCTTGCGCTGCACCTCCACCGGCAGACCGGCTACCCGCAGCTCGAAGCGGGCCTCGTCGAACTCGGCGGCACCGAACCGGTAGCGATAGAGCGCGGCCTTCGAATCATCTGAACTCATGCCGACCGTGCTCGCTCCGCTCCGACAACGCACTGATTCCCGGCGCGTTTTCCGGGGTTAGGGTTTGGTTATGGCGAAGATAGGACATCCGCGGCGGTTTCCGCCAGCCTGACGATCGCACAACCAGCGGACCAGCCAACGTGGACACCAAGCGACTCGCCCTGATTCTGATCGTCGGCGGCACCGCCGTCACCGCCATCGCCGTGGTGTGGTTCTTCACCACCTACGCCGATGCCATGGAGATGGCCAGCAGCTTCTGGGGTAAGGAGCACGTGGCCAAGCTGATGAGCTGCCTGTACTCGTCGTCGCCCATCTGCGAAGGCGCCGGCATGCTGGGCAGCGGCCCGTCGTACAGCCCGGCCGTCTTCTGGATCGGCGTGATCGCCATTCTGGCGGGCGTGGTGGTGCAGTTCGCGCTGGTTCGGCGCGCCGGTCCCGCCGCCTCGTCCGCCGCCGCCGCGGACGGCAATGTCCCGGCGGCGAGCGGCGAGATCCTCAGCTTCATCCCGCCGGACCAGTACGCCCGCTACAGCTACATCCTCGCCCTCTGCGGCGCCGTCGCCGGACTGCTGATCGCGCCGCTGGCCGTGGTCGCTCTGGCCGGCCTGGTGCTGGCCGTGCTCGGGCTCAGCGTCTACCGCGCCCAGGTCAGCGCCGCGGACGTACATCACCTGGGCATCGTCTGCGTGGTGCTCGTCGGCGGCGGGGTGCTGCTCTTCGCCAGTCGCGGCACGTTCCTGTTCCTTCTGTCGGCGCTGGCCCAGATCGCGGCCCTGTTCGTCGGCTTCCAGGCCTACCGCGCCGGCCGCCTGGTGAACGTGCGCGACCTGCCCGGCGAGGTGCGCCTGGCGCTGAAGCCGGGCGCGCCGGCCGCCGCCGAACGCGATTCGAACTGACCGTCTGCAAGGAGACCACATGCGCCCGAGCATCCATCGCACCGCGCACCGCATCCTGGGTGGTGCCCTGCTGGCCCTGCTGGCCCTGCTGGCCCACGTCGGCATCGCCCGGGCGGCCGAAGACGCCGACGCCTTCGACATCCTCGGCTTCCGCCTCGGCATGACCCAGGCCGAGGTGGAAGCACGGTTCCGGCAGCTCAACCCCGACGTCGAGCTGAAGGTGCGCCAGGCCACGTACCGCTACTCCGACGGGCTGAACGAGCACCAGACGGAAGCCTTTCTCGATCGCATCGAGGGCATCATCAAGTACGACCGTGCCACCAAGGAGATCCTTCAGGTCACGGTGCAGTTCTCGCCGCCGCCGGACGGCGGCCGGGTGATGCAGGTAATGCGCAACGAGCGCGACATCGTCAATCCGGTGACCCTGGCGGAGTACCGCCAGGCACTGATCGGCAAGTACGGCCCGCCGACGCGCGATCGCAACGCCAGCATCGACTGGTTCTTCCCCGCAGGCACAGCCCCCTGCTCCAACTCGGCCAGCGGCCCGGCGGCGGATCAGCTCAACACCATGATTCAGGGCACCGCCGCCGCCCGGGAGCGGATGCTGGCCGATCCGTCCATGTGCCCGTCGTTTCTGACGTTCCGGGTGCAGGGCGATCCGGTTCGATCCGGCTTTGCGCGGCTGGTGGACGTGCCAAACGCGCTGCGCACCCTGCAGGCGGCCAACGCCTGGGTGGCGCAGCAGCAGGCCGATGCCGAGGCGCGCCGCAAGGCCGCCGGACGCGGGCCGCAGCTATAGCCGGCGCGCACCAGCGCGCCCGAATGCCGCATACTTCCCCCCTGCATTCATTGGGGAGAACTATTCATGCTCAGCTGGCAGATCGGCGACGTCACCGTCACCCGGGTCGTGGAACTGGAACTTCCGGTGCCCTATCACCCGAAGTCGCACTTCCTGCCCCAGGCAACACCCGAGGCGCTGCGCGAGATTCCCTGGCTGCGCCCGCACTTCGCCACCGATGACGGCGCGCTGACGCTGTCGATTCACGCCCTGGTGGTGCAGGCCCCCGGCGTGAAGCTCGTGGTGGATACGTGCGTGGGCAACGACAAGCCGCGTTCGCTGCTGGGCGGCCAGGCGCTGCAGACCGAGTTCCTGCAAAGCCTCGAGGCCGCCGGCTGCCCGCGTGAGTCGGTGGACATCGTGGTCTGCACCCACCTGCACGTGGACCACGTGGGCTGGAACACCATGCTGGTGGACGGCGAGTGGGTGCCCACCTTCCCGAACGCGCGCTACCTGATCGGGCGGCGCGAGTACGAGCACTGGCAGCGCGAGGGCGACGACGACCAGCAGACCATCCTCGGCGACTCGGTCAAGCCCATCTTCGACGCCGGGCTCGCCACGCTCGTCGAGATGAACCACCGCATCAGCGACGAGATCCGCCTCACGCCCACCCCGGGCCACACGCCCGGCCACGTCAGCGTGCTGATCGAGTCGAAGGGCGAGCGCGCCATGATCACCGGCGACATGCTGCACCATCCCTGCCAGTTCGCGCGCCCGCACTGGTCGCCCGGCTTCGACTCCGACCCGGTGGCCGGCGCCCACATGCGCCGCGCGGTGATGGAGGAGGTGGCCGACGCGCCGGTGCTGGTCATCGGCACCCACTTCGCAACGCCGACGGCCGGGCACGTGAAGCGCGACGGCGAAGCCTTCCGCTTCGATGTGGGCTGAGCGGCCGTGATCGTCGACCTCATCGACGGTACCTACGAGCTGTACCGGCACTTCTACGGCCAGCGCCGGTTCAACAAGGGTGAAGACAAGCCCCACGCCGCCGTGGCCGGGGTGCTGACCACGGTGCTGCAGCTCGTCGAGCAGGGCGCCACCCACGTCGGCGTGGCCACCGATCACGTCATCGAATCATTTCGCAACGAGCTTTGGCCGGGCTACAAGACCGGCGACGGCATCGATCCGGCGCTGTGGGCGCAGTTCCACCCGCTCGAAGACGCGCTCACCGCCATGGGCGTGGTGGTCTGGCCCATGGTGGAGCTGGAGGCGGACGATGCACTGGCCTCCGCCGCCCACCTCGCCGCCGCCAACCCGCAGGTGACGCAGGTGCGCATCTGGACCGTGGACAAGGACCTGGCCCAGTGCGTGCGCGGCGACCGCGTCGTGCAGGTGGACCGGCGCGCCGACGCGGTGCGCGACGCCGAGGGCGTGAAGGCCAAGTTCGGCGTCGAGCCCATGCGCATCCCCGACTATCTGGCGCTGGTGGGCGACAGCGCCGACGGCTTTCCCGGCATCAAGGGCATCGGCGCCAAGACGGCCGCGCGCCTGATCGGCCAGCACGGCGCCATCGAAGACTTTCCCGACCGCGTGCTGGACGGCGAGCGCCGCGCGCTGGCGTTGCGGTTCAAAGAGCTCGCCACCCTCAAGACCGACGCCGCGCTGTTCGACGACGTGGCCGCGCTCGCCTGGCGCGGCCCCACCGACGCCTTCTCCGGCTGGACGGCCGAGACCGGCTACGGCCGGCTGCTGACCCGAGCGCGCAAGGCGGCCACGGCGGCTTGAGCCGACACCCATTCGATAGACCAAGGAGCGACCCCACATGGCCAACTTTCTGCTCATTCACGGCGCCTGGCACGGCGCCTGGTGCTGGCACAAGGTGATTCCCGAGCTCACCGCCCGCGGCCACCGGGCGATGGCCATCGACCTGCCCGGCCATGGCGTCGATAAGACGCCGACGGCGGCGGTCACCCTCGACGCCTATGCCCGGCGCGTCGGCGAAGCGCTCGACGTCCTCGGCGAGCCTGCCGTGCTGGTGGGCCACAGCATGGGCGGCGTGGTGATCACCGAGGCGGCCGAGCGCTTTCCCGACCAGGTGGCCGCGCTGGTCTACCTCACCGCCATCGTCCTCGACAACGGCGAGTCGATGATGGACAACCCGATCAAGGCGTCGCCGCGCGAGTTCATGTCGGGCTTCCAGCCGAGCGCCGACGGCGTGAGCATCACCTACGCCCGTGACAAGCTGAAGGACGTCTTCTACGCCGACTGCGACGCCGCCGATGTGGCTCTGGCGGAAGCCTGTCTGGTGCCCCAGCCGGCAGCCGTGATGCGCACGCCCATCACCTGCACGCCCGAGCGCTGGGGCCGCACACGCCGCGCCTACATCACCTGCGCCGACGACCGCGCCCTCACCCTCGAAGGCCAGCGCGGCATGCTCGAGCGGATCGGCTTCGAGCAGGTGGTGGCGATGGCTGGCAGCCACTCGCCGTTCTTCGCGCAGCCGGCGGCGCTGGCGGAACATCTGGAGAACCTGGCGGGAAACGGTCGCTGATTGCGTTAGGCAGGGCAGCCCAATGATATTAGAGGGAACTGCCCATGGTCTCGACGACGCGCTGCATTCGCGCCTTCATCGTTCCGGCGCTGCTGACGCTGGCAACGATCCCCGGCCAGCTATCGGCCCAGGAGGCGCTCGGTGAGCCGCCGGCGCCGCTGACATCCGCACCCCAGGCGCCGGCCGAGATCGGCACCGCCTACGACATCGGCCCAGAGCCGGCTCTGCGGTTCACCCTCGACCGGGCCATGTACGCGCTCGGCTGGACGGACCACGTGCCCTCCGCGAGCGGCATGGCCGGTGGCGACGAAAAGATGCTGGTGCTGTTCTTCACCATCGAGAACGTCGGCACCGAGGCGGTACGGTTCCGGCACAACACCCTCGAGTTCCACGCCATCGACGAGCAAGGCCTGGTGCACGAGCGCAATGCGGCCCTGCCGGTACGCGCGGCTCGGCTCACCACGGCGGCCGATCCCGCCACCCGCAGCGCCGACGACACCCTGCTGCGACCGGCAGAACCGCTGCGGCTGTACACGGCCGTGCTGGTGCCGAAGCGGCTGCGCATACCGCGGCTGGTGGTGGGTACCCGGCGCGCCGGCAACAACGAGCTCGCCTATGCACTGGACGGCCGCATCGAGCCGCTGCCGAGCGCCTACCACGACGGCCACCCGGAGATCGTGCGCGAGGAGGTGGAGGCCGGGCCGCAGCAGTTTCTGGCGGCACCGTCGTTCGACATCCAGGTCGACGGCATCGAAACCACCACCGACCAGGCACGCGTAGGTCGGCGTCCGGGATCCGAGCAAGCCTGGGCGCTGGTGCGCATGACGGTGCGCAACCGCACCGATGGCCCTCAGAATCTGTCCGCGGGCAGCTTCCGCGAGACCCGGCTGATCGACAGCGCCGGCGAGCTGCACGCGCCGCAGCTCGTGCTGCACGAGACGCGACCGGAGCGTGCGCGGCCGCGGATCGAGGCCGGCGCCACCGGAAGCTTCTTGGTGGCCTTCCCGCTACCCGAGGGCGCCAGCCCCCGGGCGCTGCGCCTCGAGGTCAGCGGCGCCGGCGGCAAGCGCTCGCACCGCTACCGCGTGCCGTTCGGCGGTGGGCCGCGCCTGAGTGCCGAGCTTGGCGCACCGGTGGCGCCGGGGGTGCTGTACATGGGCCGCTACGCGCTCATGGCCGAGGCGCCAGTGCGCGAGGCCCCGATCAGCATCGTGCCCGAGGCGCCGCCCGCAGACCCGGCGCCGTCCGACGACGCCGCGCCCCCGGCAGGCGGCGGTGCCGATGCCGGGCCAGGCGCGACGGCCATGCCGAACATCCGCCGCGCCACCATCGCCATCGAGTCGGTGACGGCCAGCTCACCCACCGAGCCGAGCGGCGACGAGCCTTACCTGGCGCTGTGGACGTTCAGCGGCACCCTCAGCCAGGACGGCTGGCCGTACCTGGTGGTGCTGGAGTCGCGGCAGGTGCCGCTCGGGCCGAACGACTTCCTGACGGAGGGCCGCACTGCCTACACGCCGACGGGCGCGCCGTACCGCAACTACTTTCCCGTGCAGTTCGAGAACATTCCACCCTACGGCTTCTACCTGATGGCCGCCGCCGTCATGGAGGCCGACGGCAACAGCTACGGGCAACGGCGAGCTTTCGGCGAGCAGCTCGCCCGAGCCTTCAGCAGCCACCTGCGAGATGCCTTCGACGCCGCGCACCCTGTCGACATCACCGACACCAGCGCCGCCGCGCAGCAGACCTACCTCAACCGCCTGGTGCCGGTGCTGCGCGGGCTCGCGCAAATCGACGGGCGCCGCCTGGCCGAGGTCACGCTCGGCTCGGGCATCGGCGACGATGACGACTACCTGGGCATGCTGGTACTGGGCGGTGTCAACCTGCCGGCGCTGTCGAACCAGCAGCTACAGCGGTTCGAGATCGAACCAGCCGGCCGACACACCAGGGACCTGGTTTTCAACTACGGCATCACCGCGGGTGCCTGGTACAGGTTCAATCTGCTGCACGACCAATCGTTCTGACCATCTGCCAACGGGAGACCCACCATGACCGACCGCGCCCGATCCACCGCCGCCTGCCTCGCGGCACTGCTGCTCGGCGGCTGCGCCGGCCTGCATAGCCCCTGTCTGGAAGCCACCGTCGCGGCGGACGGCTCGCCCGCCGACGAGCCGCTGTCGTTCAGCGTCAGCGGCGAGCGGCGCAACGGCGGTGAGGCGTGCTTCCTGCGCCTCGAGGTGGGTTACCCCGAAGAGCCGCCGGCGCAGGTCGTGGTGCTCGATCTCGAGTTCGAGCAACGCACGGCCGACGGCTGGATCGGCATCTCCTGGATGGAAGGGCTGGAAACCGAGATACCCGGACCGGATCGGGTCGGAAAGCCGTTCCGGGGCGAGCCCCATTGGGCCGAGGTGATGCACTACGCGCTGATGGACGAGTTGCTGGTGCGCTGTGAGCAGCTCCGCGCCCGGGTCACCGTCACCGCCTGCGAGCCCGGGCCGTGCCCGCCGCTGCGCGTGGATGATCGTGACGGCCTGTTCCCGCTGGAGGTCGTGCACGACAGCGCGCCCTGACCCCACCGGTCAATACTTCCCCGCTCGCCTCGATTTCGTACTATTCGAGAAGTTTCATCGAGGCGAGCGAGATGCCTGACGACGAGCCCCAGCAGCCAGCCGCAGACGGTGATGCCACGCGCTGGATGCGCGTCGACGCGGTGTTCTCCGCCCTGCTGGAGCTGCCGCCGGAAGCGCGCGATGCCGCTGTGGACGATCACTGTGACGGCGACGCCGATCTGGCGGCAGCCGTGCGCCGGCTGCTGCAGGCCGAGCGGCGCAGCGCCCGGTCGTTCGACTCAGCCGCTGCATCGATGCACGCCCTGGCCGACGAAGCCCTGCTCGCCGCCGACGACCAGTCGCTGCCGGAGTCGGTGCGCCAGATCGGCCCGTACCGGCTGACCGAGCGCCTGGGCGCCGGCGGCATGTCGGTGGTGTGGAAGGCCGAGCGCAACGACGGCGAGTTCCAGCAGACCGTGGCGGTCAAGCTGCTGCGACGCTGGATCGAAAGCGACGAGTCGGTGCAGCGCTTCCGCGAGGAGCGACGCATCCTTGCCGGGCTCGAGCATGCCAACCTGGCACGCCTTCTGGACGGCGGCGTCGTGGCCGATGGCTGGCCGTACTTCATCATGGAGTACGTCGACGGCGAGCCCATCACCGAGTACTGCGACCGCCGGAAGCTGACCGTGGACGCACGCCTGGCGCTGCTCCAGCAGGTGCTGGCGGTGGTGCAGTACGCCCACCGCCGCCTGGTGGTGCACCGCGATCTCAAGCCGTCGAACATTCTGGTGACCGCGGCGGGCCAGGTGAAGCTGCTCGATTTCGGCATCGCCAAGGTGCTCGACGACGAGGCCAGTCACGCCACCGCCTCCGAGCTCACGGTGGCCGGCGGTCGGCTGCTGACCCCGGCATTCGCGAGCCCCGAGCAGATCACCGGCGACAGCGTCTCCACGGCTACCGACGTCTATGCCATCGGCGTGCTGCTCTACCACCTGCTCACCGGCCGTTCGCCCTATCGGGTGGATGCAGCCCAGCCCGCCCGGCTGCAGGATGCGGTGCTCACGCAGATGCCGACCAACCCGTCCGCCCGGGTGCTCGAGCCGGGCGACGCTGCCGATGCCGCGGCCCGCCTGGCCGCGCAGCGCGGCACGACGCCCCATCGCCTCGCCCGGACGCTGCGCGGCGACCTCGACGTGATCTGCCAGGTGGCGCTGCGCAAGGAGCCGGAGCGTCGCTACGCCTCGGTGGAGCAGCTGGCCGCCGACCTCGAGCGCCACGGCCAGCGCCTGCCGGTGCTGGCCCGCGCCGGCAACTGGCGCTACCGGGCAGGGCGCTTCGCGCGCCGTCACGCCTGGGCACTGGCCGCCGGCATCGGCCTGCCGGTGGCGGCGGTCGCCGCGCTGCTGACACACGCCGACCGGCTCGGCACCGAACGCGACCGCGCGGCAGCCGCCGCCGAACGCGCGGAGCGCGAGGCGGTACGGGCCGGCCAGGTCACCGAGTACCTGGTAGAGCTGTTCCGCGCCGCCGACCCGGCGCAATCGGGCGGCCGCGAGGTCACCGCCGTCGAGCTGGTAGACCGCGGCATCGAGCGCACCGATGCGCTGCCCGACGACCCCGCCCTGCAGGCCGGCATGCTGCGCGTGCTGGGCCAGGTGAGCCAGGCGCTCGGCCAGTACCAGCGCGCCGACGAGGTGCTGCTGCGGGCGCTGTCGACCCTGGAGGGCGCCGATGATGCCGTCGGCGTGCGCCGCGGCGACGTGCTCGCCGACCTCGGCTACACGAATTTCCAGCTCGGTCGTCTCGAAGCGGCCGAACAGTACAACCGCAGCGCGCTGGCCTCGCTGCCGGCCGACGATCTGGCTGGCCGGGCCCCGGTGCTCACCAACCTGGGCATCGTCACCATCATGACCAGCCGCTACGCCGAGGCCACCGCCCTGCTCGAAGAAGCTGCCGCCGCCCATCTCGCCACCGCTCCCGGCTCACCCGACCACGCCGCCACCTTGAACGCCCTGGGCACCCTGCTGTCACGCCAGGCTCGCCACCAGGAAGCCATCGACACGCTGCAGCAGGCCGTGGCCATGCGGCTCGAGCAGTTCGGCGAGATGCATCCGGCCACCTCCGTGGCCCGCGGCAACCTCGGCATCGTGCTGCTCGAGGCCGGCGATCCGAAGGCCGGCGAGGTTCACCTGCTGCAGGCCCTGGCCGTGGACGAACAGGTGCTCGGCCCCGAGCACCCGAGCCTGGCGGTGCTGCTGACTCAGGTGGCCAACACCCGCCGCGTGCTGGGCGATCCGCGCGGCGCCATCGACCACCTGACCCGGGCCCTGGCAATCCAGCGCCAGCATCACGCCGCCGACAGCCCGCCCATCGCCACCACCCTGAGCGGGCTCGGCAGCGCCCATCTGCGTCTCGGCGAGTTCGACGAGGCGGCTGCCTATCTGCGCGAAGCCACCGCCATCGAGGAACGCACTCTCGGGCCGTCGAGCCGCGAGCTGGCCATCGACCTGGTGCAGCTCGGCACGGCCCGCCTCGGTCAGGGTGACGCCGACGAAGCCGAGGGGCTGTTCGACCGCGCGCTCGGCATCGGCACCGAGCTGTTCGGCGAGCAGCACGAGGTGGTGGGCAACGCGCTCGCGCACCGCGCCCGCCTGCACTGGCAACGCGGCGATGAGGACCTGGCGGCTGCCGACGTCGCGCGCAGCGCCGACGTACTCGCCGCCGTGTTCGGCGCCGACCGGCCGGAGGTACAGGCGCTGCGGGCGTGGCTGGCGGACGCAGAGGCCGGCGGCGCGCAGGCGCCGCCGCTGCCCGACGGCGCGTTCTGACGGACGCTCGGGCGCCACTTGCCCGGGGGCGACCGGCGTCTATACTCCGGCGGTCATCTGGCAGGTTGTTCAGGTTTGGCCAAAGACGACGCTTCGCCCCACGATACGCACGACGACACAGCGACCGATGCTTACCGCCGCCTGCGCGTGGCGGCACATCAGCAGCTCCGCCGCTATCGGCCCGGCGCCACCCTGAACACCACGGCGCTGGTGCACGAAGCGTGGATCCGGCTCTGCGCCAACGACCACCACAGCGACCTGCCACAGGAGGAGTTCCTGAAGCTGGCGTCCACGGCCATGCGCCACCTCATCGTCGACTACGCGCGCCGGCGCCATGCGGCCAAGCGCGGCGGCGGCGTGTTCGCAGTGGAGTTCGATGAGGCCCTGCACGCCGACAGCGCCCTGCCCGTGCTCGACGTGGTCGCCGTCGACGACGCGGTGCGCAAGCTGGGCGCGCACGACCCGGTTCTGGAGCGCATCGTCGAATGCCGATTCTTCGCCGGCCTGACCATGGAAGAGACGGCCGCCGTGCTCGAGCGGCCGATGCGGACGGTGGAGCGCGACTGGGCGCGCGCCCGCGCCTACCTGGCGGACGCGCTGGACCCGGTCTGAGCCGCGCCGCGGTCAGGGCCTGCCGAGCAGGTTGCGCAGCCCCCGTCCGACGTTCTCGCGAATCTGCCGCCGCGCCTCACGACCGGCCGTGTCCTTGACCTCCTGCGCCGCCTCTTCCACCACACCGTCCATCATGCCCGGGGCCGCATCGCTGCCAACGCCGCCAACGCCACCAACGCCACCCACGGCCAGCCGCTGGTAGCCGCCAGGCGGCTCGAACAAGGCCGCCGGCTGGGGCCCGGGGCGCAGATCGCGCAGGTCCATGCGCATGGGGCCGTCATCGCCCTCGAACTCCATGCGCACGGCAATGCCGTCGTCGGATACCCACAGCCTGCCTTGGGCGGTCTCGCGGCCATCACCACCGCGTACCTGGTAGACGGTGGCCGGCACCCCATGGACGGATTCGCGGCCGACCCGCTGCACGGACGTCCAGGCCTCCGGGTCAGGCAGATCGGCGAGCTCGGGCGGGGCCCGATCGAGGCTGATCTCCATGTACATGCGCTGCGCCGGCACCACGGTCCACATCAGGTTCCGGTCACCGCGCATGATCATCACCGAGTCCTGGCCGTCGACGCGGGTCTCCATGCGGCTCACCAACGCGCTCTGCTGATGGTACTGCTGGGTGAGGCGCTCACCGCCGGCCTCGATGATGCGGGTCGCGGCGTACGCCGCGTCCGGGTCGAGCCCGGGCACCGCACCGAAGCCCGGTACAGCCGCCAGCGTGAGCGTGAGCACGGCTAGTGTGCGTCGAATGGATCGTCGGCCGTTCATTGGCTGCTCCTGGTTGGTGGTGGGAGACGGGTGGCCGGCACGGTCACTCGCCGGCCGCCAGCACACGCTTCTCCTCGCGGCGCCGGATGTCGTTCTCGCGTTTGATCTGCTCATAGCGGATCTTGATCAGCCGCTGCTGCTCCGCGTTCTCGGCCAGACGGTCGAGGTAAGCCTGCCGGTCGAAGTCGGCACCTGCGTCGGGCTGCACCATGAAGGCATTGAAGAGTGACTGCTGCGACTGCAGGGCGTGCAGCTCGGCCCGCTCCTGCCAGTCGAGCTCGAAGTCGGCGTCGCGGTTGGCCCGCTCCCAGTCCCGCAGCCGCGCGCCGTTCCGGTATTCGGCCAGCAGCTTGGCGTGCCGCTCCGCCAGGCGCGCCACGTCGCGCTGCTCGCGCTCGTTCCACTGCTGCTCCTGCCGCGTCAGCTCGCCGCCGATCGGGGTGGCCAGAATGGGCGCGGGTGCCTCGGTCAGCCCGAAGTCGTCAGCGCGGCGCAGGGCCTCCTGGTCGCGCTCCAGGTACAGCGCGTCCTTGCGGGCCTGGGCGCGCTGGCGCGCCGCGTGAACGCGCGCCGCACCCGCTTTGCGCACCTCGAACAGACGGTCCTGGTGGGCGCGCGTCTCCCGCTCCATGGCCTCGAAGCCGCGGGCCAGGTCCTGATCGTTGCCGATGGCGCCCTGGAGGCTGCCGTGCAGACGCTTCTGCATCTCGGTTTCCAGAGCGGCGACCTGGGCGTCGATCTCGGCCTGCAGCCGCACCTCCTCGAGCTGGAACTCGACGTCGACGGCGCGGGCCCGCTCCCGATACTCAGCGTCGAGATCGGCCGCCTCGGCGCGAAACGCGCGCACCGCGTCGCTCAGGCGGTCGTTGCGATCCTTGCGAAGCTGCTGGCGCTCGCGATGGGCGTCGCGTCGAACGTCACGCAGGCCGTCGTCGGCGGCGGCCAGCAGAACGGCCTCGCCAGCCTCGGCCGGCGCAGCAGCCGTCATCGAGCCGGAAGCCAGCAGGCCGGCGATCAACAGGGGAACGAGTCTGATCATGGCTGTGGTCTCTCCATGGGTCCGCCGTCAGTAGGCGGGGCAGCGAACCAGGGTCAGGGTGTCGGTGCCGATGGCGGCGGCCCGGGCGGCGTCGCCGGTGCGCAGTACCAGGCGATCGCGTTCCGCGGTGACCACCGCCAGCCGCTGCCCGCCCGGCAGCCCGTCCGCCGGCTGAATGACAATGCTTTCGCCGTCAATGGAAAACGGCGCCGCGGCCAACGACACCCAGCGGCCATCCTCGGCCATGAGCGCCTCGTGCATCTGGTCGATGGTGAACGTCAGGCGCGACTCCGGGCAGCTCTCGGCGTCCACGGCCCACTCGCCGACCACGTCCTCCAGGTCGACGGCAAGGGCGAGCGTCGGCACGAACAGCATCCAAAGTGGCAGGTGCTTCATGATCAAACCTCCTCAGTCCTGCTCCAGGTACCAGCGCGCGTCCTCGGGCAGCGCAACCACGGCATCGTGCACGGTATGGGTTTCCTGGCGGCGACCGTCCTCGAGCTCGGCGTAGTCGAGATAGGTGGTGCGGATCAGGTTCCAGCCCGGCGCCAGCTCGAGGCGCCACTCGGTGCGCGTTTCCAGATCGCCGGCGTCCGTGAGCAGCGTCTCGACGCACTCGCCGCTGACGCTCGCCGCGCCGTCGACGTGCAGCCAGCGCAGGAAGGAACCCTTGACCAGCGGGGCCTGCCCGAAGCTCAGCGTCCACGCCGCCATGTCGGGTGACGAGGCCGCCGCCAGGCTGAGCTCGCGGCCGCCGAGCTCCACCAGGAGCATCACCGGCGTCACCGGCGCCGCGCCATTCTCGATGTCGAGCTTGCCGGTGGGGCAGCGGTCGAAGGTGTCAGCCACGGTCTGGCGGCTGGCCGGCGGCACCGGTAGCTCGAAGTGGATCGCGCCCTCCGCACTTACTTCGCCAACCGGGTCGTCGAAGTCGTAGCTGACCACCGCTGCGGCGCCGCCGGGCCAACCCACGACCATATGGGCACCGCCGGGGTCGGCCTGGGCGATGGCGCACAGGCATGCGAAGGACAGGGTCAACGATCGGGCGATCATGCAACGGCTCCCGCAGCTATGAGGGTCTGCAGGGGTTAACGCAATCGCGGCGGGGTATCCGCCACCATGCATTGCAGACCGACAGGGCGTGGGGAGTGCTTGAGGTCGCCCGTGACCAGACAGTCGGCAGCGCACGTCAGGTGCGACGTTCGCCCATCTGCGGGCCGGGCTTTCTTGATAGCCGTGATGCTCGAGTTCACATAGCATCCAGCCCCACACAGCCACGCAGGGGAGCACCATCATGGGCAGGGTCGAAGGCAAGGTCACCATCGTCACGGGCACCGCATCCAATCCGGGATTGGGGCGCGCCACCGCCCTGGCACTGGCCCGGGAAGGCGCCCGCCTGGTGGTCACCGACATCGACGCGGCGGGAGCGGAGGCAACGGCCGCTGCGATTCGCGACGGCGGCGGCGAGGCGCTGGCCCTGCAGCACGACGTGACCCGCGAAGCCGACTGGGAGTCGGTGATCGCCAGGACTACCGAGACCTACGGCCGCATCGACGTGCTGGTGAACAACGCCGGCATCGCGGTGCTGAAGCCGCTCGAGGCGCTCACCCTCGCGGACTGGCAGCGCCAGATCGACGTGAACCTGACCAGCGTGTTCCTCGGCTGCCGCTACGGCCTGGTAGCCATGCGTGGCCACGGCGGCGGCTCCATCATCAACCTGTCGTCCGTGGCCGGACTGGTCGGGCTGCGTAACTGCGGCGCCTACGGCGCCTCGAAGGGCGGCGTGCGGCTGCTCACCAAGACCGTGGCCATCGAGGGCGGGCCCGACAACGTGCGCTGCAACTCGGTGCACCCCGGCGTGATCTGGACCAACATGCAGGCCCAGGCCACCGGCGCCACCGACCCCAGCATGGTGGAGGCCGGTCTCAACCGCATCCCCCTCGGTCGCGTCGGCGCGCCGGACGACATCGCCAACTGCATCGTCTATCTGGCGTCGAACGAATCGAACTACGTCACCGGCGCGGAGTTCACGGTGGATGCGGGAATGACGGCGCAGTAGCGACGCGCCGCGTCACAAACGCACCAGCCAGAACGCCACCCCGCCGCCGATCAGGTACATGCCCAACGACCGACGCGAGGCGCGACCCATCTCGGCATCAGCAGAGTCGTCGGCCATGTAGCGCCGCTTCTGACCTCCGAGCCATGTCGGGCGTCGGATGGTAGAAACCATCAGAAAGACACTTGCCAGCATCATGCCATCGGCAGGGGAGGCTGCGAATGCGTCCCGCACGAGCCTTGCTACCCAGAAAAGCACGGAGCCACAATGACACCACTTCGGTTTTCGAGAGCCGCCATGGGTACCACGATCACGCTCAAGGGAATCCCGAACCATCTGTACGAACGGCTGAAGCTCGCGGCCAAGGCGCATCACCGCAGCCTGAACAGTGAAGTCATCGCGTGTCTGGAGCGGCAGCTCTCGCCTACCGTCGTAAGTGCCGATGAGCGTCTGGCCCGGGCGCGAGCGATAAGGGCCCGCCTGGGTTCGGTCGAACTCCAGGTGAAGGACATATCCACCGCCGTCCGCTCGGGCCGGGCGTGATCGTCGTCGACACGAACGTCATTGCTTATCTCTACCTGCGCCAGGGGATGTTGGACCTCGACGCCGCCTAGTACCCCGGCGGCACCTCGAACCGATACCACTCCCGCTCGAGAAGCTGCGCGAACGCGAGCGTGGTGCGGTCCTCCAGGTACGGGCCGATGGCCTGCAGGCCGAGCGGCAGACCCTGGGAATCCAGACCGGCTGGAAACGCCGTGGACGGCAGCCCGGCGAAGATGGCCAGCATCGGGAAGACGATGTTGTGGAAGTAGGGCACGGCCTGGTTGTCCACCTGCAGGGTGCGCGCATCGAACGCGGCGGCCTGATGGGGGAAGGCGGCGTCCAGCGCCATGGGGGCGATGACCACGTCCCAGTCGCGGAAGAACGCGCGCCACGCCTGGCGGGCCTCCTCGCGGCGGCGCACCAGCTCCAGGTAGGCGTGGGCGTCCAGCAGCAGGCCGTCGGCCTGGGCGGCGTTGACCGGGTCGCCGAGCTTGCGCAGCTCCACCGCCCGCGCCTCGCGATCGGCGCGCGGCAGGCCCTGGGAGATCATGACCTGCAGCAGCCGCGCGTAGTCGAGGAAGTAGGCCTCCAGATCGATCTCGGGCTGCGCCGCCTCGACCTTCGTACCCGCCTTGCCGAGCAGGGCGGCGAGCTCGTCGAGCCGGCCCTGCATGGCGTTCGATGCGCGCACGCCGGCGACCGAGTCGATCACGGCGACGCGGAACGCGCCCAGCGACCGATGGCGGGTTGGCGGCAGAGCCTGCTGCCAGCCCACCTCTTCCCCCAACTCGGGCCCACGCAGCACGTCGAACAGGAGTTCCAGGTCGGCGGCCGTGCGCGCCAGCGGCCCCTGCACGCCCATCAGAAACGCCGGGTTCGGCAGGTCGGCCAGCGGAAACGCGCCCGTCTTCGGAATGGCGGTCTCGGACGGGCGGTGACCGTACACACCGCAGTAGGCGGCGGGCACGCGCACCGAGCCGCCGATGTCGCTGCCCACCTCCAGCGGCGTCAGGCCCGCGGCCAGCGCCGCGCTGCCGCCGCCGGTGCTGCCGCCCGGCGTGCGGGTGAGATCCCACGGATTGTTGGTGCGCCCGTACACCGGGCTGTCCGCCTGCCAGTCGCCGAGCGCCACCGGGATGTTGGTCTTGCCGAGCAGGCCGGCGCCGGCATCGAACACGGCCTTGGCCAGCAGCCCGTCGCCAGCCGGTGCGTAGCCCTTGAACGCCATGATGCCCGCGCTCTGCGGCAAGCCGGCGGCCTGGGTGGACTCCTTCAGCGTCATGGGCAGGCCGAGCAGGGGCGCGGTCTCACCGGCAGCGAGCCGGGCATCCGCCGCTTTCGCCTGCGCCCGGGCGCGGTCGAAGGTGCGCACGGGAATGGCATTGATGGCGCCATCCAGCGCCTCGATGCGGGCGATGTGCAGCTCGGTCAGCTCGGCGGACGAGATCTCGCGCGACGCGAGCGCGGCCAGCATGTCGGTGGCGCTGGCGAAGTGGTCAATGGGCATCATCCCTCCCCCCCTGTTGGACGACGGGGGGAATGCTAGCACCAGAGCGTGTCGGCGGGCTTGATCGAAAGTGCGAGGTCGTGGGGTGCTGACCGCGGCAGGCTCACCCGCCAGAACGCGCTCGATGGCCCGGCTTCCCCGACCTCCGCCACCGCATCCAGGAACGATCCTGCCCCTAATGCCAGGTCATCGGCGCCAGCCCGTACCGGCGACGAAGCGCCTGCCATTCGGCAAACGTTCTCGCGCAATGCGCCTGAGCGGCACGGCGCAGGCTCTGCGACAGCGAGCGGTCGTGGACCACGTCGCGGATGAAGCGGTGCGCCGACGCCAGCTCGCGCTCGGCTTCGACCAGGGCGCACAACCGCGCCAGCGCGGCAGCGCGAGCCTGGTGGGCGGCGACCTTGGCCAGGAGCAGCGGCTCGTTGAGTTGGCCGTCGTCGATCATCGCCTGCACGATGGCCAGGGCGCGCTCGTAGCAGGCGACGGCAGCGGCGTCGCGGCCGCACCGGCAGCAGTCGCCGCCGGTGCGCATGAGCTCGCGCCAGCTTCGCTCACCGGTCATGGCTGAGCGGCCGCACGCCGTCGAGGTAGCTTCGGCCCCGGTCGCGCACCGTGGCGACATCGGCCCGCTCCGAGGCCAGGTGCACCGCCTCGAGATGCTCGGCGACCAGGGCGACATCCTCCCGGATGCGCGCCAGCGCGTTCTCCAGCGTGTAGGTCAGCTCATGCACGACCGCCAGGTCGGCGGCCGTCAGCTCGTCCTGAGCCAGAATTGCCGCCAGCCGGGCGTTGTAGTCTTGCAGGTTGGCGAGCGCGACGGTCAGCGTCGGCGCCGGCTCGCCGGCGTGGTGATCCACCCGGGGTGGATCGGCGCGCACCGTCAGCGCACAGGTCAGCAGCATGCAGGCAGCGATGAGTCGGATCATGGGACGATCTCCTTGCTTCGGTTACTGAAAGAACACCAGGATGAAGGGCAGCACGCACAGCGCCGCGGCCGGCCAACGCGCCCGGCCCATGCCCTGCCAGGCCAGCAAGAGGCCGCGCCGCCAGGACGCTGAGCGCTCGAGCTTGAGCAGGCGCAGGCCGTAGATGGCGACGCCGGTGAGGCTCAGCGCGCTCAGCCCCACGCCAAACACGAAGTACACGATCTTGCTCGGATAGCCGGCGAAGGTGCCGAAGTGCAGGGGATTGTTGGCCGCAGCAATCCGCTGATGCAACGACAGCGCGGCGGCATCGATCTCGCCGAGCAGCCGACCATCGTCTACCGCGATCCACACGCTGTTGGCGGCGTCTTCCACCAGCATCGCGCGATCGTCACGGCCGCGCACGGCAAACGCGGGGCTGCCTGCGGAGGGCCAGAGCACGAACGTTACCTGATAGTCGGGGCGGGCCTGCTCGAGCGCGGCGATGCCGCGATCGAGCGATCGCGCAAGCACGGCGTCGCGCGCCGGCAGGGTCGACGACAGCGCGGGCAGCGGCGGCAGCGGCGGACGTGCGCCGAACTCCTCGGCCAGGTACCACAAGCCCGTCCACGTCATGACGACCACGAACCACAACGACCACAGGCCCATGAATCGATGGGTGTCGCCGGTGAGCGAGCGTGCGTCGCGCCCTCTTGGCCAGCGCAGATAACCCCGCCACCACTTCTTGTATACCCAGAACGAGGTGACCAGAGACAGCAGCAGCAGCACCGACGACAGACAGACCAGCACGATGCCTATCCGCACGCCGCCGAAGGTCTGGAACAGCATGAGCCGACGGTGCGCGTCGCGCAGGAAGCGCTGCACGCTCATCCAGGCACCCTCGCCCGTCACCGTCCCGGTGCGGGGATGCACGTAGACATGGCGTCGCTCGCCGTCGCGCACGATGACGGCGTCGAATGCCGATGCGGCGTGCAGAGGGGCGCTCAACATCAGCACCTGGGCATCCGGGGCATGCGCGGTCACGGCCTTGGTGACGGTGCCCCAGCTCACCCGTTCCTCGACCTCGGTGGGGGCGACCCACATAGCGGGACGCAGCAGCCAGTCGATCTCGTGGGCGAGCACGGCGAGCGTACCCGTGACCAGCACGAAGGTCAGGTACAGCGACGCCTGCAGGCCCGCCCACTGGTGTACGCGCCACCACAGGCTGCGCCCGCGCCGGGCCCGCCGACGCGCGGACACCGATGCTGTGGTCTCGACCGCGCTCATCCGGGTGGCGGCGCCTACCAGCGTCGCACCACCTCGACAAAGGCCGATCTCGGCTCGCCGGGGAAGTGCCCGGTGCGGCCGATAAAGCCGCTGGCCGCATAGGTCTTGTCGAGCAGGTTGTCGACGCGCAGCAGCACGCGCCAGTTGTGGGTCTCATAGATCAGCGACGCGTCGAACACCGTGTACGGCCGTACGCGCTGATCACTGAGCGATCGCCGCTCGCTCACGTAGTCGCCGCCGACGGCGAACGCCAGGTTCAGGCGCGGAATCTGATAGCGCGTCCAGAAGCCGAGCTGATGCTTCGGCGCATTGGCAAAGCGGTCGCCGACGCTGTTGGTGATGTTGGAGGTGCCGGCGCTGCGGGTGATGGTGGCGTCGTTGTAGCCGTAGGCCACCGTCGCCACCCAGTTCGGCGTGAGGTCGGCGCTGAGGTCGAGCTCGAAGCCTTCGCTGGTCACCTCGCCCAGGGCGACGAGGTCGTCGAAACCGTCGCCGCCGGCGTCGCCCCGCGGGTCGGCCTGCAGGATGTTGCGGCGCTTGATCCGGTAGATGGAGGCGGACGACTGCAGGCGGCCATCGAGCAGCGCGGTGCGCACCCCCGCCTCGATGATCGTGCCCTCGGTGGGGTCGAAGGGCCCGCCGCGGCGGCCGTCCTGGCTGCCGATGGACTGGGGCTCGAAGCTCTCGGCCCAGCGAGCGAACAGGGAAACGTCATCCCGCACCCGGTACAGCAGCCCGGCGCGCCAGGTCACGGCCGTGTCGTCGAAGCCGTCGCCGCTCAGGCGGTCTTCATCCTCGAACCGGTCGATGCGCGCGCCCAGCACGGTGATCAGGCGCCCCCAGGTGGCCTCGTTCAGCAGGTAGCCGCCGGCCCGGTCCTGGCGGCTCTTGCTGCGGCTGAAGGCCGGAAGGTCATAACCGGCTACGTCCGTCTGGCCGTAATCGAGATCGATCAGGGCGAGGGGCGTGGGCCGCCCGGCCTCGGCGCTGGTGCCGCCGGTCACCGAGCGGCCGTCGAACCGCGAGTCCTGACGGAACCAGTCGGCGCCGATCAGAGTGCGCTGATCGATGCCAAGGAGCGGCCGGGACCAGATGAGGTTGGCCGCCAGCGACAGGTTCTCGCCATCGCGGATCTGGTCGCGGAACTGGCGCCGCGAGCTGTCGACCACGCCGTCGCCCGAGGCATCGAACAACCCGAATGGCTCGTGGTACTGCTGCTTTTCGGTGCCGTCGCTCCAACGCGCACCCGCATCGAGGGTGAGCGTCTCCGTGGGCGCCCAATCGACGCTGGCCTGCAGCACGTTGGTCTCGAGGCGCAGGAAGTCGCTGGCTTCATTGTGATTCCAGCGGCGGCTGGTGAGGAACCGTCCAGCGTCGTCCACCGGCACCCCGCGCAGCCGGTTGCCGCCGAGATCCTGCTCGTAGCGGGTGGCCTGCAGCACGATCTCGCCATCGTCCAGCGCGTAGCTCAGCCCGCCGTCGTAGATCTGCACCTCGCTGTCGGCATTGCGGCGCGGCAGATCCTGCTGCTCGTAGAAGCCGCCGAGCCGGCCTGACCAGCGCGCCGCCAGAGGGCCCGTCGCCTCGGCGGTGATGCCGCGGCGCGACTGATCGCCGGCGATGCCGGACACGCGCGCATCGAACTCGGGTTCGGGGCGCTTGGTGATGTAGTTGAACAGGCCGCCGGGCGCGCCGGGTCCGTAGAGCATGCCGGCCGGCCCCTTCAGGTACTCCACCCGCTCGACATTGAAGAGCTGCGGCACCGAAAAGCCGGCGTAGGGGTCGCCACGCAGGCCATCGAAGAAGTTCTCTTCCTGGCGGAAGCCGCGGGCGGTAACCCCCGCGTAGCTGAAGAAGGTGACCCCCGACAGGTTGCGGTACAGGTCCAGCGCGCTGCGCGCGCCCTGGTCCTCGATGAGGCGGGCGTTGATCACCTGAATGGTCTGGGTGGAAAGCAGCGGATCGACCGGCAGCTTGCCGGAGCGGGTCTCGTCGACCCGGTACAGGGCCTGCGCGCGGCCGCGGACGATGATCTCTTCGATGGGGCCCTCGGCCCGAGCGGGCGCTGGCGCCGCCAATGCCAGCGGCGGTGCCAGTGCGAACGCGCACGTGATCACGACTACGGTGCGAAGATGAGCCCGACGAATCATGCTGCCTCCCTGGTCGAACGGATCTATTGGTAACGCCAATGAGAATGATTCGTATTACCAGACAATAGGCCAGGGAAGTCAAGCGTCGGTCGAGCGCAGGACGGGCCGATCGATGGAGAGCGCGGCTCGCCAGCGATTCAGTGGTATTCCGCCGCCGTTTCCGGCTTTCCCCGACTGTCCACGGCCCTGCGAGCTGCAATGCTCGAGGGGTGCTCTGGTTGATTCACCGCAACCACGCTGACGACGTCAGCGCCTCGGGGGGAAGCCCATATGGCCATGGCTACCACGCTGGTGGGGTTCGTCCCGGACTCGGTCTTCAAGCTCGCTCTGGTCGAGGCGGGCATACGGCCATCGTCCCCGCTCTGGTCGTCGTGGGGCTGATCCTCGTGCCGACCGTGTACCACCAGTTCCTGAGCGCGGCGCAGCGGCTGATGGGTGTCTGAACCCACGCCCGTGCTACCGCCATCGCCCCAGGAGGCTCTCATGCCCAGGCTCAATCGCGGACCACTGATTCAGGCCCGCTCCCGCTACTTCGACAGCGCCGGGTGGAACGATTATCGGCCACGGTCCGATGACATCATCATCGCCACCTATCCCAAGTGCGGAACCACGTGGACCCAGCGCATCGTCGGCATGCTGATCTTCCGCAGCGACGCGCCGTTTCCGGTGCAGGAATCGTCGCCCTGGCCGGACTTCCGCCTGGCGCCACCGGGGGCGATGCTGGAACTGGCGGCAAGCCAGACGCACCGCCGCTTCTTCAAGTCGCACGTCCCCTACGATTCACTGCCCATCTACGAGGGCGTCAAGATCATCCACGTCGCTCGAGACGGACGCGATGCGGCCATGTCGTTCTACAACCATAAGATCAACTACACCGATGACGTGCTCGGTCGAATGACGGCCGTTGCCCTGGCAGACCCGAAGTTCGGAACGCCGGCGCAACGAACGGAACCGGACCCCGCGCGTCACTTTCACGACTGGGTACTGGGTGACGCCGACCACATAGGCGACCCTGCCTGCGGCTTCTGGCACATGGAGAACAGCTACTGGGCTGCCCGGCAGGAACGCGACGTGCTGCTCGTGCACTACACCGACCTGAAAGCCGACCTCGAGCGCGAAATGCGCCGGATCGCCGAGTTTCTGGAGATTCGTATCGAAGAGCGCCTGTGGCCAGACCTGATCCAGGCAGCCACGTTCGAATCCATGAAAAGCAAAGCCGCCGAACTGATGCCGACGGCCGGAGCCATCTGGCAGGGCGGCGGTGACACGTTCCTGCACAAAGGCGTAAACGGCCGCTGGCGTGACGTCTACGACGCCGCCGATCTGGCGCTCTACGACGCGAAGGTCCGGGAGGCATTCTCCGGGGACCTGGCCCGCTGGATCGAGTTCGGCCGCCTGGGCGTATGATCCGAAAAGACGATCCCGAGCTTCCGCGGCATGCAGCACTGCTGGTTGAAGACCGGCGCAACCTCAAAGGAGCAATCATGAGCGCATATCTGGTGGCGAACTTCGAGCTGACGAATGCCGAGGGGTACAAAGCCTACGTACCTGCGGTCATTCCGACGCTGCAGGCCCATGGCGCGGAGGTCCTGGTAGCCGATTACGAATCCGAACCATTGGAAGGCGCGCCTGGCGCCATCACGGTGGTGATTCGATTCGAATCGAAGGAAGCGCTCCACAACTGGTATCGCTCGCCCGAGTATCAGGAAATCATCGGTCTGCGCACGGACAACTCGACGGGAATCGGTGTGGTCGTGGAAGACCTCGACATGCAGAAGAACATGCGCCTGCTGGCGGCCATGTGACCTGCACGCTCGAAGCTAATCCGATTCGCCCTGCTGCAGGTACCGCTCGACGAGCACGATCGCATCATGAAGCCGGCTGGTGAGCGCTTCGTCTGCAGCGCCCTCGGCGGCGGCCGCCGACGCGGACTCCATGGCAGCCGCCGCAGTCGCGAGGCGGTGCGCACCGAGCATGCCGGCGCTGCCGCGCAGCGCGTGGGCCGGCTCCCGGTGCGCCGCCGCCCCCGCTCGCCGACTGTCAGCCAGCAGCATTCTGGCGCTGGCGGCTAACGCCTCGAGCATTTCCCGGTAACGGGCCATGTTGCCGCCGGCGATCGACAGCCCCGTGGTCGGGTCGATGCCGTACTCGCTCGCTTCGCCAACGCCAGGTGAAGGCCGTTGCGCCTCGGCCGGCTTGTCCGGCACCGGTGGCAGGTTGCGCCGGATCACATCGAACAACTGCTTCTGGTCGAACGGCTTGGCCAGAAAGTCGACCATGCCCGCCCGCAGCGCCAGCTCGCGATCTTCGCTGAGCGCGCTTGCGGTCATCGCGATGATGGGCACCTCGGCGTACGCCGGGGTCGCCTTCAGCGCGCGCGCGGCCGCCAGGCCGTCCGCCTTCGGCATGTGGATGTCCAACAGCACGGCGTCGTAGCGGGTCTGCATGGCTGCCTCGAGCGCCGCCTCTCCATCTGCCGCGGTGGCCAGCGCGACCCCGGTGTCGACAAGCAGCGCGGTTACGATCTCAATGTTCAACGGCGTGTCGTCGACGACAAGAATCCGGTAGCTGCTGAGGTCGGGGATTGGCGCGTCTTCAGCGCCGGCCACCGCCGCGTCGACCTTGGCGACGTCGAACCACAGGGAAAAGCCGAACGTACTGCCCTTGCCGGGCTCGCTGGCCACCTCGATCTCGCCGCCCATCCCCCGCACCAGCGCCTGGGAGATGGACAGGCCGAGCCCAGTGCCGCCGAACAGTCGTGTGGTGGAGCTGTCGGCCTGGGCAAACGGATCAAACAATGCGTCGACACCCTCTCTGGATATGCCGATGCCGGTATCGGTCACCGTAAACGCCAGCTTGATCCGATCCTCCAGATCTTCCGCGACCGTCACCGATACGGTGACTCGGCCGCCTGGGGAGAACTTGATGGCATTGCCCGTGAGGTTGGTCAACACCTGGCCGAGCCGGAGCGGGTCACCGAGCAGGGGCGTGCCCAGGTTGTCGGCAACCACGGCAAAGTCGATGTTGGCTTTCCGGGCCGCCTGCGAATGCACCGAGCGCAGCTGCTCGACGATCGCCGCGAGATCGAATTGCGTGCGCTCGAGCGTCATCTGGCCGGCTTCAATGCGCGCCTGGTCGAGCACGTCATTGATGATGGCGAGGAGCTGCCGCGAGGATGCCTGGGCTCTCTCCAGATACCTGCGCTGCTGTGCGTCGAGGGGCGTTCGCAACGCCAGCTCAATCAGGCTGGTGGCACCATGCAGAGGCGTGCGCAGTTCGTGACTGACGGTGGCCAGAAACTCCGATCGGGCGGCGACCGCCTCGGCGCGCGCCTGCTCCGCGGCAATGCGCTCGCTGATGTCGACGAACATCAGCGCGTGCCCGAGCGTGCCTTCGCGGCGACTGGCCACCTTTGACACAAGGACAAGGAACCACGCACCGTCCGCCTGCCGCCCCATCTCCCAGCGGGCGCCGTCTTCGAGGGGATGGCCCTCGGTTTCGGGAATCGCCTCCCGCAGACTCGCGCCGGTGCGCGTCGTGCCGGGCCAGCGCTCTCTCGCATACTGGTTACTCGCCACCACGCGACCGTCTGGATCGACCACCACGGCACCGGAGTTGATCGTTTCGAAGACCAGCCGCTGCGCGAGTGGAACGATGTCCAGCGCCTTGTATCGATAGATGGCGATGGCCATGAGGATCGATGCGGGCGTCAGCAACAGCAGCACCTTGTCGACGCGCTCGATGAGCGGATGGATCCAGCCGTAGTCGTAGTGCAGACCGATGTTCGGGCACAGCAGGGCCGCGATCAGCCACAGGTTGCGGCGTCGGTAGAACGGCACCGTGATCAGGCTGTGCCGGGTGAACAGCGCCAGCGAAACCAGGCTGTTGATGGCCGTCATGGTCACGTACAGGCCCCACACGGGTCCCTTGCTGGTCTGGGAGTCGGGAATGTCCGGCAGGACGCGGATCTCGGTCCAGAACAGGTGGTGCCAGGAGTTCGTGAAGACGACGAGGATCAGCAGCGCGGGCAATGCCCACAGCGCGCGGAACCAGGCGCTGCGAAGCGCGTGCCGGTAGCCCGTCAACTCGAGCGTGAGCGCCAGCCAGAGGATGTGGTTCGACGCGACGCCGAGGTACTTCACCTGCAGCCAGAACGTCGTCGACTGCACGTCGTTGCTCGCCAGATCCATCGCGTAGGTCAGCACCCACCAGGCGTTGGTGACCATCACCCAGCCGAGGAGCGTCGCCCCGGGGACCTGCGGGTTCCTGAACGCGTACCACGCCAGGCTCGAGAACAGCACCGCTGACAGCAGAAAGGGCGCTGCCTCGACGGGCATGTTCATCGAGCGCCCTCGGAACCGGCAGGGAATCGCGCGTCAGTCGCCAAGCGACGTGAGGCCAGCGCGGATCGAGTACTTCGTGAGACCGGCGATCGTGCGGATGTCGAGCTTGGTCATGATGCGCTGACGATGGGTTTCCACGGTCTTGACGCTCAGGCTAAGCCGTTCGGCAATGGCGGCCGTGGACAGGCCTTCAGCGATCATCTGCAGCACCTCACGCTCCCGCCCGGTGAGCGCTGTGGGTGCTGTGCCATTCGTGCCCTCTAGCTGGTTGAGGTAGTCGGCAACCACGGTGCCGGTGATCAGCGGGCTGACGTAGAGCTGGCCCGCGACGATGGCGCGAATGGCGATGATCAGTTCGTCTGCCGCGCTGTCCTTCAGCAGGTAGCCGGCGGCGCCAGCCTGCAGCATGTCGCGGATGTACTGCTCGGAACCGTGCGCCGACAGCGCGAGCACGCGGCTGGCGACACCGAGCTTGACGATCCGCCGCGTGGCGTCGACGCCATTGAGCCCCGGCATCGAGACGTCCATGACCACCACGTCGGGCACGAGGCGGCGGGTCTGCTCGATGGTCTCCCATCCGTCGGCCGCCTCGGCGATCGTCTCGATATCGGCCGCGTTGAGCAGGGCTTTCAGGCCTTCCCGCACGATTCGGTGGTCGTCGGCGATGAGCACGGTAATCGGCATGCGGGATGGACTCCTGCCTCCGCAGCGAACCCGTCAGATTGTTCGGATTGCCGGGCGCAAAGGCAACCACTGAATCTCCCCAGAGCAACCGACCGGACACAACGAGGATTCAGGGGTTCTCCCCGCCCGATTCAGATCCCCCCTGACTGTGCCGCGCGCGGCGAGCTGCGATCCTCGATTCGGGCGCTACGGCGCACCTCTCACCAAGCACGCCATATGCGTGAAGGACATACCAATGAAAATGATTCGCCTAGTCTCTGCTCTCATCGTCGCCGCTCTGGCTTCGATGGCGGCTCAGGCCGGCCCGGGCTGGACCGTCCTGACCTTTTCCGTAGCGCCGCTGGACGCACCCAAGATGGTAGCCGCCATCGACGCGTGGTTTGCCACCAGCGGCAAGAATTATCCGGGCCAGGTAACACTGCTGTTCAACGAAGCCGACGGCACGGACCCGGCCACCCACACCGTGCTGACGACCTACCCGTCGATGGCGGCCGACGAGGCATTCTCCCGGTCCGTTCAGTCGGATCAGAAGATGATGGCCGATTGGACCAAGCTGCTGACTGCCGTGTCCGCGATCGCTACGCCTGTACAACGCGCGCGCGGGGCTTTTCTCGGTAACTGGGGCGACGTCGACCCCGCCGACACGGTGTGGATGCACCACTTCATCACCGCCAATGACGCGCCGGCCGTCGTCGCCGCCATCGAAAAGTGGATGAACTCGCCCACCGGCAAGAAGGCGCCCGGCCAGATGCACCTGTCCGGTGCCGTGGCCGGCGGCATCGGTTCGGCCAGCCACATCGTGTCGGTCGGCAATGCCAGCCTGGCAGAAGCCGAACAATGGCGCGATTCCCTCAGGGGCAACAGCGACTTCCAGGCGTTCATGACGGCTATGAATGCAGCAGCCGAGTACCACGGCGCCAATCTGGCGATCGAGGTGAAGTCGTGGGGCGAGCCCCCGGAAGCCGTCGGCGGGCGCTGAACCCAGCGCCACTGCTGTCGGGGCCCGGCGCCTGCCGCGCCCCGGCCTCCCTGAACGAGGAGCAAACTCATGACCCGAGTAGCCCAATGCCATTGCGGCCAGGTTCGCCTCTCCTGTGAGGGTGAGCCCGATCCCATCCTGATGTGCAGTTGCGAGCTTTATCAGCGCCGGACCGGTTCTCCGGTTCACATCGGCGCATGGTTTGCCATCGAAGACGTCAGAATCGAGGGAGAGACCAAACAGTTCACTCGGACGACGGGCGACATTGGCAGGGAGGCCACCTTCAACTTCTGCCCCGTCTGCGGCACCTCCATCTGGTGGGGCGGCCGCACCAGCGGCTTCCTCGGCGGGCGCATCGGCATCGCCGGCGGCTGCTTCGCCGACAAAGACTTTCCCCCGCCCACCCACGCCTTCTACGACAAGCGGCGGCATCCCTGGATCACACCGCCCGCCCAGACCCAGTGCTTCATGGAGAATCCACCGCCCGAGCTCATGGCGACGTTCATGCGCTGAGGCGCTGCGTCGATGGCTGACGTAATCGTGGGTCAAACCACCATTGACGCCCGCCAATGCCAGGCATAGGCTCCGGCATATGTCACATCGAAACCGCCATGAACACTGATGCCGAACGGCACGTCCGACTGTTCCGCAATGGGCGCAACCAGGCACTGCGCATCCCCCGCGAATTCGAACTCGAGGGGGACGAGGCCATCCTGCGCAAGGAGGGCGATCGTCTGATCATCGAGCCCGTGCGCAAGGGGCGGCTGCTGGCCGCGCTGAACGCCCTCGAGCCTCTCGAGGAGCCGTTCCCCGACATCGACGACGACCTGCCCGCGGCCGACGAAGTCGAGCTCTGAACGGTGTCGCTGCGCTACCTGCTGGACACGAACATCGTCTCCGATCTGATCAGACGCCCGCAGGGTCCGGTCGCGATTCAGATCGCGAAAGCGGGTGAGGCCACCATCTGCACGAGCGTGGTGGTCGCCGCCGAGCTCCGCTACGGCGCACGACAGTCGAGTTCAAAGCCGCTCGCCGACCGCATCGACCTGCTGCTGTCGGCCATCGAGGTCATGCCCCTGGAGCCGCCGGCCGACCGCCACTACGGTGAGATCCGTCATCGCCTGACACAGCAGGGCGCGATGATCGGCCCCAACGACCTTTTGATTGCGGCACACACCCTGGCGCTGAATCTCACCCTGGTCACCGCCAATGCGCGGGAGTTCAGCCGGGTACCGCAGCTGCGGACGGAGAACTGGCTAATGGACTAGGCGTGCTCAACCCGAAGGGCAAACGCCGCGCCTACCTCACGCCACGATCCGCACCGGCATGCGCGCGTAGCCGTTCACGAAGTTCGACTCGACGCGCTCAACGGGGCCGGTGATCTCGATGCGCTGCCAGCGAGCGAGAATCTCCTGCCAGAGCACGCGCATCTGCATCTCGGCCAGGCGCATGCCCAGGCAGCGGTGGATGCCGAAGCCGAAGGAGATGGTGCTGCGGGCGTTGGGCCGGGTGATGTCGAAGGTGTCGCCGTCGGGGAACACGGCTTCGTCGCGGTTGCCCGAGTAGTACCACATCACCACCTTGTCGCCTTTCCTGATGGTGCGGCCACCGATCTCGTGGTCGGCCACCGCCGTGCGGCGCATGTGGGCGAGCGGCGTCTGCCAGCGCACCACCTCGGAGATCATGTTGTCGATCAGGCCGTGGTCGGCGCGCAGGCGCTCGAGCTGATCGGGGAACTGGTTGAAGGCGTTGATGCTGCCGCTCATGGTGTTGCGGGTGGTGTCGTTGCCGCCGACGATCAAGAGCATCAGGTTGCCCAGAAACTCGTAGTCGGGCTGATCCTTGGTGGCAGCGTCCTGGGCGAGCATGGTCACCAGATCGAGGTTAGCCGGGCCGTCGCGGCGCTCTGCCTTCAGGCGCTTGAAGTACTCGAGGCACTCGCGCAGCTCGGCCACGCGCTGCGCCTGGCTGCCGACGATGGGCGAATCCGCCTCGGCGGTGGTGACGTCTGACCAGCGGGTGAGCTTGCGGCGGTCTTCGAACGGAAAGTCGAACAGCGTCGCCAGCATCATGGTGGTGAGCTCGATGGACACCAGATCCACCCAGTCGAACTCCTCGCCGACCGGCAGGGAATCGAGCAGCGTCTGCGTGCGCGAGCGGATCAGCGTCTCGAAGTTGGCGAGGCTGGGCGGCGCGACGATGCGGTTCACGGCCTTGCGCTGGGGCCCGTGGTCGGGCGGGTCCATGGTGATGAAGCTCTTGACGAAGAAGTCGGAGCCTTCGTCGCCGACGATGCCGTCGTCGATCATGATGCCGCCGAGCTTCGCCTCCGAGGAGAAGGTCTCGTGGTTTTTGTCGACGGCCATGATGTCGTGATAGCGGGTGAGCGACCAGAACGGCCCGTAGGGGCTGTCGGCGCAGTAGTGCACGGGCGCCTCGGCGCGCATGCGTTCGAAGACCGGCAGGATGGTGCCCTGTGAGAACCGCTTCGGATCGGCCGGGTTCAAGGTTTCCGGCACGCTCTCAAGCTCGACGGCTTCGCTCATGACCCTCTCCCTGTGGGCTTGTTGGGGGAGAGTAACACCCTTGGGTGGTGAGGGGATCAGCAGGCGCGTCCGTCTCAGAGCGGGTTTCGCCAGCGCAGCCCGGGAAAGCGCCCGAAGTCCGTATCGTTCGAGTACAGTTCCGCCTCATGCTCGATGGCGAGCGCGGCAAGATGCGCATCCGTGGTGAGGTTGCCGCCGACACCAATCTCTGTCAGCAGTCGGTGGAGGATGTCCAGATGCCGCACACCCGGGTCGAGGGGGTCCACGTTGGGCCGCGCCATCCAACCGCGCGCATGGGCGACCGCTTGTGCGGGAGCGATCGGCGTCATCAGCACCGCTCGATGTGTCATGAGTCGGATGAAGCCGAGAACCGAGACCCAGGGAAGCGCTACGGGCGTATCCGAGTTGAGCAGGCCTTCCCACCAGCGTTTCGCTTCAGCGTGGTGGGGAGCGTCCTGGTTGTACGCGTAGACCAGCAGGTTGACGTCAGGGACGATCACCGGTTGCGGGTTCGACCTGCTTCGTCCGCGAAATCTTCGACTTCCAGCTGGTCCACGAGTTGATTGAGCTTGGCCGGGTCGACACCCGGTCGGAATCCACCCGCGTGCGGTTCCACCTGGAACCTCGGCGGGCGCGGCGCGCCTTGCTGCGGCGAAAGCCCCTTTCGCAATACGTCGTTGAGGGTCGCCTTGAAGGATGCGCGCCGCTTGTGGGCCAGTTCCTTCAGTTTCGCGGCTACATCGGGTTCAAGAGTCACGGTCGTGCGCATGCGAGGCATCATGATGCTCGACCATTTTGCTGTCAAGATGCCTTGCGCGTCATTCGTCAGATTCGGCCCGCGTGGCGCGCCCTTTTCCCGTTGAGGGGCGATGCACCCTATGACATCTAGACAGGCATTCTAGAAACGGAAAGCGTCATGGCGTTAAGCATCAAGACCGAAGAAGCCGACCGGCTGGCGCGGGAATTGTCCCGCCTCACCGGCGAAACCATGACCAACGCCGTAGCGAGGTGAATGACCTCAGTTGCGTGCCGCGACGGTGTGAATTCAGTGGCCGGGCTGCCTGCTCATCCGATAGGCGCGCGGGGTTTCGCCGGCCCAGCGTTTGAAGGCGCGGGTGAAGGCGCTCTGCTCGGAGAATCCAGTAAGGAACGCGACCTCGGCCAGTGAGTACCGGGTGCTGGAGAGCAGCTGCTCCGCCAGGTGCCGGCGCGCGTCTTCCACCAGCGCCTGAAACGTACGCCCGCGTTCGGCCAGGCGCCGCTGCAGGGTGCGTGCGCTCATGCCGAGCTGGGAAGCGATCGTGCCGATCGTCGGCGTGCCGTCACTCAACGTGTCGGCGATCTTCAGCACCACCTGCCCGTCAATGGCGGACTCTTCATCGAGGCGGGCCAGGGTCTGCTCGAGGTGGGTGGAGAAGAAGCGCCAGATGCTCTCGTCGCCGACCGCATTGGGGGCGTCGAGTTGCTCGGCGGTGAACGCCAGCGCGTCCACGTCGGCGCCGAACGTCACCGGACACCGGTAGTACGCTTCCAGCGCCGCGACCGAGCCGACGGGCTGGTGCCGGTACTGCACGGCGCTCGGCACGAAGTCCGGTGCGTTCACCTCCCGGCACAGCGTCACGAACGTCACCAGCGCGCCTTCGTTCGAGAGATACATGCCGTCGCGGGCCGGCTGCGATCGATGATGCAGCCACCGCGCCCCGTCGCCCGTTTCCTCGAGCCAGAACTTCGAAGCGGTATTGAAGAGGCGCGTGTAGCGATGCAGGCGTGAAAACGAGGCCCGAAGGATTGGCGCAGACTTCATGGCGAAACCGACGGCGCCCAACTGCTCACACGTCGTCGTGGCCGCCGCGTTGACGTGGAAACGCACATCGGGCCGCTCATGTGCCGCCAGGGTTTCCAGCAGCCGGTAGTAGTCGGCTTCAGCCACCATTCTGCCTGGCTCGGCCGCAGTGGCGCGATCGAGCCCGATGGCGTGGTACAGCGCATCCGCATCGATCGATGCATCGGCTTGGTCGATCATCTTGACCACGAACAGGGCCGAGATCTGGGCCATTCAGCTACCACTTGGTCGCGCCCCACGCACGTTGACACGTCCGGTCAAAAGACTGTCGTGCGGCGTCAATATCCGTCGATGCCGCCGATTCTATCCTGCCCCTCGTCCTAAACAACGAGGAAAGCCCCCATGACCTGCACCAAAGCGTCGAGAAAGCAGACTCTCTACACCGTCGTCTTCGTCGCGCTGGCCGCCCTGCTGACCGCTACCGTGGCGCTGGCCCGTGACGAGGCGCGCGCCGCCACGGCAAAGCTGCCGCCCGTGAACGACGGCCTGCCCATGCCCGGCTTCACCATCACGCCCGCCGACACGGCCATCGTCATCACCGACCCGCAGAACGACTTCCTGTCGCCGGACGGCGTCACCTGGGGCGTGGTGGGCCAGAGCATCACCGAGAACGGCACCGTCGAGAACCTCGAGGCGCTGTTTCAGGTGGCCGAGCAGACCGGCATGCCGCTGTTCGTGTCGCCCCACTACTACTTCGAGCACGACCACCGCTGGCGCTTCGAGGGCACGCTGGAGACGCTGATGCATCAGATCGGCATGTTCGATCGACCCAATGCCCTGACGCTGCGAGGCTTCAAGGGCTCCGGTGCCGACTGGCTGAAGCGCTACAAGCCCTACATCAACAACGGCAAGACCGTGGTGACCAGCCCCCACAAGGTCTACGGCCCCGCCAGCAACGACCTCGCCCTGCAGCTTCGCAAGGCCGGCATCTCGAAGGTGATCCTGGCGGGCATGTCGTCGAACCTCTGCACCGAGTCGCACATGCGTGAGCTCATCGAGCTCGGCTTCGAGGTCATGGTCGTGACCGACGCCACCGCCGGCGCCATCACCGAGCACTACGACGGCTACGCCGCCTCGCTCACCAACTTCCGCATGATCGCGAGCAAGGTGGACAACACCGCCAACACCGTTCGCGCCATTCAGACCGCCTACGCCCGCTGAGCCCCTTGGGTCGTCCCGCACGCGGGGCGGCTCACCCCGGCGGGCGGCGCCCTCCCACGCCGTTCGCCGGATCTTCGACCGACGGGAGACAACCCAAACCAGGAGAACGACATGCAAAAACGACTGACCATCACCGCCGCCGCGCTCGCCATCGGCCTCGCGGCCGCCGCGCCGGCCTTCGCCGCAGACGAGTTCAACGTCAGCAACGGCATCACCAGCGCCGGCGTGCCGCTGGGGCTGCACGGCGTCGATGCCGTAGCGCTGACGCGCCATCACGACGTGGCCGAAGGCAGCGCCCGGCACACCGTGGTTGCCGACGACGTCGCCTACTACTTCGCATCGGCGGAATCGGCCCGGCAGTTCGAAGACGACCCGGGGCGCTACCTGCCCCAGTACGGCGGCTTCTGCGCCTACGCAGTGGCGGTGGGCAAGAAGTTCGACGGCGACCCGCGCTACGCCGACATCGTCGACGGCAAGCTCTATCTGTTCGTCAACGAGGAGATCTTCGTGAAGTACAAGCAGGACCGCGAAGGCATTCTCAAGAGGGCGGCGCAGACCTGGCCGTCGATTCAGCACAAGGCCGTGGAGGACCTGTAGCGTGTTGGGGCGCGCGGACCATCGCGCGTTCGCCGCCCCGACTTCTCCCGCGCAACCGCGCAGCGTCGCCGGATGAACCCCCCAAACGGGAGGTGCAGGTGGCCGGCTCGACTCGCCACAATCTCCCGGAATCGAGCCTTTCGAAGGGAGACGAGCCATGCCGCTTCGAAGCATTCTCATGATCACGCTCTGCATCGCCGCGGCGGCTTCATGGGCCGACCTGGTGGGCATCGATTTCGGCCCGCCCGGCAACAGCCCGGAGAACTGGACGTCCGTCGCCGCCGCCGGCACCTACCACAACCTGGTCAACGACGACGGACAGCCGACCCGGGTCGGGCTGAACGTCTCCCGGGCCGGCACAGCCTTCGGCGTCGCGCCGGCCGCCGCCTCCGTACCCGCCTACAAGGGCAATCTCGCCGGCATCGACGGCAATCTGTATGAGTTCGGCGGCACCTTCGAGGCCCAGATCAACGGGCTGAAACCGCTCGAGCCCTACAAGATCTACATCTTCGGCCTGCGCAGCGGCGCCGCGCTCAGCCACGGCGTCGCGCTGGGTGGCGGCAGGGGCGTTGCGCTCTCGCAGAAAGCGCCCGACGGCGTTCTTGCGATCAACGAGCAGGTCGGCAGCAACCAGCGCCCGCTGTCGAGCTACGCGAAGACACTCACCTCCTCGGGGAATGGAACGATCTCGCTGAACCTCACCGGCGGCTCGCGGGCCAATCAGACCTACGCGATTGCCGGCATCGCGATCGAGGGCGATTTCCCCGGGTCGCCGAATGCGTCCGCATCGGCCAATCAGACACAGTCGTCCCGGCCGCCGGCCCGCAGCCGCCCCACGGGCCCGGACGTGATAGGCGTGTATGTGGGCATGCCCTACCAGGAGGCTCGGGGCGTGATCGCCGAAACCTATCCCGAGTTGCAGGTTGTGCCATTCAGCAACTGGACGATCTCGCAGGTGCAGCGATCCCGCATTCACGGCGGGCCGCGCTACGAGGCCGGCTTTCAGGGCAAGTACAACTCCCGCGAACGCAACGAGCAGATCATCGTCATGGGTTATATGCCGCCGAACAACGACCGGGTGGCGGGCATCACCCGCTACACCTACACCGGCGAGATGCTGCTGGCCGACCTGCGCGCGTCACTGGTGGAGAAGTACGGCGAGCCCCACCTGGAGATTCCCGCCGGCACGGTGCTGCGCAAGCCGCACCTCGTTTACTCCTGGAGCCTGAACCGCGCCGGCCAGCCACAGAAAGACCCGGTGCGCGTGATCAGCTGCGTCTATCAGCAGACCAACAACCCGTGGGAAGCTTCGGCTCCGGTAACGCTGTGGGATACCAAGGAGGCCTACCACGGCGCGTACGACGACTGCGGCTTCACGTTGGCCGCGCTCGTCATCACGGCTGGCCAGGTACCGCCCACCACGCGCGGCTTCGGTATGGTGCTCTACGATTTCAACGAGATCCGGCGTGCCGCCAGGCAGACGTGGGAAGAGACCGATCGCATGGCGACCCAGATCGAGGAGGAAAAGCAGAGGACCCTGTCCGGGAAGAAACCCGTTCTTTAGGCGACGCGACCGGCAGACGAGCATCGCTGCCCACTCGATGATCGACAAGGGTCTCGTCCTTGTTAGAGTAAGGACGTGTCAAAAGTCACCAGCAAACTGCAAGTCACCCTGCCCAAGCGCATTGCCGAACGTCACGGTATTGCGCCCGGCGACGAAATCGACTTCGAGTCGGCCGGCGAAACCATTCGCATCGCGACCCGAAAACGCCGAAGAGCAGCCGAATTGAGTATCGCCGAGCGATTCGACCCGGTAGTCAATGCGGCGACGATGCCATGGTCGATCAGGCTGGCGCCGCAACCCGCCAGCCGAGGTCTGCAGCGGCCTGAGCCATTCGACGATCATAGGTAACGATGAGGGTCTGGTCCCGATCGCCCAGCAGGTCTGCGGTGGCAAGGTGAATGGCATCCAGCGATCGAAGGCCACGCGGCTGAAGGATTCCAGCCTGGTCGAGCACCTGCAGGCCCAGGCGCACAAGCTCGAATCGCGACAGGACGAGCTTCCCACGCCGAATCGTCTCATCACCCAGCGGTAGCAGCGCCCGGATGACTTCGGTGCGAGCCAGCGCGCTGCACACCAGGGGTTGGCGTCGGCGCAGATACGTCTTGAGCGCCGCCGACTCCGGCTCACGAACCGCAAGCTTCACGATCGCGGATGAGTCGACGTAGGTGACCCGTTCAGCGCTCACGGGCCCGACGTTTCTCCACTGTCTTAGAGGGCAACTCCGACCCGTCTGGGGCATCCAGCGGGTCGGGCAGGTCATCCAGCGTGCCGTCGGGCCCCGATACCTCGCCCGACGCCCGCAGCCGATCGAGACCCGTTTGCGCGGGAATCGGCGTCAAGAGCGCAACCGGTCGCCCGCGGTCGGTGATCTCGATGGTTTCGCCCGCAGCGACCTGTCGGAGCAACTCGCTTGCCCGCTGACGCAGCTCTCGAATGCCTACCGTACTCATAGTGCTACTTGTAGCACTATGAGTCCATGGCGGCAACAACGGCGCCAGATCGCGGCTCGTCATTCAGGTTTCCAATGGCAGCTCTGGGGCTGTGGCTTTCGACTACGTGCCTGTATCGATGAGGCTGACTGACACTGGGTGCCGAGACCAGGGAGGAATGCTGCATCAGTTGTAAGAAGATCCACCCGAAGACGCAGCCCCATAGCCGCGCGCCATGAGCTAGCCCGGAACGTGCGCCAGCCCGAGCTGCTCCGCAATCGCGCCGAGCCGCCTGTCTCGAGTCCACAACCCGGCCGGGCCGCTCAGCGTGGTGGCTGCGAGCAGATGCGCATCGACATAGCCGATGCCCCGGCCCATGAGCTCATGCTGGTCGATGAAGAACAACACCTCGTCTTCGCTGGCATGACTGCTTCGCGGCAGATCCCGCAGCAGCGCCAGCACGGTCGCGCGTTGCTTCAGGTTGCCGCACGCCAGTTCACCGATGACGAACGGGTGGGTGAGAACCTGCGCGTTATTCAGAGCGCGCACCAGACGAGCATCGCTGCGCCTGAGGTGATCCACCCAGATCGACGTATCGACGAGGATCATGCCGGGTCGCTGCGTCGTCTCGGTACTGGGCGAAGGTCGGGCTCAGAGCCACCCAGCCTGGCCAGGCGCCGTGCGCTCTCCCGCTCGATGAGCGCGCGCAGACCCTCGCGCACCAGGGCTGCCTTCTCCTGAATGCCGGTCAGGCGTTGGGCCTGGTCGAGCAGATCGTCATCGATGTTCAACGTGGTCCGCATCGGATTCGCGTCTTGTTGGAAAGGCATTGAATTATACATCATTCGATGTCGAGAATCGTGCCTGGATGTTACTGAAAGCCGGCGAGCAGGAGACCCAGGGCAGCTTCCCGCATGCACTCATTCGATCTCCACCCGAAGTCGCATACCCATGGCCTTCAGCACGGCGAGAATGGTGCGGAACTCGGGATTGCCCCGCTCCGACAACGACTTGTAGAGACTCTCCCGCCCGAGACCACAGCGCTTCGCGACCCGGCTCATGCCACGGGCGCGGGCGACGTTGCCGATCGAGTGCGCGACCACGTCAGGGTGCCCGTCCTCGAACGCGGCATTCAGGTAGGCGACGACGTCTTCTTCGTCGCGCAGGTAATCCGCGACGTCATATCGATCGATCTCAGGCTTACTCATCGCGACCTCCAGCCAAAGCGTTTGCAATCATCATCGCCTCGCGAATATCAGACCGCTGGCTGCCTTTGGTGCCGCCCATCAAGATCAGGCATTCCTCTGCTCCGGACCTCATGAAATAAACGCGGTATCCAGGTCCGTAGGGAATACGCAGCTCCGAGACGCCCTCGCCGACCGGTTTCGCATCGCCAGCCAAGCCCCGCTCCAATCGATCGAGCCGAACCTGAATACGCGCCCTCGCATTCCGATCGCGGAGATCCTTCAGCCAAGCATCGAACTTCCGAGTCCGGTAGAGGATCATACGCCCGTATCTCAAAAGATACACTTTGGCAGCAGCACAGAATTGGCGTTACGGAGATCGCTTGGTCCGAGGTTGCGCGATCGCGGCTGTGGTTCGTCAGACCTTGCCCACTGACATCGCGACCCAATGCCTTCGCGGCAGATCCTGTAGCGGCGTGAGTATCACTCGTCGCTTGACCGGGGCCACTGGCCAGTACAGGTGACCTGTCCGACCGGTTGGCGCAGACTCCTACCGTCGACGCTCGCCTGACCGTGAATGATCGACGTTTCACTCAGCCTCAGGTGTCACGGGAGGGGACCATGCAGGATCTGACGGGAAAGAACGCGTTCATCACCGGCGGCGCCAGCGGCATCGGCTTTGCGATGGCTCAGGCGTTCCTGAACGAGGGCATGAACGTGGCTATCGCCGACGTCGACGCCGATGCGCTGGCCACGGCGACGGCGGCGCTTTCCGGCAGCAACGCGCGCGTGCTCGCCGTTCAGCTCGACGTCACCGACCGGTCGCAGTACGAGCAGGTCGCGCAGCAGGTCGAGGCGGAGCTCGGCAACATCCACGTGCTGTGCAACAACGCCGGCGTCTACCGCGGCGGTGCGCTGGACGCGGTCACCTACGCCGACTGGGACTGGGTGATGGGCGTCAACGTCGGCGGGGTGATCAACGGCCTGCAGACGTTTCTCGCCCGCATGGAGCGCCACGGCGAGGGCGGCCACGTGGTGAACACCGCCTCGATGGCGGGCGTGACCACGTCGCCCGGCCTCGGCGTGTACAACGCCAGCAAGTTTGCCGTGGTGGGGCTGAGCGAAGCGCTGCGCCAAGACCTGGAGCCGAAGGGCATCGGCGTGTCGGTGCTGTGCCCGGGCATGGTGCGCACGCGCATTCTCGAGAGCGAACGCACCCGCCCGGCACCGCTCGATGTGAACGATGCGTCGGCCGAGGCGGCCGCCACCGAGCACAATCAGCTCATGCAGCTCGCGATGAACACGGGCATCGACCCCGCCGAAGTGGCCGACCTGGTGGTGCGGGGAATTCGCGACAACCAGTTCTACCTATTTCCGCATCCGGAAATGAAAGAGCCCGCGCAGGCTCGCGTCGACGAGATGCTGGCCGCGTTCGGCGAGGCCGACCCGGCGCGGGTGGCGGCGCAGCAGCAGTTCATGGCGGAGCTGCTGCCGAAGTAGGGCGCTGCACCGCGCCCCGGGCCGGCGGGTGGGTCAAGAGAACGGATGACGCCACTTCAGGCCCTTGAAGCGGCTGAAGTCCCGGTCGGTGGTGACCCACTCGCACCCATGCTCGATGGCCAGCGCAGCGTACTAGGCGCCAGACACCAGATTGCCTTTGACGTTCGCTTCAGAACACAACCGCGAGAACGTACGCCAGTGGGTAGTTCCCGGAACGATGGGTACGCAGTTAGGCTGGTCGCGCAGCTGACTCGCGAACGTCACTGCGTCTGATAGAGGGCTTGGCTGCTTGAACACCCGTGGGTGGGTGACCACGCGAAGGGAACCACTGAGTACGAGGTCGGTCATTCCATAGGCCGAGTCACCATTTACCACCGCCTCGAGCCACCCGCGATTGGCGTCGTGGTCCGGGGTGTACCGGCGGTGTGCGTAGACGAGCACGTTGCCGTCGGGAAGAATCAACCACCTTCGTCGACGGTGTCGAGCAACGACGCAGAATCGTCGAGGTCGACGCCTGCCAGCACGCCGCCCGAGCCGGCAGTCTTCAGGCGGACGGGTCGCCGGGCAGGCTGGGGACCGCGCCCCCGAGCCAGTCGCTCACGCAACGACTCCTCGATGATCGCCTGCAGAGTCACGCCCGATTCGGCGGCCTGACGCTTGGCCTCCTTCAGCAGCGCTTCGTCCAGACGTACGGTGGTTCGCATGGCATAGGAATGTATGGTCGAAGCATCAATGTGTCAAAGCTCTGAGTTCAGCCCCAGGTCGAGGCCAGCGTGACTTCGTCAAAGGGCGGCGCGTAGAGTGCCTCGATGTGACGCGCGTCGGACATAGCCTTCCCGCTTGGAGAGCGAAGTGTGCCAAGGGACTGCACGTGCGGCTTGCAAATGCGCACCGCATCGCAGACTGATCGCGGAATGTCACTACGCTTGCTGATACCCAACTCGTCGAGCATCGCAGCGGGCCGTACCGCATGACGTTTCCGACCAAGTCACCGCTACAGCGCAATCCTCTGCGATTGCCCGGGCAATCGCTCGATGACCGCATCCGCGAGGTCATCGAGCGGCAGATCAACGACCGCATCCTGTTTGCCGGCATGATGGGCATGCTGACGATCTTCGAATGGGCTCGATGGGCCTTCGAGCTGAAGATGAATCCGCTAATCCTGACGATGGCGTTCATCGCCATCGCGCTCGCGATCAT
This sequence comes from Pseudomonadales bacterium, assembly GCA_040219935.1. GTDB lineage: Bacteria > Pseudomonadota > Gammaproteobacteria > Pseudomonadales > Azotimanducaceae > UBA7803. The sequence continues at coordinate 230,893 of JAVJUA010000063.1, read as the reverse complement.
CCCGGGCATCGTTCGCACCAGAAAACAGATCCGGGCCATGCGCCTCGGCCGCGACGGTGAGCGTGCCGTCGGGCAGGCCCTGGAGCAGCTCCGGCGCTACGGCTATCGGGTGTTCCATGACATCCTTGGGCCGAACTGGAACATCGATCACCTGGTGATCGGCCCCGGCGGCATCTTCACGGTCGAAACGAAGACGCTGAGCAAGCCGCTCAGGGGTCGCGCGGTCATACGCTACGAAAAACGATCTCTAACCAAGGGACGTTTCGACATTTCCAAGCACCTGGACCAGGCCCGCGCCCAGGCCGCGTACGTGGAAGCCTGGCTTAAGGATGTCACGGGCCAGCGCCACGTCGTTCAGCCGTCGCTGGTGTTTCCGGGCTGGTCCGTGGACACATGCGACGCCGACCCGCAGGTGTGGGTGATGGATCCGAAGGAGTTGATCAAGCGCGTGCAGGCCCGAGAGACGCAGCTTTCACCGGAGCAGATCAAGTCCGCGGCATCCGCGCTGTCGATCGAGATCCGTTCGACGTACGTGGCCGCATAAGTCAAATGCGACAGCAAGGTCGTATCGAAACTTGGCAGGATGATCGGGGGTTCGGCTTCATCACTCCAGAGCGCGGCAACCAGCGACTGTTCGTTCACATCAAGTCGTTTCGTAGAGGCGGGCGCCGGCCCGTCGTCGGCGCGTCGGTGTCATACCTCGTGCGGCGGGACGGTGAAGGGCGGCTGCAAGCCACCCAGGTTGCCTTCACAGACGCATCGATGGCCGCGCCCGCCCCTGCAGATCAACTCGCCGCGGTGGCGGTTGCCGCCATCGGGATTCTTGGCGTAGCCATCGCCACCACACTGGGGCGGCTGCCAGTCTGGGTACTGCTGCTGTACACCGGGGCCAGTCTCCTGGCTTTCCTCGCCTACGCCCTCGACAAGTCAGCGGCCCACCGTGGACGCTGGCGCGTCAGCGAAAAGACGCTGCATGCGCTATCCCTCGCAGGGGGCTGGCCCGGGGCGCTGATCGCCCAGCGCTGGCTGCGTCACAAGTCGAAGAAAGTGTCGTTCCAGACCACGTTCTGGGTGACCGTGGCAGTCAACGTCGCGGCGCTCGTCTTGCTCTACGTCTCGTCACCCCGCTGACGCTCCGCGGGGATCTGGCTCTCACGCCGCCAGCTCGATCAGCACTTCCGGATGCCGGTCGACGATCCTGAGAAGCGTCCTGGCGGCTCCGGATGGTTTGCGACGACCCTGTTCCCACTGCTCGAGCGTGCGCTTCGATACCCCGAGGGCGGCCGCGAACTGCTCCTGAGACAGCCCGCTCCGCTGCCGTATCTGCGCTACCGGGGAATCCGCGGTCACGACGGTGCGCCTGCCGCCCCCGGCGCGAATCTCGCGCACGCCGTCCAGCACTTCCTGCCAGACGTCCCGTTTCGCTTCAGCCTGCCTTACGGACTGCCGCTTCACTCTCTTAGCCATGTCGGAAGGCATCCATCAATTGCTGGAGAAGTGGGCGGGTTGCCGAGGGTCAGGCAGAGCGCCTATCGAACTCCTGCACGCTCACGTCTGGCAGTCGTGCGTTTCGACGGGCATGCTCGATCGTGATCGAGACGAGGTTACCCTTCGCGTCCAGGTCGACGTAGACGTCTTCGTTAATCTCCTGGGTGGTGTCCACCGGGGCATCGACGAGTTCCAGAAGCGCGGTGTCGGTGTCGCGGAAGTACATAATCCTCATGGCGTGAAACCCCGATCGACGAAGGCGTTGTGCACGGTCTCTCCATCCGGCATGAGGATGACCCCAAGGTACTTCCCGACAGATTCAATGTACTCCCAGGGTCGAAGGCGCCCATCCAACTGCGCCGGATCGGAATCGAACGGGCCCTGATGACCAAACATGGGCAGCTCTTGCTATCCTCATCGCCATTGACCGCAACGCAGGCGAACTGATGCCGGTGATCCACGTCGTCGCCGCCGTCGTCAGGAACGGCGAGAGGCTCCTGCTCTGCCAGCGCCCCGAGGGCAAGCGGCACGCCGGGCTGTGGGAGTTCCCAGGCGGCAAGGTGCTGGACGGCGAGTCGTTCGCGGACGCGGCGCGCCGGGAGATGATCGAGGAGCTCGGCGTGCACGCGCGCACCGTCGCCGGCGAGCTGGGGCGGTTTCAGGACGAGGGCTCCGAATTCCTCATCCACTTCCTGCAGGTGGAGATCGACGGCGAGCCCATCGCCCATGAGCATCAGGCGATTGGCTGGTTCCTGCCCGAGCCGGCGGGCAGATTGGCTCTGGCGCCCGCTGACCGGAGATTCGTCGACTCGCTGCTCGGAAGGGACCCATAAGGGTCAGGCCACCAGGTCAAACGAAGTCATCGAGAATCACGAAATCCGAAACGTCGACCGGGAGTGCTCAGCCTCGACCCAAGGCTGGAAAACCTCCTCGAGCGTGCCCTGGTCCGCCACGAAAAACAGATCGATATCCCCGCCTGTCCAAGTGCGACCCAGCGCACAACTCACCCATCGAATCTATGCCCCCGCCTCCTGCTGTCCTATCCTCAACCCATTGAGAGGATTGAGAATTGCACCAACTGGCGACGCCACCGGCCACGCCGATCACCTTCAAACCCAAATGCCTCAGCATCGACCTGGAGGTGGGAAAGGAGGATGGCCGCATTCACCGCTTCGCTGCCGTTCGCGGCGACACCGGTGAGGCGCTCACCTATACCCGCGGCAGCCTGACGGAAGCCCTGAAACAACTCGACGCGTTGGCGGAAGGGGCCACGTTTCTGCTCGGCCACAACGTCACGGGTTTCGATCGCCCGCATCTAGCCGCCGCCGACCCCGCGCTCGAGTTGCTGAAGCTGCCCGACGTCGACACCCTGCGGCTCAGCCCGCTGGCGTTTCCGCGCAACCCCTACCACCACCTGGTGAAGCACTACCAGGATGCCTCGCTGACGCGCGGCCAGCTGAACGACCCGGAGCTCGACGCACGCAACTCGCTCAAGCTCTTCTGCGACGAGCACGAAGCACTCTCGACCTGCCACCAGCAGGCGCCCGATCTGGTGCGCGCCTGGCATTGGCTCGCCACCCGGGATGGCGCCATGGGCGGCGCCAACGCGTTCTTCACCACGGTCCGTCAGCAGCCGCGACCGACTGAAGCGGAAGCGCTCGCCGCCATCGCCGCACAGATCAAAGGTTCGGGATGCAACGTACAGCTCGACGCGATTCTCGCCGACGCTGGCGACCACGGTTGGCCTCTCGCCTACGCGCTGGCGTGGCTATCGGTCGCGGGCGGCAATTCGGTGATGCCGCCCTGGGTACGCCATCAGTTCCCTGAGGCCGCCGCGCTGGTCCGCCGGCTGCGCGACACGCCCTGCGACGACGCCGGCTGCGGTTGGTGTAGAGATCGTCATGACTCGACGAAGGAGCTAAAACGCTGGTTCGGGTTCGACGCCTTTCGCCCCGAACCCGCCGGGGACGATGGCCGCCCGCTGCAGCAGACCATCACCGAGGCGGCCATGCGCGGCCAGCACGTGCTGGGCATTCTGCCCACCGGCACAGGGAAATCGGTCTGCTATCAGATTCCGGCCCTGTCCCGTTACGACAAGACGGGCGCCCTGACTGTGGTGATCGCTCCGCTGGTCGCGTTGATGGCCGACCAGGTCGCCGGCCTGGAGGCACGCGGCATCACCTCCTGCGGCGCGGTGAACGGCATGCTGACGATGCCCGAGCGTGCCGACGTGCTCGACCGGGTGCGGCTCGGCGACATCGCCGTGCTCATCATCTCGCCAGAGCAGCTGCGCAACCGCACCGTGCGTCGGGCGCTCGCCCAGCGCGAGATCGGCGCGTGGGTGCTGGACGAAGCCCACTGCCTGTCGAAGTGGGGGCACGACTTCCGCTCCGATTACCGCTACGTCGGCCGCTTCATCCGCGAGCGCGCCGGCGAAAGGCAGATTCCGCCGATCCTGTGCCTGACCGCGACCGCCAAAATCGACGTGGTGGCCGACATCTGCGAGCACTTCCGCACAAAGGTGGGCGTCGAGCTGACCGTGCTCGACGGCGGCGCCAACCGCACCAACCTCGAGTTCGTGGTGGTGCCGACCAACCCGGCGGAGAAGCTCGCCCACATCCACCAGGTGCTCGAAGCTGACCTGCCGACGGACGTCGCGGGCGGCGCCATCGTCTACTGCGCCTCGCGTCGCCACACCGAGCAGGTGGCCGAGTACCTGCGGCAGAAGGGCATCGAAGCCGCCCACTTCCACGGCGCGCTGCCGCCGGAAACAAAAAAAGACGTGCAGGCCCGCTTCCTACGCGGTGCGCTGCGGGTCATTGCCGCGACGAACGCCTTCGGTATGGGCATCGACAAACCGGACGTGCGGCTGGTGATCCACGCCGACATTCCAGGGTCGCTGGAGAACTATCTGCAGGAAGCGGGCCGCGCCGGGCGCGATCAGCAACAGGCGCGCTGCGTGCTGCTGTACGCGCCGGACGACGTCGAGTGGCAGTTCGGCCTTTCTGCCCGCTCGCGCCTCACGCGTCGCGAGATCGCCGCCATATTGCGCTCGTTGCGCCAGCTCGACCGCAAGAAGCGGCTACAAGGCGAGGTGGTCGCCACCCCCGGCGAGATTCTGGCCGAGGAGGAGCAAGGGGTCTTCGAGCGCGATTCGGCCACCAACGACACCCGAGTGAGAACGGCGGTGTCTTGGCTAGAGGAAGCCGCCCTGCTCACTCGGGACGAGAACCGGGTGCAGATGTTCCCTTCGTCGCTGCGGGTCGCGAGCCTCGACGAAGCGCGCACCAAACTCGCCCGGGTGGACCTGTTCGAGGCGCGGCGGGGACAGCTCCTGTCGCTCGTTGCCGCGCTGATCGAGGCGGACCCCGACGAGGGCATCTCGACCGACGAACTCATGGGGGTCTCTGGTCTGGATTCCGAAGGGGTGCGCGCCGCGTTATTCGACCTCGAGCGTCTCGGCATCGCCAGCAACGACACGGCCATCACCGCCTTCGTGCATGAGGGCGTCGAGCGGGCCTCGCGCAAGCGCCTCGACCAGGCCGCGGCGTTGGAGCGCGCGCTCATCGAGCAATTGCGGGAGCATGCGCCCGACCTCGAGCGCGGCCAGACCTCGAGCCTGCAACTGCGCATCGCGACGCAACATCTGCGCGACGCCGGCCACGAGACGGCGCTGCCGGAGCGGGTCTGGCGCCTGATCAAGAGCATCTCTATGGATGGCCGCGAGGAGAGCGGCGGACGCGGCAGCCTCGGCATCAAACGCCCGGACGCTGAAACCCTGGTGCTCGAGCTGCAGCGAGACTGGCCGGCATTGCAGAAGACCGCCGAGCGCCGCCGTGCGGGCGCCAGCCTGCTGCTCGATCACTTGCTGTCCTGCCTACCGGAAGGCGCGCGAGGCGTCGATCTGCTGGTGGAGACCACGCTCGGCAAGCTGATGGGCGCGCTGCAGGCCGACCTGTTGCTCGCGGACGAGTCTAAAGACCTAGGCAAGCTACTCGACCGCTCGCTCTTGTGGTTGCACGAACAGGAGGTAATTCGCCTGAACAAGGGCCTCGCCGTCTTCCGCCCGGCCATGACCATACGCCTCGCGGAGGAGCGCCGCGGCTTTGCCAACACAGATTTCGAGCCGCTCAAGATCCACTACGGCGAGCAGGTGGTGCAGGTGCACGTTATGGCGGAGTACGCCCAGCGCGGGCTCACCACCATGGCCGAGGCGCTGCGGCTCGCCATGGACTACTTCCGCCTCGATCGCAGCGCCTTCCTGGAACGCTGGCTGCCGGACCGGGAGAAGGATCTCACGCGCCAGACCACGCCCGAATCGTGGCGCCAGATCGTCGAGGCGCTCAACAACCCCGTGCAGCAGCGCATCGTCGCCGACGACCGCGAGCAGACCAACGTGCTGGTGCTGGCCGGCCCCGGGTCGGGTAAGACCCGCGTGCTGGTGCACCGCATCGCCTATCTGCTGCGCGTGCGGCGCGAGAACCCGCGGGGCGTTCTCGCGCTCGCCTACAACCGTCACGCTGCCGTGCAGATCCGCCAGCGGCTGCATGACCTGATCGGCGACGATGCTCGCGGCGTGTCGGTGATGACCTGTCACGCCCTGGCCATGCGCCTGGCCGGGGTCAGCTTCGCGGAGCGCACCGGCGCCAGCGACCAGGAATTCAAGGACGTGCTGCTGCACGCCATCGCGCTACTGAAGGGCGAGGGGCTGCCCCCCGAGGAGGCCGATGAGCAGCGCGCACGGCTGCTCGCCGGGTTCCGCTGGATACTCGTCGATGAGTACCAGGACATCGGCCCCGAGCAGTACGAGCTGATCTCGGCGCTCGCCGGCCGCACCCTCGACGACGACGACCGCCGCCTTACGCTGTTTGCGGTGGGAGACGACGACCAGAACATCTATGGTTTTCGGGGCGCGTCGGTGGAGTTCATCCGGCGCTTCGAGTCGGACTACCAAGCCAAACCCACCTACCTGACGGACAACTATCGCTCCAGTGCCAGCATCGTCACCGCCGCCAACGCCATCATCGAACCCGCCGCCGACCGCATGAAGGTTGAACACCCCATCGCCATCGACCGCCATCGCCGCAAAGCCGCACCGAATGGTGCCTGGCAGGCGCTTGACCCCGTCGCCCAAGGCCGTGTGCAGATTCTCGACACCGGAGCGGACGCCTGCGCCCAGGCCATGGCGGTGATGGGCGAGTTCGAACGCCTGGCGAGCCTCGACCCCGGCTGGGATTGGGCGAAGAGCGCGGTCATCGCCAAGGAGTGGCGATTCCTGGACCCCGTGCGGGCCTACTGCGAACACAAGGGCATTCCGGTGCAACTGGCACGGGACGACATTCCCAACCCCTGGCGCCTGCGAGAAACCCAGGCGCTGGTCAACTGGATAAGGAGGCGCGAGTCGAAGCTTCTGGCAGCGCCGGCGATCTTGGAGTGGCTATCGCAGCAGCCGACCAACCCATGGAACGAGCTACTGGTCGAAGGGGCCAGCGCCTATCTGATTGAGACCGGATCGGCAGAATCGCCTCGCGAGCACTTTCTCGACTGGCTGGCCGAGTGGGGTCGTGATCTGCGGCGTCGGCAGACCGGCCTGCTGTTGGTAACGGCTCACAGCGCCAAAGGCCTAGAGTTCGATCACGTCGCCGTGCTCGACGGCGGGTGGGGCCGGAGCTCTTCCGGTGCGGATTCCGGCGCTCTGCGACGGCTCTACTACGTAGCGATGACGCGCGCTCGAAGCACGCTCATGCTCGCTCGAATGGAGAGCGGGAACTGGCTCATCGATGCGATATCGGAAGCTCCCCATCTGCTGCGGCGCACTGGAAGTACCGCACTCGCCCCGTACCCCGAACTCTATCGCCGTTACCAGCTGCTGACGTTGCGTGACATCGACATTGGGTATGCGAGTCGCCACGCAGCCGGTACGCCAGTCCACCGTGCGGTCGCCAATATGCAAATTGGTGACTCATTGCAGCTCCGACACAGCAACGGCATTCAGCTCCTGGATGACGCCAGCCGAGTGGTGGGGAGGCTCTCAAGAGCGTTTCAGCTGCCCCACGGAATGACGCTCCTGACAGCCAGGGTCGCAGCCGTGACGAGCCGAGAAAGGGCCACGACCGACCCGAAGTACCACGCCACGATCCGAACGGATGCCTGGGAAGTGGTCATTCCCGAGTTGGTCTTCGGACCCCTACCGGGGGTGCGTGGCGATACATTCGCCGTAGCCAGAGGTGAATGACAAAGGCGTCTCAGCCAGGCATGGCTCAGTAACAGTCTGACCTAACAACGTCCCTACCGGGCACTGAACAGGCCGTCCGACATTCACATCGTCGCAGCCGTGGCCACGAACTAAGGGCCCTCCTCCTCGGCCAATATCCCCAAAACACGCACCACGGGGGGCTATGGATGATCCCCAGCGGCAGGGTGCGTATCATGCGCTCGGCGTCAGACCTCATCCTGATGCGATTCGTACGCGCCGGTTTCTTCGGCCGCCATTCGCGCCTCCCCCACCCGTCGCGCTGACCACGCCGCCCGCGCCTTCAACCACGCGTTGGTCTCCGGATCCACAGAGAACACGAAGCATCCCTTCTGACCACGAGTCATCAGCGTGCGATAGGTGTTCTTGATCACTCGGTCTGCGGCGGCACGGGCGGTGCCGGGGTCGCGTTTCAGCCACGACTTGTATCCACGAACCGACTGGTCCTGCTTGGAGCGTCTGGCAGCGTCGGTCACCACCTGGCCATCTCGCACCACCCAATCCGACCCAAGAATCACGCCAACGTAGTCGAGCTCAAGCCCCTGACAGGTGTGGATGCAGCCGACCTCGGCCTCAGAGCCTGGCGTAACGATCCAAAGCTTGCCGTCCTTGTCGAGGTTCCAGCGGGCTTGGTACCCGTAGGCGTCGATGCGCACGTCCTTCACACTCTGGTCGCGCTTGCCCTTCCAGTCCCAGCAGTAGCCGGCAACGACGCGACTCTTGTTGTTGATGCGGTTCAGCTCGACGATCTGCCGATGCAGCTCAACAGGAGAATCGAAGACTCGAAAGTCGTAGTCAATGCCGTCCAGGTCGAGGTTGGCCGTCTGGCGGATGTCGAGCAACTGGTCGAGCCAGGCCAGGTACCCGTCTGACCCGTTACAACGAAACTGTGAAGCGAGAGCGTACTCGACGACGTCGGCGCCGTAGTTCCGGGCGAGCTCCCGGATCACCGCCTTCTCGCCGACGTCCTTGAAGGTGACGCGCTGATCGTCGTCAACGAAGAACACGCAGCATCTCGCGGCGCGCACGATCTCGGCGACCTGGTGATCACCGAGATTGCCGTACAACCCGGACTTCTCATTGAGCCGATGCGCTTCGTCCACGATCAGCACGTCGAGGCTGTTTGCTTCCGCTTCCAGGTACGCGCCGGAAGACTTGAACAGGTTGCGGATGCGCGTCTTGCGCATCGCGCCCGAGAGCTTGCGCTCGTAGACCTCTCTGGGCGCGGCGTTTCGCGTCACGTACTGAGCCACCCGCCCCCGCCGCGTCAATTCCACCAACAGGTGGATGGCCACCACCGACTTCCCTGTGCCAGGGCCGCCCTCGACGATGAGTACCTGCTTGCGACCCGACGTGAATGCCAGCGCGGCCTTCTCAAGCGCCGCCTCGTAAACGAGCTTCTGCTCGTCGAGCAGGATGAACTCTCTGTTGCCACTGAGCAGCGAGGCCAGGTGGTCGGCGAGGTTTTTCGACGGCCGGATGCGGCCGTTCTCGATCTGATAGAGCACCTGCTTGCGGTCGCCCCGGTGGATGTAGCGGCGCAGGAAGTCCTGCAGGCGCTGCGCATCGGAGCGGGCGAAGAGCGGGGCCTCGGACGTGTATGCCTCGTAGAACGGCGACGTGAGTGCTTCAGCGTCATCCAGGTTGTGCAGATAGGCACACGGGCGTAGCTGGATCCGGCCTTCATCTGCTGCCTCGTTGTAGTCCCGCAGGTAGCAGGCATAGCTCCAAGCCTGGTAGGAGGGGTGCTCAACCTCCCGCCGCGCGCCGCCGACGAAGGTCTCGACGACGCCGTCCTTTCCGGTCGACGCGGCCTGGCTCCACTGCTTCAGCTCGACGATGACGGCCGCATGACGCCCGGCCGCATCCAGCCCGGTAAGGATGAAGTCCACCCGCTTCGCCGTCTGCGGGATGCGGTACTCGATAGCAACCCCAGCGTCGGCCGGAATGCCAGCGCCGAGCAAGGCATTGTTCATGTAGCCCATGGAATTCCGCCACGCCTCGATCTCCGCACGGCTGGTGGAGTGGCCCAGCCGCTGTCGGAACGACGCGAGAATTCTCGCCTCTATGGCGTTGGAGAAGACGTCCTCGGAAAACTCGCCGCGCGTCGCTTCGTAGACGATCACGGCGTCAGCGACCCTCCGGACCTTGACTCTTCGCGGCACTGCCGCGGACCTTGTCGGCGGGGTACTTGCGGGCGTTCAGCGCGAGCTTGTCGTCCACCGCTTTGGGAATGTCTATGCTCAGCCGATCCGCGAGGCGTGCTAGGTAGATCTGCACATCGGCTATCTCCTCGGCTACAGCCGCTCGGGTGTCAGCATCAAGGTCGGCGGACTGGGCCTCGGTGAGCCACTGAAAGATCTCAACGAGCTCAGAAGCCTCCACTGACAAGGCCATGGCCAGATTCTTGGGGGAGTGGAACTGGTCCCAGTCGCGTTCGGCAGCAAAACGTCTTAGGGCTTGCTGGAGTTCCGCGATGTCTAGAGCTTCCGGCATGGATCCCCCTAACCCTTGAACCGATTGTCGTTATGCCACGCCAGAGCGCTGGCGTCGGGTCTGCCGGTCGCCGCTTCCGGTGTGCTAATGCCCTGCCCGTGCAACTTATAGTATTCCCTGCCGTTCTCGAACTCGTCTCGAATCCTCCGACTGACCTCAAAGCGCAAATCAGGGGTAACGGTCACATACCCAGCGTCGAACAGACTGTGTATGTCGCGGCGCAACAACAGCCCATTGTTCAGGCTATGTTCTCCTCCTTCGGCATACGGCCGAATGTGGGCTGCTTCGAGTGCGGGCAGCGTCTTCTCGCCACTGATCGCGCATCGGCGTCTGTAGGCATCGGTTACTAATACCCGAAACGCCCCTTGGCCGAGCCTTGGCTGAACAGTCTGCGGGCTGCCGTATCTTGGTTGCGGCGCGTCTTTAACGCTCTGCAACCTACAGCGCTGCATTACCGCCCCCCAAAGCTCAAAGGCTTCCTGGTCGTTAGTGTCATACGTCTTGAAGGAGACAATGTTGGAGGACCAGCTCTTCGGTACGGGAATCCAGTACAGTTCTTCGAAGAAGAACGGCTGGGTGAGAATCCGGCAGCCGATCTCGAAATCGTATCGGTGATCCAATGGTTCGCGCCGGTATCGACCAATTCTTTCGCGCATCTCGATCAGATTGGATACGCCGTTAGCCGCACCGAATGCATCCCAGGCCAGCGAGCACGGTAGCGCCGTCGAATACGCGAATATGCCGCCTCCAACTATGAAGTTCCTCGGTGCGTGCAGCTTGAACAAGAACAGTTCGCCGGGCGACAAGGCGCGAAAATTGACTGCGGATGGCGCCCAGAAATTGACCTCGTTCAGTTCCGAGCGAGCGCGCAATTGCTCGAACCAGGAACCATCAGTTACGGCAACGACCAGCTTGATCCCCATTCCAATGACTCTGTTAGTTGGGGGCCGCGATGGTCATGCTGTCTGCTCCGCCGTCATTGCTCTTCGCCATGGTCGTCAGATCACTTTTGGTCTGTCTCCGATCTTAGGGGTGCGAGGGAATAGTCTAGTGCGCTGATGCACCAATTTTCCATTCCACCGATGGGCTATCGGGGCGTTGGTTGGTCCCCTTCGGCCCATGTTCGTGGCAGCATAGCCGACGTGGGAAGAAGAGGCTTGTACCGGCTTCGGTCGCAAAGGCACTTTTCCAATAGCAGGATCACTGGCCGGTTGAGGACCGGTTGCTCGGCCGAGGGAAGGCGTGACAACAACCGATTGCCCGTTTTGCCAAGTTGGTCCTGCGGACGTCGTCTGGGAGTCGTCCAACGTGCTTGCTCTCCGAGACCGGTTTCCGGTGTCTCCAGGGCATACGCTAGTAATCACGCGAGCACACCGTCAAACCTACTTTGATGCCCTAGAGGCGGAGCGCGCGGAGATCTGGACCGCCGTGGAAGCGGTTAAGCTGCAGCTTGATCGCGAGTTTGGTCCCGCGGGCTACAACGTGGGCTTCAACGCTCTGCCTGCGGCAGGTCAGACTGTCATGCACCTTCATGTGCACGTCATTCCGAGATACACGGGTGACGTTCCTGATCCTCGTGGCGGTGTTCGGGGGGTGATTCCCGGAAAGCAGCGCTACTCATCGATGCCGCCACTTCAGATCGACCGCGACATCAGGGACGTAACGACTGACTATCGCGTCGATCCGTTCGCGGATCTGCCGGCATTCGTGCCAGGCGAGGAGTCGTCATTCGCAACAGCCCTGGCTAGCGCAATACATGCTGCGCAAGCGATCGATATGGTGGTGGCCTTCGTGCAGCCTGGTGGCCTAAGGCTGATCCGTGAGGACCTGCGCCAGGCACTGGAACGAGGCACGCACGTCAGATTGCTGACCGGCGACTACATGAACGCCACGAGTCCGGACGCGCTGCGCATGCTCCTAGCCTTAGAGAGTGAGTTTCCGGGGCGCTTTGTACCGTCGTTCTTCTTGGGAGGAGGCAGAAGGAGCTTCCACGCCAAGGCCTACATATTCGTTCAGGGGGACCATGGGATCGCGTTTGTCGGAAGCTCAAACCTCAGCCATGGCGCACTGACTGACGGCATTGAGTGGAATCTTCGTACCGTTTCCGCGACCCAGAGCGAAGAGTTCAGAGCGATACGCCAACGATTCGAACGCCTTTTGGGTTCCCCGGACGTCCAGCCACTAACCAAGGACTTGGTCGATCAGTACAGCGAGCGGGCACCCATACCGCCCACGCCCGACCCTCGTCTGCAACCGCTGCTGCCTCATCCCATTCAGAAGGAGGCGATGGCTGCACTACACAATCTGCGGCAGGACGGTGCGCGAGCCGGACTGGTGGTCATGGCCACGGGTCTCGGGAAAACATACCTGAGCGCATTAGACTTTCGCCAGCTTGGCGGCAAACGGGCGCTGTTCATCGCTCATCGGGAGGAGATACTGGCTCAGGCCAAGGATGCCTGGGAACGGATCTTCCCGGATAGGGTCTTGGGCATGATGGTCGGCGACAGCCATGATCCGGATGCTGATGTCATCTTTGCCTCGATTCAGACGCTTTACCGTCAGCAGCATTTGACGCGCTTCGATCCCGACCACTTCGACTATCTCGTGATCGATGAGATCCACCATGCGGCTGCCCGAACGTATCGCAAGGTTGCAGGTCACTTCACTCCGAAGTTCCTCCTCGGGCTGACGGCCACCCCAGACCGTATGGACGGCAAGTCCATTTTGGATCTATGCCACGACAACCTGGCGTATCGGGCCGGTTTGGTTCGTGGCATTGAGGCCGGCTTGCTCGTGCCGTTTCGTTACTACGGGGTCCGAGACTCTATAGATTTCGAACATATCCCCTGGAAGGGTCGCTGGCCGATCGAGGAGCTGACGGCGCAAGCGAGCACTGAAGAGCGAGCCGAACAGTCCTTAAGAGAATATCGCCGGCACGCGCCCCCAGGGACACGGCGCACACTCGCGTTTTGCTGCTCGACGGCTCATGCGGACTACATGGCGCACTACTTCCAAAGCCAAGGCGTGCGGGCTTCGGCTGTACACAGTGGTCCAACGTCAGCCCCGAGAGCGGAATGCCTAGAGCAGCTGCGTCAAGGTGATCTGGAGATCCTGTGCGCCGTCGACATCTTCAACGAGGGGTTGGATGTCCCCGATATCAACGTAGTCCTCATGTTGCGGCCGACCGAATCGCCGGTCATCTTTTTGCAGCAACTCGGTCGGGGATTGCGCCAATCTAAAGATTCAGTGAAGCCTCACCTGACTGTCGTGGACTTCATCGGGAATCACCGCAGCTTCCTCGTGAAGCCGCAGGCGTTGCTGACGTTGGTGGGTCAGGATGTACCTCCAGGCGCCGCCCTTCAGCTGCTAAGAGACGGTGCCCTAGAGCTTCCAGAGGGTTGCTCCGTTGACATCGAGACTCAAGCAATCGAAATGCTGGAGCAGGTCTCTCGGCTGAGTCGAGATGACATGTTGATCTACCAGTACCGGTCACTTAGAGACACTCATGCTCGAAGACCGACGCCTGCGGAGGTCTATGCAACCGGCGTAAGCGTGCGCAAGCCAATAAGGGACAACTACGGCGACTGGTTCGGATTTGTAAATCAGATGGGAGATCTTCCCGAAGACGAGGCAAGGGTTCTTTCTCGTTACCGAAATTGGTTTTTGGATCTGTTCGCAACGAGCATGAGCCGTTGCTACAAGATGATCACTCTGCGAGCGATGCTCGGTGGCGACGGATTGACCGAACCCGTCACGCTTCCGCAGTTGGTCGAGCGAGCGAAAAGGATCATGCAGGACGACCCCTTGCTCGCGCAGGAGCTTAGGGAAGCGAGGGACTCAGGCGACCCTGAGCGGCAACTCACGCACGTCTGGCGTACGCAGCCCATCCGCGCCTGGGTGGAAGGAACTGGAACCACGGAAAGATGGTTCTCATTCAAGAACGATGAGTTTCGACTGGTGCTGGAAGTCTTGCCGGATGACTTAGTCGCGTTCGAAGACATGACTGCGGAGCTGGTCGATTTCCGGCTTGCCGAGTACAGGGATCGCTTGAGAGGGAGGGCTGTCGATCTTCTTGTGCCTATGCGGCTTAAAGTCTCTCACTCCAATGGAAATCCCATCCTAAGATTCGATCGCAACCGCCTGCCCACAATGCCGGAGCCAGGTTCCGAAATCTGGGTGAATGTCGCAGGTGAGGAGTACCTACTTAGAGTTCAGAAGATCGCGATCAATGTGGCCCAGCGCGAGCCAGGCGGGGCCAACGCTTTGGCGTCGCTAATGCGCGGGTTGTTCGGACCGAACGCCGGACTTCCAGGGACAAATCACTTCGTTCAGCTGTCGCAACACAACGGGCGCTGGTCGCTTGAGCGAGAAGCGGCGGAGAGTCAAGGCGACTCCGCATCGATCAGTCCGTTTCCGAAACTTCCTTACTTCGATGACTATCGAGTTGCTTGCGGCGCACTGAACCTTAGCCCTCCGTCTGGTCCCGGCGTGACCGGACACGTGCCAGTCGCAATATCGCATGCTGTGGATCCCACGAAGCATTTCATCATTCGGGCGACGGGCGACTCAATGGCCGGCCATGATCCAGCGCACCCTCAATCCTTTCCGATTGATGACTCAGATCTCGTGCTGTGTGAATGGCTGGATGCGGCATCCGTTGAAGCGGTGTCGGGCAAGATTTGCCTACTGTCGGGCTTCAAGGGTCCAGACCTTCAGGTCGCCGCACTCAAAGTCCCCCTGCTCAAAGAGTCTGGTTGGGTTCTTCACAGCACGAACCCCGACTATGCCGACGAACACGTACCCGCTGGATTGCGGTTGAAGCCGGTGGCGCACGCACTACGCGTTGTGGAAGCAGCGGCGGAGCCAACCCTGTGGGGGCGTTATGACCGTGCCGCCGTCACCCGCCTGTTTGGGGCAGAGAACAACCGATCGTGGCAAGTTGGGCACCGCGACCTAGAGATCTCTGGGCAAGGACACACGATCCTGTTCGTGACACTTCGCAAGCCGGACAGTACGCCGATTGAACAACGCTATGCGGATAAATTCGTCTCGCCAAGGAGCTTCCAGTGGGAGTCACAGGCTGGGACGAAGCCTTCAGACAAGAAGGCCAAGAGCATTCTCGAGCAAGAGTCGAATGGGCAGATCATTCATCTGTTCTGTCGATATGAAAAGGGTGAGGACTTTGTCTATTGCGGTCTGCTGCGATACCAAAGGCACCGGGGTGAGAAACCGATTAGGGTCTGGTTCGAGCTAGAGCAACCTCTTCCCGAGAACCTCTGGAGAATCTGGGCGGCCTAGTTGGAGCAGTTTTTGACTAGCAACCGCTGCACTGCGGGAATGACAGGTATGTCGGCTTCTGCCCAATTGAAACCCGGCAGCTCGTCGGCCAGCGCCCACGCAGTGCAGCATGCTCTCGCGGCGAGGGTTGACCATCAACCCGATTGGCGGCGTACACGTCGAGAACGACGGTACGGGAGCCACTGGTACTTGAGCCTCTACCGAGTAGCGCTCCGACCTGGATCCGAATCCCCAGTTCTTCGTGGATCTCCCGCGCTAGCGCTTCTTCCGGAGTCTCGGATGCCTCAACCTTGCCGCCAGGGAATTCCCACTTGCCAGGTAGGGCCATTGCAGAGCTCCTCTGTGCAACAAGACATTTATCGCCATGGACTATCGCGGCGCCCACGACGTGGATATGGGTAGACCGATATTCGGACTTGTCTTCGATCCCTTTACTGTACGTTCGGAATCGCGTGGGCTAGCTGTGCGGCTTGTTTCGTTCGATCACTCAGTCTTTGCCGGCAGGCCTTGCCAATGAGCGGACATAGATGATGCCGGCATGGCCAGTCGTCGCACCCACGCTAGCCACAGTTCTTGTCAACCGACGTTGCCCGTGCGTTATGCTACGCATAGCGACTTTGGGTCCACTGCCAGTGAACGTCACCAGAATCGGACTTGAGCGATTCAAAAAAATCAGAGAGGCGACGGTCGACCTTTCGCCTATCAATATCTTGGTAGGGGGGAACAACTCGGGCAAAAGTAGCTTCCTGGAGGGGATCCACTTCTCCGTCGTGGCAGCCGTAGCTGCCCGGGTAGCCGACACGCGAACCTTCACACAGGAGAGTCTCCTGTTTTGTCCGACTCGTGAGTTCGTTCAACTCCGAAATGGCGCCCCCTATCGCAATCAATCCAACTTTGGCTACCTCCGCGTGTACGCCGAAGACGGAGACGATGAACTCACCTCCTCAGTCAAGATATATCGTGGTAGGAATGAAGGAAACGTGGGTTGCGAAGTCACAGGATCCATCGCGTTGAGGCAGGTCATCTCAGATTCGCGTCGCCCGTTTTCGGTGTACGTACCAGGCCTGTCCGGAATTCCCCAGGTTGAGGAGTGTAGAACCGAATGGATTATTCGGCGAGGCGTGGCTAGTGGTGATGCCAACCTCTACCTTCGCAACGTCCTGCTCCTAATCAGGCAACGGAACCTGATGGAGGAATTGATCAGCGCAACGAAGTCGCTGTTCCCCAACATCTTTATTGCAGTCTCATTCGATCCCGCGTCCGATCTATACATCGACGTTAGAGTCTCTCTCGAGGGACCTCACGGTAGAAGAACGCCTTTGGAACTTGTGGGTACAGGCGTCCAGCAGGCACTACAGATCTTCTCCTATGTTGTTCTCTTTAGGCCCTTTCTCCTTCTGCTGGACGAGCCCGATTCGCACCTTCATCCTGACAACCAAGGACTTCTCGCGAAGGCAATGCTGACTATTGCCACAGAATCCGACACAACGATTATTGCTACAACGCATAGCCGTCATCTCGTAGATGCGCTTTACGACGAGAGCAATATCGTCTGGCTGCGCGATGGCGCTGTGCATCAGCAGGGCGAAAACATTGGAAGAATTCCGTTGCTCATGGACATCGGTGCCTTGGATACCTTTGAGCGGCTTAGAGAGGGTACTGCCCGCTGGGCATTGCTCTCCGAGGATGCCTCCCTGGATCTAATCGTGGCGCTAATGGGTGCATCGGGATTCGACATGAGCGATGTCGTTGTCTACAGCTATAAGTCCGCGTCCAATTTCCAGTCGGCTCTCCTACTTGCCGAGTTCATCAAGGAGATCGCGCCGGAAACTAGAGTAGTCATACACCGGGACAGGGACTTCATGACCGACGAGGAAGTGAATTGGACAGCGGTGAAGGTGGAAGCGGCAGGAGCTATTCCATTTGTAACGGAAGGCGCAGACATCGAGCAGTATTTTATCGAGCCCGCTCATCTCGCAGAACTTCTCGGAGTGACTCCGCAGGACATCGTCGACTGGCTGACAGAAATTGCGCGGGAGCACCACAACCAGCTACTACATAAATTCACCAGAAAACGGGACGACATTAAGTCGATGTATCGTTCTCGAGATCGCGATCCCCCGGAAACAGTTGATCTTCTGGGGGACGATAACCCCCTGCCACCCGATAGACGGCTGGGAAAGTTCATGCTGAGTTGGGTCCGCGCCGGCATGGCTCAGCGCTTTGGAAAGTCTATCGACGTCCGAACACCAACAGCTCATCTAGTGTCGAGGAGCTTAAGAAACGTTTTAGCACTGCGCGATCAGCGACGGGGGGCTCGCTGAGCACAACTCTATGGCGCCACCGAATGACTCACACCAAGAGGTGCCGATAGCGCACCTTCCGCGTGAACTTCTGGCCGATATCACGCGATCCATATCCGACTTTACCGTCGGATTTGTGAAGCTCCGCGAAACGTCAGCCGGCCGAGACGCAGTTCTCTTGGGATCGGGTACTTTGGTGCGAATTGGGGCGATTCGAGCGATCCTGTCAGCCCACCATGTTGTGGAACGCTTGCCAAGGATCGGCCGTTTCGGTTTGATCCTTTCTCGCCGGGAGCATGATTACACACTCGACGTCGCGGGGGTGTATCGCCTAAAGATTGGACGAGGAGCGATCGATATTGAGGGTCCCGATCTCGCGGCAGTGCTTCTAAGCAGCCAGATCGGGTCCACACTCGCCGGGATGAAGTCATTCTACGATCTTGAGAGCCGCCAAGACTCAATGTTGAGAACTCCGCCCGACCGCCGCAGTGGCATATGGGCCAACGTTGGGTTTGTCGGAGAGCGCACGGTGGACGAGCCCGGAAGAAGCGGATTCCAGACGATAAAACGCTTTGCCATGCTTGGCGGCTTTGGAGGCCCGGAGCGAGGCCCAACAGTTCGAGGGAGGTTCGACTATATTGCCATGCCCGCCACCTATGGCGGAGAGTCCGTCGCCCCATTGAGCTTTGGCGGCATGAGCGGTGGCGGCCTGTGGCAAATTCTCCTCCGTCAGGACGCTAGGGGAATGCTCTCGACGGTAGACCATCTGCTCTCAGGCGTAGTCTTTTACCAGACACAACGCCAAGGGGACCGCCGCGAAGTGATATGTCATGGTCCCCAGAGCGTTTACTCAGCCGCTTTAGAGGCAATTTCGAACGGCGCAGCCCCCTGAAGAAAAAGAGGAACGGAAGTCTAGTACGCATATACAAATACGTTGGGGGCCTTTCCATAGAGCCTAAATCGATGCCCTTGTTCATGAGGAGAATCAGGGTGCAACCGGTCTAGCAGAAGGTGATCGTCTAGCAATGAGGCTGGCCCAGGCCAATCGAGGGCTGCCTGAGCGCTGGCAAGACTAGAACACTAATCGACAAGGCTGGCTTGTGGACGGCTACATACAGACTGGAATCGGGATATTCGTCTCCACGACGCTATTCCTCTTTACCTATCGACAGACAATTGGCGCAAGAAGGGAGCGCGCGAGGAATGCCAATGATGCGATTCGACGCTCAATTCTCCGCCGTATGGTGTTGGAGAAGTACGCGCCCTCAACGAAAGACATTTCCCGAGTGATCGAAGGGAAGGCGAGGGAATTTCGGGTTCCGACGGGCGATCTCTATTCGGAAGAGCAGATTCTCAACACTCTTTTCACTGACGTATTCGACAGCGATCTACTCCTACCTGAGCAGCGCGTCGACGTAGAGTCGAGGCTGCAACACTGCATCGATGAACTTGAGAAGCAGCCCCTATCAACGACCTTTGAGGAGTTTCGAGAGATCTCGATCAATACCAAAGATCGCTTCAAAACTGTCACGGCATTGGCACTGTCAGCTTCCGCCTTGGGCGCTGTTACTTCTGTACTGATCACAGTGTTCAGAGACTCTAACGCTGTGCGGATGGGGCCGGAATTGCTGTCTAGCGTGCTTGGGGTTCTTGTAGGGAGCCTCGCTATCCTGGCCGCGATCACGACCTTTCGCCGCAGTCGAGATCTACCCGCACTGGAGTCCCGCCACTCGGCTCTCCTAGCGGCCTCGCAGTTTGAAGCTGAGGTGGCGAAGGTTCTCCAGCAGTCTGGATTGGAATTTGAAACGGAAGCCAATTTCATCCAAGGCGATATGCGTTATGTACCTGACTTCATCGTTACTCTGAATGATAAGAGGATAGCGGTGGAAGCCAAAAGCTGGGCTGGCTCTTTGCCGATTGGCGTGATGAAGAGGGCGATTAGCTCCTTAACACGCCTATCTCGACATCCTGAAGTGGACCACGTCATTCTTGTCACAAATCGGAGGGCACCGGTTGGAATCGGAACCGACGATGTCTCCGTCGTTGGAATTGATGAGCTTGTTTCGAGACTTCGGTCTGTGGCGGGTTAAGTTGGATTGAGGCGCCGCAAAGCAGATACTAAGTTGCGTCGCGGCGGACGGCACACTTCGGCCGGATGCCGCCCAAAGTAGAGGTCAATCCTGGCCTCGGCGACCATCCGCTTCTTGGCACCAGCAGATTATCCAAGACAGCGTACGTCGATGTCCTGAAGCTCGGCTTCACCGCGTCGCGTCCATACGCTCCCGTTCGCTCTACGCCCATGCGGTGCCCGCTGGGCTGAGTCGGCCAAACCGGAACCGCCATTGAGGTTGCGCGCCGAATGCGCATGCACGGCATTGAGCAATCCGGACTGCGGCTTCCATGACAGTAAAGATCACGACGAACACTACGCACTAGTCAGGCGAACTCGCAACGCCGAAGTCCTCCCGATCACCCTTTCCACTGAAAAACGAAACACGCCATCCTGCCCCCAAATGCTCGTTCGCCCCCTCCCCCTCGTCACCCCCGTGTAAACCAACTCCCTCGACAACACCGCACTCTCCCCCTCCGGCAGCAGCAGCCACACCCGCTCGAACTCCGAGCCCTGGCTCTTGTGCACCGTCATGGCATAGGCCGTCTCGTGGGCGGGCACGGCCGAGGGCAGCAGCGACTGCAGCCCGGTCTCGGTGCGGAACCACACCCGCAGATGGCCGTCGTCACCCGCAAAACATACCCCGGTATCGCCGTTGAACAAGCCCACCCGGTAGTCGTTGTGTAGAACAATCACCGGGCGGCCGTGGTACCAGCGCTGCAGCGCGTCGAGGCCGCGGCGGCGGGCCAGGTGCTCGAAGATGCGCTGGTTCATGGCCAGGGCACCGCTGGGGCCGACGCGGGTGGCGGTGAGCAGGCGCACGGTGTCGAGCGCGGCCAGGGCTGCCTCCGGCGTTTCGGCGTCGAAGATGGGCTCGTAAGCATCGGCGAGCGTGGCGGCCAGGGCGTCGAGATCGGGGGTGCCATCGAGGTGCAGCTCGACCGCGCTGTCACCTTCGCGGCCGACCGCGATGGCGGCGTCGGCGTCGCCGGCGTTCACGGCGGCGGCCAGGCGGCCGATGGCGCTCTCGGGGCGGAAGCGGTGGCTGGTCTGCAGGGTGACCACGTGGTCGGCCAGCGGCGACGGCGCGGGTTCGGCGCCGGCGGCGGGCACCAGCGGCGCCAGGGCCTGGCGCTGCGCGTCGCTGAAGGCGTTGACGCCGGCGGCGGTGCAGAGCTCGGCCAGCACCGAGCCCGACTCCACCGAGGCGAGCTGGTAGCGGTCGCCGAGCAGCACCAGGCGGCCGTCGTCGGGCACGGCGTCGGCGAGCTTGGCCATCAGCGGCAGGTCGACCATGGAGGCCTCGTCGACGATCACCACGTCGGCGGCCAGCGGGTTGTCGCGGTCGTGGCGCGGCAGCACCGAGCCGAAGCCGAGGCCCAGCAGCCGATGCAGGGTCGACGCCTTCTCCGGCAGGTGCGCGCGCAGCGCGTCGCCATCGGGCAGCGCGGCGAGCCCAGCGCGAATCGATTCCATCATCCGCGCCGCGGCCTTGCCGGTGGGGGCGGCGAGGCGGATCACCGGCGGCGGCTCGCCGGCGGCCTCGGCGGCGGCCAGCAGCAGGCGGATCAGGCGCAGCACCGTGTAGGTCTTGCCGGTGCCGGGGCCGCCGGAGATCACGCAGAAGCGGTGGCGCAGCGCCACGGCGGCGGCCACCGCCTGCCAGTTGGTCTCGCCCGGCTGCACCCAGCCGTAGTCGAACAGGCCGCCGTCGGGGCCGAGCCGGGCAGTGTCGACCGCGCCGGGCGGCGCCGCGATCAGCGCTTTGAGGCGCGCGGCGAGGCAGGTCTCGTAGGCCCAATAGCGCTGCAGGTACAGCCGGCCGTGGTCGAGGATGAGGGGCGCGGCCTCGCCGGGGCCGCCCACCAGGGGGCTGTCGTCGAGGGCGGCGAGGAACGCGTCGGCCGTGCACCAGGGGGCGTCGGCGCCGGGCAGCGTGGGGCCGTCGTCCGCCAGCACCAGGCAGCTATGGCCCTCGGCGACGGCGCGGGCGGCCAGCGCAAACGCCAGCGCCACCGCGTCGTCGGCGCCGTGGCGGGCACCCCAGTCGGCCAGCGCCAGCTCCAGCGGCTGGGCGCGGGCGTCGGCCACGGCCCGGCGCAGGGTGTCGATCAGGGCGCTCATGCGGCCGCGCTCCGACCGAGAAACAGGTCGTCCAACGCGACGATGAAGTCGGGGTCCGGGGTGTCGACGAACACGCCGGTGTCGGCGCTGGTGCCGTCGAGGCCGCGCAGGAACAGGTACTGGGCGCCACCCAGATGGCGTGCCGGGTCGTAGTCGGGCAGCGCCCGGCCGAGGTGGCGGTGCAGGGCCACCAGGTAGATCAGGTACTGCAGGTCGTAGCTGCCGTGGCGCACGGCGTGGGCCAGGGCGTCGCGGCCGTAGTCGGCGGCCCGCTCGCCGAGGCGGTTGGTCTTGTAGTCCACCACCCAGTAGCGACCGTCGGCCTCGACGGTGAGGTCGATGAAGCCCTGCATCAGGCCGTGCAGCGCCCGCGCGGCGCGCTCCGGCGGCAGGGTGACGGCGTAGCCGTGGTCGTTCAGCAGCCCGAGGATACGGCCCACCCGCTCGCCGCCGAGGGCGAGGAAGAACTCCATCTCCACCAGCCGCCGCGCGGCGGGCACCCGGGCCAGGGGGCCGATGTGTGGCAGCGGCGTGTGCAGCGTGCGCGCCACCAGCCGGCAGACGTTGTCGAGCAGGACCGCGCGGTCGGCGCCGCTGCCGAGCGGCAGGCCGGCGTGCTGCAGGTGCCAGGCGGCGAGTGAGCGATGGGCGTCCTCGACGGCGGCGTCGGGGGCCGGCCAGGCGGCCGGGTCGACGGCTTCCAGCAGCCCGTGCACGGCGGTGCCGAAAGCGGGCCCCTGCAGGGCGATGGCGCCGGTGGCGGGGCGCAGCTCGGGCAGCGGGTCGGCGCTCTCGTCGTCGGCGGCGGCGCCGGGCACCCGGGCGCGCCCGCCCGCCACCAGCCGCGAGAAGCTGAACACCGACCACTCGCTGCGCGGCGCCGGCAGGTCGGTGCGGGCGTGGCCGTCGGGGGCCGCTGCGGCGGCGGCGCGGAAGTCGTCGGCGAGCGGCCGGGGCGGCGCCTTCACGGCCACGGCGCCGCGGGCCCGGTCGGCCCACTCCTGCAGCCGCGCGAATATGGTCGCTTCGTTCAGCCAGGCGGGCGCCTTGGCATTGCCGGCGAACACCCGGTCGACGTCGGCGCTGTCGCCCGCGTGCAGCAGCCAGGCGAGCGGCGAGTTCGCGGCGCCGTTGATCACGCCCCAGCCGAGATACACGGCCTGCTCGGCGCGGGTGAGCGCCACGTACAAGAGCCGCAGCGACTCCGCCCGGGCCTCGCGGCTGGCCTCGGCCTGGTGGCCGCCGGCGGCGACGCCGGGGTCGAGCCAGGCGCGGCCGTCGGCGTCGTGAAAGATCCACGGCGCCGACGGCGCCCGCGACGGGCCCATGGACGGCGTGAACGGCACGAACACGATGGGGTACTGCAGGCCCTTCACGGCGTGGATGGTGGCGATGCGCACCAGGGCGTCGTCGGATTCCAGGCGGAGCTGGCGGTTCTCGGCGCCGGCGGCTTCGTCCTCGGCCTCGATCTGCTCGGCGAGCCAGCGCATCAGGCCGGCGAAGCCGAAGGTCTCGGCCTCCGCCTCGGCCAGCAGCTCGGCGAGCTGCAGGTAGTTGGTCATGCGCCGCTCGCCGTCGCCCAGCGCCAGGATGCGCTCGGCCGCCGTCTGCAGGAACGGCTCCAGCATGGCCAGCACGCCGCGCGTGCGCCAGGTCTCGTGGGCGTTCTGGAAGCGGGCGGCCTCGGCATGCCAGCGCGCCTCGTCGGCGTCGAGCGCCAGCAGCTCGGCCAGCCGCCAGCCGATGAGCTGAGTGCCGAGCGCGGCGCGCATGGTCTCGGGCCGGGCGGCGCTGTCGGCCGCGCGCAGCAGGTACAGAAGGTCACGCGCCTCGGCGCTCTGGAACACGGTGGCGCGCTGCAGGCACACGGCGGCGACGCCGCGCCGGGCCAGCGCCCGCTGCACCTCGGCGGCCTCGGCGTTGGTGTTGACCAGCACGGCGATGTGGTTGGGCTGCACCGGGCCGTCGCCGCCGTCGGCCCGGCGCACCCGGGCGCCGTTGGCGGGGTCGAGCAGGGCGCAGATCTCGCTCACCGTGGCCTCGCGCAGCAGCCGCTTGCCCTGCCCCGTCTTCAGGCCGTCGCCGCCCACGGCCCAGGCGGTCACCGCCGGCAGCGGCGCGCCGCCGTGCTCGATGATCACGTCGCCGTCGGTGCGACCGCTTGTCACCTCGTGGAAGTCGATGCCGGGCACCAGGAACGGGCCCGGCTCGGTGCCCTGGGCCGGGCCGAGGAACAGGGCGGCGATGCCGTCGAGCACGGGCTGGGTGGAGCGGTAGTTGGTGTCGAGGTCGTAACCGCCGGCGGCGTCGCGGGCCGCCTGCAGATAGGCGTAGACGTCACCGCCGCGAAAGCCATAGATGGCCTGCTTGGGGTCGCCGATCAGGAGCAGCGCGCCGCGCTCGCGGCCGTGATACACCGCGCGCAGGATGTCGTACTGCAGCGGGTCGGTGTCCTGGAACTCGTCCACCAGGGCGTAGGGCCAGGTGCGGTGCAGGGCGTCGGCCAGGGCCAGGCCGCGCTGGGAGTCGAGCACGGCCTCGTGCAGGGCCTCGATCATGTCGGCGAAGCTGAACTGGCGGCCGTCGCGCTTGCGGGCGCGGATGCTCTGGCGCACGGCGTGCAGGGCGTGGCGGATCGCCTCGAGCTGCGCCACCGGCGCCAGGGCGGCCAGGGCCAGCACCAGTGCCAGATCCTGGGGGCGCACGGCGGCCAGGGCTTTCTTCTGCACGTGCTTGGCCACGCCGGCGTCGGTGCCGAGCTCGGCCAGCCAGGCCGGCAGCAGGGGGATGCCGGCGGCGGTGCCGGCCAGCGCCGCGTCCAGCGCCGCCAGCAGCGCGTCGACGCCGCCGGCGGTGTCCAGCGCCTTGTGAAGATCGCCGCTCTTGAGCAACCGGCCGTTATCGGCGGCGTCGGTAAGCAGGTGGCGCAGCGCGTCGTGCTCTTCCGCCCACAGCGCGTGGGCCCGGTCGCTGAGGGTGGCGAGGTCGTCCGCGGGCGGCGACCACAGCGCTACGTGGGGCCGGGTGAGCGCGGGCGCCAGGTCGGCTTCCAGGCGCTTGGGCGTCGGCCAGCGCGCGACGAAGGCCTGGGCCTGACCCGGCGGACGGCCGAGCACCTGGCTGCGCCAGTAGTCGGCCACGCTCTCGCGCTGCACCGCGCGGTCGTCCACCTGGGTGCCACGGTCGAAGGGCAGGCCGGAGTCGAAGGCGTTCTCCCGGGCGGCGGCCTGGGCGAAGCCGTGGATGGTGCTGATGGCGGCGTCGTCCATGCGGGCGGCGGCCGCGCGCAGGCGCCGGGCGATGGCCGTGCGCGCCTCCCCCTTCGCCACCGCCCGGTCGATGAGGGTGACGCAGAGGTCGTCTTCGACGTTGCCGGGCCGCGCCTCGGCCGGGTCGGCGGCGATGCGGCCGGCGCGCTCGAGGCGGGCGCGGATGCGCTCGCGCAGCTCCTGGGTGGCCGCCCGGGTAAACGTCATCACCAGAATCTCGGCCACGTCGACGCGCTGCTCCACCAGCAGGCGCAGGAACAGGCCGGCCAGGCTGAAGGTTTTGCCGGTGCCGGCGCTGGCCTCGATCAGGCGGATGCCGTCGAGGGGAAAGGCGGTGAGCTCGAAGGCGGGCCGGGTCACGGGCCGCCCTCCCCGTCGGCGCCGGCCAGCCACGCCTCGCCGTCGATGGCGGCCACCGCCAGGGTCATGGGCCGCAGCAGGGTGGTGGCCAGCGCGCAGAACTCGCTGGCGTCGGGGTCGGCGCCCAGCGGCGCGTCGCCGCCGGCCAGCACCCGCTGAAACCAGACGTCGCCCGCGGCCCAGTGGGGGTGGAAGCCGTCGGTGAGCTTGTCGTTCAGCCGCGCCAGCGCCTCGGCCGGCGGCCGCGGCCGCTCGCCTTCGACCGCTTCCAGGTAGCTCTCGGCCAGGTCGGGCAGGAAGCACAGCGGCCGCTGCTGGCCTTCCAGGTAGGCCTCGGCCAGGGTGTTCAGGTGGCCCACGGCCTCGGCCGGCGTGACCCGGGCCGCGCGCAGGTCGAGGGCGCCGTCGCCGTCGAAGCCGGCGCACACCAGGCTGGCCTCGCCGCCGGCGGCCAGGGCCAGGAGGTCGATCCAGTGGCCGAACAGGGGCCGGGCGCCGAAGCGGCGCGCCTCCACGCGGCGCAGGCCGCGCCCGGCCTCGTCGAACGGCGCCCCCAGCGGCGCGCCGTCGGCCCGCACGTCACCGAGCCGGCCCACCAGCCGCAGGCCGCAGGGCAGGGCCACGTCTACGGGCACGGCGTCGACGGCCAGGTCGGCGCGCAGCCGCTGCCAGACGTCCAGCAGGCGGTTCAGCTCGCCCGCCGCCTTGGCGTAGGGCTCGGCGTCCAGCGGCGGCGGCGGCAGCAGGCCCTGGGCGCGGATGCGTTCCGGCACCGCGTCCGGCAGCGGGCCGCCGGCCCGGGCCGACGCAAACAGGCGCCGGCGCAGGGCGTACTCGTCGAGCCGCGCCAGGGCCAGGGGCTCGTCGTCGGCCTGGGTGGCGCTGGCCACCTCCAGATCGATCTGCAGCACGTCGCGCAGGAAGTAGCGGGCCGGGTGATCGAAGAAGCGCTTCAGCTCGTCGAGGCCGATCTGGGCCAGCGGCTCGCCGGGCCGGTGGCTGCCGTCGAGCATGGGCACGGCGTCGCCGCGCTCGCGGAACATGGCCAGCGCCCCCGGCTGCCAGGCGGCGCGGAAGGTGAACACCCGGGGGGCTTCACCGCCGCGGAAGTAGCGCGGGCTGAACGGCTGCATGGGCTGGCGGGTGACCAGGCGCGCGCGCGCCGCCTTCGGGTCGACGCCGGCGAACTGGTTGCGGGCCACGAAGTCGAGCAGCTCGGAGACGGCGATGGACGGCGTCAGGTCTTCGCCGCTCTGGGTGTCCTGGCCGGTGTAGCTCAGGTAGAAGACGTCGCCGGCCGACATCAGCCACTGCAAGAGCAGCAGCCGGTCGTCGTCGCGCACGCTGTGATCGCCCAGGCGCGGGCGCTGCAATATCAGATTGATAGCGCGGTCGCGGTCGCGGCGCGGAAAGGCGCCGTCGTTCATGCCGAGCAGGCACACCACCTTGAACGGCACGGTGCGCAGCGGCACCAGGCCGCAGAAGGTGACACCGCCGGCCAGGAACGGCTGGCGGGCGCCGGTGCCTTCCAGCTCGGCGTCGACGATCTCGCGCACGGCCTGCCACGACAGCGGCACCTCGCCCAGCGCCTGGGCGGCGGTGCCGAGCACGGCCAGGGCCTCGTTGACGGTGGCCAGCGCCGCCTGCTCGTCGCGGTCGCGGGCGTCGACGGCGAAGAGATCGGCGGCCAGCGCGTTCAGGCGCTCGCGCCAGGCGGCGGCGGTGGCCGGCTGCGGCAGCTCGGCGCGCCAGCGCTTCAGGCGGTCGATCAAGAGCCACAGCTGGCCGAGCGCGGCGGTGGCGCCGCCTTCCAGCTCCACCATCGGGGAGACGCCGTCGATCAGGGCCTCGGGGTCGGAAACGGCCACCCCGGCCAGCAGCCGGTCGAGGCCGAACGCCCAGGAGTTCTGCGCCCAGTGGCCGGCGCCGGCGGCGGCCCGATGGTCGGCGTCCAGGCCCCAGCGGATGCCGGCGGCGTCGATCCAGCGGCGCACATTGTCGACGTCGGCGTCGTCCAGGTCGTAGCGGCGCATCACCGCGGGCACGGCGGTGAGGCGCACCAGCTCGCTGGCCGTCCACCGCCACAGCGGCAGGTCGACGAGGGCCCGGAAGGTCTGGACGATGGGGTGGGTGCCGCGACGCGGCTGGTCGGAGAGGTTGAACGGGATCGCCGCGGCGCCATCGGCCGCACCTGCGGCCGCTCCGAAGACGGCCTCGATTGCCGGCGCGAACGCGGCCACGTCCGGGGTCATGACGATGATGTCGCGCGGCTGCAGGTTCGGGTCGGCGGCGAGCAGGTCGAGGAGCTGGTCGTGCAGCACCTGCACCTCGCGCAGCACGCCGTGGCAGGCGTGCACCTGGAAAGAGCGGTCGCCGGGGGCGAGGCCGGCGTCGTTGGGCGTCGCGTCCATGCGGATCACGCCGCTCTGCAGGCGGTGCAGCAGGGTGTCGTCGCCGGGGGGGGCGTAGTCGAGCGCCGGGCCGAGCTCGAGCTCGCGCATGCCGGCGAACTCGTCGGAGTACACCAGGCGCAGGAAGTCGCGGGCGGCGTAGCCGAACCCGGCCAGCAGCGGATGACCGTCGTCAACGGTTTCCTCCCCCGGCAGCGGCTCGGCGTCGAGCGCCACCGACAGCGCCAGCGGCCGCTTTTCGATGTCGCCCCAGTAGCCGTCGCTGGGGTTGTGCATGAAGAAGTGCACGTCGCGCGTGCGCCCCAGCGCGTAGAGCAGGCGCAGGTAGTCGGGCGGCAGGTTGCCGAGCGCGAAGCAGTACAGGCGCTCGGGCCAGCGGCCGGTGTCGACGGCGTCGCCGCGCTCGATGCGGCGGATCAGCTCGCCCAGCAGGCGTGCCCGGTGGTCGGGGCCCAGCCGCGAAGTGAGCGCTCGCCACAGCGGTGCCTGCCAACTACCGGGCGGGTCCGCTTCCTCGGCGCCGCGCTCCCAGGCCAGCAGCATCTCGCGGCGGTAGATGAGGTAGCTGTCGAACAGATCGGCCAGGCGTTCGGCGAGTTGCCAGCGCGCCAGCTCCCCCGGCGGGTCGCCGAGGTATCCGGCCACCGCCGGCACCTCGGCCGCCAGCGCCGGCAGGTGCGCATACAGGTGCCAGCGCAGGTTCTCGCGGCGGTAGGCGGAGCTGTCGGGCCGCCCGCCGGGCAGGCTGTCGGCGATCGTGTCCCAGAAGAACGGCGCCGGCAGCAGCGCCTCGATGTTGGCGGCGACGCCGTCGCGCTCGGCCAGGTGCATCTTCAGCCAGCGCCCCAGCCCCGCGTTCGGCACCAGCACCCGGTCTGGCCACAGCGGCGACGCCGCCTGCACCCGCCGCAGCATCGACAGCACCTCGGCGAGGCGCGTCAGGTCGTGGTGGTGGTACAGATAGAACATGGGTCGCCGCAGAATAGGGGGGATTCCGGCGCCAGACCAGACGCGGTCGGACCAGCGGGCATGGTGCCAGGGGGGTGGATCAGGGGGTGATCCGGTGGGGCGCGCCAGGCTATCTGGCGAGGAGTTCGCCCAGGCGTCGGTTGTCTTCAATCGAGCGCCACAGATCGGCCAGGACGGCGGGGCGGATGCCACTCTCGGCGAGCCTCTGCCGGGCAACGTCGGACAGACGCGAGTCTATGCTGCCGGGCGTCTCACCGGCAGCCGCACGCACCTCTTCCCAAACCCAGTCGTCAATCATGGCGTCAGCGGGCGTCGCGGTCGCGGCGGATGATGTCCATCGCCCGCGGTGCTCCATAGATGGGCTGTGGCACGTTCCTGATCGACAGTGTTCTCATTGCAGCACCTCGCTGGCTGAACCCAGAGACACTGATATCAATGGAAGCATCGGTCAAGCGGCCGTCGACCCGAGAGGTCTCAGATCGGATCAGCGAGCCGAACCAGCGGGCACGCGCAGGGCCATCAGCAGGAATCCCCAGGCCAGCACGAACTCGATCATCAGCTTGCTGCTCTGGGTAACCAGCAGGTTGTGGGCGATGGGCTGGCGCGCCTGCTCGGGGTGGAGCATGCGACCGGTGCTGCCGAGGCCACACACCTCCCAGGTCGCGAAGGCCAAGAAGATGACGGCTGCATAGAGCCACACCAACCCGGTTGGGGCGCCGCCTGGCCTTTGCAGCCAAAGCATCGTCACGCCGATGGCGACCAGCAGCAGGCTGCCGAAGATCAGGTAGAACCAGGCGCCGGGGGCGGGCAGGCTCGGCCACGACCACAGCGCGAGCCAGACCAGAACCCCGATCACCAGACCTCGCACTGGCAGGCCGCGGCGCCGGGCGCCGACCACGGCGAGGCAGAGCACGCCGAGCTGGAACGAGTACATCCAGAGGATGGTCTTGGTGGCGCCGATCAGCACCGCCAGGTCGAACGCGTTGCCGGCGGGCGAGGTGCCGCCGCGCTCGAGGAACCGTACGTAGCCGGGCAGCGCCACGTAGTTGCCGAGCAGGGCGTAGCCCAGCAGCAGCGCGCCGAGCGCGATCAATCCGGTCTGTCGGGTCATGGGCGATCTCTCCCCGTGGGCGCCAGGCCCGCCTCCAGCACGTCCAGCGCCCGGGCGGCGCGGGTCTCGAGCGATTCGTCACTGCCCCAGTAATCCACCAACCACAGGCGCGCCGTCATCAGCATGGTGGCGACGTACAGCTCGGCAACCTGCAGCGGCTCGAGGTCGCGACGGATCTCGCCGCCGTCCTGGCCGGCGCGGATCACCAGGGCGAGGTTGTCGAACAGCACCCGCGCCTGATCCGCCGCCCGCGGGCCGCCCGCCGCCGCGGCCTGGGGGAACAGCACACCGGAACGGGTGAATACCAGACGCATGAAGTCGGCATCGGCTTCGATGGCGCGCATCTGTGCCAGCACGGCCTGACGCGTGCCGGCCAGGATGCTGCGTCCGGGTGCCCGCGACGCCCGGGCGTCGAGCCGGGGCACCGCCGCCTGCGCGCGCAGCCAGTCGAGGCCGAGTTGGGTGAGCACCGCTTCCTTGCCGCTGAAGTGGTTGAAGAAGGTCTGACGGCTGATGCCGACCTCGCGGGTGATGTCGGTGATGGTGGTGTCGTCGAAGCCGCGCTCGCGAAACAGCCGGCCGCAGACCTCGGCGATGCGTTCGCGGAGGGCGGCTTTGCGTTGCTGGCGCAGATTCATGGCCTGAATTTAGACTCAGTCCATGGAATAGATCAAGTCTAAGGTTATGGGTGAGCCGATCCGATCGCGGGGTCGGGCGTGGGCTGCAGAACTTACCAATCCGCGAGGTTCGGACCGCGCAGGCGGCTTGATACATTGGGGTCGATTGGTCAAATGCCATCTCCGGGGGGAGGAACATGATTCGATTGCTCGAGATTCGGGCGGCCGCGCGCCGCGTCGTTGGGGCCGTTCTGCTGTGCGGCTTGTCTTTCGGCGCCGCGGCCGGCGGCCAGGAAGCGCAGTGGGTGGGCACCTGGGCCACCGCCGGCTCCACCACCGGGCCGTTCGATGCGCCGGTGACGGCGCCGAACGATCAGACCATCCGCCACATCGCCCGCATCAGCGTCGGCGGTAAGGCGCTGCGGGTGTGGCTGTCGAACGCCAAGGGCACGGCGCCGCTCACCGTGGGCGCGGTCAGCATCGGCGTGCAGGACACCGGCGCCGCAGTACAGCCGAGTTCGCTGCGCGCGGTGACCTTCGGCGGCGCGGCGTCCGTGACCATCGCGCCGGGGGCCAAGGTGCTGAGCGATGCGGTGAATCTGGCCGTCGCCGACCTGGCCGATCTCGCCATCAGCGTCTACCTGCCGGACGGCGCCACCGATCCCGCTTCGCCGGTGACCAACCACGTACGCGCCATCCAGACCGCGTACGTGCTGGGCGGGGACCAGACCGGCGTCGCCGACCCGTTCGTCGACGGCACGATCACCTCCTACTTCTATCTCACCGGCGTCGACGTGACGGCCAAGGCGGCCATGCCCGTAATCGCCGTGCTGGGGGATTCCATCGCCAACGGCGACGAGTCGACGCCGGATGCCAACCAGCGGTGGCCGAACCTGCTGGCGGAGCGCATTCATCGGCGCGGCGGGTCCGGCCTGCCGCGGGCCGGCGTGCTCAATCTCGGCATCTCCGGCAACCAGGTGACCGCCACGCTGGTGGGCGACAGCGCCCAGGCGCGCCTCGACCGCGACGTGCTGACCCAGACCGGGGTCACCCACCTGATCGTCATGGCCGGCATCAACGACCTGGGGCTGCCGGGGCTCTTGAACCTGATCGGCATTCCGACCGCGCTGATCCCGGCGGAAGCCGTGATCGCCGGCTACCAGCAGATCATCGCCCGGGCCAAGGCCCGGGGGCTGGTGGTGATCGGCGGCACGCTGACGCCGTCCGGCGGGTTTCCGCTGCCCGACTACTTCACCCCCGCGGCTGACACCAAGCGCCAGCAGATCAACGACTGGATCCGCAGCAGCGGCGCGTTCGACCACGTGATCGACTTCGACGCCGTGCTGCGCGACCCGGCCAACCCGGCGCTGATGCGGGCCGATCTCACCGCCGACGGCCTGCACCCGAACGACGCCGGCTATCAGGCCATGGCCGACGCGGTGCCGCTGAAGCTGTTCCGACCGGTGGGGTACGGGCAGCGGAAGAGTCGCTGACGCACCGACCAACTCGCACCCGCGAGTGGGAGATCGGCCATGGACCGGCGAACGCGCTGATGTGATCATGCGACCACACCAGCGCGTCCGGTCCAGCGGCCCATGCGAATCACGCTCGACATCGATGATGACGTTCTCGAAGCCGCCCGAGCTCTCGCGGCCGCCGACGAACGACCTCTCGGAGAGGTCGTATCCGACCTGGCGAGGCGTGGCCTGACGGCGTTGCGCGAGTCGCTTCCGTCTGGGCGCGGGCTGCCGAAGTTCGCCGTCCCTAGCGACAGCCCGCCACTCACCCTGGACGACGTCAAGCGCGACGAAGACGAACCGGACTGAGCGTCCACCCGCCCGATCTGTATTTCCATACAGTCATTGGGCATCATGGCGGCCATGACCGCGCCCGCCGCCACCGCCACGCCGACCTTCGGTGAGAGCCTGAACGACGCCCAGCGGCGGGCGGCCACGTTCGGCGGCGCGCCGGCGGAAGCCCGGGAGACGGCCGCCTTCGAAGCCGGCCCGCTGCTGGTGATCGCCGGCGCCGGCACGGGCAAGACCAACACCCTCGCCCACCGCGTCGCCTGGCTGCTGCTGCAGGGGGTGGCGCCGGAGCGCATCGCCCTGCTCACATTCACCCGCCGCGCCGCCCAGGAGCTGACCGCGCGGGCCGAGCGCATCGCCCGCGCCGCGTTCGACGCCGCACCGAAGCGGGCCGCCTGGCACGCCAACGCCACCCGGCGGATGTGGTCGGGCACCTTTCACGCGGTGGGCAACCGGCTGCTGCGCGAGTACGCCCACGTGCTCGGGCTCGACCCGGCGTTCTCGGTCATCGACCGCGGCGACGCGGCCGACCTCATCGACCTGAAGCGCAACGAGCTCGACCTGGCTGGCAAGGGCAAGCGCTTTCCGCGCAAGGACACCTGCCTCGCCATCTACTCCCACCGGGTGAACACCCGGGGCACCCTGGCGGAGACCCTCGAGGCCGAGTTCCCCTGGTGCGCCGAGTGGGGCGACGAGCTCTCCCGGCTGTTCCGCGCCTACGTGGAGGCCAAGCAGGCCCAGCAGCTTCTCGACTACGACGACCTGCTGCTGTACTGGCACGTGCTCACCCAGGAGCCCGCCATCGCCCGCGAGATCGGCGCGCGCTTCGAGCACGTGCTGGTGGACGAGTATCAGGACACCAACACCCTGCAGGCCGAGATCCTGCTGGCCATGAAGCCGGACGGCCAGGGGCTCTGCGTGGTGGGCGACGACGCTCAGGCCATCTACTCGTTCCGGGCGGCGACGGTGGACAACATCCTCGGCTTTCCCGACCGCTTTCCCGAGCGCGCGCAGGTGGTGACCCTGGAGCGCAACTACCGTTCGCTGCAGCCCATCCTCGACGCCGCCAACGTGCTGATGGGTGAGAGCGACCGCGGCTTTCCCAAGGCGCTCAAGTCGGGCCGGCCGTCGGCGCAGAAGCCGTGGTACGTGACCGTGGAGGACGACCGGGCGCAGAGCCTGTACGTGGTGGCGCAGGTGCTGGCCGCCCGGGAGGCGGGCACGGCGCTGAAGCGCCAGGCGGTGCTGATGCGCAACGCCCACCACAGCGACTCACTCGAGGTGGAGCTGACCCGGCGCAACATTCCCTACGTGAAGTACGGCGGGCTCAAGTTTCTGGAAGCCGCCCACGTCAAGGACGTGCTGGCGCTGCTGCGCTGGGTCGACAACCCGAAGAACCGGCTCGCCGGCTTCCGCACCCTGCAGCTACTGCCCGGCCTCGGCCCGGTGAGCGCCGGGCGCGTGCTCGACACGCTGGCCGATGCGGACTTCTCGTTCGCCGCACTCGCCGCCTGCAAGGTGCCGGCCGCGGCCGCGGAAGACTTCCGCGCGCTGACGGCGCTGATCGGCACGCTGCGGGAGAGCGGCGAGTGGGCGGGGCAGATGACGCGCGTGCGCGCGTGGTACGAGCCCCACCTCGAGCGCCTGTACGAGGCCGCTCAGGTGCGCCGCGGCGACCTGGAGCAGCTCGAGCTGCTGGCGCTGCAGTCGCCGACCCGGGAGCGGTTCGTCACCGACCTGACCCTCGACCCGCCCCAGGCTACCGGCGACGAGGCCGGGCCGCCGCTCAAGGACGAGGACTACCTCATTCTCTCCACCGTGCACTCCGCCAAGGGCCAGGAGTGGGACAGCGTCTACGTGCTGAACGTCACCGACGGCAGCTTTCCCAACGAGTTCGCCGCCGGCAAGCCGGCGCAGGTCGAGGAAGAACGGCGGCTGCTGTACGTGGCCATCACCCGGGCGAAGCACGACCTGCACCTGGTGGCGCCGCTGCGTTTCTACGTCACCCAGCAGGGCCGCTGGGGTGACAGTCACGTCTACGGCGCCCGCAGCCGGTTCATGACCGAACCGGTGCTGGCGCGCTTCGAGGCGCGGGCGTGGCCGGCGGCCGCGGACGGCACGCCCGCCCTGCCCGCCTCGAGCCAGGTGCGCATTGATGCCGGAGCCCGGCTCAGGGACATGTGGTAGAGCCAGCCCGCCGGAATCCAAGGCCGGGCGCCGATGCTATGCTTGCCGCCTTGGCTACAGCAGGACGGGCAATGAGGAACGACAAGCGAGACCGGAAACCGAAGAGCAACAGGAACGCGCCGACCGACCACGTCCGCCCCGAGTGGCTGGAATCCACCTGGTTCATCGACTTCGACAGCGACGAGGTGGCCGACTTCGCGGAAGACGCGGTGGGCGAGGCCACCAAGCCGGTGGAGGTGGCCCGGCGCCTGTTCTACGCGGTGCGCGACGGCATCCGCTACGACCCCTACCAGACGTCGGCGGACCCGGAAGCGTACCGGGCGAGCGCGGTGGCGGTGTCAGAGCGCAACTGGTGCATTCCGAAGTCGGTGCTGCTGGTCGCCGCCGCCCGCTACTGCGGCATTCCCGCCCGGCTCGGCTTCGCCGACGTCAAGAACCACCTCACCAGCGAGAAGCTGTCGGAGAGCATGGGCACCGACCTGTTCGCCTGGCACGGCTACGCCGAGCTGCTGCTGAACGGCAAGTGGCGCAAGCTCAGCACCGCCTTCAACATCGAGCTGTGCGAGAAGTTCGGGGTGAAGGCGCTGGAGTTCAATCCCGACCGCGACACCCTCATGCACCCGTTCGACCAGCAGGGCCGCAAGCACATGGAGTACGTGCGCGAGCGGGGCAGCTACGACGACCTGCCGCTGGACGAGATCTTCGAGACCTTTCTGGAGATCTATCCCGGCTGGGAGCGAGGGCCGGACGGCCGCATTCGCAAGACCGGCACCGAAGACGTTCACGACGAGGCCTGGCAGGCTTCGTGACCCTGGAATCCTAAACTCGCAGAGGTAAATGAGCATGTTCAGCCACATCATGGTCGGCGCCAACGACGTCGCCGCATCGAAGAAGTTCTACGACGCGGTGCTCGGCGCGCTGGGCCACAAGCCCGGCGTGATGGACCCGAAGGGCCGCTGCTTCTACATGACCCCGACCGGCATCTTCTCCATCACCCCGCCCATCGACGGCAAGCCGGCCACCCACGGCAACGGCAGCACGGTCGGATTCGCGGCGGCAAACCCGGCGGCGGCGGATGCCTGGCATGCAGCGGGGATCGCCAACGGCGGCACGACCTGCGAAGACCCGCCCGGTGAGCGTGCGGGATCGGGCCTGTACCTCGCCTACCTGCGCGATCCGTCCGGCAACAAGATCTGCGCCCTGCACCGGCTCGCTTCCTGAGCGGCCGAGCGCGCTAGGGCGTCGGGCCGACCGGGAACCGCTCACCGACCAGCGCTTCGCTGGCCGACCACAACGCGGCGGCGCGGGCCGGATCGAGCGCGTAGGCGCGCACCCCGGTGCGCGCCGTCGGATCGTCCGTTACCTCCGCCACGTGGCAGTCTTCGCAGTAGCGGCCACCGACGGCGTCGGCCGCGGCCGTCACCGCGCTCCACACCGAGGTGGCGGCCCCTTGCGGCACGGTCTTGAAGACGAAGGCGGGCGCGGACCCGTCGGCGGGCATGATCTCGGCCAGCAGCTCGGGCGTCATGTGGCGTCCCAGTTCGGTCTGAATGACCCCGGGATGCACGGCGGTGGCACGGATGCCGCGCGCCTTCAGCCGCCGGTCGAGCTCCACCGAGAACAGGATGTTGGCCGTCTTCGAGCGGCCATAGGCCACGAACGGGTGGTACTCGCCGCGCTCGAAGTTGGGGTCGTCCAGGTCGACGTCGGCGAATCGATGCCCGGCGGATGACAGGTTGACGATGCGCGCGGCATCGGTCAGCAGCGGCAGCAGCCGGTTGATGAAGACGAAGTGGCCGAGGTGGTTGGTGCCGAACTGGGTTTCGAAGCCGTCCGCCGTCTTGCCATAGGGGCAGGCCATGACGCCGGCATTGGCGATGATCACGTCGAGCCGCTTGCCCTGGGCCACCAGCGCATCGGCACAGGCCCGAACGCTCCCGAGCGCGGCGAGATCGAGCCGCACCAGTTCGAACCCGCCACCGGCCGCCGTGGCGGCCGCGCGCACGTCGGCGGTGGCGCGTTCGGCCTTGTCGGGATCGCGCACCGCGCCCACCACGTGGGCGCCCCGGGCAACCAGCGCGCGCGCCGTTTCCACCCCGAGACCGGCGGACACGCCGGTCACCAGTATTCGCTTGCCGTGCAGATCGATGCCTGCCAGCACCTCGTCGGTGGTCGATTGCGCGCCGAATGCTTTGCTCATGGGGATGCTCCTGAAAAATGGTGGCCGGCCGGGCACAGCATACCGCGTCGTCGAGCCAGGCGAGGCGACCAAGCCCGTGGCGGTGTCAGAGCGCGCCTGGTGCATTCCGACATCGGTGCTGCTGGTCGCCGCCGGCAGCGCGGCCGCCGCAGCTAGCCGGCTTCGAGCACCGCGATCACTGCTTCTGCAGCGCCGATGAGTTCATCCGCCTCGGGCTCCGGGATCGCCCTGCCCCGTTGCGCCTCTACGCTGTTGATGAACGAATAAAGCATGCCGATCGCGGCTGGCGAGTCTCCCCCTTGCGCTCTATCGAGAGCTTCGAGCGCGTTCTGCAGGCGGGCATCGAGCGCGTTGCGCCGCCCGGCATGGAGGTTGAGCTCGAGTACCCGAGAGACCAGGTCGCCCAGCATCGCTTCCGGCGACGTCATCAGCATTTCGATCTGGTAGGCAGGCCAGCGGGTGGGGAACCATCCATCCTGATCGACTTCGGCCATCACCGATCCGGTGAACCACCAGCAGCAGGGGTTGAGGCCACCGGACTCGGTGCTGATGCCTGCCACGGCGGGCGTTCCGACGATGGCATCGTACTGGTAGGGGCCCCCGAGCGACGTCGTGACCGTGGCACCGGAAAAGCTCACGATCTCTTCCACCTGCAGCAGCTGATCACCGGTGTCGTCGAACACGAGGGTCCAGTCCGAGGTCGTGACCGACGAGCCGCCACCGCCGGGCGTCGTGCCCCCGAGCGCGCGAATCTCGTAGAGTTGTGCCCACGCCGATGTGCTCATGAGCAGCAGCACCACCCCAAGTAGGCGGGTGTCTATTGGTTTCATCTTCGCCTCCGAATCGTTCGAGTGTTTGTCGGAGGCACGCTATACAGCTCCCTTAGCCTGCCCGTCGTCCGATCCTAGACCCGCACCTACGAGTGCGGAACCTGGCGTTACATTTCCAATACATCGGCCAGGAGCCAGGCCCCCCGGTTACAATGGCCGCCCGCCGACCTCGGAGCGCGCTGCCCACCATGACCGACGCCCTGACGATCCGCCGCCCCGACGACTGGCACGTGCACCTGCGCGACGGCGCCATGCTGAAGGCGGTGGCCAACCACACCGCCCGGCAGTTCGCCCGCGCCATCGTCATGCCGAACCTGGTGCCGCCGGTGACCACGGTGGCCGCGGCGGCCGCCTACCGGCAGCGCATCGTCGAGGCGGTGGATCCCGCGCTCGGCTTTACCCCGCTGATGACGGCCTACCTGACCGACACCATCGATCCGGAGGAGCTGGCCCGCGGCCATGCCGAAGGCGTGTTCACGGCCGCCAAGCTCTACCCCGCCGGCGCCACCACCAACTCCGCCGCCGGCGTCACCGACGTGGCCCACATCTACCCGGTGCTGGAGCGGATGCAGGCCATCGGCATGCCGCTGCTGGTGCACGGCGAGGTGGTGAGCGCCGACGTCGACGTATTCGACCGGGAGGCCGTGTTCATCGACCGCATCCTGACCCGGCTGGTGGCCGACTTCCCGGCGCTGAAGGTGGTCTTCGAGCACATCACCACCCGCGAGGCGGCCGAGTTCGTCGCGAGCGCGCCGGATACGGTGGCGGCCACCATCACCGCCCACCACCTGGAGATCAACCGCAACCACCTGCTGGTGGGCGGCGTGCGCCCGCACCTGTACTGCCTGCCGGTGGCCAAACGCGAGCTGCACCAGCTCGCCCTGCGCCGCGCCGCCACCTCCGGCAGCGCGAAGTTCTTCCTCGGCACCGACACCGCCCCGCATCCGCGCAGCGACAAGGAGACCGCCTGCGGCTGCGCCGGCATCTTCAGCGCCCCGGTGGCGCTCGAGTGCTACGCCGCCGTGTTCGAGGCGGAGGGCGCGCTCGATCGGCTGGAAGCCTTCGCGTCTCTGAACGGCCCGCGCTTTTACGGACTGCCGGCGAACGAGGGTACCGTCACCCTGGTGCGCGAGCCCCAGACCGTGCCCGATATCTGCGGCGCCGGCGAGACCGCCGTGGTGCCCTACCATGCCGGCGAGACCCTGGGGTGGCGGCTGGCGGCTGCGGCCCGAACGGCTTAGCGACAGCCCACTTCCTCCCGAATGGGAGGTTCGCCCCTGCTGCCGATTGCTCATGATTGATGCGGACATCCCACTGATGTGACGACCGCAGAGGAGCACACGATCATGAGAAAGGCAGCGCTGGTTCTGGGCATTCTGGGGGGGCTGATCGCCGGCGGCCTCGGCATGAAGTGGCTGAGCGACTTCGGCGCGATGACCGATGCGCAACGGCAGATGGCGCAGATGATGGGCCAGGGCGATCAGCTTCAGAGCATGGGCATCGCCGGCATCCTGCTGCTCGGCAGCCTGATAGCCGGCATCGTCGGCGGCATCATGGCCGTGCGCGGCCGGCTGCTGGTGGGCGGCATCGTCATGCTGGCGGGCGGCATCGTGCCGCTGATCTATGCCAGCCAGGCCATCGTCTTCACCGCCGTGCTGATCGCCGGCGGCGTGGTGGCGCTGGTCGCACACCGCAAGGAGTCGGCCGTGCAGACGGCCTGAGCGGTCACCGTCGCGACGCTTCAGGCGCGCGGCGGTGGATCGAGCTCGGCCTTGGTGCCGAGTAGCACCCGCACCAGGTCGGCCTGGCGGTGGGTGTCGGTCTTGGCGAACACCTGCTTCAGGTACCAGCGCGCGGTCTCGTAGCTGAGCCCGGCTAGGGCTCCGGCCTCGCGCAGGCTGGAGCCGTCCAGCAGGCCGCGGCACAGCGACAGCTCCACCGGCGTCAGCCGGTAGCGCTCGCTCAGCAGCGCGAGGCGCTGATCGAACATCCGCGCCGGCGCGCTGATGAACAGCACCCGGCCGGCGGCGCCGAAGCGCGCGCTGCCGGACACCACCGTCAGCGTCACGGGCACGGCTGCGTCCGGCGGACCCAGCGTCAGCCTGCGCGGCGCGGCGGCGGCCGAGGACGCCGCGAGCAGCGCCTGCACACGCCGATCACACCCGGGCGTCGTCGCCCGCAGGCGGCCCTGCTGGATCGACAGACCGATGCCTTCGTGCAGCAGCGCTCGCGCCGGCTGGTTCAGCTCCAGCACATCGCCCCCCTCGCTCATCAGCACCACGCCGAAGTCCAGACAATCCAGCGCACGCAGTGACA
Organism: Pseudomonadales bacterium; assembly: GCA_040219935.1. GTDB lineage: Bacteria > Pseudomonadota > Gammaproteobacteria > Pseudomonadales > Azotimanducaceae > UBA7803. The sequence goes on along the minus strand of JAVJUA010000063.1, from coordinate 190,743 downwards.
GCGCGGCCAGGGTCGTGGCGAGCTGATAGCGAGGCGCAAGGTCGAGCAGCAGGTGCATCTGCCGGCACAGCGCCGCAAACCGCTGCTCGTCGCCGTCGTCATAGCCACGCTGGTCGGCACCGCGATAGAGGGTGAGCTTCAGATAGCCGTCGTGGTCGCGATCGACCACCACGCTCATGGCATGCCGCAGGCCCTGCGGCCGGATCCAGTCCTGGAAGTACCCGGAGCGGCGCAACACGTCGCGGTTGCCCGTGGTACGTTGCAGCGCCCGCTCGGTGCGGATCGCGCCAGGCTCCCAGAACGCGTTGACCGTGAGCCACGGGTTGTCGCGCTGACTGTAATGGTCGCGATAGGCCTCGATGTAGGGGTCGCCGATGCCGACGATGGCCGTTTCCTTGAACGACGCGGCGTCGGCGCTCTGGCCGTAGAAAGCGACCGCCGGGGAGTCGAAGGCCAGGCTGACGTTGCGAATCACCGCGTGCCACGACAGGCCGTCGAGCGACGCCTCCCGCACGCTGTCCAGAAGCTGGGTCCAAACGGAACGTGCCATGGGCGCTTCGTTCTTTGGGAACAAGAAGCCTAAAGGGAGGGCGCGGCGATTGCCAGGCTTTGGGGCCGCGGCAGGTGGCGAGGCATTGCGGGGCGTGGCGCACGGTCCGCATGGCAATACTCGGACCCGGACCTTACCCACCCGTCAATGGCTCCGCCTCGAACGCGATGGCACGCTTTACGGACCGGCCACCCTGTTGTGTAATGTGAATGTGTATGTGTGCCTGACAGGCTAACACTATGGCTCGAGTACAACTCGTGATGCCCGACCAGGACCGCGACCGCTTCGTCGCCCAGGCTCGGCGCGAGGGGCTGTCGCTGAGCGCCTGGCTGCGCGCCGCCGCCGAGGACCGGCTGAGCAGGCAGGCGGAGTCGAGGCGGTTCGATGGCCCCTCTGAGTTGCACGCGTTCTTCGACGCGTGCGACGGCCGGGCGGGCGACGGCGCTGAGCCCGACTGGGATCAGCACCGCCAGGTGATCGACGCGTCCCGGCGCCGCGGCGCGGCCGACTCGTGATCTTCGTCGACACCAACGTCTTCATGTTCGCGGTGGGGCGGCAGCACCCGCTGCAGGCGGAAGCACGCCGGTTCTTCGAGGAAGCGCTGGTGCACAAAATTCGATTGTGCACCTCGGCGGAGGTGCTGCAGGAGCTGCTGCACGCCTACCTGCCCGTCGGACGGACGCAGACTCTGGCCGACGCGCTGGCGCTGGTCACCCGCATGGGCGTCGAGGTCTGGGCGCTGGAGCGGGAAGACGTGGAGGCTGCCGTGGCGCTGCAGGCACAGCTCCCGGCGCTGGACGCCCGCGACCTCTGTCACCTGGCCTGCTGCCGCCGCCGGCAGGTCACCCGCATGCGGACGTTCGATCAGGCGCTGGCCTCTGTGTCGAGCTAGGGCGTTTTCACGCTACCCTCGGCGCCCTATCCGCCCGAAATCGCCCCCAGCACGAACAGCGGCTCGCGGCCGCTGACGATGTCGTCCGGCAGCGGCGCGTCCACCGGGTCGTGGGAGATGTCCTGGTTGCAGGCGAACACGCGCACCTTGGGGCGGCGCACGCCGTCGTGGTCGCGGATGGTGCCGCGCAGGGCCGGGTAGCGGCGCTCCAGGGCGTCGAGGACGGCGCGCTGGCTGACCATGCCAGCGACCTCCACCGTCACCTCGCGCTCGAGCTTGGCCAGCCGCTGGAGCTGGTCCGGCAGCCGCACCCGGACGACCACCGCATCGGTCACGGCAGGGTCTGCACTTCCACCGACAGCACCGGCGGCAGGTCGCGGACGATGGCCTGCCAGTGGTCGCCGCCGTCCGGCGAGGCGTAGACCTGACCGCCCGTGGTGCCGAAGTAGATGCCACCCGGGTCGAGGGTGTCTACCGACATGGCGTCGCGCAGCACGTTCACGAAGCAGTTCTGCTGGGGTAGCCCGTTAGTAAGCGCTTGCCACTCGTGGCCGCCTTGCCGGCTGCGGTAGACCCGCAGCTTGCCCTCCGGCGGGTAGTGCAGCGAGTCGCTCTCGATGGGCACCACGTAGACCGTCTCCGGCTCGTGGGCGTGCACGGCGATGGGAAAGCCGAAGTCGCTCGGCAGGTTGCCCGAGATCTCGTGCCAGGAGTCGCCGCCGTCGTCGCTTCGCATCACGTCCCAGTGCTTCTGCATGAACAGCACGTTGGGCCGCGACGGGTGCATGGCCAGGTTGTGCACGCAGTGGCCGATCTCCGCCTCGGGCTGCGGTATCTCACCCGACATCAGCCCCTTGTTGATGGGCCGCCAGGTCTTGCCCGCATCCGTGCTGCGGAACGCGCCGGCGGAAGACACCGCCACGTACAGACGGGCCGGGTCGTTGCGGTCGAGCAGGATGGTGTGCAGGCACAGCCCGCCTGCACCCGGCATCCACTCGTCGCCGCGGCCGTGGCCGCGCAGGCCGGCCAGCTCGCGCCACGACGCGCCGCCGTCGGTGGACTTGAACAGGGCCGCGTCCTCGACGCCCGCGTAGACCGTGTCCGGGTCGTCGAGGGACGGCTCCAGGTGCCACACCCGGGCGAACTCCCAGGGATGCGGCGTGCCGTCGTACCACTGGTGGGTGGTGAGTGGCTTGCCGGTTTCCTTGGAGGTGTCGTAGGCGAAGCGGCTGGGGGCCGGCGGCGGCATGCTGCCGTCCTCGGGCACTTCGCCGATGCGGGGGATGTCGCCGGGCTCGAGGCCGGGCTGATCCCAGGTCTTCCCGCCGTCGTTCGAGCGCTGGATGATCTGCCCGAACCAGCTACTGGTCTGGCTGGCGTAGATTCGGTTGGGATCGGCCGGCGAGCCCTTCATGTGGAAGACCTCCCAGCCGGCGAAGTGGGGGCCGTCCACGGTCCACTGGTTGCGTTTGCCGTCGGCGCTCAGAATAAAACCGCCTTTCCGGGTACCGACCAGCACTCGGATGCCACTCATGGCGCGCTCCTGCGTCTTGGTCGAGGGGCCAGACTCTAGCGCGATGCCGGGGCGTCCGCCACGGCGGCGAATCTGGTCTAATGGCCCCACCCCCGCCACGGAGACGAGCCGACATGAAGCCCGTGTGTCTGGTGATCGGAGCCGGTGCCGGCATCGGCGGCACCGTCGGCCAGCGCTTCGCCCGCGAGGGCTACCACGCCGTGCTGTGCCGGCGCAGCGACGAGGAGGGGCTGGCGCGCCTGGTGGCCGCCATCGAGGCCGATGGCGGCAGCGCCTCGGGCTTCCTGATGAATGCCGTGGAGGACGGCGCCATCGAGGACCGGGTGGCCCAGGTGGAGGCGGAGATCGGCCCCATCGCCGTTGCCGTGTACAACCTGGGCGCCCAGATCGGTGACCGGCCGCTGCCCACCCTCAACGCCAAGACCTTCGAGATGGGCTGGCGGCTCGGCACCTTCGGCCTGTACCGGCTGGCAGCATCGGTGTTTCCCCACATGGTCGAGCGCGGCAGCGGCTGCCTGCTGGTGACCTCGGCCACCGCCGCCGTGCGCGGCAACGCCGGCCAGCATTCCCACGCCGCCGCCATGGGCGGCCGGCGCATGCTGTGCCAGACGTTGAACGCCGAGTTCGCGCCCCAGGGCATTCATGTGGCCCACATCCTCATCGACGGCGCCGTGGACGCGCCGGACACGCTCGGCAAGATGCTCGGGCCCGAGCGCTTTCAGGCGCTGCGCGACAGCCGCGGCGCCGCCGACGGGCTGATGCAGCCGGAGCGCATCGCCGATACCTACCTGCACCTGGCCCACCAGCACCGCTCCACCTGGACCCACGAGATCGACCTGCGGTCGTTCTCCGACCGGGCATGGTGGAATCACTAGGCCACCGCGGTTGACGCTCGCCCGCTGCGGCAGCCATATTTCCAGAGCAGTGGGATTGGGGTTGAGAACGGCATGAACGTGCTGGAATGGCTGGAGGAGGCTTTGCAGCTGCCGCCGGCGCAACGACGTCGCTACCTGACCGACAACGCCCCGCCCGCGCAGCGCGATAAGCTGCTGGCCATGCTGGAGCTCGCCGAGCAGGCCACGTCGGCAATGCCCACCGCCGCGTTGCGCCCGAGCGTGATCGCGCCGGTCGATCGTACCGGCGAGCAGCTCGGCCCCTACCGGATTCGCGAGACGATCGGCCGGGGCGGCATGGGCGAGGTGTACCTGGCCGAACGCAACGACGGCGTCGTCGACCAGCAGGTGGCCATCAAGGTCATCGGCCTGGCGGCGCCCGGCGAGCGCGTGCGGCGGCAATTCCAGATGGAGCGGCAGATTCTCGCCGACCTGCAGCACCCGGGCATCACCACCCTGCTGGACGGTGGCACTACGGCCGACGGCCTGCCGTACGTGGTCATGGAACGCGTGAGCGGGCTGCCGCTGGACCGCTACCTCGAGCAGGCCCAACCGTCCCTCGACGACCGCCTGCGGCTGTTTCTCGACATCGCCGACGCCATCGCCTATGCCCACCGCCACCTGATCGTTCATGGTGATCTGAAGCCGAGCAACATCCTGGTGACCGAGGATGGCCGGCCGAAGCTGCTCGACTTCGGCATCGCCCGGCCGCTCGCGGCCGCCGAGCACGACGGCGACCCGGCCCTGGCGGGGCTGATGACGGCCTCGTACGCGAGCCCCGAGCAGGCCCGCGGCGAGCTGCTGACGGTAGCCAGCGACATTTATGCCCTGGGGCTGCTGCTCTACGAGACGCTGACCGGGGAGCGTTTTCACGATTTGTCCGGGCTCGCCCCGGCGGCCGTAGTCGAGCAGCTCAGCACCGTGCCGGCGCCCGCTGCCAGCGCCGTAGTGCAGGCGCGCGACCGGCGCCTGGCCCGCCACCTGCGCGGCGACCTGGACGCCATCATCGGCAACGCGCTCGCCATCGAGCCGACCCGGCGCTACAGCTCGGTCACGGCGCTGTGCGACGACGTGCAGCGCTACCGGTCACGCCAGCCGGTGAGCGTGCGCGCGGGGTCACGTCTGTACCGCGCTGGCCGTTTCTGTCGGCGCAACTGGATCGGCGTCGGCGCCGCCACGGCCATCGCGCTGAGCCTGGGAATCGCCACGATGGTGTCCGCGGTGCAGGCCGACATTGCCCGCACCCAGCGCGACGTCGCCGCCCGCGAGGCGGCGACGGCCGAAGATGCGGTGCAGTTTCTGCAGTCCATGCTGTTCTCCGCCAATCCGTGGGAGGGCATCGGCAACGAGCGCACCCTCGACGACGTGCTGGACTACGCCGAGGATGCGATGACCGATGCGTTCGCCGAGCGGCCGGAATCGCGCGTCTATCTGCTGTCCGCCCTGGGAGAGGTGTTCGTCGGGCGCGGCGATCTGGACAAGGGGCTCGATTACGCGCAGCAGGCAGTAGCCCTGGCGGAGAGGGCCACCGACGTCTCGGAACTGCGCAGAGCGGCCGCCCACCGGGCCCACGGCCGCGCCGCCCTGGACCGCTACGACGTCGACACCGCCATCGCCGCCTACGAGCGAGCACTGGCCATTCTCGACGCCGCCGGCAACGTCCCAGCGGCGATGTACGCGAGCCTGCTGAACGACCTCGGCACCAGCTACAGCGAGACCGACGACACGGCGACCGCCGAGGCCTACTACCGGCGCTCGCTCGACCACTATCAGCGCCCGGGGACCGACGACCCGGAAGGCCAGAGCTCCACGCTGTCGAATCTGGCGCAGCTCCTGATCAACCAGGGCGATCTCGCGTCGGGCGACCGGCTGCTGTCGGAATCCATCCGCCTGCTGAAGTCGAGCGGCGCCGGCGACGCCAAGCACGGCATGGCCGTGGGCAACCGCGCCAGCCTGCTGGTACGCATGGACCGCCTCGCCGAAGCAGACGATCTGTACCAAGAGGCCGTCGAGCGGCTGGAGCGCGGCCTGGGTGACAAGCACCCGGACACGCTCATGATGATGACCTCGCTCGGCTACCTCTACCTGCGTAGCGGCGAGCATGGACCCGGCGCAACGCTGATGGCACACGTGCTGGAGCGGGCCGACGGCGTGCTCGAACCCATGCACCCGGTGACCGCCTACGTGCAGAACGTGGCGGGCGCGCTGCACTGCAAGGCGGGTCAGTTCGAGCGCGGCAGGGGGCTGCTGCAGACTTCCCTGGACACCCGCCGCGCCCTGCACGGCGACGCCAACTGGAGCGTCGCCTCAAGCATGAGCCTGCTCGGCGAGTGCCTGCTGCTGGCGGGCGATCGCGGGGCGGCGCAGCCGCTGCTGGTGGAGGGACACGCCCGGCTGGAAGCCGAGCTGGGCCCCGAAGACGAGCGCACCAGATCGGCGGCGGCCCGGCTGAGCGCGCTGTAGCGCGCCGCCGGGCGCGCGCTCAGCTCGCGTCCCGGCCGGCGATCCGCGAGGTGGTGAGCTGGGTATCCGGGTTCGGCACGTTGTTCACCCACACGCACACTTGCGGATCCGCCTCGCGGATCTCGCCGGAGAGGTGCACGCCCTTGGGGCTGAAGATGCCGTGCTTGCCGCCCTTGCTGACCCGGATGTTGCCATCCTCCATCAGCTCGTAGATCGACTCGGGATCGAACGGATGCGACAGCGACATGGCTATTCTCCGACCCACTCGGTGAGCTTGTGGTGCAGCCAGCGCACCTTGGATTCCTGGTACCCGGACAGCGTGACCCCAGGCTTGTAGGTGGCCTCGAGACCGAGCTGCACGTTCGGCATGTTGAACATGTCCTGGTCGAACACGCGGCCGAGGAAGCCGAGCCGGGACGACCACTTCTCGTCGTCTTCGAGCCAGTGGATCTTGGCCGCCGGCGGGCGCTCGCCCTCGAACGGCATGAGCTGGTAGCACTCCATGATGGCGGTGCGGTGGTCGTTGCCGTTCGGCCGGAAGCGGTAGACGATCTTGTTGAACGCGCCCCAGGGGTGGAAGTTCGGAAACTGGGTGTAGTCGATGCTGTCGACGATCTCGGCGTCGCAGTACTCGTCCACCCGGTCGCCCGCATCCGGACGCAGCGCTTCGCGGCTCATCGACGCGAGAAACGCCCGCGCATTCATGCCATCCGGCAGGTCGGGAATCTCCGCATCGTCGGGCAGCGCCATCATCGCCCGCAGAATGTCCTTGTCAGAAACGTCGTAATCGAGCAGCGGGCTCGGCGTGCCGCCGGGCGTGATCACCCGGGCGCAGTTCTCCCAGATGTCGACCTGGCTGTTGACGTCGCCGAGGCTGCGCAGAATCTGCGGGTGCGTGGCGTTGACGTGGTAGGCCTCGCAGAACGCCTCCTGGGCGATCTTCCAGTTGCAGGGCACGATCTTCGCCACGTGCGCCTGAATGTAGAGCGAGCCCAGGTTCCAGCGCTCGAACTGATCCGCCAGGTCCTTGATGAAGGGGGCCAGCGGCTCGCAGTTCTGGTCCGGATTGATGAACACGAAGCCGGCCCAGGTGTCGGTGGGAATTTCCGGCAGGCCGAACTTGTCTTCCTGGATCTGCGGGAAGTCCCAGTTGGCCGGCACGTCCTTGAGGCCGCCGTTCAGGTGCCAGGCGAAGCCGTGGAACGGGCAGCGGATCTCGGAGCAGTGACCATCGTTCTCCTTCAGCATGCGGCCGCGGTGCAGGCAGGCGTTGGGATAGGTCTTGATGCCGCCGTCGGGCTGGCGAACGATCAGAAAGGAGCGTCCGGCGATGTCGTAGCGCATGTGGTCGCCCGGCTCGGGGATCTCCTCTTCGCGGCAGGCGAACTGCCAGACCTTCATCCACAGCCGCTCCACTTCCTTGTCGTGGTAGTCCTTGCTGATGTAGCGGTCGATGGAGAAGTCGTTCAGCCCCATGTCCCGCGGCGACTGCAGCCGCAGCACCGGCGGCACGTCGTGGGTGTCCTGATCGAGCAGGTCCTGATAGGTGAGGCCCGGAGAGCGCGTCATCGTCTCCGGATCCAGCTCTTTGTACATTTCGGCCATGGTTCGCGACTCCCGATCTGGGTAACCGTCACCGATGACGGTTTTGAACCGCAGACGATACCAATATCCACGCCCTGTTTGCCACCCGTCGCGAGGTCTCTGCCTTCCCGTGCCTGCCGGGGACTACCGCGTCAGCCCCGCCAGCACGCGCCGCAAGGCGTCAGCAGGCACGGCAAAGCCCACGCCCTGGCCCACCGCCGTTCTGGCGTTGACCACGCCGATGACACGGCCCTCGGCATCGAGCAGGGGCCCGCCGGAATTGCCGGCATTGATGGCGGCGTCGGTCTGCAGCCGCTGCAGATAGCCGGTGGCCGCCGGTTCGGCACTGACGATGCCGCGGCTGGCAGCGAGCCCGAGACCCAGCGGGTTGCCCAGCGCCAGCACCGGCTCGCCGATGCGGGCCGGCGCCTCGCGCAGGGTCAGCACCGCCGGCGCGGTAGCGGCAATCCGCAGTACGGCGAGGTCGAGGTCGGGATCGCTGAACACCAGCTCTGGGCGGTGTTGGACGCCGGCCCGGTCCAGCACCCGCAGCTCGGGCACGGCCGCCAGGTGGGCGTTGGTTACCACCAGGCCCGAGCCGTCGACGAAGAACCCGGAGCCCAGCGTGCCCGCCGCGCCGGTGAGGGTCACCACCGCCGACGCGGCGCCAACGATCACGGCGTGCCAGTCGTCGCCGGCCGGCGGCCGTGCGGCACAGCCGCCCAGCACACCGGCCAGCACCAGCCACAGCCCGAGCCGCCTCAGCATCGCCGTCTGCTCATTCCGGGGTGGGGAAGAACAGGAAGTTGCCGATGGACACGTTGCCGCTCACGGCGTCGTAGACGATGAACAGCACCGGCCCGGGGAAGCTGCCGCCGGTGTGCACCGTGGGGAAGCCGTCGGTGAAACCGAGCTGGCGGCAGTCGGGGGCACTGTCGAAGACGCAGCCCGCCAGGGTGCTGGAGGGGTACACCTCTGCGAAGCCGTCGCGAACCACGCCCGCCGCGCTGGTGGCGGCCTCTCGTACCGCACGCACCGAGCGCCGCACCTCGCGCGCGTTGTTGAAACGTACGTCCCGTACGCCGCTCACCGCATCGAACAGGTCGGCCACCAGGGTCGGGCCGATGAGCTGCACCCGATTGCCGCTGGCGTGCTCGGCCCACGAGTACGCCTCGATGATCGAGTTGCCCAGGCCGAACGAGTGGAACGACAGCGAGGCGCCGGTGACGATGCCGGGGATGGCCGCCGGCTCGAAGAAGTTCTGCAGCAGGCCTTCCGCCGCCAGGTTCTGCAGATTCTTCACCACCTGCTTGACGATGGGGAAGTAGAACTCCTTGACCACCCGCATGCGGAACGAGCTGGCGCTCACCATGCCGCCCAGGGTGAAAAACGCCGGCCGCTCGGCCAGCGATCGGGGCGCCCGGTCGGGCAGCCGGGCGTACAGTTCTGCAGCGGTTCGGGCGTCGGCCAGCAGCCCGGCGTCGCCGAGGGCGCCGAGCACCACGTCGAGATCGGCAGCCACCAGGCTCGGCAGCTCGACGGACAGCAGCTCGTGCAGCTCCGAGCGGAAGACCACGGTGCCGCGCCGGGTCAGCAGTTCGGCATCGAACCCGGTGAGCTGCGCCTCGAGCTGCTGGTTCAGGAACCGGGCGCGGATGTCGTCGTTGCGCGCCACCGCCGGGTCGAGCCGCTCGAGGAACGTGCGCGACGACACCAGGGCCGCCAGGGTGGGACCCACCTGATCGGCGAACCACTCATCGGCCGTGCTCGGAAAGTACGGAATCGCGTCGGGCAGGAATCCGGATGCCGGCGCCACCGCCGGGGTGAGCGCCAGCTCGTCCAGATCCAGCGCCCCGCGCAGCGCGGCCAGTTCGGCCCCGATGCCGGCGGCAGCGACTACATCACCCCCGCGCAGCGCCGCGCCGAGCGCGTCGTAGCGGTCGGTGATGCGGCCGAGCTGCTCGGAGAACGTGGCGTAGGTGTCCTGACTGCCCTCGGAGCCGAAGGCGCCGGAGACCAGGAAGGCGGCGCTCTGCTCGATGCCGAGGGAGTCGGAGCGTACCCAGAGGGTGAATCCGCCTTCGCTGTCGGCACCAGTCAGGATGTTGCCGTCGCCCGCCACGGGCAACGTGCCCACGGTGTCGGCGTCCGCCTCCACCATGACCTCCAGATCGCCCGGCAGCGGCTGCGCCACTCCGGCGCTGTCGAACACGCCGACGGTGTAGCTCATCGACTCGTTCTGGCCGAGGAAGTCGCGCTGCAGGTCGAGCGTCACGGCCTGGCCGCCGGAGACGGTGACGTCCACCGCAGTGCCGGCGGCGACCTCGGTGCGCGGCGCGACGGACTGGGCCAGCACCAGGCCTCTGGGCGTGGCGGCGCTGTTGGCGTAGCTGACGCTGCCGAGCGTCAGCCCGACATCGGCCAGCGTGCTGGTCGCCACCGCTTCGGTGAGCCCCTCGAGATCGGGCACGAAGATGGGCGGCGGGCCCAGCGACACCACGTAGTTGACCACGGTGCCGGCCGCGGCCGTACTGCCGCCGGCCACGCTCTGGGAGATGACCTGGCCCGCTGGCACCGTCAGGCTGAAGGCCTGGGTAACGTTGCCGACGGTGAGCCCGGCGCCGGTCAGATTGTCGTCGGCGCCGCTGTCCGGGGCGCCCACCAGGGTCGGCACCACCACCGGCGGCACCACGTCGAGGTCGTAGGTCTGCGTATCGCTGTGGCCGTCGGAATCGGTCACGGCGATCTGCACCCGGTGGGTGCCGAGGTCGGCCGTCTGCGGGCTCCAGGTAAGAATGCCGAAGCCATCGATGGCCATGCCCGCCGGACCGTCGAGCACGGTCCAGGTGAAGGTGTCGCCGAAGTCGGCGTCGGTGGCGAGCAGCCCGTAGACGTACTCGTAGCCAGGCGAGGCCGCAAGCGGCGGCGTCGACAGGATCGACGGCGCGTTGACGTCCGCCAGCAGCAGCGCCACGGTCGCCTCGTTGGACTCGGCGAAGCCGTTGCCCGCCCGGTAACGGAAAGCGTCCACCGTGCTCTCGTGGTCGCCCGGAATCACCGCCGAGGCGTAGAACTTGTTCAGCCCGGGAATCAGCCAGTGCGGGCGCGGATACGTGGGAATGGACCCATCGTCGTTCACCCAGGTGGGCTGATACACGGTCTGGTTGCGGATCGGCCGCGCCGGCGGGAACGGGTTGCCAGGCAGGCCCTGGAACACGCGCACCGGATCGTCGAAGCCGAGCGAGACGTTGTCCCGGGTGACGATCTCGGCGGCGCCGTCGCCGTCGACGTCGGCCACGGTCACCGCGCTGTTGCCGTCCGGTGAGCGGTTGAGCGGGGCGTGTGCGATCACGTCACCGGTGTCGCCGGCGAAGATGTAGAGCCCCGCCGCCAGCGACCCGCCGCCGGGATAGACGGCCACCAGCTCGTCGCGGCCGTCGCGATCGAAGTCGAAGGCCACCGGCGTCGACAGCTCGCCCGCGAGCAGGGCCGAAACCACATAGTCGCGCTCATGGTGGCTCCAGAGATCGGAGCCGTCGGTATCGAACGCCATCAGCGCGAATCCGGCGCTGCCCACCGGCTGGTAGGCGAACACGTACTCCGGTCCGGGATCGCCGTCCAGCTCGGCCACCGTGATGTCCGTGAAGGGCAGCGGGAAATTGTTGAGCGGGGCCGGCCGGGCGCGCTGCCAGATCAGCGCCCCGGTGTGCTCGTAGAGGTACTGGTTGGTCTGGTCGTAGCCGATGATCTCCGGATACGGGTCGTTGTCGAAGTTGGCCACCGCCGTGGTCAGGTGGCGCGAGCCGATGGGTACACCCGCGCGGGTCAGCGTGAGCTGGGTGGGCAGCAGGAACTCGAGGTTGCCATTGTGGTCGAGCACGCTGGTGTGCCAGATCAGCTCGACCGTGCCATCGAGATCCAGATCCACCACCAGCGGGTTCTTCGGCGCGTTGACGATGCTGGTCTGGGGCGGACCGACGTATTCCCAGAGTATGGCGCCGGTCCGGCCGTCGTAGGCCACCACCGCGCCGGCCGTGACACCGGACGGGAACCCGCCGCCGACGTTGGTCCAACCGTGAATCAGCTCGGGGCGACCGTCGCCGTTCAGGTCCACCACGGTCGGGCCTTTGTACCGGTCGCCGTCGTTGTTGATGGTGGAGAACGACACCGCCTCGCTGAGCCCGCCCGGGTTGCTCCACACCGGCGTGCCGTCGAGGTTCAGCGCGATCAGCCGATCGCCGGCCCCGAACGGCAGCGCGTCGCTGAAGCGGAAATAGGGCATCACGATCTCGAGCTCGGGATCGTCGTCCAGATTCACCAGGGTCGCCGTGCTGGTGAAGCCGAACTGGCCCAACTCCGGCGCGATCGCGACGTTGCGCTCGATAGCGCAGGTGGCCCCGTCGATCACGATCAGCCTGGAGGCATTGCCGTTTGTGACCAGGCCCACCAGCTCGACCTCGCCATCGCCGTCGACGTCGGCGGCCGCCACGCCGGAGTTGTCGAAGGCCGGCGGTGACGAGCACTGCAGATCGAGGCCGATCTCGATGGGCGGAATCGGCGGCGGCACGTAGCCGAACGAACCGTCGCCGGTGAAGCCCACCACCGTGCCCAGAGACGGATCGCTGGTGCGGCTGGCCGTGATCGGCGCGCCGCGGCCGTCGTCGTTCTCCAGCACACCGGGGGCCGCCACGGACAGGGTCTCGGTGCGTCGCAGGGTGTAGGCATCGTCCACGGCCACCGGCGCGCCCGGGTTGCCGACCACGGTGACGGTGAAGCTCTGGCTGTCGGCGGCGCCGGCGGAGTCGGTAACGGAGACCGTCAGCGTTCTCGCGCCCAGGTCCTCGCTGGTGGGCAGCCAGGACAGGCTGCCGCCGCTGTCGAAGTCGACGCCGGCGGGCGCACCCGACAGTGCGAAGGTCAGCACCTCGCCAGCATCGGCGTCGGTGGCCTGGAAGGTCAGGTCGAGCCGCGACAGGGCGGCCACCGACACGTCGTCGATGGCGGCCAGCACCGGCGGCTGGTTGTCCGCTTCGGCCAGCACGGTGACGGCGAAGCCGGTCTGGGCCGACTGCCCGCCCGGGTCGGTGACCACCACGGTGGCGGACGCGCTGCCCACCTGGCCAGCGGTCGGCGTCCACAGAATCTGACCGCTGCCGGTGTTCACCATCATGCCGGCCGGCGCGTTGCTCAAACGGTAGGCCAGCGCTTCCCCCTCCGGGTCGCTGCCCACGGCCATGGTCATCAGGGTACGGCCGACGATGGTGGTCTGATCCGGTATCGGCTGCAGGGTCGGCGCGCCGTCGTCGGCGCCGTTGCTGACCAGAATCAGGAAGATCTGCCGGTCGATGCCGCCGGCGCCGTCGCTGACCTGAAGATCGACGTCGGCCGGGCCGGTCGCCGCCGGCGTCCACTGAATGACGCCGGTGGCGGCATCGATGGTCATGCCGTCCGGCGCCTGCAGCAGGGTGTAGGTCAACACGTCGTCCGCGTTCGGATCGGTGGCGTCGACGTCGTACTGGTAAGCGCCGTTGACCGCGGCCGCCGTCACCGGCGTCGAGGTGATGGCGGGCGGCAGGTTCGGCTCCGGCGCCGTCACCCGCACCACGAAGCTCTGGGTCGCCGCCAGGCCGGCGGGGTCGGCGACGCGAGCGGTCACCGCCGCGCTGCCGAGCTGGGATTCCGCCGGCAGCCACTCGATCAGGCCGGTGCCGGGATCCACGGTCATGCCGCTCGGCGCGGCATCCAGGGCGTAGGTGAGCGGGTCGCCGTCCGGATCGCTGCCGGCGAGCTGCACGGACAGCGCCCGGCCGGCCACCGCGTCCTGATCCGCCACCGGCGCCAGGCTGGGCGCGCGGTTGGGTGTGGCGACCACGATGCGCACGCTGTCGGGCGCCGACGTGGCTTCGCCGTCGTCGACCACCAGCCCGGCCAGATAATCGCCGGGCAGGTCGGCCAGGAACGAGGGCGACACGGCCGCAGGGTCGGACAGCGCCGCGGCGCTGCCCGCGGGCGCGTCGAGGGTCCAGGCGAACGTCAACGGGTCGCCGTCCGGATCGCTCGACGCAGACCCGTCGAGCACGATCAGGGCGCCGGGTTCGGCGCTCTGGTCGGCACCGGCATCGGCTACCGGCGGCCGGTTCTCCTCCGGGTCGCCGCCGCCGAGGTCGAGCTTCCAGCGCAGGTGCTTGCGCAGCCAGCCGACGCCCTGCTGGTGCAGCACGGTGAGGGTGTCGGTGCTGCGGGTGCGGCCGCGGGGCAGATGGCCGAGCATCACCTCGCCCTCTTCCACCACGGTCTTGTCCGAGACGCTGTAGAAATGCAGGGTGACGTCGTCCAGGGGTTGGCCGTAGTTCTTCACTACCACGGCGAGCTGCATGCGCCAGGCCTTGTCGACGCGCTCCTTGGCGACGACCCGGTAGCCGACCACCTTGAGCTTGGGCGGCGACGCCGGCGGCTTGCCAGCCCCCCAGCCCCACTTGCCCTGGAAGTCGTCGCTGGCGTCACCGACCGCCCACGCCGGCACGCCGGCCAGCGCCAACGTCATCCCGAGAACGCACATCAGAAATCGCATCATTCGCCCCCACGCGCTCGCCGGCCGGACTTCGGCCGTCAACCCTCTAGGCGAAATCGGCGCGCGAATCGGCTCACGAGGGATGTAAGCGGTTCGTGCCGCGATCGTGGATGGCGTCCACAACGCCCCGGCCCTGGGATACCGTAGCGCCTGGCAGTTTCGCCGGCGCGGGACGGCATGGGCAGTCGCAACGATGGCGGAAATCACGCAGGTGCTGGGCAACTGGGCCCACGAATCCCGGGACCGGAAGAACCTCGTGTTCGAGGCCCTGTACGCACAGCTTCGCCGGCTCGCCGGCCAGCAGCTGCGCCGCCAGGGCGACGGCATCGATCTGCAGCCGACGGTGCTGGTGCACGAGGCCTATCTCCGGCTGGTGGACCTCGACCGCATCAGCATCAACGGCCGCGCCCACTTCTTCGGGCTGGCCGGACGGCTGATGCGCGAGATCCTGGTGGACGAGGCACGCCACGCACGCGCCCAGAAACGCGACCGGGCGCTGGAAACGCGGCTGACCGGCGAGTTCCTCGGCAGCGGCGTCGACCTCGACGCGCTGCTGCTGCTGGACCAGACCCTCACCGAGCTCGGGGAGCTCGACCCGGACTACCTGTGGCTGGTGGACGCCCGGGTGTTCGGCGGCCTCACCATCGAGGAGGCCGCCGGCGGCCTCGGCATCAGCCCGGCCACGGTGAAGCGCAAATGGAAGGTCGCCCGCGCCTGGATCACCGAACGGCTCAAGGACAGCGAGGACGGCGCGCTGCGGGAGCTCACCCGTCAGCTCTGATGGCGGCGGCTGGTCAGAGCCCCAGCACCTGCTTCGCCATGATGTTGCGCTGAATCTCGTTGGAGCCGCCGTAGATGGAGGCGGCCCGGTTGTTGAAGTAGAACGGCGCGGCGGTGAGCGCCTGTTCAGGCCCCACCCCGGGCAGGCGGCCGCGGGCGTCGATCACCTCGGGCTGGTAGGCCAGCGCCCAGTCGCCGGCAGCCTCCACCGCCAGCGCCGAGATGGCCTGGGACAGCTCGGTGCTCTGCACCTTCAGCATGGAGGCGCTGGCGCCCGGGGAGCCGGCCCGCTCCGCCTCCGCCAGGCAGCGCAGCTCCAGCGTCTCCAGCGCCAGCACCTGGGTCTCGAGGCCGTCGAGGCGGGCGGTCAAGCCGTCGTCGGCACCGGTCTCGGCGGCCAGCTCGCGCACCCGGGCGAGCGCTTCGATCAGGCCCGGCGCCGCCGGCTTGCTGCCGCGCTCGAACTCGAGCAGGTACTTGGTCACCGCCCAGCCCTCGTGCTCGCGGCCCACCACGTTATCCGCCGGCACCCGCACGTCGTCGAACACCACCTGGCACTGCTCGCTGTCGCCGGAGTAGAAGCGGATGGGGTGGCGCGACACGCCGGGGCTGTCCAGGTCGATGAGCAGAAAGGTAACCCCTTGCTGGGGCCGCTGGAAGCGGCCGGTGCGCACCAGGCAGAACATGCGGTTGGCGTAGTGGGCGTGGGTGGTCCAGATCTTGGTGCCGTTGACGACGTAGTCGTCTCCCAGTCGCTCCGCCCGGCAGTCCAGGGCCGCCAGGTCGGAGCCGGCCCGGGGCTCCGAGTAGCCCTGGCACCAGAAGTCGTCGCCGCGCTGCATGCGCGGCAGGTAGTAGGCCTTCTGCGCCTCGGTGCCGTGGCCGAGCAGGGCCGGGCCCAGCATGCCGAGGCCCATGGGCGAGACGGGCGGCGGGCCCGCCTTGGCGCTCTCGCAGTCGAAGACGAAGCGCTCGGTGAGCGACCAGCCGGTGCCGCCGTGCTCGACCGGCCAGCTCGGCACCAGCCAGCCCCGCTCCAGCAGGATGCGCTGCCAGGCCATGCCCGACTCGTAGTCGCAGTAGACGCTGGTCATGTAGCGCCGGGCCGCACGCAGCTCGTCGGTCAGGTTTTCGGCGTAGAACGCCCGCACCTCGGCGCGGAACCTTTCCAGGTCGGGGGTGAGGTGGCGGTGCATGGCGTCTCCGGCGTCGTCATCGGGCCCGGCAGTGTTCCCCAGCGAACGGGTAGTGGCAAGGCGAGCGGCCGACCAGACGTCGTCCGGCGTTATGAATGCGCAGGTAGGGCCGCTGCAGATCGCGCTGGGCGCTGTTCGCCTCCAGGGTGGAGATCGCGCCGGAAGGCTCCAGACGGCGCAACACGTTGCTGGTCTCCACCAGGACCAGTTCCGGTGCGGCCAGATCGTGCCCGGCCACCACGGATTCAGCCCAAACACCCACCGCTGCCGAGCTGACCAGCGCGGCGCCCAGCAGCGACGCGTCGACGACCACGGTCACCGGCGGTCGGCGTCCCGGGCATCGAGAATCTGTTTTGCCGTCACCTGGGTACCCGCCGCCTGCTTACGCTCCCGGACACCATTCAACCAGGCTTCGGGGGCGGGTCGAGCAGCGATTCGCACCAGCTGCTGGCGCAGGAACTCCTGCATCGACAAGCCCTGCAGCGCGGCGCGGGCGGCGAGTTCGTCGCGCACGGCGTCGGGCACGTCACGGATGGTGAGCTGAACGGCCATGCCTGCACTCTGCCTGCACCGACAGCGCTTCGCAATCGACGCGGCGGCGAGGAACACCCTGTGCGGCCGTGTCGCCGCCGCCGGCGGGTCGACTACACTCGACCCCTCGCCGGCCGGCCCCGGCCGGCCTCGTGTAGGGAGCGCTGCCATGAAGATCGGTTACTTCGGGTTCAACAACGGCCCGCTGGGGGAGCCGGAGGCCATGGCCTCGGTGCTGCGCGCGGCGGAGGACGCCGGCTTCGAGTCGGTGTGGACGGGCGAGCACGTGGTGGTCATCGACCCCCAGGAACCGCCCTCGCCGGTGCCGCCGTCGTTCCCCATGCTCGACACCGTGGCGGCGCTGTCGTTCGCCGCCGGCGTGACGCGAACGCTCAAGCTCGGCTCCGGCATCATTCTGCTGGCCCAGCGCAACCCGGTGGTGCTGGCCAAGGAGCTGACCAGCATCGACGTGCTGTCGAAGGGCCGATTGATCTTCGGCGTGGGGGTCGGCTACGTGCCGCGCGAGTTCGAGGCCATCGGCGTGCCCTACGAGGAGCGCGGCGCCCGGGTGGACGAGCACATCGATGTGATCCGCACCCTGTGGACCGAGGACCAGCCCACCTTCGACGGCCGCTTCACCCGCTTCTCGGGCATTCAGCAGAAGCCCATGCCGGTGCAGCGCCCGCACCCGCCCATCGTCATCGGCGGCATGTCGGACGCCGGCTACCGGCGCGCCGTGGCCCGGGGCGACGGCTGGTACGGCTTCGCCCAGGACGAGGCGGCGGTGGCGGCCTCCCTCGACGGGCTGCGCCGGGCCGCCGCCGAGGCCGGGGATGCGGGGCGGTTCGATCGGCTCGAGATCTCCGTGACCCCGCGCGGGCCGGTGACGCCGGAGCGGCTCGAGGCCTTCGCCGCGCTGGGCGTGCACCGCCTGATCCTGCTGCCGGAGCGGGCCGGGCGCGGCGAGGACGCGCTGGACGCCGCCCGGCGCTTCATCGACGACAGCGCCCGGGCGCTGATCGGCCGGGGCTGACCCGGCCGCAGACCGTCAGCCGCCGCGGCGGGCGTCGATGGTCTGGCGGATCAGGTTCAGGTGCGAGCGCACCAGGAAGTCGGCCACCACCCGGCTTTTGACGATGCCGTCGGCGCCGATCAGGAAGGTGGCTCGGCGCACGCCGAACCCCAGCGGGCCGCTGACCCCGTAGGCGCGGATCACCTTGCCGCCGGCGTCGGCCAGCAGCGGGAACGGCAGCTCATAACGCTCGACGAAGCGGCGGTGGCTGTCCACGCTCTGCGGGCTGATGCCGACGATGGCCAGCCCCACCTCCGCCAGGCCGTCGAAGTTGTCGCGGAAGGCGCAGGCCTCCGCCGTGCACACCGGGGTGAAGTCGGCGGGATAGAAGTAGAGGATGAAGTCGCCGGCGGCGGTGAGCGCGGCGAGGGACACCTCCGCGCCGGTGTGATCCGGCAGCGTGAAGTCCGGCGCGCGATCGCCGACGCCGATCATGCCGACGCCCCGGCAGCGCTGAGCGTGAACCCGGCGTAGCCGCGCGCGGCGCTGTCACGGCACATCGCCAGGTATTCCTGCACCCCCGGGTGATACAGGAGCTGCCGGCGCTTGCCCGGAATGTTGGCGCCCATGTACCAGGAGTCGGCCTGGCCCAGCAGCGTGCGCGCCTCGATTTCGTCGATGTGCCGCCCCCAGACGTCCGCCGCTTCCCCGGTCGCCTCGAGGCGGGTGACGCCGTGCTGGCGCAGATGCTCAAGACACTCCACCACCCAGTCGCCCTGCAGCTCGGCGCAGGTGGGCCCGTTGCAGAACGCGGTGGGGCTCTGCGGTCCGTACAGCATCAGCAGGTTCGGGAAGTCTGGGATGGCCATGCCGAGGTGGGTCTTCACCCCGTCCGCCCAGGCCTGCTTGAGGCTGCGCCCGGAGCGGCCGCGCAGGTCGATGGCGGTGAGGCCGCCGGTGCTGGCGTCAAAGCCGGTGGCCAGCACCAGCACGTCGAGGTCGTGGTGGGCGGCCGCGGTCTGCACCCCGGTGGCGGTGACCGTCTTGATCGGATCGGCGCGCAGGTCTACCAGCGCCACGTTCGGCTGGTTGAAGCACTCGTAGTAGCCCTGCTCCAGCGACGGCCGTTTGGCACCGAACGGGTGCGGCGGCTCCATGGGCGCGAGGATGTCGGCCACGGAGGGGTCGTGAATGCGGGCGCGGGTCTGGTCGCGCCAGTAGTCGTAGGCGAGGCGGTTGGCCTCCAGGCTCATGAGCACGTCGCTGAAGGTGCCGGCCCAGAAGTGGAAGCCGCCCTTCTGCCAGGCGTCGTCGAAGCGCTGGCGCCGCTCGGCGTCGGACACCTCCAGCGCCGAGCGCGGGTCGGCGACGATGTCGCAGTAGCTCGACTGGGTGGTGCGCCGGCGCTCGAACTGCTCGGGATAGTCGCGCTTCATCGCCAACTGCTCGGTGATGGTGTAGCGGCGCTGGCGCATGGGCAGCGCCAGCATGGGCGTGCGCTGGAACACGGTGACCTGGGCGGCCTCCTTGGCCGCCTCCTGGATCACCTGCACGCCGCTGGCGCCGGTGCCGATCACGCCCACCCGGCGCCCGGCCAGCGGCACACCCGCCTGCGGCCAGTGGGCCGTGTGGTGGCAGTCGCCTTCGAAGGTGTCGAGCCCGGGGAAGTCGGGCACGTAGGCCTTGGCGGCGAAGCCGGTGCACGGGATCAGGAAGCGGGTGCGCAGCCGCCCGCCGCCCTGGGTCTCCACCAGCCAGTGGTCGCTGGCGGGGTCGAAGCGGGCGGCGGTGACCCGGGTGTTCAGGCGCACGTCGCGGGACAGGTCGAGCTTCGCATCGACGTGGTGGAAGTAGCGGCGCAGCTCATCCCAGCCGGGAAAGCGCTCGCTCCAGTGCCAGTCGCGCCACAGCGTCTCCAGCGAGTACTCGTAGTTCGGCACGTGGGAGTCGACCCGGGCGCCGGGATAGCAGTTCCACCACCAGATGCCGCCGAGATCGCCGCCGGCCTCCAGCACGCGCACGCGAAAGCCGCGCTCGCGCAGCCGGTAGAGTTGGTAAAGGCCGTGGAAGCCGGCGCCGATGACCAGCGCGTCCAGGGTTTCGATGCTGCCGGGCAACGGCGTCTGCTGGCTCACGGCGCTCTAGCCTCCGACGGGGCCGCCGTCGTCGCGGCGGATGGCCAGCACGCTCGGCCGCGGCGGCATGGTCGCGTCGAAGTCGGGCCAGCGGGTGGTGGGCGCCTCAAAGGTGGCGCGAACGCCGTCGCCCGGGTGCTGCACGGCGACGAACAGGGTGGCGCCATCGGGCGTGAAGCGCGGCCCGCAGACCTCGGCCCCCACCGGCGCGCGGAAGAAGGCGTAGCCGGTGCCGCGCAGCGGCCCGTCGGTCTCCACCCCCCACAGCCCGTCGGCGGCACCGGTGGTCTCGTTGCCGTCCGTCGCCACCCACAACCGTCCGGCCGGGTCGAAGGCGCAGTTGTCCGGGCTGCCGAACCAGCCGTCGGCGCTGGTAGCCGGGTTCCACAAGGCGCCGAACGCGGGCAGCGCCGGGTCGCCGCAGCGCACCAGGATCTCCCAGCGCGCGGTGCTGGCGGCGTGGTCGCCGTTCGCCGCCGTGATCTCGACGATGTGGCCGAAGGTGTTGTTGGGGCGCGGGTTGGCCGCGTTCACCTCGCTGGCCTTGCGCTCGCTGTTGTTGGTGAGCATCACGTAGGCACGCCCGGTGCCGGGCTGGGCCTCCACGTCCTCCGGGCGGTCCATGGGCGTGGCGTCCAGCAGGTCGGCGGCGCGGCGCGCCTCGATCACCACGTCGGCCTGAGAGGCGAAGCCGTTGGCCGCGGTGAGCGGCCCCTGCCCGTGCACCAGCGGCAGCCAGGCCAGGGTGCCGTCGTCGGCGAAGCGGGCCACGTACAGGGTGCCGTGATCGAGCAGATCGAGGTTGGCCGCCCGGTCCTTTGGGTCGTAGCGGCCGTCGGTGACAAACTTGTAGACGTATTCGAAGCGCTCGTCGTCGCCCATGTACACCACCACCCGGCCGTCCGGCGCGAGCACGGTCTCGGCGCCCTCGTGCTTGAAGCGGCCGAGGGCCGTGCGCTTGTTCGGCGTCGACGCCGGGTCCATCACGTCCACCTCCACCACCCAGCCCCAGCGGTTGGGGGCGTTGGGCTCGCGGCCGACGTCGAAGTCGGCGCGGTGGCGGCCCCACTGAAACCAGCCGGCGGGCACGCCGTAGCGCGCGTGGTTGTCCGCCTCGGCGTGGCCGTCGGGCACCTCGCCCCGGAAGTAGCCGTGGAAGTTCTCCTCGGCCATGAGGTAGGTGCCCCAGGGGGTGATGCCGCCGGCGCAGTTGTTCAGCGTGCCCGAGCCCCGCGCGCCCGTGGGGTCGGCGGCGGTGGCCAGACGCGGGCTGCCGGCGGCGGGACCGGTGAACGTCATCGGCGTGCCGTCGGCCATGATCCGCCTGTTCAGCGGGGAATCGGTCACCGGCCGCCAGGTGCCGTCGCGGTGGGCGATCTCCACCACGCTGCCACCGTGGGCGGCCATCTCCACCGCACACAGTTCCACCGTCATCGATGCCGGATAGCCGGCGGCCACACCGGGCAGCATCAGCGCCGTGGACGTGTACTCGTGGTTCACGCAGAGCAGGCCGCGGGGCGCACCGTCGGCGGCGGGCGGCAGCGGCACGAAGCCGACGAAGTCGCAGTTGTAGCCGAACTGGCGGGCCTGGGCCGCCGCGGTCTGGGCGGCCGGGTCGAACGGCGGCGCGTCGGCGAACAGCGGATCGCCCCAGCGCACCAGCACGTCGGCGCGGTAGCCGGCAGGCACATGGTGGGTCTCGTCGGAGCCCCGGGCGATCTCCTGGAACCGGTAGCGCGGCTCGGTGGGGGCGGCCGATGCAGCCCCGGCATCGGCGGCCCCAGACTCGGCGTCGCACCCTGCCAGCGGCCCCAGGCCGGCCACCACCCCCACGGCCAGAGACCCCTGCAGGAAGCCGCGCCGGGACAGGCGCCGGGCGATCAGATCGCCCAGGGTCTCTACGCCCGCGGGCACGCGGGGATTCACGGAGCCGTCGTCGTCGCGCATGGCTGCCTCGCGATGGATTGCGGCCCCATGATGTTGACTGCGCGGCGGCATGGCAACACAGTGCCGGATTCGACGCCGCGCCGCGGCCCCCTACATCGACACAGCGAGGTCTTTCGTGAGCGAATCGAACACGCCCCCCGGCTACGAGCCGCCGAAGGTCTGGACCTGGGACAAGGACAACGGCGGCCGCTTCGCCAACATCAACCGCCCGATCGCCGGCGCCACCCATGAGAAGGAACTGCCGGTGGGCAAGCACCCGCTGCAGCTCTACTCACTGGCCACGCCCAACGGCGTCAAGGCCACGGTGATGCTGGAAGAGCTGCTGGCGGCCGGCCACAGCGGCGCCGAGTACGACGCCTGGCTGATCAAGATCGGCGACGGCGATCAGTTCGGCAGCGGCTTCGTGGCCATCAACCCGAACTCGAAGATTCCGGCGCTCGCCGACCACAGCGGATCCAAGCCCATTCGCGTGTTCGAATCCGGCGCGATTCTCGTTTACCTGGCCGAGAAGTTCGGCGCCTTCCTGCCCACCGACCCGGCGACGCGCGCCGAAACAGTGTCGTGGCTGTTCTGGCAGATGGGCAGCGCCCCCTATCTCGGCGGCGGCTTCGGTCACTTCTATGCCTACGCGCCCACCAAGATGAAGTACCCCATCGACCGCTACACCATGGAGGCGAAGCGCCAGCTCGATGTGCTCAATCAGCGTCTGGCGGACAACCAGTGGCTGGCCGGCGACGAGTACACCATCGCCGACATGGCCACCTGCCCGTGGTACGGGGCCCTGGCCCAGGGCAAGCTGTACGAGGCCGGCGAGTTCCTGGACGTGGAGAGCTACACCCACGTGCGCCGCTGGGCCGACGACTTCCAGTCCCGCCCCGCCGTGCGCCGCGGCCAGCGGGTGAACCGGGTGTGGGGGCCGGAAGACAAGCAGATGCCCGAGCGCCACAGCGCCGCCGACTTCGGCCCGGAATGAAGCCATGACCCACATCCCCACCGTGCCCCGGGACCAGCTCGGTGCGCTGGAGGCCATTCTGAAAGGCGTGGAGGCCGGCATGGGCTTCGTGCCGACGAGCATGCTGACCATGGCCCACTGGCCCGAGCTGCTGCAGGCCTTCGGCGGCCTGGGCGGCACGGTGCTGGGCGGTGGCGAGCTGGACCGGGGGCTGAAGCAGCTCGTGGCGTTCGTGGTGAGCAACGCCGCCGGCTGCCGCTACTGCCAGGCGCACACGTCCCACGTCGCCCATCGGGTCGGCGTCGAGGCGGAGAAGATCCAGGCCGCCTTCGAGTATGAGACGAGCCCGCTGTTCAGCGACGCCGAGCGGGCCGCGCTGCGGGTGGCCGCCCACGCCGGCATGGTGCCGAACGCGGTGGAGGCGGAGCACATGGCCGCCCTGGCCGATCACTTCAGCCCGCGCCAGATCGTCGAGCTGGTGGCCGTGATCGCCCTGTTCGGATTCCTCAATCGCTGGAACGACACCATGGCGACGACGCTGGAAGACGGGCCGAAGGCGTTCGCCGCCGCCGAGCTCGGCGGCCACGGCTGGACGGCGGGCAAGCACGGTTGAGGGGCCCGGTGGGCTAACGCCGGCGCCGGCCTAGAACACCTTGCCCGGGTTCATGATGCCATTGGGGTCGAGCACGCCCTTGATGGCGCGCATCACGGCGATCTCCTCGGCGCTGCGGGTGTAGCCGAGGAAGTCGCGCTTCAGGAGCCCCACCCCATGCTCGGCGGAGATGCTGCCGTCCCGGTCGGCCACCCGCTGGAAGATCTCGGGGCTGATGTGGTGGCAGCGCTCGAAGAACGCCGCCTTGTCCATGTCCGCGGGCTTGAGCACATTGAGGTGCAGGTTGCCGTCGCCGATGTGGCCGTACCAGCACACCTCGAAGTTTGGATAGCGGCTCTGCACCAGGGCGTCCACCTCGTCCAGGAACTCGGGCATGCGCGACACCCGCACCGAGACGTCGTTCTTGTAGGGCGTGTAGGGAGCGATGCTCTCGGAGATGCCCTCCCGAAGCTGCCAGAGGTTGGCGGCCTGCGTCTCGGACTGGCTCAGCACACCGTCGCTCACCCAGCCCGCCGCCACGCAGTGCTCGAATGCGGCGGCGGCGGCGTCCAGCGCGCTCTCGTCGAACTCGATCAGGGCGTAGAACTCGGCGCTCCCGGCCAGCGGCCGGGCCAGCTCGCGGTGGGCGGTGACCTTCTCGAGCGCGAGCTCCGAGAAGAACTCGAACGCCGACAGGGTGAGCGCTTTCTGGAAGTGGCCGAGCACGGCCAGGATGTCGCGGAAGCGCGGCACCCCGAGCACCATCACGTACTGGGTCTCGGGGGCCCGGGCCAGACGCACGTCGGCCTCCACCACGAACCCCAGCGTGCCCTCGGAGCCGATGAACAGATGGCGCAGGTCGTAACCGGTGGCGTTCTTCACCAGGCCGTGATTGAGCTTGAGCACCTCGCCGGCGCCGGTGACCACGGTGAGGCCGGCGATCCAGTCGCGGGTGAGGCCGTAGCGGATCACCTTGATGCCGCCGGCGTTGGTGGCGATGTTGCCGCCGATCTGGCTCGAGCCGGCGGAGGCGAAGTCCACCGGGTAGTACAGACCCTGATCCACGGCGAACGCCTGTAGCGCCTGGGTCACCAGGCCCGCCTGGCAGCGCACCAGGCGGTCGGCGGGCTCGAAGTCGAGCACGGCGTTCATGCGGTCGAACGACACCACGATCTCGCGGTTGCCGGCCACGGCGCCGCCGGACAGGCCCGTGCGCCCGCCCGAGGGCACCAGCGCAAGCCCATGGGCGTTGGCCTCGCGCACCAGCCGCACTACGTCGTCGACGCTCTCGGGAAACACCACCGCGCTCGGGTCGACCTTGAAGCTGCGGGTCCAGTCGCACCCCCACTGGGCGAGCGAATCGGCGTCGCGGCGGATCTGCTTCGCGGGGAACATGGTGTCGAGCACGTCGGTCATGGCGGCGTCGGTGGCTTCGGGGGGCGCTAGTGTAGCGTCTCGGGCGGCGCCGTTCCGCCGCTGGAGCGTCAGGCGTTCAGCAGCGGCAGCGGCGGCAGCCCCAGCTCGCGCCGGAAGGTGTCGTGGTAGTGGTGCAGCGGCGGCTCATTGCGGCCGAACAGCACCTCGCGTTCCAGCCCCGACTGCAGCGAGCGCTGGGTGGTCTCGGCCAGAGCGTAGTCCTCGTGGGCCACCACCCGGGTGAAGCCCTCGGAGAACTCGGCCACGGTGTCCGGGTGTTCGGCCAGGGCGTCGGGGTGGAAGTAGTAGCCGACTTGGGAAATCGAGTGCCCCGGGTCGTCCGGGTCGGCATAGACCCGCACCACGGCGATGCGGCGGTCGCTGACGTTCACCACCACATTGGGGAACAGGAAGTAGACGGGGAAGCCAGTGTGGGCCAGGTGCCACTCCGACTCCGGCCGGCCGCGCAGCTGATCAATGCCCTTCAGGCACAGCACCATACGGTGGTTGCGCTGGTAGGGGCGGTAGGAGAGCACGTCGCCGTGGAAGTCGTTGGCCAGGGTGTCGCGGTGCAGGCGCTTGAAGTGGTAGGTCTCGCCGAAGGTGTCCGTCGCCAGCTTCCAGTTGTGGCGCATGTCGAGCGTCTGCTCGGCGCCGAACACGTAGCGCTCGAAGCCCCAGTGCGCGAAGTCGTCGGCCACGCCCTCGAACAGCGCCTCGCCATCGATCTCGCCCGCCGGGTCGGGGTGCACCCAGACGAAGCCGTAGCGCTCCAGCGCCGGCAGCTCGATCAGGCCGCGGCACGTCCGGTCGAAGTCACCGAACTGCTCTGCCATGGGCACGCCCACCAGGGCGCCGCCGCTGTCGTAGGTCCAGGCGTGGAACTGGCAGGAGAAGCGCGACTTGCTGCCGCGGCGCGCGTGCTCCACCACCGCGCCGCGGTGGCGGCAGGCATTGTGGAAGGCGCGCACCCGGCCGCCCTGGTCGCGCGTGATCAGGATCGGCATGCCCAGGTCGTCGGAGGTGACGAAGCTGCCCGGCGCCGGCAGGTCGCCGGTCAGGGCCAGCAGCTGCGGGTGGCCGCGGAAGAAGGTGTTCCACTCCTGGCGGGCCCGCTCCGGGCAGATGTAGGTGCTGGCCGGGCAGCGGCGGATGCCGCCGGCATCGGCGTTCACCCCGGCGTCGAGCTGGCCGAGCAGTTCGCGGATGATCTCGACCTGTACCTCGTGGCGCACGCATCCTCCACCCGGCCTGACGGGCAGCCGGTCTCGCCTGGACGGCCCCACTATACCCTCCGGCGCGGCGCCACGTTGAAAGCGGCTCATGGCCGGGTTGGGCCGATTTCGCCGCGCTGGCCGGCGCGCTTGCTAGACTACGCGCCCTTCCGACACCGGACCCGAGACCGTGCGCCAGACCTCCTTCGACCGCGACAAGATCAGGATCCTGCTGCTGGAGGGCGTGCACCCGTCCGCCGTGGACCACCTGCGCCAGGCCGGCTACGGCAACGTCACCGCGCTCGGCCAGGCCCTGCAGGGTGACGAGCTGGCGGCGGCGCTGGACGACGTGCACATGCTCGGCATCCGCTCGCGTACCCAGCTCGACGCCGCCGCCATCGCCGCCGCCCGGCGGCTGATGGCCGTCGGCTGCTTCTGCATCGGCACCAACCAGGTAGACCTGGGCGCCGCCACCCGGGCCGGGGTGCCGGTGTTCAACGCGCCGTTCTCCAACACCCGCAGCGTCGCCGAACTGGTGCTGGCGGAGGCCATCCTGCTGCTGCGCGGGGTTCCGGCCAAAAGTATGGCCATGCATCGCGGCGAGTGGCAGAAGACGGCCAAGTCGAGCTACGAGGTGCGCGGCAAGACCCTGGGCGTGGTGGGCTACGGCAACATCGGCGCGCAGCTCGGCGTGCTGGCCGAGGGGCTCGGCATGCAGGTGATCTTCTACGACGTGGTGAAGAAGCTGAACCTGGGCAACGCCCGGCAGGTGGAGAGCCTGGACGAGCTGCTCTGCAGCGCCGACGTGGTGACCCTGCACGTGCCGGCGACGCCGCGCACGCGCAACCTGATGGACGCCGCCGCGCTGGCGAAGATGAAACCCGAGGCCGTGCTGATCAACGCCTCCCGCGGCGACGTGGTGGACCTGGACGCCCTGGCGGCGCGGCTCGAGTCCGGCGCCCTGCTGGGTGCGGCCATCGACGTGTTCCCGAAGGAGCCGAAGTCGAACGACGAGACCTTCGCCTCACCGCTGGTCGGCATGCCCAACGTCATCCTCACCCCCCACGTCGGCGGCAGCACCCAGGAGGCCCAGGAGAACATCGGTTTCGAAGTGGCGGAGAAGCTGATCCGCTACAGCGACAACGGCTCGACCCTGTCGGCCGTCAACTTCCCCGAGGTGGCGCTGCCCGAGCACCCGGGCCAGCACCGGCTGCTGCACATCCACAGGAATGTGCCGGGCGTGCTGTCGGCCATCAACCGGGTGCTCTCCGAACAGGTGGTGAACGTCACCGGCCAGTACCTGCAGACCAATGCCGAGATCGGCTACGTGGTGATCGACATCGAGACCGACTACTCGGGCCCCGTGCTCGACGCCCTGCGTGCGGTGCCGGAAACCATCCGGGCGCGCGTGCTGTTCTGAACGCCGCCGCCTACCGCTCCACGTGCGCCTGCAGACGGGCCAGCGCGTCGTCCCACTGTGCGTCAACGGCCTCGAGGAAGGCGCGGGCCGCGGTCAGGCGCTGCGGCGTCAGCCGGTAGCGGCGCTCCCGCCCTACCGCATCCGCCGCCACCAGGCCGGCCCGCGCCAGCACCCGCAGGTGCTTGGTCACGGCCTGGCGGGAGAGCCCGAAGCCGGCGGACAGGGCGACGATGGACTGCGGGCCGCCGTCGCAAAGCCGGCGGATCAGGCCCAGGCGCGTGGCATCGCCGAGGGCGGCGAACACCGGGGCGGCGTCGGCAACGGCGGTCGTGCCGGCGCGCGCCGCCTCAGCCCTCGACATGATCCCGGATGTTGGCAGTCTGGGCGGTCCAGCCTTCATCGTTGCTGCGCAGGAAGGTCGCGCGCGGCCCTTCCGGCAGCGCCTCGAAGCCGGACTCGACGATGGTCAGGCGGGTGCCACGGGCACTGGGCTCGAGGCGGAACTCCACCCGGGTCCAGGGCGCGTCGGCATAGTCGACGTCGTTGTCGACGTCGTACTGCGGCCAGGTGAATGCGAACAGCCGCTCGGGCTCGATCTCCTCCACCCGAGCCTGCCAAGGCAGGTGCTCGAAACCCGGATAGGTGACCTTGCCCCGGGTGACCTTGCCCAGTTCGAAGGGCCCGTCCAGCGCAACGCGAAACCAGGCACCGAACTCCTCGTGATCGGTCAGCGCCCGCCACACCCGCGATACCGGGGCCGCGAGGTCGATGGTCTTCTCGATGCGATCGGCCATGGTCTGCTCCATCAGGCAACCGGGAGGTTGCCATGCAGCCTACGCCTGCCGCGACGCTAACGCAACCCAAAGGTTGCGTGTCAGCATGCCCGCGGCGTCAGAGCCCCGTCGACTGCCATGCCAGCAGGGTGAACGCGCCGCCCGTCAGCTTCCAGACGCTGAGGAAGCGGTTGCGCAGCGCCCGCTCCTGGCCATCGACCGCCACCCGGCCCTCCAGGATGCCGTGATGGACCACGATGTCGCCGTGCAGGGACGCGACGTCGTCCACCGGTTCCAGCGCCAGATAGACCGCGGCCTTGGATTCGATGCGGTGCAGCAGGCTGACCTTGTCGTCCGTTCTGCCCGAAGAATGGGTCCAGATCAGCTCATCGGCCAGCAGCCGCCCCAGCGCGGCGGCGTCGCCATCGATCATCGCCTGGCGGCGGCACCAGTCCACTTCCCTGAACTCGTCCAAGATGGTCATGACGCTCCCTCGACTCTTTCCGACTCAACCCCGGCGGGCGGACGCCCGGCGCTCCAGCGCCTGCACCAGCCCGGTGAGCGCTGCGTTCACCGGCGCCGCTACCGAGACCTTGGCGCCCTCCCGCGGCACGGCGCCGTTGATCACCGCCACCTCACTGACCCGGCCGGCTTCGATGTCCAGCAGCACCGAGGGTTTGGCATGCGGCATCCGCGCCGCGAAATCACGCACCAGCGCCACCGGATCGTCCACCGCAATCGCCACGCCGAGCGCGTTCGCCACCGTCCATGCTTCGCGGGCGGCCGCCCGGCTCACCGGACCGGCTTCCGGGTCGTCCATCATCTCGCCGACGGTGAGGCCGGTGAGCGCGCAGGGCGCGCTGTAGGCGACGTTGCAGATCAGCTTCTGCCACTGCATGGCCAGGATGTCGGCCACCGCCGCGGCGTCGAACCCGGCCTCACGCCAGACCCCGGCCACCTGCGCCGCAGCATCCGCGTCGAGGCCGGCATAGGCACCCATGCGGATGGCCTTCATGTCGTTGTGGTGGGCGTGGCCGGGCGCCGGCAGCGACGCGCCGAAGCCCTGGGCCACCCCCACGAGCAGGCGATCCGGCCCGACCGCGGCCGCGACCTGCTCGGCGGCGCCAAGCCCGTTCTGGATGGTGAGCACCCGGGTCGCCGGACCGAGCAGCGGCAGGGCCGAGGCAGCGGCACTGCCGACGTGAGCGGCCTTGACGGCGACGATCACCAGATCCACCGGCCCGGGGGGCGGTGCGAGGTGGGCATCGAGGCGCACGGTACGATCGCCGCTGGCACCGGACACCCGCAGGCCGTGCTGCGCAATGGCCGCCACGTGAGCCGCATTGGTGTCGATGGCGATGACGCGATGTCCCGCGTCCGCCAGCAGCCCGGCGTAGATGGAGCCCATGGCGCCACAACCGATCACGGCAATGTCCATGCTCATGCTCCCAGTTCGTCGAGGTAGGGCTTGAGTTCCGGCTTCTGCTCCAGACCGAACCCGGGCGCATCTGCGATCGTCACCCGACCGTCGCCCACGGCGCACTGCGGCGGGTAGCCGCCGAACGGCTGAAACACGCCGGGATAGGCCTCGCAGCCGCCGAGCCCCAGGCCGACCGCGATGTGCAGATTGATCAGATGGCCGCCGTGGGGAAAGCACTGGGCCCGATCGAACCCGCCCGCCTCCAGTACATCGAGCATGCGGGCGTACTCGGTGAGCCCGTAGCTGAGCCCCGGGTCCATCTGGAAGACGTCGAGCCCTGGTCGCATGCCGCCGAAGCGGACCAGGTTGCGGGCATCCATGACGCTGAACAGGTTCTCGCCGGTCGCCACCGCGCCCGTGTAGCTCGCGGTGATGCGGTGGTTCAGCGTGTAGTCGAGCGGATCGCCGGGCTCTTCGTACCAGCGAAGCTGATAGGGCGCCAGGGCGCGGCCATAGGCCAGCGCCTGCGCCTGGCTGAAGCGGCCGTTGGCATCGACGGCCAGCCGGGTGCCGTCGCCGGCGACGGTGAGCGCCGCTTCGATTCGTGCCATGTCACGGTCGAGATCGGCGCCGCCGATCTTCATCTTGAACGCGTCGAAACCCATGGCCCGGTAGCTTTCGAGCTCATCGCGCAGCCGGACGATGGAGTCGTCCGGGTAGTAGTAGCCGCCGGCGGCGTAGACCGTGGTCGAGCGCGTCGGCTCGGGCCGGCCGAAGTGGCGCGCGATGGTGAGGCAGGCCGGCTCATCGCTCAGCTTGGCGTTCAGGTCCCATGCCGCCAACTCCAGCGCGGCGGCGGCACCGGCCCGATCGCCGTGACCACCGGGCTTCTCGTTGCGCATGACGATGGCCGCCACGGCAGCAGGGTCCAGGCCCGGGCCGTGGCTGCTGCGCATCGCCTCCGGGTCTGCCTGCAGCAGCCGCGGCATCATCCGTTCGCGCAGAATGCCCGCCTGGCCGAAGCGGCCGATGGAGTTGAAGCCGAAGCCGGTGACCGGGCGCCCGTGGCGAACCTGATCGGAGATCAGCGCCACCAGCGACACGGTGTGGCCGGCAAAGCTGACCACCGCGTTGGCGACGTCGCCGGCCAGCGGGACGGTGAGCTCTCTGACGTCGACGATCTGCATGGGCGGCGGCTGCGGGGCTGCGGTTGACGGCGCCATCATACCGCCCCCGCAGGCGATTGCTAAGCAACCTAATTATCGCGCCGCTGCCGGGGCGGGCAGAGGTGCGAAGGCGTCAGGCGCCCGGCTGCGCGAGCGTGTTGGCGGCAGATTGGAACGACTCGATGTCGAGCGTCGACCGCACCTCGCGGCTGACGTCGTTGTCGAGATGGTCCACCGGGATGCCGATGGCGTCGGCAATTCGCACCATGCGCTGAAAGTTGGCGGCGACGCCGGCGGCATCCACCAGCACCGCCGGGCCGGCGGCGTCGAGCAGCGCCTGGCGGGCCGCCGGCAGCGAACTGTCGCGCCGCGCCACCGCTTCCGCGAAGCGCATCAGCTCGGCGCCGTGGGCGATGCCCCGGGCGGCGGCATGCGGGTCACCGCCGACCCCGTTGAGGTCGATCTCGGTGTCGTTGAACGTGGCGCTCACACGGAGCATCGAGGCATGCGCATGGGTTCAGTAGAAGCACTCGTTGATGGCGGACACCCGCCCGGCCACCAGCTCGATCTGCATGCGATCGATGCTGCGCGCCTCGTCGCGGCCGAAGTTGGCCATGCGCTCCACGGCCAGGTATTGGGCCGCCGACAGCGCCAGCCAGTCGCGCAGCGCATCCGGCACCAGGGTGAGCGCCCGAACCACGTTGGCCGAGCGCCCGGCCGGCCACAGGCCCGCCTCCCGGCCCACCGCGCCGTGGGGCGGAATGGTGGGCACGAAGCCGACGTCGTCGGCCAGCACCTCGGGCCGGTAGCGGCTGATCTCCCCTGGCCGGGGTTCGGGGAGAGGCTCCAGCGGCAGGCCCAGCGCCCGATGGAACTCGTCGATGCTGATCACGGCCACCACCACCCCCACCAGCTCCACATAGGCTTCCTTCGACAGGCCGTTGGCGGCATTGTCATCCACCCAGCGGCGGGTGATGCGGCCCTGGTCGGTGACGACGCGGTGGGCGGCATCCACGGCGCGCGCCGGCAACCCACCGCCGTGGTCGTGCTCGCCCGCCAGGGTGTAGGGCGACAGCGCCGCTCTGCGCGCCCGGCAGTAGGCGCAGTCGAGCGCGTTGCGGGATTCTGCGGCGATGGCCACCCGCTCCGCCCCGGTCCACCAGCTTCCGGCGCCGGCCAGCGTCTGCCAGTAGGTGCGGTGGGCCTCGCCGATGTCGGGGCGGATCCGGAACGGGGCATCTGCGTAGTCGAATGCCGTCATGGTCGCCTCCTGGTCAGCCGGTGAACATGCCGCCGTTGGGATAGAGGGTGTGGCCGGTGGTGTACGACGACTCGTCGCACGCCAGGTACAGGGCGGTGTTGGCCATCTCCAGCGGCGTGCCGAGCCGGCCCATGGGCGTCATGCCGATCATCATGGCGCGGCCTTCGGGGTCGTCCTGCATGGCCTGGGTCATGGGGGTTTCGATGAAGCCTGGGCCGATGGCGTTGACGCGGATGTTATGCGGGATCAGCTCCATGGCCAGCACGTGGGTGAGCATGGCAACCCCGGCCTTGGACACGCAGTAGTCGGCCGCACCCGTCAGGGCGATGCGGGCCGCGGTGGAGGCGACGTTGACGATGCTGCCGCCGCCGCCCTGGGCGATCATGCGCTTCGCCACCGCGCGGTCGGTGAGCATGACGCCGGTGAGGTTGACGTCGAGCACGCGCTGCCAGTTGGCCAGCGGCACGTTGATCAGGTGACGCGACTCGAAGTCGGCGTCACGGGCCCGGGTCTCACCGCTGACGTAGGCGGCGTTGGCGATGCCGGCGGCGGCCAGCACCGTGTCGATGCGGCCGAACTCGGCCACCGCCCGCTCGACCATGGCCTCGACGCTGGCCTCATCGGCCACGTCCACCTCGACGAACAGGGCGCGGCGGTTGCTGCTGGCGCGGATCTCCTCAACCGCCTCGGCGCCGCGACGGGCGTCACGGTCGGCGATGACCACGTCGGCGCCTTCCTCGGCGTAGCGGCGGGCGCAGGCGCGACCGATGCCGCTCGAGCCCCCGGTTATCAACGCCACCCGGCCGGCAAGGCGGCCGTCGCTGCTGGCAGTCATGCGCTCGTCCCTCCCCAATGGTGTCTGCATGCCGAAGCCTATCACGGTCGTGACTGGCGGCCGCGCGGCGCCTCTGATCTACTTTCCGCCGCCGACGAACCCCAGGCGGAGAGAACCACGTGATCGATCACCCGCGGCGGCCTGCGGCCGCAATGCCCGTTTCCGGACCCTGGCTGCTGACGCTGCTGCTGACCCTGAGCCTGGGCGCCGGTCCGACGCTGGCCGCCGAGCGCGGCCTGCCTACCGCCCGGCCCGAGCAGGTGGCCATGTCGGCCGAGCGCCTCGAGCGCATCGGCGCGATGACCCGGCGCTACGTGAGCGAAGGCAAGCTGGCCGGCGTGGTCACGCTGGTGGCCCGGGAGGGCAAGGTGGTCTACCTGGACGTGGTGGGTCAGGCCGACCTGGAGAGCGGCGCGCCGATGCGGCCGGACACCCTGTTCCGCATCTACTCCATGACCAAGCCCATCGCGTCGGTGGCGCTGATGATGCTCTACGAGGAAGGGGCGTTTCAGCTCGCCGACCCGATCTCGAAGTTTCTGCCGGAACTCGCGAGCCTGGAGGTGCTGCAGGACGATGGCAGCCGGGTGCCGGCGCAGCCCATCACCTTCCAGCAGGTGCTGACCCACACCGCCGGCTTCAGCTATGGCTTCAACCCCCAGGACCCGGTGGACCAGCTCTACCAGGCCTCGGACTGGGCCCGCAGCGAGAATCTGGACGCCTTCATCGCCACGCTCGCCAGGCTGCCGCTCAAGTTTCAGCCGGGCAGCCGCTGGCACTACAGCGTGGCCAACGACGTGCAGGGCGCCCTGGTCGAGCGCATCAGCGGCCAGCGCTTCGACGAGTTTCTGAAGACGCGGCTGTTCGAGCCGCTGGGCATGCACGACACCTTCTTCGACGTGCCGGCGAACAAGCGCGCGCGGCTCGGCACCAACCACCGCTACGACGCCGAGGCCGGCCGCCTTGAGGTGCTGACGGAAGCCGAGTACCCGGTCTTTGCGGGCACCTCTTTCTTCTCCGGCGGCGCCGGCCTGGTGTCCACGGCCGCCGACTACGCCCGCTTCGCCGAGATGCTGCGCAACGGCGGCGCCCTGGGCGAGGCGCGCATCCTGTCGCCGAAGACGATCGAGCTGATGACCATGAATCACCTGCCGGCGCTGATGCAGGCCAGCGGTTCCGGCGAGCGTCCGGGGCTCGGCGGCCTGGGCGGCTACATGGGCGCCGGCTTCGGGCTGGGCTTCGGCGTGGTCACCGACGTGCCCGCCAGCCGCGTCATCGGCTCCGAGGGTGAGTACAGCTGGGGCGGCGCCGCCGGCACCATCTTCTGGGTCGACCCGGTGGAGGATCTGGTGGTGGTGGGCATGATCCAGCTCATGCAATCGCCGTGGCCGCTCAGAAACGAGCTCAAGGCCCTGACCTACCAGGCGCTCACCCGCCTGAACGGAGGTTGAGCTCGCCGTCGATGGCCTGAAAGATCTGAGCGCGGATGGCGGCGGACTCGTTCACCAGGTGGTGGCGCGCCTCGGGCACGTAGAAGATGCGCGGCGCGAACAGCCGCTCGATGACGCCCACGTTGTAGCGCCAGTCGACGGTGCGGTCCGCCTGGCCCTGAATCACCAGGGGCGCGATGTCGGTGGGCGCGTAGCGCTCGAAGCGGCGCCGCCAGGCGACCATGGCGGTGACCCACTGCACCGGCAGGGTGCGCGCCTGCAGCGGATCGCGGTCGCGCAGGAACGCCAGGAACTCGGCATCGTCGGTGTTGCTGGTGAAGGTGCGCGGCCGCTCCCGCACCAGCCGCCGCGCCACCTCGTAGAGCACGCGGTTCAGCGGCCAGCGCCAGGGGCGCACCAGGGGCGCCAGCAGCACCACCTTGCTGAACGGCGAGCTGGCCCGGTCATGGCCGTGGGCCAGCAGCCACTCCATGGCGATGGCGCCACCCGTGCTCTGTCCCAGCAGGTAGAACGGCGCCGGCATGTGGTCCTCCAACGCCAGCAGGCAGGCGTGGAAGGCTTCCACGTACTCGTCGAAGCTGTCGATGGTGGCCGGCGCGCCGCTGGACAGCCCATGGCCGGGCAGGTCGAAAGACAGCACCGCCAGGGCGCGGTCGATGAGATGACGGATCAGGTGCCGGTACAGCCCGGTGTGGTCGTAGTAGCCGTGGATGACGACCGCCGTGCCGCGCGCCTCGACCGGCACCCACAGGTGGGCGGCGATGCGGTGGGCGCCGGCCTCCACCGCCCCGAAGCGATGGCTCAAGTCGGGTAGCTGCTGGTGGAAGTCGATGCCGTAGTGGCGCAGGTAGGCGTCTTCCTGCGGCGTCAGGACCGCCGGCTCGGCCGGCACCAGCAGCCGCAGGCCCTCGCGCAGCGCGGCCGGGTCGAAGGGGGCGGCCGTCATCGCCGGCGCCGCGGTCAGCCCTTGACCCGCCGGGCCAGCACCGCCACCGCGGGCAGGGTCTTGCCCTCGACGAACTCGAGGAAGGCGCCGCCGCCGGTGGAGATGTAGGAGATGCCGTCACCGACGCCGTACTTCTCGATGGCGGCCAGGGTGTCGCCGCCGCCGGCGATGGAGAACGCGTCGCTGCCGGCGATGGCCTCCGCCAGCACCCGCGTGCCCTCGCCGAACTGATCCATCTCGAACACGCCCACGGGGCCGTTCCAGAGGATGGTGCCGGCCGCGGCCAGGCCGTCGGCCCACTGCCGCGCCGTCTCCGGGCCGATGTCGAGAATCAGATCGTCGGCGGCCACCTGATCCACCGGCTTCACCTCGCCCGGCTCGCCGGCATCGAGGCGCTTCGCCACCACCACGTCTACCGGCAGCGGCACCTCGACCTTGGTGGCGATGCGGCGCGCCGCCTCGACCAGGTCGGGCTCGTAGAGCGACTGCCCAACGCCGTGGCCGGCGGCGGCGATGAAGGTGTTGGCGATGCCGCCGCCGACGATGATGCGGTCGGCGATGCCGGCCAGGGCATCCAGCACCTCCAGCTTGGTGGAGACCTTGGAGCCGCCGACGATGGCCACCAGCGGCCGCCGCGGCTCGGCCAGCGCCTTCTCCAGCGCGTCCAGCTCGGCGGCCAGCAGCGGCCCGGCGCAGGCCACCGGGGCGAACTTGGCGACCCCATGGGTGGAGGCCTGGGCGCGGTGGGCGGTGGCGAAGGCGTCCATCACGAAGATGTCGCACAGGCCCGCCAGATGCTGGGCCAGGGCGTCGGCGTCGGCACCCTCGCCCTCCAGGAAGCGCACGTTCTCCAGCAGGGCGATCTCGCCCGGCCGCACCGACACGCCCTGCACCCGCCAGTCGCGGATCACCGGCACGTCGCGGCCGAGCAGCTCCGACAGCCGCCGCCCCACCGGGGCCAGCGACTGCGACTCGTCGAACCTGCCCTCTTCCGGCCGCCCCAGGTGGGACATGACGATGACGGCAGCGCCGGCGTCCAGCGCCCGGCGCAGGGTGGGCAGCGCGGCGACGATGCGGGCGTCGCTGGTGACGGCGCCGTTCTTCACCGGCACGTTCAGGTCTTCGCGGATCAGCACCCGCTTGCCCTTCAGATCGAGATCGGTCATCAGCTTGCGCGGCTGGCGGCGGGACGTCATGGCTCGCTGCTCCCTTCGGCGGTGACGGCGGTCTTCACCGCCTCGATGACGTGGGCCTCGGTCATGCCGAGCTCGGCCATGGCCACCTCGCCCGGCGCCGACAGGCCGAAGCGATCGATGCCGACGACGCGGCCGTCGAGGCCGACGAACTTGTACCAGTAGTCCGGATGCCCCGCCTCCACGGCCACTCGGGCGCGCACGGCCGCCGGCAGCACGCTTTCCCGGTAGGCGGCGTTCTGGGCCAGGAACACCTCGGTGCTCGGCATGGACACCACGCGCACGTCGATGCCCTGCCCGGCCAGCGTCGCCGCAGCGCCCATGGCCAGCTCGACCTCGGATCCGGTGGCGATGACGATGGCGTCGGGGCGGCCGGTGCGCTGCTCGCGGCGCAGCACGTAGCCGCCCCGCGCCACCGCCGCCAGCGTGTCGGCATCGCGCGGCTGCGGCGCCGTCTTCTGGCGGGTGAACACCAGCGCCGACGGGCCGTCGCGGCGGGCCACGGCCTCGCGCCAGGCGATGGCGCTCTCCACCGTGTCGCACGGCCGCCAGGTGGTCAGGTTGGGCGTGGTGCGCAGGTTGGTGAGCTGCTCCACGGGCTGGTGGGTGGGGCCGTCTTCGCCCAGCGCCACCGAGTCGTGGGTGTACACGAACAGGCTGGGAATCTTCATCAGCGCCGCCAGCCGGACGGCGTTGCGCGCGTACTCCATGAACACCAGGAAGGTGCCGCCGAACGGCCGCAGGCCGCCGTGCAGGGTCATGCCGTTGATCATGGCGGTCATGGCGAACTCGCGCACGCCGAAGCTCAGGTAGCGCTCGTCCGGCGCGCCCTTCCAGCGGGTGCCGTTGGAGCCGGTGAGGTCGGCGGAGCCGCCGAACAGCTCCGGCAGGGTTTCCGCCAGAGCGCCCAGACACTGCTGGGACGACTTGCGGGTCTCCAGCGCCGTCATGGCCGCCTGGGCATCCCGGGCCAGGGTGTCGATGGGGCCGGACCAGCCGTCGGGCAGCCGCCCGGCCATGCGCCGCTCGAACTCGGCGGCGAGGTCGGGATGTTCGGCCCGGTAGCGCTCGAACAGCGCCTGCCAGTCGCCCTGCAGCTTCGCCCCCCGGGGCCGGCAGTTCCAGCCCTGGTAGATCTCGTCGGGAATCTCGAAGGGCGCGTAGGGCCACTGCAGCGCCTGACGCGCCGCGGCCACTTCGTCGTCGCCCAGCGCAGCGCCGTGCACGTCGGCGGTGCCCGCCTTGTTGGGGGCGCCCTGGCCGATCACGGTGCGCACGCAGACCAGGGTGGGCCGGCCGTCGCTGTCCATGGCGTTCTTCAGCGCTGCCGCCACCTCGTCGCCGTCGTGGCCTTCGACGTTGCGGATCACCCGCCAGCCGTAGGCCTCGAAGCGGGCCGGCACGTCCTCGGTGAACCAGCCGGCCACCTCGCCGTCGATGGAGATGCCGTTGTCGTCGTACAGGCAGATGAGCTTGCCGAGCCCCAGGGTGCCCGCCAGCGAGGCGGCCTCGTGGGAGACCCCCTCCATCAGGCAGCCGTCGCCGGCAATCACCCAGGTGCGGTGATCGACGATGGGGAAGCCGTCGCGGTTGAAGGTGGCCGCCAGGGTGCGCTCGGCCAGCGCCATGCCCACGGCGTTGGCGATGCCCTGGCCCAGCGGGCCGGTGGTGGTCTCGACCCCGGGGCACTCGCCGAACTCCGGGTGCCCCGCGGTCGGCGAATGCAGCTGCCGGAACGACCGGATGGCATCGATATCGAGCGGGTAGCCGGTCAGGTGCAGCACGGCGTAGAGCAGCATCGAGCCGTGGCCGTTGGAGAGCACGAAGCGGTCGCGGTCGACCCAGCCCGGATCCGCCGGGTTGTGGCGGAGCGCCTCGCGCCACAGCACCTCGGCGACGTCGGCCAGGCCCATGGGGGCGCCCGGATGACCGGAGTTGGCGGCCTGCACCGCGTCCATGGCGAGCGCGCGGACGGCGTTGGCTCTCTGAAGTCTGCCTGTCATGTCGGACCCATTTCGGATGGCTGGAAGGCCCGCCCGCGGCCGCCGTTAGGCGGCCGCCGAGCGCGGGGGCGCTATTGTCCCCGCTGGGCCCGGGCTTCGCAATTGAGCCACCTGCATCGGCCGGCCGTCCGGCACCCGAGATCCTGCTTCAATCGCAGCGGAACGCGGGCGAGTCCTCCTCGAGCTGCGGCAGCTGCTCGCAACGCGCCGGCCAGCCGTGGGCGTTCCACGCATCCACCAGACCGATGCGCTCGGCGAAGGCAGGAAAATCCGGATGCCGGCGCAACTCGGTAAAGCCGCCGCCGTCGATCCAGATCGGATACACGAACGCCGCGTTTATCGGGTAGGGGTTCTCGACGAACAGCCGCATTGCATCCGCCGGATGACCGGCTGCAACCAGCATCAGCAGGCGGTACGTGTTGGCCCGCGCACCAGGCTGGGCGAGGTAGTCGGCCAGCGGCTGCGCCACCCGCCCGAGCGTGACCGCGTCGTTGGTCAGCAACGCTGCACCGAGATCGTCCCAGGCCTCGGGGGATTCGAGCTCGGGGACGTAGCGACCGGGTGCGGCCGAGCCGAACGCCCGCCAGATCTCCCGCGCTTCCTGCGCCTTGCCCTGCTGCGCCAGCAGCGACGCCAGCCAGCCGGCCACCGGCGCGAAGCCCAGGTCGTAGCTGCGCTGCAGGAAGTGCCGGGCGCGCTCGAGGTCGCCCGACGACCAGTGGGCGATTCCCATCTGCGTGAGGCCGGCGGCGTCCGTAGGGTCGAGGCGCAGACCCTGCGCCATCAATTCGAACCCGGCTTCGGTCTGGCCGATGAGCGTCAGATAGTAGCCGTAGCGGATGGTCAGGAACGGGTCTCCGGGTTCCAGCCGGTGTGCGGTGGCGAGTGACTCGAGGGCCGCGGCGAAGTCCAGGTCGTACTCATGAATGAGCCCCTGCGCGAGATGGGCACGAACAGCTCGGTGCGGGCGAGCTCGGCCCAGGCGAGGGCGAAGCCCGGGTCGATGGCCACGGCCTGCTCCAGCAGCTCGGCGGCGCGGACCTTCTCTTCCGCCCCGAACCTGCGCGCCAGGCTCCTGCCCTGAAGAAACGCGTCGTAGGCCGCCTGGCTTGCCGTCAGGGCCGGCGCAAGGCGTTCGGAGCCCGGCGGATGCAATGCGACCTGCAACGCGTCGGCGATTTCCCGGGCGATCTGCTCCTGCAGGTCGAAGACCCGATCGAGCGTGCCGTCGAACGACCCGGACCAGCGGCGATAGCCATCGTCCGTGCGCACGAGCTGGGCCGTGATCCGCAGGTCGTTGCCGGCCTTGCGCACCGAGCCTTCCAGGACGTGGCGCACGCCCAGCTCCCGGCCGATGGTGCGGATATCGAGGTGCTGGCCGCGATAGGCGAACGACGACGTGCGGCCGGCAACCTCGAGTTCGGAGACGCCGGCGAGTGCGTTCAGGATCTCCTCCGCCAGCCCGTCGGCGAAGTACGCCTGATCGCCGCCAGGGCTGAGGTCGGCGAACGGCAGCACGGCAATGGAGCGCTCGGCCAGCGGGGCCGCGCCTTGCAGCGGCCGGCGCTCACCCACGGGCCCGACCACCCAGATCGCCAACCCGATCAGCACGCTCAGCACGGGCACCAGCACCCAGGGCAGCCATTGGCGCCGGCGGACGACTGCCGGCGCCGACTGGGCCGTGTCCTCACCGATGGGCTCCACGTTCGCCACCAGCCGGTAGCCGCGCCGCGGAATGGTCTCGATGTGCGTGGGCTTGCCGCGGCGGTCGCCGAACGCCTTACGAAGCAGCGAGATCGCCCGGGACAGGCTCTCGTCGCCGCCCGACTCGCCGCCCCAGACCTCGTCGATCAGCGTCTGGCGGCTGACCACCGATGGCGCCCGGACCGCCAGGGCATGCAGGACCGCCATGACCTTGGGCTCGAGCGACGTGGAACCCGCCGCGCCGATGATGGTGAGCGCGTCGAAGTCCACCGTCGCGGAGCCGATCTGCCGTACGCCGAGCTGTCCGTTCGCGTCGTCTGGGTTCATGGATCGGATAGTAGAGCGAACCCGGCAGTTCGCCCAGGTTATTGATTATCCGGGACTTCACGTATCCATCAGAAAAGCATCAGGTCGCCATCCGGACATGCCGGAAGCGGTGGCAGAGGCTGCGGTGACCACCATGGGAAGAGGATCGAGAGATGGCAGGTGCGTTTCCGATCAACGACGCCGTCACCGCCCCGGAACCCGCGCTCGTGTGGCCGCCCAGCTTCCCGGCTTCCCGGGACGAGGTCACGGCCAGCTGGGTGCGGGAGACGCTGCAACCGCATCCGCGCTTTCGAGGAGATCCAATTCGAGACGTCGAGCTGCGCGATCTCGGTGACGGCCTCGGCCAGCTCAGCGCTCTGACGCTCGCCGAACTGACCTGTCGTTCCGGGCGGCGGCAGCAGCTGGTGATCAAGCTGCATGCGGCGGTGCCGGAGATGCACCAGGTGGCGCTCGCCTACGGCCATTACCAGAGCGAAGTGCGTTTCTACGCCGAGATGGCCCCGGGCGTGCCGATGCGCACGCCGGACATCTATGTCAGCGCCATGGACCCGGCGTGCGGCCGGGTGGTGATCGTCATGGAAGGATTCGGCGCCTGGCACTCGCCGGACCAGATCGTGGGCGCCAATGCAGACGAGGTGATTATTGCCGTGAGCGCGCTCTCGGGGCTGGCGGCAACGTACTGGAACGATCCCCCAATCCGGCAGTTTCCCTGGCTCAGGTCTCCGGATTCGCCGGCATATGCCTCGCTGCCGCGGGACTACGCCGCCTGCGTGCCGATCCTGCTGGATCGCTTCGAGCGGGACTGGCCTGGCGGTTCGGCGCGGCCGCTCAAGCAGATCGCCGGCTCGTACGCGCGAATCCAGCAGGCGCTGCTGCGCCGGCCGCAGGTCGTCGCTCACTGGGACTACCGGGTGGAGAACCTGTTCTACGGAGCCGATGGCGAGTTCGCCGTCATCGACTGGCAGCTGATGCGCACGGACGTGCCCGCCAACGACCTGGCCTACCTGCTGGCCTGCAACGTTTCCGCGGGCCTGAGACGCGACATCGAGGCGGACATGATGGCGCGCTTTCTCGCCGGTCTCAGGGAGCAGGGCGTCCTCGACTACCAACAGGTGGATCTCGAGCTCGACTACCGCCTGGCCCTCCTCAGCATCAGCGCCATCCTGGTGATCGGCGGGGCGAACGCGGACATCGGCAACGCGCGTTCCCGGAAGCTGTTCTCGACCATCGGCGCCCGCCTGCTGGCCGCCATCGACGACTGGCAGGCGACGGACCTGATCGCCGCGCTCTGAGCGACGCACGCCTTACAAGTACCCCGTCCGGCTGGGGGGTCGCGGGGCGGACCGATCGGGTACAATCGGCCGCTTCGCAGCGCGCGATCCTAGAGGACACAGCAGCCGACATGAGCGACTACGCACTCTTCACCTCGGAGTCCGTCTCCGAGGGCCACCCGGACAAGATGGCCGACCAGATCTCCGACGCCGTGCTCGACGCCATGCTCGAGCAGGACCCGGAGTCGCGCGTTGCCTGCGAGACCCTGATCAAGACCGGCATCGTGGTGCTGGCCGGCGAGTACCGGTCCCGCGCCGAGGTGAATCTCGACCGCCTGGTGCGCCGGGTGATCCGCGAGATCGGCTACACGGCGCTCGAGCTCGGCTTCGACCCCGAGGACAGCGCCGTGGTCAACGCCCTGGGTCGGCAGTCGGCCGACATCGCCATGGGCGTGGACGAGAGCGACGACCACGAGCAGGGCGCCGGCGATCAGGGCCTGATGTTCGGCTACGCCAGCAACGAGACCGACGTGCTGATGCCGGCCCCCATCACCTACGCTCACCGGCTGGTGAAGCGTCAGGCGGAGATGCGCCGCACCCGGCTCAAGTTCCTGCGCCCGGATGCCAAGAGCCAGCTCTCCTTCCGCTACGACGAGCACGGCCAGCCGCTCGCCGTCGACGCGGTGGTGCTCTCCACCCAGCACGCGCCCGACGTCACCCAGGAGACCCTGCGCGAAGCGGTGATGGAGGAGATCATCAAGCCGGTGCTGCCGAGCAACTGGCTGTCGAAGGACACCAAGATCTACATCAACCCCACCGGCAAGTTCGTGATCGGCGGCCCGGTGGGCGACTGCGGCCTGACCGGCCGCAAGATCATCGTCGACACCTACGGCGGCATGGCCCGCCACGGCGGCGGCGCCTTCTCCGGCAAGGATCCGTCCAAGGTGGACCGCTCCGCCGCCTACGCCGGCCGCTACGTGGCCAAGAACATCGTCGCCGCCGGTCTGGCCGACCGCTGCGAGATTCAGGTGAGCTACGCCATCGGCGTCGCCGAGCCCACCTCCATCAGCGTCAACACCTTCGGCACCGGCAAGCTGCCGGAAGAGAAGATCGTTCAACTGGTGCGTGAGCATTTCGATTTGCGGCCCAAGGGCCTGATCGCCATGCTCGACCTGAAGCGGCCCATCTATCGGACCACGGCCGCGTACGGACATTTCGGGCGCACCGAGGACACGTTCACCTGGGAGCGCACCGA
Organism: Pseudomonadales bacterium; assembly: GCA_040219935.1. Lineage (GTDB taxonomy): Bacteria > Pseudomonadota > Gammaproteobacteria > Pseudomonadales > Azotimanducaceae > UBA7803. The sequence goes on along the minus strand of JAVJUA010000063.1, from coordinate 147,459 downwards.
CAAGGCGGAGGCCCTGGCGTCAGCGCTCTGAGCGGCCGCCGCCGTCTGAACCATTCGAGGGCGCGGTCATGGGCACCAGGGAACGATCGGATCTGCGGCTGAGCTTCGAGTTCTTCCCGCCCCGCAACGAGGGCGGCCAGGACAGCCTGCAGCGGGTGGCCGAGCGCCTCGCCGGCCTCACGCCGGAATTCTTCTCGTGCACCTACGGTGCCGGCGGCTCCACCCGCGACGGCACCCGCGAGACCGTGCGCCAGCTGCTGGGCCTGGGCGTGCCGGTGGCGCCGCACCTGTCCATCGGCGGCGACTCGCGGCAGACCATCGGCGAGACCCTGGACGGCTACCGGGCCATGGGTGTCGAGCGCATCGTCGCCCTGCGCGGCGACCTGCCGTCGGGCATCGGCCCGGCCCGCTTCGTGCACAACGCCGAGACCCTGGTGCGCTGGATTCGCGAGCACACGGGCGATCACTTCCACATCGAGGTGGCCGCCTACCCAGAGGTGCATCCGGACGGCAAGAGCCCGGAGCAGGACCTGGACTTCTTCCGCGCCAAGGTGGACGCCGGCGCCGACAGCGCCATCACCCAGTACTTCTACCACCCCTACGCCTACGTCGACTTCATGGAGCGCTGCGCCCGCGCCGGCATCGACGTGCCGGTGGTGCCCGGCATCATGCCGATCACCAACTACGAGGGCATCATCCGCTTCTCGGAGAACTGCGGCGCCGACGTGCCCCGCTACCTGCGCAAGCGCCTCGAGGTCCTGGCCGACGACGAGGCCGGGCTCCGGGAGTTCGGCATCGAGGTGGTGACCCGGCTGTGCGAAGACCTGCTGGCCGCCGGCGCGCCGGGCCTGCACTTCTACACCCTGAACCGCTGGGGCGCGAGCGTGGCCATCTGCCGCAACCTGGGGCTCGCTGCCTGAGCCTCGCGCCGCCGCCATGCCACACCGGCTGTACCTGCCCGAAGACCCGGTCACCGGCACCCGCATCGATCTGGACCGCGAGCGTGCCCACTACCTGACCCGGGTGCTGCGGCTGCGCCGCGACGAGGCGCTGATCGTCTTCGACGGCGCCGGCCGCGCCTGGTCGGCGACCCTGGCGGACGCCGGCGCCCGCTCCGCCACCCTGGCCATCGGCGCCCTGCAGGCTGACGAACCGCCGCCGGCGCCGGCCATTCATCTGGTGCAGGCCCTGCTCAAGGGCGGGGCCATGGACACGGTGATTCAGAAGGCGGTGGAGCTCGGCGCCACCGACCTGTGGCTGCTGCAGGCCGAGCGCAGCAACGTACCGGGTGGCGAGCGCGCCGAGCGCAAGCGCGCGCACTGGCAGCGGGTGATCGAGAGCGCCGCCGAGCAGTGCGGCGCCCTGCACCTGACCCGCCTGCACCCTGCCTGCGGCCTCGATGAGCTGTTGGCCCGTCCGCCGGCGCCCAACATGCTGCTGCTGGATCCGGGCGCGCCGCTGCTGCCCGTTGACCTGCCGCGGGCCGACGTGGCCCTGCTGGTGGGCCCGGAGGGCGGCTGGAGCGATGCCGAGCGGGCCGCGTGCGAGGCCGCCGGCGTGCGCCCGGTGGGCCTCGGAACGCGGGTGCTCAGGGCGGAGACCGCGCCGCTGGCGGCGCTGGCCGCGCTGCGGCATGGCTGGGGTTGGGGCTGAGATCGGCGGGCGTCGCCGCGCTCAGAGCTCAGCGCCGGCGCGCAGCCGGCTGACCTGCTGCTCGACGAAGTTGAGCCGTGGAATGGCCGCGTTCTCGGCGCCGAGCCGCACGATCTGGCTTTCCGCGCGCCCGGGCTTGGCATCGTCAGCGGCGAGATCGCTGCCGGCCACCTGCACCAGCCGCGGCAGGCCCTCGGCCGCCAGGGCGTAGAACGGCAGTGCGGCGGCTTCGGAGGTACGGTTCATCACCACCAGGCAGCGCCCGACGGAGGGGGCCTCCTGACGGCTCTCGTTGAGGCGCTCGAAGCGCACCACCGGCACGGCTTCGCCGCGCCAGCCGAGCACGCCGAGGCACCAGTCCGGGGCCCCGTTCAGGGTCTTGATGCGCCGCCAGGGCAGAATCTCGGCAACGCACACCTGGGGCAGCAGCAGCTGGGTGCCGCACAGCGGAATCAGCACGCAGGCCAGTTCTTCGGGATTGTTCGCCACAGCCACCGCCGTCATCGCGTTGCTTCACTCACGGGAATCACTCATCAGCTTCGGCCCACCAGCTCGTCGATGGTGCCGAGCAGCTCGCTTTCCTGGAACGGCTTGCCGAGGAAGCGGTCGACGCCGAGCTCGGCGGCCCGATCCTGGTGCTTGGCACCCGTGCGGGAGCTGATCATGACCACCGGCAGGTCGCGCAGGCGCGCGTCGTGGCGTACCTGACGCAGCACCTCGAAGCCGTCCATGCGCGGCATCTCGATGTCGAGCAGCATCACGTCCGGGCGCCGCTCCTGCAGCATCGACACCGCCTCGACGCCGTCCTTGGCCACCATCACGTCCATGCCCTGCCGCTCCAGCAGCCGGGAGGTCACCTTGCGCACCGTCACCGAGTCGTCGACCACCATCACGCAGCGGGTGCGGGGCGCGCCGGACAGCGCGCGCTTGCCCGCCGCCCCGCCGCTGCCCGCCTGGGCGCGGATCAAGGCCAGCAGGTCGAGAATCACCACCACGCTGCCGTCGCCGAGGATGGTGGCGCCGGAGATGCCGCCGACGCCGGCGAACTGCGGGCCCAGGCTCTTCACGACGATCTCGCGGCTGCCCTGCACGCCGTCGACGTGCACGGCCACGGCATGCTCGCCGGAGCGCACCAGCACCACGGGCACCGAGCCCTGCAAGGGCGTGGGCCGGTACTCGCGGCCGAGGAAGCTGCCCAGGTACTGCACCCGGTACGGCACGCCGGCGTATTCGAAGGTGTTGCCGTCGGGCGCGTACAGGCCGTCGAGCTCGTCGCGGCCGAGCAGCACGATGCCCTCGATGGTGTTGAGCGGGATGGCGTAGAGGTCGTCGCCCACCGACACCATCAGCGCCCGGTTCACCGACACGGTGAACGGCACCCGCACCACGAACCGCGTGCCGCGGCCGGGCTCGGAGTTGATGCTGATGCTGCCGCCGAGCTGCTTGACCTCGCTGTGCACCACGTCCATGCCCACGCCGCGCCCGGAGATCTGGGTGACCGAGCGGGCGGTGGAGAATCCGGGGGCCAGCACGAACTGGCTGATCTCGTCGTCGCGCAGGTGGGCGTCCGCCGCCATCAGGCCCCGCTCTACGGCCTTGGCGCGCACGCGCGTCACGTCGATGCCGGCACCGTCGTCGCTGATCTCGATCACCACGTCGCCGCCTTCGCGGGACAGGCGCAGGTCGATGCGGCCGGCCTCGGCCTTGCCATGGGCCCGGCGCTCGGCGGCGGGCTCGATGCCGTGGTCGACGGCGTTGCGCAGCATGTGCTCCAGGGGCGGCACCATGCGCTCGAGCAGCGAGCGGTCGAGCTCGCCCTCGATGTTGAAGGCGTGCAGCTCCACCGACTTGTCGAGCTCCTTGGCCACCTGGCGCACCGTGCGCCGTAGCCGCGGCAGCAGCCGGCTGAAGGGCACCATGCGGCTGCGCATCAGCCCTTCCTGCAGCTCGGTGTTCACCCGCGCCTGCTGCAGCAGCAGGGTCTCGGCTTCGCGCGCCTTGAACAGCAGGGTGTCTTTCAGGTCGAGCATGTCCGACGCGCTCTCGCTCAAGCTGCGGGAGAGCTGCTGGAGCTGGGAGTAACGGTCCATCTCCAGCGGGTCGAACTCGTCGTAGCTGGGCGCGTCGAGGCGCTCCTGCCGGAACAGCACCTGGGTCTCGGTCTCGATCTCGAGGCGGCGAAGCTGCTCGCGCAGGCGCTCGATGGTGGTCTCCATCTCGTCCAGCGCGCTGGTGAAGTCGCTCATGCCCTGCTCGACCCGGGCACGAATGATGCTGCTCTCGCCGGCCAGGTTGACCAGGGCCTCGAGCAGGCCGGCGCCGACGCGCACCATCTCCTGGGCCGCCGACTCGCGGGCGGCGCTGTCGGCCGCGCGGCGCGCCGCCGCGGCTGCGGGTTTGGCCGTCTGCGGGGCGGCGGCTGCCGGACGCAGGGGCTGGACGTTACCGGTGGCCGGCGCCTCGGGTTTGGCTGCCGCGGGCGCCGGGGCCGCCTCGGCGGCCGGCTTCGGCACCGCCGGCGCCTCGGACTCCGCGGGTGCCGCGACGCCGGCATCGGCGACCGCCTGGCGGATTCGCGTCAGCAGGTGGTTGAGGCCGTCGAAGCGCTCGTGCAGGGCGTCGAACAGGGCTGCATTCACCGACCGGGTGCCTTCCTGCACCTCGATCAGGAACGACTCGAACTGATGCACCCGATCGCCCAGGTCGCTCAGCCCGGAGAGCCGGGCACCGCCCTTCAGGGTATGCAGGGCGCGCAGCAGGTTCTCGAGGTGCAGGCGGTTGGCTGGCTCGCCGGACCAGTCGTTGATGCTCTGGTCCATGGCCTCGAGCAGCTCGTCGGCCTCCTCGAAGAACACGCCGATGATGTCGGCGTCGATCTCCTCGGGCAGCACCACGGCGTCCGCGTCTTGCGCCGAGGCGACTGTCGGCAGATCGGCGGGCTCCGTTTCGGCCGGTTCCGTGTCGGCCGGTTCCGTGTCGGCAGGCTCGTCGCTACCCAGCGCCGGGGGCGTCAGCTCCAGCTCCTCGAGCTCGAAGGTCTCTGGCTCCGCCTCGGGCTCGAAATCGTCGTCGAACGTCTGCTCGAGCTCCGGGTCGACGGCGGCCTCGGGCATCAGCACCTCCAGCAGGGCGATGGTCTGCCCCACCGGTTGCGGCTGCTGCTGCGCGGCGATGGCGTCCACCTGGGCCAGCACCTGCTCCTGAGCGTCGGCGAGCACGCGCCAGGCACGCTCATCGAGGGACTCGAACTCGAACCGCTGATAGGCCGCCGCCAGCGCCCGGGCCAGCGCCGACAGCGCGGCGTGACCGTCTTCTGCCGCCACGTCGGCCACCTCGCCGAGCGCGCGCTCCAGGGACTCGGCGAAGGCCATGTCCATGGCGCCGCTGTGCCAGGCTTCCAGAAACTCGGGCGCCTTGAGCAGCGTGCCCAGCGCCGGCAGCGCCAGCAGCCGCGCGTCCGCATTGGCAGCGGTGCCTTCGCTCTCCAGCAGCAGGCGGTCGGCCTCGGCCACCAGCTGGAAGGCATCCTCGGGCTCCCGGCCCTCGCTGACCGCCGTCAGCATGTCGCCAATGGCGGCCGTGACCTGGCGGAAGAACTCGCCCAGCTCGCCGCCGAGTGCGGCCTCGCCATCGGGCCGGCGCACCGCCTGGGCCAGCTCGTACGCGGGGGCGACCAGCTCGCCCACGGCCGGCATGCCGGCCATGGAGGCGCTGCCCGACAGGGTATGCAGGGCCCGCAGCGCCGCATCGTCCAGGCGGAAGCCGGCGCCGGCGCACGCGGCCTCGAGGTCGGCGTGCAGCGAAGCGGCCTCCTCGAGGAACAGCGCCCGGTGCTCGTCGGCTGCGGGCGTGGCGTGCTGTGCTTCGTCGTGGCCGGCCGCGGCGGCTTCCTCGGCATCGGCCAGGGCGCCACCGGAGGCCAGCACGTCGGCCTGTTCCATGACCCGCGCGACGCCGTCCATGGGTGGCGGGGTGCGGCTCTCGAACGCGGCCTTGAGCATGGGGGCCAGATTCCGCGCCTCGGCCACCACCATCGCGAACTCGGCGCTCGCCGGCACGGTGCCGTCCAGCAACCGATTGAGCATGTTCTCCACCGACCAGGCCATCTCGCCCAGCACGTTGGCGCCCACCATGCGGCCGCTGCCCTTCAGGGTATGGAAGGCGCGACGGATGTCGGTGAGCCGCGCCTCGTCGGCCGGATCCGCCTGCCAGGCAGCGAGCTGCGCGTCGACGGCGGCCAGCACCTCGTCCACCTCCTCGCCGAAGATCTCGACGATGTCGGCATCGGCATCAAAGGTGTCGGCCAGCGTCGCGGCCAGCCCCAGGGCGGCAGGCGAGGCCGTCGGCGCGACCGTCGGCGTGGCGAACGCCGGGGCCTCTGCAGACGCCTCGACCGGTTCGACGACCGGCTCCTCGTCCGGCTCCCGGACGGGCTCCGTGGGCGTCGTGTCCTCCGCCGCCTCGACGCCAACCTGGCCGGCAATCGAGTCGAACAGCCCGCTGCTCAGATCGAAGTCGTCCTCGGTCTCGAGGGCGAGTTCCGGTTCGTCGCCTTCGTCGCCCTCGCCAACCGCGCTGACGTCCACTTCCTCGGCCTGGCCGAACAGCGGCTGCGCCTCGGCGTCAGCAGGGGTGACGGGCTCGAGTTCGGCTTCGGCTTCGGGTTCGGGTTCGGCCGCGGGTTCGGGCTCGACCTCGGCATCCGCCTCGGCCTCAGGCTCGGGGACCACCACGTCGAACTGGTCCGCTGCGGTGCCGATCTGATCCAGACCCGGGTCCTGGGCGGAACCCGCCAGCGACAGTCCCTCGACCAGCTCGAGCCCAGAGTCGGCCGCTTCGGCCTGCTGCGCCGGCTCGGGCTGCGACGCATCGGCGACAGGTTCCGGGTCGGGCGCCGCCCCGGCTTCGGGCGCCGCCCCGGCTTCGGGCGCCGCCCCGGCTTCGGGCGCCGCCCCGGCTTCGGGCGCCGCCGCTCCGAGGCCGTCCAGGCTGCGCTGGACGAGGTCGAGCACGTCGTCGGCGCCGCCGGCATGACCACTGGCCAGCCGCTCGAGGTAGTAGTCGATGCCACTCAGCGCATCTGCCAGGTGGTCGAGCTCGGCCCAGGCGGGCACGTGCCCGGCCATCAGCTCGGCGCGCACGTACTGCTCGCAGCGCAGCACCAGGCCGGCGGCCTGGGTGAGGGGGATCATGCGCAGCGCGCCTGCCATGGAGTCCAGCGCTTCCGGCACGCTCTGCAGGTGGCGCGCGTCCCACTGCGAAGACACGTAGTCCACCACGTACTGCTTGATCTGCTCGAGACCCTGCCGCGCCTGCTCGGCGACGGCCCGTTGGGCTTCGTCCGTGATGCGCTCGGCCTCGCCACGCCCCGACTGGGTCAGGCTCGCCAGGTTCTCATCGACCTGCATCAGCGCGCCGGCGATGTTGAGGATGGCGCCGTCTTCGTCTGCGCCGCCCGATTCCGCCAGCGCGGTGAGCGCTTCGACCTGATCCTGGACGATGCTCTTAGAGCTTTCGAAGCCGAGCAGCGACAGGGTGCTGGCCACCTGCTTGAGCGGGGCCAGCAGATCCTCGAGCTCACGCGGGTCGCGCTGCTCGCCGCGGGCGAACAGGTCGAGACGGTCCTTGACCGTCCCGAGCTCCTCACGAAGGGCGGTCGCGGCGCTGGCCATGGCCTGCTTGCCGGTGAGCGCCAGGCCGTCCGAGCGCTGGTCGCGGCCAGACTCCTCCTTCAGGCCGGTCAGGCGCGCGCTGCGGTGACCGCGCGACTCGGCGGCATCCAGGAGCTGGCGGACCAGCGTCATGGGCACCGGCCGCTCAAGGGCCTCGGCGCCATGCTGGGCGATCTCGCGGATCTCGGAGTCGGCGCGGCGCAGCAGCTTGACGGCGTCACTGTCCAGCGGCCCGCCGCCGGCACTGGGGTCTGCCACCAGGCTGTCGACAAACTCGGAGAACGCCTGCCACAAACCTTCGAACGGGGTGCCCTCGCACACCTTCATCATGCCCTGCGCCACCTTACGCAGGTTGTCGGCGGCCCTGGCGACGCTGCCGCCCTTGAGCAGGGTCAGCAGCATCTGCTGGTACACGGCGCGGATCTTGCGGGTCTTGTCGGCGCCGTCGATGGCGTCGAAGCGCCGCAGCGCCGCAGCGCCGGCGACGCCATGCAGCTGCGCCACGCCGGCGCCGAGCTCGATGGCATCGTCGCCGAGATGGCTGCGCAGATCGTTGACCAGGCCGAGCACCGAGCCGATCGAGTCGGCGCCGCCGCTCTGCAGCGCATCGAGGTGGCCGGGGAACTCCAGGATGCCCTGCATCAGGCTCTGGCAGGCGCCGGCCACGTCCTTGACGCCGCCCTCGCGCAGACGCTCGGTCACGCGCTCGAGGTGATCGGCCAGCAGGGTCACGCCCTCGAGCTGCAGCATGACCAGGGTGCCGTGGATCTGGTGCAGGCCGTTGCTGCAGGCGCGCAGGCCCGGGTCGTCGCCCGGATCAGCGCCCTGGGATCCGGACTCCCAGGCCTCTGCGAACGACTCCAGGCCCTGACGCGCCGTGTTCAGGGTCTCGAGCAGCTCGCTCTTGATCCAATCTAGCGCGAAGTGTTCCCGGCTTTTGGCCATATCGGTGCCTTGGTCCTTCTGCCCGTGGCGCGCGGTCGGGGCGTCAATTGTGCTCGGGGAGCTTGAACCCTTCTACCGACTCGCGCATCTCGTTGGCCATCTTGGCCAGCTTGCCGATGGAGGACGCCGTCTGCTCGGTGGCACCCACCGTCTGCGCCGTGATCTCCTGAATGACGTTCATGGTGTTGGACACGTGGCCGGCCGACACCGCCTGCTGACGCGCGGCGTTGGAGATGTTCTGGATCAGCTCCGCCAGCGACGTCGACACGTTCTCGATCTCTTCCAGCGCCACACCGGCATCCTGCGCCCGCTTGGCGCCGCTGACCACCTCGGACGTGGTCTGCTCCATGGAGATGACCGCCTCGTTGGTGTCGGTCTGAATGGTCTTCACCAGCGCGGCGATCTGCTTGGTCGCGGCAGAGGACCGTTCCGCCAGCCGCTGCACCTCGTCCGCCACCACGGCAAAGCCGCGGCCGGCGTCGCCGGCCATGGAGGCCTGAATGGCCGCGTTCAGCGACAGAATGTTGGTCTGATCGGCGATGTCGTTGATCAGCGAGACGATGTCGCCGATCTCCTGGCTCGACTCGCCAAGGCGCTTGATGCGCTTCGAGGTCTCCTGAATCTGGCCGCGAATGGTATCCATGCCGGTGATGGTGTCCTGCACCACGTCGGCGCCGTTGTTGGCGATCTCCACCGCCCGTTCGGCCACCGCTGCGGATTCCGCGGCGTTGGAGGACACGTGATCGATGGACACGGCCATCTCGTTGATGGCCTGCGACGCGGCGCCGATCTCCTTGGCCTGATTCTCGGCCGCGGCTGCCAGCTCGCTGGCGGTGGCCTGAGTCTCGGAGGCCGCCTTGGCCACCTGCACTGACAGGTGGTTGATGTTCGACACCAGCCCGCGCATCTGGTCGATGGCGAAGTTGATGGAGTCGGCAATGGCGCCGGTGAAGTTCTCGGTCACCGACGCGTGAATCGACAGATCACCCTCGGCGAGATCGGCGATCTCGTCCAGGAGCTGCAGGATGGCGGCCTGATTGCGCTCGTTCTGCGCGGCCTGCTCGGCGAGCTGCTTGCGGGTCTCGCGGATCATGCCCATGGCGATGATGGCCACCAGCACGAGGCTGCCCAGCGCAAACCACAACGCCGTGTTGTTGGCGACGGCGGCGGCGTCGGTGAGCACCGACCAGATCATCCCGCCGATGGTGCCCGCCAGCGCCAGCATCATGACGGCGAGCAAAGGCGACAACTTTCCTGATTTCATATCCCTGTAATCCGTCTAGTTGGAGTTCAGCGCGACGTCGAAAAACCGCTCGTCCCGGACGATCGAACGGAGCTGCGCATCGTAGTAAACCCGGCCGCCGTGCCGGAACGCCCCCTGCACGTAGGGCGCCAGAGCGCCCAGCACGTCGCCGGGCGCTTCCTCGTAGTCCTCCTGCAGAAAGTGCTGAATGCCCAGGGACTGCTCCACCAGCAGCCCGGCGGAGAGGTCCTGATCGTCCACCACCAGCACCCGCCACTGCGCCATGGGGAGCGTGGGCGTGAGGCCGAGGAAGTCGTGCAGGTCGATCACGGGGATCAGCCGGCCGCGTACGTTGGCCACGCCGAGCACCCATGACCTGACGCCGGGCAGCGCCGCTACCCGAGGCAGCTTCAGCACTTCGCTGATCTCGCCCATGGCCGACACCAGCCGCAGGCCGCCCACCTGGAAGCCCATGCCCTGCCACTGCGGATGCGCGTTCGCCTTCAGCGGCAGCGGTGCCGCGTGGCGGAAGATCGCCTCCTGCAGGCCGAGCAGCTCGTCCAGGGCTGCAGCGCGAGCGGCCATCGGATCAGGCCCCCAGCACGTCGTTGACCGTGGCGATCAGCGTGCGGTCGTCCACCGGCTTGGTGAGATAGCCGCAAGCACCCTGGCGCTCGCCCCATATCCGGTCGGCGTCCTGGCTCTTGGAAGAGACGATGATCACGGGTATATGCCGCGTCTCATTGCCGCGGGTGAGCTGACGGGTGGCTTGAAAGCCGTTCACCCCAGGCATGACCACGTCCATCAGGATCACGTCGGGCTGCTCGGTGCTTGCCAGGTTGATGCCGTCGGCGCCGCTGGTCGCCGTCAGCACTTGATGCCCGTGTCGGGCCAGAACGTTCACGAAGTGATGCGTCTCCGTAGGAGAGTCATCGACCACCAGAATCCGTGCCATGACGTCCGAGACCTCTGTTGTCAGTGCACCAGCGTGCGAATCGTGCCCAGCAGCTCTTCCTTGCTGAACGGCTTCGTGATGTAGCGGTCGGAGCCGACGATGCGGCCCTTGGCCTTGTCGAAGAGCCCGTCCTTGCTCGACAGCATCACCACCGGCGTGGTCTTGAACTCACTGTTGTTCTTGATCAGCGCGCAGGTCTGATAACCATCGAGGCGCGGCATCATGATGTCGACGAAGATGATGGCTGGGCGGGAATCGGCGATCTTGGCCAGCGCGTCGAACCCGTCGGTCGCGGTGATGACGTCGCACCCTTCCTTGGTGAGCAGATTCTCAGCACTGCGACGAATCGTCTTGCTGTCGTCGATCACCAGGACCTTGACGCCGCGAAGATCCTCTTCCATGTCGGTTCCTAACTCTCTTTGGTCGGGCCCAGTGTCACAATCGAACCCGGGCTTCCGGCCCGGTCGCACATCAGTCGTTGCAGCAAATCGCGCGGGTTGTATCACGGTTGCCCCAAAACGCGCCATAAGTGCCCGACCAGAAAGGGAAACAGGTCTCATTCCTGTTGCCCATGGGCGGCCTAATGGTTAGTTTAGCCGCCATCTGATCCGGGACGGACAACCCTGCCATGACCACCGCCACCGCCGCCTCGCCGGCATCGCCGCCGAGGCGCATCGCCTTCGTCATGGACCCGCTGGCGAGCCTGTCCCTCAAGAAAGATAGCACTCTGGCCATGATTCGCGCGGCGCAGCGTCGCAAATGGGACATCTTCTTCATCGGCCAGGGCGACCTGGTGCTGCGCGACGGTCTGGCGCGTGCACGCATGCGGCCGCTGCGGCTCACCGGCGCCTTTGCCGAGAGCCTCGACCCGGCAGATGCCGGGAACGGCTGGCACGAGGTGGGCGAGGTCGAGGAGCGGCCGCTCACCGACGTCGACGTGATCATGATGCGCAAGGATCCGCCGTTCGACATGGAGTACATCTACACCACGTACTTCCTGGAGCGCGCGGAGGCCGACGGGGTGCTGGTGGTCAACAAGCCTGCCAGCCTCCGGGACTGCAACGAGAAGTTCTTTGCCACCGCCTTCCCGCAGTGCTGCCCGCCACTGGTGGTGAGCCGCAACGCCGAGGTGCTGCGCGCGTTCCATCGGGCCCAGGAAAACGTCGTCTTCAAGCGCCTGGACGGCATGGGCGGCTCGTCCGTGTTCCGGATGATGCTCGGCGACCCGAACCTGAGCGTGGTACTCGAGACCCTGACCCGCGGCGGCGCCGAGATGATCATGGGCCAACGCTACCTGCCGGAGATTGCCGACGGCGACAAGCGCATCCTGCTGATCGACGGCGAGCCGATTCCATACGCGCTGGCGCGCATTCCCATGGCGGGCGAGGCCCGCGGCAACCTGGCGGCGGGCGGCACCGGCGTCGGCCGCCCGCTCACCGACCGCGACCGCTGGATCGCCGATCAGGTGGGGCCGGAGCTGCGCCGCCGCGGCCTGCTGTTCGTCGGCATCGACGTGATCGGCGACTATCTCACCGAGGTCAACGTCACCTGCCCGACCTGCATACGCGAACTCGATGCGCAGTTTTCCCTCGACATCGGCGCTATGCTCATGGACCGAATCGAAGCGAAGCTGCCGGCGGCCGCCTGAACCATCGCCGCCCGGGCGCATCTGAAGGACCATGGCCAGCGCCGAGATCACGCCCAGAGATCGACTGAGCTTCACGCTGTTTCTGGCGGCCGCCCTGCACGTGGCCGTAATCCTGGGCGTGGGCTTCAGCGCCGGCGAGCCGGAGCTGCCGCCCCCCACCATCGAGGTAACCCTGGCCCGCTATGCAGATGAGCAGGCGCCGGAGAAGGCCGACTTCGTTGCCCAGAGCAACCAGCAGGGCAGCGGCACAGAGGCCGAGGTGCAGGAGCTGACGGCCGAGCACGAGGCCGACTTCCAGAGCAACGAACCCCAGCCGGTGCGTGCCGACCCGGTGCCGCGCACCGAGACCCTGCCGCAGCGCCAGCTCGTGACCACGGTGACCCGCAGCGAAGAGCGGGCCCCGGATGAGACCATCGACCCGGAACAGGAGGTGGTGCCCACGTTCGATATGGCCAACGTCTCCTACGAGGAGCTGGCCGCCGAGATCGCCAGCCTCGAGGCCCGCATCGATCAGGAGCAACAGGCCCTGGCCAACCAGCCGCGGGTCAAACGCCTGACCAGCGTCTCCACGAAGTCCGCCGACGAGGCCGCGTACCTCAACGCCTGGCGGCAGAAGGTGGAGCGGGTGGGCAACGCCAACTTCCCCCGCGGCGGCGTCTACGGCAATCTGCGGCTGCTGGTGGTGTTGCGCTACGACGGCGTGCTGGAGGACGTGCGGGTGATGGAATCGTCCGGGTACCCGGTGCTGGACGAGGCGGCGCTGCGCATCGTCCGCCTGGCCGCGCCCTATCAGAGCTTTCCGGTGGAGATGCGCAAGCACTATGATCGCCTGGAGATCATCCGCACCTGGCAGTTCTCCCGTTCCGGAGCCCGCTTTGACACCTGAGCACAGCCTCAAGCACCAGTTCCTGCTGGCCATGCCCACCCTGGCCGGCGGCTACTTCGGCGACACCGTCACCTATCTATGCGAGCACAACGACGACGGCGCCATGGGCCTGGTGATCAACCGCCCCTCGCAGCTCACCCTGGTGGCGCTGATGGACCAGCTCGGCATCGACCCGGGCCAGACCCCCACCGACCTGCCCGTGCTCGACGGCGGCCCGGTGTCGCCCGAGCGCGGCTTCATCCTGCATTCCGGCGACCGCCGCTTCGATGCGTCGCTGGCGCTGCAGGACGGCCTGATGCTCACCGCCGCCCGCGAGGTGCTGGAGGCCATCGCTGCCGGCGAGGGGCCGGCCGAGTACCTGGTGGCGCTGGGCTACGCCGGCTGGGATGCCGGGCAGCTCGAGCAGGAGATTCTCGAGAACGCCTGGCTGAGCTGCCCAGCCAACGCGGACGTGATCTTCCACGAGCCCTTCGAGCAGCGGGTGACCAAGGCCGCCGCCGTGCTCGGCATCGACTTCCGCCTGATGTCCGGCCAGGCCGGACACGCCTGAACCGGGTCCGCCACCGGTGAGCGGCGCCCGGGACGGCTACGTGCTCGCCTTCGACTTCGGCCTGCGCCACATCGGCGTGGCGGTGGGCCAGCAGATCACGGCCACCGCCAGCCCGCTCACCACGATCAGGGCCCGGGACGGCCAGCCCGACTGGCCCGCCCTGAAGCGGCTGATCGCGGAGTGGGCGCCGCGGCGCCTGCTGGTGGGGCTGCCGCTCAACATGGACGATACCGACAGCCCCATGGCCGAGCGGGCGCGCGCGTTCGCCGACGCGCTGGCGCGGCGCACGGGCGTGGCGGTGACGCTGGTGGACGAGCGCCTGACGACGCGCGCCGCGCGGCAGCACGGCGACGACGACGCCCACGGACGGGCGGCGGCGCTGATCGCCGAAACCTGGCTGCACGAGCAGCCGGGATAGGCCCTAACGTTCGCGGTCGAGCAGGGCGAGCATGGCCTCGCGAGCGGTGAGCTTGACCCGCGGCCGGCCGGCCCGGGCGCCCATGGCCTGCTCGTGCTCATCGATGGCCAGCCAGTCGGGGTAGCTGACGACGCGCACGCCGCGCTGCCGCAGCAGCGCGACCACGGCATCAGGATCCGGCTGCTCCGGGCGATTCACCCGGCCGGCCCGCAGATCGTCGACCATGCCGGTCACGGTCTCCAGCGCGTCGGTCTTGTTGGTGCCGATCACGCCGGTGGGGCCGCGCTTGATCCAGCCTGCGGTGTAGACCCCGGTGAGCGGTCGGTCGTCCGCCACCAGCACCCGGCCGTGGACGTTGCGGATCACGCCCCGGGCCTCATCGAACGGCAGACCCGGCAGGGCGACGCCGCGGTATCCCACCGAGCGCAGCACCAGGCCCGCGGGCAGCTCCTCGATCTCGCCGGTGGGCTCGGGACGCAGCAACCCGTCGGCGCCACGCACCATGCGGTTGCGGGCGAGGCGCAGCGCCCGCACCCGCCCCTGATCGTCGCCCAGGAGCTCGATGGGCGACACCAGAAAACGCAGCGTCAGGCGTTTGCGCCGCGCGGGCTGCGACTGTTTGGCGAACGCCTCGGCGAACGCCTGAATAGCCTGCACGTTCTTCTGGGCATTGCGGTCGGCATCCCGGTCCAGGTCGGCCTGGCTCTCGGCATCCACCCGGGCCTCGTCGGCGGGCACCGCCACCTCGGCCTCCGCCAGCGCGCCCAGCTCCTGGATCTCGGATGGCGAGAACGCCGCCTGCGCCGGGCCGCGGCGGCCGAGCATGCACACCTCGCGCACGCCGCTGCGACCGAGCGCGTCGATGGCGTAGTCGGCCATGTCGGTAGCCGCCAGCTCGGCGGCCGACTTGCACAGCATGCGGGCCACGTCCACGGCCACGTTGCCGAGCCCGATCACGGCGACGCTGGCGCAGGACAGATCGAAGCGGCGATCGGCGAAGTCGGGGTGGCCGTTGTACCAGGCGACGAACTCGGTGGCCGAGTGGCTGCCGGCCAGGTCCTCGCCGGGAATGCCGAGGCGCCGGTCGGTCTGCGCACCCGTGCAGAAGACGACGAGCTGATAGTGGCGGCGCAGATCCTGCAGATGCAGGTGGCGACCGTACTCCACCCCACCGAAGAAGCGGAACCCGGGCTCCCGGGCCAGCCGGTCGAAGTTGCGGGTGACCGTCTTGTCCTTCTGGTGGTCCGGCGCGACCCCGGCCCGGATCAGGCCGAACGGCACCGGCAGCCGGTCGAACATGTCGATGTCGAAGGCGAAATCGCGCTGCTTGCGCAGCGCCGCTACGGCGTAGAACCCGGCCGGCCCGGAGCCGACGATGGCGACCCGAACAGGCTCCGTTGCTGGCGCCTGGCTCACGGCGCCGCTCAGCGCCGGTATCGGACCTGAGTGTTGGGCGACTCGTCCTGCTCGATGCTGAGCCCGGCCACTGCCGCCATGGGGTCGGGATTGGAATCGGCGCCCAGCTTGATCATCAGCCGCAGATCGTTGGGGGAGTCGGCGTGGGACAGGGCGGCCTCGTAGGTGATCTCGCCCTCGCTGTAGAGCTTGTAGAGCGCCTGATCGAAAGTCTGCATGCCCTGCTCGGTGGACTTCGACATCAGGTCTTTGAGCAGGTGCACATCGCCCTTGCGAATGTGGTCGGCCATCAGCGGCGTGTTGATCAGCACCTCGATGGCGGCACGGCGGCTCTGACCATCCACGGTCGGAATGAGCTGCTGCGCCACCATGGCCTTGAGGTTCAGCGACAGGTCCATCCACACCTGGTCGTGCCGGTCGCTCGGGAAGAAGTGGATGATGCGGTCGAGCGCCTGGTTGGCGTTGTTGGCGTGCAGCGTGCACAGACACAGGTGGCCGGTCTCGGCGAACGCCACCGCATGCTCCATGGTCTCGCGGGTGCGCACCTCGCCGATCATGATCACATCCGGCGCCTGGCGCAGGGTGTTCTTCAGGGCCACCTCGAAGCTGTCGGTATCCACCCCCACCTCACGCTGAGTGATGATGCAGCCCTTGTGCTGGTGGATGAACTCGATCGGGTCTTCGATGCTGATGATGTGTCCCGAGGAGTGCTCGTTGCGGTGGCCGATCATGGCCGCCAGCGACGTCGACTTACCGGTGCCGGTGGCGCCCACGAAGATGATCAGGCCGCGCTTGGTCATGGCCAGGTCTTCGACGATCCTGGGCAGCCGCAGATCGGAGATGCGCGGGATGTTCACCTCGATGCGGCGCAGCACCATGCCCACCAGGTTGCGCTGATAGAAGGCGCTGACCCGGAAGCGGCCGAGGCCGGCCGTGCTGATGGCGAAGTTGCACTCGTGCTCCTTGAGGAACACGGCCTGCTGGTCGCGATTCATCACCCCGAGCACCATGTCGCGGGACTGCTCCGGCGACAGATCGTTCTTGCCGGCTCCGTAGAGCTTGCCGTTAATCTTCAGCATGGGCGGCTTGCCGGCGGTGATGAAGAGGTCGGATGCGCCTTTCTCCACCACCAGCTTCAGAAGCTTGTCGAATTCCATAACGGCTCCTCCGGGGTTCCCGGGCGAATGGCCTGTCAGAACTTATCGGGCATCTTGGCTTTCTCCCGGGCGATGTCCCGGGTGATGGTGCGCTTGGCCACCAGATCGAGCAGACACTGGTCGAGCGTCATCATGCCGTGCGAGGCGCCGGTCTGGATAGCCGAGTACATCTGCGCCACCTTGTCCTCGCGGATCAGGTTCCGGATCGCCGGCGTGCCGATCATGATCTCGTGAGCGGCGACGCGGCCGCCGTTGACACGCTTGAGCAGCGTCTGCGAGACCACCGCCTGCAGCGACTCCGACAGCATGGAGCGCACCATGTCCTTCTCTTCCGCCGGGAACACGTCGATGACCCGGTCGATGGTCTTGGCCGCCGACGTGGTGTGCAGGGTGCCGAACACGAGGTGGCCGGTCTCTGCCGCGGTGAGCGCGAGGCGGATGGTCTCCAGGTCGCGCATCTCGCCCACCAGGATGATGTCGGGGTCTTCCCGCAGCGCCGAGCGCAGCGCCTCGTTGAAGCCGTGGGTATCGCGGTGCACCTCGCGCTGGTTCACCAGGCACTTCTTCGACTCGTGCACGAACTCGATCGGGTCTTCGATGGTGAGGATGTGGTCGTAACGGTTGTCGTTGATGAAGTCGATCATGGCGGCGAGCGTGGTGCTCTTGCCGGAGCCGGTCGGGCCGGTGACCAGCACCAGGCCGCGCGGCGTCATCGATACGTCCTTGAACACCTGGCCCATCCCCAGGTCTTCCATGGTCAGCACCTTGGAGGGGATGGTACGGAACACGGCGCCGGCGCCGCGGTTCTGATTGAAGGCGTTGACCCGGAAGCGGGCGACGCCGGGCACCTCGAAGGAGAAGTCGGTCTCGAGAAACTCCTCGTAGTCCTTGCGCTGCTTGTCGTTCATGATCTCGTAGATCAGCGCGTGCACTTCCTGATGCTCCAGCGGCGGCAGGTTGATGCGGCGCACGTCGCCATCGACGCGAATCATGGGCGGCAGCCCTGCGGAGAGGTGGAGGTCGGAAGCGCCCTGCTTGGCGCTGAACGCGAGGAGTTCGGTAATGTCCATGTGCGATCCTTGGCCAATGTCCGGTTCGACCGGCACCTATAGTATTATCCGCACCTGCGATTCACCACGCTGACGGCGCCCGGAGCCCGCGCAGGTGCGAAATCTGCGACCCGGTTGGCATCATGACCTTGCAGTCCATCTCCCCCGACATCGCCGGCAACCTCGATCAGGTCCGCACACGCATCGACCAGGCGGCCCGCGCCTGCGGTCGGGACCCGGCGTCGGTGCGTCTGATCGCGGTGTCGAAGACCCAGCCGACCGAGCTGCTGCGCCAGGCAGCGGCCGCCGGCCAGCGCGATTTCGGCGAAAATTACCTGCAGGACGCGCTGCCGAAGATCGAGGCGCTGGCCGACCTGGACCTCACCTGGCACTTCATCGGCGCCATTCAGTCGAACAAGACCCGCGCCATCGCCGAGCACTTCCAGTGGGTACACACCGTCGCGCGGCCGAAGATCGCCGAGCGCCTGGCCGCCCAATGCCCCGATGACAAGGTTCTGAACGTGACCGTGCAGGTGAACATCGACGACGACCCGGACAAGAACGGCGTCGAGCCGGCCGACGCGACCACCCTGCTAAAGGTGATTCGCGGGCTTCCCGCGCTGCGCTGCCGCGGGCTGATGACCATTCTCAGCCGCAGCTCCGACCCTGCCGAGAGCTACCGCCGCCTGGCCGCCCTGTTCGCCGAGCTGGGCGAGCCCGAGCCGGGCAAGTGGGATACGCTGTCCATGGGCATGACCGCTGACTTCGAGAACGCCATTGCCGCCGGCGCCACCTGCGTGCGGGTCGGCACGGCCATATTCGGGCCCCGGCGCTGACCCCGGAACATGACGGAGCGACCCGTGACTGACACACCCATCGCCTTCATCGGCGCCGGCAACATGGCGCGCAGCCTGATTCGCGGCCTGCTCGCGGCCGGCACCCCGCCCGACCGGCTGCGCGCCAGCGACCCGATGCCGGCGCAGCGCCACGGCCTGGCCGCGCTGGGCATCGCCACCACCGACGACAACGCCGCGGCCGCGGCCGGCGCCGGCATCGTCGTGCTGGCGGTGAAGCCGCAGCGGCTGCGGGAAGTGCTGGAGGCGCTGGCGCCGCCGCCGGGACAGCTCGTCATCTCCATCGCCGCCGGCGTGCCGCTGCCGGCGCTGGAGGCCTGGACCCCGCCGGGCACGGCCATCGTCCGCTGCATGCCCAACACCCCGGCGCTGCTGCGCGCGGGCATCACCGGTCTCTACGCCAACGACGCCGTCACCGCCGAGCAGCGCGTTCAGGCCGAAACCGTGCTCGGCGCAGCCGGCAGCACGCTCTGGGTCGAGCGCGAGGGGCTGCTGGATGCGGTGACGGCCGTCTCCGGCAGCGGCCCCGCCTACTTCTTCTACCTGATGGAAGCCATGATCGCCGCCGGTGAGGCGCTCGGCCTGGATGCCGAGAGCGCCAGAAGGCTCACCCTCGAAACCGCCCTGGGCGCCGCACGCATGGCCTGCGAAGGCGAAGACGAGCCCGCCGTGCTGCGCGCCAACGTCACCTCGCCGGGCGGGACCACGGAGCGGGCGCTGTCTATACTGGACGCCGCCGATGTCGGGGCGGCGGTGCGTCGGGCCGTCATGGGGGCCGCCGAGCGCGCAGAAGAACTGGCCAAGGAATTCGGAGAATCATGAACGACGCCCTCAACTACCTGATCAGCTTCATACTCCAGGTCGCCGGCTTCCTGTTCATCGCCCGCTTCCTGCTGCAGGCCTGCCGCGTCGATTTCTACAATCCCATCTCCCAGGGCCTGGTGAAGGTCACCGACCCGGTGCTGAAGCCGCTGCGCCTGGTGCTGCCCGGCTATCGCAACATCGACTTCGCGTCCCTGGCCGCCGCGGTCGCCGCCAACATCATCCTGATCATGTCGCTCACCGCCCTGCAGGGCGGCTACACCGGCGGCTTCGGCGCCATTCTGATGTACGGGGTGCTGCAGGCGCTGATGCTGATCATCCGCATCTTCTGGTGGTCGATCCTGATCGTCATCATCGCCGGCTGGATCGCGCCCGGGAGCTACCATCCGGCGCTGGCGCTGCTGCAGCAGATCACCGAGCCGCTGCTGGCGCCGGCGCGGCGGCTGCTGCCGTCCATGGGCGGGCTCGACTTCTCGCCCATTCTGGTGTTCCTGCTGCTGGGGCTTCTCGAGCGCATCCTGCCGCAGGTGTTCCAGTCGCTGATCTGACGGCGAACGGGGCCGTGGGTTGCTGGCTCGAAAGCCGTTGCTTTAGACTCGCCGTCCCCGCGCTGCCGGAACGCTGAGCCCCGATGTCCCAACCGCTGCCTCCCGACTCGGTAGGCGTGGTCACCCCACGCACCTTCCGGCACGACGAGCCATTCGTGCTGCAGTGCGGCGAGCGGCTGCCGGGATTCGAGCTGGTCTACGAGACCTACGGCGAGCCGAACGCGCAGCGCAGCAACAGCGTGCTGGTGTGCCACGCGCTGTCCGGTCATCACCATGCGGCGGGCTATCACGGCGCCGACGACCGCAAGCCGGGCTGGTGGGACGCCTGCATCGGCCCGGGCAAGCCCATCGACACCAACCGCTTTCACATCGTCAGCCTGAACAACCTCGGCGGCTGCCACGGCAGCACCGGCCCGACGTCGGCCAACCCGGCCAGCGGGGCGCCGTACGGGCCCGACTTCCCGGCAGTGACGGTGCGCGACTGGGTCAACAGCCAGACCCTGCTGGCCGACCATCTCGGCATCGACCGCTTCGCGGCCGTGATCGGCGGCAGCCTGGGCGGCATGCAGGCGCTGCAGTGGGCCATCGACTACCCGCGACGGCTGCGCGCCGCGGTGCTGATCGCCTGCGCTTCCCGCCTGTCGGCGCAGAACATCGCCTTCAACGAGATCGCCCGCCAGGCCATCATGGGCGACCCGCAGTTTCACGGCGGCCACTACCGGGCCAAGGGCGTGAATCCCGATCTCGGCCTGATGCTGGCGCGCATGGTGGGCCACGTCACCTACCTGTCCGACGACGGCATGCGCCAGCGCTTCGGCCGCGAGCTGAAGTCGGGCGATCTGCGTGACGGCCGGGACGTGGAGTTCCAGGTGGAGAGCTACCTGCACCATCAGGGCCGGTCGTTCTCCCGCAGCTTCGATGCCAACACCTACCTGCTGATGACCAAGGCGCTCGACTACTTCGACCCGGCCGGGGAGCACGGCGATGACCTGGTGGCCGCCCTGGAGCAGGCCGAGTGCCGGTTCCTGGTGCTGTCGTTCACCACCGACTGGCGGTTCTCCACCGCCCGCTCCCGGGAGCTGGTGGACGCCCTGGTTCGAGCGCGCAAGAACGTGGCCAGCGCCATCATCGATACCGAGCACGGCCACGACGCCTTCCTGCTACCGGTGCCGCGCTACATCGAGGTGCTGGGCACCTACCTGGGCAAGCTGGCCGCGGAGATCGAACGCGATGCGGCCTGACCTGCGCATCATCGCCGAGCTGGTGCGGCCCGGCGCCCGCGTGCTCGACCTCGGCTGCGGCACCGGCGATCTGCTGGCGCACCTGCAGGCGCACAAGCAGGTCAACGGTTACGGGCTGGAGATCGATCCGGCGAACATCACCACCTGCCTGGACAAAGGCGTCAACGTCCTCGAGCAGAACCTGGACGAGGGGCTCACCAACTTTCCCGACGACAGCTTCGACATGGTGGTGATGACGGAGACGCTGCAGTCGGTGCGCCGCCCCCGGGACATGCTGGACGAGATGCTGCGCATCGGCCGCGAATGCGTGGTGACCTTCCCGAACTTCGGACACTGGCGATGCCGGCTGCAGCTCAGCCTGCACGGGCGCATGCCGGTAGCGCGGCATCTGCCGCATAGCTGGTACGATACGCCCAACATTCACCTGTGTACCTTCAACGACTTCGAGCAGCTCTGCCGGACCAAGGGGCTGCCGATCATCGAGCGCTTCGTGGTAGACGCACGACACAGCAACAAGGCCCTGCTCAACCGGTTTCCGAACGTGTTCGGTACCTATGCCTTCTATCGCCTGGGCCGTCCCGGAGCGGGCGCATCGTGAGGCTGAGCCGCATGGGCGCCGCGCAGTGGGTGCTGCTGGCCGCCGCACTGCTGCTGGCCGCTTCGGCGGCCGCCGAGCGCAAGCAGGCGATCGGCAGCTTCGAGGCCCACTACACCCTGGTGCCGACGCTGTTCCTGAAGCCGGCGGTGGCCGCCGACTACGGCATCACCCGCTCGCGCGACCGGGCGCTGCTGAACGTGTCGGTGCTGGATGCCGAGGGTCGACCGGTGCGGGTGCAGATCAGCGGCAGCGTGCGCAACCTGCTGGAGCAGCAGCAGACCCTCGACCTGCGCGAGGTCACCGAGGGCGAGGCCGTCTACTACATGACCGAGGTGCGGCACACCGATCGCGAGGTGCTGCGCTTCCGCTTCGACGTGGTTACGCCCGACGGCGGCCGCCATGAGTTCGACTTCCAGCAGCAGATGTACTGGGAAGGCCGGTGAACATCGTTCTGGCCAGCGGCAACCGCGGCAAGCTGACGGAGCTGGCCGCGCTGCTGGCACCGCTCGGCATCGGCCTGCAGAGCCAGGCCGAGCTCGGCGTCGAGCCCGCTCCGGAAGTGGGCCTCACCTTCGTCGAGAACGCCCTGGACAAGGCGCGGCACGCCTCCCGGCTCACGGGCCTGCCCGCCATCGCCGACGACTCCGGCCTGGTGGTGCCCGCGCTGGGTGGCGCACCCGGCATCCGCTCGGCCCGCTATGCCGGCGACGACGCCGATGACCAGGCCAACAACGCCAAACTGATCGGCGCCCTGGCCGGAGCCGGGCCGAACCCCGACGCCCACTACTACTGCGCCCTGGTCTACCTGCGCCACCCCGAGGATCCGGCTCCCCTGATCGGCACCGCCCGCTGGCACGGGACCATCCTGCGCGAGCCCAGGGGCAGCGGCGGCTTCGGCTACGACCCGCTGTTCTACCTGCCCGCGCTCGGCTGCACCGCGGCGGAGATGGCGGCGGCGGACAAGAACCGCCTGAGCCACCGGGGCCGAGCCGTGGCGGCCCTGATCGAGGCGCTTCGCGGCGAGCTCGCGGCGCAGCCGTGATGGACGGCCTCGGCCTGTACGTGCACTTCCCCTGGTGCGTGCGCAAGTGCCCCTACTGTGATTTCAACTCCCACCCCCAGCGCGGGCGGCTGCCGGAGGTTGAATACGTCGACGCGCTGCTGGCGGACGCCGCAGACGCCCTGGCCGACGTGGCGCCGGGCAGCATCCGCAGCGTGTTCTGCGGCGGCGGCACGCCGAGCCTGTTCTCGCCCGCCGCGTTCGGGCGTCTGCTCGACGCCCTGGCGCCCTATCTGGCCGTCGACGTCGAGGTGACCATGGAGGCCAACCCGGGCACCGCCGAGCACCACGACTTCGCCGGCTACCGCCGCGCTGGCATCAACCGCATCTCCCTGGGCGCGCAGTCGTTCGACGACGCCATGCTGACCCGGCTGGGCCGCATTCACGGCGCCGCCGACACCGGGCGCGCGCTGGCGCTGGTGCGGCGGGCCGGCTTCGACAACGTCAACCTCGACCTCATGTACGGCCTGCCCGGACAGACGGCGGCTGCCGCCATGGCCGATCTCGAGGCGGCGCTGCGCCTCGAGCCGGCCCACCTGAGCTGGTATCAGCTCACCATCGAGCCGAAGACCGAGTTCGCGCGGCGGCCGCCGCTGCTGGCCAGCGACAGCGAGGTCGAGGATATGGAGGGCGCCGGCCACGCCCGACTGGCCGACGCGGGATTCACGCGTTATGAAGTGTCGGCCTACGCCCGCGATGGTCGTCAGTGCCGGCACAACCTCAACTACTGGACCTTCGGCGACTATCTGGGCATCGGCGCCGGCGCCCACGGCAAGCGCAGCCGCCGCAGCGACAGCGGCATCGATGTGGTGCGCACCCGCAAGGCGTCGCAGCCGCGGCTGTACCTGGGTTCACCCACCGCCACCGTAAGGGATGCAGTGGCGCCCGCGGAGCGGGTGGCCGAGTTCCTGATGAACGTGCTGCGCCTGCGCGACGGCGTGCCGTGGACGCGGCTGCCCGAGGCCACCGGACTCAGCCGGGACGCCCTGTCGCCCACCTGGGACGACCTGGTGCGCCAGGGGCTGCTGCGCGACGACCGGATCGCCGCCACGGCGCTGGGCTATCGCCACCTGGACGGCGTGCTGCAGCAGTTTCTCTGAGCTCAGGAACGGCGCCGGTAGCGCAGGTCGTAGACGCCGTGGCCGAGCGCCAGGCCGCGGGCCTCGAAGCGGGTGCGCGGGCGGTCATCGGCGCCGGCTTCATCCCGCGCCAGTGCCGGCTCGCCGGCCAGCACTTCGAGCATCCACGCCGCATAGGCCTCGACGTCGGTGGCGAGCCACAGCAGGCCACCGGGCTTGAGCCGGTCGGCCACCCGGGCGATCACGTCCGGCCGCACCAACCGCCGCTTGTGGTGCCGCTTCTTCGGCCACGGATCGGGGAAGAAGATGCGCACCTCATCGACGCTGCCGGGCGCCAGCCAGTGATCGAGCACCCACTCCGCCGGTGCGTCCACCAGACGCACGTGCTCGGCGCCGGCCTGATCGAGGCCGAGCAGGGCCGAGCCGATGCCGGGCAGGTAGACCTCGATGCCGAGCAGGTTCCAGTCGGGACAGCGTTGCGCCCAGTCCACCAGCCCCTGGCCCATGCCGAAGCCGATCTCCACCCCCAGCGGCGCCTCGCGCCCGAAGGTGTCGGCCCAGCGCGGCGGCCGCTGCTCGGCGCCTTCGCCCGAATCCAGCAGGTAACGCGGCGCCAGGGTGTCCAGGGCCCGGGCCTGGGCCCGCGTCATGCGCCCGCGCCGCCGCACGTAGGTCTGGGGACGCTCAGGTGCAGTCAACGCAGGCCATCTCCGCGCACGCCCGCCAGCAGCAGCGCCAGCCAGCCGGCGATGAAGGCGACGCCGCCCACCGGCGTCACCGGACCCAGCCAGCGCGGGCCGTCCAGGGCCAGCAGGTAGAGGCTGCCGCAGAACAGCACGATGCCGGCTGCGAAGGCCCAGCCGGCGAGGTGAAGCGCGGAGGTGCGCAGGCCGGCGGTGCCGGCGCGCAGGGCGGTCAGGGCGACCACCAGCAGGGCCACCGCGTGCAGCAGATGATAGAGGGTGGCCGTCTGCCAGACGGCCCCGGCATCGGCACCAAGCGCGCCGCGCAGGGCGTGCGCGCCGAGCGCGCCCAGCGCCACGCCGGTGGCTCCGAACAGGGACGCCAGCGCCAGCAGGGCGCGGCCGCCGGTCGGGCTCATGCGGCCACGGCGGCCTGCAGCTTCTTCATGGCGTTCTTCTCGATCTGGCGGATGCGCTCCGCGGAGACCTGATAGCGGTCGGCCAGATCGTGCAGCGTGAGCTTCTGATCTGCCAGCCAGCGGCACTGAATGATGTCGCGGCTGCGCTCATCGAGCTCGGCGAGCGCCGAGGTCAGGCGCTCGGCAGCGGTGTCCTGCCAGTCTTCCTCGATGACCAGATCTTCCGGGTTGCCGCCCTCCTGCTCCAGGTAGTGGGCAGGCGCCAGCGTGGTATCGCCGTCGTCGTCGTCGGTGAAGCCGTCGAAGGACAGGTCGCTGGCGGCCATGCGGCCCTCCATCCTCGACACCTCCGCCTCGGAGACGCCCAGCTCCTGCGCCATGACCCGGGTTTCATCCTGGGTGAGCCAGGCCAGGCGGCGCTTGCCGCTGCGCAGGTTGAAGAACAGCTTGCGCTGCGCCTTGGTGGTGGCCACCTTGACGATGCGCCAGTTGCGCAGGATGAACTCGTGCATCTCGGCCTTGATCCAGTGCACGGCGAAGGAGATCAGGCGCACGCCCACTTCCGGATTGAATCGCTTCACCGCCTTCATCAGGCCGATGTTGCCTTCCTGGATCAGGTCACCCTGGGGCAGACCATAGCCGTGATAGGTGCGGGCCAGATGCACCACGAACCGCAGGTGCGACAGCACCAGCTGGCGCGCGGCCTCCAGGTCGTTGTGATAGTAGAAACGCTCGGCAAGGGCGCGCTCCTCCTCTGCACTCAATACCGGAATCGCGCTGACGGTGCGCACATAGGCGTTCAAGTCGCGTCCCGGCGACAGGCTCTGCATCGACAGCAACTGGGTGGTCATGTGATACCTCCGGTAACACCAACGGGCGCAATATTAGCACTCAACGACTGAGACTGCTAAGAGGGGGTTCCAGTTCCCGGATCAGAGAATCCGACGCGGCCGGCCGTATCTGGTCAACCTTTTGATAATCAGAGTATTTCCAGCCCGGCGAGGCGCTGCCGGGCCGCCACCAGGGCACCCGTCACGCCCAGCAGACCGGCGCTGCCGAACAGGGCGCCGAGAAAGCGCAGGTCGAAGCCGGCCAGCGCCAGGGGCTGGCCGTAAGAACCCATCAGGTCGGCCAGCGGACCCTCGATCACCACCAGGCAGATGCTGAGCAGCATGGCGGCCACCAGGCCGCCGCCCAGCCCGTAGACGGCGCCGAAGTACAGAAACGGGCGGCGAATCTGGGCATCGGTGGCACCCACCAGCTTCAGCACCCGCACCTCCTCGAGGCGCGCCTCGATGGCGAGCCGGACCGAGGTGGCGGTGATCAGAACCGCGCCAAGGCCGAACAGCACCCCCAGCATCAGCCCCAGACGGGTGACCACGCGGGTGATGTCGGTCACCCGCTCCAGCCACGTCTTCTCCACGGACACTTCCGCTACGCCCGGGCGCCCATCCGCCAGGGCGGCCAGAGCGCCGAGATCGTCAGCCGTGGCGCCCCGCGCCAGGGTGGCCCGCAGCGACGCCGGCAGCGGATTGGTTTCCAGCAGCACCAGGGCGTCTGCCAGCGCCGCATGTTTCTGGAACTCCTGCAGGGCTTCCTCCTGGGTGATCACGGTGACCCGGTCCACGGCGTCCTGGGCCTCGAGCTCTTCTGCCAGAGCGCGCAGGGCCGACTCTGCGGCGCCCGGCTCGAAGTACACCGACAGCCCCGGACGGCCTTCCCATGCGCCGGTCATGGCCGCCAGATTGAGCTGCAGCAGGAACAGCCCCGAAGGCAGCGCCAGGGCGATGCCCACCAGCAGCCATACCAGCAGGCTGGTGCCCATCCGCTCGCTGACGAAGCGCACCGTCTCTCTGGCGATGCGGGCGTGATCGCGCCAGCGTGCCAGCACCCCGGCGCGGGTACGCGGCCACGGATCGGAGGGGGCCTTAGTCTTCGCCATCGTCCGCCTCCGCCGCGCAGTCGGCTGCAGATTCCTCCGTCTGCGCGGCGCCGGGCCGGTCGCTGACCATGCTGCCATGCGCCAGCTCGATGATGCGCATGCCCATGGATTCGATCAGGTCGCGGTCGTGACTGGCGACGATCACCGTGGTGCCGATCAGATGAAACTGCCGGAAAAGCTGCATGATGTCGCGGGACAGCTCCGGATCGAGGTTGCCGGTCGGCTCGTCCGCCAGCAGGATCTTCGGCCGGGTCACCACCGCCCGGGCGATGCCGACGCGCTGCTGCTCGCCGGTGGAGAGGTAGCGGGGAAACAGATTCTCCTTGGAAAGCAGCCCCACGCGGGTGAGCGCGGCCCGCACCCGGCGCGCCACGTCCCGCTCGCGGTAGCCGCTCACCCGCAACGGCAAGGCCACGTTGTCGTAGACGGTGCGCTCGGCCAGCAGATGGTGGTCCTGGAACACGGCCCCGAGATTCTGCCGGTAGTGGGCCAGACGCCGGGCGGGTAGCTGGGCGACGTTGACGCCGTTCACCAGGATCTGGCCGCGCGAGGGTCGGTCCAGACACAGCAGCAGCTTCAGGAACGTGCTCTTGCCCGCTCCGGAGTGCCCGGTGAGGAACGTCATCGAGCCGGCATCGAAGCTGGCGGTCAGCTCCTTGAGCGCCTCCTGACCATTGTCGAAGCGCCGCGTGACCCTTTGGAACTCGATCTGACCCATCAGCGTTTCGTCAGCCTCCTGGCGGCGTCGGAATCACTCCTTTGCCAGCAGCGCATCGACGAAGTCGGTGGCAGAGAACGGCTTCAGATCGTCGAGGCCCTCACCCAGCCCGATGAAGTAGACGGGCTTGGCGAGCTGCCGGGCGATGGCGAACAGCACCCCGGCCCGGGCGGTGCCGTCAAGCTTGGTCACCACCAGCCCGGTGACGCCGACCGCGGCATCGAACTCGCGCACCTGGGACAGCGCGTTCTGACCGATGCCCGCGTCCAGCACCAGCAGCACCTCGTGGGGTGCATCCGCGTCCAGCCGGCCCATCACCCGCTTCACCTTGGCCAGCTCTTCCATGAGGTTGGTCTTGGCCTGCAGGCGCCCGGCGGTATCGGCCAGGAGCACGTCGACGCCGCGGGCCTGAGCCGCCTGCACCGCGTCATAGACCACCGAGGCGCTGTCGGCGCCCTGGCGCTGCGCCACCACGGCGACGCCATTGCGCTCGCCCCAGGTCTGCAGCTGCTCGACCGCAGCGGCACGGAACGTGTCACCTGCGGCCAGCATCACGGAGCGACCTTCGGCCTTGAAGCGATGCGCCAGCTTGCCGATGGTCGTGGTCTTGCCGGCGCCGTTGACCCCCACCATCAGGATCACGAACGGTCGCCTGTCCGGTGAAATCTGCAGTGGCCTCGACAGCGGTGCGAGCTGCTCCTTCAACAGATCGGTCAACGCACCATGCAGCGCCCGGGTATCGTTCAGCTCGCGGCGCTTAACCCGCCGCGTCAGCTCCGCCATGATGTCCTGGGTGGTTTCCATGCCGACGTCGGTGAGCAGCAGCGCCGTCTCGAGCTCCTCGAGCACGGCGTCGTCGATCTCCTTGGCACCGAGCAGCAGGTTGCCGACCCCTTCGGCGAGCTGCCCCCGGGTCTTGCTGAGGCCGCTCTTCAGCCGCCGCCACAAGCCGCCGCGGCCACCCTCGTCGTTCGTTCGCGCTTCGCTCACCCGCTTCCTTTGCCCGCGTGGAGGAACGCCGCTTGTCGCGGCCCGGCACCTGGCACACCATGCGGCATGGCCAGCAACACGGTGCGCATTATCGGTGGTAAGTGGCGGGGACGAAAGCTGCGGTTCCCCGACGCCCCCGATCTGCGCCCGACCCTGGGCCGGGTGCGCGAGACCGTGTTCAACTGGCTGCGCGATCCCATCGAGGGCGCCCGCTGCCTGGACCTGTTCGCCGGCAGCGGCGCGTTAGGCTTCGAGGCGCTGTCCCGCGGGGCGGCGTCGGTGACCTTCGTGGACAGCCGCCGCGAGGTGGTGCGGCAGCTGCGCGACAACGCGACCCTGCTCGGCACCGAGGACGTCACCCTGATCTGCAGCCGCGCCGAGCGGCTGCTGCGGCAGCCGCACCCGCCCTGGGACGTGATCTTCGTCGACCCGCCGTTCGACGAGGACGCGCTGCCGGCGGTGCTGGCCGCCCTGGCCGGAAACGGCCTGCTGGCGCCGGACGGGCTGATCTACTACGAGGCGTCGCGCCACCGCCCCCTGACGCTGTCGCCCTGGCGAGAGGTCAAGCAGGCGTTCGCCGGCGAAACCCGGTTCGGGCTTCTTGCCACCCCCTGAAGGCGTCGTTACCATCCGCCGTTCTTCGAGGGGGGAGTTCTCTATGCGGGTGGTGGTCTATCCGGGTTCATTCAACCCGATGACCAACGGTCACGTCGACCTGGTGCGGCGGGCGCTCAATCTGTTCGATCACGTGGTGGTCGCCATAGGCACATCGGCGCAGAAGGATCCTAAGGTCGACCTCAAGGACCGGATCGACCTGTGCCGCGAAGTGCTGGCCGACTTCGGTGATTCGGTGTCCGTGGAGGGCTTCAACACCCTGCTGGTGGACTACGTGCGCAGCAAGAACGCCCAGTTCATCCTGCGGGGTCTGCGCACGGTGACCGACTTCGACTACGAGTTTCAGATGGCGGAGATGAATCAGTCTCTCGACCCGTCGATCGAGTACGTCTTCCTGCCCACCTCGAAGGAGTGCTCGTTCATCTCTTCGACGCTGGTTCGGGAGATCTCGGCGCTCGGCGGCGACATCTCCCAGTTCGTGCATCCCGCCGTGGTGCGGGCGCTCAACCGCAAGGCCTAACGGGGCGTCTCGTAGCGTCCCGCGGCACGGCAACCGAGGCAGCGCACGAACGTCTCACGAGCCGGCCCCTTCACCAGCGTGTCTGCGGCCTGCTCGACGTTGCCGCCGGCGGCGCTGAACGGCAGGCTGACGATGAATGCAGCCGTGCCGAGGGTGGTCACCACGATGCCGAGCGGCCGGGCGATCAGCAGATCACCGGTCATGGCCAGCGCGGTGGGCTCGTCCTCCGGGGCAGCGTGAGCCGGGGCCACCCACAGGCCGAGCAGCGCCGCACACAGCAAGAAACGCCCAGTCAGCTTCATATCCAGATCCCCTTGGTTGAAACGCCTTCAGCCAGACGCGTCGCTGCGCCCGGGATGCTGTCACTTTAGCACCGGCGCTGTGTATTTCCTTGGGCACGTTGGCAATTCGGGCAGAAAACGGTGGCGCGCTGGCCTATCCGCAACCCCTTCAGCGTCGTGCCACAACGCTTGCACGGCAGCCCGTCGCGGCCATAGACGTAAAGTGACTGGCGGAAGTACCCCGGCTGCCCATCCTGATTGACGAAGTCGCGCAGCGTGGTGCCGCCCATCTCGATGGCAGCGCCGAGCACCTGGCGCACCGCCTCGGCCAGCCGCTCATAGGCCGCCAGCGTCACCCGATGGGCGGCCTGGGTGGGGCGGATGCCCGCCAGGAACAGGGCCTCGTTGGCGTAGATGTTGCCCACGCCCACCACCACCCGGGCGTCCATCAGCAGGCTCTTGACCGGCAGCCGGCGGCGGCGCGCCGCCTGCTTCAGCCAGACGCCGGTGAACGCGTCCGACAGCGGCTCGATGCCGAGATGCGCCAGCAACCGATGTGCGGGCGCCGCTGCCGGCTGATAGTGAATGCTGCCGAAGCGGCGGGGATCGTTGAAGCGCAGCAGGCTGCCGCTGTCGAACTCCAGGTCCACGTGATCGTGCTTCAGCGGTGGGGTGCCCGCCGGCAGCACCCGGAGGCTGCCCGACATGCCGAGATGCAC
Source organism: Pseudomonadales bacterium (assembly GCA_040219935.1). GTDB lineage: Bacteria > Pseudomonadota > Gammaproteobacteria > Pseudomonadales > Azotimanducaceae > UBA7803. Next base: position 116,778 of record JAVJUA010000063.1, on the reverse strand, counting down.
GATCAGGGCGCCCGCCGGCAGGCCGATCAGCAGGTACTTGGCGCGCCGGCCCACATCGATGACCGGCTGGCCGCGCAGCAGCTCGGGCAGCACCACCGGCCAGCGCAAGGCCGCATTGCGCACCTGCCATCCGGTGAGACGGCGACCGACCAGGTGCGGCGCGATGCCGCGGCGTGTGGTTTCGACTTCCGGCAGTTCCGGCACGGGGAAGCGGCGCTCGGTGTGGATGGCGCGGACGGCGCCGGAGCGTGGGCGCCCCGGCCTGCCGCCGAGGCGGAGATCAGCTTACTTGATCTTGGCTTCGGTGTAGGTCACGTGCTTGCGCACCACCGGGTCGTACTTCTTGAACTCCAGCTTGTCTGGCGTGTTCCGCTTGTTCTTGTCGGTGGTGTAGTAGTGGCCGGTGCCGGCACTGGATACCAGTTTGATCTTTTCGCGCATGGCTGTGCTCTATGGTTGGTGCCGCTGGCTCAGACTCGATCGCCGCGCCTGCGGATGTCCGCGAGCACCTGCTCGATGCCCTTCTTGTCGATGATGCGCATGCCCTTGGACGACACCCGCAGCCGCACGAAGCGGCTCTCGCTCTCGACCCAGAAGCGATGGTAGTGCAGGTTGGGCAGGAACCGCCGCCGCGTCTTGTTCTGAGCGTGGCTGACGTTGTTGCCGCTCTGCGGGCGCTTGCCGGTCACCTGGCAGATCTGGGACATGACGGAGGTCCGGAAAAAAATGAGGCGCGTTTATACCAGAGCGCCCGGAAAGCGGCAATAGGCACCCCGCGGTCCGTCACAGCAGCCCGCGCTCGGCCAGCGAAACGGTGGCGCCGTGGCCCACCACCACATGATCGATGACGCGCACGTCCACCTGCGCCAGCAGGTGGCGCAGCTCCTCCGTGAGGCGCAGGTCGCTGGGGCTCGGCTCGGGATTGCCCGAGGGGTGGTTGTGGGCCAGGATCAGCGCCGCCGCGTTGTGGGCCAGGGCCTGCTTGAGCACCTCGCGCGGATGCACGCTGGCCCTGTCCACGGAGCCGAAGAACAGGGTCTCGAAGCCGATCAGGCGGTGGCGGGTGTCCAGGAACAGGGCGGCGAACACCTCGCGCTCGAAGCCGCTGAGCTTGTGCTGCAGATACCGCCGCACCGCGCTGGTGTCGGTGAGCAGCGGTCGGTCGGCGATGCCGGCTTCGGCGTGACGCTCGCCGAGGGCAAGAACGGCCTTCAGCATCGCCACCCGGGCCGGGCCGAGCCCCGGCACCGCCGCCAGCCGCCGCGGCGGTGCCTGCAGCAACGCCCGCAGGCCGCCGAACTCGTCCAGCAGGTCGCGCGCCAGGCCCAGAACGTCACGCTGCCGATCGCCGGTGCCGAGGCACACGGACAGCAGCTCGGCATCGCTCAACGCGCCCGGCCCCGACCGCAACAGCCGCTCTCTGGGACGCTCTGCCTCCGGGGCGCCCGCCAGCAGCCAGCGCGAACCGCCTCCGGCCCTCACGGCAGCACGCGGCAACGGCACATAGTGAGCACGCATGCGGGATGGTATCGTTGCCGCCAGTCGACGCCCATGGCGGCGCCGACAGCGGGGAGCCCGATGACCGACCAGACAGACGCAAAAAAAGACGCCCCCATACCCGACCCGCGTTCGCCGCTCGCACACCGCCACATCCTACTGGGCGTGAGCGGCGGGATTGCAGCCTACAAGTCTCCGTGGCTCGTGCGACGGCTGCGGGATGCCGGTGCAGAGGTTCAAGTGGTCACCACCCGGGGCGCGGAGCACTTCGTCACGGCGACCACCCTGCAGGCGGTGTCCGGTCGGCCGGTACGCAGCGACCTCTGGGATCCGGCGGCGGAAGCCGCCATGGGCCATATCGAGCTGGCGCGCTGGGCCGACCTGCTGCTGATCGCCCCGGCCACCGCCGACCTGCTGGCGCGCCTGGCCGCCGGGCGCGCCGACGACCTGCTGACGACCCTGCGTCTGGCCACCCGCGCGCCGGTGCTGCTGGCGCCGGCCATGAACGTGGCCATGTGGGAGCATCCGGCCACGCGACGCAACATCGCCCAACTCGCCGCCGATGGCTGCCACATCGCCGAGCCCGACCAGGGGCCCATGGCGTGCGGCGAGTTCGGCCCTGGCCGCATGCCGGAGCCGGAAGCCCTGGTGGCGCTGGCGGCCCGCACCTTGAGCGGCGCCGCTGCCCGGGGTCCGCTGCGCGGACGACGTATTCTGATCACCGCCGGGCCCACCCGCGAGGCCATCGACCCGGTGCGTTACATCAGCAACCACAGCTCCGGCAAGCAGGGCTACGCCCTGGCCGCGGCGGCGCGGGACGCTGGCGCCGAAGTGGTGCTGGTCAGCGGCCCGGTGGCGCTGCCAGCGCCGCCGGGCGTGGCCGTGGTGGCGGTCACCAGCGCCGAGGACATGCACCGGGCCGTGCAGCAGCGCGTGGCCGATTGCGACGTCTACATCGGCGTCGCCGCAGTGGCCGACTACCGACCGGCGACGGCGGCGGATCGCAAGCTGAAGAAGCAGCCCGACCGCGCCGGCACCATGACCCTGACCCTGGTGGAGAACCCGGACATCGTCGCCGCGGTGGCCGCCCGCGAGCCAAGGCCGCTGGTGGTGGGATTCGCCGCCGAGACCCACGATGCGCTGGCCCACGCCCGGGAGAAACGCCAGCGCAAGGGCATGGACCTGATCGTCGTGAACGACGTTTCCGAAGCCGACATCGGTTTCGGCAGCGACGACAACCGCGTGCACCTGATCTGGGAGGGCGGCGAACGCGCCCTGGAGAAGACCGGCAAGGACGCCGTGTCGCGCATCATCATCGATCAGATCGCCGAGCTGCTGGCCCGAAGGTGAGCATTCGCTTACCCGGATCAGCTCGATCGGCTGGATACCCCGTACATCGACTACTACCATTGTTGAACCCCAGCAGGACGCGCGCCCTTGAAGAAGCAGGCCAACCGCAACACCACCGACAACGCCGATGAGCCATCCCTGACCACCCCGTCACGGGCGCGGGCCGATGGCAAGGGCATCTGGGGCGGCGCCATCCTGGTGCTGGCGCTGACCATGACCGGGCTGCTGGTGTCCACCGCCGTGCTCTGGTATCAGATGGTGGAAGGCGCCAACGACCGTCACCAGGCACAGCTCGCCGCCCGCCTGGCCGACCAGTACGCGAGCCTGGTGAACGCCCGCATCGACGAGCTGCGCACCGAGCTGATCACCGCTGCCGCCGCACCCGCCGTCGTCGAAGCCTTCACCAGCTTCGATCCCGAGCGCCTGCCGCCGGCGAGCCAGGCGCTGACCGCGCTGCTGCCCCATGCCGACCGGGTGGAGCTGTTCGCGCCCGGCACCGCCGAAGTGGACCTGAACGCGACCGTGCCGATCACGTTCGCGGCCCTGGCGGTGATCCGCCGCGCCGAGTCCGAGCCGTTCGTGGGCCCCGAGGGCATTCGGGTGGACGATCAGCGCAGCCGCCTGTTCGCCGCCGTGCCGGTCACGGCCGACGGCCGGGTCGCCGGGGTGCTGTTCGCCGCGCTGTCCTCCGAGCTGCTGCTCGGTCCGCTTCGGCACTTCGACGCGAGCCTGGGTGCCCTGTCCCTGGAGCAGCGCTTCGACGGCACCCAGACCGTCACCCTGCTGCAGTGGGGCGACCCTGGCCCCTCGAGCGCCGGCATTCCCCAGGAGCGGCGGACGCTGTCGGTGCCGCATTGGCAGCTGCTGTTCACACCCAATGCCGCTGCTGGTGCGGCCGTCGCCTCGAGCATCGACCTGCTGACCGCCATGGCGGTGACCGCCGCGCTGCTGCTGGCGGCGGTGCTGTTCGCTTTCTCCAGCCTGTCGCGGCAGCTGCAGCATGACGCCCGCGCGCTGCTGGAGCAGGCCAGCAACAGCCTGCGCGGCCGGCGCCAGACCCTGCAGCGCTACCGGCTCGGTCTTTTCCAGGACCTGGCGCGCGAGATCGCCCGCATGGCCCGGCCCGGCATGAGTCCGGGGCTGGGGGAGCCCGAGGTGGTGGAGGACGTGGCTGCCACGCCACCGGCCGCCGCCACCGAGAAGCGACGCGGTCGCCCGCGCCAGAGCGAAGACGCCGGCGGCAGCGACGACGCCCAGGGGACCACGGCCAGCCGGGCCCGCAGCGCCAGCGACGACTTTCTGGAGGTGGCCCCGGGCGGTCACGCCCGGGACAACTTCGGCATCGAGGTGACCGAGGACAGCTCGCCCCTGGCCCTGGGCCTGACCCTCGAACCCGAGATCTTCCGTGCCTATGACATCCGCGGCATCACCACCACCAACCTTACCGAAGAGGTGGTGTACTGGATCGGCCGCGCCTTCGCCGCCGAAGCCACGGAGCGCCAGCAGCGGCAGGTGGCCGTGGGCCGCGACGGCCGGCACTCCAGCGAGCCCCTGGCCCAGGCCCTGATCCGGGGCCTCACCGAGGGCGGCCTGGACGTGCTCGATATCGGCCAGGTGCCGACGCCCGTGCTCTACTTCGCCACCTACGCGCTGGACACCGGCACCGGCATCATGATCACCGGCTCGCACAACCCGCCGGAGTACAACGGCCTTAAGATGGTCATGGCCGGGGAGACCCTGGCCGAAGGGCGCATTCAGGCGCTGCGCCAGCGCATCGAGGACAACCGGCTGTCCGAGGGCGACGGCGACATCGAGCGGGTGAATCTCGGCGAGCAATACCTTGATCGAATCGTCGACGACGTGGTGGTGGCGCAGCCGCTGAAGGTGGTCGTGGACTGCGGCAACGGCGTCGCCGGGGGGCTGGCGCCCGAACTGCTGACCCGGCTCGGCTGCGAGGTGGTGCCGCTCTACTGCGACATCGATGGCGACTTCCCGAACCACCACCCTGACCCGGCAGACCCGAAGAACCTCGAAGACCTGATCACCGTGGTGAAGGCCGAGAAGGCCGACCTGGGGCTCGCCTTCGATGGCGATGGCGACCGCGTGGGCGTGGTGACCGGCAGCGGCGACATCATCTGGCCCGACAAGCTGATGATGCTCTACGCCCAGGACATCGTCGGCCGCAATCCGGGCGCCGACATCATCTACGACGTCAAGTGCAGCCGCCATCTGAACGGCCTGATCAGCGACCTGGGCGGGCGGCCCATCATGTGGAAGACGGGCCATTCCCACATGAAGGCCAAGCTCAAGGAAACCGGCGCCCTGCTGGCCGGCGAGTTCAGCGGCCACATCTGCTTCGGGGAGCGCTGGTACGGCTTCGACGATGCGCTCTACGCGGCCGCACGCCTGCTCGAGATCCTGGGCAGCGCCGACCAGGACGCCGACGAGTTGTTCTCCCAGTTTCCGGTCACCTTCAGCACGCCGGAGCTGAAGATCCAGACCACGGAGCAGGCCAAGTTCGAGATCATGCAACGCCTGGCCATCGACGGCGACTTCGGCGACGGCACCATCACCACCATCGACGGCGTGCGCGTGGACTACGCCGACGGCTGGGGCCTGATCCGGCCATCCAACACCAGCCCCGTGCTGACGCTGCGCTTCGAGGCCGACGGCCAGGATGCCCTCGACCGCATTCAGAAGCTGTTCGAGAGCCAGCTCGCCGCCATCGACCCGGCGCTGCGGTTCCGCTAACCCACCCCGAACAGAGAAGACACCAGGCCCATGCCCATATCAGACGACCAGGCACGCAACATCGCCAGCGTGCTGACCGAAGCACTCCCGTACATTCAGCGCTATCACGGCTCGACGCTGGTCATAAAGTACGGCGGCAACGCCATGGTGGAGGAGCGCCTGCAGAACGCGTTCGCGCGCGACATCGTGCTGCTGAAGCTGGTGGGCATGAACCCGGTGGTGGTGCACGGCGGCGGGCCGCAGATCGGCGACCTGCTCAAGCGCCTGAACATCGAGAGCCGGTTTGTGGACGGCATGCGCGTCACCGACGAGCAGACCATGGACGTGGTGGAGATGGTGCTGGGCGGACTGGTGAATCAGGAGATCGTGTCGCTGATCAACAAGCACGGCGGCCGCGCCGTGGGCATCACTGGCAAGGACGGCAACCTGATCCGGGCGAAGAAGCTGACCCTGACCCGCAATGACCCCGCGCTGGCCGCACCGGAGATCATCGACATCGGCCACGTCGGTGACGTGGCCAAGGTCAACGTCGACATCATCCAATCGCTCACCGAGGACGACTTCATTCCGGTGGTGGCCCCCATCGGCGTCGGCGACGCCGGTCAGTCGTACAACATCAATGCAGACCTGGTGGCTGGCCGCCTGGCGGAGGCGCTGGGCGCCGAGAAGCTGATGCTGCTCACCAACCGCCCCGGCATCCTCGATGCGGACGGTCGCACCGTGGCCACGCTCACCGCCGCCGACGTCGAGCGCATGGTGGCGGAAGGCACCATCAACGAGGGCATGCTGCCGAAGACCGACAGCGCGCTGGAAGCATTGCGCGGCGGCGTCGCCAGCGTGCAGGTCATCGACGGCACCGTGGCGCACTCGCTGCTGATCGAGATCTTCACCGACGCCGGCATCGGCACCAAGATCACCCTGCAAGCAGACGACGATGCCGGCCACCAGTAACCGCCGCGAGGAGATTCTGCAGGCCTTCGCGCTGATGCTGGAGACCCATCCGGGCAGCCGCATCACCACCGCGGCCCTGGCCCGCCAGGTGGGCGTGTCCGAGGCGGCCCTGTACCGGCACTTCCCCAGCAAGGCAAAGATGCTGGAGGGCCTGATCGAGTTCGTCGAGGAAAGCCTGTTCACCCGGATCAGCCGCATCCTCTCGGAGGAGCCGACGGCGCAACGGCGCTGCCGCATGATCCTGTGGCTGCTGCTGTCGTTCGCGGAGCGCAATCCGGGCATGGCCCGGCTGCTGGTGGGCGACGCCCTGCTCGGCGAGAACGAGCGGCTGCGCAACCGCATCCGTCAGCTCTTCGACCGGCTGGAGACGCAGCTGCGCCTGATCCTCAGGGAGTGGTCGGTGACCCGGGTGCCCGGCCCCGAGCTCGGCAGCACGGCGGGGGCCAACCTGCTGTTGTCGGCGTCCGAGGGGCGGATCAACCAGTTCGTGCGCAGCGAGTTCCGCGCCCTGCCTACCGCGGGTTGGGACGAGCAGTGGACGGCGTTGGAGCGGGCGGTGTTCCGCTGAGCGGGCCGGCGGGCGCCAGCCGCCCGCCGCTCAGTCGTCGGCCCGCGTCTGCGCAACCGCACCCGGCGCCGGGCAACGGCCGTCCTGGAAACGCTCCCGCTCGCGCTGGAAGCGCTGTCGCGCCTGGGCCTGCTCGGCGCGGCGCTGAGCGATCTCGTTCTCGAGCTGGTCGATCTGCGACTCGTTCGCCCGGATGCGCTCCAGCAGGGTGCCGGTCACCTGGGCGCCCGAGCGTTCCGCATCCGCCGCCTGAGCGCGCAGGCGCTCCAGCTCACGCCGGGCGCGGGCAACGTTGGTCTGAATCTGGCTGATGCGGCGATCAAGCGCGTCCACGGCCTCACGCTCGGCGACGGCGATGTCGTTCTCGGTGCCGTACAGCGCGTACAGGCGTTCGAGCTCGTTGCGGCACTCGGCCATGGCCCGCTCGCGCCGCAGCCGCGCCTCGAGCTCCGCCGGTGGAAGCTGCGGCGCCACGGTTTCGATCACCTTGCCGGTGCCGAGATCGACCTTCTCATATCCCAGCCGCGCCTGCCCCGGCGGCAGCGTGTAGGAATAGACGACGTCGCCCTCGGCGGTGCGGAACTTGAACATCACCGCCCCAGTAGCGCCACCCGGCGCCGCCACCGCGGCGGCCGACAGGGCCACGCAGAGCAGCAGGGCGAGCAGGCGTTGGGGGGTGCGTTCAGCGGGCACAGTAGGCCTCCCGGTAGTCCCGGATTCGGGCTCTCAGAGCGTCGCGATGGTGGTCCGGGCCGCCATCTCCGTCAAGGTAGTCGATCACATCTTCAAGGGTCAGCAGGCTGCTCACCGGCGCGCTCAGTTGCTCCGAGAGCGCCTGTACTGCGGTGCGGCCGTCATCGTTAAGCTCGCGCCGGTCCAGGGCGATCACGACCCCGACCACCCGGCCGCCCGCCTCGTCAATCATGCCGGCCGACTCGCGAATCGCCGTCCCGGCGGTCAGCACGTCGTCCACCAGCAGCACGCGGCCGCCCACATCGCCGCCCACGAAGGCCCCGCCTTCGCCGTGAGCCTTGGCCTCCTTGCGGTTGAACGCCCAAGCCGCGTCGCGGCCGGCCCGGGCCAGGGCCTCTGCGGTGGCCACGGCGATGGGTATGCCCTTGTATGCCGGGCCGAACACCACGTCGAACTCGATACCGCTGGCGATCACGTGCGCGGCGTAGGCTTCCGCCAGCTGCTGGATGGCGGCGCCGGTGTGCAGCGCGCCGAGATTGAAGAAGTAAGGGCTCTGCCGCCCCGACTTCAGGGTGAACTCACCGAACCGCAGCACGCCGGAGCGCACCAGCAGTTCGACCAGCGCCTGCCTGGAACTCTTTGGCTCGCTCACCTGATCCGTTCCTCGTGATTGCCTTGCCGGAACACCGTCACCCCGCAGCGAGAGCGGCCCGCTGCGCGGCCATGAGCTCGGTCGTGCCCTGCCGCGCCAGGGCCAGCATGGCGTCGAGCTCCGCATCGTCGAACGCGCCCGACTCTGCCGTGCCCTGAATCTCGATGAAGCCGCCGGACTCCACCCGCACCACGTTCATGTCGGTGTCGGCGCCGGAGTCCTCGGCATAGTCCAGATCCAGCACCGGCACGCCGCGCCAGATGCCCACGGATACAGATGCCACCAGGCCCCTGAACGCGGCCTGAACCCCCACCCGACGCAGCGCATCGGCCAGCGCGACGCAGCCCCCGGTGATGGAAGCCGTGCGGGTGCCGCCGTCGGCCTGGATCACGTCGCAGTCGATGCGCACCGTGCGCTCGCCGAGCGCGCCCATGTCCACGGCCGCCCGCAGCGACCGGCCGATCAGGCGCTGGATTTCCATGGTGCGTCCGCCCTGACGGCCGCGAGCGGCCTCGCGATCGTTGCGGGTGTGGGTGGCGCCCGGCAGCATGCCGTACTCGGCCGTGATCCAGCCGGTGCCCTTGCCGCGGAGGAAGCCGGGCACCGAGGCCTCGACGCTGGCGGTGCAGATCACGCGAGTATCGCCGAACGATACCAGCACCGAGCCCGCCGCATGCTTGGTGAAGTCGCGCTCGAAGGTCACGGAGCGTAGCTGGTCGGGGCGGCGGCCGCTGGGGCGTACGCCCGTCATCGGTTGCCGCCGTGGGTTCGTGCATGGCTCATGGGTACCGCCGGCCTGGTTGCGTGGCGCGCCATTATAGGGCCAGGCCGGCCACCCGTTCAGCCCGCGCACGCAGGGTGCGTGGCATTCGCGCTGCCGCCCCCCCCCCGGCGCAGCCGGACGGCGGCCGCGGGAGCGGTTAGAATGCCGCCTCGAATCGCTCATGGCGTCGAGGCCCCCATGGTTCACAGCATGACCGCCTTCGCCCGGGCGCAGCAGGAAGTCGACGGCCTGGTGCTGACCTGGGAGCTGAAGAGCGTCAACCACCGCTATCTGGAGACGCAGTTCCGCATGCCCGACGCGCTGCGCGGCCTGGAGCACGGGCTGCGAGACCTGGTGCGCACCCACTTGAAGCGCGGCAAGGTCGACTGCGTGCTGCGCGCCGATTCCGGCGGCGAGGCCGGTCGCCCGGAATTGAACCGGCCGCTGCTGTTGCAGCTGCTGGCCATTCTCGAGCAGGTGCGGCGCGATGCCCCCGAGATCGGCGCGCCCAACGCCGTGGAGCTGCTGCGCTGGCCGGGCCTGCTCGGCAGCGAGCCCGCACTGGACGCCGAGGCCCTGACGGAGCCGGTGGAAGACCTGTTCGAACAGGCGCTGGCCGACCTGCTCGCCCACCGCGCCCGGGAAGGCGCCCAGTTACAGGAGGCCATCGAGGGCCGCCTGACCGACATCGACCGCCTGGTGGACGAGGTGAAGCGGCACACCACCTCCGTCACCCATCAGCTCATGCAGCGGCTGCGCCATCGCCTCGAGGAGCTGCGTGTGACCGTCGAACCCGACCGGCTCGATCAGGAGGTGGCGCTGCTGGCGCAGCGGGCCGACGTCGCCGAGGAGCTCGACCGCCTCAGCATCCACGTGGAGGAGGTGCGCACCAGCCTGCGTGGCGCCGGCCCCCACGGCCGCCGTCTCGACTTCCTGACCCAGGAGCTGAACCGCGAGGCCAACACCCTGGGATCGAAGTCGGTGCTGGCGCAGACCTCGCAGCGCGCGGTGGATCTGAAGGTGGTGATCGAGCAGATCCGCGAGCAGGTGCAGAACCTGGAATGAAGCGAGCACCGGGATCCGCCACTCCGCCCGCTGCGGGCATGCTGCTGATCGTGTCGGCGCCATCGGGGGCCGGCAAGACCAGCCTGGTGGCAGCGCTGCTGGCGCGCGACCGGCGGCTGGTGGTCTCGGTGTCTCACACCACGCGCAGCAAGCGCCCGAAGGAGACCGACGGCGTGAACTACCACTTCGTCGACAAGGCCGCCTTCCAGGCCATGATCGACGCCGGCGAGTTTCTCGAGCATGCCGAGGTGTTCGGCAATTACTACGGCACCTCCATGGCCGCCGTGGACGCCGAGCGCATGGCCGGCCGCGACGTCGTGCTGGAGATCGACTTTCAGGGCGCGGCGCAGGTGCGCAGCCGCTATCCGGAAGCCGTGAGCGTGTTCATCCTGCCACCGTCGGCGGAAACCCTGGCCACCCGGCTCACCCAGCGCGGCGAAGACGATGCCGCGGTGATCCGCGAGCGGCTCGACAAGGCGCGCTGGGAGATGTCCCACTACCAGGACTACGACTACCTGCTGGTCAACGACGACTTCGCGACGGCGACCGAGGAGCTTTCCGCCATCGTCCGCGCCGAGCGGCTGCGGCTGTTTCGCCAGCAGCGGCGGCTGGGCAGCCTGCTGGACGATCTCTTGAAAGCCCCCTGAACCGCGGCTACACTCGCGCGCTCGCCGAATCCCCCGATCACAGGACCCTCCTCATGGCACGCATCACCGTCGAAGATTGCCTGGACCACGTCGACAACCGCTTCGAACTCGTCATGGTGGCCACCCGTCGCGCCCGGCAGATGCGCCGCTTCGGCGTGCAGCCGCTGGTGCCGGAAGAGAACGACAAGCCCACCGTGCTGGCGCTGCGCGAGATTGCGGCCGGCCTCATCAACAACGAGATGCTTGACGAGCAGGATGCCTCCATTGAGGATGAGCGGGTGGAAGTTACGTTCGGCATAGGAGATGACGAAGCCCGCGACGTCTAAGGTCGGCCATCGGGCGGGCACGCCCCGTCCCGGCAAGACGTCGCCCGAAAACCCTGTCGAAACGCCCGCCGCGGCCGAGACGCGGCAGCCTCGTGGCCGGCGCCGCAAAGCGCCGAAGCGACCCAGCCCATCCGAATCCTACTTCGTCGCCCTGCTGGCCGAGCAGGCACGCCATCCGTCGATCGCCAACCCGGTCTCCATCGACGACCTGATCCACAAGCTTGCGGCCTACCTCGACGCCGAGCAGATCGCCCTGGTGCGGGACGCCTACGACTACGCGGCCGCGGCCCACGAAGGCCAGTGGCGGCGCACCGGACACCCCTACATCAGCCACCCGCTGGCGGTTGCCAACATCCTGGCCGGGATGCGCATGGATCACGAGACGGTCATGGCGGCGCTGCTGCACGACGTGATCGAAGACACCGAGGTGGCGCGGGCCAACCTGCGCGAGCGCTACGGCGAGTCGGTGGCCCAGATCGTCGACGGGGTCTCGAAGCTCTCCACCATATTCCGCACCCGCGCCGAAGCCCAGGCCGAGAACTTCCAGAAGATGGCCATGGCCATGGCCAAGGACATCCGCGTGATCGTCGTGAAGCTGGCCGACCGGCTGCACAACATGCGCACCATCGGCGTCATGTCGGACGAGCAGCGCAAGCGCATCGCCCGGGAGACGCTGGACTTCTACGCCCCCATCGCCAACCGGCTCGGCATCCACCACATCAAGGTCGAATTCGAGGAGCTGGGATTCCGCGCCCTGTATCCGCTGCGCGCCGACCGCATCGAACGCGCCGTCAAGGCCGCCCGCGGCAACCGCAAGGAGCTGATGGAGGAGCTGCGCAAGACCATCGAGACGGCGCTGATGCAGGAGGAGATTCCGGCCGAGGTGCACGGCCGGGAGAAGCACCTCTATTCCATCTATCGGAAGATGAAGGCCCAGCACAAGTCGTTCGCCGAGATCATGGACGTCTTCGGCTTCCGGGTGGTGGTGGACCACGTCGACGACTGCTACCGGGCGCTGGGCGTGGTGCACAACCTCTACAAGCCGGTGGCCGGGCGCTTCAAGGACTACATCGCCATTCCCAAGGTGAACGGCTACCAGTCGCTGCACACCACCCTGTTCGGCATGCACGGCGTGCCCATCGAGGTGCAGATCCGCACCCGGCACATGGAGGCCGTGGCCGAGAACGGCATCGCCGGGCACTGGCTGTACAAATCCGCCAGCGACGACTTCCAGTCGAGCCAGCAGCGCGCCCGGCAGTGGGTGCGCGACCTGCTCGACCTGCAGCAGAAGGCGGGCAACCCGCTGGAGTTCATCGAGAGCCTGAAGATCGACCTGTTTCCCGACGAGGTCTACGTCTTCACCCCCAAGGGGCACATCATGGAGCTGCCCCGGGGGGCCTGCGCGGTCGATTTCGCCTACGCCGTCCACACCGACATTGGCAACCGCTGCGTGGCCTGCCGCATCGATCGCAACCTGGCGCCGCTGTCGCAGCAGCTGCAGAGCGGCCAGAGCGTGGAGATCATCACCGCGCCCGAGGCGCGGCCCAACCCGGACTGGCTGACGTTCGTGGTGTCGAGCAAGGCGCGCACGGGCATCCGCCAGGCGCTCAAGGTGCAGCAGGCGGGCGATTCCATCGCCTTCGGCCGACGGCTGCTGAACCGGTCGCTGGCCAGCGCCGACAAGAGCATCAACGACCTCGACTTCCGTCGCCTGCGGCGGGTGTTCAAGGAGTTCGGCGTGCGGCGCCTGGAAGAGCTGCTGGCCGCCATCGGCAACGGCGAGCTGATGGCCTACGTGGTGGCCCAGCAGCTCCTGGCCGCCGGCGACCCCAACGCCTCCGGCATCACCGTGGACAGCGGCGGGCCGGTGGCCATCCGCGGTGGCGAGGGCCTGGTGATCAACTACGGCCGCTGCTGCGGGCCGATTCCCGGTGACCCCATCGTCGGCCACGTGACGCCGGGCAAGGGCTTCGTGGTGCACGTCGAGACCTGCCCCAACATGGTGGAGATACGCCGTCGCCGCGGCGGCCGCGACATCATCCCCGCCCACTGGGCACCCAGCACGCGGGCCGAGTTCCTCACCTTCCTGCGCATCGACGTACACCGCAGGAAGGGCATTATCGCCACCATCGCCGCGGCCGTGGCCGAAGCCGACGCCGGGGTGGAGGCGATCAACGTCGAGGAGCGCAACGCCGAGGTCACCAGCGTCAGCCTCGACGTCTCGGTGAAGAACCGCAACCATCTCGCCCGGGTGCTGAGGCGGCTGCGCGCCACCGGCCACGTCGTCGCCATCAACCGGGTCGGGGCCTGACCGCGCTCCGCGACCGGCCCGTCGGCACCCTCAAGGGCGTCGGGCCCAGCCTGGCCGCGAGCCTCGAGCGCCTGGGCATCTTTGCGCTCGGCGACCTGCTGCTGCACCTGCCCATCCGCTACCAGGACCGCAGCCGGCTGGTGCCCCTGAACCGCCTGACCACCGATCGGGAGTGCCTGGTGGAGGGTGAGGTGCTCGAATCGCGGATCAACCTGGGCCGGCGGCGGAGCTGGCTGATCACCATCGGCGACGGCAGCGGCTTTCTGACCCTGCGCTTCTTCCACTTCGCACCGCGTCAGCAGAACGGCGTGCGCGCGGGCATGCGCCTGCGCGCCTTCGGCGAAGCACGCCTCGGCCCCACCGGTCTCGAGATGGCGCACCCCGAGTACCGGGTGTTCACCGGCGAGGGCCCGCCGCTGACGCCGGGGCTGACCCCGGTCTATCGGACCACCAAGGGGCTCGGCCAGAACCGGCTGCGGTCGCTGACCGCCCAGCTCGCCACCCTGGACTGGCCCGATGCGGCCGGCACGCCGTATGCCGACCTGCTGTTCCTGCACCACCCCCCGGCCGACGCCAGCGCCGACGACATCAAGGCGGTGCAGACCCGGCTCGCCCTGGACGAGCTGACCGCATACTACCTGCTGATGCGCCGCCGCCAGCGCGATCGGGCGACCCAGAGCACGCTGCCGCTGCCCCAGGCACACCAGCTCGGCCGGCAGCTCCTGGCCCGGCTGGGCTTCGCCCTGACGGGTGCACAAAAACGCGTTGTGCGGGAGGTGCTCGAGGATCTGGCCCGGCCGCAGCCCATGCTGCGGCTGCTGCAGGGCGACGTCGGTTCGGGAAAGACGGTGGTGGCCGCCTTCGCCGCCATTCGCGCCGCCGAGCACGACGCCCAGACCGCGCTGATGGCGCCCACCGAGATTCTGGCCGAGCAGCACTACCTCAACTTCTCCGCCTGGCTCGAGACCCTGGGCATCTCCGTGGTGCTGCTGACCGGCGGCCAGCCGGCGGCGGAGCGCCGCGCCACCGCGGCCCGCATCGCCAGCGGCGAGGCCCGGGTGGCAGTGGGCACGCACGCGCTGTTCCAGGCCGGGGTGCAGTTCCACCGCCTGGCGCTCGCCATCATCGACGAGCAGCACCGGTTCGGCGTGCACCAGCGCATGGCGCTGCGGGCCAAGGGCCAGGTGCCGCACCAGCTCGTCATGACCGCCACGCCCATCCCGCGGACCCTGGCCATGGCCCTGTATGCCGACATGGACGTCTCCGTGATCGACGAGCTGCCGCGCGGCCGCCAGCCCATCGACACCCGGGTGCTGCCGGACGGCCGCCGCGACGAGGTGGTGGCGCGGGTGCGCCGGGTGCTGGACCAGGGCCACCAGGCCTACTGGGTGTGCGCCGTGATCGAGGAAGGCGAGCAGCAGACCCTGGCCGCCGCCGAAACCACCGCCGCCCAACTCGGCCGCGCTCTGGCCGGGCACCGGGTGGGCCTGCTGCACGGCCGCATGGCCAGCGCCGAGAAGGCGGCGGTGATGGCCGAGTTCGCCGCCGGCCGGATCCACCTGCTGGTGGCCACCACCGTCATCGAGGTGGGCGTCGACGTGCCCAACGCCTCGCTGATGGTGATCGAGAACGCCGAGCGCATGGGCCTGGCACAGCTCCACCAGCTCCGCGGCCGGGTCGGACGCGGCGCCGTGCGCTCGCACTGTGTGCTGCTCTACCAGGCGCCGCTCGGCGCCACCGCCCGGGCGCGGCTGCAGGCCATCCGCGACAGTCAGGACGGCTTCTTCATCGCCGAGAAAGACCTGGAGCTGCGGGGGCCGGGCGAGCTGCTGGGGTCGCGGCAGACGGGCGAGGAAGGCTTCCGCCTGGCCGACCCGCAGCGGCACGCGCACCTGATGCGCGAGGCCGTGGTGCGCGGCGACCGGCTTCTGGCCGAGGCGCCGGATGAAGCCGCCGCCCTGCTGCAGGCCTGGGCCAGCGGCGACTCCGGCCACCTCTCGGTCTGAACGACGCCGACGGTCTCCCGATCAGCGCTCGACCAGCTCTACACGCCGATTGCGCTCCCGACCGGCATCGGTGGCGTTCGCGAACGTCGGCACCAGCGGACCCACACCGTGGGGCTCGATGCGCCCCGGTTCGATGCCGTGCTCCAGGCGCAGCGCGTCGACCACCGCGCGGGCCCGGTCTTCGGAGAGCTTGCGGTTGTAGGCGAAGGTGCCCGCCGAATCGGTGTGTCCGACCACGTAGAAGGACTTCTCCGGGTTGGCCTCCAGATAGACCGCGATCGCGGCGAGCGCCTCGGCCGACTCCGGCTTCAGCGTCGCCTTGTCGTGATCGAAGAAGATGCCGTCGAGCACGACCCGGCCAAACTCGTCCATGTCCGAACCGATCGCTTCCGGATCAACGGCGACCAGCCCGGTCTCCGCCGCCTCCACTTCCACGATGTCGATGAGCGTTCCCACGTAGTCGGCAGCATGCTGCTCGACGCTGATGACGACGTAGGCTGTTCCGGCCGCCCGCTCCCTGCGCGCGACGATGGAGCCGGCGCCGCCGGATGACGCGCTGCCGGCGAACATCGTGCTCACCTCACCTGGCTTGCCCGTGGGGTTTTGCCGATAGAGCACGTCCATCCACTGCCGGCTTCCGGGGGCCACGCCCTTGCGATCGGCGGACATGCCTTGAGCGACGATTTCGAAGCCCTGGCCGCGCAGCGAATCGAGATAGTTTCCATACACCTCGGAAAACGAGCGGTCTTCGCCCTGCAGGCGGTAGAAGGTGCGTGTGACCCGGCCCTCGGTGTCTATCCACTCAGCGATTGCGCGATAGCCGGTGACCGGGCCGACCGGCACCCGGTAGGGCATGTAGTTTTCGATCTGCTGCCAGCGGATTTCCTGACCGGGGTAGCGGGAAATCATCGGGTGTTCGACCACGCCGTCGATGTCTTCGGCGCTGGCCGGCACGGCCGCCGCGGCAACGAGGATCCAGGCCAGCATTCCTGCAATCGAGTGCTTCATCTCCTTCTCCTTTGCGAGCGCCCTCAGAGGGGCGAGCGGTACTCCCGGATCGGCCGCCACCAGCGCCAGATGGCCAGGGTGGCCACCACCGAGATGACGCTGCCGAGCACCATGGTGTTGGCCGCGCCGATGATGCCGGCCCACAACCCCACCCAGATGGTGCCGACGTTGTTGGCCGTCTGCGCCGCCAGAATCATCAGCGAGAACGCCCGCCCGCGCATGGCGTCGGGCGTGGTGAGCATGACCGTGGTCTGGCGCACCGCCACGGTCACCGCATCGGCCGCCCCCAGCCCGGCGATCATCACCGCGCCCAGCCACAGCGTGGTGACGGTGCCGAAGCCGAGCAGCATCAGGGCATAGGCCAGGGTGGCGTAGAGCACCAGCATGCCCTTGGCCCGATATCCCGACAGCAGCAGCGCCAGGAACGAGCCGGCCACGGCGCCGGCCGAGTTGGCCGCCCCCAGCAGACCCGTGGCACCGGCGCCACCGCGGAACAGGCCCTGGGCCAGCACCGGCAGAATCTCGCGATAGAACGATGCCACGGTGATGCCGGTGTCCAGCAGAAACAGCCCCGGCAGGATCGGGTGCCGGGAGACGTAGCGGAAGCCGTCCCAGGTCTGGGCGAGCGCCGAGCCGGCATGGCGCTCGGCGGCGTTGCCGCTGGCGCGAATCAGCAACGGCAGCAGCACTGCCGGCACCGACAGTGCCGCCGCCACCAGAAACGCGGTGTGCAGGCCGGCCAGCAGGGCGACGGCGGCGAACAGCAGCGGGCCGACGATGGCGGCCACGTTCTGGGACGCGGTATCCGTGGACACCGCCAGCATGAGCTGCCGCTCCGGCACCACCGCCGGCACCAGCGCGGAGCGGGCTGGGCTCGCGAACATCTGCGAGGCCGCGGTCAGGGCGATGCCGAGGTAGACCAGGGGGGCGGTCAGGTGTCCGGTGAGATCTAGCACGCCCAATGCCAGCATCACACTCAGGGTCACGGCGTTGGCCATGGCCATCACCCGCTTGCGATCGAGGCGGTCCGCCAGGGTGCCGCCCCAGAGCAGCGCCGGAATCTGCACCACGAGCTGCACCACGCCGATGAAGCCCACCAGCATCGCCGACCCGGTGACGTCCAGCAGCCACTGAGCGGTTGCCAGGATGCGGATCCAGACGACGATGCTGCCGGCGAAGCCGGCGCCCCAGAGCAGGCGGTAGTCGGGGTTCTGGAAGGCGTGCCACGGCCTGAGCGGCGGCCCGCCGGCCCCGTGCGGCTGATCGCTGTCCGTCACCGGCCTGGGCTGCCGCCGGACGCGCTGTTACCTTGGCCCCCATCAGCGGCAACGAGGGCCCCGATCATGCATTTCATCTTCGAGGTACACATCAAACCGGGTTATGCGGCGGAACGATACGCCGAGGCCTGGGTGCGCGCCAGCCGCCGAATCCAACAGGCGCCCGGCGCCCGAGGTACCCGTCTGCACCGCAAGATCGGCGACGACCGGGTGCTGCTGGCCATCGCCAGCTGGGCATCCAAGGCCGACCGCGACGCCATGGAGTCCCGCGGTGACGAGCAGGTGCGGCAGATCATCGCCGAGCAGGCCGAGTTCGTGGACATTCGCGTCGTTGGCGAGTTCGAGGACGCCGAATGGGAGGTCGTGCCCGCTCGGGGCATCTGAGCCGACGGTCAGCGCCCGTCGTGGTGCTGCTCGACCACCTGGCCCGCATCCGGGTCGGCGAACACGTCCAGGTCCAGGTCGTTCTCGCTGTTCGCCACCACGGTGGCCACCATGCCGTCGCCGGTGACGTTCACCGCCGTGCGCAGCATGTCCAGCAGCCGGTCGACGCCGATGATCAGCATGATGCCTTCCACCGGCAGGCCCACCTGGGTGAGCACCATGGTGAGCATGATCAGGCCGACGCCGGGCACGCCGGCGGTGCCGATGGATGCCAGGGTCGCGGTAAGGATCACCATCAGGTAGTCGGAGAGGTCGAGGCCCACCTGATAGAACTGGGCGATGAACACCGTGGCCACGCCCTGCATGATGGCCGTGCCGTCCATGTTGATGGTGGCGCCCAGGGGCACGGCGAAGGAGGCCACCTCGTTCTTGACGCCGATGCGATGCTCAACGGTGCGCAGCGTCACCGGCAGGGTGGCGCCACTCGAGGCGGTGGAGAAACCCACCAGCATGGGCTCGCGCATCTTGCGCAGGAATATCAGCGGGTTGACCCTGCCAAGCACGGTGAGAAGGGTCGGATAGACCACCAGCATGTGAATCAGCAGCGCGCCGATCACGGTCAGAAAGTAGGCGCCGAGCTTGTAGATCTCGTCGAAGCCCTCGGTGCCGAACAGGCGCGTCATCAGGCAGAACACGCCGAACGGGGCGAGCAGGATGAGGATGGTGATGAGGCGCATCAGCACCTCGTTCACGTCCTCGAAGAAGCCCATCAGGCGCGCGCCTGCCTCGCCGGCACGGCTCACCGCGATGCCGAACAGCAGAGCGAAGACGATGATCTGCAGCATGTTGCCCTGGGCCATGGCCGCCACCGGATTGGTGGGGAAGATGTTGATCAGGGTGTCCTTGATGCTGGTGGGCTGACCCGGATCGAAGGTGACGTCCATGGGTGGCGGGCCGGCGCCCATGCCCGGATTCACCAGCAGGGCCAGCATCAGGGCGATGCTGATGGCGATGGCCGTGGTCATCAGATACAGGCCGATGGCCTTGCCCCCCACCCGGCCCATGCTGCCGGTGTTGCCGAGGCTGGCAGCGCCGCAGATCAGCGATACCAGCACCAGCGGCACCACCATGAGCTGCAGGCTGGCGATGAAGATGCGGCCGCCGGCGTCGATGAAGCCCTGGACGACCACCGAGTACAGCCAGTGATCGTCGGCGACCCCGAGCTGCTTGATGACGACGCCGAGAACGAAGCCGGCGAACATGCCGACGAGGATGCGCACAGTCAGGGTCATAGCAATCTCCGGGGCCGCTGTGCCGCAGTCTGCCGGATCTTCGGCCGGGCTGTCAGCCGACCTTTCAGCCGACCTCTATCATCTCGAAGTCTTCCTTGCTGACGCCACACTCCGGACAGACGAAGTCTTCGGGAACGTCCTCCCACCGCGTGCCGGGCGCGATGCCTTCCTCTTCATATCCTTCGGCTTCGTCGTAGATCCAGCCGCACACGATGCATTGCCACTTCCGCATTCGTCTTCCGCCCCTGTGGGGTTGCTGAGCGAGGCGCGATAAACTACTGGCCGGGCCAGGAAAAATCAACGCGAAGGGGACCCACGGCCAAGCCGCATCATGCACGCCAGAGCCGACCTGTACCTGCAGCTCATGCGGCTCGACCGGCCGGTGGGCACGCTGCTGCTGCTGTGGCCGACCCTGGCCGCGCTGTGGATCGCCGCGGACGGCATGCCGCCCTGGCCGCTCATCGTGGTGTTCACCATCGGCACCTTCGTCATGCGCTCCGCCGGCTGCGTCATCAACGATTTCGCCGACCGCGGCTGGGACCGGGACGTGGAGCGCACGCGCGACCGCCCGCTCACCACCGGCCGCGTGTCGGAGCAGGAGGCCCTGGTGCTGTTCGCGGCCCTCGCCGCGATCGCCGCGCTGCTGCTGATCTTCCTCAACCCGCTGGCCCGCTGGCTGGCTCTGGGCGGCTTCGCCCTGGCCGTCATCTACCCGTTCATGAAGCGCTGGACGTACCTGCCGCAGGTGGTGCTGGGCGCCGCGTTCAGCTGGGCCCTGATCATGGCCTTCGCCAGCGTCCGCGATGCCGTGCCGGCGGAGGCCTGGCTGCTGTACGTGGGCAGCCTGCTGTGGATCGTCAGCTACGACACCCTGTACGCCATGGTGGATCGCGATGACGACCTGGTGGTGGGCATCAAGTCCACAGCCATTCTGTTCGGGCAGGCGGACCGGCTGATGGTGGGCCTGCTGCAGGCCAGCGCCCTGCTCACCCTGCTGCTGCTCGGCGAGCAGATGGGCTACGGCCCGGCCTACCGGCTCGGTCTGGCCGTCATGGCGGTGCTGTTCATCTACCAGCAGCGGCTGATCCGCGGCCGCGACCGGGCCGCGTGCTTTCAGGCCTTCCGCAACAATGTCTGGGTCGGCTTCGCGTTTTTCTGCGGCGTGGTGCTGGAAACCGTGGCGCTGCCCCTGCTCGCCGCGGGGGAAGCATCCTGAAAGTCCTGCGCGTCATCGACCGCTTCACGGATCTCACCGGCCGCGTGCTGGCCTGGGCCATGCTGCTCATGGTGCTGGGCACGGTGGCCGTGGTGGCGCTGCGCTATGCACTCGGCACCGGCGCCGTTCAGCTCCAGGAAGCGGTCATGTACCTGCACGCGCTGGCATTTCTGCTCGGCATCCCCTACGCCCTGAAGGAGGACGCCCACGTCCGCGTCGACGTGCTGCGCGCGCGGCTCGGCGAGCGCGGCCGGCTGTGGGTCGAGCTGTTCGGCCATGGCCTGTTCCTGGTGCCGGTGAGCGCGGCCCTGTTCTGGCTCAGCATGCCGTACGTGGCGGCGAGCTGGCGCATTCTCGAAGGCTCTCCGGAGGTCGGTGGCATTCCCGCCGTGTTCCTGCTCAAGACCCTGCTGCCGTTGCTGGCCGTGCTGCTGCTGCTGCAGGGCCTGGCGGAGATGGTGCGGTGCTGGCTGCGGCTGAGGACGCATCTTGGCTGAGCTGATCCCGCTGTGGATGTTCCTGGTGGTGTTCCTGGCCCTGCTGGCCGGGTACTCGGTGGCGCTCACCCTGGGCGGCGTCGCCCTGCTGTTCGCCCTCGGCGGCATCGCCGCCGGGGTGTTTCAGGCCGGCGACCTGGGCTTTCTGCCCGGACGCCTCTACGGCATCGTCAGCAACCAGACCCTGATCGCGGTGCCGCTGTTCGTGTTCATGGGGGTGATGCTGGAGAAGACCCGCATCGCCGAGCTCCTGCTCACCAGCCTCACCGGGCTGATGGGACGCATGCGCGGCGGGCTGGGGCTCGCCGTGGTGGTGGTGGGCATGCTGATGGCGGCCAGCACCGGCATCGTCGGCGCCACGGTGGTCACCATGGGCCTGATGGCGCTGCCGACCATGCTCCAGGCCGGCTACCACCGGCCGCTGGCCAGCGGTCTGATCTGCGCCACCGGCACCCTGGGCCAGATCATTCCACCGTCCATCGCCCTGGTGATGCTGGGCGACGTGCTCTCCACCGCCTACCAGCAGGCTCAGCTCAGCATGGGCGTGTTCGCGCCGCGCTCGGTGTCCGTGGGCGACCTGTTCGCGGGCGCCATCGTCCCGGGCCTCGTGCTGGTGCTGCTGTACGCCGCCTACCTGCTGGCCGTGGCCTGGCTGGCGCCGGCGCGGGCGCCGGCCATGCAAGCCGCGGGCGCCAGCCGCGGCAGCGCGCCGCTGGGCGGTCTGCTCAAGGGCCTGGCGCCGCCGCTGGTGCTGATGGTGGCCGTGCTGGGGTCGATCCTCGGCGGCTATGCCACGCCAACGGAGGCCGCCGGCGTGGGTGCCGCCGGCGCCCTGCTGCTGGCCATGGGCTACGGCCGGCTGTCGCGCCAGGTGCTGCGCGACACCTGCCAGTCGACCCTGAAGACCACCGCGATGGTGTTCTTCATTCTCATCGGCGCGTCGCTGTTCACCCTGGTGTTCAGGGGCTACGGCGGCGACGAGCTGGTGCACGGCCTGTTCGCCAACCTGCCCGGCGGCGTCTGGGGCGCCCTGGCCATCACCATGCTGGTGATCTTCCTGCTCGGCTTCATGCTCGACTTCATCGAGATCATCTTCGTGGTGGTGCCCATCGTCGGCCCGGTGCTGCTGGCCATGGGCCTCGACCCCATCTGGCTGGGCGTGCTGATCGCCGTCAACCTGCAGACGTCGTTCCTGACCCCGCCGTTCGGCTTTGCGCTCTTCTACCTGCGCGGCGTCGCCCCGGCGACCCTCACCACCATGGACATCTACCGCGGCGCCGTGCCGTTCGTGTCGCTGCAGCTGGCGCTGCTGGCGCTGGTGCTGATCTGGCCGCCGCTGGCCACCTGGCTGCCGGCGGTGATGGCGCGATGAGGCATGATGGAGCCATGACGGACCATGGCGACATGACGCCGCCGCTGGACACGCTGGTGCGCGGCGTCCGCATCTGGGACGGCGCCGCCTGGCTGGATGCCGACGCCGTGCGCCTCGGCGGCGGCCGCATCGTCGAGGTCGGCCGCGACCTGCATCCGGCCCGGGGTGAGCGGGTGGTGGACGGCGCCGGCGCCACCGCCCTGCCGGGCCTGATCGACGCTCACGTGCACCTGGAGCTGGACCCCGCTCGCGGCCAGCCGCCGGCGCCGGACGAACCCCGCGACCCGGAGGCCATGGCCGCCCGCGCCGCCGCCATGGTGCGGGCCGGCATCACCACCGCCCGCGATCTGGGCGGCGGCACCTTCGCCGAGCTGACCCTGCGCGACCGCATCGCCGCCGGCGAGATTCCGGGCCCGCGCCTGCTGTGCGCAGGGCAGCCGGTGACCTGCCCGGGCGGGCACTGCCACTTCTGGGGCGGCGAAGCGGCCGATCTGGCGGCGGCGGGCGCCGTCATCGAGCGTCAGGTGGCCCGCGGCGTCGACCTGATCAAGGTGATGGCCACCGGCGGCATGTTCACCCGCGGCAGCCGGCCGGCCGGGGCGCAGTTCGATCTCGACACCCTGACCGGCATCGTCGCCGAGGCAGGCCGGCACGGCCTGGCGGTGGCCGCCCACTGCCACGGCACCGAGGGCATCGAGTTCTCCGCCCGGGCCGGGGTGCGCACCATCGAGCACTGCTCGTGGATGGGTCCCGAGGGTTGGGCGACGGATTACCAGGACGCGGTCGCCCGGTTGATCCTGGCGCACGGCGTCTGGGTGTCGCCCACGGTGAACCGCGGCTGGCAGCGCTATCTCGACGACCCGAACCCGGCCAAGCTGCAGCGCATCCGCGGCGCCTTCCAGGCCATGCGCGCGCTCGGCATTCCCTTTGCGGCGTCCACGGACGCCGGCATTCCCGGCGTCTACCACCACCACCTGCCGGAAGCCCTGGCGGTATTTCAGCGCATCCTCGACGGCAGCGCTGAAGAGGTTCTGACCGCGGCCACCAGCGGCGCCGCCCAGGCGCTCGGCCTCGGCGCCGACACCGGCCGCCTGCAACGGGGCTGGCGCGCCGATCTGCTGCTGGTGGACGGCGACCCGCTGCAGGATCTCGCCGCCCTGACCCGGCAGGTGGCGGTCTGGGCCGGCGGCCGGGCCGTGACGCCGGCCACCTGACCGCAGCACCGATCAGCGCCAGTTCGGCGGTCGCTTCTCCAGGAACGCGGCGACCCCTTCCCGATAGTCCGGGTCACGCATCATCCGCTCGAGCAGCACCTCCGAGTCGGCCACCGCGTCGGCGACGCTGCGGTGCAGATCCCGATAGATCTGCCAGCGGGTCTGCCGCAGCGAGTCCGGCGACACGGTAGCCATGAGGCCGCGCGCGTAGGCGTAGGTCTCGTCCAGCAGGCGCTCGGCCGGATGCACGCCGTTGACCAGGCCCAGCGCCAGCGCCTCCTCGCTCAGGAACACGCGGCTCGACAGCAGCAGCTCGTTGGCGCGGGTGAGGCCGATCATGCGCGGCAGCAGCCACGACAGGCCGTACTCGGCCGGCAGGTTGAGCTTGCCGTGGGCGGTGGTCAGCTTGACCCCGGCGGCGGCGAAGCGCAGATCGGCAAAGCAGGCCAGCGCCAGGCCGACGCCGGCGGCCGGTCCGTTGATGGCGGCGATCACCGGCTTCGACAGCCCGAAGTGATAGGCAAAGCTGGCGTCGAACTCGGCCGCGGTGCCGAACCCGGGGCGCGCCAGCGACGGCGGCGTGCCCGGATCGTAACCGCCCTTGCGGACGTGGCCCGCCAGGGCGTCGGCGTCGCCGCCGACGCAGAAGCTGCGGCCGCTGCCGGTCACCACGATCACCCGCACGGCGGCGTCCGCGTCTGCTTCGGCCAGGCAATGGCGGTACTCGGTGTGCATGCGGCCGGTCCAGGCGTTGTTGCGCTCCGGCCGGTGCAGGGTGATGGTGGCGATGCCGTCGTCTACCCCGTATCGCGTCGCCTTCAGCTCCATGTGCCGCCCCGCTCCCGGCTTACCGGGCGTTGATGTAAGCCTGCTCGGATATGGCCTGATACTCCCGCACCTGCTCGAGGAAGCCGGTGTAGGAGCGGTGGATGCGCCCGGCCAGCTCGCTGTCTTTGGCCAGCTCCGCCACCACCTCGTGGGAGGCCGTGCGCAGGCTCGCCAGCACGTCGTCGGGCAGCCGCCGCACCTGCACGCCGTGCTCGTCCACCAGGGTGCGCAGCGCGGTGCTGTTGCGGGCCGTGAACTCGGCCAGCACCTCGTCGTTCACCGCCCGCGCGGCGGTCTCCACCATGGCCTTGAGGTCGGCGGGCAGTGACTCCCAGGCGCGCTGGTTGATGATCAGCTCCGTCGTTGGGCCCGGCTCGTGCCAGCCCGGGTAGTAGTAATAGCGAGCCACCGTATGCAGCCCGAGCGCCAGGTCGTTGAACGGGCTGACCCACTCCGTAGCATCCACCACGCCCATCTGCAGGTTGCTGAACACGTCGCCGCCGGACGCCGTCACCGGCTCGCCGCCGACCCGCTTCAGCACCTCGCCGCCGAGGCCGGGAATGCGCATCTTCAGCCCGCGGATGTCGGCCACGCTGTTGATCTCCTTGTTGAACCAGCCGGCCATCTGCACGCCGGTGTTGCCCGCCGGCATGGGCACCAGCCCGAACGGCGCGTACAGCTCCTGCCAGAGCTCGAGGCCGCCGCCGTAATACAGCCAGGCGTTCATCTCCTGGGCGGTCATGCCGAACGGCACCGTGGAGAACATGGCCGCCACGGGCAGCTTGCCGCGCCAGTAGTAGGCGGCACCGTGACCCATTTCGGCGGTGCCTGCAGATACGGAGTCGAACACCTCGAAGGCGCCCACCAGCTCACCGGCGCCGAACACGCGGATGTCGAGCCGGCCATTGCTCATGACGCGAACCTTCTCGGCAAGCCGCTCGGGGGCAGTGCCGAGACCGGGCAGGTTCTTCGGCCAGGTGGTGATCAGCTTCCAGCGAAAGGTCTGCTGCGGCGCCGCGGCATCGGCCGCACCCCCAGCATCCGGCGCGCTACCGGCGCCCCCGCACCCGGTCACCAATGCGACTACTGCCAACCACAACGTCAACCGGATCATCATCTCCCCTCGTTTGTATTGTCGTTTGTCTTGTCGTTCGTCGCCTTGTCAGTCGAGCGGCTGCAGATTGGCGAGACTCATCACCAGCCACTTGGCGCCGGCGGCGCCGAAATTCACCTGCACCCGGGCGCGTTCGCCGCTGCCCTCGCTCTGCAGCACCACGCCCTCGCCGAACTTGGCGTGGTGCACGCGCTGGCCAAGGCGCAGACCGGGCACGCCGTCCACCGGGGCGTCGTCGAAGCCACGCCCACCGGTCCGCCCATAGGGCCGCTGCACGGCGCCACCCATGCGCACCTCCTGCACCAGCTCCGGCGGGATCTCGCGCAGGAACTGGGACGGACGGTTGTAGGTGTCGTGGCCGTGCAGGCGCCGGGTCTCGGCATAGGTCAGATACAGCGTGCGCATGGCGCGGGTGATGCCCACGTAGCACAGGCGCCGCTCTTCCTCGATGCGGCCCGGTTCCTCCGCCGACATGCGGTGCGGGAACAGACCTTCCTCCATGCCGGTGAGAAACACCAGCGGAAACTCGAGCCCCTTGGCCGAGTGCAGGGTCATCATCTGCACGGCGGGCCCGGTCTGCGACTCGCGATCACCCGCATCGAGCGCCACCTGGTCGAGAAACTCCTGCAGCACCGACACCTCGGCGCGATCGCCGTCCTCCAGCGGGAACACCAGATCGCCGGTGAACTGCCGGCAGGCGCTCACCAGCTCCTCGAGGTTCTCCTTGCGGGCCAGACCGCGCTCGCCGCGCTCCTGAGCGTGGAAGGCCAGCAGGCCGGTGGCGTCGATGACCAGGTCGGCCAGCTCGTGCAGCGGCAGGCGCCCCGCGGCCTCGCCGAGGTCGTCCACCAGCGCCTGAAACTCGGCCAGCTTGGCGGCGGCCCTTGCCGGCAGCAGGTTCTCGGCGATGCCCATGCGCACCGCCTGCCACAGCGACACGCCGCGGCTGCGGGCGATCTCGCGCACCGCCTCGACGCTCTTGTCGCCGATGCCGCGGGTGGGCACGTTGACCACCCGCTCGAACGCGGGGTCGGCGTGGCGGTCGTGGGCCAGGCGCAGGTAGGCCAGCGCGTTCTTGATCTCGGCGCGCTCGAAGAAGCGCTGGCCGCCGTAGATGCGATAGGGAATCTGCTGGCGCAGCAGCGCCTCTTCCAGCACCCGCGATTGGGCGTTGGAGCGGTACAGGATGGCGGCCTCGTCGGGGCTGCCGCCGCCGTCCAGCCAGTCCTGGATGCGCTCGGCCACGAACCGCGCCTCGTCCAGGTCGTTGTAGCCGGAGTAGACGCGCACCGGCTCGCCTTCGTCACCGGCCGTCCACAGCTCCTTGCCCAGGCGGTCGGCATTGTTGCCGATCAGCGCGTTGGCCGCCTTGAGAATGGTGCCGGTGGAGCGGTAGTTCTGCTCGAGCCGGATGACGCCGACGGCGGCGAAGTCGTCGCGGAAGCGGTGAATGTTCTCGATGCGGGCGCCGCGCCAGCCGTAGATGGACTGGTCGTCATCGCCCACCGCCATGACCCGGCCGCTGTCGCCCGCCAGCACCCGCAGCCAGGCGTACTGAATCGTGTTGGTGTCCTGAAACTCGTCCACCAGCAGATGGCCGAACCGGCCGCGATAGTGCGCCAGCAGCTCCGGCTGCTCGAGCCACAGCTCGTGGCTGCGCAGCAGCAGCTCGGCGAAATCCACCAGCCCGCCTTGCTCGCACATGGCCTCGTAGGCTTCGTAGATGCGCTGATGGGTGATCTGGAACAGGTCGTGGTCTGCGGCCACCACGTGACGCGCCCGCCGGCCCTCGTCCTTCTGGCCGTTGATGAACCACACCGCCTGCCGGGCCGGCCACTTCTGCTCGTCGATGTCGAGCGCGCGCTGCACCCGCTTCACCAGGCGCAGCTGATCGTCGGCGTCGAGGATGAGGAAGTTCTGCGGCAGCCCGGCCTCGCGCCAGTGCATGCGCAGCAGCCGGTGGGCGATGCCGTGAAACGTGCCCACCCACAGGTTGCGCACCGAGATGTGCAGCAGCGACTCGATGCGGCCACGCATCTCGGCGGCCGCCTTGTTGGTGAAGGTGACCGCCAGAATGCCATGGGGAGACACGCCCTCGGTCTCGATCAGCCAGGCGATGCGGTGCACCAGCACGCGCGTCTTACCGCTGCCGGCCCCGGCGATCACCAGCAGGTTGCCCACCGGCGCGGTCACCGCCTCGCGCTGGGCGTCGTTCAGGCCGTCGAGCAGGTGGGTGACGTCCACGGCTCAGGTCGCGGCGATGGCGGTCGGGCGGCCGCCGGTCAGCGCCACGATCTGGGCCGGCGTCATGCGGAACACGGCGTTGGGCGTGCCGGCGGCGGCCCAGATCTCGGGCAGGGCCAAGAGCTGCTCGTCGAGCAGCACCGGCAGCGGCGTCGGGTGCCCGATGGGGGCGACGCCGCCGATCGGGTAGCCGGTGTGGCGGCGCACGAAGTCGGCGTCGGCGCGGCGGATCGGCTGACCCAGGCAGTCGCCGACGCGGGCCTCGTCCACGCGGTTGCGGCCGGAGGCGATGACCAGCACGGGGCTGCCGTCGGCCGCCTCGAACACCAGCGACTTGGCGATGGCGGCGACGTCGCAGCCGATGGCGGCCGCGGCCTCCGCCGCCGAGCGCGTGCTCTCGTCGAACTCGAGCACGGTGAACTCCGGGCCCAGCAATTGCTGGACCCGCACGGCGTTTCTGGCGGTAGCGGGCTTCACGAGGGCTGCTTGATCATGTCACCGGGTGGCTGCCGGCGCGGCGGGCGCCGGATAAGGGTTGCCAGCCGGCGCCCGGCCGCTCACTCCACGGTGACGGACTTGGCCAGGTTGCGCGGCTGATCCACGTCGGTGCCCTTCAGCACCGCGACGTGATAGGCGAGCAATTGTAACGGCACCACGTAGACGATGGGAGCCAGAATCTTGTCCACCGCCGGCAGCGCCACCACGGTGACGCCCGGATCGGCATGCAGCTTGAGGGTCTCGTCGGCGAACACGATCAGCTCACCGCCCCGGGCGCGCACCTCCTGCAGGTTCGACTGCACCTTCTCCAGCAGCTCGTCATTGGGGGCCACCGCCACCACCGGCATGCGCTCGTCCACCAGCGCCAGCGGCCCGTGCTTGAGCTCGCCTGCCGCATAGCCTTCGGCATGGATGTAGGAGATCTCTTTGAGCTTCAGCGCCCCCTCCATCGCCACCGGGTACATGGGCCCACGACCCAGAAACAGGGTGTGGTGGCGGTCGACGAAGCGCTCGGCGAGCTTACGGATGGTGTCGTCGAGGCGCAGGGTACGCTCGAGATCGTCATCGAGCCCGTGCAGGGCGCGCACCAGCGCCGCCTCCCTGGCCTCGTCGAGACCGTGGCGGCGGCCCAGCAGGATGGTCAGCAGCAGCAGATCGGTGAGCTGGGCGGTGAATGCCTTGGTGGACGCCACGCCCACCTCGGTGCCCGCCTGGATCATCAGCGCCAGATCGGAGGCGCGTACCAGGGAGCTGCTCGGTACGTTGCAGATGGTGAGGGTGGCGATGAAGCCGAGGTCCCTGGCGGCCTTGAGCGCGGCCAGGGTGTCGGCGGTCTCGCCGGACTGGGAGATGGTGACGAACAGGCTGTCTGGCAGCACGGCCGCCTTGCGGTAGCGGAACTCCGAGGCGATCTCCACCTGGCACGGCAGCCCTGCCACGTCCTCGATCCAGTAGCGGGCGACGCTGGCGGCGTAGAAGCTGGTGCCGCAGGCGACGATGGTGACCGCCCGGGTGCGATCGAAGATGGCGGGCGCCCGCACGCCGAAGGCCTGCTCCAGCACCCGGGTGCGTCCCAGCCGACCCTCCAGGGTGTCGCGGATGACCCGCGGCTGCTGGAAGATCTCCTTCTGCATGTGGTGGCGATAGTTGCCCTTGTCGACGTCGTCGTGCCCCATGGCCACCTTGACCGTGGCGCGGATCACCGACTCGTCCTTGATGTTCCAGATCGAGATCTCGTCCCGGGAGATCTCCACCAGATCGCCTTCCTCCAGGAAGATGAAGCGATCGGTGACCGGCCGCAGCGCCAGGGGGTCGGAGGCGACGAAGTTCTCGCCGATGCCCTTGCCCACCACCAGCGGGCTGCCCACGCGGGCGGCGACGATGTGGTCAGGGTCATCGCTGGCGATCACGGCGATGGCGTAGGCACCTTCCAGGCGACGCACCGCCAGGCGCACCGCTTCCAGCAACGATCGGCCGTCCTGGTAGCTGTCGTGGACGAGGTGAGCGATCACTTCGGAGTCGGTTTCGGAGGCGAACGTGTAGCCCTTGGCCAGCAGCTCGGCGCGCAGCGTCTCGAAGTTCTCGATGATGCCGTTGTGGACCGCGCAGATCCGGTCGCGGGATATGTGGGGGTGGGCGTTGATCACCGACGGCGCGCCATGGGTCGCCCACCGGGTATGGGCGATGCCGATGCGGCCATGGGCCGGGCGTGCAGCCAGATCGTCGGCCAAGGCCTTCACCTTGCCCACCTGGCGGCGCAGGTCGAAGCCGCGGCCCGGGGTCTCGATCACGGCCAGACCGGCCGAATCGTAGCCGCGGTACTCCAGCCGCTGCAGGCCCTCCAGCAGAATGCCGGGAACGTTGCGGTCCGCCACGGCGCCCACGATGCCGCACATAGTCTTACCTCGTCGGGTTCAAGAGTCGCGCTTGCGCCGGTCGGGGCGCGTCCAGCCCTGAATGTTGCGTTGCCGGCTGCGGCCCACCGCCAGATCGCCGGCGCCGACGCGGCTGGTGACCGTGGTGCCCGCCGCCACGAACGCGTCGGACTCGATGGTGACCGGCGCCACCAGGGTGCTGTTGGTGCCGATGAACACCCGATCGCCCACCGTGGTGGGATGCTTGTCGATGCCGTCGTAGTTGCAGGTGATGGTGCCGGCGCCGACGTTGCAGTCGTCGCCCAGGGTGGCATCGCCCAGGTAGGCCAGGTGGTTGGCCTTGCTGCCGGCGCCCAGCACGGTCTTCTTGGTCTCGACGAAGTTGCCGATGCGGGCGTTGGCCCCCAGTCGCGTGCCCGGCCGCAGCCGGGCGAACGGGCCGACGTCGCATCCGGGCCCGACCTCGGCCCCGTCGATCACGGTGTGAGCGTGCACGGTGACGCCGTCGCCCAGCACGGCATCGCGGATCACGCTGCCGGGCCCCACCCGCACGCCGTCGCCCAGCACCACGTCGCCTTCCAGCACCACGTTGATGTCCAGAAAGCAGTCCATCCCTGCGGTCACCCGGCCGCGGACGTCAAGCCGGGCCGGGTCAGCCACCGACACGCCGGCGGCCATCAGCCGCTGCGCCCAGCGCCGCTGGTGCACCCGCTCCAGCTCGGCGAGCTGGGCCCGATCGTTGACCCCGCGCACCTCGTCCGGATCGGCGCTGACCACGCCGCTCACCGGCATCTTGTCGGCCACTGCCAGCGCCACCACGTCGGTCAGGTACAGCTCGCCCTGGGCGTTGTCCGGGCGCACCCGGGACAGCAGGTCGCCGAGGCGGCCGGCGTCACAGGCGAGGATGCCCGAGTTGATCTCGCGAATGGCCCGCTCGGCCGGCGACGCATCGCCATGCTCGACGATGCGGACGATGCGCCCGGCCTCGTCGCGGACAATGCGCCCGAGCTGAGCCGGGTCTTCGAAGTGAGCAGTTACTATGCAAAGCTCCCCCGCCAACGCACGGTCGACGCAGGCGCGCAGGGTGCCGCTGGTGATCAGGGGCACATCGCCGTACAGCACCAGCGCCACCGCGCCGGCTGCCGCCCCAGGCAGTGCCCGGGCCACGGCATCGCCGGTGCCCCGCTGCTCGGTCTGGTGCACCCAGCGTACGGCAGCCGCATCGCCGCGGCCGGCAACGGCGGCGGTCACCTGCTCGGCACCGTGACCGACCACCACGTGCACGGCCCGGGGCGCCAGGGCCGACGCGCAATCGAGCACGTGGGCGAGCATGGGTTGGCCGGCGAGTTGGTGCAGCACCTTGGGCAGACGCGAGCGCATGCGCTTGCCCTGGCCGGCGGCCAGAACGATCACTTCCAGAGCTTGCTGAGACTTGGACATGGTGGCGTCATCCGCCCCGCGTAGCGGCCGATGCGCGGATTATAGCGGTACGGGGTTGGGAAACCGGCCTCGCGGCGTGCGGGGTTGTAAGCGCGGCGGCGGGCGATCGGGATCGCCCGCACGGCCGCTGTCGGGCCTCAACGGCGGCGCTTCTTCAGCTCTTCCAGGGTGCGCTGGCGGGCCATGGCTTCAGCAAGCTGGGCGGCCGCCACCGAGAACTCCACCCCGGCCGTGCGCTCCGCCAGCGCCTGCTCGGCCGCCTTCTGGGCCTCCAGCGCCGACGCCTCGTCCAGGTCTTCGGCCCGCACGGCGGTATCCGCCAGCACCGTGACCACGCCCGGCTGCACCTCGAGGAAGCCGCCGGAGGCGAAGAAGACCTCTTCCTCGCCGTTGTCGAACTTCAGCCGCACCGGACCCGGGCGAATGCCGGTGAGCAGCGGCGCGTGGCCTGGCATGATGCCGAGCTCGCCCATGGTGCCGGTGACGCTCATGATGGTCACCCGGCCGGAGAAGATCTCCTGCTCGGCGCTGACGATGTCGCAATGCATGGTCATGGCCATGGTCGTGCCCTCTTACTTGCTCTCTCTCTATTTGCTCTCTAGGCGCTTGGCCTTCTCCACCGCGTCCTCGATGGTGCCCACCATGTAGAACGCCTCTTCCGGCAGGTGATCGTACTCGCCGTCGAGGATGGCCTTGAAGCTGCGCACGGTGTCGTCGCGGGACACGTAGACGCCCGGGTTGCCGGTGAACGCCTCGGCCACGAAGAACGACTGGGAGAAGAAGCGCTGAATCTTCCGTGCCCGGTACACCAGCTGCTTGTCTTCCTCCGACAGCTCGTCCATGCCGAGGATGGCGATGATGTCGCGCAGCTCCTGGTAGCGCTGCAGCACCTGCTGCACGCCGCGGGCCACCTCGTAGTGCTCGTTGCCCACCACCAGCGGGTCGAGCTGGCGGCTGGTGGAGTCGAGCGGATCCACCGCGGGATAGATGCCGAGGTCGGTGATCGCCCGGGACAGGGTCACGGTGGAGTCGAGGTGAGCGAACGTGGTGGCCGGCGACGGGTCGGTGAGGTCGTCGGCGGGCACGTACACGGCCTGCACGGAGGTGATGGAGCCGGTCTTGGTGGTGGTGATGCGCTCCTGCAGCACGCCCATCTCTTCGGCCAGCGTCGGCTGGTAACCCACGGCGGACGGCATGCGGCCGAGCAGGGCGGACACCTCGGTGCCTGCCAGGGTGTAGCGGTAGATGTTGTCGACGAACAGCAGCACGTCGCGGCCCTCGTCGCGGAACTTCTCCGCCAGCGTCAGGCCGGTCAGCGCCACCCGCAGGCGGTTGCCCGGCGGCTCGTTCATCTGCCCGAACACCAGCGAGATCTTGTCGAGAACGCCGGAGTCCTGCATCTCGTGGTAGAAGTCGTTGCCTTCCCGGGTGCGCTCGCCGACGCCGGCGAACACCGACAGGCCCGAGTGCTCGGTGGCGATGTTGCGGATCAGCTCCAGCATGGTCACGGTCTTGCCCACGCCGGCGCCGCCGAACAGGCCGACCTTGCCGCCCTTGGCGAACGGGCAGATCAGGTCGATGACCTTGATGCCGGTCTCGAGAAGCTCGTTGCCGCCGCGCTGGTCTTCGTAGCTGGGCGCCTCGCGGTGGATGGGCATGTGCTCACGCGCGTTCACCTGGCCCTTCTCGTCGATGGGCTCGCCGAGCACGTTCATGATGCGGCCCAGCGTCTCTTCCCCCACCGGAATGCTGATGGCGTTGCCGGTGTTGTCTACCTGCAGGCCGCGGGACAGACCGTCGGAGGAGCCCATGGCGATGGTGCGGACGACGCCATCACCGAGCTGCTGCTGAACCTCGAGGGTCAGCCCGGTGCGGTTGACCTTCAGGGCATCGTACACCTTGGGCACGTGCTCGCGCGGAAACTCCACGTCGATCACGGCGCCAATGATTTGAACGATTCGACCGCTGCTCATGATTGTCTGCCTCTCGAAATTCTCTGGCTGGCTTCTGGGTTGTCGACTCGGATCACGCCGTCCGCGACCCTCATACGGCCGCGGCGCCGCCGACGATCTCGGCGATCTCCTGGGTAATCGCGGCCTGGCGGGCGTTGTTGTAGATCAGCGTCAGCTCTTCGATGAGCTTCTCGGCGTTTTCCGTCGCGTTCTTCATGGCGATCATCTTGGCCGCCTGCTCGCAGGCACCGTTCTCGACCACCGCCTGGTAGACCTGGGATTCGATGTAGCGGGTCACCAGGGCCTCGATCAGCTCCCGGGCTTCCGGCTCGTAGATGTAATCCCAGCGGTGCTTGAGCTCCTCGTCCCCGGAAGCGTCCAGCGGCAGGAGCTGCCGGATCATGGGCTTCTGGGTCATGGTGTTGACGAAGTCGTTGCTGACGATGAACAGCCGGTCGATGCGGCCCTTTTCGTAAGCGTCGAGCATCACCTTGATGCCGCCGATCAGCTCCGCCAGGGTCGGCACCTCACCCACGCCCGACAGCGCCGCGGTGACGTTGCCGCCCACCGAGCGGAAGAAGGCGGCCGCCTTGTTGCCGATCAGGCACAGGTCGGCCTCGATGCCCTTGGCGTGCCACTGCGCCATGTCGCGCACCAGAATCCGGAACAGATTGACGTTGAGGCCGCCGCACAGGCCCTTGTCGCTGGAGACGACGATGTAGCCGATGCGGCCGATCTCCCGCTCCTCCATGTAGGTGTGGCGGTACTCCGGATTGGCGTTCGCCAGGTGCGAGATCACCGCCCGGATCTTCTCCGAGTACGGCTTGCCCTCGCGCATCTTTTCCTGGGTGCGGCGCATCTTGCTCGCCGCCACCATCTGCATCGCGCTGGTGATCTTCTGCGTGTTGGACACGCTTCCGATCTTGTTCTTGATCTCTTTGCCGACTGCCATAACGTGCTCGCGCCGCTGGGTTTAGAACGACACCGTCTTCTTGTACGCCTGGATGGCTTCCTTCATCTGCCGGACGATGTCGTCGTTGTAGGCACCGGTCTCGTTCACCGTCTTCATGAACTCGGCGTGGTTCGAGTTCATGTAGGCCAGCAGGCCCTGCTCGAACTCCAGCACCTTGTTCACCGGCACGTCGCGCAGAAACCCTTCGTTGGCGGCGAACAGGCTGACGCCCATGTCGGCCACCGACATCGGGTGGTACTGCTTCTGCTTCATCAGCTCGGTGACCCGCTGGCCGTGCTCGAGCTGGCGGCGGGTGGACTCGTCGAGGTCGGAGGCGAACTGCGAGAAAGCCGCAAGCTCGCGGTACTGGGCGAGCGCCAGCTTGATGCCGCCGGAGATCTTCTTCATGAACGGCACCTGCGCGGAGCCGCCCACCCGGGATACCGAGATGCCGGGGCTCATGGCGGGACGGATGCCGGAGTTGAACAGGTCGATCTCCAGGAAGATCTGCCCATCGGTGATCGAGATCACGTTGGTGGGCACGAACGCCGATACGTCGCCGGCCTGGGTCTCGATGATGGGCAGCGCCGTGAGCGACCCCGTCTTGCCCTTCACCTCACCATTGGTCTGCTTCTCCACATAGTCGGCGTTCACCCGCGCCGCGCGCTCGAGCAGGCGCGAGTGCAGATAGAACACGTCGCCCGGGTAGGCTTCACGGCCCGGCGGGCGGCGCAGCAGCAGCGAGATCTGGCGGTACGCCCAGGCCTGCTTGGTGAGGTCGTCATAGATGATCAGCGCGTCCTCGCCGCGGTCGCGGAAGTACTCGCCCATGGAGCAGCCCGAGTAGGGGGCGATGAACTGCATCGGCGCCGGGGTGGCTGCGCCGGCGGCGACGACGATGGTGTTCTCCATCGCGCCGTACTCTTCCAGGGTGCGCACGATGTTGGCGATGGTGGACATCTTCTGGCCGATGGCCACGTAGATGCACTTAATGCCGCTGTTCTTCTGGTTGATGATGGCGTCGATGGCGATGGCCGTCTTGCCGATCTGACGGTCGCCGATGATCAGCTCGCGCTGACCGCGGCCGACCGGCACCATCGAGTCGATGCACTTCAGCCCGAGCTGCACCGGCTGGTCTACCGACTGCCGGGCGATGACGCCGGGCGCCACCTTCTCGATGGGAGACGTTTCCGAAGCGTTCAGCGGGCCCTTGCCGTCGATGGGGTTGCCCAGCGCGTCGACCACGCGGCCGAGCAGCTCCCGGCCCACGGGCACTTCCAGGATGCGGCCGGTGCAGCGGGCCGTCATGCCTTCCGACAGCCCCTCATAGTCGCCGAGCACCACGACACCGACGGAGTCGCGCTCGAGGTTCAGGGCCATGCCGTACAGGCCGCCGGGGAACTCGATCATCTCGCCGTACTGGGCGTCCGCCAGGCCGTGGATGCGCACGATGCCGTCGGACACGCTGACGATGGTGCCTTCGTTCTGAGCTTCCGCATGGACATCGAGGCTTTCGATGCGGCGCTTGATGATGTCGCTGATCTCGGAAGGATTCAGTTGCTGCATGATGAGTTCCTCAGTTTCTCCACTGCGGGCCGGCCTCTCGAACGCGCCTCGGCGTGGCGCCAGGCCGGTCCCGCGCTATTTTCTCTGCAACGTTTCGGCGAGCTTGTCGAGCCGGCCGCGTACCGACCCATCGATGACGGTATCGCCGGCGCGGATGATGGCGCCGCCGAGCACGTCCGGATCGACGCGTCCCGACAGGTTGATCTCTTTCTCGAATCGTCGCTGCAGCACGTCGCGCAGCCGCTCTGACTGCTCTGCCGAGAGTTCGAAGGCCGACACCACCTCGACGTCGAGCACCTTCTCGGACTCGGCCTTGCGCACCTCGAACTGCTCGCGGATCTCGGGCAGCAGGTCGAGGCGTTTGTTGCGCGCCAGCAGCCGCACCAGGTTGCGGCCCCGATCGTTGAGCTCGTCGCCAAGCAGCTCGACGAGCTTGGCCGCCTTCACCTCGGCGGCCACGTCCGGCGCATCGAGCAGACGCCTGACCACGGCTTGCTCGGCCACGCCGGCCAGCAGCGCCAGCACCCGGGACCAGCCGTCCAGGGCGCCATCGCCCCTGGCGATGTCGAAGACCGCGTTGGCGTAAGGACGCGCCAGGGTCGCCTGTTCTGCCATCGACGTGACCCCTTACAGCTCGGCGGCGAGCTGATCGAGCAGCTGACCGTGGCGGTTGGCATCGATGCTGGCGCCCAGCACCTTCTCGGCGCCGGCCAGTGCCAGCACGGCCACCTTACCGCGCAGGGCTTCCTTGGCTCGATTGAGCTCCTGCTCGAGCTCGGCCTGCTGGGCTTCCTTGATGCGCTCGCCCTCGGCGCGGGCTTCGTTCTTGGCGTTCTCGATCATCTGGTTGGCCTGATGGCGGGCCTGCTCGAGAATCTTCTGGGCCTCTTCCTTGGCGT
This sequence comes from Pseudomonadales bacterium, assembly GCA_040219935.1. Classification (GTDB taxonomy): domain Bacteria; phylum Pseudomonadota; class Gammaproteobacteria; order Pseudomonadales; family Azotimanducaceae; genus UBA7803. The sequence goes on along the minus strand of JAVJUA010000063.1, from coordinate 79,571 downwards.
CGCGCAGCTGCTCCACCGCGCGCTCCTGGGCAAGCTCCAGGTCCTTCTCGGCGCGCTCGGCCGCGGCGAGACCTTCGCCGATGGCCTTCTGGCGCTCCTGCATGGCATTCACCAGCGGCGGCCAGATGAATTTCCAGCAGAACCACACGAACACCAGGAACGTGATGCTCTGGCCGATGAGCGTCATGTTGAGTGTCATTCGTTCACCTCGACTCTGTTACCGGGCAGGAGCCGGCCTTGCGGCCGCAACCGGCGCACCGGCTCAGGCCAGTGCGAAGATCAGGTAGAGGCTGATACCCACCGAAATCATCGGCACCGCGTCCACCAGACCCAGGATGATGAACAGCTGGGTACGCAGCATGGGCAGGAGCTCGGGCTGACGAGCCACGCCTTCCATGAACTTGCCGCCCAGGATGCCTACGCCAATGGCGGCGCCGATGGCACCCAGGCCCATCATCAGAGCGGCTGCTAAGTAGACTAGATCCATGATCACTCCAAGTGTCGTGTTGTTGTTGCCCTTCGGGGTCGGAGGCACCCTTCCGGACGCTTACCTCAGTGCTCCGACTCGACGTCGTGAGCCTGCGCGAGATACACCACCGTCAGCACGGCGAAGATAAAGGCCTGCAACGTGATGATCAGCACGTGGAACACGGCCCAGGCCCACTGCAGCACGCCGCCGAATACGCTCATCAGCAGCCCGCCCGTGAACATCAGCGCGATGAGGATGAAGATCATCTCTCCCGCATAGAGGTTGCCGAACAGCCGCAGGCCCAGCGAGATTGGCTTGGCCAGCAGGGTCACGCCTTCCAGAATCAGGTTGACGGGCGCGGCGAACTTGCCGAACGGATGGAACAGCAGCTCTGCGGCGAAGCCGGAAAGCCCCTTGCGCGCAATGCTGTAATAAATGATGAGCATAAACACGGCGAACGCCATGCCCATGGTGATGTTGGGATCGGTGGTGGGCACGATCTTCATGTACTCGATGCCGGCAGCGTAAGCCAACGACGGTATCCAGTCGACGGGCACCAGGTCCATCAGGTTCATCAGGAACACCCACACGAAGATGGTGAGCGCCATGGGCGCGATCACCGGGTTGTGGTAGGTGAAGATGCTGCGGGTGGTGTCTTCGATGAAGTCGACGATCATCTCGACGAAGTTCTGCAGCCCGCCCGGCACGCCGGCGGTGGCCTTGCGCGCGGCGGTGCCGAACACGGCAATGAACACCAGACCGAGGCCGATGGACCAGAGCATGGAGTCGACGTTGACCGACCAGAAGCCCATGGCGGCGGCCTCTTCGGCGCTATTCGCGAAGCCCCACGTGCCATCCGGATGCTGACCGTACACCAGATTGGTCAGGTGGTGCTTGATGTAGTCTGCCGAACTGCCTGTTCCGCTGGCCATCCCGATTCCCGTCTGTTTGAACGTCTGCCGGCCCGGCGGGCGCCTACCCCGCGGCGTTGCCGAAAACGGCCGGCCCAATCACGTACATCGTCTGCATCAGCACGAACGCCGCGAAGAAGCCCAGCGGCGGCGGCTGCACCCAGACAAACGCCAGCGCCATCAGCGCCAGCGTCAGAACGAACTTCATCAGCCCCTGGCCGAGCAACCGGCCCGGAGCGCGCTCATTCTGGGCACGCCAAGCGAAATACCCGGCCGGCGGAACCACCACCGCACCGGCAAGCAACGCGGCCCAGGCCTGCTCATGATCTATCGGCCAGAGCGCGGCAGCGATGACCAGCGACGTCATGAGCTGCAGCGCGACGATCAGCATCGGCAGCCACCGTCGGCGGCCTGTCATGTCTGTCCCAAGGGATCGACCGGGCCCTCAAAGGCGGCGCGTATTATATGGACGAGGTATGCCCGGTTCAATTGAAAGCGGCCGAATTCGGCGCAGTTCGTCCGCAGCGGGCGGGCGGCCGTCAACGCAGATGGGCGAGGATGCCCTCCAGCTCGTCCAGGCTGGTGAATCCGATCACCAGCTGACCCCGCCCGCTCCGGCCCCGGGTTATGGTGACCGGCGCACCGACCCGCTCCGAAAGCTCGCGCTCGAGCCGGGCGGTATCGGCGTCCTTGGCGAGCGGCTGCCGCGGGCCCGCCCCTCCGGCGCCCCGCTGCTGGCGCTGGCGCACCAGGGCTTCGGTCTGCCGCACCGACAGGCCGCGATCGGCCACCTGCCGGGCGAGGCGCTCCTGATCCAGGGGTTCCAGGGTCAGCAGCGCCCGGGCATGGCCCATCTCGATGGCGCCCGACTGCAGCAGGTCACGCACCGGGGGCGCCAGATTCAGCAGCCGCAACAGGTTCGTCACCGCCACCCGCGACTTGCCGACGGCGTCCGCCACCTGCTGCTGGGTCAGCTCGAACTCGTCGCGCAGCCGGGCCAGGGCAAAGGCTTCTTCCAGCGGGCTCAGGTCTTCGCGCTGAATGTTCTCGATCAGCGCCATGGCCGAGGCCTGCTCGTCGCTCACGTCCTTGATCACCGCGGCGATGCGCGACAACCCGGCGAGCTGCGCCGCCCGCCAGCGCCGCTCGCCCGCGATCAGCTCGAATCCGCCCTGGGGTCGCGGCCGGACCACGATGGGCTGCATGAGCCCCTGGGTGCGGATCGACGCCGCCAGCTCCTCGAGACTCTCCTGGGAAAACTCGCGGCGCGGCTGATAGCGGCCGCGCACCACGTCGCCGATGGCAATCTCGCCGGGCGCGGTGAGCGAGGCGGCGGCACCGGCTTGGGTTGCCTCGGTGTTGTCGGCGGCCCCCGACAGCAACGCGTCGAGCCCACGGCCCAGTCGCTTCTTAACCACGCTGCGTGTCGTCCTCCGTTGCCGTCGCCGCACCCGTCTCGCCGTGCTTCCGCCGCAGCTCGCCCGCCAGAGCCATGTAGGCCACCGCGCCGCGGGAGAGCCGATCGTAGAGGATGACGGGCAGCCCATGGCTGGGTGCCTCCGCCAGGCGCACGTTGCGCGGTATCACGGTGCGGAACACCTTGTCGCCGAAGTATTGGATCAGCTGCCGCGAGACGTCCCGCGTGAGGCTGTTGCGCGGATCATACATGGTCCGTAACAGGCCCTCTATGACGATGGACGGATTGCCACGGCCGCGCACGCCCTCCACGGTCTCCAGCAACGCGCTCAGCCCCTCCAGGGCGTAGTACTCGCACTGCATGGGAATGAGCACGCCGTCGGCGGCGATCAGCGCGTTGAGGGTGAGGATGTTCAGCGACGGCGGGCAGTCGATGATCACGTAGTCGTAGGCGTTTCTGGCTTCGGCCAGCCGCTCGCGCAGCCGGAACTCGCGCCGCTCCTGGCGCAGCAGCTCCAGCTCCGCCGCGGTGAGGTCGGTGTTGCCCGGCACCAGTTCGTAGCCCGCCTGGCTGCGCCGCACCACCGCGCTGAGGGGCAAACCGTCGATCAGCCAGTCGTAGATGCTGGTGTCGAGGTCGCGCTTGTCGATGCCCGAGCCCATGGTGGCGTTGCCCTGGGGATCCAGGTCCACCAGCAGCACGCGGCTGCCGGACATGGACAGCGAGGCGCTCAGATTCACCGCCGTCGTGGTCTTGCCGACGCCGCCCTTCTGATTCGCAATGGCGATGATTCTGCTCAACCAACCCTCCTGCCCCACGCCCGCCTCAGGCGCCGCCGCCTTCGGCCTCGAGCACCGCCAGGCGATGTGGCCGCCGCAGGCCGGGAATCACGATCTCGTGGATCGTCACCTGCGCCAGACCGGGCAGGTCGTCCGGCGGGTCTTCGGGCCGCGCCTCGCCCGACTGGCCCCGCCACCACATCACCAGCCGCCCACCGGGCCGCAGCCGGGCACGTCCCAGCGCCCAGACCGCGGCCATGTCCGCCACCGCTCTGGCGACGATGGTGTCGAACCGGCTGTCGGCTGGCAAGCTGCGCACGTCGCCGGCCACCGGGGTGACGTTGTCCAGCCGCAGAGACCGGCAGGCATTGCCGACGAAGCGGATCTTGCGGCTGCTGCGATCCACCAGCGTGAACGACCGCTGCGGCTGGGCGATGGCCAGGGGCAACCCGGGCAGGCCGGCCCCGGTACCAAGGTCCATGATCGACGTGCCGGCCAGCCACGGCACGGCGCTCAGGCTGTCGAGCAGGTGACGGGCATGCAGACGCCCCACATCCTGACGCGACACCAGGTTGAAGGACCGGTTCCAATGCTCCAGCAGGCCCGCGAAGGTGGCCAGCCGACCGGCCTGATCCGCATCCAGATCGACGCCGAGCGCCCGGGCGTCGCTGCGGAGCGCGTCCTGATCCGCCGCTCCGTGCGCCGCTCCGTGCGCCGGCGCGTCAGCCACCAATCGCGACGTCGCTCGCGGCCGAGCGCCTGCGGGCCCAGACCAGCAGCAGGGACAGCGCTGCCGGCGTCATGCCCGGAATGCGCGCCGCCTGGGCCAGCGTCGCCGGCCGGTGCGCGGCCAGCTTCTGCTTCAGCTCGGCCGACAGCCCGGAGATGGCGGCCACGTCGAGATCGGCCGGCAGCTCGATGCTCTCGTGCCGGCGCACCCGGGCGATCTCCTCGTCCTGGCGCTGAATGTAGCCCTGATAGCGGGTCTCGATCTCGACCTGCAGGGCCACGGCCGGCTCCGGCGCCGCCAGGCCGGCGGCAGCGGCCAGGGTCGCCAGAGACACGGCCGGCCGCTTCAGCAGATCGAGCACCGTGGTGTCGCGAGTCACCGGCTCGCCCGCCACCTCGGAGATGCGGGCCGCGAGCTCCGATCCGGCGATCACGCGGGTGGCCGCCAGCCGGCCGCGCAGCGCATCGATGGCGTCGCGCTTGCGCTCGAACGCGCCCCAGCGGCCGGCGCCCACCAGCCCCAGCTCCCGGCCCACCGGCGTCAGGCGCTGGTCGGCATTGTCCTCTCGGAGCCGCAGCCGGAACTCGGCGCGGCTGGTGAACATGCGATACGGCTCGTTGGTGCCCAGGCTCACCAGGTCGTCGACCAGCACGCCGATGTAAGCCTGATCCCGGCCTGGCCACCAGGCTTGAGCGCCGCCCGCCCGGCGGGCGGCATTGATGCCGGCCAGAAGCCCCTGGGCGGCCGCTTCCTCGTAACCGGTGGTGCCATTGATCTGCCCGGCGAAGAACAGGCCTTCGACATTGCGGGTTTCCAGCGAACGGTCGAGATCGCGCGGGTCGAAGTAGTCGTACTCGATGGCGTAGCCGGGCCGGGTGATGTGCGCCCGCTCGAAACCTTCGATGCTGCGCACCATGTCGAGCTGCACGTCGAAGGGCAGGCTGGTGGATATGCCGTTCGGGTACAGCTCGTGGGTGTCCAGCCCTTCCGGCTCCACGAACACCTGATGAGACACGCGCTCGGCGAAGCGCACCACCTTGTCCTCGATGCTGGGACAGTAGCGCGGGCCCGTGCCCTCGATCACGCCGGAGTAGAGCGGCGAGCGGTCGAGCCCCTGACGGATGATGTCGTGGGTGCGCTCGCTGGTGTGGGCGATGTAACAGGGCACCTGACGGGGATGCTGATCGGGGGTGCCGAGCATCGACAGGCAGGGCAACGGCTCGTCCCCCGGCTGCACCTCGAGCCGGTCGAAATCGACGCTGCGGCCGTCGATGCGCGGCGGCGTTCCGGTCTTCAGGCGCCCGACGCGGAACGGCATGGCCCGCAGCCGCTCCGCCAGCGCGTTGGACGGCGCGTCGCCGGCTCGGCCACCAGGGTGCTGCTCGAGACCCACGTGAATCCGCCCGCCGAGGAAGGTGCCCGTGGTCAGCACCACGGCCCGGGCCCGGAACGTCAGCCCCATCTGCGTGCGCACGCCGGTCACCCGGTCGCCCCGCACCTCGAGATCGACCACGGCCTGCTGGAACAGAACCAGGTTGTCCTGGGCCTCGAGCAGGCTGCGAACGGCCTGCCGGTAGAGATTGCGATCGGCCTGAGCACGGGTCGCGCGGACCGCCGGACCCTTGCTGGCGTTCAGCACCCGGAACTGAATGCCCGCCAGATCGGCAGCTCGGGCCATGATGCCGTCCATGGCATCGATCTCGCGCACCAGATGGCTCTTACCGATGCCGCCGATGGCCGGGTTGCAGGACATGACGCCCACCGTCTCCAGGCTCTGGGTGAGCAGCAGCGTGCGCGCGCCCATGCGGGCGGCCGCGGCGGCCGCCTCACAGCCGGCGTGACCCGCACCGATGACGATGACGTCGAATTGTTCCGGATGAATCTGTTCTGAGCGATGCATGGCGATCGGTCTCCCGAGCGCAAAACGGGGGCGGAGTATAAGACCTTACTTGCCGATACAGAAACTGGCGAATATCTCGCCCAGCAGCTCATCCGGCGTCATCTCGCCGACGATGCTGCCCAGAGCCCCGTGCACGGCGCGCAGCTCCTCGGCCGCGAGCTCGGCCGGCGCGCCCTCGGCCAGCAGCGTCCGCGCCCGCCCGAGCGCTGCGGCCCCCTGCTTCAGGGCCTCGATGTGACGCCGGCGCGCGGTAAAGGTTCGACCCTCGGCGCCGAAGCCCACGGTCTGCTTGATGAGCCCGATCAGCGCGTCGACGCCGTCACCGGTGCGCGCCGACATGCGCACCGTCTTCGGGCCGGCATCGGCAGGAAGCTGGCCCGTGACGGCACCGCTCAGGTCGGCCTTGTTGCGCACCACGATCAGGGGGGAGGCTGCCAGCTCGGCCGGCACCTCGGCAGCGTCGCGGTCGTCCTGCACCAGCAGCACGAGATCGGCCTGCGCCGCCTGGTGCCGGGCGCGCCTGACGCCCTCCAGCTCGACTTGATCGGCCGTATCCCGCAGGCCCGCGGTATCCACCAGCTCGACCGGCAGGCCATCGATCAGCAGGTCGACGTGGATCAGATCGCGGGTGGTGCCGGGTATCTCGGTGACGATGGCGCGCTCCTGCCCCGCCAGGCGATTCAGCAGGCTCGACTTGCCGACGTTGGGAGCGCCCACCAGAGCGATGGAGACGCCGTCGCGCAGCAGCACGCCGCTACGACTCTCTCGCAGCAGCGTCTCTAGCGCGCCGTCGATGTCGGTCAGCCGAGCGTCGACGGATCCCTCGGCGAGAAAGTCGGCGCCCTCGTCGGGAAAGTCCATGGCCGCTTCCACGTAAACCCGGAGCTGAAGCACGGCCTCGTCGATGCTCAACACCGCGCGGGAAAATTCTCCCTGCAGCGAGCGCAGGGCGCCTTGCGCGGCCGCGGCCGAGGCGCTGGCAATGAGGTCGGCCACCGCCTCGGCCTGGGCCAGATCGAGCTTGCCGTTGACGAAGGCGCGCTCGGTGAACTCGCCCGGACGGGCCAGCCGCGCGCCCTGCGCGAGCACCGCGTCCAGCAGCAGTTGCAGCACCACCGGGCCGCCGTGACCCTGCAGCTCCAGAACGTCCTCGCCGGTGAACGATCGCGGCGCCGGAAAGCGCAGGGCGATGCCCTGGTCCAGCGCATCGCCATGATCATCCCGAAACGTGCAGTAGACGGCCTGGCGCGGTGGCAGGCGGCGGCCGGCAACGGCCTCGGCAACCTGGTCCACGCGCGGTCCCGAGACCCGGACCACGCCGATCCCGCCGAAGCCTGGCGCGGTGGCTACCGCAGCGATGGTATCGGCATCGATGCCGGTGCCCGCCGGCGCCGCGGTCTCAGGCCTTGGCGGCTTGCTTGGCATCGTGCTGACGCATCACCCACCACTGCTGAGCGAGTGACAGGACGTTGTTCACCAGCCAGTACAGCACCAGTCCAGCGGGGAAGAACAGGAACAGCACCGTGAACATGATGGGCATCAGCCGCATCATCCGCTGCTGCATGGGATCGCCCACCGCCGGGCTCAAGAGCTGCATCACGTACATGCTCGCGCCCATGAGCAGCGGCAGCACGAAATAGGGATCCATGGCCGACAGGTCGTCGATCCACAGCATGAACGGCGCGTGGCGCAACTCCACACTCTCGAACAGCACCCAGTACAGGGCGATGAAGATGGGCATAGGCAGCAGCATGGGCAGGCAGCCGCCCAGCGGGTTGACCTTCTCCTTCTTGTAGAGGGCCATCATCTCCTGAGACAGCTTCTGCCGGTCGTCGGCGTAACGCTCCTGCAGCCGCTTCATCTGCGGGGCGACCCGGCGCATGTTGGCCATGGAGCGGTAGCTGGCCGCCGACAGCGGGTACAGCACCAGCTTCACCAGCACGGTGAGCAGGATGATTGCCGCGCCCCAGTTCCCGGAGATGGCGAACATCCAGTCGAGGATGTAGAACAACGGTACGGCCAGCCACCAGAGAAAGCCGTAGTCGACGGTGAGGTTGAGGTTGGGCGCAATCTGCTCGAGGCGCTTCTGATCCTTCGGCCCGGCATAGAAGCGGGTGCGCCACTCGCCGGTGGCCCCATCGGCCAGCACCTGCAGCGGGCCGGTGTAGCCAACGATGTAGGTACCATCAGGGCGCTTCTGTCCGTAGAACCGGTTGCTGTCGTCCGGGTTGGCCACCCAGGCGCTAAGGAAATAGTGCTGCAGGAAGGCGATCCAGCCGCCGTCGACGGTGGCACGATAGTCGCCCTCATCGAGATCGCCGAAGGTCAGCTTCTCGTAGCGGCTTTCCGCCGTCGTCAGGGCCGCCCCCAGGTACGGCTGCGGCCCCAGGGTGAACGGCTTGTCGCCGAAGGGCTCTCGGTCGTCACGCTTGATCTGGGCGAACAGGCCGGCACGCATGTCGCTGCCGCTGCCGTTGCTGATCCGGTAGACCATGTCGACGAGGTAATCGTCGGCGCGGAACTCGAACGCCTTGACCACCTGCAGGCCGTTGACCTCCGTCCTCAGCTCCACCACCAGCGGGTCTGACCCGGTGAGCACGTACTCACTCCGCTCGCTGTCGAAGCGCGGCCGCGTACCGCCGGCGTCGATGCCATCCGGACCGATGAGGCCGCTCTGGGCGACATAGATATGGCCATCACCGCGGTTGAGCAGCAGGAAGGGAATCTCGCGGTCGATGTCGAGGCGGAACTGAGGGAGTTGGGCGCGAACGATGTCGCCGCCGTTGCGATCGATCCAGACCTCGAGCACGGGCGTGGTGACCTTGACCAGACGTGCCGCGGTCGGTTCCTCGGTCACCGACGCAGCGGCAGCGGCAGGTGCGTCTTCGAGCAGAGACGCATCCGGCACGTCAGAGGCTGCGCCCGCGGTGGGCGCCGCGGGCACGCCCACGTCCTGGGCCGGGGCCGGGGCCACCAGGTCGCTGCCATCGTCCAGCTCCGGCTCGGCAGCAAACTCCACCGGCGTCGCCTGCTGCACGTAGTCCTCGTTCCACGCCAGGATCATCAGATAGGCGGTGGCGGCGAGACCGATCAGCAGCATGATGCGCTGCACTTCCGTCGGTAGCATGGGTATCAGGGCTCCTTGGGCGACGGAACGGGGTCGAAGCCGCCGGGGTGGAACGGATGACAGCGACACAGGCGTCGCGCGCCCAGCCAGCTACCCCGCATCACGCCGTAGCGGTCGATGGCTTCTGCGGCGTAGTGAGAGCAGGAGGGATGAAAACGGCACTGCTGCCCGATGAATGGGCTCAGCGTCAGCTGATATAGACGGATGAGCGCCAGCGCGGCGCGTTTCGGCAGTTCTCGTATGCGCACGATCAGCTCTCAGCTCTCTGACAATTCCGCAAGCAGCGCCTCGAATGCTTCCCGGTAGGCGCTGTTGCTGGCGTCTCCCGTGACCTGGACGACGATGTCCATGGACCGCAGGCTGTGGCGGCGCAGGCGAAACGTTTCCCGCAGCACGCGTTTGGCGCGATTGCGTTCGGTGGCGCGTGCCAGCGCGCGCTTTCCGACCACCAACCCCAGCCGGGCCGAGGGCATTCTATTCGCTCGGGCGCTCAGGCGTAATGCCCCGCGCTGCCGCCGAAAGGCGGCATCACGGAAGACGAGGTTGAATTCCGTGGGTTTGAGGAGTCTTGCGGTTCTCGGAAAGGGCGCCGGCCGGGAGCTCAACGGCGTATCAGGCTGACAGGCGCTTTCGCCCTCTGGCGCGTCGGGCGTTGATGACTTTGCGGCCGCCGCGAGTAGCCATGCGGGCTCGAAAACCGTGGGTGCGCTTTCGCTTCAGGTTGCTGGGCTGAAAGGTTCTCTTCATGGCGATCTCTTGCTGGCGGTCGTCGTTCCGTGGGTCTCGGTTCTGCGCGGCCCACCGCCCGGGGGTGCCGGGAGGGACGCGGATTTTAGGGATGCCTCTGAGGGGAGTCAAACAATAATCAGCAGTGATTTTTTCTGGGTCGGTCCTGAAGATCGGACTCGAAGAATGTAGATGGTTGTTGCTTGTTGGGGCGCCCACATCTGTTGATGGATGGCACATTGCGCGTGGTCTCAAGACGTTGCAGCAAGTACAGAGGTGTGGAAAACCTTGGGGCGCGGTGGTCGCAGCCTGTGCATTGGCGACGGTCCGAACGACCCGGTGGTGGCAAGCGGCGGTTATCCACAGCTTCTCAACGCCTTTGCGCACAACGGGGGATTCCGATGCCGATCGGCTGGCGGCGGGCGTTGCTTGCTTAACCTTTTGAATTTCCAGTTCATCCGAAAATTCATTGGTCTTTTGCTGCGGCGCTCGTAGCCAATGCTCGTTCGAAGTGGCTAGAATCGCCGCAAATTCGAATGATATCTGATGCTCCGGCACTCGCCCGGAAGCAGGTTTTTTTTAGGGGGCATTGAGTGGGACGCTCTGCATGGGACCGTTGCCTGGATCGGCTTCAGGACGAGCTGTCGTCGCAACAGTTCAATACTTGGATCAGGCCTCTCCAGGCCCGCGAAGAAGATGGGCGGTTGCGGATTCTGGCGCCCAACCGGTACGTAAAGCACCAGGTGCAACTCACCTACCTCGAGCGCATCCACGAGCTGTTGAGCGAGATGGGCGGTCTGGAATCTGCGGTGTCCGTGGACGTCGGCACCCTCGACGCGGGTGGTGGTGCCGGTCCGCTGCGCGCGGATGGCTCCGGGGGCGGAAAGGCTAACGGCAGTCAGGGTGGCGGCACTGCCGGAGGGGGGGACAAGCTCAACGAAGACTTCGTGTTCGAGACGTTCGTCGAGGGCAAGTCGAACGAGATGGCCAAGGCGGCTGCCATGCAGGTGGCCGCGAACGCCGGTCGCTCCTATAACCCGCTGCTGCTGTACGGCGGCGTGGGGCTCGGCAAGACCCACCTGATGCACGCGGTGGGAAACTACATCAAGCAGAGCAATCCGGACGCCAAAGTGGTGTACCTGCACTCGCAGCGCTTCGTCCAGGATATGGTCAAGGCTCTGCAGCAGGGCACCATGGACGAGTTCATGCAGTACTACCGCTCGGTAGACACGCTGCTGATCGACGACATTCAGTTCTTCGCGAACAAGCTGCGGTCTCAGGAAGAATTCTTTCACGTGTTCAACGCCATGCTCGAGCGCGACCGGCAGATGGTGCTGACCTGCGATCGCTACCCTCGGGAAATCGACGGCCTGGAAGAGCGGCTGAAGTCGCGCTTCGTGTACGGCCTCACCCAGGAGGTCGAGCCGCCGGAACTCGAGACCCGGGTGGCGATTCTGATGAAGAAGGCCGAAGCCGAGCAGGTGGATCTGGATCCGGCTGTCGCGTTCTTCATCGGCGAGCGAATACGCTCGAACGTTCGAGAGCTCGAAGGCGCACTGCGACGGGTGATTGCCAATGCCCGGTTCACCGGTAGTCGCATCACCATTGAGCAGGTGAAGCGCGCACTGCGCGACCTGCTGGCGATTCAGGATCGGCAGATCAGCATCGACAACATCCAGCGGCTGGTGGCCGAGTACTACAACATCAAGATTTCCGATATTCTTTCGAAGCGTCGCAGTCGGACGATTGCGCGGCCACGACAGATGGCCATGTTTCTTGCCAAGGAGCTGACCAATCACTCGCTGCCTGAGATCGGTGAAGCGTTCGGTGGTCGCGATCACACGACCGTGCTGCATGCCTGCAAGCGGATCGCCGGGCTCAAGGAAAGCAGCGCCGACGTGAGCGAAGACTATCGGAATCTGGGCCGGTTGCTGTCGGGTTGACGGTAAAGCCGTGTGACGGTCGCGGCTGAGGTGAGGTGCCCATGAAATTCTCGACGAATCGAGACGCGCTGCTGAGGCCATTGCAGTTGGTGACGGGCGTGGTCGAACGCCGGCAGACGCTCCCCGTGCTCGGGAATCTGCTGGTGGTCGCCGCTGACGGCAAGTTGTCGCTCACCGGTAGCGATCTCGAGGTGGAGCTGGTTGCCCGGTTCTCGGGCGCCGACATCGAGCAGCCGGGGGAGGTGACGATCCCGGCGCGCAAGCTGGCTGACATATGGCGCTCCCTGCCGGAAGGCGCGGAGGTCTCGGTGCAGGTGGAGGGTGACCGGGCGATCGTTCGGTCGGGGCGTAGCCGGTTCGCCCTGGCAACGCTGCCGGCCAGTGATTTCCCCCGGGTTGAGGCCGGCAGCGGGGATTTCAGCCTGGAGTTGCCCCAGCCCGAGTTGCGCAAGCTGCTGGACCACGTCAGCTTTTCGATGGCGCAGCAGGACGTGCGCTATTTTCTGAACGGCATGCTTCTCGAGGTGACCCGCGACCACGTTCGCAGTGTGGCCACAGACGGGCATCGGCTGGCCATGTACACCCTCAGCCATGGATCGCCCGATCTCGGCGATCGGTTGCAGGCCATCGTGCCCCGCAAAGGCGTGGCAGAAATAGGCCGTTTGCTTGATGATTCGGACAAGGCGGTCACGCTGCTCATCGGCAGCAATCATTTGCGGCTGGCTGCCGATGACTACACGTTGACCACCAAGCTGGTGGACGGCAAGTTTCCTGACTATGAGAAGGTGGTTCCCCGGAAAGTGGAACAGACCCTGGTGGGCGATCGGGACACGCTGCGTCAGGCGTTCCATCGTGCATCGATCCTGTCCAATGAAAAGTACCGGGGCGTGCGGCTGATTCTCGATGGCGAGCAGCTGACCATTCAGGCGAACAACCCGGAGCAGGAGGAAGCGGAAGAGGTCGTCCATGTGGCGTACGCCGGCGATCACATGGAAATCGGCTTCAACGTCAGCTATCTGCAGGACGTCCTCAACGTGCTCGATGGCTCGGAAGTGCATCTCAGCGTGGCCGATGCCAACAGCAGCGCCTTGATCGAAGGAGCCGGCAATCCCCAGGCGGTCTATGTCGTTATGCCCATGCGGCTCTGATCGGTCTTTCGAGCGCTGAGCCGTGTGGATTCGGCGCCTCTCCATCTCGCAGTTGCGGAACCTGGCCGACGTCGATGTCGAGCTCGGACCCGGGCTGAATTATCTTTACGGAAGCAATGGCGCAGGCAAGACGGCGTTGCTGGAGGCCGTGCACCTTCTGGGGCGCGGGCGATCATTCCGGTCCGGCCAGGTTCAGGATCTGATCGGGCGTGAGGCCGACGAGCTGCTGGTGCGGGCCGACCTGGAGGACGAGCATCGAGGGCGGCTGACGGTCGCGATGACGCGGAATCGGCGGAATCGCGGGGAGCTGCGGATCAACGGCGAAGCCGCGCGGCGCCTGTCCGAGTTGGCCGTTCTGCTGCCGCTTCAGGTTCTCACCCCGGGGCTCAGCGACCTGGTGTTCGGCTCACCGGTTGAGCGGCGGCAGTGGCTCGACTGGGGATTGTTCCACGTGGAACCAGAGCACCTGCGGGCGTGGCGGCAGTATCTGCACGCGCTCAAGCAGCGGAACGCTGCGCTCAAGGCCGTCGCCGCCGGCGAACTGCCCGAGTCTGCGCTGCTGGTCTGGACCGATGAGGTCGCTGAGTCGGGCGACCTCGTCAACCAGCGGCGTCAACGCTACCTCAACGACCTCGAGCCGTTGCTGACCCGGGTTCTGGGAGACCTGGCGCCCGAACTGCGCTTGGACATGGCGTACGAGCCGGGATGGCGCGCTGGCGACTCGCTTCGGAAAGTGCTGGGTGAAACCCTGTCCCGGGAGTTAAAATCGGGCACCACTCAGAGCGGGCCGCATCGCGCAGACGTCTCTTTGCGCACGAATGGGGTGGCGGCCGCCGGTGCGTTGTCCCGGGGGCAGGGCAAGGCGGTGGCCAGCGCGATGATGTTGGCGCAGGCGCGTCTGCTGATGGGAACCGCGCGTCGAGCCAGCGTGTTTCTGATCGACGACATAGGGGCCGAATTCGACCTGGCGCACAGCGCCCGCTTCTTCCGCCTCGTCACAGCGTTGGGTTGTCAGGTGCTGGCCACCTCCAATCTGGGTCCAGAGCACTGGCGCGAGGGCGTCGGGCTGGATATGCGGGTGTTCCACGTGGAACAAGGCCGGGTGGGCGCGGTTTGACGAGAGCGTTGAGCCCGAGCGACCGGAGAACAAAGGAACTCGAGGGCAGGTATGGCGGACAGGGAATACGATTCGAAGAGCATCAAGGTGTTGCGCGGCCTGGATGCGGTGCGCAAGCGACCGGGCATGTACATCGGCGATACCGAGGACGGCACCGGGCTGCACCACATGGTCCAGGAGCTGGTGGACAACTCCATCGATGAATCCCTCGCCGGTCACTGCAAGCGCATTCATGTCATCGTTCACCCGGAGGAGGCCGTCACCGTTCGCGACGACGGCCGCGGCATTCCGGTAGACATTCATCCCGAAGAGGGCGTATCGGCGGCCCAGGTCATCATGACCACGCTGCACGCCGGCGGAAAGTTCGACGACAACAGCTACAAGGTCTCGGGCGGGCTGCACGGCGTGGGCGTCTCCGTGGTAAACGCGCTATCCGAGGAATTCCGGCTCACGGTGCGCCGGGATGGCAAGGTCTACGAGCAGAACTACCGTCACGGCGTGCCGGACGCGCCGCTGCGCCAGGTTGGCGAGACCCAGGACCGGGGCACCGAGTGCTACTTTCGACCGTCACCGGCAACCTTCAAGAATGTCGAGTTCCACTACGACATTCTGGCCAAGCGGCTGCGGGAGCTGGCCTTTCTGAACTCGGGCGTCGAGATCCACCTGCTGGACGAGCGCAGCGGCAAGAAGGAAATGTTTCTCTATGACGGCGGCTTGCGCGCCTTCGTGGAATATCTGAACGCCAAGAAGACGCCGCTCAACCGGGTCTTTCATTTCGTCAGCCCCGAGCGGGAAGACGGCATCGGCGTGGAAGTGGCCATGCAGTGGAATGACGGCTTTCAGGAGCAGGTGTTTCCATACACGAACAACATCCCGCAGCGCGACGGCGGCACGCACATGGCGGGGTTTCGCTCGGCGCTGACCCGCTGCCTGAACAACTACATCGAGCGCGAAGGCCTGCTCAAAAAGGTGGGGGTTGCCACCTCCGGCGACGACGCCCGAGAGGGTCTGACGGCTGTGGTCTCCGTGAAGGTGCCCGATCCCAAGTTCTCAGCCCAGACCAAGGACAAGCTGGTTTCCAGCGAGGTGAAGCCCGCCGTAGAGCAAGAGCTGACAAGGGCCTTTACGGAATATCTGGACGAGAACCCCCAGGACGCCAAGGCGGTGGTGTCAAAGATGATAGACGCCGCCCGAGCCCGGGAGGCGGCTCGAAAGGCGCGGGAGATGACCCGCCGCAAGGGCGCGTTGGACATCGCCGGTCTGCCCGGGAAGCTGGCCGATTGCCAGGAGAAAGACCCCGCCCTGTCCGAGCTGTATCTGGTGGAGGGCGATTCCGCTGGCGGCTCCGCCAAGCAGGGGCGCGACCGGCGCACCCAGGCCATCCTGCCCCTGCGGGGCAAGATCCTGAATGTGGAAAAGGCGCGCTTTGACAAGATGCTTTCCTCGGCGGAGGTGGGCACGCTGGTCACCGCGCTGGGATGCGGCATCGGTCGTACGGAATTCGATCCGAACAAGGTCCGCTACCACCGCATCATCATCATGACCGACGCCGACGTCGACGGCTCCCACATCCGGACCCTGCTGCTGACCTTCTTCTTCCGGCAGATGCCCGAGCTGATCGAGCGCGGCTATGTGTTCATCGCCCAGCCGCCGCTGTACAAGGTGAAGAAGGGCAAGCAGGAGCGGTACGTCAAGGATGACGTGGAGCTGGAGGACCACATCCTGCAGCTGGCCCTCGACGATGCCAAGCTGTTCGTCAACGCCGACGCTCCCGCCATCGACGACGCGGTGCTCGAGCGTCTGGCCCGCGAGTACACGATGCTCATGCTGCGCCTGGACAAGCGCAGCCGGTTCTATCCGCGCAGCATCACCGAGCGCCTGGTCGACATGCCCACCGTGGACGCCGCCAGGATGGCGAGCGAAGCCGAGATGCAGCGCTGGAGTGAGCACTTACAGACTGCCATCGGCATGATCGATGGTGATCAGGTGACCGTCGCCTTGGAGTTCGACGCCGAGCACCAGGTGTATGTGCCCATCGTGCAGCTGCGTGTGCGTGGCATTACCGAGCAGGTTCGGCTTCCCTACGCCTTCTTCATGAGCGCCGAGTACCGTGCCATCGCCGCCCTGGGCGAGCAGGTGCACGGGCTTCTGGAGCCCGGTGCCCGAGCCCGCCGCGGCGACAAGGAGCGTTCGGTGAGCACGTTCGGCGAGGCGTTGGCCTGGTTCGTCGCCGAGGCCAAGCGCGGGCTCGACGTGCAGCGCTACAAGGGGCTTGGCGAGATGAACCCGGACCAGCTCTGGCAGACCACCATGGATCCTGAGGTGCGGCGCATGCTGCGGGTCACCGTCGACGATGCCATCGCCGCCGATCAGATGTTCACCACGCTGATGGGCGATCAGGTGGAACCCCGACGGGAGTTCATCGAGGCCAACGCCCTGTCCGTGGTCAATCTGGACGTTTGAGCCAAGCCCACGCCGGGCATGGCCCGAGCGGACCCTAGTTGCCCGCGGCGGCAGGCAGTTGTGCCATCAGCGCCTCAAACGCGGCCGTGGCGGCGGCGTGAATCTCCTTGCTGCTGCGACCGCTGGCGTTGATCGGCGGGCCGATGCGAACGTCGATGGTGCCCGGTCGCTTCAGAAACTGGTGCGCGGGCCAGAACTGGCCCGCGTTGTGAGCAACCACCAGCACGTCGGCACCCGACGACGCGGCCAGCGCCGCGCCACCCGGCTGAAACCTGCCGATCACGCCGGGTGGCATCCGCGTGCCTTCCGGGAACAGCACCACCCAGATGCCGCTGCCCAGCCGTTTCGACCCTTCGTCCACCACGGTACGCAGCGCCTTGCGCGGCTGCCCGCGATCGATGGCGATGGGACGCAGCGTGCGGAACGCCCAGCCGAAGAACGGAATGTTCAGCAGCTCGCGCTTGATCAGGGTGGCCTGCGGCGCGAACAACTGCTGCATGAACAGCGTCTCCCACGTGCTTTCGTGGCGGCACAGCACGACGCAGGCCCGGCTGGGAACGTTCTCCAGCCCGGTGATGCGGTGGCGAATGCCGCAGGTCACCCGCAGCCACCAGAGGCAGAATCCGGTCCATCGGCCGATGATGAAGCCGAAACGTCGCTCGACGGGCAGCAACGGGCCGACCAGCGTACCCACCGTGCCCCAGAGGATGGTGGCCAGAGCGTATCCAACGTAGAACGCGATGGACCGGAGCGTCAGCATGGCGTTCCCTCCAGAAGGTGCTCGGCCAGCGCCGCCAGATCGTCGGCAACACAGATCACGCCCTCGGCGCGCGCGGCGGCCTCGCTGGCGGCGCCGTGCCCGGTGCGCACCAGCACCGGACGGCAGCCGGCGGCCCGCGCCGCGGCCATGTCCTTAAGCTGGTCGCCGACGAACAGCGTCTGCTCAGGCTCGGCGTTCAGCTCCGCCATCAGCGACAGCAGCATGCCGGGAGCGGGCTTGCGGCACGAGCAGCCTTCGTCGGGATGGTGGGGACAATAGCGCAGACCGTCCAGCGCGGCGCCGTGCTCGGCCAGACGCTGGGCCATGCGCCGGTGAACGCGCTGCAAGCCGGCCTCAGTCAGGATGCCGCGGCCGATGCCGGCCTGGTTCGAGCAGACGCCCACCAGCCAGCCGGCCCGCTTCAACCGGGCAATGGCTTCGAGCGCACCGGGAATGGGCACCCACTCGTCGGCATCCTTGATGTAGGCGGGGGAATCGAGGTTGATCACCCCGTCTCTGTCCAGCAGGATCAATCTCGCCATCCCGGCCCAGGCAGGTACAATCGCCGGCGCAATCTACGGTATCCGGTGTCCATGGTCAAAGTGCGACGCTGCGGCTGGTGTGGCGAAGACGCCCTCTATGTGGCCTACCATGACGCGGAGTGGGGCGTGCCCGTCCGTGACGACGGCGAGCTTTTCGAGCGCCTGATGCTGGAAGGCATGCAGGCCGGGCTGTCCTGGTACACGATTCTGGTGAAGCGCGCCCATATGCGCCGGGCGTTCTTCGGCTTCGATCCCGAAGCCCTGGTTTCCCGTGGCCCCGGCGCGCTGGCGTCGTGGCTCGCCGACCCCGGCCTCATTCGCCACCGCGGCAAGCTCGAGGCGTTGATCGGCAATGCCGCCGTCACCCTTGCGCTCGACGAGCCGTTGAGCCATTTCCTGTGGCGGTTCGTCGGCGGCCAGCCGCAGCAGAACCGCTGGCGTCGTTCCTCACAGGTGCCGTCAGCCACAGAAACGTCGACCGCCATGTCAAAGGCGCTGAAGCAGCACGGCTTTCGCTTTGTCGGGCCGACGACGTGCTACGCCTTCATGCAGAGCGTGGGCATGGTCAACGACCATATGCTGGATTGTCACCGCCACGCGGTCTGCGCCGACCTGGCGGCAGCGTGGAGGCCCTGATCGCCTGGCTGGCGCGCGCCGCCATTCGCGCTCTCAGCCTGCTGCCGCTGGCCGCGCAGAGAGGGCTGGGTCGAACGCTCGGCGCGCTGGCGCGGTGGACGGGCAGGCGCAGCGTCCGGGTCACCCGCCGCAACATCGACCTCTGCTTCCCGGAGCTCGATGCCGAGGCGCGTCGGCGCCTCGTTCGTGACAGCCTGTCGCACACAGGCCAGCTGCTCTGCGAGCTCGGCATCGTTTTCCATTGGCCGGCCGAGCGCTGGCAGCCGCTGATTCGCGACGTGCGCGGCGCCGATCTGATGGACGATGCCGTGAAGCGGGGCCGGCCGGTGCTGCTGCTGGTGCCCCACTTCGGCAACTGGGAGTTCCTGTCGCTGTACCTCGGCAGATACGCGGTGTCTGCTCTGTACGATCCACCCCGGGTCCGCGCGCTCGAGCCGCTGATCCTGAAAGCGCGCAGCCGCGCCGGGGCCCGGCTGCTGCCGATCGATGCGGGCGGGCTGAGAGGCTTCTTCCAGAACCTGCGCGATGGCGGCGTCGCGGCCCTGCTGCCTGACCAGGTGCCGGAGCGGGAAGCGGGGGTGCGGGTACCGTTCTTCGGCCAACCGGCTCTCACCATGACCTTCGCCCACCGCGTGGCCAGGCGCACCGGCGCGCTGCTCCTGCTCGGCTCGGCGAGACGGGTACGCGGCGGCTTTGCGCTGCGCTTCCAGGCCATGGAACAGGCCGTGAGCGATGCTGATCCGCAGGTGTCGGCGGCGGCCATGAACCGCGCCATCGAGGCCCTGGTACGCGAAGACCCGGCTCAGTACCAGTGGGAGTACAAGCGCTTCAAGCGCCCTCCGGCCGGCACGCCTTCGCCATACGGACACCTCTGAACCAGACGCGCGACCACGGCGTCAGCGCCGCCAGAACGTCGGCGTCAGCAGCACCAGCAGGGTGAAGATCTCCAGACGGCCGAGCAGCATGGCCACGATCAAGAGCCACTTGCTGGGCTCGTTGAGCGACTGGTAGGTGAGCGACACCTCGCCGAGCCCCGGACCGAGGTTGTTCAGACAGGCACCGACGGCTGAGAAGGCCGTGGTGAAATCCAGCTCGGACACCAGCATCACCAGCACGACCATGGTCAGAAAGACGATGACGTACACGGCAAAGAAGCCCCAGACCGCGCTCACCACCTTGTCGGGAACGCGATTCGCGCCGAGCTTGATGGTAAAGACGCCGTTGGGGTGAATCAGCCGCTTGATCTCCCGCATGCCCTGCAGGTAGATCAGCAGTACCCGCACCATCTTGATGCCGCCTGCCGTGGAACCGGCGCAGCCGCCGGCGAAGGCGGCGAACAGCAGCAGCACCGGCGCCGCCGAAGGCCAGCCGCTGAACTCCGCGGTCGTGAAGCCGGTCGTGGTGGCGATGGAAACCGCCTGGAAGACGCCGTCCCGCAGAGGCGTCTCGGTGACGCCCGGGTACTGCAGCAGGATCACGCAGACGATGATGGCGATGCCCGTCACCGCACCCAGGTACAGGCGTACTTCCGGGTCCTGGTAGTAGGGCCGCGGGTCGCGGCGGTGCCACGCCAGGAAGTGCAGGCCGAAGTTGATGCCGGCCAGCAGCATGAAGACGATGGCGACGGCCTCTACGGCGGCGCTGTCGAAGTAGCCTATGCTGGCGTCATGAGTCGAGAACCCGCCGATGGCGACGGTGGAAAAGCTGTGGCCGATGGCGTCGAATGCATCCATGCCCGCGGCCCAATAGGCGACGGCGCAGGCCGCGGTGATGGCGACGTAGAGCATCCACAGCGCCTTTGCCGTCTCGGTGATTCTCGGCGTCAGCTTGCTGTCTTTCATCGGCCCCGTGAACTCGGCCCGGTAGAGCTGCATGCCGCCGATGCCGAGCATGGGCAGCACGGCGACCGCAAGCACGATGATGCCCATGCCGCCCAGCCATTGCAGCAGCTGGCGATAGAACAGGATCGACTTGGGCAGCTCGTCCAGCCCGGTCAGCACCGTGGCCCCCGTTGTCGTGAGGCCTGACAAGGACTCGAACACAGAGTCGGTGACGCCGGTAGGCACCTGCTCGGCGAGGTACAGCGGTATGGCCCCGAACAGCCCGAGCGCGGCGTAGAACAGCACGGTGATCAGGAAGCCATCGCCGCTGCGCAGCTCGCGGCGCTGGCGGCGTCCGATCATCAGCACCAGTCCGGCGGCCAGAGTGATGGCGCCAGCCGTGCCGAACGTGGCTATGGTGTCCTCGTCGTAGATCAGCGCCACGACGATCGGCAGGAACAGCACCAGGCTGAACAGGGCGATCAGAATGCCGGTAACGCGCAGGATGACGCTTTGATGCATTACCGACTCAGAAGAACGTGATGCCGACCTGGAACAGCTTCTCCACGGCGGCCACCTGCCGTTTGTCCACCAGGAACATGATGATGTGATCTTCCGGCTCGACGACCACGTCGTCGTGGGCGATCAGCACCTTCTCGCCGCGGGCGATGGCGCCGATGCTGGCGCCCGCCGGCAGCGGGATGTCGCGCAGGGCGCGCCCCACCACCCGCGACGACTTGGCGTCGCCATGCACCACCGCCTCGATCGCCTCGGCCGCGCCGCGCCGCAGGCTGTGCACCTGGGCGACGTCAGCGCGCCGCACGTAGGTGAGCAGCGAACTCGTGGTCGCCTGCTGGGGCGATATCGCGATGTCGATGTCGCCGCCCTGCACCAGGTCGACATAGGCCGGCTTGCCGATCAGGGTGATGACCTGCCGGGCCCCGAGGCGCTTGGCCAAGAGCGACGACATGATGTTCACCTCGTCGTCGTTGGTCAGGGCGCAGAACACGTCGCACTGCTCCACGTTCTCTTCGAGCAGCCGCTCCCGGTCCGTGGCATCCATGTTGAGCACCACGCTCTGGTGCAGAGTCTCGGCGAGAAAGTCACAGCGGGCGCGGCTGTACTCCAGCACCTTCACCGAGAAGTAGGGCTCCACCGCCCGGGCGAGGCGCAGCCCGATGTTGCCGCCGCCGGCGATCATCACCCTTCGGAACGGGCGCTCGACCCTGCGCAGCTCGGCCATGACGGCGTTGATATGCTCACGGGCCGCGATGAAGAAAACCTCGTCGTCCGCCTCGATCACGGTGTTGCCCATCGGATTGATGGCGCGACCCTTGCGATAGATGGCGGCGACCCGGGTATCGACGTTGGGCATGTGCTGACGCAGGTAGCGCAGCTCCTGACCCACCAGCGGCCCGCCGTAGTAGGCCTTGACGGCCACGAGCTGAATCCGGCCCTCGGCGAAGTCGAGCACCTGCAGGGCGCCCGGATGCTCCAGAAGCTGACGAATGTGGTCGGTAACCACCTGCTCCGGGTTGATGAGCACGTCGATCGGCATGTGCTCGCCGCTGAAGAAGCCTTCGCGATCCAGGTACGATGAAGCTCTGATGCGGGCGATCTTGGTCGGCGTGCGGAATAGCGAGTAGCTGACCTGGCAGGCCACCATGTTCACCTCGTCGCTGGACGTCACCGCGATCAGCATGTCGGCGTCGTCGGCCCCGGCGCGGCGCAGCACGTCGGGATGCGAGGCCCAGCCCCGCACCGTCTGAATGTCGAGCTTGGTGTTGAGCTCCTCCAGCACCCGCGGGTCGGAGTCCACCAGGGTGATGTCGAAGCCCTCGCTGGCCAGATTGTCGGCCAGCGTGCCACCGACCTGACCGGCACCGAGAATGAGGATCTTCATGCGGCAACCTTACGCACGCGCGAATAATAGAATCCGTCGGTCAGCGGGTCCGTCGGCAGCAACTGCCAACCGTGTCGCATGGGCCTGCCGGACGCCAGGGTGATCGGCTCAACGCGGGCGTCCGGGTGCCCAGCCAGAAACCGATCGAGCACCGCATCGTTCTCGGCGGTCAGCAGCGAGCAGGTGCAGTAGACAAGCCTACCCCCCGGTGCCAGCACGCGCCACAGGTTGGCCAGCAGGCGCGTCTGCAGGTCCGCGGCGGCGGCCACGTCCTCCTGGCGGCGCAACAGCTTGATGTCGGGGTGGCGGCGCAGCGTGCCGGTACCGGTACACGGCGCATCCAGAAGAATGCGCTGGAACGGCTCGCCGTCCCACCAGTCGAGGCCGGTGGCGTCGGCAATGGCCAGGGCAACGGCGTGGTGACCGAGACGCTCGGCCTCATGCTGGACCCAGGCGATCCGGCGCTCGCTCTGGTCGATGCCCAGGTAGCTCGCCTGCGGCTCGCGCTCCAGCAGATGAAACAGCTTGCCACCTGGCGCCGCGCAAGCGTCCAGCACCCGCTGGCCGGGCTCCGGCTGCAGCAGTGGTGCCGCGTATTGGGCACCTGCATCCTGAATCGATACCAGGCCCTCGGCGAAGCCCGGCAGGTCGCGGGCGGACACCGGCTCGGCCAGGGTGCGGGTCTCCGGGCCCTGCCCGGAGGCATCCAGGGCGCTCCCGGCCGGCAGCAGGGCGATCCCCGCGGCCGACGCCAGTGCCGCCCAGGCTTCGGAATCGATGCGCAGGCGGTTGATCCGCACCGACATGGGCGCCCGTGCCAGGTTCGCGAGCATGACGTCTTCGGCGTCGGCATAGTCGGCGCGCAGCGCCGCTTCGAGCCAGCCAGGCATCTCGAACGATTGTTCGTTTTTGAGCTGGGTGCGGGCCGCGCAGCGGCGCAGCACGGCGTTCACCAGCCGGCACGCCCAGGGCTTCCTGAGCACCCGGCAGGCATCCACCGTCTCATGGATGGCGGCGTGGTCGGGAATCCGCGTGTGCCGCAGTTGGTAAGCGCCCACAACCATCAGAAGCCTTATATCCTGGTCCTTCTCCGGTAAGGACTTGTGCAGACACGCATCTACCATCCGGGACAGCGACCACCAGTGGCGAAGGCTGCCGAGCACCAGCTCATGGACCAGGGGCGTGACCTGCGCGACCGACCCGAACGCTTGATCGGTCGTCTGGCCGCGCGCGGTGACCCGCTCCAGCAGGCGGGCCGCGTCGGCTCGTTGTTGAGCGGCGCCCGTCACCTCGCCTGGTCCCCATCGCGCAGCCGGAGGCCGGGCGCGAACAGTTGCGCATAGCCGTTCACCGCGTCCGCCGCCCGCAGCGGCCGCCCCTTGCCGACGTTGAGCTGCAATGCCTCCACCCTCAACACGCCGCTCCCGCACGCAATTCGAATGCCGTCGCCCCCCGCGTCGATGATGGTGCCCGGCGCGAGGTCGCCGGCTGGTTGGTCCTCGGCGCGCGCCGCCAGCAACCGGATCTGCACCTCGCCGCTGCAGGCGACCGGCGGCATGCGCCGGGCCAGCGCGCTGACCTGCCGGGCGATCGCGTCCGCACTGCCGCCCCAGCGCACCACCGCGTCAGCCCGGGTCAGCTTGGTGGCGTAGGTGACGCCGTCCTCGGCTTGCGGCGTGGCCTGCCACGGCGGAGGCTGGCTCAGGCAATCCAGCAGGGCGGCGGCCCCCAACTCGGCGAGGTGCGCTTCCAGCGCCTCGGCGCCCATGCCCGGCTCGATGGGGCAGCGCCGCTGCCGCAGCACCGGGCCGGTATCGAGCCCCCGCTCCATCTGCATGATGCAGACCCCGGTCTCACGGTCGCCGGCCAGAATGGCGCGCTCGATGGGGGCGGCGCCGCGCCAGCGAGGCAGCAGGGAGGCGTGGACGTTGATGCAGCCGTAGCGCGGCACGGACAGGATGGATTCCGGCAGGATCTGGCCGTAGGCGGCCACCACCAGCACGTCCAGCCGGTCTTCCGCCAGGCGCTCCGCTTCCGCCGGCTGACGCAGCGAGGCAGGCTGCCGAACGGTCAGCCCGTGGTCCTCGGCAAGGGTCTTCACCGGTGGCGGCTGCAGACGCCGGCCGCGCCCCGCAGGACGATCCGGCTGGCAGTACACGGACACCGGCCGGTGGCCGGCGGCCAGCAGCGCGTCCAGTACTCGCGCGGCGAAATCGGGGGTGCCGGCGAAGCCGAGGCGCAGGTCGGTCGCGGTGCCGCTGACCACTCAGGCTTGCAACCGCTGCTGCTTCTCGAGCTTGCGACGAATGCGGGTGCGCTTCAGATTCGAGAGATAGTCGACGAACAGCTTGCCCGCCAGATGATCGCACTCGTGCTGGATACACACCGCCAGCAGGCCCTCGGCCTGCATCTCCAGGGGCTGGCCGTCTCGTCCCAGGGCGCGCACCCGGATGCGCTGTGCACGGGTCACCGGCTCGTAGAAGCCGGGCACCGACAGGCACCCCTCCTCGGTCTCCACGGACCCGCCCAGCAACTCCAGCTCGGGATTGATGAAAGCGTGCGGGTCATCGCGGTTTTCCGACACGTCGACGACGATGATGCGCTGGTGAACGTTGACCTGGGTGGCCGCCAGACCGATGCCGGGCGCCTCGTACATGGTTTCCAGCATGTCATCGATCAGGCGGCGCACGCTGTCGTCGACGCGTTCCACGGCTTTGGCCTGGGTGCGCAGTCGCGGGTCGGGAAATTCGAGGATGTCGAGAATGGCCATGGCAGGTTCTTTGGGCCTTCGGCCCGGTGATGGTTCTCTGGTGCTGGTCTAATTCAGGCTGCTAAGATTGTGAAGTTTATAACTTTTCCGACCAGCGAAGAACTCTATGGTATCGCAGGGCGGTCTTCGACGCGTCAACGGGCGTGGCCGCCGCTTGCCGGCGCGGAAGGGTGTGGTGTGTGACCAGGTGGATTGTCCCTATCAGAGGGCGATCGATCTGCCCCGTTCCCGACGCTGCGGCACGACCGGGCTCGGGCTTCTATGCTTCTAGCAAGGCAAGCGCCAGCCCGGCGCGCGACAGGTGATTGCGGACTGCCCGCGCCGACGACGCGGGCATCGAGGGAATGAACAGGATGAACAACAAACGGACCGCCCGACGCCTGCTGCTGATCGGCGCGCTGGGCCTGGCCATGCTGGGCAGCGCCGCCACCGGCGATCTGTCGCAATATCTGCGCGACGACCATCCGGACGTCTACACGGTGGTCAAGGGCGACACCCTGTGGGCCATCAGCGGCCGTTTCCTGGAGCGGCCCTGGTTGTGGCCGGAGGTTTGGCGGGTGAATCCGCAGATCGAAAACCCGCACCTCATTTATCCCGGCGACCGCATCGCACTGGTGTGGGTGGACGGCCAGCCGCAGCTCCAGCTCGAGCGTGGTGACGCCGGCCGCACCTATCGCATGACGCCCGGCGACACCGATCGGCTGTCCCCGCAGGTTCGCTCCGAGCCGCTCGAGTCGGCGATTCCCGCGATCCGTCTGGACGCCATTCAGGGGTTCCTCGTGCAGAACCGGGTGGTGGAGCCAGACATGCTGGATCGCGCCCCCTACGTCGTGCAGGGCGACAGCGAGCGGATCGTGCTCGGCGCCGGCGACCGACTGTACGTGCGCGGCATGTTGCCAGACAGCGAGAGCTTCAGCATCGTCCGCCGCGGGCCGCTGTACGTCGATCCGGAGACCAATGAGGTGCTGGGCCGCGAAGCCACCTACATCGGTCTCGGCCAGACCGTTGCCCAGGAAGACGACATCGCCACGATGTTCGTCAACAGCTCGCGCGAAGAGGTGCAGATCGGCGACCGGGTGTTGCCTACCGAAGAGCGCCGCTTCGAGTCAACGTTCTTCCCCAGCGCGCCGGTCAACGAGATCGACGGCCAGATCATCTCCGTGTTCGGCGGCGTCACCCAGGTGGGTCAGTTCGATGTGGTGGTGATCAACCGCGGCGACCGGGAAGGCCTCGAGCCCGGCAACGTCCTCGCCATCTACAAGCGCGGTGCGCTGGCACGTGATCGCATCGCCAATCAGACCATCCGCCTGCCCAGCGAGCGGGCGGGCCTGCTGATGGTGTATCGCACCTTCGAGAAGCTGTCGTATGGGATCGTTCTGGAAACCGAGCGCCCGCTGGCCGTTCTGGATCACGTTCGCAACCCCTGACGCTCCGGCCGGGCGGCATGCCGCGGGGCGGGTTTCCGTCTGACATCGCGGCGGGCCGCAGCCCGCCGCCCGGCGAGCCCTGAGCCCGCTAATCTGGGCCCCTTTGTCAGGGGCCCGCATTGCCAAGCAATCCCGACCGCTTCCAGCTGGCCTGCTGGGTTCACCAGGTAGGCAGGCGCCAGGCCGCTGAGCAGCTCGCCGCCGGCGTGCGCCCGGACCAGGCGCTGGCGGCGCTGCCGCCGCCGCGGATCGACCCGGTGCGTCTGGCGCGGCGCTGTGCGCAAAACGACATAGAGATCCTGGTGCCCGGCGACGCCGCGTTCCCGGCCCTGCTTCGGCAGATTCCGGATCCGCCGCTGCTGCTCTACGCCCAGGGCGACGCCCGGCTGCTCGCCAGGCCGGCGGTCGCCGTGGTCGGGGCCCGCCGCTGCACCCGGCTGGGCGCGGAGATTGCGGGAGCTCTGGCCGGCGACCTGGCGGCGGCAGGGGTGCTGGTGATCAGCGGCCTCGCCCGGGGCATAGACGGGGCGGCGCACCGCGGGGCGCTGTCCCGCGGCCGCACCGCCGCTGTCCTGGGCGGGGGTCTGGAGCGGCCCTATCCCAGCGAGCACGCCAGCCTGGCGCGCGCCATCGTCGCCGGCGGGGGCGCTCTGCTCAGCGAGTATCTGCCCTGGGCGACGCCGCGCCCCTATCACTTTCCGGAGCGCAACCGGGTCATCAGCGGCCTGGTCAGTGCCGTCGTGGTGGTGGAAGCCGGTGAGCATAGCGGCTCCCTGATCACCGCGCGCATGGCGCTTGAGCAGGGCCGCGAGGTGCTGGCGGTGCCCGGGCCGGTGACCAGCGACGTGAGCCGCGGCTGCCATCGGCTGCTGCGCCAGGGGGCGGGGTTGGCCGAGACGGCTGCCGATGTGCTCGAGGCCGTGGGCTGGCAGGTGGCGCCGGTGCCTGGGGCGGCCGAAGGGGATGCCACCCAGGCGCCGGCCGTCGAGGCCCGCATGGCTGCGGTGCTGGCGGCCGTTGAGCCTGCCGGCACAGCCTTCGACGATCTGCTGCGACAGACGGGCCTCGACGCCGCCGACGCGGCGGCGGCGCTGGTGGACCTGGAGTTGGCGGGGTTTGTCCGGCAGGTGCCCGGCGGGTATATTCGGCGCCCTTCCAGGTAGCGACCCGGTCTACGCCAGGAGACCTTTCTCATGATGTCCCGCACCCGTCCGCCCGCGTTGCCGACACCGGCCAGGCTGCGCCCGTGCCCGTCGCCGCCGGAGGTGGCAGGGTGAATGCCTGGCAGCTGCGCCTCGCAGAGGAGGCCTTGCGGCGTGGCGAGCTGGTGCTGCATGCGACGGAGGGCGTCTGGGGCCTTGCGTGTGACCCTCTGGATCGCGGCGCGGTGGCGGCGCTGCTGGCGGCCAAGGGCCGGGCAGCGGCCAAGGGGCTGATCCTGATCGGCGCCGAGCCCCTCGACTTTGCGCCCGAACTCGATGCCCTGGACGCGCCGTCCCGGGAGGCGGTGCTGGGCAGCTGGCCCGGACCCGTGACCTGGGTGCTGGCGAATGGGCGATTTCCCGACTGGGTCACGGGCGGTCGCGGTACCGTGGCGGTTCGCGTGCCCGGACACCCTCAGGCGCGGGCGCTTGCGGGCGCCTTCGGTGCCCCCATCGTCTCCACTTCTGCCAATCGTTCGGGCATGCCCAGTGCTCGCTCGAGGCTGCAGGCCGTGCGCTGGCTGCGCAATCTGCGCCGGGGCGGCAGCCGCATCCGTGTGCATCTGCTGCCCGGCGAGACCCAGGGGCGCCGCGGCCCCAGCGAGATCCGCACGCCGGCCGGCGCGCGGCTGCGGAGCGCCGGCTGATGGATCGCTATGCGGTGGTGGGGAATCCGGTAGGCCACTCGCTGTCGCCACGCATCCATGCGGCGTTCGCCGCTGCCACCGGGCAGGCGCTGCGCTACGACGCCTTGCCCGCGCCGCTGGACGGCTTCGTGGCGACCGTGGAGGATTTCTTTCGGGCCGGTGGCGCCGGTCTCAACGTCACCGTGCCGTTCAAGGAGCAGGCTGCCGCGTGGGTGGACAGCTGCACGCCAGCCGCTGCGGCGGCCGGCGCGGTGAACACCATCGAGCGCCGGGCCGACGGATTCCGCGGCCACAACACGGACGGGGCCGGCCTGGTGCGCGATCTGCTCGACAATTGCCAGGAGGCGCTGGCGGGCGCACGGGTGCTGCTGATCGGCGCCGGTGGCGCAGCCCGGGGCGTCTTGCGGCCAGTCCTCGCCGAAGGGCCAGAGCGGCTGGTGGTGGCCAACCGCAGCCGCGCACGTGCCGAGGACATGGTCCGCGACCTGCCGGTCGGGCACGTGGCCGCCGTCGCCGGGCTCGACGAAGCCCTGCCTCCCTTCGACATCGTGATCAATGCCACGGCGGCTGGTCTTCGCGGAGACGGGGTGGCGCCGGTTTCGCCGGCAGCGGTCCGTGGGGCATTCTGTTACGACCTGATGTACGCGCCGCCGGGTTCGGAGGGCACGGCGTTCTGCCGCTGGACGCTCGACCACGGCGCCCGACGGGCCGTGGATGGGCTGGGCATGCTGGTGGAGCAGGCCGCGCTCGCCTTTGCCCTCTGGCGCGGGGTCGCACCGGAGACCGGGCCGGTACTGAACGCGCTCAGGCGCGGCGAGGTCTGAAGGTCATGCGCAGATTCATTGCCGGGGCCGTCTGCCCGAATTGTCGTGCGATGGACCGAATCATCATCGAGGAGGTGCCCCCTGGCACGCTCGAAGGCGGGGCCGAGGGCCGACGGCGCCGTTGCGTATCCTGCGGCTTCAGCGATGCCATGCCGGCCGGTGGCGTCGCCGAGCCGAGCACCCGATTCAACCGCCCGCGCGGTGACGACGCGCCCGCCGCGCCGGTGCGCATCGTCACGCCGCCCGGAAAATCCGAATAGCGTCAGAGACTTGGGGCCGATCGCCGGGTTCCGAGGTAAGGCTTTGATATTGTGGCGCTTTCATCCGCATTTTGTTGTGTAATCGGGCGCTGCTGGTATAATCTTGCGCGCTGATCAGAGCGGTCGTCCGGTCGCTCCAATCTCAGGGGTTCAAACAAAAGGTATTTTGTTTTCGCATAAAGCCCTGATTCCTGGGCAGGCGTTCGCTCGTCTGATTTCCAGGGAGTGCGAGCCGACCGGCATCGACCTCCCTGATCTCTGAGCGAGGCGCCTGGCCAGGATTTTCGCTTGCGAAAACCTCACGCAGGTCAAGGTGCTACGGTGAAGCTAGGCAGTAGGTTGATAAAAGGTCGCGGGGCGCGGTGGGCAGGTATGGCGACGGCCCTGCTGCCGGTCTGGGCGTTCGCAGACGAGCTGAACATGCCTGTCGGCGTCACCGACACCAGCGTTGCCGTCTACGAGCTCCACATGCTCATTTTCTGGATCTGCGTGATCATCGGCGTGGTGGTGTTCGGGGCCATCTTCTGGTCGCTGATCCACCATCGCAAGTCGGCCGGCCACGAACCGGCCCAGTTCCACGAGAGCACCCGTCTGGAGATCGCCTGGACCCTGGTGCCGACCCTGATCCTGATCGGCATGGCGTGGCCCGCCACCAAGGTGCTGATCGACATGTACGACACGGGCGGCGAAGACCTCACGGTGGAGGTGCGCGGCTATCAGTGGCGCTGGCAGTACAAGTATCTCGACGACGATCTGAACAGCCGCTTCGGCTTCTTCAGCAACATGTCCACCTCACGTGACGAGATCGACGGACGCGTTGCCAAGGGCGAGTACTACCTGCTCGAGGTCGACAACCCGCTGCGCATTCCGATCAACCGCAAGGTGCGCTTCCTGCTGACCGCCGAAGACGTCATCCACGCCTGGTGGGTGCCCGAGTTCGGCATCAAGCGCGACGCCATTCCCGGCATGCTGAACGAGCTGTGGACGGTCGTGAACGAGCCTGGCATCTACCGCGGCCAGTGCACCGAGCTGTGCGGCAAAGACCATGGCTTCATGCCCATCGTCGTGCACGCCATGCCGGAAGAAGAGTACGAAGCCTGGTACGCGTCTCAGCTCGAGGCCGAAGAGGAACGCAAGGAAGCGCTGTCCAAGACCTTCACCCATGAGGAGCTCATGGCGCAGGGCGAGCAGGTGTACAACACGTTCTGCGCCTCCTGCCACCAGGTCAACGGCCAGGGCATCCCGCCGGTGTTCCCGTCGCTCGTAGGCACGCCGGTGGTGACCGGCCCACGTGACGAGCACTTGGATATCATCCTTTATGGTGTGGCGGGCACGTCGATGCAGGCATTCGGCCGGCAGCTGGATGCGGCCCAGATCGCGGCGGTCACCCATTACGAGCGTCACGCCTGGGGCAACAACGCCGACGACATCACCCAGCCCGTGGACGTCGTCAACCGACGCCAGCAGAGCCAGTAGCAGCACCGGGAACCGATAGGAATCAGGCCATGAGTGAAGTAGTAGTAACGCATCACGACGACCACCACGACCACGGCCCGGCGAAGGGGCTGGCGCGCTGGCTGTTCACCACCAATCACAAGGACATCGGCACGCTGTACCTCTGGTTCAGCTTCCTGATGTTCCTGATCGGCGGCTGCATGGCGCTGGTCATCCGCACCGAGCTGTTCCAACCCGGGCTGCAGTTCGTCACGCCCGAGTTCTTCAACCAGATGACCACCAACCATGGTCTGATCATGGTGTTCGGGGCCATCATGCCGGCGTTCGTCGGCCTGGCGAACTGGCTGGTGCCGATGATGATCGGCGCGCCCGACATGGCGCTGCCGCGCATGAACAACCTGTCCTTCTGGATCCTGCCATTCGCTTTCGGGATGATGATTTCGACCCTGTTCATGGAAGGCGGCGGCCCCAACTTCGGCTGGACGTTCTACGCCCC
Organism: Pseudomonadales bacterium; assembly: GCA_040219935.1. GTDB lineage: Bacteria > Pseudomonadota > Gammaproteobacteria > Pseudomonadales > Azotimanducaceae > UBA7803. The sequence goes on along the minus strand of JAVJUA010000063.1, from coordinate 48,099 downwards.
GCTGTCCACCACCTACGCGCCGGACTCGGTGACCTTCTTCATCTTTGCCGTGCACCTGATGGGCGCGTCGTCGATCATGGGCGCGATCAACATCATCGCCACGATTCTCAACATGCGCGCCCCGGGCATGACCCTGATGCGCATGCCGCTGTTCGTGTGGACCTGGCTGATCACCGCCTATTTGCTGCTGGCCGTCATGCCCGTGCTGGCTGGCGTGGTGACCATGATGCTGTTCGACATCCACTTCGGCACCAGCTTCTTCAGCGCTGCCGGCGGTGGTGACCCGGTGCTGTTCCAGCATATCTTCTGGTTCTTCGGGCACCCCGAGGTGTACATCATGATCCTGCCGGCGTTCGGCATCGTCTCGCAGATCATCCCGACGTTCGCGCGCAAGCCGCTGTTCGGCTACGACTCCATGGTGTACGCGGTGGCCAGCATCGCCTTCCTGTCGTTCATCGTCTGGGCCCACCACATGTTCACGGTGGGCATGCCGCTGGCCGGCCAGCTGTTCTTCATGTACTCCACCATGCTGATCGCGGTGCCCACCGGCGTGAAGGTGTTCAACTGGGTGGCGACCATGTGGCGCGGTTCCATGACCTTCGAGACGCCCATGCTGTTCTCCATCGCCTTCGTGATCCTGTTCACCATCGGCGGCTTCTCCGGGCTCATGCTGTCCATCGCGCCGGCGGACTATCAGTACCACGACACCTACTTCGTCGTGGCGCACTTCCATTACGTGCTGGTGCCGGGCGCCCTGTTCTCCATCATGGCCGCCGTCTACTACTGGCTGCCGAAGTGGTGCGGCAACATGTATGACGAGTCCATGGGTAGGCTGCACTTCTGGCTGTCGTTCATCGGCGTCAACGTCACGTTCTTCCCGCAGCACTTCTCGGGCCTGGCCGGCATGCTGCGCCGCATTCCCGACTACGCGCTGCAGTTCGCCGACTTCAACATGCTCTCGAGCATCGGCGCTTTCATCTTCGGCTTCTCGCAGATCCTGTTTCTGTACATCGTCATCAAGGCGATCACGAGCGGCAAGAAGGCGACCGACCGGGTCTGGGAGGGCGCGCACGGTCTCGAGTGGACCCTGCCTTCGCCTGCGCCGTACCACAGCTTCACGCATCCCCCGAAGGTGTCGGAAGCGGAAGCGCATAGCTGAGGCGAGAAGATGTCCACCCCGTTACAGCAACCGCAGAAGCATGGGCGCCTGGCGCTGAAGCTGGTGCTGATGGTCGTCGGCATGTTCGGCTTCGGCTTCGCGCTGGTGCCGCTGTATGACGTCATCTGCGACATCACCGGAATCGGCGGTCGTACGGGCGGCCAGTACACGTACGATCCGGCGTCCATGCAGCGTGACGGCAGCCGGCTGGTGAAGGTGAATTTCATCACTAACACCAACGAGGGCATGCCCTGGGAGTTCTGGTCCGAGACGGGAGGCACGCGGGTGCATCCGGGTGACGTCAAGCAGGTGAACTTCTACGTCACCAACACCACCGATCGGCGCATGATCGGCCAGGCCATCCCGTCGGTGGTACCGCCGACAGCGGCCCAGTACTTCCACAAGACGGAGTGCTTCTGCTTCAACAGCCAGGTGCTCGAGCCCGGAGAGACCATGGAGATGCCCATGCGCTTCATCGTCGACCCGGACCTGCCCCGCAACGTGCAGTCGATCTCGCTCAGCTACGCGCTGTTCGACATCACAAGCTTTGCGGCCAAGGACGACGACCAGGGCAATCCCAACGGGTGAGCGTGTGCGAACGGAAGACCGTTCGCGAGCGCTGAGAGGAACATCGGAGAGATATCGGACATGGCGAACCCATCAGCAGATCAATCGATCTATTACGTGCCGCACAGCAGTTGGTACCCGGTCGGCATTGCCCTGGGCGCGTTGCTGATGGTGGCCGGGCTCGGTGTGTGGCTGAACGACATGAAGGCTGGCGACGATCCGAGCCGGGTCATGTTCTACATCGGCACCCTGATCTTCGCCTTCGTGCTGTTCCTGTGGTTTGGCAAGGTCATCGACGAGAACCAGCAGGGCCTGAACAGCCCGCAGCTCAAGCGCTCCTACGTCTGGGGGATGAGCTGGTTCATCTTCTCCGAGGTGATGTTCTTCGCCGCGTTCTTCGGCGCGCTGTTCTATGCCCGGGTGCTGGCCGTGGCCTGGCTGGGCGGCGAGGGCGAGAAGGGCCTCACCGGCCAGTATCTGTGGCCCGATTTCGAGGCCACCTGGCCGGTGCTGCAGAACCCCGACCCGGCACGGTTCCCGGGGCCGGAGCAGAGCATGGCGGCGCCGGGCCTGCTGAGCTGGGGGTCGTACCTGCCGTTCTGGAACACGGTGATTCTGCTGACCTCCAGCGTTACCGTGCACTTCGCCCACACGGCGATCAAGAACCAGCAGCGCAACAAGCTCATCGGCTGGCTCGGCCTGACCGTGCTGCTCGGCATCATCTTCCTGATCCTGCAGGTGGAAGAGTACGTTCACGCCTACAACGAGCTGGGCCTGACCCTGGACAGCGGCATCTACGGCTCTACCTTCTTCCTGCTCACCGGCTTCCACGGCTTCCACGTGACCATGGGCACCTTCATTCTGCTCATCCAGCTGCTCAGGGCGATTCGCGGCCACTTTGCCTCCGACGACTGCTTCGGCTTCGAGGCGGCGTCCTGGTATTGGCACTTCGTCGACGTGGTGTGGGTAGGTCTGTTCCTGTTCGTCTACGTGTTCTGATTCGGGCCGGGCGGCAGTGCCCGGCGCCACCATGATTCGACGCGGCTGCGCTGGCCTGTCAGGCAACCAGGGCGCGGCCGCACCAGCCCGGTCAGGGCGACTCGGCCGGCGCCTCCGGGGGCGGTTGGACGGCGTCGCCGCGGGCCGTCCCGCGGTCGTGCCAGGGCGCATGGGTGCCCATGCGCAGCTGACCACTCAGGAAACCGTAGAGCACGGTGAGCAGCAGCGCCGCAGCCAGCGTGATGCGCACGCCGAGCGCGTAGAGCGTGCGTTTGGAATCCTGACGATCGCTGTCCTTGAACAGGAACACCAGGCCGCTGAACAGGCTGACCAGGACGCCGACCAACAGCACGAGAATGATGGACTTCAGCAGCACGCGCGATGACTCCGATGGAGCGCCCACCATAGCGTATCCGTCTGGTGCCGGCGAATGGCGGTCATGAGGCGGTTTGCGCCGGGCTGGAAGATGACGCTGTTCGCGCTGCTGATGCTGCCAATCACCATCGCGCTGGGTTTCTGGCAGCTCGCGCGGGCTGCCGAGAAGCAGGCGCTGGAAGACAGCTTCTATGACCGGTTCGGCATGCTGCCGGTGCCGGCGCCCGCAGACCCTGCGGGCATCGACTTCCTGCGGGTGCGGCTCGAAGGCCGATACCTGCCCGGCCGCGACTACCTGGTGGACAACCGCATCGAGCGCGGGCGTCCCGGGTACTGGGTGGTGTCCGTGTTCGGTACTCTGGATGGCCGTCGCTGGCTGGTGAACCGTGGCTGGCTGGCCGGTGCGCCGCAGCGGGATCAGCTTCCGGAGGTGCCGGGCGCCGATGGCGCGCAGACGCTGGTGGGCGTCGTCTGGCCCGACACCGGCCTGCCGCCGCTGTTGGCCCCCGACCCCTGGCCGGCGGGCTGGCCGCGGCGCGTGCAGCGCCTCGACGTGGCTCGCATGGCGGCCGATGACGAACGGGTGGTGCCGGTGGAGATCCGCCTGGAGCCCGATCAGCCCGGCGTGTTGGAGGCGGCTCCGACGCAGATCGATTTTGCGCCAGCACGGCATCAGGGTTATGCGGTGCAGTGGTTCGGCCTGGCGCTCGTGCTCTGCGTGGGATATGCGGTATTTGGACTGACGAAACGGCAGGAGAGCCCATGACGGAACCGAAGTCGCAGGCCGGCAGCACCGCGCGTAGAGGGCGGACGCAGCTCGTGGGCATGGCGCTGATCGCGGCCGCTACTCTGGCCGGCAGCGTGCTGCTGTTTCAGTCCGCCCGCGACGGCGGCGTCTGGGGCACTACGAATCGCGGCACGTTCGTGCAGCCGCCGCTGACCCTCGCCGACCTTGCCGTGCGGGACGAGGACGGGCTGGCGCTCACCGAAGGCGTCACCTGGTGGCTATGGGTGGTGCCCGGCGGCACTTGCGACACCGAGTGCGAGCAGGCCCTGCATCAGCTTCGGCAGCTTCACATCCTGCTCAACCGGGATGCCGACCGGGTGCAGCGCGCGCTGGTCACCGCCGACGGCGTCAAGGACCAGCGCCTGGCGGAAGCCTACCCGCGCATGAAGTTCCTGGCGGCAGACCAGGCCGCGCTGAGCCGCGGCATCTACATCGTCGACCCGATCGGCAATCTGGTGTTGTATTACCCTTTGAGCGATGCGGGTAAGCCCGTGCTCGATGACCTGAAACGTCTGCTGAAGGTATCTCAAATTGGCTAACGAACGATTCGTCCGATTGGCGCTCTTCGCCGTCGTGCTCGCCAGCGTCGTCGTCATCCTCGGCGCCTTCACCCGCCTGACCGATGCCGGGCTCGGCTGTCCCGACTGGCCCGGCTGCTACGGGTTTCTTGGGGTTCCGTTGTCGGAGTCGTCGATGCTGATCGCCGAAGACCGATTTCCGGAAGCCCCGGTGGAGCCGCACAAAGCCTGGTGGGAGATGATCCACCGATACTTCGCGGGCGCACTCGGGCTGGTCATCCTGGCCATCGCCATCGTCGCCCTGCGGGCGCGCAGCCGCGCCCTGGCGGCCGGCGCATCGACGCCCGTGCCGGTGGGGTTGTCCCTTGGCCTGCTGGCGCTGGTGATCTGCCAGGCCGCATTCGGCGCCTGGACAGTGACTCTGAAGCTTTGGCCGCAAGTGGTCACCGCCCATCTGCTGGGCGGCTTCGCCACCCTGTCGCTGCTGTGGCTGTTGTGCCTGCGGCTCGGCGTCCTGGGTGGTGTGAGGGTGCCCCGCGTGCGCCTGCGGCACGGGGTCATCGCCATGTTGCTGGTGATCGCCCAGGTCGCGCTGGGCGGCTGGGTTTCTTCCAACTACGCCGCCCTGGCCTGCCACGACTTTCCCACCTGCCACGGCGACTGGTGGCCGGAGATGGACATGCGCGCCGGCTTCGACTTCGCGCAGACGGTAGGGCCGAACTACCTGGGCGGTCAGCTGGAAAGCGACGCGCGGGTGGCCATTCACTTCGCCCACCGCCTCGGCGCGCTCGTCGTGCTGCTGGCGGTGGGCGGCCTGGCCTGGCGGCTGTGGCGCGATGGCTCGACGCTGGCCCTGCCGCTCGCAGTCGTGCTCGCCGCTCAGCTCACCCTCGGTGTTCTCAACGTCGTGCTGGTGCTGCCGCTGTGGAGTGCCACCGCCCACAACGCCGTCGGCGCCCTGTTACTCGGCGTGCTCGTTACAGTAAACTACCGCGCCTTTCGCGACGGACGCAGGGCATGAGCGAGATTTCGGCAACCGCCGCCGGGTGGCGGGACTATCTGGAGCTGACCAAGCCCCGGGTGGTTCTGCTGATGCTGCTATGCGCGCTGGTGGGCATGTTCCTCGCCGTCCCTGGCATGGTGCCCGTGGACGTGCTGATCTTCGGCATGGTGGGCATCGCCCTGGTGGCGGGCTCCGCTGCCGCCGTGAACCACCTCGCCGATGCCGAAATCGACGCGCGCATGGCGCGTACCTGGTCGCGGCCGGTGGCCACCGGCCGGGTGGGCCTGCGCCAGGGGGCGCTGTTCTCCGCCGCCCTCGGCATCAGCGGCATGCTGATCCTCTATTTCCTGGTCAACCCACTCACCGCCTGGCTGAACCTGGCCTCCTGGGTCGGCTACGGACTGGTCTACACGCTGTTCCTGAAGCGCGCCACGCCGCAGAACATCGTCATCGGCGGCCTGTTCGGTGCGGCGCCGCCGCTGTTCGGCTGGGCGGCGGTAAGCAACAGCATCGAGCCTGGCGCGCTGCTGCTGGTGCTCATCATCTTCGCCTGGACGCCACCCCACTTCTGGGCGCTGGCGCTCGACCGCAAGGACGAATACGCCAGTGCCAACGTGCCGATGCTGCCGGTGACCCACGGCGAGGCCTACACCCGCCTGCACATCCTGCTCTACACGCTGATTCTGGTGGCGGTGAGCCTGCTGCCGTTCGCCATCGGCATGAGCGGCTGGCTGTATCTGGCCGGGGCGCTGGCCCTGGGCGGGGGCTTCCTGTACTGGGCCGTGGTGCTGCTGCGCAACCGCAACCCACGGGCGCCCATGGAGACGTTCCGTTATTCCATCGTCTACCTGATGGCCCTGTTCGTGGTGCTGCTGCTCGATCACTACCTGCTGGTGAGCGTGCCGGTGAGCGGCGCCGCGCTGGAGTGGACCCGGCTATGACACCCCTGCGTACCACCATCGCCCTGTGCCTGGCGTTCGTTGCCGTGGTGCTGGGTATGTTCGTCTACACCCGGCTGCAGGAGCCCGTGCTCTCCGACGCCGAGCTTCGCGATCGCGGCGTGCTGGTGCTGCCGACGCCGCGCGAGATCGCGCCGTTCGCCCTCACCGACCACCGCGGCCGGCCGTTCGGCGTCGACGACCTGACCGGCCACTGGTCGTTCCTGTTCTTCGGCTTCACCAACTGTCCCGACATCTGCCCCACCAGCATGGCCGTGCTTGCCCAGGCCGAGCGCCGTCTGCAGGAGGAGCATCCGCAGCTGGCCGACGAGTTCCAGGGCATCCTGGTGTCGGTGGATCCGGAGCGGGACGACCAGCAGACTCTGGCGAACTACGTGGAGGCCTTCTCCCCCGATTTTCTGGGCGTGCGCGGCGAGCTGGCCGCCACCGCCGCCTTCACCACCCAGGTCAATGTGGCCTTCGCCAAGGTCCCGGCCGGCGACGGCGGCTATCAGGTGGACCACTCCGCCAACATCGTCATCGTCAATCCGCGCGGCCACTACCACGGGTTCGTGAAAATGCCACACGATGCCGATACCATCGTCGAGACGTTCCGCAGCCTGCACGCCAGGATGTGAGTTCGGCAGCCGTTTCACGAGGAAGCCAGACCCATCGTAGATCCGCAGCCCGTCAGCATCGACCCGGATGATTCGCCGCTTGCCCGCTACCGGGCCGTGCGTGCGGCCACGGAGGCGCTGTGCGCGCCGCTGGCGGTGGAGGACTACGGCGTTCAGCCCATGGCCGATGCCAGCCCGGCCAAGTGGCACCTGGCCCATACGAGCTGGTTCTTCGAGACGTTTCTGCTCAAGCCCTGGGTGGACGGCTACCAGCCGTTCCACCCGCAATTCGAGCATCTCTTCAACTCCTACTACCAGGGCGTCGGCCGGCCCTATCCGCGCGATCGGCGAGGGTCCCTGTCGCGGCCGACGGTGGACGAGGTCTTCAGTTATCGCCGTCACGTCGACGCCGCCATGGCGGGGCTGCTGGAGCGCGATGCCGCGGAGATCGCCCAGCGTCTGGTGCTGGGTCTGAATCACGAGCAGCAGCATCAGGAGCTGCTACTGACCGATCTCAAGGTAACGTTCGGTACCAATCCGCTGCTGCCGGCCTACCGCCGCGATCTGCCGCCGCCCGAGCCCGCCCGCAGCGCCGAGCCTGCCGGCTTCGTCAGCTATGCCGGTGGCGTGCGTGAGGTGGGGGCGGATGCCGGCGGCGCCGGGTTCTGCTTCGACAACGAGACGCCCCGGCACGACGTGCTGATCCGCCCGTTCGCGTTGGCAGACCGGGTCGTCACCAACGCCGAGTTTCTGGCGTTCATCGACGACGGCGGCTACCGACGGCCGGAGCTGTGGCTGAGCGACGGCTGGTCGGCCCTGGCCGCCATGCTGCCGCTGAACAGTCGCGACGGCGCGCCGGCGGCGGCGCTTCAGGCCGGACCCATGTACTGGTTTCGCGACGGCGGGGCGTGGCACGAGTACCGGCTGGGCGGGCCGGCGCCGCTGCAGCCGGATGCGCCGGTCTGTCACGTCAGCTTCTACGAGGCAGACGCGTTCGCGCGTTGGCGCGGCTGCCGCCTGCCCACGGAGCAGGAGTGGGAGGTGGCAGCCGCCGCCGGCGTTGCCGGCGCCGGTCATTTCGTCGATGCGGGGCGGCTGCATCCAGCGGCGGCGGGGCGGCGGGCGGATGGCGAAGCGCGACCGAGGCAGATGTTCGGCGACGTCTGGGAGTGGACCGCGAGCCCGTACGTGCCGTATCCGGGCTTCCGGCCGCTGGCCGGCACCCTGGGTGAGTACAACGGCAAGTTCATGAGCAACCAGCTGGTCTTGCGCGGCGGCTCCTGCTTCACCCCGGCCGGGCATGTCCGGCCGAGCTATCGCAACTTCTTCTACCCCGGCGACCGCTGGCAGTGCACGGGCATCCGGCTGGCTCATGACGTCTGAGGGGCGGTTCGAATACTTCGACCTGAAGCCACCGGCGGCCGACATGCGGGCGGAAGTGCTGAGCGGGCTGACCGCGCAGCCGAAGCGGCTGCCACCCAAGTACTTCTACGACGAGCACGGGTCGCGCCTGTTCGAGCAGATCACCCGCCTGCCCGAGTACTACCTGACCCGCACCGAGATGGCCCTGTTCGACACCCATCTCGAGGCGCTGGCGGCCGCCATCGGCGCCGGCGTCTGTCTGGTGGAGTACGGCAGTGGCTCCAACCTGAAGATCCGTAAGCTGCTGGAGCGGGCAAGGCCGGCCGCCTACGTGCCGGTGGACATCTCCGCCGACCACCTGCTGGCTGAGGCCAGGGCCCTGCACCGCGATCATCCCTGGCTGCACGTCTACCCCACCTGCGCCGACTTCACCGGCACCTTTCCATTGCCGCCGCCAGTGCGAGGGCTGCCGCCGGTGGGCTTCTTCCCCGGCTCCAGCATCGGCAACTTCGATGCCGCCGGCGCGGTCACCTTCCTGGCCAACGCCCGAACCACCCTGGGCGTCGGTGCGCGGCTGCTGGTGGGCGTCGACCGCAAGAAGGAGGCGGCTCTGCTGGAGGCGGCGTACAACGATGCCGCCGGCGTCACCGCCGCCTTCAACCTCAACGTGCTGGCCCACATCAACCAGCGGCTGGACGCCGACTTCGATCTCGGCGCCTTCACGCACGAAGCGCGCTACGACGCCCAGGCCGGCTGCGTGCGCATGTATCTGCGCAGTCGCGTGGCGCAGCGGGTGCGGATCGGTGCGCAAGTCATCGAGTTCGCCGCCGGAGAGACCATCCATACAGAGAACTCGTTCAAGTACCAGCCCGACGAGTTCGAGGCCCTGGCGCGGCGCGGCGGCTTTCAGATGGAGCGAGCGTTCAGCGACGAGCGCGGCTGGTTCTCGCTGTTCCTGCTGCGCGCCGCCGGCTGACGCGGACGGTCAGCGCGGATCGAGCATGCGCTCGTCCAGGTAGAAGCAGTGCGCCCGGTGATGGAGCACGATGCGCTGAAACTCCGCCGGGTCGTTGATCCGAACCGCCAGGCCGCGCCGGCGGCGCAGGGCCACCACCAGCCGCGACGTCCAGAATGCCAGAGCCCCGTACAGGGCGAACACCGGGAAGAACCAGAGCTCCTGGCGGGTAATCGGGCGGATGCGGTGATAGGCCCGAAGCAGCGCCAGGGTGCGCTCGGGATCCAGGGCGCCGTCGCTGGCCGTGCACCAGTCGTTGGCGGCCACCGCCAGGTCATAGATCAGGTAACCATGGGCCGCATGGTGGAAGTCGAGCACGCCGGACAGGCCCCACTCGTTGAACAGCACGTTGTCCCGGAACAGGTCGGCGTGCAGGCAGCCCTGGGGCAATGCCGCCAGATCGTGCCGGTCCAGGGCGCTGGTCAGGGCGTGACGGGTGTCGGTGAGCAGCCGGTAGTCGGCGAAGCCGAGCTGCAGCCGGCACGCTTCCGCCTGCTGCTCCAGCCACGTCAGGTCCCGCGGGTACGCCGGCAGGGTCAGTCCGGCCGCTGCCGTGGCCCGATGCAGCCGGGCGAGGAACCGACCGACGGCCGCGACCTGCTTCTGGGTCGGGTTGTAGACGTGACCGCCCGAAAATCGCGGGCAGACCATGACGCGGCGGCCATGGAGATCGGCGTAGGGCGCGCCGCCGCGGGTGCGAATGAGCCGCGGCACCGGCAGGCCCGCCTGCTCGCAGGTGTCGAGCAGCGGCACGAAGGCATCCCCGGCGTTGGAGGGCTGCTCGAGCACGGTCAGCACGAAGTGGGATTCGATGCCGCCCTGGGCGGTGCGCAGAAAGAAGTTGCTGTTCTCGATGCCCTGGGTGGCGGGCCAGTGGCGTATCAGCTCGCCGATGGGAAACTCACCCACCAGGGATTCGAGCTGCAGCAGATCAAGCTGCCGAACCGCTGTCACGAGGTCGGGCCGGACAATCAGAACTCCACGATCACCCAGGTGGGGAGCAGCATGTCGGCCCGTTCCAGGTCGCCGAAGCCCCGGGTCTGATCGCGGGGAACCAGGTAGTAGGGTTTGCCCAGGGTGGGCACCACGCGCACCATCCGCAGCTCGCCGTTCTGGCGGTACTCGTAGATGACCCGCTCCTCCTCGGCGATGATGGTCACGTCAGGCCCGCGCACCGAGGTCTCGCCGCTGGCGGCCAGCGCGGGCGCGGCAGCAAGCACGGCGCTGAGAGCGATGGCCCCGGCGCACGCGGCGGCGACGCCCAGGCGCGCTAACGATGCTCTGACGATCGCGGTTACCATAGCCACGCATGGTGAACCAAAGCGCCCCGCAAACCAAGCCGCTGATACTGGTCGACGGGTCGTCGTACCTGTTTCGCGCCTATCACGCGCTGCCCGAACTCTCCACCGGTGATGGCCGGCCCACGGGCGCCGTGCGCGGCGTCATCGGCATGCTGCGCAAGCTCGCCAAGGACTACCCCGACAGCCCCATCGCGGTGGTGTTCGACGCCAAGGGCAAGACCTTCCGCAATGACCTGTATGCCGAGTACAAAGCCAACCGGCCGCCCATGCCCGGCGACCTGGCGGAGCAGATCGAGCCCATCCACGAGATCATCCGTGCCATGGGCCTGCCGCTGCTGATCGTGCCGGACGTGGAGGCCGACGACGTGATCGGCACCCTGGCGGCAGAGGCTACCCATCAGCAGCGCGATACCGTGATCTCCACCGGCGACAAGGACATGGCGCAGCTCGTCAGCGACCACGTCACCCTGGTCAACACCATGACCGACACCCGCATGGACCGGGCCGGCGTGGTGGAAAAGTTCGGCGTGCCGCCGGAGCTCATCATCGACTACCTCGCGCTCACCGGCGACAGCGTCGACAACATCCCCGGCGTCGACAAGGTCGGCCCGAAGACGGCGGCCAAGTGGCTGGGCGAGCACGGCAGCCTGGAGGCGGTGATGGCGGCCGCCGGCGACTTTCCGGGCAAGCTCGGCGAGAACCTGCGCGCGGCGCTGGATCACCTGCCGCTGTCTCGCGAGCTGACCCGCATCCGCTGCGACGTGCCGCTGGACGTGGGCATTGCCGATCTGGTTCCGAAGCCGGCCGACGAGGCGCGGCTGCAGGCGCTGTTCGCTGACCTGGAGTTCAATACCTGGCTGGAAGAGACGGGGTCGGCCGCAGGCGCCGAAGCTTCGGCGTCGTCCGCCGCGTCCGGCAGCGACCGGCGCTGGCACGTGGTGGATACCTGGGACGCGCTGGACGGCTGGATCGGCCGCCTGGCCGACAGCCCGCTGATCGCCATGGACACCGAGACCACCAGCCTCGCCTACATGGCGGCGAAGCTGGTCGGGTTCTCCTTCTGCGTCGAGCCAGGGGAGTCGATCTACGTGCCCGTGGCCCATGACTATCCGGACGCGCCGCCGCAGCTTCCGCTGGACGGGGTGCTGGAACGACTGCGACCGCTGCTCGAGGACGACCAGCGTCCCAAGGTGGGACAGAACCTGAAGTACGACATCAGCGTGCTGGCCCGCCACGGCGTCCAGGTGCGTGGCGTGGCGCACGACACCATGCTCGAGTCGTACGTGCTGAACAGCGTCGCCGGTCGCCACAACCTGGACGACCTGGCCAAACGTAACCTGGGCATCGACACCATTCACTACGAAGACGTGGCCGGGAAGGGCGCGAAGCAGATCGGCTTCGCCCAGGTGCCGGTGGCCCGGGCGGCCGAGTACGCATCGGAAGACGCCGACGTGGCACTCAGGCTGCACCAGGCGCTGTGGCCCGCGCTCGAGGCCGAGCCGTCGCTGGTGGCCGTGTACCGCGACATCGAGATGCCGCTGATTCCGGTGCTGTCGCGCATGGAGCGCCACGGCACGCTGGTGGATGGCGAGGCCCTGGGCCGCTACAGCGGCGAGCTGGCGGAGCGCATGCGCGAGCTCACGGAGCAGGCCTGGTCCGTGGCCGGTGAGGAGTTCAACCTCGACTCGCCGAAGCAGCTTCAGGCCGTGCTCTACGACAAGCTGTCGCTGCCGGTGCTGAAGAAGACGCCCAAGGGGCAGCCGTCCACGGCCGAGCAGGTGCTGCAGGACCTGGCGCAGGAGTACGAGCTGCCGCGGCTGATCATGGAGTACCGCATCCTCGCCAAGCTGAAATCCACCTACACGGACAAGCTGCCCGCCCAGATCAACCCGGAGACCGGGCGCATCCACACGTCCTATCACCAGGCCATCACCGCCACGGGCCGGCTGTCGTCATCCGACCCCAACCTGCAGAACATTCCCGTGCGCCACGCCGAGGGCCGGCGCATCCGCCAGGCCTTCATCGCGCCGCCCGGCCGGCGCATCGTCGCCGCCGATTACTCGCAGATCGAGCTCAGGATCATGGCCCATCTGTCCGGCGACGAAGGGCTGCGTGCTGCGTTCGCCGCCGAACGGGACATCCATCGCGCCACCGCCGCAGAGGTGTTCGGCGCCGAGCTGGGCGACGTCAGCGACGAGCAGCGGCGCAGCGCCAAGGCCATCAACTTCGGCCTGATCTACGGCATGTCGGCGTTCGGCCTGGGCCGCCAGCTCGGCATCTCACGCACCCTGGCCCAGGAGTACATCGACCGCTACTTCGACCGCTACCCCGGAGTGCGCGCATACATGGAGGCCACACGCAAGCTGGCCCACGACCAGGGCTTCGTCGAGACGGTGTACGGCCGCCGTCTGTACCTGCCGGAGATCAATGCCCGCAACCAGGCGCGCCGTCAGGCGGCGGAGCGCACGGCCATCAACGCCCCCATGCAGGGCACCGCTGCCGACATCATCAAGCGGGCCATGATCGCCGTGGATGAGTGGCTGCCCGATTCCGGTCTGGACGTGCTGCTGATCATGCAGGTGCACGACGAGCTGGTGTTCGAGGTCGGCGCGTCCGACGTCGACGCGCTGGTAGACGGCGTCCGCGAGCGCATGGTGGCGGCCGCCAGCCTCGATGTGCCGCTGGTGGTCGACACCGGCGTCGGCGCCAACTGGGACGAAGCCCACTGACCGGGGGGCGTCACTCGGTGGCGTTCGCCTCCGGTGCCCCCGTCAGCCACTCGGCCAGCATTCCCAGCACCAGGTCGGTGTTCAGCCCCCTCAGCGCCGAAAAGGTGACCACCCGGGCGAGGGGCCGTTCGGCCAGCTGTCGACGCACCTGGGCAAGCGTCGCCTGCTGGGCCCCGTACTTGAGCTTGTCCGCTTTGTTGAGCAGCACCAGCAGCGGCAGCTCGGAGGCCGTCGCCCAGTCGATGAGCTCGAGGTCGTAGGGCTGCATGGGATGACGGATGTCCATGACCAGGACCACGGCGGCCAGCGACGAGCGCTCGGAGAGGAACCGGTTCACGGCCGCCTGCCAGCGAGCCTGGGCCTCCCGGTTGGCCTTGGCGAAGCCGTAGCCCGGCAGATCCACTAGGCGCCCTCGGGCCGGCGAGCTGCCCACCCGGTCCACCTCGAAGAAGTTCATGAGCTGGGTCCGGCCCGGCGTCTTGCTCACCTTGGCGGTCTGGCGGCTGCCGGTGAGGCGGTTCAGCACGCTCGACTTGCCGGCGTTGGAGCGGCCGGCCACCGCCACCTCGGGCCGGTCCGGCGGCGGGCAGCGTTTCAGGTCCGGCGCGCTGGTCAGAAAGCGCACCTCCATGCGGGCGTCCGCGGTGCCCTTGTCGTGGGCGACGTCGCGTTCGGTCGGGTCTGGCATGTCGCCTGCGGCCTGTGCCTGTGGGGCACTTAGTATATAATTCCGCGCCTTCGTAATTCGGATTGATGGAAGAGATGTCCATGGCCCGTTTGCCGCTCAGAATGCTGGTGCTGTTTGCAGCGTTCCTCGCGCCGCTTGCCCATTCGGCAGGTGACCCGGAGGCCGGAAAGGCGCAGACGGCAGCCTGTGCCGCCTGCCACGGCCAGGACGGCGCGTCGCCCATCGACCCCAGCTATCCGGTGCTGGCCGGTCAGAATGAGAAGTACCTGCTGCGGCAGCTCGAGATGATTCAGAGCAACGAGCGGATGATCCCGCTGATGGCCGGGCAGCTCAACGGTAAGTCGGCGCAGGACCTGGCCGACATGGCCGCCTACTACGCATCGCTGCCGGACAAGGTGCGCGAAGCTCAGGGCAGCGACGAGACGCTGGCGATGGCCGAGCGCATCTACCGCGGTGGCATCCTCGACAAGGGCGTCGCTGCCTGCATCGCCTGCCACGCGCCTTCCGGCGATGGCAATGCGCCTGCCGGGTTCCCCGCGGTCGGCGGTCAGCCGCCCGCGTACACCATCGCCCAGCTCACCGCCTACCGGGAGGGCGAGCGGGTCACCGACGAGTCCTACGGACGGATGATGCGCAGCATCGCCGGGCGGCTGACCGACACCGAGATCGCGGCGCTGGCCGACTACATTCAGGGCCTGCACTGAGGCCAATCCCGGAGCCGTCGGCACGATCGGCAGCGGATGCGGTCCAATCAGGGTCGGCCGGTACAGCGTTCACGGCTCCGTGACGCGGCTGGTCTAAACTTCTCCCAGGTTCGAGATCGGGGATCACCCCGCCCGGACGGGGACTTCAGGGAGACGACGAGGTAGTCATGCACAAGTTCGGATCGCTGGGACTGCTGCTCGCCGCCATGTGGCTGGCGCTGCCTGCCGCCGCCGCCGAGCCGGAGTTCCAGGAAGGCGTTCACTACGAGCGCCTGCCCATTCCCGTGGAAACGCGCGACCCCGCGAAGGTCGAGGTGGTCGAGGTCTTCTCCTACGCCTGCGTGCACTGCAAGAACTTCCAGCCGCTGGTGGAGCAGTGGGCCGAGGCAGCGCCGGACCACGTCGACTTCCATCGCCTGCCGGCCACCTTCAATCCCACCTGGCAGGCGCTGGCGCAGGCGTACTTCACCGCCGAAGCGCTCGAGGTCACCGGGCGCGTGCATGGACCGATCTTCAGCGCCATTCACGATCGGGGCGTGAACCTGGCCGATCCGGAGCGCATGGCCGAGCTGTTCGAGGCCGAGGCCGGCATCGCCAAGGATCGCTTCGATCAGGTCTATCGCTCGTTCAGCGTTCGCAGCCGGGTGCAGCAGGCGGATGCCCGGGGCCGGGCCTATCGCCTGACCGGCACGCCGACGCTCATCGTCGATGGCATGTTCCGCATCGACGCGCGCATGGCCGGCGGCAACGGCGCCATGCTGCGCGTGGTCGATCACCTGGTGGCGCAGCGCGCCGCCGCCGCGGCCCAGGGTGCCGACGGCTCATGACCCGTACACCCGAGCCGCCGCCGGTGAGCAAACTGCCAGACAGTGCGCAGAACCGGGCCAGCGACGCCGTTAGACTGCTGGCCAGATCCCTGGAGCAGTCGGCCATGCTGGCATGGGCCCGCCGGGGTGAGCCGCGATCGGTTGTCGCCACCGCCGCCGCCACCCGTCACGCCTCTGAAGACGCGCTGCACGATGGTGTGCGGCCGTTGCGCTTCCTGTCCTTCAACATCCAGGTGGGCATCTCCACGGCCCGCTACCGGCACTATTTCACCCGCGGCTGGAAGCACGTTCTGCCCCACCAGGGGCGCACCGTGAACCTGCAGCGCATCGCCGAGGTGGTGCAGGGATACGACGTGGTGGCGCTGCAGGAGATCGACAGCGGCAGCCTGCGCAGCAGCTACGTCAACCAGGTGCAGTACATCGCCGAGCGCGCCCGCTTTCCGTACTGGTACACCCAGCTCAACCGCGACCTGGGGCCGCTGGCCCAGCACGGCAACGGCCTGCTGAGCCGGGTGTCGCCCATGGAGATGCAGGATCACAAGCTGCCGGGCGCGATTCCCGGCCGCGGCGCCATCGTCGCCCGGCTGCCTTACGGCGACACCAGCGTGCTGGTGGTGCTTCTGCACCTGTCGCTGGGCGAGCGCTCGAGGCATATGCAGCTCGAGTACGTGAAGCGCCTGATCGACGGCGAGCCGAACGTGCTAATCATGGGTGACATGAACAGTCATCTGTCGAAGCTGCTGTTCAACTCGCCGCTGGCGGAAACCGATCTGCGTCCGGTGGGCCAGGTGCTGCCCACGTATCCGGCCTGGCGGCCGCTGCTGGCGCTCGATCACGTGCTGGTGAGCCCGACCCTGGTCATGCGCGACTACGAGGTGCTCGACTGCCGGCTGTCGGACCACCGCCCCATCGCCGTGACCCTGGAGATGACGCCCCGACAGGCCGCAGTCGCTTAGGCTCTGACCGCGGCCCGCCGGCGCGCCGCTACCGGGCGCGCACGCAGGCCGAACCCACCACCTCCGGGTAGTTCTTCCGATACTCGCTCGCGCACAGCGCGATGGAGTTCTTTGCCTGGTCGATGACGTAGGCCTGCACCGCCAGGGCGTCGGCTTCCGTCATCGCCTGGTCGAAGGCGGGCATGCCCTTGCCGACGAAGGCGCCCTGGCGAACGATGGCGTCCCAGCTCGCGTGCACGTCGGCGCTCGCGTAGCGCAGGTCGGCTGTGCCGCCGCCGCTGCTCACCGCGCCGGGGCCGTGACAGGTGGCGCAGTAGGTGTGATACACGACTTCGCCCTTGGCGACCTGGTCCGGCGTGCTCGGCACCGTCGGCGGCTCGGGAATCTCGAGGAAGCTCACGTTGGGCGCGGGCAGCGCCGCGGTGCCGCCCAGCTTGAAGGTGAGGATGCGGCCCTCGCTCAGCATGTTGCCGCGATGGCGCGGCACGCCGGAGGCGAGCGCAAAGGCGCCGCCCCAGCCGGCCACCACGCTCACGTACTGCTCGCCGTCGATGCTGTAGGTGATGGGCGCGGCGATGATGCCTTCGTGGGTGGGGAACTCCCACAGCAGCGCGCCGGTGTCGGCGGCATAGGCGGCGAAATGACCGTCGGCCCGGCCCTGGAACACCAGGTTGCCGGCGGTGGACACCAGCCCGCCGTTCCACGACGTGTCGTGCTGCACCCGCCACACCTCCTGCTGGGTGACCGGATCCCACGCCGACAGGTGCCCCTTCACCTGACTGAGGGCGTCCACCATGACGTCGGGGTCTTTCGGGGGGATGGTCTGCGCCAGGTCGACGCCCGTGTTCCACTCACCCGGATTGTGCCGGAAGGCGTTGTCCTGCGCGAAGCTGAACGGAATGTCGAGCGCGGGGATGTAGACGTATCCGGTGTCGGCGTTGTACGCCATGGGATGCCAGTTGTGGCCACCATAGGGTGCCGGCCGGATCAGCCGCGGCTCGTTGGCGTAGTGGGCGTCGGGGTTTTCCACCGGCCGGCCCGTCTCCGGGTCGATGTGGGTGGCCCAGTTCACGGGCACGTAGGCCTCCGCCGAGATGAACTCACCATTGGTGCGATCGATGACGTAGAAGAATCCGTTCTTCGGCGCCTGCATGATCACCTTGCGCACGGCGCCGTCGATGGTCAGGTCGGCGAGAATCATGTGCTGGGTGGCGGTGTAGTCCCAGGTGTCGCCGGGCGTGGTCTGGTAATGCCACACCATGCGGCCGTCGTCCGGGTCGACCGCGACGATGGACGACAGGTACAGATTGTCTCCGCCGCCGGGGGAGCGGATGTAGCGGTTCCACGGCGAGCCGTTGCCGACGCCCAGGTAGAGCAGGTCGAGCTCGGGGTCGTAGGCCATGGAGTCCCACACGGTGCCGCCGCCGCCGACCTCCCACCAGCGCCCGCCCCGCCAGGTGCCCGCTGCCTTCTCCAGGTGCTCGCCCTCGAACGGCTTCGCCGGGTCGCCGGGCACGGTGTAGAAGCGCCATGCCTGCTCGCCGGTCTCGGTGTCGTAGGCGGTGACGTAGCCGCGCACGCCGTACTCGGCGCCGCCGTTGCCGATCACCACCTTGCCCTTGACGATGCGCGGCGCGCCGGTGATGGTGTACGGCCGCTCGCGATCGATGGTGAGCACCTCCCACACCGGCTCGCCGGTGCCCGCGTCCAGCGCCACCAGGCGGCCGTCCAGGGTGCCGACGTAGACCTTGCCCTGCCACAGCGCCACGCCGCGATTCACCACGTCGCAGCAGGCGTTGCGCGCCCACTCCCGGGGCACCTGCGGATCGTAGCTCCACAGCAGCTCGCCGGTGCGGGCGTCATGGGCCCACACCACCGACCAGGCGCCGCTGTTGAACATCACCCCATCCGCCACCAGCGGCGTCGACTCGAGGCCGCGGGTGGTGCCCGTGTCCCAGTGCCAGGCGAGGCCCAGCTCGGCGACGTTGCCGGCGTTGATGGACTTCAGTGGGCTGTAGCGCTGCTCGTCGTAGGTGCGGCCGTGCGCCAGCCAGTTGCCGGGCTCGCGGTCGGCGGCGGCGATGCGGGCGCCGTCGATGCTGGCGGTAGCGGCGCGGAGGCGTTCCGCCTGCGCGTCGCCGCCGGCCGCGGTGGCCGGCGCGTCAGCCGTGGTCGTCTGCTCGGACCCAGCGCCCCGGTCGTCGGAACAGGCGGTGATCCCGGCCAGCAGGCCCACCAGCAAGACTCGTTGCAATGTGTGCATTCTCCCCCCGGAGCTGAAGTACCGTGACGCCGCAGTCTATCAGAATGTCCCGCGACCACTGAGACGCTACACTGTCGCCGGCGAATCTGTGCAGGGTGGAGGACCCACGGGCATGGCGGCACGATGGCAGGATCCCGGCGACGCCAGATCCGACGACTGGCAGGACGAACAGCAGGAATGGGTCGACGCCCTGGATGACGTGCTGCGCCACCGGGGCCCGGATCAGGTGCGCGCTCTGCTGACCCGGCTGCAGGCTCACCTGTCACATCGCGGCCTGGTGCTCACCGAGGCGGCGCTGAACACGCCGTACAAAAACACCATCGACCTCGAGGACCAGCCGACCTACCCGGGCGACATCGAGCTCGAGACCCGCATCGGCAACATCATCCGCTGGAACGCGGTGGCCATGGTGCTGCAGGCGTACGACAGCGGCTCCGGCGTCGGCGGCCACATCGCCACCTACCTGTCGGCAGCGACGATGCTGGAGGTGGGCTTCAACCATTGCTTCCGCGCCCGCAGCGACGACTACGGCGGCGACCAGGTGCACGTGCAGGCTCACAGCGCCCCGGGCGTGTACGCCCGCGCCTTCCTCGAGGGCCGGCTCTCCGAGACCCAGATCGGCAACTTCCGCCGCGAGCTGGCCGAGGGGGGCGGGCTGCCGTCCTACCCGCACCCGCGGCGCCTGCCCACGTTCTGGCAGATGCCCACTGCCAGCATGGGGCTGTCGACGCCGTCCGCCATCTATCAGGCGCGCTTCGCCAAGTATCTCGAGAGCCGTGGCCTGAAGCCGAAGAACGGCGGCAAGATCTGGACCTTCATCGGCGACGGTGAGGCCGACGAGCCGGAGGTGCTCGGCACCATCAACATCGCCAGCCGTGAGCGTCTGGACAACCTGGTGCTGGTGGTGAACTGCAACCTGCAGCGCCTCGACGGCCCGGTGCGCGGCAACGGCAAGATCATCCAGGAGCTGGAGCGCTCGTTCCGCGGCGCCGACTGGCACGTCATCAAGGTGATCTGGGGCAGCGGCTGGGATCCGATCCTCGACCGCGACGAGCACGGCCTGCTGCAGCAGCGCATGGAGCAGGCGGTGGACGGCGACTATCAGATGTACACGGTCTCTTCGGGCGACGTGGTGCGTGAGCATTGGGTGGAGAAGACGCCCGAGCTGCGCCGGCTCATGCAGTCGCTCACCGACGAGGAGATCCGCTCCATCAAGCGCGGCGGTCATGATCACAAGAAGATCTACGCCGCCTTCCATCACGCCGCCGGCGTCGCCGGCAAGCCGTGCGTCATCCTGTTGAAGACCGTCAAGGGCGACGGCCTCGGTCCCGGCGCCGAGGGCAGCAACACGGTCCACCAGAAGAAGGATCTGAACCCGGACGAGCGCCGCGACCTGGCCAAGCGGCTGGGCATACCGCTGTCGGCGGAGGCGGTGTCCCGGGCCGAGTTCTACCGTCCGGCCGACGACGGCGAAGAGCTGCGCTACCTGCAGGCGCGGCGCCAGGCCCTGGGCGGCTACCTGCCGAGCCGCGAGGTGCGGTTCAAGCCGCTGGAGCCGCCGCCGCGCGAGCTGTTCAAGGACATGCTCGGCGGGTCGAAGCGCGAGATCTCCACCACCATGGCCGTGGTGCGCATGCTCTCCCGGCTGCTGCGTGATCCGGCCGTCGGCCGCTACGTGGTGCCCATCGTGCCGGACGAGGCGCGCACCTTCGGCATGGACGGGCTGTTTCCCCAGGCCGGCATCTACTCGCCGGCGGGGCAGCGCTACCGGCCGGTGGATGCCGGCACCATCGCCCCGTACCGGGAAGCCGAGGACGGCCAGATCCTCCAGGAGGGCATCTGCGAGACCGGTGCCATGGCCTCGTTCATGGCCGCGGGCACGGCCTACGCCAACTACGGCCTGCCCATGATCCCCTTCTACATCTTCTACTCCATCTTCGGCTTCCAGCGGGTGGGCGACATGATCTGGGCCTGCGGCGACATGATGTGCAAGGGCTTCCTGCTCGGCGGCACGTCGGGGCGCACCACGCTGAACGGCGAGGGGGTGCAGCATCAGGACGGCCACTCCCACCTGCTGGCGTCGGCGGTGCCGAACCTGAAGAGCTACGACCCGGCGTTCGCCTGCGAGATCGCCGTCATCGTCCGCGAGGGCATCCGCCGCATGTACGTCGAGCAGCGGGACGAGTTCTACTACCTGACGGTGACCAATCAGAACTACCCGCAGCCGCCCCTGCCCGACGGCGACGGCATCGAGGCCGGCGTGCTGGCCGGCATGTACTGCTTCCGCAGCGCCGACGGCGCCGACGTGCAGCTGCTCGGCAGCGGCGCCATCATGACCGAGGTGCTCGCGGCGGTGGACCTGCTGGAGGCGCTCGGCCATCGGGTCAACGTCTGGAGCGTGACCAGCTACACCGAGCTGGCCCGGGAGGGCCAGGCGGCGGAGCGGCGGGCGCTGCTGGCCACCGGCGACGATGCCGCCGCCGACGTCGCGCCGCTGGTGACCCGGCTGCTGGACGGCGAAGACGGCGTGTTCGTGGCGGCCAGCGACTACATGAAGGCGCTGCCGATGAGCATCAGCCGCTGGGTGCCCGGCCCGTATGCCGTGCTCGGTACCGACGGCTTCGGACTTTCCGAAGGCCGTCCGGAGCTGCGCGACTACTTCGAGGTGTCGGCGGCCTGGATCGCCTTCGCCGCGCTGGCCACCCTGGCCAGGGCCGGCCGCCCGCCGGGGCAGGCACCCGGCGAGTTCGCCCGCCGTCACGGTCTCGATCTCGGCCGCGTCGAGCCGCCGGCCCGGTGAGGGCTGTCTATACTGATCTACATCGGGCGGGGATGAGACTTGGTTAACGCGCCGGCCGCGTGGCCGCCGCCATACTGGTCCGTCTCCGGGACCCCACGACCTGGGCCGACGTCGCTATGGATCTGCAGTTCTCCCGCTTCGAAATCATCACCGGTACCGGCGCCCTGTTCCTTGGGCTGCTGTTCGTCTGCCTGTTCGTCAAGGCCGGCGCCATTCAGGCGGCGGTGGGTGCCGCGAGCGCGGAGGCGCTGGCGTCCGAGCCCCTGTACTGGCATGCCGTCGAGGCCCGTGGGCGGCAACTGCTGGTGAGCGGGGCCGCCGCCGACGATGCGGCCCGCCAGCGTGCGGGCGATCGGGCCGCTGCGGTACGCGGCGTCGCCGCTGTCACCAATCGGATTCGCGTGGTGGGCGCTGCCGGCGCCTGCCAGCATCGGGTGGACGCGATCCTGCGCGCCAGCCCGGTGCTGTTCCGGCCCGGACGGGCCGAGCCCCTCGATTCGAGCGTGGCCGTGCTCAACGCGCTGGCCGGCGCGCTGAACGAGTGCGATGCGGCGTTCGAGATCGCCAACCACACCGACGATCGCGGCAGCGCTGCGGTCAACCTGACGCTGAGCCAGCGTCGGGCCGATCTGGTCATGCGGCACCTGGTGTTCGCCGGCGTCGACGCCGACCGGCTGCAGGCGGTGGGCTATGGCGAGGCGCAGCCGCTGGCGGACAACGGCACCGAGAGCGGGCGCGCCGCCAACCGCCGTCTGGAGCTGCGCGTCATGGGAGCCGGTGCATGATTTATCTGCTGCTCGAGATCTTCGTCTATCTGGCGGCGGCGCTGGCGCTCGGCATCGGCGCCGGCTGGCTGTGGCGTCATCGCGACGCCGCAGCCGAGATCGAGGCGCTGGAGCGGCGGGTGCTGTCCGGCGGCGATCGCGCCCCGGTGCTGGAAGCGGCGCTGCGCGAGCGCGACGAGCGGCTGCAGGCGCTCGAGCGCACCCTGGCGGAACGCGAAGACGTCCTCGACCGGGCGCTCTGCGAGCGCGACGAGGTGCTCGAGCAGGCGCTGGCGAGCCGCGATGCCGCCAATGCGGAGCTGGCGGCTCTGCACGAGCAGGCCTTGGCGCAGGATCGGTCCCGGCAGCGGGCCGAGCAGGATGAAGGTCAGCGCCTCAAGCAGGCCGAGGCGGAGACGGCCGCCCTGCGCGACCGCCTGGCGGAAGCGGCACAGGCGCTGGCCACGGCCGAGCGCCGGGTCGAGGAGCTCAGCCGCGAGCGTGCGCTGCAGGCTCGGGCGCTGCAGGCCATGGAGCAGCAGCTCGAGCTCGCCCGCGAGCAGCAGCTGCGCAGCGCCCGGGGCTGACCGGCGCGTCAGAACAGGCGCCGCAGCACGTTCAGCAGCAGCGACAGCACCACCGAGACGATCACCATCGACGTGATCGGGAAGTAGAACCGGGATCCGGGCCGCTCGATGCGGATGTCGCCCGGCAGCCGGCCGAACCAGCCGAAGGCGCCGGTCTGCACCAGCAGGCCGATCACCACCAGCGCGATGCCGCCGATCACCAGCCACTTGCCCGCGTCCATCATGCCGTTGCCTCCCTGGCGTGGGCCTCGCTGATCTCCTGGCCGTTCAAACCGCGGATCAGCGGCTTGCGCACCGCGATGGCGGCGAGTACGGCCAGGTAGATGCCGCAGGCCAGCCATACCGCTGGCGCCGCGCCGAAGCGCTCGGCCAGGGCGCCGAGCAGCAGGCCGCCGAGCGGCATCAGGCTGAAACCCATGCTGTGAATGCCCATCACCCGGCCGCGCAGCCGGTCCGGCACCGAGAGCTGCAGCACGGTCATCGAGCTGATCATGAAGGTCGAGGCGAACACGGCGGCGGCGAACACGGCCAGCAGCGCCGGCACGAAGGCGCCGGCGGCCGCCAGGCTGGCGAAGGCTATGGCCAGCACGGCCGCCGCGGCGGCGCCGCCGAGCATGAGCTGGCCGAGCCGGCGGAAGCGCTGGATGCCGCCCATCAGCAGCGTGCCCGTCACCGAGCCGACGCCGCCGGCGCTCAGCAGATAGCCGAAGCCGGTCTCGCCGGAGTCGAGCAGGTCGGCGAACACGGGCATGATCTGGTTGTACGACTGGCCGAAAAACATGCCCACGAACGTGGCCAGGATCAGCCAGCGGAAGAGCTGCTGATGCCAGATGAAGGCCACGCCCTCGCGCACCTGCTGCCAGGGCGACTCGGTGGCCGGCGCCACCGGACGGATCGGTATGCTGCGAATCACCAGGAACATGACAAAGAAGCCAACGGCACCGAGCGCGAACACCAGCCAGGTGTCGGTGGCGGCGATCAGCAGCCCGCCGGCGGCCGGAATCGCCATGCGGGTCGCCTGCCAGATGAAGGAGTTCAGGGCCACCGCGCTCATGAACGCGGAGCGGTCGACGAGCTGCGGATACAGCGACACCCGCACCGGCCAGTCGAGGCCGGTGGTGAGCGAGAACAGGGCTGCCACGGTAAGCACGTGCCACACCGCCACCCGGCCGGACAGGTCGAGCCAGGCCAGGGTGGCGAGCAGCACGGTCAGGAACAGCGACGTGCTCATCAGCACGTGGCGCTTGTCGAAGCGGTCGGCGATCACACCGCCGGCGAAGGTCATGACGATGTTCGGCAGCGCGGCCGCCGCGCCCAGCACGCCGAGCGCGAACGCCGACCCGGACAGTTCGAATACCAGCCAGCCCTGGCCGAGGGTGATGAGCTGGGTGGCCCCCACCGACGCGAACGACGCCAGCCAGTAGCGCCGGTAGAGCGGAAAGCCGAGCGCCGGGTAGCGGATGAGAATCTGGCTGGGCCTGGGGCTCGTGCTGGTCATCGCGCTAGTGTACTTCGCCATGGGGATCGGCAGGCGTCACGGCTACACTGTCGACCTCTGCAGGCAGCGTATGGGCGCTGGACGTGAGCGACGAGTTCGAGAGCAAGGCCGAGGCGCGGCAGTGGGTGTGGGACGCCCTGCAGGCCCGGGGCCTGGCGCGCTTCCCGTTCCCGCCCCACGGCCGCATTCCGAACTTCGCCGGCGCCGAGGCGGCCGCTGCGCGGCTGCTCGACGAGGCGCCGTGGCGCGATGCCCGCGCCATCAAGGTCAACCCCGATTCGCCGCAGCGGCACGTCCGCGAGCTGGCGCTGCGGCGCGGCATCCGCGTCTACGTGCCGACCCCGCGGCTGGCCGGCGGCTTCCACCTGCTCGACCCGGCGCGCATTCCCGCCGAGGCGTTTGCGGCAGCGGCCGCCCTGGCCACCATGGACCGCTGGTCGCGGCCGGTGGCGCTGACCGAGCTCGAACCGCTGGATGCCATCGTCACCGGCTGCGCGGCGGTCACCACCGGCGGCCGCCGCGCCGGCAAGGGCGCCGGCTACAGCGACCTGGAGTTCGCCATCCTGCGCGAGCTCGGGTTCGATGCCGTGCCCGTGGCTACCACCGTGCACGACGTGCAGGTGGTGGCCGGCTTTCCGGTGGACGCGGTCGATCTGCCGCTGGCCCTGATCTGCACCCCGACCCGCACGCTGCGGGTGGCCGACCCGCCGCCGGCGCCCACCGGCATCGACTGGGACCGCCTGGACGCCGATGCCATGGCCGCCATGCCCGTGCTCGGCGAGCTGCGCGCGCTGCTGCAGCAGGGCGGGCGGCCGTCATGAGCCGGCGCCTGCTTTGGCTGCTGCTGACCTGCCTGCCATGGTCCACGGCAGCGGCCGCTGCCGCTGCCTCGCCGGCCGCCATGCCGACGGTGGTGGTGCTGTCCTGGGACGGGGTGCGTCACGATCATCCCGACCGGGTCGAGCTGCCCGGGCTTGCCCGCATGGCGCGGGGGGAGGGCGTGCGCGCCGGGCGGCTGATCCCCGTGTTCCCCTCCAATACCTTTCCGACTCACGTCTCGCTCGCCACCGGCGCCTATCCCGGACGCCACGGCATCCTCGACAACCAGTTCATCGACCGCACCCGGCCGCGCGGCCAGGACCGCTACGACAAGAGCGCGGACGCCAACTGGATCGAAGCCGAGCCGTTGTGGATCGCGGCGGAGCGGCAGGGCGTGCCGGCGGCCACCTACTTCTGGGTGGGTTCCGAAACCGACTGGCGCGGCCGCGGCACCCGGTTCCGCGAAGCCCCCTTCGACGGCGGCCGGCCCGAGGCCGACAAGGTGGACCGCATTCTCGCCTGGCTGGCGCTGCCGCCGGCGCAGCGCCCCGGGCTGATCA
This sequence comes from Pseudomonadales bacterium, assembly GCA_040219935.1. Taxonomy (GTDB): domain Bacteria; phylum Pseudomonadota; class Gammaproteobacteria; order Pseudomonadales; family Azotimanducaceae; genus UBA7803. Next base: position 22,263 of record JAVJUA010000063.1, on the reverse strand, counting down.
TGAGCTACTGGGCCGGCACCGACGGCGAGGGCCACGATCGCGGCCCCGACAGCGGCGCCGTGTTCTCCGCCCTGCGGGCGCAGGATGCACAGCTGCAGCGCCTGCTGGCCGGCATCGACGCCCTGGGTGCCTGGCCGCAGACGACGCTCGTGGTGGTGAGCGACCATGGCATGACCGCGGTGAGTCGGCCGCTGGATCCGGGCGCGGCGCTGGCGGCGGCCGGCATCGGCGCCCGCATCACCGGCACCGCGGTGGCTCAGGTCTATCTCGACGATCCGCAGCAGGCGGAGGCGGCTGCGGCTGCGCTGGCGGATCTGGGACCGGTGCGGGCCTACCGGCGCGGCGCGCTCCCGCCCCACTGGCATCTGCAGCATCCCACCCGCAGCGGCGATCTGACGCTGGTGGTGGACCCGCCGTACGTGCTGTCCTGGCCGGCAGGCGTGGCCGGGCTGGCGCGCTCGCTGCAGGTGCGCCTCGGCATGGCCGTGGGCGGCCACGGCTACGAGCCGCGGCATCCGGACATGGCCGGCATCTTCCTCGCCATGGGGCGGGGCGTGACCGCCGATCTGGTGCTCCCGGAGGTGCAGCAGATCGACCTCGCCGCCACCGTCGCGCGACTGCTCGACATCGACCCGCCGGCAAGCTCCGAGGGCCGCGCCATCCCCGGCATCGGTGACGGCCTGATGACCCAGCACAGAGCCCTGCACGAGTCGCGGCGCGGCCGGTCGAACGAGTAGACTGCGCGCTGCGAGGGCCGGGCGGCCCCGACCGCCGCCGGCCCGGGATCCGTCTTTCAGGGAGAATGCTTGAACATGCCCGCCTCGTTTCGCCCGCGCTGCCGCCGTCTGGTGCTGCTGGCGCTGGCCGTGCTGCCGGGGGCGACCTGGGCCGCCCCGGTACCCGCCGACTTCGATCCGCTGGAGGCCACCCTGCCGGAGCTGCAGGTGGCCATGGGCTCGGGTCGCATCACCGCGGTGGCCCTGGTGGACTACTATCTGGCGCGCATCGAGGCCCTCGATGACGCCGGGCCGGCGCTCAACGCCATTGCCGCGATCAATCCCAACGCGCGGCAGCGGGCGGCCATTCTCGACCTGGAACGGGCCGAAGGCCGCGTTCGCGGCCCCCTGCACGGCATTCCGGTGGTGGTGAAGGACAACTTCGAGACCCGCGGCATGCCCACCACCGCCGGGTCGGCGGCGCTGGCCGGGTTTCAGCCCGAGCGCGACGCGTTCGTGGTGCGGCGGCTGCGGGAGGCCGGCGCCATCATCCTCGCCAAGACCAACATGCACGAGTTCGCCTACGGCATCACCAGCGTCGGCTCGGCGTTCGGCAGCGTGCGCAATCCCTACGACCTGCGGCGCACCCCGGGCGGTTCCAGCGGCGGCAGCGCGGCGGCGGTGACCGCCAACCTGGCGGCGGCCGGCCTCGGCACCGACACCTGCGGTTCGGTGCGCATTCCCGCGGCGTTCACCAATCTGGTGGGCGTGCGCGCCACCCAGGGCCTGATCAGCCGCCGCGGCATCGTGCCGCTGTCGCACACTCAGGACATCGCCGGGCCGCTCACCCGCTCGGTGGTGGACGCGGCGCTGCTGCTCGATGTGCTGGCCGCGGTGGACGAGGCCGATCCGCAGACGGCCGACGGCTATCGCCGCCGCCCCGATAGCTATCTGGAGGGCCTGGCGCCCGGCGCCCTGCGCGGTGCCCGCATCGGCCTGCTGGAGGAGGCGCTGCTGGTGGAACCGGAGGACGGTCCGGTGGCCGCGGTGGTGGGCGAGGCCGTCAACCGCATGCAGGCGCTGGGGGCCACCATCGTGCGGGTCTCCATGCCCGAGCTGTGGCCGACCCTGGAATCGCGTCTGAGCGGCTTCTTCGTGCTGGTCTACGACTTCAAGCAGGACATCAACGCCTACCTGCGCGATCAGGCCAACGCGCCGGTGGGCTCGCTGGCGGAGATTCTCGCGGCCGGGGTGCATCATCCCGAAGTCGATGCGTCGCTGCGGGCGTCGGAAGCCATGGCGGCCGGCAGCCGCCGCGACTACCTGGCGGAGCTGGCCCACCGCGACGAGGCGCGCCGCCGTCTGCTGGCGCTGATGGCGAAGGAGCGGCTTGATGCCCTGGCCTATCCGGCGGTGCGCCGCGACCCGGCCCGCATCGGCCAGAGCCAGCCCGGCAGCAACTGCCTGCTGTCCGCCAACACCGGGCTGCCCGCGGTGGTGGTACCCGCCGGGTTCACGCCCCGCGGCCTGCCTGCCGGCCTGGAGCTGCTGGGCGTGCCGTGGGGCGAGGCGGCCCTGCTCGCCCTGGCGTACGATTACGAGCAGGCGACCCGGCCGCGCCGGGCGCCGCCCGCCGATCTGCGGCCGGCAGCAGCGACCGGAGATCGGTGACGGGTAACCGCTGACAGGAGGCCGACCATGACCGCGCACGGTGGCAAGTGGCAGCAGCCGCGCAGCTTCTGGACCTGGGGCTACCGGTCCGACGAGCCTTCCGAGGCCGACCGCCGCAAGGCGGCGGCCAGCATCTCCAAGCGCCTCGGCCGCGAGGTGGCGCCGCCGCCGGTGCCGCGGCTGGCCGACATCGCCATCCGCAAGCCGCGACTCGAGGTGCCGTCGCGGCTCGCCGGCTGGGTCGGCATCGATCACGACGAGCGGCTGCTGCATACCCACGGCGGCCATCCGCTGGAGCGGCTGGCCGGTCTGCGCGGCCGCTTTCCGAACCCGCCGGACGCGGTGGCCCACCCCCGGGACGACGCCGAGCTGGAGGCGACCCTGGCCTGGTGCGACGGCCACGGCTACGCGGTGATTCCCTACGGCGGCGCCACCACCGTGGTCTGGGGCCTGCGGGTGCCGGAGCAGGCGCCGGCGGCCGTGGTGGTCGACATGGATCACTTTCATCGGGTGCTCGAGATCGACGAGGTGTCCCGGGCCGCCCGGGTGCAGGCCGGCGTGCTGGGGCCCGATCTGGAAGACGCGCTGCGGCCCAGGGGCCTGACCCTGCGCCACTACCCCCAGAGCTTTCCGTGGTCCACCGTCGGCGGCTGGGTCGCCACCCGCTCCGGCGGCCACTACGCCACCAACCACACCCACATCGACGACTTCGTGGAAAGCATCCGCATGCTGTCGCCGGCGGGCTGGTGGCAGTCGCGGCGCCTACCCGGCAGCGGTGCCGGGCCGAGCCCCGACCGGCTGGTGATGGGCTCCGAGGGCATCCTCGGCATCATCACCGAGTGCTGGCTCAGGCTGCAGGCGCGCCCCACCTTCCGCGCCAGCGCCGGGGTGGTGTTCGCCGACTGGGCGGCGGGCGCAGAGGCGACCCGGCAGATCGCCCAGGCCAAGCTGTGGCCGGCCAACCTGCGGCTGCTGGACGCCGCGGAGGCGGCCCAGAGTGCCGGCCTCGACGGCACCCAGAGCCTGCTCATCATCGGCTTCGAGTCGGCGCGGGTGCCCCAGGGCGCGTTCATCCGTGAGGCGGTGGCCATCGCCCGGGAGGCGGGCGGCCGGATCGACGACGACGCCATCCGCATCGATGACGGCCAGGGCAGAGCCACCGGGCGCGAAGGGGCGGTGGGCGCCTGGCGGGACAGCTTCATCGGCGTCAACGCCGGCCTCACCAATGGCCTGGGCCTGCTCACCGACACCTTCGAGACCGCCATCACCTGGGACCGCTGGCCCGAGTTCGACGCCCAGGTGCGGGCGCGCGTCGGCCGGGTGCTGGGCGAGGTGCTGGGGGAGGGCTACCACCTGTCGTGCCGCTTCACCCACGTCTACCCGGACGGACCGGCGCCGTACTACACGTTTGCGGGTCCGGTGGCCGACGGCGCCGAAGACGAGTGCTGGCAGGCCATCAAGGACGAGGCCATGGCCGCGGTGGTGGACGGCGGCGGCACCGTCACCCACCACCACGCGGTGGGCCGCATGCATCGGCCCGGCTGGCAGCAGCAGCGGCCGGACCTGTTCGAGACGGTCCTGCGGGCGGCCAAGAGCCGGCTCGATCCCAACGGCATTCTCAATCCCGGGGTGCTGTTCGACCCCTGAGCCCCGGGCGCCGATCACAATCCTGCGGGGTCGCAGACGGTACCCTGTGCCGGAGGTGCCGGGTCCATGCGGGGTGAGCGATGGCGGGACTGAAGTGGCCAAAGACTGTCGTCCAGAGCGTGCCGGCGCCGCTGATCGCGGTGGCGTTCGCCGCCTGCGGCGGCGGGGGCGGCGGGTCGTCGGCGGCAGCACCGCCGCCGCCCCCGGCACCGCCACCCGCGCCGGCGGTGGGCATCGACGCCCGTCCCGCCAACGCCACCTGCGTGGCGCCGCAGCGCACGTTCGCGTCAGCCGGCTACGCGCTGCAGGACGCCTTCCCGTCGCTGCCGGACCTGCCTACGCCCATGAAGCTGATGCAGTCGCCCGGCGACGGCTCGGTGTGGTACGCGCTCGGCCGCAGCGGCAGCATCGACCGCTTTGCGGCGAACCAGAGCGCCGCGAGCCTCACGCGCTATCTGAACCTGCCGGTCACCGCCAGCGGCGAAGGCGGCTTGCTGTCGGCCGTGTTCCATCCGGACTGGCCGGCGACCAGGGAGATCTTCGTCTCCTACACCATCGACAGCGGCGGCTTCCGGTCGCGCCTGTCGCGGCTGGTGATCACCGACGACGCCACCCTGCCGGCCAGCTACACCGAGCAGGTGATCCTCACCGTCGACCAGCCGCAGACCAACCACAACGGCGGCGACCTGGCCATCGGCCCCGACGGTAATCTGTACCTCGGCATCGGCGACGGCGGCGGCGCCAACGATCCGAACAACCACGCCCAGAACACCACCAACCTGCTGGGCAACGTGCTGCGGCTGGACGTGGTGGACGTGCCGTTCCCGAGCCCCGGCTACGACATACCGCCGGGCAACCCGTTGGCCGCCAACCCGAAGTGCGGCCCCGGTGCCAACGCGGCCGCCTGCCCGGAGATCTTCGCCTACGGGTTCCGCAACCCCTGGCGGTTGAGCTTCGATGGCCCCACCGGTGACTTCTGGGTCGCCGACGTGGGGCAGAACGCCTGGGAAGAGATCAACCGGCTGACTGGCCCCGGCGGCAACTACGGCTGGCGCTGCAAGGAGGGCAGCCACGACTTCAACACCGCCGGCTGCCCGTCCAGCGGCCTCATCGATCCGGTCTACGAGTACGCGCACGTGGGCGGCGGCCGGTCGGTGACCGGCGGCTACGTGTATCGCGGCAGCCGCCTGCCCGCCCTCGCCGGCCGCTACCTGTTCGCCGACTACCTCACCGGCCAGGTCTGGGCCCTGCGCCAGACCGGCGGTGGCTATGCGGCCGACGAGCTGGTGGATGCGCCGTTCAACATTGCTTCCTTCTCCCAGGGCAACGACGGCGAGGTGCTGGTGCTCGGCATTGGCACCGGCCGGGTCTATCGGCTGGAAGGCAGCGGCGGCGTGACCGCCGACAACGTGCCGGCGAGCCTGGCCGATACCGGCTGCGTGGACCCCACCGACGTCACGGCGCCGTCGTCCGGCCTGGTGCCCTACGCGCCGGCGGCCCCGTTCTGGTCCGACGGCGCCGGCAAGCACCGCTGGCTGGGGCTGCCGGACGGCGCCACCATCGACGTCGGTGCCGATGACGATTGGGCGTTTCCCCCCGGCACGGTGATCCGCAAGGACTTCGACCGCGCGGGCCGGCTGCTGGAGACCCGCCTGTTCATGCGCCACCCGGACGGCGAGTGGGTCGGCTACAGCTACGAGTGGAACAGCCAGAACACGGCGGCCACCCGCATCGATGGCGGCGCCACCCGCAACATCGACGGCGAGGACTGGATCTTCCCTTCCCAGACCGACTGCCTGGCCTGCCACACCGAAGCGGCCGGCTTCGTGCTGGGCCTGGAGACGGCACAGATGAACGTCGACTTCCGCTATCCGGCGAGCGGCGTCACCGACAACCAGATCCGGGTGTTCAACCACATCGGCCTGTTCAGTGTGGACGTGCCCGAGCCGCTGGATCAGCACCCGGTCCTGGCTGACCCGGCGGACGCATCGGCCAGCGTCGACGACCGGGCGCGCGCCTACCTGCACAGCAACTGCGCCCAGTGCCACCAGCCGAACGGGCCGACGCCCACCGATCTCGACCTGCGCTACGCCACGCGGCTCGAGCAGACCGGCGCCTGCGACGCGTTGCCGCAGCGCGGCGACCTGGGCATTGTCGACGCGCGCATCATCGCGCCCGGCGATGCTGTTCGGTCGGTGCTGGTGGCACGGGCCGACCGTCGCGATGCGGACGGCATGCCGCCGCTCGCGTCAGCCGCAGTGGATGCTCAAGGTGTGGTGCTGCTGGCGACCTGGGTAGACGCGTTGACGGCGTGCCCGTAGGCCAGCCGCAGGGTCAGCCGGCGGATAGAACGGGCCCGCCGCCGGTGCCCGCATCCCGCCGCTGATAGGTCAGAGTGCCGCTCTCGCGACGGGTCTCCAGGCGCAGCCAGGCGCCGTCCTCGGCCCGATACCAGAGCTCGATGTCGGGCATGCCGTCGAGTTCCAGGCGGTAGCGCCGCGCCGGCTCGCCGTCCACGGCGTCCTCGCCCTGCGCCACCAGCCGTGCCGGTACCGGCTCGCCGGTCTGGGCGTTGATCAGCGCATCGCGCTCGAGCTGAGTACGGTCCCAGTAGGCGAAGCTGGCGGGACAGTCCGCGGCCGCGTCGGGCAGCCGCGCGACCTCGACGCGCCGGCCGTTGTCGTCGGTCACCGAGGTGAGCCGCTGCAGGCAGCCGTCGCGCCACACCTCCTGCGCCTCGTGCCGGTAGCGGTACACGGGGACGAACAGCAGCCGATATTCGAAGCGTGCTTCCGAGGTGACCCGCTGACCGTCGGCGTCGCGCTGGATTTCGAACACGTGCTCGCCGATGCGCTTGTCGTCGAAGTAGACGTCGAAGCGCAGGGTCTGCCCCTGGGTGTCCGCCTGGGCGGCCGTGACGGCGCAGGTGGCAAGCAGCAGCGCAGCCGCGCGCCGCACCAGACCTTTACTGATCGTCATGATCGAAACCTCGTCGGATGCGATGGATGATCGAGCCCAGTACGGGCACGTGCTGGTAGAAGCCCTCGCTGGCGTCCCAGAAGTCCTGATGCAGGACGATGCGTCCCGCGTCGTCGAAGCGCAGATGGGTCATGCCGATGGTGTTGGACGTCACCGGGCTGCGCACCGGTGTGAAGGTGGCCCGCATCTGCCAGATCAGATAGACGTCGGCGCCGTCGTCCAGGCGGTTGAGCAGCCGCACCTCCAGATCCTCGGCGCTGCTGCGCATGCGGCGCAGGTGCGCCAGCGCCAGCGCCGGGTCCTCGGTGGTGACCAGGGTGTCGCTGAAGTAGAAGCGATCGGCGTACATGGCCGCGGGGTCGACCGGCTCGGCGCCTGCGGCGGCCTGCTGGTGGGAAAAGAAGGCGATGAAGCGGTCGACGCTGGCGTCCGTCACCGGCGTGGTGCCCGGGTAGCGCCCGAGCGCGTCCTCATAGGCGGTCGCGTAGGGCGTGGGCGGCGTCTGCGAGCAGCCGGCGAGCAGCAGCACGGCCAGCAGCCACCCCGCGGTGGTGACGAGGCGGCCGCGGTTGGCCGGCTGGCTGAGCTGTCTGGCCTTCGTTTTCATGGCGCCATGCTCCATGAAGGTGCGTGAGCCTGCCGTGAAACCCGCACCCAGGCCGATTGACACCGCCTTCACGGCGGCCCGCGCATAGTGCCTGCTCGTTCATCCCGGTGTCACACATGTTCCGCCTGTTGGCGCGCTGGCTCGACAACTCCCGAAGCGAGGCCCTGGTTGCCGCCGGCAGCCGGCGCATCGACCTGGGGCGCATCGTGCCCTTCATCGGTCTGCATCTGGCCTGCGCTGCCGTGATCTGGGTGGGGGTGAGTACGACCGCTCTCGTCATCTGTGCGGTCTCCTACCTGCTGCGCATGTTCGCGATCACGGCCTTCTATCATCGCTACTTCGCGCACCGCACATTTCGCGCCGGGCGGGTGGCCCAGTTCGTGTTCGCGCTGCTGGGGGCCACCGCCACCCAGCGCGGGCCGCTGTGGTGGGCCGCGCACCACCGCAGCCATCACCGTCACGCCGACCAGCCGGGCGATCCCCATCGCCCGGCGGACGGCCTCTTCTGGTCGCACGTGGGCTGGTTTCTCTCCGACCGGCACTTCGCTGCCGACCCCGGGCTGGTGCGGGACTGGCGGCGGTTTCCCGAGCTGGTGTGGCTCGATCGCTTCGATCTGGTCGTGCCCGTGCTCTACGCGACGGCGCTGTTCGGCCTCGGCGCCTGGCTCGGCGCCCGCTTCCCGGCGCTGGAAACCGGCGGCTGGCAGGTTCTGGTCTGGGGCTACGTCGTGTCCACCGTTCTGTTGATCCACGCCACCCTGCTGGTAAACAGCCTGGCTCACGTCTGGGGCCACCGCCGCTTCGCCACGGGCGACGACAGCCGCAACAACGCCGTCATTGCCCTGCTCACCCTGGGCGAGGGATGGCACAACAACCACCACCGCTACGCCTCCTCCGCCCGACAGGGCTTCTACTGGTGGCAGATCGACCCGAGCTTCTGGCTGCTGCGGCTGCTGGCCGCCATGGGCGTGGTGCAAGGGTTGCGCGGGGTGCCCGCAGACGTGCTGGTCGAGGGTCGGCGGCGATGAAGAAGGTGGCCGTGGTGGGCGCCGGCATCTCCGGCATCTCGGCCGCGCATGTGCTGCAGGACCAGGCGGAGGTGACCCTGTTCGAGGCAGCCCGGCGCATCGGCGGGCACACCGACACCCACGCCATTCTCACCGGCAATCGCACCTATCGGGTCGACTCCGGATTCATCGTCTTCAATGCCGACAACTACCCGCGGTTCTGCGCCTGGCTGGACGAGCTGGGCGTGTCTAGCCTCGAATCGGACATGTCCTTCGGCGTCAGCCATCGGGGCACCGGGCTCGAGTACGGCACGCGCTCGCTGAACGCCCTGTTCTGCCAGCGCCGCAATCTGGCGTCGCCGCGCTTCCTCGGCATGCTGCGCGACCTGCGCCGTTTCTACCGGGACGCGGCCGGCCTCGACCCGGCGGAGACCCGCACGCTGGACGCCTACCTGCGCGACGAAGGCTACGGCGTCGGCTTCGTCGAAGACCACCTGGCGCCCATGTGCGCGGCGCTCTGGTCGCTGCCGGCCACCGGCGTCGCCCAGGTGCCGATCGCCCACGTGGTCGCCTTCATGGCCCACCATCGCATGCTGCAGCTCGGCGGCCGGCCGGTGTGGCGGGTGGTGAGCGGCGGCTCCACCAGCTACCTGGAGGCCTTTGCGCGACGCTTCCGCGGCAGGATCCGACCCGGCGATCCGGTGCAGGGCATCGTCCGCCGGGGCGATCAGGTGGAGCTCACGTCGGCGTCCGGCCGCCATCGCTTCGATGCCGTGGTGATGGCCTGTCACAGCGATCAGGCGCTGGCGCTGCTGCACGATCCGTCGGCGGCCGAGCGGCAGGTGCTCGGCGCCATCCGCTATCAGCCGAACCGGGTGGTGGTGCACTCCGACGCCTCGGTGATGCCGCGGCGGCGGCAGGCCTGGTCGAGCTGGAACGCCGTGGTCGATCCCGCACAGCCCGGCGTCTGCCAGGTCAGCTACTGGATGAACCGCCTGCAGTCGATTCCCGGCGATCAGCAGTTCTTCGTTACCCTGAATCCGGCCCGGCCGCTGGCGCAGGTCTGGAGCGAGCGCGAGTATGCGCATCCCGTGTTCACGCCGGAGGCGCGCCGTGCGCAGGCCCGGCGCGCGGAGATCAGCGGTCATCGCAACACCCACTACTGCGGCGCCTACTGGGGCTGGGGCTTTCACGAAGACGGCTTCGCCAGCGGTCTGCGGGTGGCGGCAGAGTTGAGCGAGGGCGAGAGCCGTGCTGCATGATCGTGCCTGTGAAGGCTGGGTGGTGCACCGGCGTGCCGCGCCGGTGGCGCACACGTTCCGCTATCCGGTATGGATGCTCTACGCCGACGTCGACCACCTGCCGGCGCTGCCGGGCCCCTGGTTCTCGGCGCGCCGGCGCTGGGCGCCGCTGTCGCTGCGGTCGGCCGATCTGCCTCGGGGTGTCGATCCGGACGGCGCCGCGGCCGGGAAGGCTTCGGGGGGCGTTCGCGCCAGGATCAACCGGCATCTGGCCAGCCACGGTCTCGCCGACGCGGATCGGGTCTTCGTGCTGACCCAGCCGCGCAGTTGGGGATGGCTGTTCAATCCGGTGAGCTTCTACTTCTGCTACCAGCACACTACCCGGGGCGAGCGCCTCACCCACGTGCTGGCGGAGATCACCAACACCCCCTGGGACGAGGTGCACGTCTACGTGCTCCGGGTGCAGGAGCGCCGCGGCGAGCTGTGCTTCGAGTTTCCGAAGCGCTTCCACGTCTCGCCGTTCCTGCCTATGGACCTCGACTACCGCTGGCGCGTGCGCGTCGACGACGACGCGGTGGAGATCGCCATGCACCTGACCCGCGCCGGCGAGGAGGTGTTCTTCGCCGGCCTGTACCTGCATCCCGAGCCGGTGACCGCGGCGTCGCTGCGGCGCGGCGCGCTGCGCTACCCGCTGCAGAACCTGCGCACGCTGGCGCGCATCTACTGGCAGGCAGCGCGGCTGTGGTGGAAGCGCGCGCCCTTCCACCCGCACCCGGCGAGCCTGAAGGAGGTCGAGTCGTCATGAGCCGAGCACTGGTGGACCGTAACGTCCCATCGCCCGAGGCCTCATTCGCAAGCTGGTGGGCGCGCCGCGTGCTCGCCGCCCTGTCGTGCCTGGAGCACGGCGCGCTGCGGATCCGGCAGCATGGCCAGGAGGCCGTACTCGGCCAGGGCGCGCCCGTGGTTACCGTGACCGTGCACCGCGACCGTTTCTACCGGCGCCTGGCGCTGGGCGGCACCGTCGGCGCCGGCGAAGCCTACATGGACGGCGACTGGGACTGCGACGACCTGGTGGCGCTGGTGCAGTTGCTGGCCGCCAATCGCGCCGCCCAGGGCGCGCTGGACGGCGCCGCCACGGCGTCGGTGCAGGCCTGGAACTGGCTGCAGCATCTGGCGCGCGGCAACAGCCGGCGCGGCAGCCGGCGCAACGTCAGCGCCCATTACGATCTCTCCAACACCTTCTTCGAAACCTTTCTGGACCGCCACATGATGTACTCGTCCGCGGTCTACGACCGCGCCGACATGACCCTGGAGGAGGCCAGCGGGGCGAAGCTCGAACGCCTCTGCCGCAAGCTGGCGCTGACGCCGGACGATCACCTGCTGGAGGTGGGCAGCGGCTGGGGCGGCCTAGCCGTCTACGCGGCCGGCCGCTTCGGCTGCCGGGTCACCACGGTCACCATCTCCGCGGCCCAGTTCGATGCCGCCCGTGCCCGGGTGCAGGCGGCCGGCCTCGACGACCGGGTCGAGGTGCTGCTGCGCGACTACCGCGATCTCGATGGCCGTTACGACAAGATCGTGTCGGTGGAGATGGTGGAAGCGGTGGGTGACAACTACCTCGACGGCTACTTCGCCACTCTGGGCCGGCTGCTGGCGCCCCATGGCCTGCTGGCGCTGCAGGCGATCACCATCGAGGACCAGCGCTACGCCCAGGCGCTGCGCAGCGTCGACTTCATCAAGAAGCACATCTTCCCGGGCAGCTTCATTCCCTGCGCCTCCCGGCTGGTGAGCTCGGCGGCCGCGCATTCGGGCACGGTGCTGGTGAGCCTGGAGGACATCGGCCTCGACTACGCCGCCACCCTGGCCGAGTGGCGCCGCCGCTTCGAGGCCGCCCGGCCGCGCATCCTCGAGCTCGGCTTCGACGAGCGCTTTCTGCGCATGTGGCGCTTTTATCTGGCTTACTGCGAGGGTGGATTCCGCGAGCGCGCCATCAGCGACGTGCAGATGCTGTTCGCGGGCCCTGCCTATCGCGGTCGGCCGTGGCGGGCCACGGACAGCGGCGCCGCTGGTGCCCGGGAGGTTGGATCGTGAATCGCGGCAACGTCATCAATGCGGTGCTGTTCCAGGCCGCCTGGTTCGGCTGCGTGCTCGGCGGCGCCCAGGACGTGGCGCTGTGGGGGCTGGCTGCGGTGCTGGCGCTGGCCGTCTACTCGCTCAACGCCGGTACCGCCGGGCGCGACCTGGTGCTGGCCAGCGTCGCCGCCGCGGTGGGATTCCTGGTGGAGACGCTGTGGATCAGGAGCGGCGTGCTCGTGTACGGCGACGCCATGATGGCACCGCTGTGGATCGTGCTGTTATGGGTGGGCGTCGGTCTGACCATCAATCACAGCCTGTCCATGTTCAAACGCCGGCCCTGGCTCGGCGGCCTGTTGGCGGCCGGCTCTGCGCCGCTCAGCTACCTGGCCGGGGAGCGCTTCGCCGCGGTCACGGTGCCCGACCCCTGGCTGCTGGGCGCCGTGTCGGCAAGCTGGTTTGTGCTGTTCACGCTGGCATTCGCGCTGGCGCGGGAGGGCGAGGTCTACGATGCCGCGCCCGGCCTTCTGGAAGACGGAGTCCTCGACGAGAAACGGAGCACGACGTGAGCCGACTGATCGATCTGGCCGAGACCAGCCTGGTACCCGACACCCTGATCCGCGCCGGCATCCGCCGGCTGGTGGGCATGCGCCTCGCCGAGGAGCGCTCGGGCGATCCCCAGGCCCGGGAGGAGCGCGGGCAGCGGCTGCTGCGCGAACTGGCCAGCAGCCGCATCGCCCTGGACACCGATCAGGCCAACGCCCAGCACTACGAGGTGCCGGCGTCGTTCTTCCGTCTGGTGCTCGGCCGCCACCTCAAGTACAGCTGCGCGTACTGGGGCGAAGGCATCGACGACCTGGACGCTGCCGAGGCGGCGATGCTTGCGCTGTACGCCGAGCGTGCCGAGCTGGCGGATGGCCAGCGCGTGCTCGATCTCGGCTGCGGCTGGGGCTCGCTCACCCTCTGGGCGGCCCAGCGTTACCCTGCCAGCACCTTCACCGCCGTATCCAACTCCTCTAGCCAGCGCCGCTTGATCGAGTGGCAGGCACGCAGCCGCGGTCTGACGAACGTGCAGGTGATCACCGCAGACATCAACGACCTCACCCTCGACGGCGGCTTCGATCGCGTGGTGTCGGTGGAGATGTTCGAGCACGTGCGAAACTACGCTCTGCTGCTGAACCGCATCTCCGGGTGGCTTGCCGACGGCGGCAAGCTGTTCGTGCACATCTTCTGTCATCGCCACCTGCTCTATCCCTTCGAGACGCGCGGCGATGCCGACTGGATGGCGCGTCACTTCTTCACCGGCGGGCTGATGCCGGCAGCGGACACGCTGCTGTTCTTCCAGGACGACGTGCGCATCGAGCGGCGCTGGAGCGAGTCCGGCACCCACTACCAGAAGACCGCGCGCGCGTGGCTCGACAACCTCGATCAGCGCCGCGATCAGGTGGCAGACGCGCTGACCGAAGCGTATGGTGACGCCGACGTGCAGCGCTGGGTGCAGCGCTGGCGCATGTTCTTCATGGCCTGCGAGGAGCAGTTCGGCTACGCCGACGGAACCGAGTGGCTGGTCTGCCACTACCGGTTCGGCAAGCGGGTCTGACGCTTGGGCAGGCCGCCGGCGGCGGCCGGTCGCGGGAGACGATGTTGAAGCGCACGGGGCTGCGGGCCAAGCTGGTCAGGGTGTTCGCCATTCAGGTGGGCATCGTCAGCATTGCGACGTTGATCGGCATCTACGTCGCCAACACGCTCATCGTCGACATGGTGCTGCGTGAGGGCCTGAAGACCGAGGCGGAGTACTTCTGGAACCGTCTGCAGGCCGACCCGGAAGCCGCGCTGCCGGACACCTCCAACATGCAGAGCTACATGGCCGTGGCCGGCGACCTGGGCGGCGTGCCGGCGGTGCTGCACGGCATTCCGCCGGACGAGGCCGTGCGCAGCGTGGCCGATGGCACGCAGCTCGTGCACGTCTCGCAGCGCGGTGAGCATCGGCTGTACCTGGTGTGGGCCAAGGCGCAGATCTACAACATCGCCTTCGTGTTCGGCATCGTCCCGCTGGCCGTTGTGCTGCTTGTCATCTATGGACTGTCGTTTCTGGCCTACCGGCTCTCGCAGCAGGCCATCTCGCCCATCGTTCAGCTTGCCCGCCGACTCGAGGAGTTCGACTTCGAGCACGACACGGCGCTGCACGTCGACCTCGACCCGCTGCGCGAGGTGGCCGACGCTGAGGTGCTGTCCATGATCAACGCCGTGGAATCGTTCTCCGAGCGGCTGCGCGCCTTCGTCGAGCGCGAGCGCGTGTTCACCCGCGACGCCGGCCACGAGCTGCGCACGCCGGTGGCCGTGTTCAAGGGCTCGCTCGACCTGCTCGAGGAGAACCGCGATCGGCCCCGCCACGAGCTGAACGCGCTGGCCCGCATGCGCCGCACCGTCCAGGACATGGAGGCGCTGCTGGAAACCCTGCTGATGCTCGCCCGCGAGAGCGAGGTGGAGATGCCGCGCGAAGACGTGGTGGTCAACGATCTGGTGGCCAGCCAGATCGAGCTGCTGACGCCGATGGCGCAGCGCGCGGGCAACACCCTGAGCCTGCACGAGAACGCCGAGCTCAAGGTGCGGGCGCCCAACCGTATCGTCGAGATCGTGATCAGCAACCTGATGCGCAACGCCGTGAACTACACCCAGAACGGCTCCGTGGAGGTGACCGTCACCCCAACCAGCGTACGGGTCAAGGACAGCGGCGTCGGCATGACCGGGGAGCAGCTCGAGCGTGCCTTCGACCCGTTCTACCGGGCCGATGAGAGCCGCGGGATGACCCGCGGCCACGGCCTGGGGCTGGCCATCGTCAAGCGCCTGATCCGGCAGTTCGGCTGGCGCATCTCGGCCCACAGCCGGCCCGGCGAGGGCACCACCATCGAGGTGTGGTTCGCCTAGCCGTCGTCGGCCGGCGTGATGGTCCAGCGATCGTTCGTGCACTCCACCCGCCAGCGGTCGACGCCGTCCACCATCAGAACGACTGCCGCTGCCTCAGCATCGGCGCGCGCCGTCACTGCGCCCTGGGGCGCGGGTACGCTGGCGCTGCCCGGGCAGTGCTCGGGGCTGCGCACCTCGATGGCTTCCGAGCTTGCGCAAACCTGGTGGCCGGGCAGATCGATCAGCGTGCCGGCGCAGCCGGCCGCGACGTCCGCGAACATGGACCCGTCGAGCTCGGCGGCGTCCTGGCCCGCATCGGCCGACGCCTTCGCCTCCGCCTCCGCCGCCTGCGCGGCCGGCGGTGGCGAGGTCGGCGCCGGGGCCCGCAGAGCGTGGGTTCGGGAGGCGCCCACGGCCCGTTCCTCCCGGGCGGCTGCGTCCTCTGCCCCGGGTGCCACACGCTGCGCCGCCGCGGGCGCCGGCTCGGTCACGGGGTCGAACGCCGGTTCCGGTGCCTGGCGCACCACCAGCACCGCCAGCATCACCGAGGCGGCGGCCGCCAGGCCGACGGGCAGGCGCCAGCGACGTTGGGGCGCGGCATCGGCCGCGGCATCGGCCGCGGCCTCCCGTGCCGCGGCGCGTATGCGGGCGTCGAGGTGGGGCGGCGGTGCCGCGTCGTCGTCGCGCAGCCGCCGGGCGATGTCGTCGTCCGTGGGTCGGTCTGTCATGGCTCCGTCCTGGCGGGGGCGGTCATCGCCTCCCGCAGCTTCTTCATGGCGTAGCGCAGCCGGCTCTTCACGCCCTCGATGCTGGTGTCCGTGATGCCGGCGATTTCGGCCAGGCTCAGCCCGGCGCCCTCCTTCAGCAGCAGCGCCTCGCGCTGAGCGATGGGCAGCGCCGCCAGGTGGCGGTGCAGTCTGGCCGCGTCGTCCGCCGCGGCGGCCGCGGCTTCCGGGTCGGGCCCGCCGTCCGCGAGATCGGCCGCGTCGGCGTCCGGATCGGCGGCCGCGTGCTTCATGGTCCGTCGGTGCCGGTCGGTGAGCACGTGGTGGGCAATGGTGAACAGATAGGCGCGGAACCCGCCCTGCGGCTGGTAGCGCGCCCGCCCGCCGATCAGCTTCAGCCACACCTCCTGGTGACACTCCTCCGCCTCGGGCCGTGGCAGCTGGCGCAGGAAGAAGCGCCACACCGGGCCCCGGTAGCGGTCGTAGAGCAGGTCGAAGGCGGCGGCGTCGCCGGACTGGTAGCGCGCCATCAGCGCGTCGTCGTCCGGCGCCGCCGTCCCGGCGGCCGCTTCGGCGGTGTCCGGTCCTGTTGCCATGATCCTCCGCGTCAGCGTCCCGATGCCTGCCCCGCCTTCGGCGCCTCGCCGACTGGCGCCTCGCCGCCGCCCAGCACGGCGGCGGTGTCGGCCAGGGTGACGAACTCGCTGCGGTAGCCCTGCGGGTCGTCGCCCCGGGCTTCCCGGGCCAGGCGCGCCACCGCTTCGAAGTCGAGGTCGCCAGTATAGCGCCCGCCCCGCAGCAGCTGCCCGAAGCCGGCGACGGCCGCGGCGAAGCGGAAGTCGGCCGACGTCGCGGCCAGCGCCTCGACGCCGTCACGCGCCCGCACCGGCCGCTCGATCAGCCGGCTGGCCGACTCTCCGGGACGCTTGTAGCGCAGCCGCACGAAGGCGATCTCGTCGCTGGCCACGGCGGCCGCTGCTGCCGGCGCCTCGCCCTGCCCGTTCGGCTGATAGCGCAGCGGATCGACCAACCGGGCCTTCGACCCGGCGGGCACGATCTCGTACAGGGCGGTGACGGTGTGGCCGGCGCCGATGTCGCCCGCGTCTACCGCGTCGTTGTTGAAGTCCTCGCGCTCCAGGTGCCGGGTCTCGTAGCCGATCAGCCGGTACTCGGCCACCCGCGCCGGGTTGAACTCCACCTGGATCTTCACGTCCCGGGCGATGGTCTCGAGGGTGCCCGAGACCTGGTCCACCAGCACCTTGCGCGCCTCGCTCAGGCTGTCGATGTAGGCGGCCTGGCCGTCGCCCTTCTGGGCCAGGGTCTGCATCAGCGCGTCGTGGTAGTTGCCGGCGCCGAAGCCGAGCACGGTGAGGCCGATGCCGCTGGCGCGCTCCCGCTCGATGCGCCGCTCCAGCTCGACCAGGTCGGTGGTGCCGACGTTGAAGTCGCCGTCGGTGGCGAGGATCACCCGGTTGATGCCGCCGTCGCGGTACCCCTGCCGGGCCAGCCGGTAGGCGAGCGCGATGCCGGCGTCGCCGTTGGTGGAGCCGCCGGCCTCCAGGGCGTCCAGGGCGGCCAGCACCTTGGCCTGGTCGCTGCCGGGCGTCGGTTCTAGCACCACGCCGGCGGCGCCGGCGTAGACGGCGATGCTGATCCGGTCCTCGGCGCGCAGCTGCCGCACCAGCAGGCCCAGCGCCGTCTTCAGCAGCGGCAGCCGGTCGGGGCCCTGCATGGAGCCGGACACGTCCACCAGGAACACCAGGTTGGCCGGCGGCAGGTCGGCGCGGTCGCGCTCGAAGCCCTTGAGGCCGATCTTCAGCAGCCGCCGCTCGGCGTGCCACGGGCTCGGCCCGAGCTCGGTGTGCACGGCGAACGGCTGCGCCGGATCGTCCGGCGCCGCATAGCCGTAGTCGAAGTAGTTGATCAGCTCCTCGGTGCGCACCGCGTCCGGGTGCGGCATCTGCCCAAGGCCGAGAAAGCGGCGCACGCGGCTGTAGGACGCGGTGTCCACGTCGATGGAGAACGTCGAGACCGGGTCCGTGGTGGCCAGATGCACCGGGTTGTCGTCGTAGCCGGGATAGCGCTCCCGGTCCGGTGCCTGCCAGTGACTCTCAGGCAGGATCAGCGAGCGGTGGGCGTAGGCGGCATCTGCTTGAGCGGCTGCCGGCAGGGCACCGAGCCGCACCTCCCCCTTCTGCTCGGCGGATTCCGGGCGGGTCAGCGCCGGGTCGGTTCGGGGCAGTTCGGCGGGTGCAGGGTTGCCGGAGCCTTCCGGAATGGCGGGCTCCGGCCCCGGCTGGCGGTCGACTTGGTCGCTGGTGGGGCCGGCGCAGCCGGCCAGCGCGAACCAGACGACCAGCGCGAACCAGACGGCGAGCGCGCCGAGGGTGAGCGGTGCGGCGGCCCTGCGGCGGAGGGCCAGCCGGGCGGTGTTCAGGGTGATCGGGGTCATATTCGGTGCCTCGTTGCTGGATGCTTCGATACGGAGAACGCAGCGGCCTGGAAAACGGGGTTAACACCGACGTGGATTGGGCGCCGGACGACCCCGTGACATACTCCGGGGGCCAACGGGGGAGGGTGATCATGAGCAAGCTTTGGGTACGCGGCCTGGTGGCCGCGCTGGCGCTGCTGACCGGCCTGGGTGCGGCGGCGGCCGAGGACTGCAAACCGTCGCGCTGGGGCGCCGACGACGAGATCGGCGCCGCCAACCTGGTGACGCCGGAACGCGTGCTGGCGGCCACCGCCCTGGTGCGCCAGGGCCGCACGCAACCGCTCGGCATCGTCATCGACGGGAACACGCCCGCGTTCGCGCCCCGCGGCCTGTCGCTGCAGGTGGTGCAGCCGAACCAGCAGGGCGGCCGGCGCCTCACCGAGTTCGGCTACGACGCCGTCTACAACGACGACGTCGCCCACCTGTGGTTCGGCATCGGCTCCCAGCTCGACGGCCTGGGCCACCTGGCCGAGGGCGGCCGCTACTACAACTGCAACGACGAAAAGGACTTCGCCGCCCTCACCGGCCTCACCAAGCTCGGCGTGCACAACGTGCCGCCGCTGGTCGGCCGCGGCGTGGTCATCGACATGGCGCGCCACTTCGGCCAGCCGTTCCTGCCCGCCGGCCACGCCTTCGGCGCCGACGCGGTGAAGGCGGCGGCGGCCACCCAGGGGGTGGAGATCCGTGCCGGCGACGTGGTGCTGCTGCACACCGGCTGGACCGATGCCAAGCTCGAGTCGGCGCCGGACGAGTGGGTGGCGGGTGAGCCCGGCATTCTTGCGGACGCGGCCGAGTATCTGGCGTCTCTTGATGTGATGGCGGTGGGCGCCGACACCTGGGGCATCGACGTGGTGCCGGCGCCGGCAGGCGCCAAGGTGTTCTACGGCCACGTCGTGCTGCTGCGCGACCACGGCATCTACATCCTCGAGACCATGAACACCGGCGCCCTGGTGCGCGAGGGTGTTAACGAGTTCCTGTTCGTGCTCGGTCAGGCCCGGGTGCGCGGCACCGTGCAGATGATGATCAATCCGGTGGCGATGTGGTGACGGTGCGGGTTTGATGCCACGCGGGAGGTTCGAAGAGGTAGCCGACGGTCCCCGGGACGTGGGCGACGGTCAGGCGTGGTGCGCCGGCACATCTGACTAGGCGGTCACCGGTCAGCGTCACCGGCATCGTCTTGGCAACATGGGGAATCGCGTGGTGCGGTCCTCGGTAGCCAATGGCGAGGACTTGGTCCGCCGTCCTGGCGGCGAGATCATGATCGAGACGGGACAGGCGCGAGAGCTCGTCGTAGCCGTAGCTGGTCGACGCTCTCGAGAACGACGCATTCGCGCGGCGGCCCAAGTGGTCGTGGCTGCAGGCGGCGACCGCCGGCGTCGTATTCCGAGTCGAGCGTGCGGCTGACACCGCCCATGGTGGTAGTCGAGGACACCAGCCGCCCGAAGGCGTCGTAGGCGTTGGTGATGCCGGTGCCGGAGGCCGATCCGAATCGGGCACGAGTCTGCAACCCCCGCATGTCGTAGCGGTAATGAACGCTGTAGCCCGGGGTGCCGCTCGCGGTAGACGGCACCGTCTTCACGCTCACCCGGTTCAAGCCGTCGTACTGGTAGGTCAGCGTCCGGCCGTCGCGCTTCCTGAGCGAGGTCCGGTTGCCCGCCGCGTCGTAGCCGTAGGCCTCGTAATCGGCCTCGTTGACCGCGCCCGGTGTGGTCTTCGAAGGAAACACCCAGCGGTTCTGGCGGTCGTGGCCGTCGTAGCGCAGCTCGGCCCGGTTGCCGTTGGCATCGGTGACGCTCGCGCGCTGGCCGTTCGCGCTGTAGGTGTAGGTGGCGTAGTTCTGCTGCAGGTGTAGAGCGACACCCTAAGATCGAGTTAACGCGACATCCAGGCTTACGGGTCCGAGGATCGCCATGGTGTGACCATCCGCGGAGCGGAGGGCAGCCATAGGCCCCTGCGCTCCGCTCCGGGCCCACCGGCTGGATGAAGAGAGGAAGGAAAGCGAAAAACCGGGTGTCGCCTTATCCCGTAAATCTGGATGTCGCTGGACACGTTGCTCCGGGTGCGCGTCGCTCCGGGGGCGCGTCGCGACCGTGGCGGTGGTCGAGGACACCAGCCGCCCGAAAGCGTCATAGGCGTTGGTGACGCCGGTGCCGGAGGCCGATCCGAACGGGCATGGGTCTGCAGCCCTTGCACGTCATTAAGGGTGTGCACGCTGAAACCTAGGGTGTCGCTGGGCCGGCGCTCGCGCTTCCACTCACCCGCATGCTACCGGCGTTCGCTGGTGCACCCGGTCTCCCCACGTGGTCCGGATTGGCGCAGAGAGTTACATGCAGGATTTGCTGGCACTCGCGTGGTCGACTCAATTGATTGGAGATCTAGCTGGTACTGCAACGCGCAACGTCCATAATTTACGACCAAAGCTGCTCGTTCGAAAAGCCATTTCGTCAAAACGAGGTACACTTTGTTCGGATTTCCATCTGCATCTTCGATAGTGGCTATGGGCACAAAGAGTTCGTGTCGATCACGATTCTCATTCTCGATAACCAAAGACACAGCGTGCAGCGCATGCGTGCCGACCTCCGATGGCAGAACAAGTAGCACTTCAACATCCTTCTCATTTAGTTCGATCGATGCCTCAATTCTATTGCGGTAGCTCATCATGGCTTCAGGGCTTGCCTCCTGCACAATGCAGGTAGAAGCGTAAGGTTTTGGGCACGCGAAAAGTAGAACGGCAGCCAAAGTCAACGCCTTCATGGATACACCTTGGTAGTGCACCCTTCTTTCTGTAATTTTGATTAACTGTTCCGGGCGGATGTAGTGCCGAGCCACCCGGTTATCCTTTCGAACGCGAATTTGGCGATTTGCAGACGAGAGGAGGCCCGGAATGGCTCAGCACAGAGAGAATAAATCTGTTGAAGACGCGGTGGAACTGCTCAAGGAGAACGGCTTCGATGGCCTCGCGGAGGCGGTCAGCGTGCTGCTGAATGCGGCGATGCTGTCGGAGCGCTCGGAGTACCTGGGCGCGGCGCCCTACGAGCGCAGCGCGAGCCGGGTGGGCTACGCCAACGGTTTCAAGGACAAGACGGTCAAGAGCCGGCTCGGCGAGCTGCCTCTGAGGGTGCCGCAGACGCGGGATGGCGCGTTCTATCCCCAGAGCCTCGAGAAGGGCCTGCGCTCCGAGCGGGCTCTGCTGCTGGCGATCGCGGAGATGTACGTGCAGGGCGTGTCGACGCGGCGGGTGAAGAAGATCGTCGAAGAGCTGTGCGGCATGGACGTCAGCTCCACCCAGGTCTCCCGGGCGGCGGCCGAGCTCGACGAGCTGCTCGAGGCCTGGCGTAGCCGGGAGCTTGGCGCCTACAACTACATCGTGCTGGACGCCCAGTACGAGAAGGTCCGCCAAGGTGGCCAGGTTCTGGATGCGGCGGTGCTGATCGCCTGCGGCGTCGGCGCTGATGGCCGACGCGATGTCCTGGGCTGCTCGGTGTCGCTGTCTGAGGCCGAAGTGCACTGGAGAGCGTTTCTATCGAACTTGAAGGACCGAGGCCTCCACGGTATCGAGTTGATCGTCAGCGACGCCCACGAGGGGCTCCAGGCGGCGCGCAAGGCCGTGTTCCCGAGCGTGCCCTGGCAACGGTGCCAGTTCCATCTACAACAGAACGCCGGCGCCTACGTGCCGGCTGTCGCCATGCGCGCACCGGTGGCAGCGGACATCCGAGCGATCTTCAACGCGCCCGACCAGGAGGAAGCGGAGCATCTGCTCGGCAAGTTCCTGGATCGCTACGCCAAGAAAGCGCCGAAGCTCGCGAAGTGGGCCGAGGAAGCGCTGCCGCAGGGCTTCACCGTGTTCAGCTTCCCGGCCACGCACCGACGCCGACTGCGCACCACGAATCTGGTGGAGCGGCTGAACGAAGAGATCCGACGACGGACACGGGTGGCGAGGCTCTTCCCGAACGAAGCATCCTGCCTGCGCCTGGTGACCGCCGTCATCATGGAGATCGCCGAAGACTGGCAGACCGCGGAAAAGCGGTACCTGGTGTTCGGCGAGTAACGAGGCGTCGAAGGGGCTTCGAAATTACAGAAGAAGTGTTGGTGTGCCAAGAAGGTGAGCGTTGCATGGACGCACGCGAACCATGCTGTATCCGCGATGAGGTAGGCCCCTCGGTGTCGCTTTTCAGGAAGCGATATCAAACCGCCCTGAGCAG
>JAVJUA010000062.1:0-161124 GCA_040219935.1 Pseudomonadales bacterium | reverse complement strand
CGACCCTCGCGACTACCCATCAGGGCCAAGCAGCCGGAACATCCGGTCATGCTACCAACAGGCCGGATATAAGACTGCAACCGTTCCCGCAGCGCCAACTTCAACGAGTCGATTGCCACACGGGAGGCGTCCATATAAGGGGCCATGATCGAAGCCAGGCTTCCCGATGCCGCCGTGCCACGCCCGAGCACCCTGCGTGCCCGGCGCATGGGCATCGATACCTACCAGGAACCGGTGGTGTACATGCGCGCCGATTGTGCGGTGTGCCGCTCGGAGGGTTTCGAGTCGCGCTCGCGAGTGCGGCTCGCCGGCGGCGGCCGGGAGATCGTCGCGACGTTGAACGTCGTGCAGGGTGATCTGCTCGGCGTCGGTCAGGCGGGGTTGTCGGAGTCTGCCTGGACGTTGCTGAACGCTCGCGCGGACCAGGTGCTCGACGTCTCCCATGCCGAACCGGTGGAGTCGTTTCGGCACGTCCGCGCCAAGCTCTTCGGCAACGCCTTGTCCGACGCCGACATCGCCGCGGTGGTGCGTGACGTGGCGGACCGGCGGTTCAGCGACGTGCAGCTCAGCGCCTTCCTCAGCGCCGGGGTCGGCGAGCGGCTCTCGAGCGGCGAGATCGTGGCGCTGACCCGGGCGATGGTCGCCGTCGGCGAAACGCTGAGTTGGGATCGCGAGGCGGTGTTCGACAAGCATTGCGTGGGCGGGCTGCCGGGCAACCGCACCACGCCTCTGGTGGTGGCCATCGTCACCGCGTGCGGCCTGACCATGCCGAAGACATCCTCGCGGGCCATCACCTCGCCGGCCGGCACCGCTGACGCCATGGAAATGCTCGCGCCAGTGGACCTGACGCTGCTGCAGATGCGCCGGGTGGTGGAGCGCGAAGGCGGCTGTGTGGTGTGGGGCGGCGCCGTCGACCTGAGCCCGGCCGACGACGTGCTCATCCGGGTCGAGCGCGAACTCGACGTGGACAGCGAGGCGCAGCTCGTGGCCTCGGTGTTGTCGAAAAAGATCTCTGCGGGATCGACTCGAGCGCTGATCGACGTGCCCGTCGGACCAACGGCGAAGGTCCGTGACGCCGATGCCGCGCGGCACCTGGCGGCACTCCTGGAAGCCACGGGCGCGGCGCTGGGCCTGCAGGTCGACGTGCTGCAGACCGATGGTTCCCAGCCGGTGGGCCGCGGCATCGGTCCGGCACTGGAAGCCCACGACGTACTCGGCGTGCTGCGCGGCGCTGCGTCCGCGCCGACCGATCTGCGCGACCGGGCGGCGGCGCTGGCGGGCGCCATGCTCGAGCGCGGCGCGGTGTGTGCAGGGGGCCGGGGCATGCAGCACGCACTCGACGTGCTGGCGGACGGTCGCGCCTGGCACAAGTTCCAGGCCATCTGCGAGGCCCAGGGCGGGCTGCGCACGCCGCCGGTCGCACCCCATCAGGCACCGGCCGTGGCGCGCCATGGCGGACGGCTTACGGCCATCGACAATCGCCGCTTGGCCCGGCTCGCGAAACTCGCAGGTGCTCCGCAGGCACCGGCGGCCGGGGTCGAGGTGCTGGCGCACGTGGGCGAGCGGGTGAGCGCCGGCGCGCCGCTGCTGATGGTGCACGCCGAGACACCGGGCGAGCTCGAATACGCCTTCGAGTATCTGAGCCGTCATCCGGACATCGTGGCCATCGCGGCGGAGCAGGGGAGATGACGTGGTGAGAGCCGATCCGCTGGTGTTTGCGATGCCCGAGCAGGGGGCGCTTGCCGCCGGCCTGGCCGGCGCGCTCGACGCCGAGCCGGGGGCCATGGAAATCCGCCGCTTTCCGGACGGCGAAACCTACCTGCGCGTGGACAGCGCCTGCCGCGGCCGCGATGTGGTGCTCGCGGCAACCCTGGCGAATCCCGACGCCCTGGCACTGCCGTTGCTGTTCGCCGTGCATGGCTTGCGCCATGACGGTGCGCGTCGGGTGCTGCTGGCGGCGCCGTATCTGGCGTACATGCGCCAGGACACGCGCTTCCGGCCCGGCGAGGTGGTCACATCGGCCGCCTTTGCGGGCTTTCTCAGCGGCCTGGTGGATGGGGTCGTCACGGTCGACCCGCACCTGCACCGCTACGGCTCGCTGGCGGACATCTACCGGGTGCCGACCCGGGTTGTGCATGCCGCCCCCGCGGTGGCGGCGTGGATTGCCGACCACGTCGACACGCCGCTGCTGGTCGGGCCGGACAGCGAAAGCGAGCAGTGGGTCGGCGAGGTCGCCGCCCTGGCCGGAGCGCCCTTCCTGGTGCTCTCGAAGACCCGCCATGGTGATCGCGACGTCGAGATCGAGGTGCCACCGCTGGACCGCTGGCGGGGGTGCACCCCGGTGCTGGTGGACGACATCGTCTCCACCGCCGCGACCATGATCGAGACCGTGACCCACCTGCGCCGCGCCGGGTATCCGGCACCCGTGTGCGTGGGCGTGCACGGCCTGTTCGTGGACGATGCCCATGCGGCGCTCGAGCAGGCCGGGGCCGCGGCCGTGGTCACGTCGAACACCGTGCCCCACGTCAGCAACCGCATCGATCTGACCGCCGGTATCGCGGAGGCGGTCGAGGAGTTGCTCGATACCGCGCCGACGGGCGCCAACGAGGAGCAGAGCCGATGACCATCAAGCGCATTACGGCCATCGTACCCGTGGACATGCTCGAGACGCTGGAGCACGACCTGCGCCGCTGCGGTGTTCCCGGGGTCACGGTGGAGCCGGTCCAGGGCTACGGAAAGCACCCCAATTACTTCCGCCGGGATCTGATGCAGAACAACGCGCGGGTGATTCTGTATGCGGCGGCGCAGCGTGTCGATGCCATCGTCGCGGCGCTGGTCGCCGGCGCCCGCGCCGCCGGTGCCGACGCGGGCATTCTGTCCGTGGAATCCATCGACCGCCTGGTCAGCCTGGCGGACGGACGCGATGTCGATGCGTCGTCTCTGTAGCAGACCGAGCGAAAACGGAGCCTTGTGATGTTGAACTGGAAAGTCGTGACCTGGTCGCTGGGAACCTGGGCGGCCATTGCCTTCGTGGTTTGTGTGATCTGGGGCCTGGTGACCCCGGATGCGCTGCACATGCACCGGTTTCTCGAGCAGGTGCTGCCGGCGTTCCAGTGGCTGACCTGGTGGGGATTCCTGCTCGGCCTGGTCGAGAGCTTCCTGTACGGTGTCTATGCCGGCCTGGTGTACGCGCCCGTTTACAACTTCTTCTACAAGCGGTGGGGCGGCTGAGGGACCATGCAACTCGACAAGACCCAGCAGTTCTCCGTCTGGTACCTGCTCGCCGCCTTCCTGGTGCTGCTGGCAGCGCAGAGCTACTTCGGTGGACACACGGAGAATCTGCCGTACAGCGATTTCAAGAGGCTGCTGGAGGCGGGCCAGCTCGAGAACCTGAGCGTCGGCCCGGCGGATATCCGTGGCACCGTGCGCACCGATGGACTGGCCAACCTGCTGGCGCCGGAGAGGATCGAGGCGCTGCGGCGGACGGGCGATGGCCGCCATGCCTTCGTCACCACGCGGGTGGAGGACGACACCCTGGTAGCCGATCTGGAGCGCGCCGGTGTGACCTACGAAGGCCGGGTGGAGAGCCGGCTGCTCGGCTCGCTGATTTCCATGGTCCTCTGGGTGGCAGTGTTCTTCGCCCTGTGGACCTTCGCCATGCGCCGCATGCACGGTGCCGGCAGCGGCGGCATGATGTCGGTGGGCAAGAGCAAGGCCAAAGTGTACGTGGAAAAGGATACCAAGGTGTCCTTCGCCGATGTCGCCGGGGTGGACGAAGCCAAGCAGGAGCTGGAGGAGGTGGTGAGCTTTCTCCGCGAGCCCGGCCGGTACGGGCGGCTCGGGGCCCGCATACCCAAAGGCATTCTCCTGGTGGGGCCGCCGGGCACCGGCAAAACCCTGTTCGCCCGGGCCGTGGCCGGCGAAGCCGGGGTGCCGTTCTTCTCCATCAGCGGCTCGGAATTCGTGGAGATGTTCGTCGGCGTCGGCGCGGCCCGGGTACGTGACCTGTTCGAGCAGGCCCGCCAGCAGGCGCCGGCCATCGTCTTCATCGACGAACTCGACGCCCTCGGCCGGGCGCGCGGCATGCAAGGGGCCTTCGGGGGCGGCCACGACGAAAAGGAGCAGACGCTCAATCAGCTTCTCGTGGAGATGGACGGCTTCGACCCATCGTCCGGCGTGGTGCTGCTGGCCGCCACCAACCGTCCGGAGATTCTCGATCCAGCGCTGCTGCGGGCCGGCCGCTTCGACCGTCAGGTGCTGGTGGACCGGCCGGACAAGACCGGCCGGGCCGCGATCCTGCGTGTCCACGTCAAGAAGATTCAGCTCGCTGCGGAGGCGGACCTCGAAACCATTGCAGCGTTGACCCCGGGTTTCACCGGCGCCGACCTCGCGAACCTGGTAAACGAAGCGGCGTTGCTCGCGACCCGGCGCGGAGCCGACGCCGTGACCCTCGACGACTTCACCCAGGCGGTCGAGCGCATCGTCGCCGGGCTGGAGAAGAAGAACCGGCTGATGAACCCCGACGAGCGCAAGGCGGTGGCGTACCACGAGATGGGTCATGCGCTGGTGGCCATGGCGTTGCCGGGCGTCGACCCTGTGCACAAGGTCTCGATCATTCCGCGCGGCATCGGGGCGCTGGGCTACACCATACAGCGGCCCACGGAAGACCGCTTTCTCATGACCCGGGAGGAGCTGAGCAACAAGATGGCAGTCCTGCTGGGCGGACGGGCGGCCGAGCATCTGGTGCTCGGGCAGCTCTCCACCGGAGCCGGCGACGATCTGATCAAAGCCTCCGAGATCGCCCGCAGCATGGTGACCCGCTATGGCATGGACGAAACCCTCGGCCACGTGGCGTATCAGGAGCCGTCGCCCGCGTTCCTGGCCGACGGCTCGCTGCGCGCGGCGCATCTGGACGTGAGCGACGGCACGGCAGAGAAGATCGACGAGGCCGTGCGGGCGCTGGTCCAGCAGGCGTTCGAGCGGGCCGGCGAGATTCTGGCGGCGCGCCGCGACGTGCTCGACGAAAGCGCGGCGGCGCTGCTCGCCAGCGAGACCCTGACCGAGCAGGAACTGGCCGGCTTCCGGCAGGCCGTGGCCCGGGACGCGCTCGCCGCCGCCAGTCCGGCCGGAGATGGGAGAAGCGCGTGAAGCCGACCCGGGCCGATGCCGCGGCCGTGCTGACGGTGAACGCCGGCAGCTCGTCCCTGCGGCTGGCGCGGTTTGCGGCGGCCGGCGCAGAGCCGGCGGCGCAGGCCCATGCGGCGCCGCCGCCTGCGGCTTCGGCGGCCTACCTGCAGCGATTCGCGCCGGCCGACGGCGGCCGCGTCGAAGCGGTCGTGCATCGGGTGGTGCACGGTGGCGAGCGGCTGCGCGAACCGTGCCTGGTCGATGGTGCAGTCGAGGCCGAGATTGCGCGTCTCGGCGCCCTCGCGCCCCTGCACAACGCCGCGGCGCTGGCCTGGATCCGGGCCGCCCGCGCCGCCTTCGACGTGCCCCAGATCGCGGTCTTCGACACCGGCTTCTACGCCGATCTGCCGCCCCACGCGGCCCGCTACCCGCTTCCAGCCGAGCTCTGCCGGCGCCTGCAGATCCGCCGCTACGGCTTTCACGGACTGGCGCATCGGTACATGGTCGAACGCTGGCAGCGCGACCGCGGGGACAGCGCCGGCCCCGGGCGTACGGTCTCGCTGCAGCTCGGCTCCGGCTGTTCCATGACCGCCGTCGTCGACGGCCGCCCGGTGGAGACGTCGATGGGTTTCTCGCCCCTGGAAGGGCTGATGATGGCGACCCGCTGCGGCGACCTCGATCCGGCGGTGGTACTGCGGCTCGCCGGCGACGGCGCCTTCGGGCTGGAGGAGATCGACTGGATTCTCAATCACGAGTCCGGACTGATCGGCGTGGCTGGCGACAGCGGCGATCTGGCTGTGCTGCTCGAGCGTGACGACGCCGACGCGCGACTGGCGGTGGACATGTTCTGTCATCGGCTGCGCAAATATCTCGGCGCCTACCTGGCGGTGCTCGGGGGCGCCGAGGCGATTCTGTTCGGGGGCGGCATCGGTGAGAACGCGCCGTTCATCCGGGCCCGCGTGCTCGAGGGCATGGCCTGGGCGGGTATCGAGCTCGATGCCCAGCGCAATGCCGCGGTGGATGGCGATCGTGGCGGCGTGATCAGCGCCGTGTCGAGCCGGGTCGAGGTCCGCGTCGTCCCGGTACGAGAGGATCTCTTGCTGGCCGAGCTCGGCCGCGGCGTGCTCCGGCATACGGCGGCCGTCCCGGGCTCCGCCGTGGACGGACCGTGAGCCCCTCACCGGAGCGCATGAGTCTGCCCGTGATGGCCGGCGCGGTCATGGCCATGTTTCTCTGGGCGCTGTGCTTTCCGTTGATCAGTCTCGGGCTGGACGCCGCGCCGCCCATGGCCTACGCGGCGCTGCGGGCGGTGGTATCCGGCCTGGTGCTGCTCGCCCTGGCACGCCTGCTGGGCCGTCCGCGCCTCACGGGCGCGCGAGTCCGGATGGGCGTCGCGGGGGTCGGGCTGTCGGCTACGGCCCTGGGGTTCGTGGGCATGTTCTACGGTGGTGGTCTGGTCTCGCCCGGCATCGCCACGGTGGTCGCCAACACCCAGCCGCTGATTGCGGCGGGGCTGGCCTGGAGCGTATTGGACGAATCCCTGCGTGCCGTGCAGCGCGTCGGGTTGGCTGCGGGTTTCGGCGGCATCGTGCTGATCGGCGTGCCGGGTATGACCGGCGGCGGTGGCGAGGCCATCGGCGTGCTCTACATTCTGGCCGGCGCCGTGGGCGTGGCCGTGGGCAACGTGCTCCTCAAGCGTCTGGCCGGGCGGGTCGACGTGCTCCGCGCCATGGGCTGGCAGTTCCTGGTCGGCGCGCTGCCTCTGGGTGCCTGGGCGCTGACGGCCGAGGACGTTACCACCATCCGCTGGAGCCCATCGTTTCTCGTCAGTCTCGGCGTGCTCAGCCTGTTCGGCACCGCGGCCGTGTTCGTGCTCTGGTTCACGCTGCTCGAGCGGGCGCGCCTGACTCAGCTCAATGTCTTCACGTTTCTGACGCCGGTGTTCGGCCTCGCCATGGGTACCGCGTTCTTTGCCGAGACCATCGAACCCGCCGCGTTCGCCGGCATCGGATTGAGCCTGGTCGGTATCTATCTGGTGACCCGGCCGCCGGCGCCGGCCGCCGGGGCGTCGACCTCATGAACCCGTCCTGCGTCGACAGCGGAGAGCCGGGAGTCGACGCCGGAGCCAGGGTGTTCGGCGAGGGAGATCGGCTCTATGCCGCCATGCTGGCCGATATCGCGGCAGCGCAGCGGCACATTCGGCTGGAGAGCTATATTTTCGCCAGCGATGCGGTGGGTTGGCGGTTTGCCGAAGCGCTGGCCGAGCGTGCCCGAGCCGGGGTGGTGGTGCAGGTTCACGTGGACTCGGCCGGTGCGTTGTGGCAAGGCACGGCGCGCCTGTTCCGCTACCTCGACGACCACGGGGTCGATACCCGCTGGTTTCATCGCTGGCGCTGGCGCCGTCCGTGGCGCTACAACCGCCGTAACCACCGCAAGCTGCTGGTCGTGGACGGTGCGACGGTGTACGTGGGCGGTTTCAACCTGCACCGGGAGAGCTCGCAGGCTGTCTATGGCGACCGTCGGTGGCGTGACGTCCACGTGCGCATCGCCTCGGCGCTCGGTGCGGATGCGGCCCGCCTGTTCGACGAACTCTGGCACGCCCGCAGACGCACCATGGCTCCACCGTGGCGGGGCGCCCTGCGCCTCGTGCCCAATGCGAACGGTCACTGCCGCCGGGAACTGCATTGTCTGTATCTGGATGCGCTGCGCGGGGCGGAACGTTCCATCGACATCGTCACCCCGTACTTCGTGCCCGATCACCATCTGCGCGAGGCGCTCGCCGCAGCGGCCCGGCGCGGGGTCGCCGTCCGCGTGCTGCTCCCGGCGCGCAGCGACAATCTGCTCACCGAGCTCGCGGCGCGGGCGCTGGCGGGACCGCTGCTGGCGGCCGGCGTGCGCTTCTTCGAATACCTGCCGCGCATGCTGCACGGCAAGCTCATGCTGGTGGACGACTGCTGGGCCACGGTTGGTTCGGCGAACGTCGACTATCGGAGCTTCTTCATCAATCAGGAGCTGAACCTGGTGTGCCGGGAGGCTTCGGTGTGTGCACGGCTCGCACGACTCGCCGCCGCCGATTTCGCCGCCAGCCGCCGGCTGTCGCCTTCGGCATCGGATTCGCTGGGACCCCGTGCGCTGGCGCAGTGGATCAGCCGGCGCCTGCGGCGCTGGCTGTGAGCGGAGGGAGGGTCTGCCGGTGTTGAAGCTGGTGTGGCGCCAGTTCTGGCTCGATCCGGCACGGACGCTGTTCACGGCAGCAGCCGTGGCGGCGGTGGTGGCCGTCATTCTGGTCCTGGAAGGATTCGATCAGGGACTGCTGCGGCAGCTTCGCGACGCCGTTCTGCAACGCCGGGCGGATCTGATCGTCACCCAGGCCGGCGTCTCCAACATGATCGCGGCCCGCTCGATCCTGCCGCAGTTCGCCCGCGCCGAGGTCGAAGCCGTGCCCGGCGTCGCCGGCGCGCACCCGTTGACCGGGATACCCCTGATCTACGGCAGTCACGACCGGCGCACGCCGATCTTCCTGTGGGTCTACCAGACCGCCGGTGGTCCGCAACGGCTGCACGCCGGCCACCCGCCCACGGCGCCGCGCGAGATCGTCGTCGATCGCTCGCTGGCGGTCAAACACGTGCTCGACGTCGGCGATCCGCTGGTGATCTCGGATTTCGAGTTCCGGATCTCCGGCATCGCCGATGACGCGGCGGCGTTTTTCACGCCGTTCGCCTTTGCCCGCTACGACGACCTGATCGACTTCTACTTCGAATCCGACGTGGCCGCCGACCTCTCGTCCTTTCCCCTGTTGAGTTTCCTGCTGGTCGAGCTCGACGCCGGGGCGGCGGGACCGGTGGTAGCGGCCCGGATCGAGGCCGCGGTTCCGGCGGGCGACGTTCATCTGCCCGGGGATCTGGCGGCCCTCGACGAGGCGCTAGGTCGCACGCTGTTCGGACCGATCATGCGCCTGCTGGTGGCGGTCGCCTACGTCATTGGTGTGCTGGTTCTGGCGATCATCCTGTTCGCCGCCGTGAGCGCCCGGCGGCGCGAGCACGGCGTGTTGAAAGCCCTCGGGTTCTCCAGCCGGTTCCTCGGTGGAACCGTGGTCGTCGAAGCGCTGCTGCTGACCGCACTGGCACTGCCCGTCGGCATCGCCCTGGCGCTGGGATTGAGCCGGGCCATCGAGATGCTCGCGCCGCTGTATCTCATTCTGCCCGTCGAACCCGCGCCGCTGTTTCGCACCTTGGTCGCCTGTCTGGCATTCAGCGTGCTCGGGGCAGTGTTACCGGTGCGGTTGATCGCCCATGTCGATCCCAGCCGGGTCTTTGGAGGCACGTGATGTGGTACTGGGGTTTCAAGAGCCTCCTCTCCCAGCCGCTGGCGCTGCTGGCCAGCGTGCTGGCGGCCGCAGCCGCCTTTCTGCTGGTGTTGCTGTTCGAGGCCGTATACGCCGGCGAGTCGCGCCAGATCGTCGCCTATGTCGAGAACAGCCCGGCCGATGTCTGGGTGATGCAGCGCGGTGTCTCGAACATGCACATGGCGACCTCGTACGTGTCGGACTGGAAGGCCACCGAGGTCGCGCGTGTGGCGGGCGTCGCCCGGGTCGATGGAATTCTCTACCTGAACACCGTGGTGGCGGCCGGCTCGGCGCGCTGGTTCGCCTATGTCGTCGGGTTGGATCCCGGCGCGACCCGGGCGGGCCCCTGGGCGATGGCCTCGGGCCGGGCGCTACCGCGCGCCGGTGAAGCCGTGGTGCCGGAAGCGTTCGCCGCCATGAGCGGACTGCGGCTCGGCGACCCTCTGCGCATCGCCGACGGGGAGTTCGCGGTAGTGGGGTTTTCCAAGGGTACCTTCTCCATGGCCAATTCGGTGATTTTCGTGGCGCGCACGGACCTGGAAGATCTGATGAGTTCCCTCGATATTCTCAGCTTCCTGCTGGTGGAAGCCGAATCGGGCGTGGACGCCGCCGCACTGGCCGCCCGCATCGAACGGCAGGTGGACAAGGTCACGGCAGTGCCCGCCCGGCAGTTCGTCAGCAACGATCGGCGGATGGCCATGCAGATGGGGGTCGAGACCATTGCCCTGATGACCGTCATCGGCGGCGCGCTGGCCACGCTGCTGGTGGCGTTCACCTGTTACTCCCTGGTTGCCCGGCAGCGCCGCGAGCTGGCGGTGGCGAAAGCTCTGGGCGTGCGCAGCGGCGCGCTGTATGCGGCGGTGATGGCCCAGGCCGGCGCCGTGACCGTGGCCAGTCTCGCCCTGGCCACGCTGCTGGCCGCCGCCGTAATACCGGTCGTGGCGAGCCTCGTGCCGCAGGTGAGCCTGGCCTTGACGGGCCAGAGCGTGGCGCGCCTGGCCGCCGCCGGTGTGGTCGTCGCCGTGCTCGCCGGATTGTGGCCGGCGCGCCAGGTGGCCCGGGTCGACCCGGCCAGCGTTTTTCAATCGTGACGGGAGATCGATCATGAACGCCGACCCCGTGCTCAGTTGCCGGCACCTGGTGAAGGTGTTCGGTTCCGGTCACACCGCCGTGCGCGCCGTCGACGACGTGTCCCTGGACGTCCGGCCCGGTGAGCTGGTGCTGGTGATGGGACCCTCTGGTTCCGGCAAGACGACGCTGCTGTCGATGCTCGGCGCGCTGCTGCGACCGACATCGGGTCAGGTGCTGATCGATGGCGTCGATGCCACGGCGCTGGAGGAGCGTCGGTTGCCGGCCATCCGTGCCACCCGGGTCGGGTTCGTGTTCCAGGCATTCAATCTGCTCGAGGCGTTGACGGTGGAGGAGAACGTATTGTTTCCGGCCCGCCTGGTTCGTGGCGGTGTCGAGGCTGCCCGGCCGCGCGCCGACTCGCTCCTCGCCCGGCTGGGACTCGAGGGGCGGCGCGACAAGCTGCCGCGGACGCTGTCCGGAGGTGAGAAGCAGCGGGTGGCCATTGCCCGGGCGCTGATCAATGCACCGCCGCTGATTCTGGCCGATGAGCCCACCGGCAATCTGGACTCCAGCAATGGCCAGGCAGTAATGATGATCCTGCACGACATCGCCCGCGACGAAGGGCGCGCCGTGGTGATGGTGACCCACGACGAGCGGGTCGAAGAAGTGGCCGATCGGATTCTCTGGCTGGAGGATGGGGCACTGCGTGATCGCCGGGCGGAGACCCATGCCTGGGCGGTGGATCCAGTGTGCGGCATGCGGGTAGACGAGTGGACGGCGGCCATCAGCCGCGTTCACGAGGGCGTGCGGTACGTGTTCTGCTCGGAGCGCTGTCTCGAGCGGTTCCAGGACGACCCGGCCGCCTACGTGGAACTGAAACAGTCGCCGGTGACTCCGGTCGACGGGGAGGACGACTGATGGGCAAGCTGATGGCGTTCGGCGCGCTGGGGCTCGGCCTGGTGGCGGCGGCCGCGGCGAGCGCCTCGGCGCCGCTGCCGGATCCGGCGCAGCCGGAGGCGCGGGGCCGTGCCATCGCCGAGCGCGCGGACCGCCGCGACGACGGCTTCGGCAGCAGCCTGACGCGCCTGGACATGGTGCTGGAGAATGCGGAGGGCCGCACGCGCACGCGGCGGTTGACCTGGAAGACGCTGGAGGTGGCCGAGGGCGATCGCTCGCTGGTGGTGTTTCACGAGCCCCGCGACATCGCCGGTACCGCGCTGCTGAGCCACAGCCGGCCCGGCGGCGATGACGACCAGTGGCTGTTCCTGCCGGCGCTGAAGCGGGTCAAGCGCATTGCGGCGGCCAACCGCACCTCGGCCTTCGTCGGCAGCGAATTCAGCTACGAGGATCTGATGCCGGAGCGTCTCGACGACTTCGACTACCGCTGGCTGCGCGACGAGGCGTGCGGTGAGTGGTCGAGTCACGTCATCGAGCGGCGGCCGCGCTACGCCGACTCGGGCTACTCGAAACAGGAGTTGTGGCTGGATCGGGAAGCGCTGCGGCTGCTGCGCGTGGACTACTATGATGGCCGTGACCGTCTGCTGAAGACCCTGTCGGCGTCGGACTTCCGGATCTACCAGGACCGATACTGGCGTGCCCACACGCTGATCATGAACAATTTGCTTACCGGTAAGCGCACGCGCCTGGCCTTCGAGCCCTTCGAGTTCGGCGCCGGGCTCGATGCGCGCGACTTCGAGCCGGCAGCGCTGCGGCGGTTGCGCTGAGGTGAAGCTCAGGCCTCTGGCTGTGCTGGCCGTGCTGGCGCCGCTGGCCGCGCCCGCTGGTGGTGCGGCGGAGCTGTCCGGATACCTGAGCTTCGAGCCGAGGGTGTTCTTCGACGCGCCGCTGCGTCCGACCCAGCCGGATGCGGGCCTGTCGCCCGCCGCCGTGGCGGCGCCGGAATGGCGGTTCGACGCCGGCGACGGCACGAATCGGTTCACCCTGGCGCCGTATTTCCGCGTCGATGTCGACGACGACGAGCGCACCCACGCCGATCTGCGGGAGGCGGTCTGGCTGCGCATCGGCGACACTTGGGTATCCCGTGTCGGTGTCGGTCGGGTGTTCTGGGGGGTGACGGAGTCGCGCCATCTGGTGGACGTGATCAACCAGACCGATCTGGTGGAGGATTTCGACGAGGAGGACAAGCTCGGTCAACCGATGCTCAACCTGGAGCGCTGGGTCGGACCGGGCTCCCTCGGCGTCTTCGTGCTGCCGGGCTTCCGCGAACGCACGTTCCCCGAGCGTACCGCACGCCTGTCCGGGGCCGTTCCCGTCGCTGCCGATGCGGTCGGGTACGAGTCCGGTGCCGGCTCCCGGCGCACCGATCTGGCGGTGCGCTGGTACGGAGCGCTCGGCGGCTGGGACATCGGCGTGTCCGCCTTCCATGGCACGTCGCGGGAGCCGCGATTGCTGCCTGGACTCGATTCGGATGGCGAGTGGCGCCTCGCCCCGTACTACGACGTCATCGGGCAGGTGGGGCTGGACGTTCAGTACACCCGGGGCGCCTGGCTGTGGAAGCTGGAGGCGCTCGGCCGTCGGGGCCACGGCTCGGATTTCGGCGCGGCGGTGGCCGGCTTCGAGTACACGTCGTTCGGCATCGGCGGGAGCGGCGCGGATCTGGGCCTGCTGGCCGAGTATCTCTACGACGGCCGGGGTCCGGGCGCGCCGCCGACGCTCTACGACGACGACTGGTTCGGCGGGGTGCGGCTGGCGCTGAACGACGCCGCGGGTACCGCCATTCTCGGCGGCGTGATCGTCGACGGCAACACGGTGCTCGGTATCCTGGAAGGGGAACGGCGGTTGACCGGAACCTGGAAGCTGGAGGCGGAAGTGCGCTGGTTCCGCGGCAGTGACGCCGACGATCCGTTGCTTGCCGGGTTTCGCCGCGACAGCTTTGCGACGCTGCGCCTGGCGTGGTATTTCTGACGGTCGGTCCGGAGTCGTTTGCGCTACGCCCAACGATCTCGGGGTAACTACGTATGGGGCGCGTACATGATCTCCGCGTAAAGTGTTACCCGACGTCGAGTACGACGCCTTTGATCCGAGTCAAACCCGATGCCTGCTCACCGAACCAACCGCCAGAATCCGCTCCAGTGGCTGCGCCAGCGGCGACGGTCGGGGATGACGGTCGGCTTTTTCGGCGCCGTGCTGCTCGGTGTGCTGAGCATGCCTTGTACCATGGCGTGGGCGAACACCGAAGTGTCATCGGTTTCCCCAGCCGAACCCGTCCATGACCACGGCGCCGACCGGGCTGCGGATGCCATCGATCTGGAATGCTGCTGCGATCTCTCCCTTGCGGTCGCCACGGACAAAGACCCGTCGCCGCCCAAGTCACCCTCGATTGCCTGGGCGGCCGACAGCTTGCTCGCACGTCCGCCCGGCAAGCTTGGCGCCGTCCTGGTGGCGGCGCCGTCGCGGGCCGATCTCCACGAGACCTCCCCACCCCTGTACCTCACGACGCTGAGACTGCGGATCTAGGCCGTTCCGATCCTGTTCTGACTGGCTGGCAGGGACGTTTCGCTGCCGCTTTTTTCCAGCGATCGAGGACATCACATGACTGCTTCAGCACTGGCCCGACCGGGGCGACATCGCGCTACGTTTCACGTTGCCGAACTGGCGCGGCGGGCCGGCGTCACGCCGGCAACGGTACGCTACTATGCTCGCATTGGGGTCCTCAGTCCGGCGCGCGAGGCCGAGAACGGCTATCGCCGCTTCTCGTCCGATGACCTGCGCCGGGTCATGTTCGTGCGCAAGGCCCAGGCCCTCGGTCTGACCATAGGCGACGTTCGTCTGATTCTCGACGAGGCGGCACACGACACGCCGCCTTGCCACCTGGTGTTGACCCTGGTTCAGGAGCGTCTCGACGAGGTGCGTGAGCGGTTGCGCGAGCTGCAGGATGCGGAGCGCCGGATGGCCAGCGCGCTGGCCGAGTGGGCGTCCGATGAGCAGTCGGACGATGGCGACATCTGCCCGCTGATCGAAGGCGTCGCCCTCGACGAGACGGATCCGCAGATCGGGCGACTACACGCGGTGGGCGGCTGTCACGGGCGCCCGCAGGAAACGCGGGCGCCGGCGCGCCCATGAGCGGCGGCAAATCGCGCTACAAGGCGGAACTGCGGCGCCTGCAGATCGAGCTGGTCAAATTCCAGCGGCACCTGATCGAATACGACCACCGGATTCTGATCCTGTTCGAGGGCCGCGACGCGGCGGGGAAGGACGGCGTGATCAAGCGATTCACCGCCCACGCCAGCCCCCGCGAGACGCGGGTGGTCGCCCTCGGCAAGCCGTCCGACCGGGACCGTGACGGCTGGTATTTTCAACGCTTCGTGCCGCATCTCCCGGTGGCCCGGGAAATGGTGCTGTTCAACCGGAGCTGGTACAACCGCGCCGGCGTGGAACGGGTGATGGGATTCTGCAGTGAGGCGGAATACCGGGCATTCTTCGACGATGTGGTGCCGTTCGAGCAGCTGTTGATCCGCTCGGGCATTCAGCTGTTCAAATACTATCTCGACATCTCCCGGGACGCGCAGGCCGAGCGTCTGGAGGCGCGCCGGCGCGATCCGCTCAAGCGCTGGAAGACCAGCCCCATCGACGAGGTGGCGCTGGCGCACTGGGACGATTACAGCATGGCCCGCAACGAGATGCTCGCCCGCACGCACACGGACGCCACGCCCTGGTACGTGGTGCGGGCCGACCACAAGAAATCGGCCCGGCTCAACGTGATGCGGCACCTGTTGTCACGGGTGGATTGTCCGGACAAGGACCGGCACCTGGCGGTTCCCGATGCCGATGTGGTGTTCGAGTTCGGAGCCGAGTCGGCGGACCGGCTGGAGGCGTGAGACGATGTCGGCAGACGACGACTCCGATCGGCTCCTCGGCAGTGACTGGGGTACTCCGCAGCGCAGGCGGTTTCTCACGATCGCGACCTCGGCGATCGGTGGGGTCGGCGTCGGTGCGGCCGCCGTGCCGTTCGTAGCATCCTGGCAGCCCAGCGCCAAAGCGCGGGCCCGTGCGGCCCCGGTCCGGATCGGCATCGGCAACCTGCGGCCGGGTGAGTTGCTGACCGGGACGTGGGCCGGACGGCCGGTGTGGGTACTTAGGCGAACTAGGGCCATGCTGGATTCGCTGGAAGCCCCCGGTTTGATCGCCCGGCTCCGCGACCCGGACTCGACCGTCCGGGCCCAGCAGCCCGACTACGCCGTCAATGCCTACCGGGCGCGGCGTCCCGAGTGCCTGGTGCTGGTGGCCCTGTGCACGCATCTCGGCTGCATACCGAGCTTTCAGCCGGAACCGGAGATCCGTGATGGCGGCGAGCGCTGGTACGGCGGCTTTTTCTGCCCCTGCCACGGTTCCAAGTTCGATCTCGCCGGCCGTGTGTACAAGGCCGTGCCGGCCCCGACCAATCTGGTCGTGCCGCCGCACTACTATGTGGATGCCGCGACGATCGAAGTCGGCCGTGACCGGCCGTCGGAAGGGTAGCGAATGCGGTGTAAATCCGCGCGGAAAACAGGGAGTGCGCAACATGATGAACGAGGGAGTGCATGGCGTCGGCGGCATCGTCTGGATGCTGATCGTCGCCGTACTGGTGGTGGTGCCGTTCTGGAAGATCTGTACTAAGGCCGGGTTCCCCGGTGCGTTGAGCCTGCTGGTGCTGGTGCCGCTGGTGAATCTGGGCTTTCTGTACATTCTCGCGTTCACGCCCTGGCGGGTGGGGGAGCGCGACGATCCCGCGCCTTAGCTGCTAGAAGCGAGTACGGATCATTGACCACCGTCCGCCGAAGCGAGGTCGGCAGGGGTCAGACCCTCCGGTAGCTCGTGGGCGATGCCGAAGTGACAATCGATACACGTGTCATCGTAACGCTCCCGCCACTCGGCCGAATGCTTCCTGGACGCGGAACGACCTTGCATGTCCTGGGCCATGGCTTCGTAGCTGTGGCAGCTGCGGCAATTCCGGGAGTCGTTCGCGCGCATCCGCGCCCACACGTTCATGGCCATTTCCGGCCGATGAGCCTCGAACTTCTCACGGGTGTCGATGACGCCCATGAAGTGCCCCGGCAATTCCTTGAATGAAGCCTGCACCTTCCGGACGATCTTCGGTCCGAGGGCCTGCGGCACATGGCAGTCCGCGCAGACCGCGCGCACGCCTGCGGCGTTGCGGAAATGGGCGCTCTGCTCGTATTCCGGATACACGAATGCCTGCATCTCGTGGCACGACGTGCAGAACTCGAGGCTGTTGGTTGCCTCGATGGTCGCATTGACGCCGATCCAGCCGACCATACCCAGACCGAACAGAAGCAGGCCGCCGAGCGGTAGCCCCAGCAACCAACGGCGCTGCTGCCACAGCGCTGAGCGTTGCTCGGGGCTCACTCGACGGGTTCCTGGGCGACGTAGAATTCGATCAGTGCGCGGGTCTCGTCGTCGCTGAGCAGCTCCATCTTCGGCGCCATTTTCTCGGGCTGCCAGCGCTCACCCGTGCGGTATTCCTCGAAAGTCTGCTCCAGGTAGCCGCGCCACTGCCCCGCCAGAATGCCGGCGTCGTCGAAGGCCAGACCGCCCCCTTCGCTGTGGCATTTGGCGCAGTGTTGCTGATGGAGATTCTCGCCTTGGGCGACGAGGTCCGGGTTCGTCTCCTGATCGGGTACGACGAAAGGCTGTTCGGCGAAGTAGTCTGCGATGGCCGAGATCTGCTGGTCGCTCAGCCCTTCTACCTCTTCGCACATGTCGCCCATCTCGCCCTGCTCCGGGCCCGCCGGATACTCGACTTCCACACAGGGCCGATAGCCGTCCTGATAGGCATGCAGCTGGGCATCGAGATAGAAGGAGGACATCCCGCCGATGACCGGGATGTTCTCGTGGCTGCTGGCGCCGCCCTCGCCATGGCAGCTCTCACAGTCATCGATGGTCTGCTCGAGCGCGTCCGCTGCAGCCGCCATCGTGAAGTCCGGCGACAGCAACATGATCGCGAGCACCGCCGTCGAGGTGATCCTCCAAGTCATTCTGACCTCCTCTCTACCGTTGAGTCGGCGCACGATCGCAACTCCCGCGACTGACGCTGCCAAAGGATTACGATACTGAGTCGGGCCGCGGATACAATTGATCTCGATCAAATGCACGGCTTCCAGAATGGTTTAGGATCACGGTGTGTCACTCTGTGAAGGGGAGAGGCCATGGCGATGAGCTGGACCCATCGCGCGGCCGCGATCGTGCTTCTGATCGGCGGCTGCGGGGGCGATGACGGCGATCGCGGCCCCCCCGGACCGCCAGGCCCGCCGGGTGAACCCGGTGAGACCATCGTCCGGCGGGGCGAGGTCACCGCGCTGGACGTGACCATCGTCGACGTTCGAATCGGCAGTCCGCCGGTCATCGATTTCCAGGTGAACGATCAGGACGGCGTACCCTTTGCCGGAGTGCCGGCGTCGACGCTCGAGTTCACCATCGCCAAGCTGGTGCCCGGCACGGAAGGGGACAGCGACCGCTGGCAGAGCTACATCAACGCGCTGGAGCAGCCGGGTGCCGGGCCAGGCTCCGAGACTGCGGTGCAGGCCGATACCGACGCTGGCGGCAGCCTGGAAGACCACGGTAACGGCAGCTATACCTATACCTTCGGTGTCGACGTCGCGGCGGTGGATGACCCCGTCAGCGTGGCGTACGAGCCGGAGTTGACCCACAGAGTGGCGCTCGCGATCCGTGCGGCGGATCTGCCGACGCCCGGCAACGCCGTCTACACCTGGCAGCCCTCTACCGGCGCGACCTCCGGCATCGAAACCCGTGACATCGTGGCGACCGATTCCTGCAATGAGTGTCACCGGGGGCTCGACGCCCACGGCGGACCACGCAACGACACCCGCATGTGCGTGACCTGCCACAATCCCGGCAGTACGGACGCCAACAGCGGCAACACCATCGACTTCCGCGTGATGATCCACAAGATCCACATGGGCGAAGAACTGCCGAGCGTCGCCCAGGGTGGTGAGTACGCCATCTATGGATTCCGCGACACCAGACACGATTATTCGGACGTGGCGTTCCCTCAGGACGTCAGGAACTGCGTCAAGTGCCACGATCCGGCCGACGCTGCGACCCCGGACGCCGACAACTTCTTCATGCAGCCGAGCATCGAAGCCTGCGGCGCCTGTCACGACGATGTCGACTTTCTCTCCGGGGAAAATCATCCGGGCGGCGTGGTTGCGGACAACAGCGAGTGCACGGTGTGTCATGCTCAGGACCGTATTGCCGGGAGCATCGCCCAATCGCACCGCATGCCGGCGCAGGAGGCCACTCGCCGGTTTGCCTACAACATTCTCGAGATCTCCGGCGCCGAGCCTGGCGCATCGCCCTCCGTGCGCTTTTCCGTGACCGACCCGACCCGGGACGACGCGGCTTACGACGTGCTCGGCGACCCGGCGTTCACCGGCAGCGGAGCCAGCGTGAACCTGGATCTGGCGTGGCCCACCCGCGACTACACCAACTTCGATCCCGATGCCGGCGCGGTAACCGGGGCCGCCCCGGCCCGTCCGGCGAGCTTCAGCCTGCTCGATCCCGCCATCGTGAGCGATAACGGTGACGGCACGTTCACCGCGGCGTTACCGGTGTCCATTCCGGTGAGTCTGGAGGGCTCGGGCGCGGTCGCCATCGAAGGCCATCCGGCCGCCGATTTCGACGGTGACGGTGACTTCGGCGATCAGGTGCCGGTGACGGGTGCGGTGGATTTCTTTCCGATCACCGACGCGGTGGCGCAGCCGCGACGTACGGTGGTGGATTCGGCCAAGTGCCAGGCCTGCCACGGCGAGAACGACGGCCTGGCATTCCACGGTAACAACCGCACCGACAACGTTCAGCTGTGCGTGGTCTGCCACAACCCCAATGCGACGGATCTCGCCCAGCGTCCGGCGGACCCGGATATGACCGAAAACGGTGTCAATTCCGCCTCTGCGGATGGGCTGGAGGAGCGTTCCATCGACTTCAAGCGCATGATTCATGCGATCCACGGTGCTCAGGCGCGCAGCAACGAATACCAGGTATACGGCTTCTTCAATACCGCCCACGACTTCAGTGAGGTCGGCTTCCCTGCCGAGCCCAATGATTGCGACGCATGCCACGTCGCCGGCTCACACGAGGTCCCGCTGCTTGATTCCGTGCTGGCCACGACCATCGACAGCCAGGCGACGGTGAACACAGCCAGCCCGTTCGGTACCGGTGATTTTGTTCCCGGAGACGGCTCTGCCGGCGACCCCCGCGACGATGGCAACGTCACCGCCACGGCAGCCGTGTGCTCGGCCTGCCACGATACCGTGCAGGCGCGCGCCCACATGCTCGACAACGGCGCCGGCATCAGCCTGGAGATGCCGGATACCCCAGGCTCCGGTGCCGCCACCTCGGGCTTCGACGTGCTGCAGAGTGACGTCGACGACGGTCTCGTCATCGAGACCTGCGGTGTTTGCCACGGTCCCGGTCGCATCGCCGACGTGAATCTGGTCCACGGCATAGGGGCCGACTAGGTTGTGCGGGGGAGAGGGCGAAAGTACTCCGGCAGGGTGCCGAACGGGCAGCAACCAACGTGGTTGCGAAGTGCAGCGCTGTCGCTGTCCCTGGTCTGCCTGCTGGCCGCTGGACCGGTCGCGGCAGCCGCGCCGGAGGAGATCTCGCTGGAGCCATCCGAATACAGCCGGGAAGGCGCGGATACGTGTTTGCGTTGCCACGATTCGCCGCACATTCTGGAGTTCTTCCGAACGCCACACGCGGTCCGGGAAGATCCAGATACCCCGTTCGCCCAGCTCCAGTGCGAGAGCTGCCATGGGCCGGGCGCGAACCACGCCCAACGTCTGCGGCCGGGACAAACGCGGCCGCCGATTCTGAACTTCGGCCAGGATGAGCCGTTCTCTCTGGCGCAGCAGAATGGCGTCTGCCTCGCCTGTCATCAGCAGGACATGGGGTCGGGCTGGCACGGCAGCGCTCACGATGCGGACAGTCTGGCCTGCGCTGACTGCCACGTGTCGCACACCCGGGAGGATCCCATGCTGGCATCGGCAGTGACTCAGGCCGACAGTTGCCAAAATTGCCATCTGACGGTGCGGGCAGAGTTTCAAAGGGCTTTTCACCATCCAGTACGCAGCGGTGAGATGTCCTGCAGTGAATGTCATGCCGTGCACGATTCGTCCATGCCTTCGTTGCTGACGGAGCCGACGCTCACGGGAACCTGTCAGGGTTGCCATCAGGAGATGCGCGGGCCATTCCTGTGGGAGCACGTGCCGGCCAGCGAGGACTGTTCGGCATGTCATCGTCCCCACGGCTCCGTGCACCGCGGGTTGCTTACCAAGGCGGCGCCTTTGCTTTGTCAGGACTGCCATTCGAGGAGCGGCCACCCGAGTATTCCGCGCACGGGACGAAGCCTTCCGGGTGCGCGGCCGTCGCCGTTCCTGCTCAGTGGCAGCTGTCTGAACTGTCACTCACGGGTGCATGGGTCCAACCACCCGTCCGGCGCGAACCTGACGCGATGAGGGGGGCTGGTCGATGATGCGAACCGCTGTCGCTGTGTTGTCGCTGATCGCCTGCGTGCCGTTCGGACACGCTGCCTCTGTGGCAGCTTCGTCGGCGGCGGCTGCCGATGTCGATACCAGCCGCTGGCGCTGCCGATTCTGTCCCTACCCGGAGGCCGGGACTTCGGGCTCCATCCGCGCCGGAGTCGGTTACGTCGGCGATGACGCGGTCAAGTTCGGCGAGCACACGGATCTTGCCGAGGAGGGGGCCTATGTCGATGCGGCCGCCGAGCTCACCTGGCGTGGTACCGGCACCCGCCGCTGGCGGGCCAGCGCGCAGAATGTCGGTCTCGAAACCCGATCGCTGCTGGTGGCTGGAGGTGAGCAGGGTCGCTACCGGGTGCAGCTCCTGCGCGACACGCTGGTAGACCACAACTTCGCCGATGCCCTGACGCCGTATCGGGGCGTCGGCAGTGCGCTGCTGACCCTGCCCGACGATTGGGTCCGCGCGCCGACCACCACCGGCATGCAGCAGCGACCGGGTGGGCTGCAGGAGATCGCCGTCGGGTCGAAGCGCCACCGCACCGGGCTCGGCATCGAGATCGACAGCGATGGGCGCTGGCGCCATCACGTCGACTACCGCCACGAGCGCCGCGAAGGGAAACGGACGTCGGCCGGCGCCTTTCTGGTAGACGCTGTGGCACTGCTGGAGCCAGTGGATTACCGCACCCACGAGCTCGATGCGGGCATGCGCTACCAGCGCGACCTCTGGCACATCGAGTTCGGCTACACGGGGTCCGTGTTCCGCAACGAGCATCGTTCCTTGATCTGGGACAACCCCTTCACCGCCACGGCTCCCGGGGCTGATCGAGGTGCCGTCGCCCTGGCGCCGGACAACCAGTCTCACAGCGTGTCTTTTTCCGGAGCGGGACGCCTCGGCGAGCGCTTCCATCTGTCGGGGAACGCCAGTGTCGGCTATCTGTACCAGGACGAAGACCTGCTCGAGCCGACCAGCAACGCATCGTTGATCGCACCAACGCTACCCCGTGACTCTGCCGAGGCAGAGGCCACGCTGTATTCGGCAACCGCGCGGCTGCGCTTCGATCCTGCCGTCCGCGGACTCTCGGCGAGCCTGGCCTATCGGGCCGACATCCGCGACAACGATACGAAGGTGGATACGTTCACGCAGGTGGTCATGGACTCGTATG
The DNA here is from genome assembly GCA_040219935.1 of Pseudomonadales bacterium. Taxonomy (GTDB): domain Bacteria; phylum Pseudomonadota; class Gammaproteobacteria; order Pseudomonadales; family Azotimanducaceae; genus UBA7803. The sequence goes on along the minus strand of JAVJUA010000062.1, from coordinate 138,898 downwards.
TCGGCGGAGTCGTCCGTAACGAACCACTCAGCTGGGCACGACACACGGTGTCCGGAACGCTCCACTTCCGGCTCGATGCGGCCAGGCGTTTCGCGGGTGGTGTGGAGTACGAACGCTACGATCGCGACTATGGCGCCGATCCGAGCACCGACGAGTACCGCGTGTGGGGACAGCTGCGCTCGCGGCTGGATTTCGGCGAGCTCAAGATCCGGCTGGAGTACGGGGATCGCGAAGGCTCGAACCTGGAGCCGACGGTTCCCCACGGTGCACCCCAGAACCCCCTCATGCGCTGGTTCGATGTCGCTGACCGAGAGCGGCAGGCGGCAACGGTCGCCCTGATGCTGTTCCCGCGATCGGCGTTCGACTTAACGTTGCGTGGCGAAGTTGCGCGCAGCGATTTCGATGACAGCCGGATAGGCCGTACGAAGCGGTTGAAACGCGGTTATGGAGTCGAGCTCGGAGCGTCGCCGGCGGACAACGTCAGCCTGTTCGCCTATGCCCTGCGCAGCATGGACGCTTCGGATCAACGCAACAGTCAGGCGTTCGGGGCGCCGGACTGGAGAGGGCAGACCGACGACGACTACGCCACTCTTGGGGCCGGTTTGCGCGTCATTGGGTTGAGGAAGAACCTGGATCTCGAGCTCGACCTGACGTTCTCGGATGCAGAGAGTGGCATCTCGCTGACGGTGCCTGGAGCCGACGCCGGCATCCCTGACATCGAGAACGAGCGTTTCATGGCGCGATTGGGCGCCGATTATCAGATTGATGACAGATTCAGCCTGAACCTCGGACTCGTCTACGAAAGTCTTCGCCGCCGGTCATGGCAGCTCGACGGCGTGTCGGTGGATACGGTGCCGGGCTTTCTGAGTCTCGGTGTCGACGAGCCCGATCACGACGCGGTGGCGGTGACCCTTTCGGCTACCTACGAGCTTTGAGCCGGGCCGCGAACCGAGTCGGTTCACCATCCGTTGACCACGGACTCTAGAGCTACCGGTTCGAAGGCCCTGCGATGCTGCATTGCCGAGAAGCTCAGCGCCTGAGATTCCAGACGCGGCGGACCCAGCCCAAGACGGCCAGCGGAACGATCAGCCATTGCAGCAGCGGCGCCAGACCGGTGCCGAGCAGCGGCACGGTCGGCATGCTGGCAGCATACTGCCAGCGATCGAGCACGGCGGTCGCCAGCCATTCGAGGACGACGGTGACGCCGAGTCCGATGCCGAGGTAACCGGCGATGTGGATCGGCCGCGCGTTCGCTGCCCAGAATCGGTCCCGCGTGTAACCGGCCAGGGTACCGTAGGCCAGCAGCGCGATGAACGTATCCCCGAACGCCGCACGGCTGCACAGCAGAATGCCCTGCAGATGCGGCATGTCGCTCATGCCCTGGTACCACGGGGCCTGCCAGAACTCCCAGACCAGGTGCAATAGCAAGGCCGTTACGGCGATGTCGGCTTCCGGGGCGCCGAACATGGACGGCCGCGGGTTTGACGATTTCTCTGGACCTGTATGCGGCATACGAGTTGTACAGTCGCGGGCAATGCAATCGAAGCCATGATTCCAGCGATCGATGGCGCCGTCCACTCGAAACCAGCAACGATACGAGGTGACACCCATGAAACTCAGTAACCTGAAACTCAGCGGACCGCAGGCCAGAGCGATTGGCGCTGCCCTGTTCAGCACGGCATTGCTCGGCTCGGCGACCCTGCAGTCTGCCTGGGCGAGCGAGGGCGCCGCAGACGAGCGCCCCATGACCCAGGAGCAGCAGCAGGATCGGATGCAGATGCGTCTGGAGAAGATGCGCAGCCAGATGGCGGAGATCGAGGCGGCGAACGATCCCGCCGAGCGACGCCGGCTGATGGAGGAACACATGCGGCAGATGCACGAGGCCATGGGCATGATGAGTAAGGACATGATGCCCGCGATGAAGCGCCGCATGCATACCCACACCCACGCGCCGGGCGCGGGCCGTCAGGGCGACGACGACATGCGGTCCCAGGAACACATGCAGAAGATGGAACAGATGATGAGCCACATGGAAGGGCTGATGGAGCAGATGTCGAAGCACCAGGCCATGCGCAAGGCGCAGAATGAGGGCTGATGCGGCCGCCGCGCGCCCATCGCACTGCCGGGAAACGGGGTAGCCGATGTCACAGCAACCCGAAATGCCGGATCTTTCCCAGCTGCGGCCGCCGCGCGGCGTCGTGCCCATTGCGATTGCCGTGGTGCTGCTCGGCTGGGCGGGCTACTCCGCGTTCTTCACGGTGCCGGCGGAGTCGGTCGGCGTCATTCAACGTTTTGGTCACTACCATCGGGAAGTGGATCCCGGGCTGAACTTCAAGCTGCCTTTCGGCATCGATACGGTAACGCTGGTGCCGGTGAAACGTCAGCTCAAGGAGGAGTTCGGTTTCAGCACGCCGGGTGCCGGGTTCGCCAGCCAGTCGTCCCCGCCGAGCCAGTGGGCCCTGGAGACGACCATGGTAACCGGTGATCTCAACATTGCCCTGGTGGAATGGATCATTCAGTTCCGCATCGAAGAGCCGTTCGAGTACCTGTTCAACGTCCGTGATCCCGGCGATACCCTGCGCGACGTGTCGGAGTCGGTCATGCGCGAGGTGGTTGGCGACCGGACCGTCGACGAAGTGCTGACCATCGGCCGGCAGGACATCGAGGCCAGTGCTCAGGTGAAGCTCCAGGAAGTCGTGAACAAATACGAGATGGGGCTGCGAATCGATCAGATTCAGCTCAAAAACGTCAACCCACCGGAGCCTGTGCAGGCGTCCTTCGATCGGGTCAACGAAGCCCAGCAGGAACGGGAGCGGATGATCAACGTCGCGCGCGGCGAGTACAACCAGGCCGTGCCGAGAGCGCGCGGCGAGGCAGATCAGCGGATTCAGAGCGCCGAGGGTTATGCGATTCAGCGCGTCAACGAGGCGGAAGGCGACGTGCAGCGCTTCGATGCTCTGCTGGCGGAGTACCTGAGAGCGCCGGAGGTGACCAAACGCCGGCTGTATCTGGAAACCTTCAACGAGGTGCTGCCGCGCATGAAGACCAAGCTCATCGTCGACGAAAGCTCGGCTTCGGTGCTGCCGTTGCTGCAGCTCGAGGCCGTGGGCAAAGGAGGCAGCCAGTGAATAACATCTGGGGAATCGCCGCGCTGGTATTCGGCGTGATCGTCGCTTTTGTGGCGGCGCAGTCGTTCTACACCGTCGACGAGACCGAGCGGGTGATCATCACCCAGTTCGGCCGGCCGTTGGACGACGTGATCGATCAGGCGGGCCTGAAGGCCAAGATCCCGTTCATTCAGGAGGTGAACCGGATCGAGAAGCGTATTCTGGTCTGGGACGGGTCTGCCAACGACATGCCTACCAAGGACAAACTCTACATCACCGTGGACACGTTCGGCCGCTGGCGCATTCGTGATCCGCTGCAGTTCTTTCTGCGCCTGCGCGACGAGCGCAGTGCCCAGTCCCGGCTCGAGGACATCCTCGGCAGCGAGACGCGCAACGCGGTGGCCCGGCACGAGCTGATCGAAATCATCCGTACCACCAAGGATCGCTCGCCGGAGGTCGACCCGTTGCTGGCCGATGTCGACATCAGCACGTTGCTGCCGATCAGCCAGGGGCGGCAACGGATCGAGGCCGGCATCCTGGAAGCCGCGTCGGGGAAGCTGGCCGAGTTCGGCATCGAGCTGCTGGACATCCGCTTCAAGCGCATCAACTACAACGACAGCGTGCGCGAGAAGATCTACTCGCGCATGATCAGCGAGCGCGACCAGATCGCCGACCGGTTCCGCTCGGAAGGCGCCGGTGAGGCCGCGCGCATCAACGGTAACAAGGAGCGAGAGCTGCAGACCATCGAGTCCGTCGCCTATCGCACCATTCAGAAGATCGAGGGTGACGCTGATGCGCGGGCGACCGACATTTACGCGCGCAGCTACAACCAGACACCGGAAGCGGTGGCGCTGTATACGTTCCTGAAAACCCTGGAGACCTATCGCACCGTCATCGACCGGGACACCACGCTGGTGCTGTCGACGGACAGCGACCTGATGAGCCTGATGAAGGCCATGGAGGAGTGATCCGAAGGTCTGCTGCGACTGCTAACGCGCGATGGCCGACTCCTCCATCGGCCAGTAGCGGCGCATGGCCAGGAACGTGAACGACGTCGACCAGCCGATCAGGACCAGCCCGTTGAGGGTTTCGATGGCGCTGATCAGGCGCAGATGGCCGGTGGGAAATACATCGCCGATGCCGAGTGAGGTGTACATGACGGTGGAGTAGTACAGGTAGCCCATCGCGCTTTCTTCGTGGGCGCCTTCGATGTTGCCGGCTGCGACGGGGATGTCGAGCAGGTAAAAGGCGCCCGCATAAAGCCCGATCTCGAGCAGGTGAGCTCCGAAAGCGCCGATCATCACCACCAGCACCCGGGCCGGGCCGGCAGCACCGCAGCGCGGCAGAAGCTCGGACGTCCAGCGTAGGGCCTGGAAATGGACGGTCAGCGTGGTCAACACCAGCGTCAGGCTCAGTAGCACCGCAATCAGCATCGTTCAGTCTCCGGATACGATCTCATGGATCAGTCGACAACGGTTCATTCCGATTCCACGCCGATTCTACCGTCCGTGCTCGCGGTCGGCGCGATTGCGGCCACGTTGCTGGTCGCTCTGCTGTGGACGGACCGGTTCGGTGCCGTGCTGGAGGTCGCATCAACGGTTGCGGACCCGCTGTTGCGCTGGTGGTACGTCGCGTTGGTCGCATTCCTCACGGCGCTGATCGTCTGGCTGGGTCTCGGCCGGTACAAGAACGTGCGCCTGGGCCGTGACGACGAGCAACCCGAATACAGTCTGCTGCCCTGGCTGGCGATGCTGTTCGCCGCGGGAACCGGCGTGGGGCTGCTGTTCTGGAGCATCGCCGAGCCGATCAGCCACTTCCAGGGCAATCCTTTCGTCCAGGAAGGTCTGACGCCGCAGGCAGCCTCCGTGGCGGTGCAGCTCTCGTTCTTTCACTGGGGCCTCAATGGCTGGGCCATCTTCGCGACCGTGGCGCTGATATTCGCCTACTTCAGCTACCGGCGTGATCTGCCTCTGGCGCCGAGCTCGGCCTTGTATCCGGTGCTCGGCGAGCGGGCATTCGGGGTCCTCGGCCAGGTAGTCGATGCGCTGGCGGTGTTCGCCACGGTCTTTGGTCTGGCCACGACCCTTGGCCTTGGTGCGCGCCAGACCGGTACCGGCTTGACTTGGCTGTTCGGGGTGTCCGGCAGCACAACGGTGGAGTTGCTCGTAGTGGGCGTCGTGACGGCAGTGGCGACGGTCTCGGTGGTCTCGGGTGTGCGGCGTGGCGTCAAAGTGTTGAGTGAACTCAACCTGTGGCTGACGGTCGTGTTGCTGGCTGGTTTTCTGGTGCTCGGCCCGGCCGGATACCTGGTCGGGCTGCTGGTGCAGGAGACCGGCGGCTATCTCGACAACCTGTTGTCGATGACGTTCTACGTCGGTGCCAACGAGCCCGACACCTGGCAGTCCACCTGGACCGTCTTCTTCTGGGGCTGGTGGATCGCCTGGTCGCCGTTCGTCGGGCTCTTCATCGCGCGCATCTCCCGCGGACGCACGCTGCGCGAGTTCGTGTTCGGCGTGCTTCTGCTGCCGACGCTGGTGACCTTTGTGTGGATCGCGCTGATGGGCGGTACCGCACTGCATGGCGAGTTGTTCGGTTCGGGCGGCATCGTCGACGCCGTCAACGAGGACGTCGCCGGCGCGGTGTTCGCGACCATCGAACATCTCCGTGCGCCCTGGCCGATCGAAATCGCCCTGGGTGGCGTAGCCACGCTGCTGATCAGTGTCTACTTCATCACGTCGGCGGACTCCGGCGCCCTGGTCATCAACATCATCCTGTCCGGGGGCAATCTGGAGCCGCCGCGTCCGGCGCGGGCGGCGTGGGCAGTCGGGAATGGTGCGCTGACCGCAGTGCTGCTGCTGGCGGGGGGCATCGCCGTTCTGCAGGACGCGGTCATCCTGGCCGCTCTGCCGTTCTCGCTGGTCATCGTGCTCATGGTCTGGGGGTTCGTCCGGGCTCTGCACGGCGAGCCGCTGGCGGCACCGCGCGAGGGCTGCAAGCACCAGCGGGCGGCCGAGCCCTGGACGGGCGCAGACGGGGAATAGCGGCCTACATGTCGCGGATGCGGTTGCTCTGCTGTGCGATGCGCATGGTCTCGTGTTCCTCCATGTCGAGCAGGGCTTCGAGGAGTTCGCGTGCCTCGGGAATTTCCGCCCGCCCGAGCAGATAGCGGTACAGTGTGATCACTTGATTGTGCAGATCGAACACCGCCGTGCAGATCTCGTCGAACGTCATCTGTGCGAACGGCGCGTCGCAGGCACGGTGGGGGTCGATGGGCTCGTGACCCAGGTAGTCGTACACCCAGGTGTTCAACGCCTTCGGGTCGGCACGCTGCTCGAAGCCGTCGACGATCTTCTCCAGCGTCGCCTCGTGATCGGCCAGATAGGTGAGCAGCAGCTTCGCGAGCGCGCGCTCCGAGTGCGTCGAGCAGTGTGCCAGGCATTCGGCCAGACGATGGTGCATGGCCCGCGTCCAGTCGATGAGGTCGGCGAAGGTTTCCACTTTCATGACATCGGCATTCCCCAGCGTATCAATGAGCGAGTCTACAGGTGTGTGCCGGATACAGGTCAATGGGCATCGTGTTCCGACGATGCTACCGGAGGGCGCATCCGCAGGAACAGGCGCTCGAAGACCGCGATCGCGCCGATTCCCGCGGCGGACACGACCACCACCAGCGGGTCGCTGTCCCATTTGATGGCCAGAAAGGCGCCGAGCACCAGAGCGTCGAGGGCGATGGCCGCAATCAATACGACGGCGCTGGCGCCGACCTCCTGACGCAGATGCCGGAGCACGCCCCACTGCACGGCGATGTCCATGACGATGTAGAAGATGGCGCCCAGCGAGGCGATGCGGCTGAGATCGAAGAACACGGTCAGCAGCATCGCCAGCACGATGGTGTAGATGAGCGTATGGCGTTGGATGGGGCCCGCCATGCCGAAGTGGCTGTGGGGCACCAGCTTCATGTCCGTCAGCATAGCCAGCATGCGGGACACGGCGAAGGTGCTGGCGATGACGCCGGACACCGTTGCGACGATCGCCAGGACCACGGTGAACCACAGGCCCCATTGACCCAGCGCCGGCCGAGCGGCCTCGGCGAGGGCGAAGTCGCGGGCGGCGATGATCTCGCCGAGGCTCAGATTGCCCGCCACGGCAAGTGCGACCAGGGCGTACAGCACCACGCAGATCCCTATGGAAATGACGATGGCGCGGCTCAGGTTCCGGTGCGGGTCGACGATTTCCGAGCCGCTGTTGGTGATGGTGGTAAAGCCCTTGTAGGCGAGTATGCCGAGCGCGACGGCGGCAAGAAAGCCGCCGGGGGTCGCGTCCCGTTCGATCGCGACGCTCTCGACGGAGAATCCGGACAGCCACAGTCCGGCGATGGCGAACACGGCGATGCCGCCGACCTTGAGCGCGGCCGTTACGAGTTCCAGGGCGCTGATGAAGCGGTTGCCCAGGATATTGACGAGCAGCGCCAGAGCCAGTAGCCCTACGCCGAGGGTCGGTACCCACAGACTCGTCGCCGGCAGGTCGAAGAGCTGCAGGGTGTAGGTACCGAACGTGCGCGCAACCAGGCTTTCGTTGATGACCATCGAGAAATACATGAGCAGAGCACAGATGGCCGTGACGGCGCCGGGCCCGTAGGCCTTCTGCAGATACATGGCGATTCCGCCCGCGGAGGGGTAAGCATTGGACAGCTTGACGTAGGCGTGGGCGCTGAACGCCGTGACCGCCGCTGCGGCCAGAAACGCCAGCGGGAACCAGCCTCCGGCCTGCTCGGCGAGCTGTCCGGTGAGCGCGAAGATGCCCGCACCGATCATGACGCCGGTACCCATGGCGACGGTTCCGGTGAGCGTCAGGCTGCCTTCCCGGTACCCGCCTACCGCACGATCCCCATGTTCCATCGATGCTCCCTTTACCGTGCCATATGCCAGTTGTTGCGGCACGTTGCTCCAGGCGCGCTGCCGGCCATGTCAGCCGGTTTTTGCAAGCCCTCTCGAACGGCTACCGGTAATACTGGACGCCGAGACCGACATTGCTGGAGACCCCATGTCGCACGAGCCCCCGCGTTATGTCCACGCGTTGCGCTATCGCCTGCTCAATGCAGCATACGATCCGGTGGTGGCCCTGACCACCCGGGAGCGCCGTCTGAAGACGATGCTGCTCGACGTCGTCGGGCTGTCGGGCGAGAGCCGGGTGCTGGATCTCGGTTGCGGGACGGGAACGCTGGCCGTCCTGGCGAAGCAGCGTCTGCCGGGTCTGGACATGCACGGCATCGACGGCGACGGGGCCATGATCGAGCGGGCCCGGCGGAAAGCCCGCCGAGCGGGTGTCGAGGCGGGTTTTCGAACCGCCATGGCCGGAAACCTGCCGTATGCGGACGCCTCGTTTACGCACGTACTGACCAGCCTGTTCCTCCATCACCTGACGCCAGCGGACAAGCGCCAGGCCCTCGCGGAAGCCCGCCGGGTTCTCTGCCCCGGGGGGACGCTCGGTATTGCCGACTGGGGCGTGCCTTCCAACCGGATGCTGCGCGGGCTGTTTCTGATCGTGCAGATTCTGGATGGTTTCGAGGCGACCCGAGATCATGCGGCCGGAAGATTGCCGTGGTTCGTCGCGCAAGCCGGGTTCGTCGACGTGCGCGAAGCCGGCCGGTTGGCGACCGGGCTCGGCTCTCTGACGGTGCTGCTTGCCGACAATCCCGGATCGGATTCTGTCAGCTCCACGCCAATCCTCGAGAAGCGACGGTGAGCATTTGACATGTATGCAAGGTACACGTTGTAGCTTGTGCATCTCTCATGCGTACGGATATGCATACGAACGCGTGTGGATGCCCCGCCCTGAATGCTGGCGTGCACGAGGAGCCACTGGAGAAAACCATGAAGAAAAACAGTCGACTTGGCCTGGCCGTCGTCGCGACGATGGCCTTAGCGGGTCCAAGCCCCGGTTGGGCCCAATCCGACGCGGACCGGATTGCAGAACTCGAAGCGAAGACCGCGGCCATGGCGGAGGCGCTCGAAGCGTTGCAGGAGGAACTCGCACAGGCCCGAGAATCCGGCACTGTGCGTGACACCGAAGAACTGCGCAGCGAGGTCATCAAAGCCACACAGTACGCGCAACGTGCGCAGCGAGCCGCCACCGAGTGGAAAGACACGACCTCCGTGACCCATCTGGCCGGGTACGCGTCTGCGGAGTATGTGGAGCCGGAAGACGGTAACGGGGCGTTTACCTCGAACTTCAATCCGATGTTCCACTACATGTATTCCGATCGATTGCTCTGGGAATCCGAGCTCGCCATCGAGCTCGATGAGAATGGAGAAACGGAAGTCGTGCTCGAATACAGCACGATCGATATCTTCCTGAACGACAACCTGATTCTCGTCGCTGGAAAATTCCTCAGTCCGTTGGGCAACTTTCGACAGAATCTGCATCCCTCGTGGATCAACAAGTTTTCTTCGGCCCCACCCGGCTTCGGCCACGATGGCGCTGCGCCCGCCGCGGATATTGGTCTTCAGCTGAGGGGGGGCGCGAATCTGTTCGGGAATCGCAAGTTGACCTATGCCGGCTACATCGCAAACGGGCCCATGCTCGTCGGCGAGGATGGAGAGATCCACGGTATCGAAACAGAAGGGGTCGCAAGCGACGCGGACGACAGCAAGATACTCGGTGGACGCATCAGTTTCCTGCCGATTCCAAGGCTGGAGCTGGGGCTGTCGGGTGCGTTCGGCGATGCCGCCGTCGTCGAGAACGACGATGCCGACCTCGACGGCGACCCGGATCGCGACTACGAGGTCCTCGGTTTCGATGTCACCTATCAATGGCAGAACCTCGATCTGCGTGGCGAGTACATCATGCAGGATGTTGCGGATGCGAGCACGAGCGTGGCGCCGGAGGGCGGCAAGTGGGAGAGCTGGTACGTCCAAAGCGCATACAAGATTGGCGCGAGTGCCAACTGGGAGGGGGTCGTGCGCTACACGGATTTCAGCTCTCCGCACGCTGACGAATCGCAAGAGCAATGGGCGCTCGGGGTCAATTATCTGGTCACGCCGAACGCACTCATCAAGGTCGGCTACGAGCTGAACGACGGTCTCGGCGGCGAGGTTACGGACGCCGACCGTTGGCTGATACAAGTCGCGTACGGCTACTAGCGAAGGAATGGGACATGAGTAAACTAGCAGTGAAGACTGCATTGCTGGCAACGATCGTTGCCGGTGGTGCCGCGATGTTCGAGCCGGAAGCGCAGGCTGCTGAGCCAACCGCGACGGACGAGGCAGACCCGATGACATTTGCACGCGGTGCCAAGACATGGTCCGAGACTTGTGCCCGCTGCCATAACATGCGCGACCCGAAAGAACTGCGCGACGATCAATGGCGCGCGGCCGTTGCACACATGCGCGTGCGGGCTGGACTGACCGGTCAGGAAACGCGTGACGTCCTGAAGTTCCTGCAGGAGAGTAACTGACAGGGGTACACCGGCAGGGTGAAGTCCTCCATCACCCATCGCTTCCCAGTCGATCGATGGGCACCTCGAGGTACACCGTGCCGTTACCCTCGGGTGCCGGGAACCGGCCGGCGCGGATGTTGACCTGCACCGCAGTCTTCCCGCCAAGCAACTCGCGCAGCTGCGGCGATAGCACGCGCTGTGGGTACGCAAAAGGTCAGGCCCCTCCACGACCCGCACCTGGACCTGTAGCGCAATCAGGTTGGTCTACAGCGCTCCGATTGCCGCCCGGCTGGAACCGCTGTTGCCCGTGCGCGGCTGCGTCGCCGTGACGATCACGTGGTAGTTGCCGGGTTTGGTCACCAGCAGGGTGCCAGCGAACTCGCTGGGCTCGCCCGCATAGCGCATCGGCAGCCGCCGCACGATCCGCCCGTCGCGCTCGAGCATCGCTTCGATCTCGAACTCGGCTGCATCCCACAGCCCGTCAGGTTCGATGGGACACCCGCACATCATCGCGACCCGGGCGCGGATGGGAATCTCCGACTTGCCGTCTTCCAGGCGAACGGGCGCGTCGGGCAGGCCGCCGAGTTCGACGATGAGGCCGGGCAGATCGAGCAGCCAGCCGTCACCTTCGGTCAGATTCTGCCCGGGCAGCAGCAACCGGGAGGCCGAAACGGAAGTGGCGGAGCCCGGAAAATCGAGCGGGCCGTACGCGGTCGCGACGATCCGGGTCGGCCGCTCGAGGTCGAGCTGAGCGGTGAATCCTGCTGCCCCTTCGGTGACGATGGAGGCTCGTCGGTCGCGGGGGGTTCGCACGATGAGGTCGGTGTCGCCGGTTTCGCCCTCGGTGACGCCCTGCGCGAGAACTCTGCCGCTGTCTGCCTCCGTCAGGGTGACGAGAGCGCCGCCGACGCTGCTGCCCACGAACTTCGCGTCGTGGCTCAGTACCCGCACGGTGACCGGCGTTGGTTGCGCGTATGCCGTCAGGCTTAGGACCAAGGCAAAAAGCGTGGTGCCAACGTGGCGTAGGTGCATGAGTGTGCCTCCTTTGCTCGGCTGTATCGCCGTCAGTGTGCGGCGCTGTCCTTGCGGGCGGTAACGATCTGATACTGCTGTGGTGTCAGGTCCGGCAGTCGCTTCAGGAAGGCGACCATGTTCCAGATACGCTCGTCGTCATGACCGGGCCCCCAGGCGGGCATACCGGAGGCCTTGATGCCGTGTTTGATGATCCAGAAGCGGCGCTGGTCCCGAGTCTCCGGATCACCGTGAACATCGTGTGCCTCCGCCAGATTCGGCGGCGCGGGGTAGAGACCCAGCGTGAAGTCGCTCTCTTTCACGCCGGGCTCGAGATGGCAGCCTGCGCACATGTCGTTGTAGTCCGCTCCGCCGGCGAGGAGCCGCGCCGAGGCGTCGAGATCGCCCGGCACGGCGATGCCGCTGGCGGCGCGCGCCACGGAGCGTTCGCGCACGCTCTCGAGCAGCCAGTAGGTGGCGGCGTTGTGGGGCGTGTCCGCGCCGATCGGGTACAGGCCGAGGTAGACGTAGGCTGCGCCGGCCAGAATCAGCACCAGGCCCGCCACGGCCAGGCACCTTACGCAGGCAAGCAGTTTGCGAATCGGCATACGCGCTCCTGATTGGCGGGTCGTCGGGTCCCGGGCTCGGACGGTTCGAGACCTGGCTCGACTCAGTGGTCGTGGGCCGAGCCTTCGCTGGCCTTCTCGTTGCCATGATCACGCTGGCCCGAGTCGGCGGAGGGCTTCGAGTGCCCCATGGATTCCATGTGGCCTTTGCACTGTTCCATCATGGCCTGCATCACGGGATCGTCTTTGTCCATCGTAGCGGAATCCATGTCCTTCATGGCGGCACAATCCGGCGCCTGAGCACCTTCGGCGTGCTTTTCCGGTTCGTGTGCGGCGACGCTCAGGCTCACGAGCAGCGCCGGGATGGTCGACAGCGCGATTGCGCCGGTTTTACGGAGTCGTATTTGCATGGTGTAGATCCTCTTCGTCGATATTCCAAGGGGCACCCGGTCAGAACCAGAAGCGCACACCCATCACGTATACGGTGTCGCGAACGGCTTCGTCCGCGGCCCGTGCGAAATCGGCAGTGTCGCCGAACTTCCTGCTCCATTCCACACCCACATAGGGAGCGAACTGGCGCGAGAACTCGTAGCGCAGGCGCATGCCCAGGGCGATGTCCGATAATCCGTCGCCGATGCCGTTGGCGGCGTCGCGTTTTCCGTAGGCGTTGATCTCGGTTCGCGGCTGCAGGATCAGGCGTTGGCTCAACAGCAGATCGTACTCGGCCTCCAGCGACAACGCGGACCGCCCCTGATCGCCGATATAGGCCGTCAGGTCGACCTCGAACCAGTACGGCGCCAGCCCCTGAACGCCGAGTGCCAGCCACTCCCGGTTGTCACCCTCGTCGTACTGGTCGAAACGGACGCCCACCTGAGTATCGAAGTAGCCGCTGAACGCCCGGCTCCACAGCAACTCGCTCTGACTTTCCTCGAGACGGCCGTCCGTGAGGTCGCCCTCGAGCTTGGCGGTCAGCCGGTCGTAGGTGGTGCCATACCAGGCCTGCACGTCGTAGACACCGGTATCGCTGTCGTCGTCGTACTCGATCCGATCGCCCAGCACAGCCCAGAACCGGTGCTCGTCCGCCAGCACGAGCTGCCTCGGGCCGGGCAGGGCATACGGCCCTTCGGTCAGCGTGTACCCGTCGGAATAGGCGTGGGGTTCCCGTGCGTTGGCCGGTGGCGTGCCGCCCTGCATCTGCATGGTCCCGTGGTCCATGGCGGCCGCCCCCACCGCCGATGGTTGCCGCGGCTCCATCGGCGCCGCGGTTTGCGCCTCGGCTGCGGGCCCCGTCGCCGATGGCTCGTGCTGGTGCCCGGGCTGCGCGGCCACATGGCTGGAGATCAGTGCCAAGGCCGGGATCGACAGGGCCGCTGTGACCATCCTGAAGGCTGTTGTCTTCATGCCACCACCACCTCGCGGAACATGCCCGCATCCATGTGGAACAGCAGATGGCAATGCCATGCCCAGCGGCCGAGGTCGTTCGGTGTGGTCAGGAAGCTGATGCGCTGCGCAGGCTGAACCGCGATGGTGTGGCGGCGCACCAGCAACTCACCGTTCGGGCTTTCCAGCTCGCTCCACATGCCGTGCAGGTGCATCGGGTGGGTCATCATGGTGTCGTTCTGCAGAATCACCCGTATTCTTTCCCCGTGCGGCATCGACACCGGCGTGCTCCTGCCGAACTCCAACCCGTCGATGGACCAGCTGTAGCGCTCCATGTTGCCCGTCAGGTGCAGCTCGATCTCCCGCGTGGGCGTGCGCGGATCGTCGAGCACCTCCGGCCTGGAGCGCAGGTCGGCCAGCGTCAGCACGCGCCTGCCGTTGTCTCTGAGGCCGATGCCCGGGTCGTCCAGGTTGGTTCGAGGCATGTCCACGCGCATGTCGACCGACGGTCCGTACTCGGTCCGTGCATGACGAACCGCCGGGGAAGGTATTGCCAGCGGGTCCGCGGACATGGCGTGGTCCGCATGATTCATGGCCATAGCGCCGTGCTGCCCGTGACCGGATGGCTGGGCATGTTCCATGGACCCGTGGCTGCTCGTGCCATGAGCCATGGTGCCCATCATGTCGGCCATCGTCAGCCATTGCACCGGGTCGAGATCCGGGACCGGCGCGGCGAGACCGGGGCGTACGGCCAGCGTGCCGCGGGCGAAGCCGGTGCGATCCATGCTCTGAGCGAAGATCGTATGGGCCTCGTCCTTCGGCTCGACCAGCACGTCGTAGGTTTCTCCCGGACCGAAGCGGAACTCGTCCACCGTCACCGGCTCGACGTTCTGGCCGTCGACGTGCACTACGGTCATCTTCAGGCCCGGAATGCGCAGGTCGTAGAAGGTATTGCTGGTGCCGTTGACGAAGCGCAGCCGCAGTCGTTCGCCGCGTCGGAACAACCCCGTCCAGTTCTGTCCCGGCGCCATGCCGTTCATCAGAAAGGTCAGGGTGGCGTCGGACAGGTCGGCGAGATCGGTGGGATTCATGCGCATCTCGTTCCACATGCGACGCCTCGCAACGGCATCCTGGAGTCCCATCTGTGACGCATCGCGCAAGAAATCGCCCGCGGTCGGCTGGTTGAAGTTGTACACGTCGGACTGGATCTTGAGCTTGGCGAAAACGCGCATGGGGTCTTCGTCGGTCCAGTCGGACAGCACGATGGCGTGGTCTCTACCGGCGCCGGTCGGCTCGCCGCCCCGCGGTTCCACGATCAGGGCGCCGTACATGCCGGTCATCTCCTGAAAGCCGCTGTGCGAGTGGTACCAGTAGGTGCCGCTCTGGCGGAGCCTGAACCGGTAGGTGAACGTTTCACCGGGCGCGATGCCGCTGAAGCTGATGCCGGGCACGCCGTCCATCTGGAACGGCAGCAAAATCCCGTGCCAGTGAATGGAGGTGGCGACCGGCAACCGGTTGGTGACTCGGATCACGACGTCGTCGCCCTCTCGCAGGCGTATCGTTGGCGCCGGGATCGAACCGTTGATGGTCGTGGCGAGACGTGTCACGCCGTTGTAGTTGACGGGTGTTTCCGCAACCAGAAGCTCGATCTTCCTGCCACGAATCTCCGCGGGGGTTCCCAGCCGCGTGCTCCCGGCGCTGCTACCGGAGCCGGCGTGCAGCAATCCCGGTCCGGCCGCGAGCAGCGCCGCGGCGCCGGCGCCCTGAAGAGCCCGACGGCGGGTGATCGTTCGATGTCTCAGTGCCATGCCGTGTCAGCGCCTCCCTCGGCCACGTCCGTCAATGTCGATCAAAGCTAACGGCTGGGCGCTGTCAGGCCGATGACCGGAAGATGACAATATCGTAATGTTGCGGTCATCTGGACGTTGGCGCGGGCACTTTAGGCTGTTGCCAATGGGTCGACAGGAGGAGCCGCCGATGCGCTTGCTGGTCGTCGAAGACGACAAGAAGACCGGAGACTATCTGCGCCAGGGGCTGGCGGAGGCGGGGTTCACCGTGGCGCTGGCGCGCAACGGTCTGGATGGATACCACCTGGCCGTGTCCGAGAGCTTCGATCTCGTGGTCATGGACGTGATGCTGCCCGATGTGGATGGCTTGAGTATCGTCCGGGCGATCCGGGACGCCGGCCGGCAGGTCCCGGTGCTGTTCCTGACCGCGCGCGACAGCGTCGAGGACCGGGTGAGGGGCCTCGAACTCGGCGCAGACGATTATCTGGTCAAACCGTTTGCGTTTGCCGAGCTGCTAGCCCGGGTTCGCACGCTGTTGCGCCGGGGCACCGCGCCGGTGCTCGCCGACCGGTTGGAGATCGCGGATTTGTGCCTGGATCTGCCGCGCCGGCGGGCCAGCCGTGCTGGTAGGCGGATCGCGCTCAGCCAGAAGGAGTTCGCGCTGCTCGAGCTTCTGGTCCGACGTCGGGGCGAGGTGCTGCCGCGCTCGCTCATCGCGTCTCAGGTGTGGGACATGAATTTTGACTCGGACACCAACGTGATCGACGTCGCGATCCGCCGGCTGCGTGCCAAGATCGACGACGACTACCAGCCGAAGCTGATTCATACGGTGCGCGGCATGGGTTACAGGCTCGATGTGGAACAGGACGATGTCACGGATTGATCTATGGCGGGTCTCACTCACAGGCCGGGTTGTGCTGTTTGTGGCCCTGGCCGTCGGTTCCAGCCTGCTGATCAGCGCGACCCTCATCCTGGCGGCGGTGGAGCGGCATTTTGCAGAGCAGGACCTGGCAGAGTTGCGTATCGCCCATGAGGCCATCGCGCAGGCACTCGCCGGGCGCGGGGCCGGAGCCAAGGGGCGGGCCGCGGCGCTGTCCAGGGCGATTTCAGGGCACCATGGCGTCTACTTCCGGGTCGAAGACGGCAATGGTCAGTTGGTGTATCGCACAGACGGGCCGGACCTGGCAGAGGCGGCCGACGCGTTCCCGACTCTGGCATCGGTTCAAGCGCATGATCTAGCCATCCGGCAGGTCGGCGAGCGAGCGCTGTCGGGCGTCGTGGGAGGAACGTCGGTAGATTCGCGTGATTACCGGATCGTCATCGCGATGGATGCGGAGTTTCACCAGGCATTTCTGGCCGCATTCTGCCGCAGCCTGGGATTGATCATGCTCGGCACCGGCGCTGTCACCCTGCTCGCCGCCTGGTTCGGCATCTATCGGGGGCATCTGCCGCTACGCAGCCTGAGCCACGGCATGCGCGACATCCGCGCCAATCGCTTGAACGTGCGGCTCGATCCGGGGTCCTTACCATCGGAATTGCAAGAGCTCGCCGCGTCCTTCAACGACATGGTCGGACGGCTGGAACGGGGATTCGAGCGCCTGTCGCATTTTTCCTCGGACATTGCGCATGAGCTGCGCACGCCGCTCACCGGCTTGACGACCCAGACGCAGGTGATACTCAGCAAACCAAGATCCGTGCAGGAGTACCAGGAGATGCTCTATTCGAGCCTCGAAGAACTCGAGCGGCTGACGAAAATGGTTTCCGACATGTTGTGGCTGGCGAAGAGCGACAACGAGCTGATTCGGCCGGATCGGACCGATCTCGACTTGGAACGGGAGGTCAGAGATCTGTTCGAATTCTTCGAGGCGCTGGCCGTGGAAAGTGGCATTGCGCTCGCGATCGAAGGATCGGCGCCCACGGTTCATGGCGATCGCGCGCTGATCCGACGGGCGCTTTCCAATCTGCTGTCGAATGCCATACGGCATACACCTGCCGGCGAGATGGTGCTGGTCCGATTGTCCCGCGAAGGGGCCGGTGCCAGGGTGACGGTCATGAATCCGGGCGACGCGATCCCGGCGGAACACTTGCCAAGGGTTTTCGAACGGTTTTATCGCGTCGATCCGGCGCGTCAGCGCGATGGCGAGGGCGTCGGGTTGGGGCTCGCGATAGTCAAGTCCATCGCGGAGTCGCACGGAGGTCGAGTCGATGCACGATCGCGTGGCGGAACCACCGAGTTTTCGCTGATCCTGCCGGCCGTCTGACAGGATGGCTCGACAACCCCGATTTCGTCTTTGTCTCTGGCCGCTCAAGGCGCTGTATCTCGGACGCAGCCCGGACAACGGTCTGCATCGTCACCACGCCGCGCAGATCTGCGTGTCCCTTGGGGAACCATTACGGTTTAGGACATCGACTGTGTCCTCGTGGTGGACTGTGCGGGCCGTTGGTATCCCGCCCGATTGCCTGCATCAGATCGATGCGGCAGACCAGCCGCTGCTGGTGATGTACGTCGAGCCCGAGAGCAGAGAGTATCTGGCGCTCAGCGCTTCCCTCGACAGACCGGTTGCGCAGGGCAGATGCAGTTTCGAATTGCCCGACAGCGTGCCGCAAGTGCTGGGCGCCGCGCTCGGTAACCTCCTGGAAGACGGGGCGCGGCCGGAGAGGCTCTGGTCCGAGTGCCTCGGGCAGGTGGGGCTCAATGCACCGCCGGTGTTCACAGACGTCGGGGACCGGCGGGTCCGGGCGGTCATCGACCTCATCAGAGCCGAGCCGGGGCGATCGTTCCGCGTGGACATGCTTGCCCGTCAGGTGCACCTGTCTCCCAGCCGGCTGAGTCATCTATTCAAGTATCATATCGGCGTGCCGATTCGTCGGTACGTGGTGTGGGCGCGACTCAGGACGGTCATGGCCGAGA
This sequence comes from Pseudomonadales bacterium, assembly GCA_040219935.1. Lineage (GTDB taxonomy): Bacteria > Pseudomonadota > Gammaproteobacteria > Pseudomonadales > Azotimanducaceae > UBA7803. Next base: position 120,698 of record JAVJUA010000062.1, on the reverse strand, counting down.
CCGCGGCGGGCACCTCGTTGACGCGCGCGGCGCATGTGGCCGGTTTTTCCGATGCAGCCCACCTCAGCAGGACGTTTCGCCAGACCTTCGGGTTCGCGCCCTCCGTACTTTTCTCCGCCGCCGCAGGCGCCAACGTGACGCTGGTGGACGTATGACGGCGAGGGCGCCGCGATCCGCGAGATGTACCCCGTCGCGGGCGTAGTCTCAGGGTTGTCGTTGCCCCTTCCTCAGGTGCCGGGTGGCAAGGTAGAGGGCGACCTCGCCATCTTCTATTCCCATACGCCTGAATCCCGTGCTTTCGTACAGCGAAAGTGCGGCCCGGTTTTTTGCAATGGCCGATATGCGAACCAGGTCGACGGCGGGGTGGAACGTGTCGATCCACCGCAGAGCCGTTTCGAGCAGCTGTCGACCAAAGCCGCGCCCTTGCCAGCGCTGGTCGATCGCCAGCCGGAGGATGCTGACCACGCGGTAGCCGTCGACGTCTTCCGGCAGCAACAGAAGGTATCCCACAGGTTGCCGATCGACGATGGCCAGGCGGAGCAGGGCGGCCTGATCGGCCTCGGCGTCCGCCAGCGTCTTCTCGAAAGAGGCCACGAACCCCTCCTGGTCCGGCCGTACGGCGAGACCTTCTGCCAAAGCGCGGGAGGCGTTCGTGACGGGTTCCAGTTTCATGCGGCCGGCCGGCTGCAGATCGTCTACGTCATCGTCCGATCAGAACCAGGCCCGGATGCCGACGACGAGTGAAGTTCTTGACGGATCGCCGCCGGCGGCACGCGCCATGTCGCGGGTCTCACCGTAGAGTCGTTCCCAGCGCACGCCGATGTAAGGTGCGAGTTCACGGCGGATCTCGTAGCGCAGGCGTAGGCCGGCTTCCGTGTTGCCGAGCCCGCTGCCCAGGTTGCGCTCCGGGATGTCCTGTGCGTATGCGTTGAACTCCAGGCGCGGCTGGAGTTTCAGCCGCTGGGTCAGCAGCAAATCGTACTCGAACTCGCCGCGCAGGCTCACGTCGCCCTCGTCGCTGAGGAACAGGGCGACGTCGGTTTCGAACCATTGCGGCGCCAGGCCTTGCAGACCGAAAACGGCGTGAGCCACGTCCTTCTCACCGGGCCTGACGTCGTAGCGCACCCCGGTCTGCCAGCCCCAGAACGGCGAGAAGGTCCGGTTGTAGAGCAACTGGGTTTCCGCCGCTTCGAGCGACTCCCCGGTGGCGCCTTCTCCCTCGGTCTTCACCCACAGCTTGTTGTAGTCGCCGCCATACCAGCCCTGGGCGTCCCACAGGCGGCTGTTGCCGTCGTCGCTGTCGCCGTATTCGAGCCGGTCCAGGAGGATCAGGCCGAACGGCGAATCGTCCATCAGAGGCATCGGCCAGTCCTCGGGGGCGCCGGCGGGGTTGTCTGCAACCGCCATGCCGGCGGTCAGGCTCATGGCCGTGACGATGCAGATCAGGGTTCTCAGTCGGCAATCTGCAGGTTTCATATGTCAGTCTCCCCATCGCGGATACGAACGACACGGAACATACCCATCTCCATGTGGTACAGCAGGTGGCAATGGAACGCCCAACGGCCGGGCTCGACGGCGGTGATGAGCAGGCTCACGCGTTCGGACGGCTTCAGGGAGATGGTGTCCTTGAACGGCAACCGGTCGCCCTGGCCGTTCTCCAGCTCCATGAACATGCCGTGTAGATGAATCGGATGCTCCATCATGGTGTCGTTCACCATGATCAGCCGTACCCGCTCCCCGTAGGGGAAGTCGATGGGCCCGTCGACTTCGTGGAACTCCTCGCCGTCGAAGGACCACATGTAGCGATCCATGTTGCCGGTGAGGTGTAGCTCCACCTTATGGGTGGGTTCGCGGGTGTCCTGCATCGGCACGACGTTGCGCAGCTGCGCGTAGGTCAGCACCCGGTGGCCGACGCTCTCGAGCCCCGTGCCGGGCTCGCCGAGGCGATTGCGCTGCACCTCGGCCACGGAGATGTTGCCGGGGCCATGCCAGTCGGGACCGTGGCGGGCGACGACGGGACCCGCGGACTCCATCATGCTGCCCGGGCCGCCCATCTGCATGCCCTGCATGTCGTGGCCCTCGTGCTTCATGCCGGCCATGTCCTGGCCTTCCCGTCCGCCCTGCATGCCGCCCGAGGTCATGGTCATGTCGCCCATGTCCATGTTCGCCATGTCCATGCCCATGTCGATCATGGTGCGTTGCGGCGGTTCCCGCAGCGGCGGCACGACCGCGGCCATGCCGGCCCGGGGTGCCAGGGTGCCGCGGGCATACCCGGAACGGTCCATGGACTCGGCCATGACGGTGTAAGCCTGATCCCGCTGCGGCTCGACGATCACGTCATAGCGCTCGGCGACGCCGATCTGGAACTCGTCGGTTTCCACGGGTTCCACGTACTGACCGTCAGCCAGTAGCACGGTCATGGGCAGCCCGGGAATCCGTACGTTGAAGAAGGTCATGGCCGAGGCGTTGATGACCCGCAGGCGCACCCGTTCACCGGGATTGAACAGGCCCGTCCAGTTGCCGGCCGGGTGGGTGCCGTTCATCAGGTAGGTGTAGGTGTGACCGGTGATGTCGGCGATGTCGGTGGGGCTCATGCGCATGTTGCCCCAGGCGACACGGTCGCGCAGGGTGGTCTGCAGGCCCGCCTTCTCGATGTCTTCGAAGAACTCGCCGACGGTGCGCTGGTTGAAGTTGTAGTAGTCGCCCATCTTCTTCAGCTTGGCCATCACCCGGTACGGGTCCTCGAACGTCCAGTCCGAGAGCACCACCACGTAGTCGCGGTCGAACTCGAACGGCTCCGGTTCCCGAGGGTGAATCACCAGCGGGCCGTACACGCCGGTCTGCTCCTGCAGGCCCGAGTGGCTGTGGTACCAGTAGGTGCCGTATTGGCGGACGGGAAAGTCGGCGACGAAGGACTCGCCGGGCGGAATGCCGGGGAAGGTCACGCCGGGTACGCCGTCCATCTCGAAGGGCAGCAGAATGCCGTGCCAGTGAATCGAGCTGTCTTCATCAAGGTGATTGCTGACCCGCAGCCTGGCGCGCTGGCCTTCCCAGAGTTCGACCAGCGGGCCCGGAATCGTGTGGTTGATGGTGGTGGCGGAAGCGTAACCGCCGGCGATGTCGATGGACTCGCGGCGGATGGCGATGTCGATGGTGACGTCGCGGGGCGTGCCGCCCGGGACGCTGGCGCGCCCAGCCACCTGCACGCCAGCGCGGGCATAGGCGGGCAGCAGGGGGCCCAGTCCGGTGATCAATCCGCTCGCCGCCAGCGCCTTGAGCAACTGGCGGCGTCCAGGGTCGGGATTGCGATTCATGTCGATGCTCCTGTCGCAATGGCCGCGCGCCACGACAACCGGGCACGGCGAAAAACGGATATGGGATTCGAGCGCCGGCGCTTGAGAGCGTACCGGAGCCCATGGTCGAACCGTTCACCGGGGCTCAGGCGGGTGGACGTTCCAGCCGCCGGCCGTGGGCGGCCAGAGTCGGCTGCAGCCACGTCGGGCTGCGCTCTGCATCTTGCGGGGACAGGTCGGCGAAGTCAGCGCCGCTCGGCACCGCGGGCACGGGCATGGTGCAGGTCAGGTGGGTGGGGCAGTGGCAGTCGCAGGTGTCGGCCTGCGCAGCGGACACATCGTCGGTGCCGTGGTGGTGCTCGGCCGGCATCATGGCCTGTGCTTGCTCTGCCACTGCGCCGCAGCCTGCCGATGCCGTGGCGGGGACGGCCAGCACGAGCTGAACCACGATCGCAACGGCGGCCAGCCACCGATATGCCTGCCTGGTCCTCATCATGCCGGCAGTCTACTCCCTGATGCGGGTCGATGGCGACTCAGGGCCGATAGGCCCGGAACACCCGCGTACCGTCCTCGCCGAAGGCGAGCACGTCGTAGGGATCCTGCCGGTCGCCCATTTCCATGCCGGGCGAGCCCACCGGCATGCCCGGCACGGACAGTCCTCGCACCCCCTCGGGGCGCTCCTTGAGGAGGCGGCGGACCTCCGATGCCGGCACATGGCCTTCGATGGCATAGCCATTCACCTCGGCGGTGTGGCAGCTGCCGAGCGCCATCGGTACCTCCAGCCGGGTGCGAATCGGCCCGAGATCCTCGTGCTCTTGCACCGTGACGTCGAAGCCGTCGGCGCGCAGATGCTCGACCCAGTCGCCGCAGCAGCCACACCAGGGTGTCTTGTGCACCGTGATCTGCGGCCCGTCGGCTCGGGCCGCGGTCGGCTGCAGCAGCACCACCGCGGCCGCAGCGGCAACCGCGACGCTCAGCAGGATAGTCAGTTTACGGATCATGGTTGGCTCCTCGTTGCTTCCGGCACCATTCAGAACGTTGCGCGCCGCAGCCGCAGCGCGTTGCCGATCACCGACACCGAGCTCAGGCTCATGGCCGCGGCGGCGATCATCGGGCTCAGCAGCAGCCCCAGCCACGGATACAGAATACCCGCTGCAATGGGCACGCCGAGACTGTTGTAGACGAACGCCAGGAACAGGTTTTCGCGGATGTTGCGCATGGTGGCGTGGCTCAGTGTGCGAGCCTGGGCCACCCCGCGCAGATCGCCGCGCATCAGCGTGATGCCGGCACTTTCCATGGCGACGTCGGTGCCCGTGCCCATGGCGATGCCGACATCCGCCTGGGCAAGCGCCGGCGCGTCATTGATGCCGTCCCCGGCCATGGCGACCACCGAGCCGGCCTGTTGCAGGTCCTGAACGATGCGGTGCTTGTCCTCCGGCGATACGTCGGCGTGAACCTGGTCGATACCGACCTGATCCGCGACCGCCTGGGCGGTGCGCGCGCTGTCGCCGGTGAGCATCACGACCTTCACCCCGGATTCATGCAGACGGCGGATGGCGTCGCGTGAACCCTCCTTGATGGGATCGGCGACGCCGACCAGGCCGGCGAGGGCCTCGTCCACCACCACGAACATGACCGTCTGGCCCTCGGCGCGCAGCTCGTCAGCCCGTTGTGCCGCAGCATCGTCCAGGCTCGTGAAAGACTCGACCAGCTTGCGATTGCCCACCGCGACTCGGCGGCCCGCTACGGTCGCGAGGACGCCCTGGCCGGTGATCGAATCGAACTCGCTGGCCCGGTCCGGCTCGGTGTCGCGTTCGCGGGCGCCCTCGACGATGGCCGCCGCCAGCGGATGCTCGCTGGCGGTTTCCACGGCAGCGGCTAGTCGCAGCAGTGTGGCGTCGTCGAGATCACCGAAGGCCTCTACCGTCACCAGGCGGGGCTTGCCCTCGGTGAGCGTGCCGGTCTTGTCGACCACTACGACGTCGACCTTTTCCATGGTCTCCAGGGCTTCGGCGTTGCGGATGAGTACGCCCTGCTGGGCACCCTTGCCGGTGCCGACCATGATCGACATGGGGGTCGCCAGGCCCAGCGCGCAGGGGCAGGCAATGATCAGCACGGCCACGGCGTTGACGATGGCGAGCGCCATGGCGGGCTCGGGCCCGAACACGGCCCACACCACGAAGGTGACGACTGCAATGAGCACGACCGCGGGCACGAACCAGGCCGCCACCACATCCACCAGGCGCTGGATGGGTGCGCGACTGCGTTGGGCCTCGGCCACCATCTGGACGATCTGGGACAGCACCGTCTCCTCACCGATCCGGCTCACGGTCATGACGAAGCTGCCGGTGCCGTTGACGGTGCCGCCGGTTACGTTGTCACCCTCGGTCTTGGCCACCGGCACCGGCTCGCCCGTGATCATCGATTGGTCGACGCTGCTACGGCCTTCCGCGACGGTGCCGTCGACGGGCACTTTTTCGCCCGGCCGGACCCGGAGCCGATCACCCGCCGACAGATCGTCGAGGGAGACCTCTTCCTCGTTGCCGTCGTCGCGGATGCGGCACGCGACTGCAGGCGCCAGCTCCAGGAGCTGGCGGATGGCACCGGAGGTTTTGCTACGGGCCTTCAACTCCATCACCTGGCCGAGCAGCACCAGGGTCGTGATCACGGCGGCAACCTCGAAGTACACGCCGACCTGGCCGCCGTGGCCGCGGAATGCCGCCGGGAATATGCCGGGCGCCAGGGTGGCGACGATCGAGAATCCGTAGGCTACGGCCACGCCGAGCCCGATCAGAGTGAACATGTTGAGATTCAGGGTGCGTACCGACTGCACACCGCGGACGAAGAACGGCCAGCCGCCCCAGAGCACCACGGGGGTCGCCAGGATGAGCTGGGACCAGACGGCGCTGCGGGCATCGAGGAGGTGCTGGAGCGCCAGCCCGGGAATCATCTCGCTCATGGTCCAGACGAGCAGCGGCAGGGTCAGCACGGCGCTGATCCAGAAGCGTCGGGTCATGTCGTCCAGCTCGCTGGTGTCCTCCTCGCCGGAGACTGCCCCAGCCGGCTCCAGAGCCATGCCGCACAATGGACACGAGGAGGCGCGGACGTCGCGCACTTCCGGATGCATCGGACAGGTGTACACCGTCCCCTGGTAGCCGGCCGGCACCCTGTCGTACTTGCCGGCGGCGGCTTCGGCCTGCTGCTGCGGGTCCGCGGCATGGCAGTCGTGGCCGTGATGCTCGTCCCGGTTGGGTGCGTGTTCTGTACTGGGGTTCATGTCGCTGGTCCTCGATTGATCAGAGGGTGATGAGCAGCGGCAGGCTCAGCCCGACGGCCAGCCAGCCGAAAGCGAATAGCGCGAGACCGGAAAGAATTCTGTCGCTCAGCATGGCGCTACCGTGGCTTGACAGGCCGCTGACGCGCCATTTCCAGGTAACGAACGCAAGGGTCATGCCGATGAACACCACGTTCAGCGCGGTCGTGTAGTCCAGGGCGAAGAACTCCCGGCTGGTGACGGCGCGAACCGCATCCGCTTCGGGCAACATTCCCAGGGCTGCGAATCCATAGTGCAGAAGCAGGGCGCTCAGCACCAGCACGAGCAGAAAAACCGCCATGATGTAGAGCGCCATCTTGCACCCGTAGTAGCCGGCCTGAATGCGCAGTACGGGTAGCACCACCAGGTCGCTGAAGATGAAGGCCATGACGCCAGCGAAGCTGACCCCATTCTCGAACAGCACGGCGGCCAGGGGAATATTGCCCATGGAGCCGATGAATGTGAAGAACGCGGCGAGTGGGCCGACGAGAGTCTGCAGCAGAACCTCGGCGAACCCCGGGTCACCCGAAGCAGAGCCGACGAACAGCGCCTCGAAGAAGCTCCTGGGCACGAACGCAGCGATGATGCCGGCCACGGTGAAACCGATGGTCACGTCCTTCCAGACCATCTGCCATTCCATGACGTACCGCGTGCTGACCCGGCGCCAGCCGTCGACGCTGCGGATCAACTCGTGCCAGTCGGGAACCGATTGATCATCGTCTGTCCGTTCCTCGCTGCGGGCTCGTTGCCGGGCATCGCGGATCAGGCGATCCGGGCGGGTCAGGCGGACCACGAGCCACATGAGCAGGATGAGCAAGACCCCGCCGACGTACTCGCCCACGACGAATTGCCAGCCGAGGAAAACGGCGATGACAATGCCGAGTTCCACGACCAGGTTCGTGGAGGCGAGGAGAAACGACAGGGCGGGAACCAGTCCCGCGCCCTTGGCGAACAGCGATCGGGTGGTCGCCAGCGCGGCAAACGAGCAGGAACTGGAGATGAAGCCGAACAACGCGCCCAAACCCACACTGCTTGCGCCCGCGCGGCCCATGGTCTGTTTCATCCGCTCCCGCGTGACGAACACCTGGATCATGCTGCTAATCAGATAGCCGAGGCCGAAGGCCCAGAAAGCCATCCAGAACAGTCCGGCCGAGGTGGTCGCGGCTTCGTGCCAAGTCTGTAGGAAATCCGTCATTGCCATGCACATCGATTTGATCTACCGTGGATACGGTATACCTCTATAGAGTATTTAGCAATGACCGCAACGGACCCGACAGCTACCGTGCGGCGGCTCAGGCGAATCGAGGGCCAGGTGCGCGGGATCGCCCGCATGATCGAGGAAGATCGCTATTGCGTCGATGTGCTCCAACAGGTCCACGCGGTCAAAGCCGCTCTCTTGAAGGTTGAATCGGAGGTACTCAAGAATCATGCCGCGAGCTGTGTGGAGGACGCCATTCAAAGTGGCGACCCGGAGTTGCAGCGGTGCAAGCTCAACGAGCTCGTCGTGCTTTTTGAGGGCGTGCGTTGACTTGAGGGCTTGCATTCGCGCGAAGGCTTGGCTTGGACCCGGCATGCGCCTGTGGTATACCGCCCAGATGCGTGGTAAGGCATTGCTGCTCATCATCAGTCTCGCCAGTATCCTGCTCCTGCAGGCGACGGGGCTGCACCTGCATTTGGGCAGCGCCGATCGCGGCTCCCTGCACGGCCAGCACTGGCACCACGCCGATCCCGATGGGCATGGCCATGCCGACGAATCGGATGTCACGATAAACGAGATCGGCGCGTCTTGGAGCAAGCTGCTCGCGTGTTTCCTGCCGCTGCTATTGATCTACCTGCTGGCCGCAACTGCAGGGCGTTCCTGGATCCCTGTGATGGTGCGGTCCGTACGCATCCGTCGATCACGCTGGCGTCCACCTCTGCGCGGTCCCCCTCTACCGATCTGACAGCCTGACCTCGAGGCCCGGAGGCGCTGAGCTGGCTGTCTCTGGGTCGATCCCGTTGGACTGAGTCTCGTGCGCCCGCACGAGGGAGATCGGCATATGACAACGATTCCACGCATCTCGTGCGTGTGGCTGCTCCTGTGGATGACTGGATCGGCGCTGGCGCAGGGGGCACCGGTCGGAGATGAGCGATCGATCAGCATCGAGGAAGCTCTCAGCCGGACCCTGGAGAGCCATCCGGGGCTCGTTGCGGCCGGCTACGAGATTAAGGTTCTCGAGGGGCGCGAACAACAAGCTCGCCTGGCGCTCAATCCGGAACTCACAATCGAAGTCCAAGACGTCGCCGGATCGGACGCGTTCCAAAATTTCCGCAGTGCCGAGTCGACCATCAGTCTCGCCTGGATCTTTGAGCGCGGTGTGCGTCAACGGCGTACCGACGCGGCGAGCGCCGGCGTCTCCCTGGCAGCGATGGACGCTGATTTGCTGCGGGTCGATACGGCGGCAGAAACCGCGCGCCGCTTCCTGCGAGTGCTCCACACCCAGTCTCTCGCGGACATCTCAGCCGAGTCCGTTCAGCTTGCCGAGGACACGGTTGCCGCCGTCGAGCGGCGCGTCGAAGCGGGGCGCGCGCCCCAGGCCGACCTGCAACGGGCCCGGGCCAATTTGGCGAGCGCGCGCTCGGACTTGCGCGATGTCGAGTACGAATGGCAGGCCGCACGCATGCGGCTGGCGGTGCAATGGGGTTCTACGCGCCCGAATTTCCGTCGGGCTGCAGCCGATCCGCTGAATCCGCCTGATCCTGAGCCCTATCCGCACCTCCTGTCCCGCCTCGATCAGAGTCCAGAACTCGTTCGCTATTTGTCCCAGATGCGGCTCGATGAAGCAGAGGTTCGACTGGCGGAGGCTCGGCGTAAGCCGGCGTGGCAGGCGCGGCTCGGCGTACGTCGATTGGAAGCTACGGATGATCATGCACTGGTGGCGGGGGTCACGATTCCGCTCGCATTCCGCAACCGCAATCAGGGGAACGTAGCCGCAGCCCGGGCCTCCGTCGAGAAGACCCGGGCCGAGTCGGCGGCTGCCAGGGTTCGTGCCGAGACGACGCTGTCGGTGCTGTACGACGCCCTCGAACGCAGCCGCTCGCGGGCCAACTCACTCGAAAACGATGTTCTGCCGCCGCTGCGAGATGCACTCACGGAAACCCGCAGCGCGTACGAGCGTGGCCGTTACAGCTTCTTCGAGTGGACGGCCGTTCAGGCGGAGGTGATCGATGCACAACGGAGACTGCTCGCTGCCGGGATCGAGTCCTATCAGTACGCCATCGAGATTGAGCGGCTTACCGGGGTGCAGCTTACCGAAATGGAGAACCAGCCATGACCATTCCATACAAAATTCACGTTCTGGCGCTCCTGATGGCGGTCGGGCTGCTGGGCGCTTGTTCCAATGACCAATCGTCTGCGGGCGGACCCGGCGAGCAGGCCGACGCGTATGAGCGCGGCCCGCACGGCGGCAGGATGCTGAGAGACGGACCGTTCACGGTAGAGCTCGCCATATTCGAGCAGGGGGTACCGCCCGAGTTCCGTGTCTGGGCAACCTACGACGACGAACCCCTCGATCCCGGCGAGGTGGACGTACAAGTCCGCCTGACACGGACGGGTGACCGTGTGGACGAAATCGATTTCGAACCCAGGGGCGACATGCTGCGCGGGGATCAGGTCGTCTACGAGCCCCACTCGTTCCTGGTAACCCTGGACGCCCGGGCCAAGGGTCAGTCCTACGGCTGGGAATACGATAACTTCGAGGGGAGGACGCAGATCGAGCCCGCAATGGCGGAGGCGCTCGGGATCGAGACATCCAGCGCCGGGCCTGCCGTGTTGACTGAGCTGATCGAGGTCTACGGCCGCATCGTGCCGGATCAGCAGCGCATTCGCGTGGTGTCGGCCCGGTTCGAAGGCGCCATCGAGTCGGTGGACGCACAGCTCGGCGCGAAGGTGTCGGCCGGTGATCCACTCGTCACGATCGAGAGCAACGAGAGCTTGAGACCCTACGTGCTGACGGCGCCGATCGGAGGAACGGTCACCGAGCGGAACGCCAATCCCGGGGAACAGACCAATGGCAGGCGCCTGTTCACCATCATCGACACCGGCCAGGTGTGGGCCAATCTCTCGGTGTATCTGAAGGATCGCGGGAAGATCGCGGAAGGCGCACCCGTCACCATCACGTCCCCTCTGACCGGTATGTCCATCGAGGGAACGATCGACTACATCGAGTCGGTTGCCGATGACGCTCAGTCCCTGATTGCTCGAGTCGAGATCGACAACACGGACGGTGGATTTACACCTGGCACGTTCGTCAACGCGCAGATCAAGGCGGCCGAGCACCCCGTGCCGCTCGCCGTCAAACGCAGCGGCCTGCAGCCCTTCCGCGACTTCACCGTGGTGTACGGGAAGTTTGGAGATGTCTACGAAGTGCGCATGCTGGAGCTCGGTCGTCAGGACGACGAGTGGGCCGAGGTGCTTGGCGGCATCGAGCCCGGCACTCCCTATGTCAGCACCAACAGCTATGTCGTGAAGGCGGACGTCGAGAAGTCCGGCGCTTCGCACGAACACTAAGGGCGCGTCATGTTGGATTTTATATTGGATCGCTCGCTGGCCCGTCGCGGCCTGGTGGTCGTGATAGTGCTGGCCATAGCCGGGCTTGGCCTGTGGAACTTCACCCGCCTGCCCATCGACGCCGTGCCGGACATCACCAACATCCAGGTGCAGGTCAATACCGCGGCACCAGGATACACACCGCTCGAAGTCGAGCAGCGAATCACATTTCCCCTCGAGAACGCCATGGCGGGCTTGCCGAATCTCAGCTACACCCGTTCCGTCTCTCGCTACGGCCTGTCTCAGGTCACGGTTGTGTTCGAGGAAGGCACGGATATCTACTTTGCCCGGCAACTCGTCGGAGAGCGCCTGAACGCGGCTCGCTCGTCGCTGCCGGATGCCGTGGAACCAGCTCTCGGACCCATCGCCACCGGACTCGGCGAGATCTTCATGTTTACCGTGGATGCGGAGCCGGGCGCCACCAATCCTGATGGTTCGCCCATAACGCCGACCGACCTCCGTTCAGCTCACGACTGGATCATCCGCCCGCAGCTGCTGCGGGTGCCTGGGGTCGTCGAGGTGAACCCCATCGGGGGGTTCAAGAAGGAGATTCTCATCGCGCCGGAACCGGCGAAGCTGCTGGCGTACGATCTGACCTTCGAGGACATTGCGAAGGCGGTGGAGCGCAACAACGAGAACCGTGGTGCGGGCTTCATCGAGCGCAACGGCGCCCAATGGCTGATGCGTGTTCCGGGCCGGGTCTCTGAGATCGCGGAGCTCGGGCGGATCGTCGTGCGAGAGGACGACGGCGTGCCCATCCTGGTGCGCCAGGTGGCCAACGTCAGCGTTGGCGAGGAGCTTCGTACCGGGGCAGCCACCCAAAATGGCCGCGAGGTAGTGATGAGCACGGTGTTCATGCTGATCGGCGAGAACAGCCGGACCGTGGCGAACCGGGTCTCCGAGAAGCTCGAAGAGATCCAGCCGAGCCTACCTGCGGGCATTACCGCGACGGCCGTATACGATCGGACCGGTCTGGTCGACAAGACACTGGAGACCGTGCAGACCAATCTCGTCGAGGGAGCGCTGCTCGTCATCGTGGTGCTGTTCCTGTTTCTCGGCAACGTGCGTGCGGCCATTCTGACCGCTGCTGTCATTCCGCTCGCGATGCTGATGACCATCACCGGCATGGTCCAGAGCGGCGTCAGCGCCAACCTCATGAGTCTCGGGGCATTGGATTTCGGGCTTATCGTCGATGGCGCGGTGATCATCGTGGAGAACTGTCTGCGACGATTACAGGAGGCCGGTCCTTCGGCGCTGGAATCGGTCAAGACCCGGCTGGCGGTGGTTTTCGAGGCGACGCGGGAGGTCATCCGGCCTGCTCTGTTCGGCGTGTTCATCATCACGGCGGTCTATCTGCCGATATTCGCCCTCTCCGGAGTGGAGGGGAAGATGTTTCACCCGATGGCGATCACTGTCGTGATTGCACTGGTCAGCGCGATGATCCTCTCGATTACCTTCGTTCCCGCTGGCGTTGCGCTGCTGTTTCGCGGCCGCGTCGGACACAAGGAGAACGTGATCGTCAGGCAGGCGCGGTCGCTGTATCGGCCCATTCTGGTGTCGGCCCTTCGATTCCGCTGGCTGGTTCTGGTGGCGGCCGTGTTGCTCGTCGCAGTTTGCGGCTTTCTTGGCGCACGGCTCGGGAGCGAGTTCGTACCGAATCTCGATGAGGGCGACATTGCCCTGCATGCGTTGCGCATCCCGGGTACGTCGCTCAGCCAGGCCGTCGAGCTGCAGGAGAAGCTCGAAGAGGAGATCCGTGAAGTCCCAGAGGTGGAGCGGGTATTCGCCAAGATCGGCACCGCGGAAGTCGCTACGGACCCCGTTCCGCCGAGCGTTGCCGACAACTTCATCATCCTGAAGCCACGCGGGGAGTGGCCGAATCCCGACAAGCCCAAGGCGCAGGTGGTTGCCGACCTCGAGGACAAGGTGACTCCGGTGCCGGGCAATCGCTACGAGTTCCTGCAGCCCATCCAGATGCGGTTCAATGAGCTGATTGCGGGTGTGCGCGCCGAGCTCGCCGTCAAGGTCTTCGGCGACGATTTCGATCGGCTGATCGAGCTGGGTCAGGACATCGAGTCCGCCGTGGGCGGCGTGGCTGGTGCTGCGGATGTCGCTATGGAACAGGCGACCGGCCTCCCGGTGATGACGATCGTGCCGGACCGGGAGATGCTTGGGCGCTACGGCCTGTCCATGAGTGAATTGCAGGACCTGGTTGCGACCGCTTTGGGTGGCCGCGTCGCGGGGCAGTTCTACGAAGGGGATCGCCGGTCGGACATCGTGGTACGTCTTCCCGAAGCTCTACGCGCCGATCCGAATCGCCTTGAAGACTTGCCCGTGCCCCTGCCCGATGGTGCCTACGTGCCACTCGGTCAGCTCGCCGATCTCGAGGAAGTGGTTGGCTACAATCAGATATACCGGGAGAACGGCAAGCGTCGGGTGGTCGTGTCGGCAAACGTACGGGGGCGCGATCTCGGGTCGTTCGTGGCCGATGTGCAGCAGGCTGTCGGGGCCCAGGTGGAGATTCCGGCAGGCTACTGGATCGAGTACGGTGGAACGTTCGAGCAACTCGAATCCGCCACCCAGCGCCTTTCGGTGGTGGTTCCGGCCACACTTGCGTTGATTCTCGGGCTGCTAGTCATGGCGCTCGGCTCCTGGCGGGATACTGCTGTGATTTTCACCGGGGTTCCGCTCGCTTTGACGGGTGGGGTTCTGTCGTTGCTGATACGTGACATTCCTTTCTCGATTTCCGCCGCTGTTGGCTTCATCGCTCTGTCTGGCATCGCGGTTCTCAATGGCCTGGTCATGGTGGCATTCATTCGTGACCTTCGGACACACGGACATTCGCTGGACGATGCGCTCGTAGAGGGTGCATTGACCCGACTGCGCCCGGTACTGATGACGGCTTTAGTGGCCTCGCTCGGGTTTGTACCGATGGCACTCAACACGGGTATTGGATCAGAAGTCCAGAGACCCCTGGCGACGGTCGTGATAGGCGGCATCGTGTCCTCGACACTCTTGACGTTGGTCGTTCTACCCGCGCTGTATCGGCTGGTACACGGTCCTGAAGAGGAGGGAGGCGCGTGAGCACTCTGGTTCTTGAAGGTACGTGGGTGGCCTGGTGGCGGTGACATTGAACCCCCTGGCCGACCGCACGTACCGGCGCCTGTACGGTGCGCAGGTGGTTTCCCTGGCCGGAACCGGTCTGTCGACAGTAGCGTTGGCGTTGCTCGCTTACGATCTGGCGGGCGAACGGGCCGGTGCAGTGCTTGGTACCGCGCTGGCCCTGAAGATGGTTGCCTATGTCGGGCTCGCGCCGGTCTTCGGGGCATTGGCGCAGCGCGTTCGACGACGACGGATGCTGGTCGGACTGGATCTGGCGCGAGCGGCTCTCGTGGCCAGTATGCCGTTCGTTACGGAGATCTGGCAGGTCTACACGCTGATCGTGCTGTTGAACAGCTGTTCCGCCGGATTCACTCCCACCTTCCAGGCAACCATACCGGACGTGCTGCCAAACGAGGCGGTCTACACCCGGGCGCTATCGCTGTCGCGACTGGCCTACGATCTGGAGAATTTGCTGAGTCCGATGCTCGCTGCTGCGGCGCTCGCCGTCGCCAGCTACGACGCGCTGTTCGCCGCCAATTCTCTGGCCTTTGTTGTCTCCGCAGCACTGGTCATGTCAGTGACGCTTCCTTCGTCAACCGCCAGCCCCCCTGGGGGCGGCATCTGGCGCAACACGACGAGCGGGCTGCGCGTCTATCTGAAGACGCCCAGACTTAGAGGTCTGCTCGCCATGTCGCTCGCCGTGTCGGCAGGGGGTGCAATGGTCATCGTGAACACGGTCGTGTACGTGCGAGAGTACCTGGACGGCTCCGAAACGGACACGGCGATCGCGTTTGCAGCGATGGGAGGTGGTTCGATGGCAGTCGCATTGGCGTTGCCGACATTGCTGGATCAACGTGGCGAGCGTTCGTTCATGCTGTTCGGCGGGCTGATATTGGGACTGTCGCTGTTGCTTGGTGCGGTACAACCTGGATTTGGCGGCATGTTGTTCATCTGGGTGCTGTTGGGGGTCGGTTCCTCGCTGGTGCAGACTCCTTCAGGTCGGCTGCTCGCGCGGTCCGGGTCTCAGGACGATCGCCCAGCAATCTATGCAGCGCATTTTGCGCTATCACACGCCTGCTGGCTGATCGGCTATCCACTGGCAGGGGCGCTGGGTGCTGGGTTCGGCATGGCGCCGACGTTCGCGATGCTTGCTGGCGTCGCCATCTTGGCCACGTTGGCGGCGCGTGTGCTCTGGCCGGCGCAGGATCCCAGCGAGATCTGCGATCAGCACGTAGCGGGCGACCATACGCACGAGCACGTGCACGATGAGCAGCATCAGCACACCCACGAAGGCTGCGAAGGCCCCGGGCCCCATAGCCACCAGCATGCCCATCCGGCTGCTAGCCACACCCATCTGGATCTAGTGCGCTGCGGAACTGCGCCGTCAAGCTAAGTTCGTTAACAATCTGAAGCAGCGCCCCAGAGGTAGTGGTATCGTCGCAATGAAATCGAAGCAACGTTGCGCGTATGAGCAGCGCGACCAACTGTTCCCGCGAAAATTCTGGGGTATACGTGAAGGCATGACCGGTCTTACGCCGGTAGAGTAGGTGCTTGCGATGCAGACGCTCCAGCGTGGACTGGACTGTGCCGAGGGCGATGTTCCGATGTGGCCGCAATGCCGACTGAACACACTTTGCGGTAGTTTTCTGAGCTCTCCAGACATGCTCCAGTACAGCGATCTCGAGATCGCCGAGGATAGGTGCGTTGAATTCGAAATCTGGATCGATCATCTTCGGCCAGAATTGCCGGCTGTTTTCCAATCAGCCCGATGAGTCGTCGAGGCCTGGCGACAGGAGCGTGAACACGGCATCATCGGACGCCGGTCATCAGCAGTCCCGCACCCGACAGATAAGGTTCTTCGGTCATGGAACTCAGGCGGGCATGCAGCAGGGCGCGACCTTCCCGCCAGCGCGCGGCGAGGCGTCGGCCATCGAGATCCTCGGGGGCATCGATGCCGCTGGCGATCAGCAGGCGCCGGTAGAGCGGATAGAGCGGTTTCAGCGGTCCGTAATCCGGCCGAACCTGGACGAAATCCAAGACGGCAATTCGGCCCGCGGGCCGTGTGACGTCCAGCAGACGGGCCAGGGCTGCCGGCAGGTCGTGCACGATGCCCAGGCACCAGGCAGACACGGTGGCATCTACAGAGCTCTCGACGTGTTCGAGCCGGGCCGCGTCGTCCCGGATGAGCGTGACGTTCCGCCAGCCCGCCCGGTCGATGCGTCGCTGGGCTTTCGCGAGCATGCCGGGCGAATAGTCGATACCGATGATGCGCCCGGCGGGGCCCACCCGCGGCGCCAGCAGCGGGAAGTTGTTACCGGTGCCGCAGCCGATGTCGAGCACCGTGGCGCCATCGACGTCGCCGAGTGACGCGACCATGCGCCGGCGCCAGCGATACAGGCCCAGCAGCCGATGGAAGATCAGCTCGGTGGCGGCGTCGTAGTAGGACGCTGCCGCGTCGTAGTTGCGCTGAACGTCTTCCAGCTCCATGTCGGCCCCGTCATGACTCCTCGTTCAGGTTCGCCGCGGTGCGAATGCGGCAGGCCCATCTGCGCCATCGTCGATCCGGGTGGCGCGATGCAGTTCCGTAATCATCACCCGGCCATCGCCGGGATGGCCGGGTCCGGTGCGCGCTTCGTCGACGATGCGGCGGGCCGCATGCTCGGCATCCTCGAGACTGGCGACATCCACTTCGAGCTTGACCATGTCCACCCGGGTGAGTTTTCCGGTTTCGAGGGCGTGCCCGTACTCGTGCAGACGGACCACGGCGATCCCGGTGACGCAGTCGAGCTGGGCGAGTGCATCGATCACTGCCTCCATCTTCACCTGTTTGACGTATGCTTTCACTTCGTACATGGGATTTTCCTTTCCTGGTCGGAGATCAGATCTCTACTTCCTTGCGTGGCAGCGCGAACCAGCGATAGACGCTCGGCAGCACCAGCAGGGTCAGCAGGGTGGAGGTGATCAGCCCGCCGACCACCACCGCCGCCAGCGGCCGCTGCACGTTGGAGCCGATCCCGTCCGCCAGCAGCAAAGGCACCAGGCCCAGAATGGCGACCGTCGCCGTCATGAGCACTGGGCGCAGCCGCCGCTCCGTCCCGACCGCCACCGCCTCGTCCCGTGGCATGCCCTGATCACGCAGTTGGTTGATGTAGCTGACGAGAACCACGCCGTTCAGCACCGCGACGCCGAACACCGCAATGAACCCGACGGCGGCGGGTACCGACAGGTATAGGCCGGAGATCAGCAAAGCCAAGATGCCGCCGGTGATGGCGAACGGCACGTTCATGAAGATGAGCGTGGCGTAGCGCAGACTGCCGAAAGCCGAGAAGAGCAGCAGGAATATCAGGGCCAGGGTAATCGGCACCACGACGTACAGGCGTGCCATGGCCCGCTCCTGGTTCTCGAACTGGCCGCCGAACTCGACGAAGTAGCCGGGCGGCATGTCCACCCGCTCGCGGACCAGGACGCGCAGCTCTTCCACCACGCCACCCATGTCCCGGCCGCGCACGTTCATCTGCACGTACAGGCGCCGGCTGGCGTTGGAGCGGGATATCTGCTTGGGGCCTGTGTAGAGGCCCACGTCCGCCACCCGGGACAGCGGGACCACGGCGCCGCCGGCGCCGCGTAGTGGCAGCTCGCGGATCAGATCGAGCCGTCCGCGCTGCTCCTCCTCGAGGCGCAGAAAGATGTCGAAGCGCCGGATGCCGTCGAACACCAGCCCGGCAGTGGCGCCGCCGACGCCGGCCTCCAGCGTGCCCAGCACGTCGTCGATGTTGATGCCGTAACGGGCGAGGGCGTCCCGGTCCGGCCGCACCACGATCTGGCGTTTGCCGCCCTGTTGCTGCATTCGCACGTCGGTGGCGCCCCGGACGTCCCGGGCCAGTGCTTCTACCTCACCGCCAATGCGCGCGAGCTCTTCGAGATCGTCGCCGTAGATGCTCGCTACGAGCTGTGCCTGAACCCCCGACAGCAGCTCGTCGGTGCGCAGCTGGATCGGTTGCGAGAAGTTGTTGGCGAGCCCCGGCACCGTGGCGCCGACCCGCTCGGACATGGCCGATTGCAGTTCCTCGTACGAGCGGCCGCTTTGCCAGTCGGCCAGTGGCTTCAGGGTCACCACCGTGGCGACGACGTTGACCGGTTCCGGATCACCGCCGACCTCGGCCCGGCCGATGCGCGAGTACGTGCCCGTCACCTCCGGGAACTCCCGCAGCACGCTCTGGATGCGCTTGCCGTACTCGATGGCTGAATCGAGGCTGGCGCCGGGCGGGAGCGTCGAGCGCACCTGGGCCGTGCCTTCTCGGAGAGTCGGCACGAATTCGGTGCCGAGCAGCGGGAACAGGGCGAGACTGCCGAGGAACACGGCGAGCGCGATACCGAACACGAGTTTCGGTGCGCCCAAAGCCCGATTCAGCAGCGGCCGGTAGCGGCGTTTCAGCCATTGCACCAGGCGCGGCTCACCATGCACGCTGCCTTTGGAGAACGCCAGTGTGGCGAGGACGGGGACCAGTGTGAGGGCGAGCAGCAGCGCGCCCACCAGCGCGAAGCTGATCGTGTAGGCCATGGGGCTGAACAGTTTGCCCTCCACGCCCTCCAGCGTGAACAGCGGCAGAAACACGATGATGATAATGGCCATGGCGAACACGATGGGGCGCGCGACCTCCCGAGCCGACTCGCTGACCAGCCGCCACATGGGAATGCCTTCATCACTGCGTTCCTCGAGATGGCGGAAGATGTTCTCGATCATGACCACCGAAGCGTCCACCATCATGCCGATACCGATCGCCAGGCCGCCCAGGCTCATCAGGTTGGCGGAGAGGCCGGAGAAACGCATGGCGATGAAGGCGACCAGAACCGACAGCGGCAGGCTCGCGATGACGATGAGCGTCGAACGCACGTTCCCGAGAAACAGGTACAGGAACACGAGCACCAGCACGGCGCCTTCGAGCAAAGCCCGCTCCACCGTGCCGATGGCCTTGTCCACGAGTTCGGCCTGCGAGTAGAACGGATTGACCCGCAAGCCCTCGGGCAACGACTGGTTGATTTCCGCGATCTTCGCCTCGACGTCTTCCAGCACCTGCTGGGTATTGGTGCCGATGAGCTTGAACACGTAGCCGCCGGCGGATTCCTCTCCGTTCGCGACCTGAGCCCCGCGGCGGATGGCCGCCCCATAGGTCACTTTGCCGAGGTCGCGCACGTACACGGGCTTACCTTCGTGTTCCGCGACGATGACGTTGCCGATGTCGGCGAGTCCTTCCTCGTCCGGCGCGATCCAGCCGAAGCCGCGGACGATGTACTCGTCACCGGCCCGGTTGATGAACGAGGCGCCGACGTTGCGATTGTTGGCAGCGAGAGCAGTGCGCACGTCGGCGATCGTCAGGTCCCGGGCGATGAGGGCGTTGGCGTCAAGCTGTACCTGATACTGTTTCTCGTACCCGCCGATGGAGAGCACACCGGTCACGCCGGGCACCGTCCTCAACTGCTGCTTGACGATCCAATCCTGAATCGTACGTTTCTCCATCAGCGAATATTCGGCGCCATCCTCGTCGGCCAGCGTGTACATTAGAATGCGCCCGAGGCCGGTGGTAATCGGGCCGAGTTCGGGCTCGCCCAGCCCCGGCGGAATCTGGCGCCGCGCGTCGGCAAGGCGCTCCATCACCAGGCGCCGGGCGAAATAGATGTCCGTGCCGTCCTCGAAGTAGGCGTCGACCCGGGACAGGCCGAAGATCGACGTGCTCTGCACCTTCTCGAGGTTCGGCAGGCCGTACATGCTGATTTCGACGGGGTAGGAAATTAGGGTCTCCACGTCCACCGGCGACAGCCCGGGACTGGAGGTGAACACCTGCACCAGGGTCGGGGTCGCGTCCGGGAACGCATCCACGGCCAGCGCCCGGAACGACATGTAGCCGCCGATGAGAATGCCGACGACGGCCACCAATACCAGCAGACGGTTGGCCAGCGCGTAGCGAACGATACCTTCGATCATGTCACCTCCTCAGTGGCCGTGCTCGGCGCTGCGCGCCGAGGCCGTCAGGGCGGACATGAGATCGAAGGCGCCTTCGAACACCACGGGGTCGCCCGCCTCGATGCCGGCGGTGATTTCGACCCAGCCGTTGCCTTCGTGGCCAAGCGTGACCGGCACGGCGCGGAACGCGTGGTCCTCTTCGGCGGGCACGAAGACAACGTCCTCTTCACCGAGCCGCTGCACGGCGTCCACCGGAACCC
The DNA here is from genome assembly GCA_040219935.1 of Pseudomonadales bacterium. Lineage (GTDB taxonomy): Bacteria > Pseudomonadota > Gammaproteobacteria > Pseudomonadales > Azotimanducaceae > UBA7803. The sequence continues at coordinate 100,180 of JAVJUA010000062.1, read as the reverse complement.
GCGGCGGACCTTCGCTGGCGCCTGTCTGTATTCGCGCGGTACCGAAGAGGCCGGCCCGCAGCCTGCCATCCGGGTTGTCCAGCACGGCTCGCAAGGTCACGGTACGCGATTGCTCGTCGAGTTGGTGCGATACCCAGTCGATTCGGCCCGGGAAGCGGCTTCCGTCGAGCGCGCGGGAGGTGAACTCGACCGGCTGGCCGAGAGCAATGCGGTCGAGGCTGCCTTCGAACGCATCGATCATGAGCCACATGCGGCTGTTGTCGACGATGTGGATCGGCGTGTCGGCCGGTCCGAGGGTCTGCCCAGGGGAAAGATCGCGGCGCTGCACGACCCCGTCCATGGTGGCGGTCAGGGTCAGCCGTGACAGCTCCTCGCCGCGGCCGGTGCTGGTGATCTCGTCCGCGCTCAGGCCGAACAGCCGCAGCGCTTCCATGGCCGCCCGCTGCTCCGCCTCGGCTTCGCTCAGGCGGGCCTTGGCTTCCAGCAGCTCCTCCTGGGAGGATATCTGCTGTTCGGCCAGACGCCGTTCGCGCTCGAAGTCCGCTTGCGCCGTTTCGAGCATCGCATTCGCGGTGAGAAAGCGGGCCCGCGCGCGGCCGAGCTCCACGCTGTCGAGCACGGCCAGTAGATCCCCGGTTCGCACTCGCTCACCAAGGTCGATCGGAACCTTGACGACCTTGGCCTCGAGGCGCGGCCCGATGCGCGCCATCCGGTTCGGATCGAACCGGACGACGGCCGGCGCGCTGACCATGGCATCCGCATGGCCGCGAGGGGCAGCGTCGACGCCGACCTTCAGCAGCCCGCGTTGCTCCGGCGACAGGTGGAGTTCGCGCTCGCCGGATTCCGCTGCATCGTCCCCGTGCCCGGCCGATTCTTCGGCCGCATGGTCGTCCGACGCCACGGCAGGTGGGACGTCTTCGTCCGAGCAGGCGGAGAGGGCGAGCATGGAGAGGACGACCCAGAGGATCGGTCGCAATCGCCGCAGGCGTCGTGACGGGGATTGGAGATTGAATGGGTTCATATTGCTTGCCTTCCTCGGGTTCATGGCGCGTGGCCGCTGGCCGCCTGGTCGCTGTCTTCTAGAGTGATCAGGCCGCCGGTGGCACGCTCGAGCTCGGTCACCGAGAGAATCAGGGCGCCGAGGGCATCGAGATAGCTGCGCCGTACGTTGATGAGGTTGTCCTGCGCGGTGGTGATCGCGGGAGATCCGACTTTGCCGGCCTCGAAGGCCTCCTGGGTCAGTCTGAGGTTGTCCTCCGCGCGCTCGAGCATGGCCGTGCCGAGCATCTCGGATTGGCGCCGCGCGGCCCGGTAGTCCGCGAGCGCCTCGAGCACCTGGCGGCGCACGGCAAGCCGCAGCTCGTCGCTGCGGAGCTGCTCCTCGCGCAGGCGCCCGGCCGCCTGTTCGCGCTCGCCCCGAAAGCGGTGCAGCGCTGGTATCGGGAGGCTCGCGCCGAACCCGGCGATCTCCGCGTCCTCCTCCTCCTGATAGAAGCCGAACACGGTCAGGTTGGGAATGAGCTGACGCCGGCTGAGGCGCAGTTCCTGCCGGGCGGCTTCCACGCGCTCAGCGGCCGCCGCCAGGTCTCCACGGCGGCGTACGGCGGCGTTCAACAACTGCGTCTCGCCTGGCAGGCTCATCGGCCAGGGTTCGATGTCTCCGCTGACGTTCAACGGCGAGGAGGGATCCCGCGCCAACACCTCCGCAAGCACCAGCCGGGCCCTCTCCGCCAGGCGCTCGGCCTCGGCCAACTCGGTACGCGCCCGGGCAGCCCCGATGACCGCGGAGTTGACCTCGAGCGCGGTGGTTCTGCCGGCTTCGAGGCGGCTGCGGGCGTAGTCGGCGAGGGTCTCGGTGAGGTCGACGAGCCGTTCGGCCGTTTCTTCGGCGCGCTGGGTCAGCAGCACGTTGAGAAAGGCGCGGCGGGCGCGGGCGGCAATGGCGGAACGCAGAAACCGCAGATCCTCCTCGGCGGCGGTGAGCCGTGCTCCGGCGGCGTTGCGTTGCAGACCTCGCTGGCCGCCGATCCAGAGTTCCTGGCTCAGGCGGATGGAAAAATCCCGACTGTCGTCCCCCGACGCCGGCTCCCGCTCGGCGGTTTCCGCCTCGAGATCGGGGTTGGAGGGCGTCCAGCGGCTGGCGTGGGTCAGTGCGCCGCTCTGCTGCGCCACGCGGGCCATGGCCTGGCGCACGCCGAAGTTGGCATCCACGGCTTCCGCTACGGCGGCGTCCAGGGTTAATGGTTGCGCCTGCGCGTTGGCAAGCGCGTTGGCGGAGACCACACGCGTCTCCGTCGCGGACAGGGGCACACTGATACATATGCCCAGCAACGCGGTGGTTACCGTCCATCGAATCATCGATCGCTCTCCGTATCTGAATTGGTCGTCGAAGGCGCCACGGCGCGAATCATCGAGCCGCCGGCGAGCTAACGGATCGGAATCAGACCGTGAGCGACGGTGGCCGGAGCGGGAGCCGGTAGAAACCGGGGGGCAGGCTTCCCGGGTTGCGCCCGGTGTGGAAGAGCAACGGAATCTGCAATGGCGCGACCCCGTTGCAGAACGAGGTGGTCTCGACGTGGGGACAGCAGGTGTGGATGTGAATGTGACTCGAACCAGGCGAATCGACGGGTGACGGTGCCGGACTTCCGGCGTCGCCATCGATGTCCAGGTAGATACCGGCAACCGCGTGATTTGCTCCGTCGTCCCCATGAGCGTCCACGACGGGGGCACTGGCTACCATAACGAGCAGTGCCAGCAGCGCTGCGAGCAGTGGGCTGCTGATGACGCGGCAAGACATTCTTTCATCGTAACAGGGCAACGTGCCGAATTCCATGCGTCTAGCCCGACAATCCCGACATCATGGTGATCAGCTGCGTTCCGTTTGCGGCGTCATGGGCGATCGGCAGGATCTGGCCAGCACGATCATGCCCACGCACGCCGACAGCGCCGAGCCGACAACGATGCTGACGTTGGATTTCAGAATCATGCCTGGCTGCTGGTAGGCGAGGGCGGCGATGAACAGGCTCATGGTGAAGCCGACGCCGCCCAGGATCGCGACGCCGTAGATCTGGCTCCAGGTCGTACCCTCCGGAAGTCGGGCGAGCCGCAACGCGACGGCGAGTCGAGCGGCGCCGAAGACGCCAAGCTGTTTGCCGACGAACAGGCCGGCGATGACCCCAAGCGAGGCCGGTTGGAGCAATGCCTCTACACTGATCCCGCTGAACGTGATGCCGGCGTTGAAGAACGCGAACACCGGAATGACCAGCAGGGATACCCAGGGCCGCAAATCGTGCTCGATGCGCTTCAGCACGGGTCGGGCGCCGACCTTCAGGGGAATGCACCACGCAATTACCACGCCGGCGAGTGTCGCATGCACACCGGACTTCAGCACGGCGACCCACACCAGCACGCCTGTCAGCAGGTAGGGAGCGATTCTGGCGACGCCGAGGCGATTGAGTCCGATCAGGCCGCAGATCCCGAGCGCGGCGGCCAACAACGCGGTCGCGCTCAACGAATCCGTGTAGAAGCCGGCGATGATGATCAGAGCGCCGAGGTCGTCGAATACGGCGAGGGCCGTCAGAAACACGACCAGCGCCCTGGGCGCCCGCTCGCCGAGCAGGGCGAGCAGCGAGAGCGCGAGCACGATATCGGTGGCTGCCGGAATGGCCCAGCCTTGAGACGACCCGGGATCGCCGGCGGTGATCAGCAGGTAGATCGCCACTGGCACTACCATGCCGCCGATGGCCGCGGCCGCCGGCAACGCCATCAAGGCGGGCGACGACAGCCCCCCTTCGAACGTCTCGCGTTTCAGTTCCAGGCCGACGAGGAAAAAGAAGAACACCATCAGGCCTTCGTTGATCCAACTGATCATCGGCTTGGCGATGGTGAAGGCACCGATACTCACGGACGCAGGGGCGTCATGAATGGCCTCGTAGGTGGCCGCGAACGGCGAGTTCGCCCAGACGACGGCCAGCAGCAACCCGGTCAGATGGCAACGCCCGGACTTTTGGGCGATTCGATGAGGCGCTGTAGATTCGCACGGGGCATAGAAACTCCGTCGCCCCTCAGAATAGCTGCTCTGCTGAGAGAACCTCGTAGCCGATTCCGCCGATGACGACGTACCAGACTGCAATCGCGAGCCAGGCGGCCGCTGCCGCCATGTCCTTAATGCTGCGGATCCGCTCGTCGTAGTCGGCGCACAGATAGTCGCAGATCGCTTCAATGGCCGTATTGATCACTTCGGCGACGAGCATGAGCGCGGTGACCACCAATAGGACCAGAAAGTGAAGGATTGATTCCGTCGCGCCGGCGATCGTCAGGAACAGCACGGCGATGACGAGCTTGTAAGCCACGCTGAAATCGAGGATCACTGCATTCCTGATTCCAGCCCACGCGATGCTGAGCTTGCGCCGCGGATGATAGCCGCCGACACCCTGGCGGAACCGACTCACCGCGCACCCGATCGCGACGGATCGGTGAACGCCAGCAGCCGCAGCGCGTTGAACACCACGACCACCGTGGACCCTTCGTGCACCAGCACCGCGGCGCCAATGCTCAGGCCGGCCAGGGTCGACGGCACCAGCACGGCGACGACCCCGAGACTGACCCACAGATTCTGGCGGATGATCCGGCTGGCCGCGCGGCTCAGCGCCACCGCGAACGGCAGATGCTCGAGGTTGTCGGCCATGAGCGCGATGTCGGCGGTTTCGAGCGCCACGTCTGAACCGGCCGCGCCCATGGCGATACCGACGGTCGCGTTGGCCATGGCGGGGGCGTCGTTGACCCCGTCGCCCACCATGGCGACACTGGCGCCCCTGCGCAGACGCTTGATGGTGTCGACTTTGTCTGCCGGCATCAGGTCGCCGTGTGCTTCGTCCAGGCCCACCGACTGAGCCACGGCGGTGGCCACCCGCTGGTTGTCGCCGGAGATCATCAGCATGCGCTCGATCCCGAGCTCGTGCAGGCGCGACACCACGGCCCGCGCGGCGGTCCGCGGCGTGTCCATCAGGCCGAGCACGCCGAGATAGCGATCACCATGACGCACGATCATCGTGGTCCGGCCCTTCAGTTCCAGGGCCTCGACGTCCTCTCGCATTTGCTGCGGTAGCTCCGGCCCTTCGATCTCGTCGAACAGGTCGTCCTTGCCGATGTAGGTCGGCAGGTCTTCCACGGTGGCGTACACGCCGCGGCCGGTGATGCTGCGCAGGCCGGCGGCCGGTGCTGGATCGCTGGAGCCGAGCTGCGCCCGGCCGTCCCGGGCGACGGCGCGGGCGAGGGGATGGTCGCTGAGGGCTTCCACACCGACGGCGATGCGCAGCAGATCGGTCTCGGTGACGCCGGGCGCTGCAACCACGTCCACCAGCCGCGGCCGGCCTTCGGTGAGCGTACCGGTCTTGTCGAACGCTATGGCCGATAGCCGGCCGAGGTGCTCGAGGGGCGCGCCCCCTTTCACCAGCACGCCGCCGCGGGCCGCGCGGGCCACGGCGCTCAGCACGGCGCTGGGCGTGGCGATGGCCAGCGCACATGGGCTGGCCGCCACGAGCAGTGCCATGGCGCGGTAGAAACTGTCGCTGAAGGATTCGTCGAGGACGACCCAGCCGAACATCACGACGACGGCACCGACCAGCACCGCAGGCACGAAGATGCGCTCGATTCGTGAGGTCAGGCGCTGCGTCGGCGACTGATTGGTCTGGGCTTCGCGGACCATTTCGACGACCCGCGCCAGGGTGGAGTCGGCGGCGACCCGGGTGACCTGCACCTCCAGGGCGCCGCTGCCGTTGATGGTGCCGGCGAATACCCGGTGCTCGGCGTCGACGCCGTCCGGGCGCCGGGCGGCCTCGTCGGCGTCGGTCACCGGGGATTTGTCCACCGGGACGCTTTCGCCCGTGATCGGCGCCTGGTCGACGCTGCTCTCGCCGCGGACCACGAACCCGTCCGCCGGCAGGCGCTCGTTGGGTCGGACCAGGGCCAGGTCGCCGACTCGCAGCTCTTCCAGCGCCACCTCGATGGCCTGGCCATCCCGCCGCACCGTCGCAGTCTTCGGCGCCAGCTCGCCCAGCGCTTCGATGGCTCTTCGGGCTCGGCCCATGGCGTAGCCTTCCAGCGCGTGGCCGAGGCCGAACAGGAACAGCAGCAGGGCACCCTCCGCCCATTCCCCCAGAGCGGCGGCGCCGGCGGCGGCGACCAGCATCAGCGAGTCGATCTCGAAACGTCCGGCTCTGAGGTTCGCCACCGCCTCGCGGACGGTGAACCATGCGCCGAAGAAGTACGAGCCGACGAGGACGCCGAGCGATACCCATGCCGGAGCAGGCGAGAACGTCTCGAGCCCCCAGCCAGTAACGAGAGCCGCCCCGCACAGGCCGACGAAGATCAACTCGCTGTTGGGGCCGAGTACGCCACCGTGAGCATGGTCGTGAGTACTCGTCGTCTCGACATGGTGATCGGCGCGCACTCCCCAAGTGCGTTCGATGAGCTGCCGCACTGACGTTTCGTCCGTCGCATCGCGGTCGAATTCGACGCGCACGGCGCCAATGGGCGTGACCACACACTCCAGCACGCCGGGAAGCCGCGCCAGCTCGGCCTGACGGCGGCTTGCACGACGCGCCGCCATCGGCTCGATCGTCACCAGCAGGTGACCATAGCGCTCCTGGAGCTTCATGGCGGCCCGGTTGGCAAGCTGGCGCACGTCCTGCAGCGTCAGCAATTTGGGGTCGAAATGGACGCAGAGGCTGCCCGGCGAATCGCTTGCGGCCTCGACGAGATGCGCGGCATCGACACCGGCTCGCGCTTCGATGGCGTCGCACAGGCGCTGGCGGCAGGCGTCGTCGGTGTCCGGGAGGTCCGGAAGCAGCACCTCGATGTCGAGTCGGGCTTTCGGCATACGGTTCTTCTCCTCAGGTGGGCGTGGCGCCGGATTGCTCCTGCATTGATCCGGCGGACGCACCGCCTTCACACACTTCGCCTATTCGCTCCCGAGTCTCGGCCAGCCGCTCCTGACGTTCGGATTCGGTCATCCGGCGCGCGGAGTTCTCGGACTCGATCACCAGCAGCCTGGATCCCGGTCGGCTCTCCAGACGCGACAGCCATTCCCTCAGGCGCTCGCACTCGTTTCTGCGCACCGCTGCGTCCGTAGCGCGCCGGCGCGCCTCGGCGCGTCGCCGGCGTTGCTCGATCAATCCCTGCTCGGCCTGGGCTTCGATGTCCCGATGGCGTCGTTCAGCTTCGGCATCCGGCGGCGGCGGGCCCTCGGTGGCCACCAGGTCGTAGTCCGCCTGCGCCGGAGGATGCTCGGCGTAGTGGACGTCACCGTCCACGGGATCGACCCAGCGATATATGTAGACATGCTCGGCTACGGCGTATGCGGCTGCCAGGCTCAGGAGGGCAGCGAACACCGTCCGGAGAATCGAACGCGTGGCGGCAGCCATCAGCCGCTGATCTCCACACTTGAGCGGATCTCGCTCACGTAGATCCACCCGGCGGACGGCTGGCCGGTACGTCCTTTGTCCCGGATGATCGCCACGGCCTCGGCCGTCCGGGTTTCGTCGTCGCAGACCAGTTCGAGCTTCACCTCGGTGATCACCTTCTTGCCAATCTCCACCGAGTACCGCTGCTCGCGGCTGTCGAGCGCCTGCAGCAGGCCTTCGACGTCGATCACCGTCAGGTGTCTGAAGCCCGCGTCGTAAAGCGCATCCACCACATCGCCGATGCGGTTCCGGTGCACGTAGGCCTTGATTTCTCGATAGTTCATGAGACGTCTCCCGGGTGGCGTGTGCCACGTGTTTCGATCCATTCGTAGATGACCGGCAGCAGGATCAGCGTCAGCAGGGTCGAGGTGATGAGGCCGCCCACCACCACGGAAGCCAATGGCCGCTGGGTCTCGGCTCCGACCCCGGAGGACAGCAGCATCGGCACGAGGCCGAGAATGGCGACGCTGGCGGTCATTAGCACCGGCCGCAGCCGTAGCTCTGCCCCGCGACGCACGGCCTCGCCGACGCTGAGGCCACTCTCGCGCAGCTCGTTGATGAAGCTGACCAGCACGATGCCGTTCAGCATGGCGACCCCGAACACGGCTATGAAGCCGATGGCCGACGGCACGGACACGTATTGGCCGCTGATGAACAGCGCGATCAGCCCGCCGATGGTGGCGAACGGAACGTTGGCAATGATCAGGACGGCGTACTTCACCGAGTTGAACGCGGTGTAGAGCAGCACGAAGATGAAGAAGATGGTCAGCGGCACGATGACCGACAAGCGTGCCAGTGCCCGCTGCTGGTTCTCGAACGCACCGCCCCACTCGATCCAGTAACCGGGCGGCAGATCCACCTGCGCCTCGATGGCCGCATTGGCCTCGCTCACGAACCCGTCGACGTCGCGACCGCGCACGTCCATCTGAATCACCGCGTAGCGCTGCAGTTGCTCGCGGCGCACGAACGAGTAGCCTTCGGCCACCTCCACGTTGGCGACTGCGGACAACGGCACGATCGCGCCGCTGCCGGTCTTCATAGGAATCCGCTGGATCGCCTGCACGGAGGCTTTCGAGCTGTCGTCGAGACGCGCCGTGATGTCGAACCGGCGCACGCCGTCGATGAGCGTGGACACGGGCTCGTTGCCGATGCCGGTGCGTACCACGTCGAGCACGTCGTCGGCGTTGAGGCCGAACCGCGCAAGCCGCTCCCGGTCGACCTGGATGCGGATCTGGGGTTTGCCGGCATTGGCCTCGAGCGACAGGTCCGCCACACCGGGTACCTCGGCGATCGTATCCTTCACCGCCTGACTCAAGCGGTCCAACTCGCCGAGATCCTGGCCGTAGATCTTGGCGGCGAGGGTGGCACGCACCCCGGAGATCAGCTCCTCCACGCGCATCTGGATGGGCTGAGTGAAGGCGACCACGGCGGTGGGCACCACCGTCTCGAGGGTTTCCCGCATGGCCTCGGCCAGCTCGCCGATGTCACGATCACCCGACCATTCGTCCTCGGGCAGCAGCTCGGTGTAGATCTCCATGTAGTTGACGTCGGCGGTCTCGCCCTTCTCGGCGCGGCCGATCATGGCGACGGTGGTGACCACTTCCGGGAACTCGGAGAGCGCGTTCTCGATGTTCTTGGAGATTTCGATGGACTGCTCCAGGGACGCCGAGGGGATCGAGGTGACCCGCCACATGATCGAGCCCTCCTGAAGCTGCGGCATGAACTCCTTGCCGAGCAGCGGAAACAACGCAAGGCTCAAGAGCAGCAGCACGCCGGCGCCACCGACCACCACCCGCTTGTGAGCCAGCGACCAGGACAGCAGCGGCAGGTAGCGGCGCTTGATCACGCGTACCAACCAGGTGTCCCGCTCTTCCTTGGGCTTGAGAATCAACGCCGCCAGCACCGGGATCAGGGTGAGGGTCAGCAGCAGGGACCCGGCCATAGCGAAGCTGATGTTGAACGCCATGGGCTTGAACAGCTTACCCTCCAGCCCCTCGAGCGCGAACAGCGGCAGAAACACCACGATGATAATGAGGATGGCGAAGGCGATCGGGCTCGCCACCTCCCGGGCGGCGGTCAGAACGGCGGCGGTACGGTCTACCGGACCGCCTTCCTTCCGACGTTCCGCCATGATGCGAAACGCGTTTTCCACCATAACGACCGCGCCGTCCACCATCATGCCGATGCCGACCGCCAGACCTGCCAGGGACATGAGGTTGGCGGACAGGCCCGCCTCGTTCATGAAAATGAAGGCGATGAGCATGGCGAGCGGCAGGGCGGCGATCACCACCAGGGCCGAGCGCAGCTCGCCGAGGAATAGAAACAACACCACGGCCACCAGCAGCGAGCCTTCGACCAGCGCCCGCACGGCGGTGGACACTGCCTTGTCGACCAGGTCGGTGCGCTCGTACACCGGCCGCAGGGTCACCCCTTCGGGCAGTGACGCTTCGACGATGTCGACCTTCTCCTTGACGGCCTCGACGACGTTCGCGGCGTTCTCGCCGATGCGCGACAGGGCCATGCCGAGCACCACCTCCTTACCGTCCCGGGTCACCGCGCCGAAACGCAGTCCTCCCGCTTCCTCGATGCGGGCGATGTCGCGCAGGTAGACGGGCGTTCCATCTACGACCTTGACGACCATGGCGCCGATGTCGCGAGTGTTGGACACCAACCCCAGTCCACGCACCAGAAACTGTTCGGCGCCGATGTTCACATACTGCCCCCCCACCTGGCGGTTGTTCGACTGGATGACGGTCATCACGTCCGAGTAGGTGAGGTCGTACTCGATGAGGCTCAGCGGATCGATGACCACCTGGAACTGTCGTTCCTGCCCGCCCCAGGACATCACGTCATCGACGCCGGGCGCCGTGCGCAGAATCAGCCGCACGCTCCAGTCCTGCAGGGTGCGCAGGTCCATGTCGCTGATGGCGGCATTGAGTTGCTCGTCCGCGCGCTCCAGGGTGTACCAGAACACCTGGCCGAGTCCCGACGTGTTGGGTCCCATCTCCGGCGTGCCGTAGCCTTCCGGCAGCCGATCGCCCACCTCCTGCAGGCGTTCCATGACCAGGCGGCGGGCGAAGTAGATGTCCATGTCGTCTTCGAAGTACACGGCGACGTAGGACAGCCCGAACAGGCTGACCGAACGGATCTGCTGCACCTTGGGCAGGCCGGCCATGCCGGACTCCACCGGGAACGTGAGCAGCTGCTCCACGTCCTCTGCGGCAAGCCCTGGCGACTCGGTATAGATGTTGACCTGCACCGGGGTGACGTCCGGGAAGGCATCGATGGGCACCGACACCACGGCACGCCAGCCGAGAAACGCGACGGTGCCGAACACGATCAGCACCAGGAATTTGTAGCGCAGCGACGCTTCGACGAGTTTTTCCAGCATGTCGGCTCCTAATGCCCGTGACCTTCGCCGAGCGACGATTTCAGCAGCAGCGATTTGAGGTGAAACACGCCGGCGACGGCGATCGACTCGCCCGCGGCGAGGCCGTTGCGCACAATCGTCCAGCCACCGATGGTGGGCCCGGTCTCTACTGCCTGCGGGTGCAGCTCATGCTCACCCTCGAGCTTGAACACGGTGGGTTGGCCGTCGATCATCGTCAGCGCGGTATTCGGCACGGCCAGCACAGGATCGCCGTTGCCGGTGGTGAGCTCGACCTCGACGAACAGCCCCGGATGCAGCGCGTCGCCGCTGTTGTCCACCGCGATGCGCAGATTTTGGGTGCGCGTGGCTTCGTCGAGCGTGTGGTGGCGCTGGATCACGGTGCCGTTCAGCCACTGCGAACCGTCCACGCTGACGCGGGCCGCGGAGCCCCGGCTGACACTGGCGAAAGAGCCCGGCGCGGTCCGGGCTTCCACCCAGGCCGTGTCCTCGTCGCTGATGTCGATCAGCACGCGGCCGGGTTCGATCAGTTCGCCGACGATGAAGTCGTCGCTGAGCACCGTGCCGGATTGCGGCGCCAGCAGCTCGAAAGAGCCGTCGGCCCTGCCGGCGTCGCCGGCGTTCATCAACGCAGCGGCCTGGGATTGCGTCATTCCGTAGGCGAGCACCGTGGCGAACGCCTGCTGCTGTGCCACCTGAGCCTCCGTATAGCGGCGTTCGGACACGGCGTCGCGGCCGAGCGACTTCACCCGCTGCCATTCGCGCTCGGCGACGATCAGCGCGCCCTGGGCCTCTGACATGGCGACGCTCGACAGGGTGACCAGCGGCTGGCCCGCTTCCACCCGGTCGCCGAGCTTGGCGTGGCGTGCCATCACCTGAGCCGGAATGCGCGGCGTCACCCGGGCCGACTGATAGGCATTGACGACCACCTCGCCGGGGACGCGCAGGGTCTCGTCGAGCGGGCGCACGGCGACTCGATCGATGACGACCCCCGCCTGACGCTGCTGGTCAGCGGTGAGCTCGATCGCGGCCTCCGTCTCTTCACCTTCGTGGTCGTCGTGGGCTTCCTCGGCGGCCTGAATCTGACCGGCCCAGAGCGCCAGCAGGCCCAGATACAGCATCCAGCGCTTCCAGTTCCTGTTCATGAACTTCTCCGTTGATCTTGTTCGGGTGAGTGTCGTCACGGGGTCACCCCCAGCCATGCGTCGAGCCGGCCTGACGCCTGCAGCCATTCGAACCAGGCTTCCCACAGCGCGAATCGCAGATCGAGGGCGCTGTCGCGGACGTCGAGCGTTTGCCGAAGCTGCACCAGGTAGTCCGTAGTGCTGAGCTCGCCGGCCTCCCACAGGCGCCGCAGCAGATCGCTCTGGCGCTCCACGCTCACCTGCCCGGTGCGTTCCCAGTCGTCCCAGGCGGCGTTCGAGAGCCGGTAGCGTTCGGCGGCGCTCACCAGCCGGGCGTAGGTGCGCTGCAACACATCGTCCGCGAGCCGCTGTGACCGGTCATGCTCGGCGGCCGCGGCTTCCACCTCGTAGCGGAATCGGTTGCGGATGTAGAGCGGCATGGACAGGGTCAGCCCGACCAGATTCTTTCCGCCTTCCTGCCCGCCGGAGAGGCTCACGGTCGGGTCGGGACGTTGCTCGCGGCGCCTCAGCTCGACCAGGTCTGCGGCAGCGTTCGCCCGCCGTCGCGCGGCCTGGACCTCAGGCAGCGCCAGTACCATCTCCTCCAGGCTCAGCTGCTCCACTGGCAGTGCCGGTAGCTCGGCAGGCAGTGGCGGCCAGGCCGCCGGTTCAGACCGAGGTGTAATGTTGCGCACCGCCTGACGTGCGGCGGCCAGTTGCGCTGCCGCCGTGGCCCGTTCGATGCGGGCCTCGGTGAACGCCAGTAGCGCCAGATCGAGGTCGACCTGAGTCAGATCCCCGGCTTCGAACCGGCGTTGCGCGAGGTTCGCGAAGTCGTGCATCAGCTCGGCCCGGGTCTGCGCCAGCGCGTCCCGGTCGGCGCCGGTCTGATGGAACGCCAGCCCACCGAGCAGTTCGGTCATGATGTCCCAGCGCACGGCGCGGTACTCGGCCTGGGCCGCCAGGCGCTCGGACTCGGCGACGGCCGTGCGGGCCGAACGCTTGTTGCCCCAGTCGATGGTCTGGCTGATCCCGATGGCGCGGGTGTCGGACTCGGCGTTCTCGGCCTGAATTCCCACTTCCGGGTTGTACAGGGGCCGTGCGGCCGCGGACTCGAAGGCGACCGTCGCCTCCAGCGCAGCGCGGGCGGCACGTACCTGCGGATTTTCATCGACCACCGATTCGACGAATGCACTCAGGGCGGGCGGCGGTGACAGGTTCGGTGCGGGCTCGGCGCCAACGGCTGACTGGACCATGCACGCCAGCCCGCCGAAGGACAGGACCAGCGCGACGTTGCGTCTCGTCATAGAAACTCCATTCCGGTTTGATTGGCCGGCCCGTGGGGGTCGGCTTCGATCGCCCAGAGGGCGCTCAGGCCTAGCGGAGTGGCGAAGTGCGTTTCGGAGGGCGAGTAGGGGGGCCGAACACGATGCTATCGGCACGGGTCGACGCGGGCCGGCCGTGGCGGCGCAGAATGGTTGTACCATGGATGGCCGCCGGCGCGGTCGCGCCGGCGATGACGTGACCGTGGCAGCAATGGTGGGCCGGATCCGGAGGCCCTGGCGGCATATTGCCATCGTCGGGCTGGACAGCGTTCTGGCTTTGCGACGCCTGCCCATCGACGACCCCGGGGCAGTCGATTTCTGATGTGGCCACCGCACTGGTGAGCAGCAGAGAGACAGCGAGCAGCGCCAGCCCGAGTCTGGCGACGAAGGTTCTGCTGGTGTGCCACATCGTCAGTCGGATTCCTGAGCGTGCCGGGATTCGACCACGTGTTCCATGACATCACCGATGACGCATTGAATGTGCTGATCCAGCGGCGAATAGAAGATCTGTTTGCCGCGCCGTTCGGCGCGGAGGACACGAGCCGCGCGGAGCAACCTCAGGTGGTGGCTGACCAGGGAGGCTGAGATGTCGAGCGAGGCCGCGATGTCGCCGACGCTCGTCGGGCCATCCAGGCAAGAGAGGATGATGGTGAGCCGGGTCGGGTCCCCCATCAGCCGGAACAGGTCGGCGGCCTGGTCGACGCCGTCCGTCGATACCGTGGGAGCCTGGATGCTTGGGGTAGACACGTTATGAAGTGATACATGAACAGGTGTGCGGATCTTGGAGGGTCTGCCGCGGGTTGTCAAGCGCAATTCCGGAAACGCGGATGCGGGAAGCCGGTAGAGCGTGGTCGCGAGGACACGGCGCAGGTGCCCGCAGCCGCGTGTCGAGCCGCTTCACGCCTTGAGCATGCGCAGGCCGCTGGCAATGACGAGAAACTCGCTGACCTCGTGCGCAATGACGGCCACGGGGAGCGACAGCGCGCCGGCCACCGCGCCGGCGACCAGCACCGCGATGACGACCACCGAGAGGGCAAGATTCTGCTGGATCACCCGCCAGTTTCGCCTGCTGAAACGCATCAGGTAGGGAAGCCGTGAGAGATCGTCGGCCATGAGCGCTACATCCGCCGTCTCCAGCGCCACATCGGTGCCGGCCGCGCCCATGGCGATGCCCACGTGGGCGGCAGCGAGTGCGGGCGCGTCGTTGACCCCGTCGCCGACCATGGCCACCCGGCCGTACTGCCGGTCGAGCTGTTCGACCTGGCGGGTTTTGTCTTCCGGCTTGAGTTCGGCGAACACCTCGTCGATGCCGGCCTGGGCAGCGATGGCTCGAGCCGTGCGTGGGTTGTCGCCGGTCAGCATGATGACCTTGTGGATGCCGGCCCGCTTCAGTTCGGCCACGGCGGCAGCGGCTCCCGGCCGCAGGGGGTCGGCGATGGCGATCAGGCCGAATGCTGCCTGGCTGCTGCCGACGACGACCACGGTGTTGCCGGCAGACTGCAGCGCCTCGATACGTGAGCGGGCTGCCGTCAGGTCCATTCCCTGCTCGTCGAACAGTGCCGGACTGCCGATCCAGTGCGTCGCTCCACCGACCCGGCCCGTGGCGCCCGATCCGGTGAGCGACCGAAAGTCGTCGGCGGGCGTGGCCACCAGACCGAGCGCGGCCGCTTTGTCCATGATCGCCCGAGCCAACGGATGCTGCGACCGGAGTTCGAGCGCCGCAGCCAACGCGAGCACGTCCGACTCCTCGCGGCCGTTCAGCGCGACCACCGCGGTGACCTCGGGCCGGCCCCTGGTCAGGGTGCCGGTCTTGTCCATGGCGATCACCCGCACCCGGGCCAGGTTCTCCAGGTGCACACCGCCCTTGACCAGAATGCCGTTCCGGCCCGCGGTGCCGATCGCCGCGACCAGGGTGATGGGAATCGAGATCACCAGGGCGCAGGGGGCGGCTGCGACGATGAAGACGGTGGCCCGGGTCAGCCACTCCTCCCAGCCCATTCCCAGCAGCCCCGGAATCAGGGCCAGCAGCATGCCGATGCCGAGCACGGCCGGGCTGTAGCGCCGGCCGAACCGCTCAATGAAGCGCTGACTGCGCCCTTTGCTGGCCTGGGCTTTCTCCACCAGTTGAACCAGGCGGGCCAGCGTGTTGTCGGCGGCGGTTCTGGTGGCCCGCACGGTGAGCACGCCCTCACGGTTCAGCGTGGCGGCGAACACCGTGTCGCCGACACTCTTCTCGACCGGCATGGACTCACCGGTGACCGGGGCCTCATCGAGACTGGACGATCCTTCGATGACTTCGCCGTCGGTGGCCACCGCCTCCCCGGGATGCACGATGAAGCAGTCGTCGAGATCGAGAGCTTCGACCGGAATGCGGACTTCACCGGCCCCGCGGCGTACCAGCGCCGTCCTGGGAGCGAGGTCCATGAGCGCGCGGATCGCGTGGCGGGTGCGTTCTTCCGTGTATCCCTCCGCCGCCTCGGAGATCGAGTACAGAAAAACCAGCATGGCGGCTTCTGCCCATTGCCCCATGACCCCGGCGACGACGGCGGCCACGCTCATCAGCAGCTCGATGCCGACTTCGCGCTCGGCAATCAGCTCATTGAGTGCTTCGCGGCCGAAGTGCCAGCCGCCGGTACCGATCGCGATGATGTACAGGATGGTTTCCGGGGCCGGCGGCAATCCCGCGCGGCTGCCGATGAACCCGGCGGCCAGCAGCAGGCCGGCGGCCAGTGACATGATCACTCGAGGGTTGCGCCAGGCGGGCGGCGCGGCCTGGTGTACCTGCCTTTCGATGCCGTTCCGGCAGGCCATCAGCCGGCCTTCATCCTGGCCTGGTCGGACAGGATGCCCAGCCGGCAGCGTCCGTCTTCGCGCAGCGCCAGGCGTTTGCCGAACCGGTCGAGATCGGCGTGGAAACGGCCGTTAGAATCAGGCAGGGCGCGTACCAGCGCATACAGGATGGGAAGATGCGCCGGCGCCGTGACCAGCCGGTGATAGACCCAGCGCCCGTCCGGCTGCGAAGAGAGCAGACCTGCCTGGCGCAGAATCTTCAGATGCCGCGACAGTTTGTACGCCGGCTCCAGCAGGCTGTCCGCCAGTTCACACGAGCACGCTTCCTCCTCGGACACCGCGAGTAGCCGGACGATGCGCAGGCGTGTCGTGTCGCCGAGCGCCTGAAACTGCGTTTCGGGCTGGATTGGGATAGATTGCATGGTTGCACGATAACGCAACGATGAGACCCGCACAATTGCACGCGCCAGTCGGGCTGGCTGCGGGGAGGCTCAGCCCGTTGCCGTCATGGCGCGATCACCCGCGTGCGAATCGTGTCCGGCGGCAGGCAGCGTCCGCTGTCGTGGCAGGCTTGGACGCGAACCTCGGCGGTCAAGCGGCTCTGTGAATCTGGTTCGCCCAGGGTGGCGGTAATGACACTGCCGTCGTCGTATATGCTCCAAGGGGCATCGCCGAGCGCACTGTCGATGTCACGGCCGGCGGGGTAGTCGACGGTCAACGGCACGGGCGCGGCGGCGCTGACTGAGAGCGCGGTAGGGATCAGGAAATCCAGCGATGCCGGGTTGGCGTTGACGTGCCAGTCCCCAGCGATCTGCAGGGTGACGCGCAGGGTTCGCGCGTCTACTCTCACGGCACTGACGTCGACCAGATCGGCGGTGGTCGTGGCTGCGCCAGAGCCGGATTCGGCCTCCGCAGCGGCCTCGACGAAGTCGGCCGTTGGCGCGGACCATTGCCGCGCGAGCAGGAAGCCCGCCACCACGACGGCGGCCACACCGGGTATTGCCCAACTGAAGATCAGCGATTTGTTCATCGATTTCCCCCTGCGTGGCGCAATGCGGCCACCAGCGTGTCCGCGGCGAATAGATCGGGAAGTCGTTCATGGAGTCTCCCCTGACGGTCGAGCACCAGCGCTTGCGCGTCGCGCACGGCTTCGGTCACCCGCACATCGCGGTACACGGTTTGCTCCAGGACTCTGCAGTTGATGCACCATTCGGCGGTGAACTCGATGAGCACCGGGCGCCCAATCGCCCGAGCGTGTTGCAAGCGCTGTGCGGTGAGCGGCTGCCATGCCAGGGCCTGGTGCGGATCAGTGACCGGTTGTGGCCAGGCCGCCAGCACCGAAACCGTCGTCCCTGCCAATACCAGCCCGGGCACCAGACGTGCGCCGAGGCCGGGACCGAGACACAGTGCCCGTAGCGCCCAGAACGTGAACATGCCGGCCCAGCCGCTCCACAACAACGGTGCTGCATAGTCGGGCAGAACGGTGGCGGCGAAGAATGCCGCTCCGGCGAGCAGGATCAACCCCAGCAGCTGGTGGATGCGCAGCAGCCAGGCGCCGCCGCGAGGCAACTTTTCGACCAGGCCTGGCCGTGCCAGGAGCACCAGATAGGGCAAGGCCAGGCCCACCCCCACGGCTAGAAAGATTGCAACGATGGCGGCCGGCGACTGGGTCAGTGCGAAGGCCAGCACGCCGCCGAGAAAAGGCCCGGTACAAGGCGCCGACAGCACCGCGGCCAGCAGACCGGCGAAATAGGGCTCGGCATAGCCCGCGCCCCGGATCCAGAGGCCCACTGCGGCGGCTGGATTCCACGTCCGGCCAGGCTCCAGACCCCAAGACCGCCCAAAACCAGTGCCAGGGCGGCGCGGAAGCCGGGCGATTGGAAGATCGTGCCCCATGTCCAGTTGAGCGAGGCTGTGGCCAGCGCCAGCCCGCCGAAGAAGGTGAGCGTGCCGGCGAGCAGCGCCGCTCCGGCCAGCAGCCGCTTACCGGGGCTGGCGCCAACTACACGGCCGATGCTGTGTAGCTTGATCGGCAGCACCGGCAGCACACAGGGCGTGACATTCAGCAGCACGCCGGCGGCCGTCGCCAGCAGCAAGTATTGCCACAGGTTCACGGCGGGCTCCTCCCCATCCGGCTTTCAAGGTAATCGGTGACGAGTAATAGGAGTCTCCAGGCCTGCTCACAACCGCGGTTGGCGTGGCCCGAACAGGGCGCGGCGCGCACCTGCTCGGGCCGGTTGGGGCGGAAAATCAGCGGTTCGGCTGCCTGGTTACCCGCAGGTAGGGTTTCAAGGTCTGCCAACCATCCGGAAAATGCTCCGCAGCCTCCTCGTCGGACAGGGTCGGCAGGATGATGACGTCCTCGCCGGCCTTCCAGTTCACCGGGGTGGCCACCTTGTAGCCGTCGGTGAGTTGGATGGAATCGATGACCCGGAGGATTTCATCGAAGTTGCGGCCGGCGCTCTTCGGGTAGGTCAGCGTCATGCGTACCTTCTTGTTCGGGTCGACCAGAAATACCGAACGCACCGTCGAGCTATCGTCCTCGCCCGGATGGAGCATGTCGTAAGCTTCCGAGACCGTCTTGTCCGGGTCGCCGATGATCGGGAAGTTCACCGCGCAACCCTGGGTCTCCTCGATATCGCCTATCCAGGCCCTGTGGTCCGCGACCGAGTCCACGGACACGGCGATGACTTTGCAGTTGCGCTGGGCGAATTCTTCTTTCAGCTTGGCGGTGACGCCCAACTCGGTGGTGCACACCGGCGTGAAGTCGGCCGGGTGGGAGAACAACACGGCCCAGCCGTCGCCGATCCACTCGTGGAAGTTGATCTCACCCTCGGTCGTATCCGCCGTGAAGTCCGGGGCAGTGTCGCCTAAACGTATGCTCATGGTTTTCTCCTGAGAGAGTGGCGGGTTTTCGGCACGCACCGGATGAATCGGTTGCGTGCCAGTGACACACGGAAACGTCTGACTCGCGAGCGGCCGTGGCTGCCGCATTCAGGTGCGGCGACGGGTTCGCGCGTTTGGAGGAGTCAGCGCTGGGGGTCGTCCGGCGGACGAAGCAGGCCCGCAACATGGGCCGGGAGCGTGTCGGGACTAAGCGGGCGGGGGGTAGGACGCAATCGGACATCAGCGCCCTTTGCCGACACCGCAAGGCCCGCTGATACCAGGTTGCAACTGGAACACGGCAACTGGCACGAGCGGTCGAGATCGACACAGTCGCTCTGCAGGCAAGTCGCTTCGGCGCCTGCTTGGACGGAATATGCGCTGGGCTGGCTCTCCTGCATGCAGGCAGACGTACCCATGGCGACGACGGTAGCCTCGGCAGTCAAGGCCAAGGCTGCACTCACCAGCAGCGTGAGGCGCAGGCAACGCATGCTTCTTATTTTAGGGGCTGTGGCGCCGAATTGAAACGACGCTACCGGGGGTTGGCTGCTGTACATGCCGGAACGATGCCAAACGCGGAAGGTTGCACGGAACAACCGCAGCGCCGGGCGCGATAGTGAACCATAAGCACAGCCCGTTGAGGCACGACGACCGTAGCAACTATGCTGACGGCTCATTGACTTGGAGACGACATGTCCGACAGCACAACAGGTTGGCGGATCAGCGACTTTTCCGTACCCAGGATGGACTGTCCCTCCGAGGAGGGCATGATCCGTATGGCCTTGGATGGCGTCGCCGGCGTGCAGGGCCTGGCCTTCGACCCGAGCGGGCGCCAGGTCCAGGTGCTGCACGACCAGGACGTGAACGAGGTCATGTCCAAGCTGGGATCTCTCGGTTTGGGGGCGCAACTGGTCGGCACCCGGGCGGCGAGCGCCGATGAAGCACAGGCTCTGCACCCGGACAGCCAGACGGATGCCCGGGAGTCCCGCGCGCTGAAAATACTGCTGGCCATCAACGGCTTCATGTTCTTTGCCGAATTCATGCTTGGCTGGCTGGCGCAATCTGCGGGGCTGCTGGCCGATTCGCTGGACATGTTTGCCGACGCGGCGGTCTATGGCGTCGCCCTCTACGCCGTGGGCCGCAGCCTGCAATTGAAAACCCGCGCCGCACACCTGGCGGGCTGGCTGCAATTACTGATGGCCCTGGGCGTGCTCGCCGAAGTCGGCCGACGCTTGTTGTTCGGCAGCGAACCGGTGTCGGGGCTGATGATCGCCGTGGGCGCGGCCGCGCTCACCGCCAACGTCGCCTGCCTGTTCCTCATTAATCGGCACCGCCACGGCGGTTCCCACATGAAAGCGAGTTGGATATTCTCGGCCAACGACGTGATCGCCAATGTCGGCCTGATCCTGGCCGCGGTGCTGGTGGCCTGGACCGGTTCACGTTATCCGGACCTGATCATCGGCACCATCGTCGGCTTTGTGGTGCTCGCTGGCGCCCGGCGTATTCTCAAGCTGTAGAATCATCCCCGATGGACGGGGCCTTCCCGCACACCGCTTGCCGCCGCTGGCGCTCGATCACGGCGTTGCTCGCGACGACAGCGGCTGGCGCGCAGCATCGACCCTGGCCTTCGCGCCATGGTCCTGGTGGTGGCTGACGCCGCCGTGTCTCGCGGTATTGTTTCTCAACGCCTGGCGCGCCTCGCCGGGCCGGGCCTTTCTGCTGGGATATCTGTTCGGCCTGGGCCTGTGCGGTTTCGGAGTAGCGTGGGTACACGTCAGCATGTTGCGGTATGGTAGGAGTGGGGCGCTCGCCAGTTTTGCCGCAACCGGCGGCCTGATCGCCTTGCTGGCGGCATTTCCTGGGCTGGCGCTGTTCATTGCACGGCTGCTGCGGCCGCAATCGGACCCCTGGGCGCTATGGGCGGCCATGCCGGCGGCCTGGGTTGCGTTGGAGTGGGTGCGCACCTGGATTTTCACGGGGTTTCCCTGGCTGCTGATCGGCTATAGCCAAACGGATTCACCCCTGGCCGTTGGCCTGGCCCCAGTGGCCGGCGTGCTGGGCCTGAGCGCATCGGCTGCGTTGCTGGCCGCTGCGTTGGTGTGGTGCTCGGACGCCGCAGACTGGCGGCGGGTCGGCGCGACCGCCGTTGCCGTCGCGGCGCTCGGCGCCGCCATTCACTTCGGGCTGGCGAGCGATTGGACCCAGCCAGCCGGCGCGCCGTTGCAAGTTGCGCTGGTGCAGGGCAACTTCGACCAGGCCGAAAAGTGGCGGCCGGAAAATCGCAGCAAGACACTCTCGCGCTACGCCGCGTTGAGCGAACCCTTCTGGCAGGCGGACCTGATCGTGTGGCCCGAAACGGCACTTCCGCAGCCTTACGACAGCCTCCCGGCCGGCTATGCGGACAGGCTCGCCAAGCGTATGCATGAGACCGATACCGCCCTGATCCTGGGCGCCCCGACGCGTCGGGACGGACGAATGTTCAACAGCGCCATCGGGGTGGGCGAGGACGCGGCGTATCACAAGCGTCATCTCGTGCCCTTCGGCGAATACGTACCCCTGCGCGGATTGTTCGGCAACCTGCTCGACTTGCTGGGTGCGCCGAAATCCGACTTCACTTCCGGCTCGAAGAGCACGCTATTGCCGGTTGCCGGATACCGTAGCGGCATTGCGATCTGTTACGAGATCATCTTCGCGCGCGAAGTCGCCGGGCTGGCAGCGGGTTCGAACTTTCTCGTCAACTTGAGCAACGACGCCTGGTTCGGCGACACCATCGGCCCCTGGCAACACTTGCAGATCGCCCGGATGCGGGCCATGGAAACCCAGCGTTACCTGCTGCGGGCGACCAATACCGGTGTGACCGCGGTGATGGACGCGCGCGGCAGGGTGATTGCACAAGCGCCGCAATTCAAGGCGGTCTCGCTGGAGTCACGGCTGGTGCCTCGTGTCGGGCTCACGCCTTACGTGCGCTGGCAGGACGGCCCCCTGCTGATCACGGTGATTCTCCTGCTGGTCGGCCTGGCGGCCCAGCGACCGGGCTTCGGATCGACGGTAGGCCTGCGGGGCGCCGCGAGAGACGAGCCGTAGTTGCAAGCGCTCGCCACCCAGTTGGTGTCGTGCAAACGCGGAATATCGCACTGGTGACGTGTCGACCGCGCTGCTCTGGCAGCACAGCAACACCGGCTACCGCAGAGCGGCTGGCTGATGCAGATCTTGCCATGTATATGTATGAATGGCTTACCGGAACCGAACTGTCTTTCGAAGCCATGGTCTGTGAATCACGATGCTTCGAAGCAGTTCGAGTGGGCTTCTCAACCGATGAAGGCACGACATCATGAAGAACCAAGCGCGATTTTATGGCGTCGAAAACGACCAACAGCCATGGGTTTTGGTGTTACATGGCTTCATCGGCGCAATAATCGGTGTGCTGGTGCTGCACCCTCTCACAACCATGGTGTATTGGTTTGAATTCAGGGAATTGATGGGGTTTCCCGGCGATGGTCCGCTGGATTTTCTGGTCCAGCGCCTGACTACTGCATACAAGACCGAGTTGATGCCGATGAGTCTGGTGTTCGCGGCAATCGGTGGAGCGATTGGTTTGGGATTTGGACTTTATCACATCAGGTTGTTGGGTCAGCAACGTATCGTACGCTATCTGGAGCGCGAACTGGCCGAGGAGCTACCGCTGTTGATCGCCAGGGGTGAGGGAGAGCATCTGGAGTTCAAAACGTCGCTGCGCTGGGATGACAGGCAACAGCGTGCCAACCGTGAGCTCGAGCAGGTCGTGGTGAAGACTGTTGCCGGGTTTCTCAACCATGAAGGCGGCACATTGCTCATCGGCGTTGGGGATAGCGGCGATATCGTTGGCATTGAACCAGACTTTCAAACCCTCAAACATGCCAACCGAGATGGCTTCGAACGCGCCTTGATGGACGCTGTAAAGGCCGGTTTGGGTGGAAATGCTTGCGCATTGGTGCATTGCCGATTCCACGACCTGGCGGGGAAAACGGTGTGCCGGATCATCATCGAGAGAAGTGTCCAACCGGTCTATTATGTCGACGGCCGCGTGGCGCGGCTAATGTTGCGCGCCGGTAACAGTACGCGGGAGTTGGATGTCCGCGAGGCGCAAGCTTATCTCGCCCATCGTTTTGCTGCCGATGTTTAGGCGACCGTAGGTCTCTGACGCGGATTGTGCAGTGCACCGTGAAACAGCATCGTGGTCGGATGGGCATCGGGCTCAAGGTGCTGATTCGCCCACGGCCGGCATTGCAACGGGTGCACTCAGTGTCCGCAGAAACGCCTCGAGCTGGTCGCGTTCGGTGCGGCTCAATCCGAGGGGCTTTGCTTCGTTGTGGCCGATCATGGCCTCGGGAGCGGTGACGTAGTGTTCGATGACGTCGGCCAGCGTCGGTAGCTGACCTTTGTGCATGTAAGGCGCCGTGCCCTCGAGGTTGCGCAGTGACGGCGTCCGCACGGCGCCTATCAATTCGGGCCCGCGACGCGCGAAGCGAAGCTCTGAACAGTCATCGGTGGTGGCGTCGCTGTAGGGGCCGAGGCAATTGAAAGGATCTTCTTCAACCTGACGCAAACCGTCATAGCGGCCTCTATCCGGCAAGTCGCCTGGATATGAAATGACGCCCGTATTGTGGAACTCGTTGTTGGTGAGCAGCGGCCCATTGTGGCATTGGATGCACTGGGCCCGGCCGATGAACAGGCGCAGGCCGGCCACTTCGGCGGGAGCCAAGGCTTCACGCTGGCGTGCCTTGTCCCCATCGACAACCGCCTGCACGTAGGCATCGAAACGGGACGGGCCGGGGAGCAGACGTCGCTCGTAAGCGCCGATGGCTTTGCCGATGTTGGCGAAAACCTCGTTGACGGTCCGTCGATCCCGAGGATTCATAGCCAGCCAGGACGCCCGCAGCGCCGGGTCCGGCAGCGGGCCCGCCGCCGCTGGAAAGCGACGCTCGTCGTGCAGGTCCGGCAATCGCCCGAACAGCTGCTCGTAGCTGGCCCGATACTCCGGGTCTGTGGCGATGAATCGCACGTACGCCATGCGGTTACCGCCGTGCTCCGCCGGGTCCTCCAGCGGCGCCAACGCCTGGGACCAGAGGCTGTCCTTGCGGCCGTCCCAGTACAGCCAGGGGCTGTAGGCCTGGCCGACGATGCTGGGGGTATTGCGTCTGGCGGTATCGATGGCCCTGGCTTTGGGCAGACCGTCGGTAAAACGCCGTCCGGGCTGATGGCAGGTGGCACAGGCGACCTGTCCGTTGCCGCTCAGCCGCGGGTCGAAGAACAACTGCTGCCCCAGCTTCGCTGCCCGCCAATCGTCGGCCAGCGCATTCGAAGGCTCGGGCGGCACGGGGGGCAGGCTGTCGATCGACAGCGAACGTAGCAGTGCCAATTCCGGGGCGGTCCATGCCGAATGCCGGCCGGCCGCTTCGATTTCTCCGAACACCAGCGCCGCCAGCGCGCCGATGGCTGCCAGCAGGATCGTGATCCGGAAAGCCTCGCCACGAATCATCTGACCTGAACCGGGATCACCACCGTATCGCGGCCCGCGGGGCCGGAGATGGTTATCGTCATTTCCCAGTACCCGTTCATGTGGAAGCGGACGCCTTCCAGCTGGTACCGTCCTTCGCTGAGTTCGCGCGTCACGCGCGGCGCGGTGGGCAGTCCGTGATCGTGTTCCGGCATGCCGCCGATCACGGAGATTTTGGCACCCTGGACCGGCGCACCAGCCGCGGTTTCGACTTCCAGCACCCAGCGGTGGATGCGGTTGATCGGGATGGGATCCAGGGAGGGGTTGACGGCGATGCGGTACAGGCCGCGGCTGGAAACCCAGCCGTCGGCAGCCGCAGCGGACGCGACGCCGAAGCAGGCGGCGACCACGGAAAGGAACAGCAGAGCGTTTCGGCCGGTGGGCATCAGCCGGCCAGCGATCGTCCGACGCGCCAGACCAAGGCCGCCAGGAACAGGATGAACAGGATCAGCCATGGCCAGAAACCGAATCCGTTGAAGCCGACTCGAAACGGGAAGACCGCCTGGTAGGTTTCGCCGCTCGACGAGTCGGCGACTGTGACAATCCCGATGTACTCGCCATCGCGCGCGAACGTGTAGCCGGCGAGAAACACCCCGGGTGCGACGTCGGCGGGCTGGTGGTAGACGGTCGCCGCCTCGAGGTCGTCGATGCGGGCAATGTCCGGCGCGGCGGCGAACCGTCCCAGACCCGTGACGTTGCGGATGATGCGAAAGTCTATGGGCAAGGCGCTCAGGCCGTTGTGCAGGTACTCCATCACGAACACCGACGCGCCGCCGCTCGGGAGGTCTTCGCAGAACGGCTCCTGGCCGCGTGTTTCCGGCAGGTAGATTTTGAAGTGCGCCTCGAGATAGCCGATATTGATGGTGCATTGATCTTCCTCGCGCACGACACCGCCATGCGCCCAGACATTGGTCGAGCCGAGGGTGCCGATGATCAGCAGACCACAACCGGTAATCAGTCGCCACGCCGCATTGGCGCTCATGGTCGAACCATCGTGTCGGCTGGCCGATAGCCGGTTACCATCGTATCTCGACAAACAGGAAGGCGCCGGTCAACGTCAGCGCAACCCGCCCTTGTGATGCCCGGCGACCGTTCCCCCGCCGCCAGCGTCGTGTGCCGACCCCACCACTCAACTCAGTCGAACAGCTGATGCAGCCACGACTTGCGGCGGTAGCCGCGCTTGCCGTACCCGCCGCCGTGCTTGCCGTAACCGCCTGGCGCCGGCGCCATTTCCGCGGCGCTGCGCTCGACTATTTTGTCGAGTTCGCCCCGGTCCAGCCATACGCCGCGGCACTGCGGGCAGAAGTCGATCTCGACGCCCTGACGATCCGCCATGCTGAGCGACACGTTGCAGACCGGGCACGTCATGCTGCCTCTTGCGTTCACGTTTTTCTCCGGGTCCTTTCCAGGTTTCTTCTACAATAGCGCTCGTAGCCTCGCTACTCAATGGGGGGGGCGGGTCCTTTGCTGACCGTCCTTGTCTTCATGCCCCGGGCTGGTCGGAACCGTGTGGGACCGGGAGCGATTTCACGATGACATTCTGATAGGCGTAAGGAATTTCTATGCCGTCGGCGTCGAACCGCTTCTTGATCTGTTCCGTCAGGTCGTATTTCACCCCGTATGCCGTCGCCGCATCCTTGCACCAGACCCTCAGGTTGAAATCGACGCTGAAGGGGCCCAGCAGCAACACCGGACAATCCACGATGTCCTCTACCTGCTCGTGGGCCTTGGCCAGTTCTACTGCGATTTCGCGAGCACGATCGATATCAGCGGAATAGCCGATAGAAAACGGCACGATTGCCATGACCCTCGGATGCACCGCCGTCAGGTTGACCATGACGGTGTTGGAAATCATCGAGTTCGAGACGATCACGCGACGGTTGTCGAACGTCTGCAAGACGGTATAGCCCAACGTGACGTCCTCGACGATACCGGTCTCGAGCCCGGTGGGCGCGTTGATCTGGACTCGGTCGCCTAGATTGAACGGGCGGTACAAGATGAGGCTCAGTCCCGCAACGAAATTCGCAAGCGTGGACTGCGCAGCGAGGCCGATAACGATTGAGGCTACCGAGACGCTGGCGAGAAGCGCGGTGCTGAGCCGCGCGAGCGCCGGGATCATATGGGCATAAAGTATCAGTACCAGCACCCAGACAAACACGCTGGCGACTTTCGAAAGAAACGACGCCGCCATGCGATCAATCCGCTGATCTCGATCACGCTCGATGACCAGTGGGACAGCGCGCCGAAGGCCCCACGACAGGATCAGGCCGCCGACCCAGAACAGCAACAGCAAGGCCAGAGCGCCGGACCAAGTGTCGGGGCTAAGCTTCGAGAGCCAAAATTCTATTGTTTGCCACGTCATATCGCACCTCCGTCTGTACTATTGACCACGATCGTGCTTCTGAAAAGTACCGCTCCGGCAATTCCTGTGGGTTGACTGGAGGGCGCAAGTCTCCGTCGAGTCAGGGGAGGGCAGTCTGCACCTGATCGAGCGTCTATCACGGACGATCGATCCGCGACTGTCTGGCGCTGCGCGAAGAGCCGCTGGAGGTTTCCGTTGCCAGCCGCGGCGGCGGCTTCCCGTCCGACAATTTGCCGGGTGAGCGCCATATGAGGACCAGCCGGCGTGCGACTGTGGTAGTGTGCGCCGCGGTTTCTGCTCAGATCGATGAAAAGGGTGCCTGGCCAGCGTGGCGATGCAATCCGAATCGGCAATCGGCTCTTTTCTGCTCCCCTGGGAGTTGTCGTGGCCGTGGGTTCTGTTCTGCCTCACCCTCTTTTTCCTCTATGCTCGGGGCATGATCGTGTGGCGGCGTGGCGGACGCCGCATCGGGATCTTCCGGCCGTTGGCTTTCTTTGTCGGCCTCGGCGCGATCTACGCCGTCACCCAGACGCGCTACGACCATCTGGCGCAGTTCCTGTTCTTCGCCCACCGCGGTCAGCATCTGGTGCTGCATCACATGGGGCCGTTTCTCGTCGCCCTGTCCGCGCCGACGGCGGTGTTGGCCAGCGGGCTGCCGGCGGCGGTAACCGCCCGCTGGCGTTCATCCGTCGGCGTCTGGGCGGGGATGGCAGCCGGCCTTCGCGGAACCTATCGAGTGCTGCAGCATCCGTTGCTCGCGCCGCTGCTGTTCGTCTGGCTGATCTACTTCTGGTTGATACCGGCAATTCATTTCGATGCCATGCTGAGTGCGCGGCTGTATCAGCTCATGAACTGGAGCATGCTGATCGACGGCCTGCTGTTCTGGTGGTTGATGCTCGATCCGAGGTCCCGGGACCAGGGCGCTCTCGGCTACGGGCATCGCATCACGATTCTGGCCATCATCGTGCCGCCGCAGATCGCACTCGGCGCTTACATTACGTTCAGCCGTGATGTGCTGTTCGATATCTATTCCGTGTGCGGGCGCGCCTGGCCGCTCGAATCCCTCACCGATCAGCAGCTTGGCGGCATCATCACCTGGATCCCCGCCGCCATGATGAGCCTGCTGGGCGCGCTGGTGGTGTTGCGTTATCTGCTGCGCGGCGCCCCTATGACACGAACAATTCCCATGCACCGGGTTGGAGGTGAAAATGCGGCGACTTGAGCCTTCACGGGGTCACGCTGGAGAGGACTGCACTGCCGGTCGTCGCCGCGCGCCTACTGCGCGTATTGCGGGCGCCGTGTTCGTCATCCTGGGCCTGGCTCTGGCCGGCTGTGAGGATCCCGCCTGGCGCACCACGGACATTTCCGGCGTGATGCCGGAGCTCGAGTTCGAGCTGACGGACGAGAACGGCCGGACCGTCCGCGCAGCGGACTATCGAGGCCAGGTGGCGCTGCTGTTCTTCGGGTTCACGAACTGCCCCGACGTCTGTCCGGTCACGCTGGCGAATCTGGCGAAGCTGGCCGACGACATCGGTGCGGCGCCCGACGATCTGCGGATACTGTTCGTGTCCGTGGACCCCTCGCGCGACACCCTGTCGGCCATAAAGCGCTACACGGACAACTTCGGACCTTGGGTCATCGGCATGACGGGGGCCCCGGGCGTCCTGCAGGCGCTGACCCGGCGCTACCGGGTCACGTACGGATATGGCGACGAGGATCCGTCCGGCGCCTACGACGTCTCCCACTCCAGCGCCGTGTTCGCATTCGATCGCTCGGGTCGGGCGCGCCTGCTCCTGAGGAACAGTGATCCTCCTGAAAGTGTGCGGGCCGACCTCCGTCGGCTGCTCGCGGAGGGCGCCTGATATGGGAACCGGCGCGCCGCAACGCTGTCTGTTGCTATGGGCCTCTCGCTGTCGAGCATGAAATGGCGTCAACGCGACAATCGGTGGCGATTCTAGCCATCGCCGGCCTCTGGGTTCTGCCTGGTGCACTGGCTCAGGCCGTGACTGTCTACGACGTGATCGCGCTGACCCGCGCCGACTTCGGGGCGTCCCGCATCATCGAGGTGATGGATGCTACCGGGGCGCGGTTTGCGCTGTCGGCTGAAGATGTTCTGCTGCTCGACCAGGTGGGCGTCGAAGAAGCGGTGATCCGGCGCATGCTCGAGGCATCGGCGACCCCGGCCGAAGCCGTTCGGTCGACGCAGATGCCATCCGTTTCGCCGCTGGGCCGTGAGCCGGCTCGATCGGTGGTGTTCGGGGTGGCTGACACCGTCACGGCTGGCGACACGGCAACGGCGGACGATGAGGCTCGGGTATTGACCCTCAGCGGCTTGCCGATCCTCGTCGTGCGCGAACGTGGCGCCTACGCATCCACCGCGTTGCGCACCCGCGCGCTGGCCGACCGCCTGACCCGCCTGATGTCGGTGGGCGACGGACGGTTCGACGCCCGCATTTCGGGCACGGCGGCTTCGGTCGTGTTCGTGACGGCCGGCGGTGAAGCGCACCCCGTGCTCGAAGCCACCGCGGCGGACGCGTCGGCTTACGATCGCCGCAGCGTGGCCCGAGTGACGCCGACGTTGCTGGGCCGGTATTGGGCAGCCGTGCTGGAGGATTTCATCGGTCTCGCGGTTCGCGGCCGGGAACCGCGGCGCCTCGACGATCTGCATCAGGGCGACGCAATCGTCTTACTCTATCGTGGCATGAGGGCGGTGCGCGACGCAGACGGCGGCACCGCAATGGCCACGGCGTCCACCTATCTGCCCGGTCCCGTTCGGCAGCATCTCGCCGGGCTGGCCGGCAGCGTGCCGGAAGACTTCGAGAGGCTGGAGAGATGAACGTCATTCGCCTGGTCCCGCGCTTTCCCGCACTGCTGGCGCTGGTGCTGAATCTGCTCGCGGGTTGTGTGACGGCCGCACCGGCTCCCGAAAGCCCGGCCGCCGAAACACCGGCTCCGGTGACGGCCGTCACGCTGGCTCAGCTCGAAGCGCTGGCAGCGGCGGAGCTGTCGGAGGCGACGATGCTCGCCTTTCTCGACGGGCGTCCGCTCGCTTTCGACGGCCTCGATCAGGCTGTCCAGGCCCGCTTGCGCCGGGCAGGATTGAGCGACCGGGTGCTGGCCGCGCTGGAGAGTCCTCTGTCGGGCTCGGAGGCGGAAGGAGGCGCGGAGCCGGTTGCGGAGCGTACCGACGTCGCGGCCCGGGTGGCCGTATATCCGGCCTACTACTATGGGAGCCACTACTATGGGAGCCGTTACGCGGGCCACCACGGTCTGGCGTCGGCAGGCTCGCCGGGTCATTGGTATCTCGACCGTTACGAGGGCGTCCTGGGAGGCGGCCACTGGGCGGGTATGCGTGGACATCATCCGTCCGGATACCAGCATGGATTGCAGCGGCTGCACGACAGCGTCGACGGTCACTGGACTGGCTTCGGTGTTCACCATCCGTTGCCGGAGCTGGGTGGTGGGCACACGTCTCCTGCGAGGCACCCGGGTGGGGGGCATGGCTTCCGCGGCCACGGTCTTAGTCACGGCACGGGGCGCGGTCTCGGCGGCCACCACTGATGGCAGCGCCTCGCTCGCGCTCGCGGACCCACTGTAGCCTGCCTGTTGAGCTCGAGGGGATGACCGAAGAAGAGGTGTTCCGGCGGCTCTTGCCGGATTAGCCGGTATTGCTGCTGAGCATGCTGTCGAGCCCCGCGGAGACGAGCGTAAACAGAACGAAACCGCCAATGAAGGCCAGCACGGACCCACGTGAGTCCGTGGTCGCGTCGTGCGCCTCGTTGAGCATGTCCTCCACAGCGGCGACGGTCAGCAGACCCGCCACAAAGCTCAAGGCTGCATACTTGGCGGCCTCCGGCGCATCGCGCAGGAGCAGGAACGCGGCGAATGCGGCGATCACGCAGTAGACCGGAAAGCTGAGCGAGATCAGGATTCTGCGCTTGCGCGGCACATTGTTCTCCCGCATGTTGGCGATCACCGAGTAGCCCTCCGGAAAATCAGCCAGTACCTGGCCGGCGGCAAGGATGATGGCGAGCGATGTGCTCACGGCGGACCCTGAGCCGACCAACAGGCCGTCGCCGCTGAGGTCCACGGCAACGGCCACATAGATCATCCACATGCCGGTATTGGCGTCCTGTCCGGATTGAGTCTTTTCGAGCAGCATCTCCGTCGCGAGATAGGCTAATCCTCCGCCGCTGAAGGCGAGCGCGATCCACCAGCCCGACAGATTCTCGAGCGCTTCCGGCATGATCTCGATGGCCACGACCGCAATGACGATCCCCGAAGCACCGTGCAACGCCAGATTGAGCCGACGCCTGGTCGTCCCGAATTCCGCCAGCAAGGCTCCGGCGAGGTTTCCAAGCCCCGGCAGCAGGGACAGTCCCAGAACCAGCCAGATGCTCATCGGGTACTCCATCGGCCGAATGTGGAATGCAGCGCGGGCTCGGAACGCATCGATTCGAACCGCGTTTTGGCGCTTCAGGCGTTCGGGCCGCTACGTTCAGACGTGCTCGCCGTGGTGCGTCCAAGGCCCGCTTCCGTGGTATCGGTCCGGGAGCTTGGTGTCGAAGGTGCCATATTCGAATCCTGTGCATTGCGGATAGGATACCGCTGGAACAGCAGGCAAATCTCGTACCGGGAAATCTACAAGGCGTGCTGTGCGGCGGCGAATCTCTCGACTCCTGATCCTGACTGGTCCGCGCTCGTGCTGGATACATCGTGCGCACGCAAACTTCACCGGTGCACTGGACGTCAACCTCTCCAATTCCGGGCCCGGTCCATCTGCTGAACGGGCTGTACGATCTGAAGAAGATCATCAGCCCGAGCTTGCTCGACGTATCGTCCAGCGAGCTGGCAGACGCGGTGGCACGCTGCATCGTCGAGCATGCCAGAACGGGCGAGGGGCCTGCTTTGACTAAGGCACGCCGGCTTCGCCGCTGGGGGTTTGCTCTATGTCGCCCTGATTCGCTGGTGACGCGCCTGCAGTCCGATCAGACGGGGACCGGCGCCTGGATGACTTACGGGGCCGTTGCCGTCGACCTCTTCACCGACGGTCTGTTGATCGGCGCCGGATCGTCCGTGAACCGCGGGCTCGGCCTCGTACTCGCCGTCGGCCAGGTCACGGTCGACCTTCCGGAGGGTTATGCAGTGATTGCCAATCTGAGAGAACGCGGAATTCCGCGACGTCAACGCATCTGGTTGTCTGCCGCCTTCCTCCTGCCGGCGCTGGGGGCGGCGATGGTGGCTTATCTGCTGCTCCGGGGGCAGCCACCTGAGTGGAAACTGGGTGTGCTGATGGTAGGGGCAGGGCTGCTGACAGTTGCCGCGATCGAAGACATGATCGGCGGATTTCTGCCGGTCTCAGTGCATGACTACCTGCGCAATCACCCCATCATGTGCGCTGAGCCCCGATAGGTCGCAGCAATGCCGACGACACAATGAGCAGGCAAAATGGTGCTGGGCGGGCAGTTCTGAGTGGTCTACGTGTGCTGCGAGGGCCGCTCACCCTTGCGAATGAAGACAACGTCAGTTGTGCGCATGACTGTAGCGCAAGTCTTGGCCCAATCCCGCATCAGCCTGGTTCGCTTCTCCAGCAACTCATCCCGCGCGTAGGCGGCACGGGTGGCGTCACTGCTGACGTGGGCCAACGCCAGTTCCGATACTTCGTCGGCATAGGCCGTGGAACTTCTCGCCCAATCCTTGAACGTACTCCTGAAACCGTGTGGGACGGCATGCACGCCCATGCGGCGGCATACGGAGGACAGACTCATATCTGAGAGGGTGCCTCCCCTTGCTGCGGGGAACACGTATGGTGACTCTACAGAGCGCGGAGACGCCTTCAGCAGCTTCAGGGCCGGCTCTGATAACGGAACACGGTGCGTCCTTGCCGCTTTCATCCGGTCCACCGGGATCGTCCAGAGCTTGCGGCCCATGTCTATCTCATCCCACGTCGCGAGCCTCACTTCCGCCGAACGCGCCGCAGTGAGAATGGCGAACTCCAGGGCGCGGGCAGCCATGCCGTCCCGTTCACGCAAGTCGGCCATGAAGCCGCCAATCTCCTGCCAGGGGAGAGCGGGGTGATGGATGACGCTGCGCAGTTTCGACGGTCGCGCGAGCACGTGCTCGAGGTTGTTGCTCCACGCCGCCGGGTTGTCACCGGTCCGGTAGCTGTTGACCTTCGCCCACGCCAACACCGCTTCCATGCGCTGGCGAACCCGACGTGCCGTTTCCGTTTTGGTCGTCCAGATCGGCTCCAGCACGGACAATACATGGGCAAGCTCGATCTGATCGACTGGCAAGCTGCCGATTTTGGGGCTGGCGTACATCCTTAGGGAGTTGAGCCAGTTCTGCGCATGGCGCGCGCTGCGGAACTCGTGGGCCCTTGCGCCGTGACATTGATCGGCAGCCTGGTCGAAGGTCATGCGCCTTGCCACGGAGACCCGCAATGCCTCGCAAGTTGCACGACGAGCCTCCAACGGATCGATGCCCTGGTAGATCTGCTCCCGGATGTCCCGGGCCCGCTTGCGCGCTTGTTCGAGGGGCACGTCAGGGTAGCCGCCGAGACCAATATCAGGGCGTCGATCACCCACCTGGACGCGGAACACCCAACTCCGTGAGCCGCCTGGCTTGACGTACAGGAGCAAGCCCGCGACGCCGCCGACGGCGTGTTTTCCGGGGCGCTTCAGGCGCTTCACCTGGTATGCGGCCAGTTCTGGTGCTTTTTTCGGCATGTGGGAATCGAACTCGGCTACGCAAACTCCTGGTCGGGCCACCGCGCTGGAAGTGAACTCGGCGGTGATCGGTGCCGCGCGCGCGCAAACGGAACTCGCCGAAGCCGAGCGTCAGGCGACGCTGGCTCAACTCGATCTGGCCGAGGTGCTGGGCAGAGACCCGACCCAGACTCTGGCCGTGGCCGGCCGGATCGATCCCTGGAACCTCGAGCTGCCGGACCAGCCGACGCTGCTGAATGCTGCCGTCCACCGCCGTGGCGACCTGGCCGCGGCAGCGGCCCGAGTCGAGGCCGCGCGCCAAGAGCTCAGGCTATCGCGCCGCCAGCTCATCCCCAATCTCACCGTGTTCGGTTTCTACGAGGAGGAAGAAGGCGCCGAGATCACCGGCTTCGGCGCCAGCATGCCGCTGCCGTTGCTGCATCGCTATGACGGCGAGCGCGAAGAAGCCGCGGGACGCCTCGAGGAGGCCCAGCTGCTGGCCGACGAGCAACGCCTGCAGGTGCGTCGAGACGTCCTGGTGGGGCTGGCCAACTACCGGGCGGCGCGTCGCGAGGCAGAGCTTCTCGGCAACGAGATGCTGGCGCGGGCGGAAGAGAATCTGGCTCTGGTCCAGGAAGCCTTCGCGGCCGGCAAAGTGGGCGCGCCGGCCATCACATCCGCTCAGGACAATCTGATCAGCGTGCGGCGCAGCTATCTGGACGTGCTGAGTGCATTAATCAGAGCCGTGACGGATCTGGAGAGCGCCACCGGCGGCCTCATCACGCTCGAAGCCAACGAAACAGCGGAGAACAACTCATGAAGCCATACCATCTATGCGTGGCCCCAGCCGTTCTCGGCGGCCTGGCCCTCCTGCTGGCGGGCTGCGGTGGAGAGTCGCCCGGCCACGAAACGACCCCCGAACCTGACGCCCATGAAGAGCATTCGGCGTCCGGACAAGCCGTTGAATCCGAGGTGCACCTTTCGCCCGAGCAGCGCGCCTTGCTGAATGTACAGATCGGCGAAACCTCGGTGGGCCATGCCGAAGCGATCGTCAGCGCGCCCGCCACGGTTCAGTTCGATCCTGATCTAACCGCCCGCGTCGGCCCGCGTCTGGAGGCCAAGGTGGTGCGCGTGCCGGTGGATCTGGGTGACGCGGTGGAGCGCGGTGATCTGCTGGCCGTGCTCGAGAGCGTCGAACTCGGCCGGGCGCGAGCCCGGTACCTGACGGCCAATGCCATGCTGGAGACGGCCCAGGCAGAGTACGCGCGGGAGGAACGGTTGGCCGAACAACAGATTTCGTCCCAGGCGGAGCTGCTGGAATCACGCGCCCGGCTGCGGGAGGCCGAGGCAGAGCGCCAGGCGGCGCTGGAGGCCTTGCGCCTTTATGGTCTGGGCGCGGACGAGATCTCCAGTACCGAGCGGGGCGAATCACTGTCCAGGCTGACCCTAACGGCCCCCATTGCCGGTGTGGTGCAGCAGCGTGACCTGGCCCCGGGTCAGACCCTAGGACCGAACGACACGCCCATTCATATCGTCGACGACGCGCGCATGTGGCTGATGATCGATGCGTCCGAATCGAATCTCGACCTGCTGGAGGTCGGCCAATCGGTCCAGTTCACTTCGAGAGCCCTGGAGGGCCGCTCGTTCGCCGGCACGCTCGATTGGATTTCCCGGGAGCTCGATGAGCGCTCCCGAACGGTGACGTTGCGGGCTGTGCTCGACAACGCAGAGGGCGTTCTCCGCGCTGGCCTTTTCGGCACCGCTCGCGTGCAGACCGGCAGCGACGGGGATGGGCCGCCGCGCGTACCCATCGACGCCGTGCAGCGTCTAGGCGAGCAGGACATCGTTTTCGTGCCAGCTGAGGAGCGCCATGCGTTTCGTGCGCAGCCCGTGATGCTCGGTCACGAAGGTGGCGGCTGGGTGGAGGTGGTCTCGGGGCTCGAGCCCGGCGACCGCCTCGTTACCGAGGGCGCTTTCGATCTGATGTCGACGCTGACGGCATCGTCACGAAGCGCCGAGCATTCGCACTGAGGTCGGGGGGTAAGACATGATTGAAGGACTGGTTCGTTACGCCCTGGCCAATCGGTTGATGGTGCTGGTGGCAGTTGCTGCCGTGATCATCGGCGGCTATCTGTCGTTTCGCGCTCTACCGGTGGACGCGTTTCCCGATGCGACGCCGACCATGGTGCAGGTGTTCACTTCGAGCCCGGGGCTGTCGCCGGTGGACGTCGAGACCCTGATCTCCTATCCCGTGGAGATCAGCATGTACGGGCTGCCCAATCTCGAGAAGGTCCAGAGCACATCCATCTTCGGACTCTCGCGCGTGGACGTCTATTTCGAGGACGGCACCGATATCTACTTCGCCCGCCGCCTGGTGCTGGAGCGCCTGGCGGACGCCAGGCGGCAGATCCCGCCTGGGCTCGGCGAGCCCGAACTCGGCCCCATCACCACGGGGCTTGGCCGCATCCTCATGTACACGCTCGTCAATGAAGGGGACGGGGACTATTCGCTGATGGAGAAGCGTACGATCCAGGACTGGATCGTGAAGCAGCAGCTGCGCACGGTGCCGGGTGTCACTGGGGTGCTCTCCATCGGAGGCTACGAGAAGCAGTACCAGGTGCGATTGGATGCCAATGCGCTGATCGCCCGGGACCTGACGGTTGCAGACGTGCGCACGGCGCTGGCCGCCAATAACCGCAACGTGGGTGCCTCGTTCATCAATCGAGCCGGTGACGAGTATATCGTGCGCGGCTTCGGCTGGATCTCCCCGGACGAGGAGGGCATCCGTGACATTGGCAACGTCATCGTCGCCGAGCACGAGGGAAAACCGGTCTACGTGCGGGACATCGGGGAAGTGACCTACGGTGCGGCAGTGCGGCGCGGCGCGCAGGTCGCGAATGGCGAAGAGTCCGCCGGCGGCTACGTATTCAAGCTCATCGGCACGAATACCCAGCAGGTGCTGGAGGACGTCGAGGCGAAGATCGCCGAGGTCAATCAGTCGCTGCCGGAGGGCCTGCGGGTCGAGCCGTTCTACTCCCAGGCGGAGCTGGTGGACAAGGCCATCGGCACGGTGGAACGGGCTCTGCTCGAAGGCGCGCTGCTGGTGCTGGTGTTTCTGTACCTGTTTCTCGGCAACGTGCGCTCGACGCTCATCGTCATCGCCAGCCTGCCGCTGTCTGTGCTGGTGGCCTTCATCGGCATGCGCTACGCGGGGCTGTCGGCCAACCTGATGAGTCTGGGTGGTCTCGCCATCGGTATCGGCATGATGGTGGATGGCGCGGTGGTGATGATCGAGAACATCTTCCGTCACCTCGAGGAGCGCGGCGACTCGGATCTGCCCATGACACGGCTGGTGGGCGAGGCGGCCCGGGAGGTGGCTCGTCCCATCGTTTTCGCCATGGCCATCATTATCATCGTGTTTCTGCCGCTGTTCACTCTGGAGGGCGTGGAAGGCAAGCTGTTCAGCCCGATGGCGTACACCATCAGCTTCGCGCTGGTGGGTGCGCTGCTGCTGGCGCTGACCCTGGTGCCTGTGCTGGCGACGTTGGCTTTCAAGAAGGACAGCGTCCACGGTGAGCCGCGGTTGGTCGTGTGGCTGAAGAATCGCTATCGGCCCCTGCTGAAGCGCGCCATCGCTGCGCCCAGAGGGGTGTTCGCGACGGCGCTGGTGGTCTTTCTGGGCAGCCTGGCGCTGTTTCCGCTGCTCGGCACCGAGTTCGTGCCGACACTGCGGGAGGGCACATTGCAGGTTCGGTCCACGCTGCCGCCGGGCGCGAGCCTCGACTCCGCCATCGAGTACGGCAGGCGAATCCAGACGGTGCTGAGGGAGTTCCCTGAGGTCACCGGAACCTATTCCCGCGTCGGCCGTGCCGAAGTCGGCGGCGATCCCGAGCCCGTGAACGTCGTGGCCACGGTGGTGACCCTCGAGCCGCTCGATGAGTGGGAGTCCGGTCATTCCTATGAAGAACTGCAGAGCCTGATGTCGGAGCGCACGAGCGCGGCCGTGCCGGGGCTGGCGAACAACTTCTCGCAGCCCATCCAGCTGCGTACCGACGAGCTGCTGTCGGGGGTTCAGGCACAGCTCGTAGCGAGCATCTACGGCGACGATCTCGAAGAGCTGGCGCGCATCGGTGGCGAGGTGGAAGCCCTGGCGCGTAACGTGCGGGGCGCCACGGATGTACGTATGCAGCAGCAAGGGGGCAAGCGACAGGTGGTGGTCCGACCGGACCGGGATGCGCTGGCCCGCTACGGCATCAACATCGATGACGTGCTGGGTACGTTGGAGGCCGGCGTCGGCGGTACCAGCGCAGGCCTGGTATTCGATGGCATCCGCCGCTTCGACATCTTTCTGCGGTTGCAGGAGGATCAACGCGAACGGCTCGATCTGATCCGGGAGTTGCCGCTGCGTGGCGCCGCTGGCGCCATCGTGCCGCTGTCCCGGGTGGCCGACGTGGATCTCTACACGGGACCGAAGCAGATCTCCCGGTCGAACGCCAGCCGCCGGCTATACGTTCAGATGAACGTGCGGGGTCGCGACATGGGGGGCGTCGTGAACGAGCTGCGTGGGGTGGTACGCCAGGAGATCGACATGCCGCCTGGGTACTTCGTCGAATTCGGCGGGCAGTTCGAGAACCAGGAGCGGGCCATGAACCGGTTGCTGGTGGTGGTGCCGATCACCCTGGGGCTGATCTTCCTGCTGCTGTTTTCGGCGTTCTCGAGTCTGCGGTATGCCACGTTGATCTTCATGAACGTACCGTTTGCCATCACTGGCGGGATTCTGTCTCTGCTGATTTCCGGCTTGTACCTGTCTGTGCCCGCGGCCGTCGGATTCATCGCCGTGTTCGGTGTGGCGGTGCTGAACGGCGTGGTGCTGGTCAGTTACATCAATCAGCTGCGTGAGCAGGGCATGGCACAGGACGAAGCTGTGGCGGTGGGCGCTGAGCGGCGCCTGCGTCCCGTACTGATGACGGCGTCGGTGGCCATCCTCGGACTGATTCCGTTGCTGCTCGCCGACGGTATCGGCTCCAACGTGCAACGGCCGCTTGCTACGGTGGTTGTGGGCGGCCTCGTGACATCGACTCTGCTGACCCTCGTGGTGTTGCCCAGCGTTTATCGCTGGTTCGCAATGCCGCGCCGTGAGGTGGAGGTGTGAGAAGTCCACAAGGAGAGAGTGATGTATGAAGTCAAGGCTTACGTGAAACGAGCCAAAGCCGATCACGTCGTAGATGCGCTGGCGCAGCTCGACTGCGTCAGCGGCATCGCGGTCGTACGCCTGCAGGAGTACGGCCACGCCCGGGGTACCGGAAAGCTGACCAAGGTCGAAATGGTCAAGCTGGAACTCGACGTGTCGTCAAGCGAACTGGCGGACACCGTGGCGCGCTGCATCGTCGAGCACGCCAGAACGGGAGCGGGGCACGCCGGCGACGGGCACGTACTGGTCTCGGAAGTGGGGAGGGCCATTCGCATCGAAGACGGGGCTGAGCGGGCCTGAGCGAGGAGGAGCCGATGCAACTCGAGGATGTGCGCCGCAACTACGATTCGGCGGCGGTCTACTACGATGTCGCGACCGACCTGGTCTTTCACCGGCTGCTGGGGCTCCACCGGTGGCGGCGCAGGTTGATCGCTCGACTCGAGCTCTCGCCTGGTGCAACCGTGCTGGACGTCGGATGCGGCACCGGGAACAACTTCCCACTGATCGAGCAGGCGATCGGGTCCGGAGGGCGCATCATCGGTGTGGATTACTCCTCAGGCATGCTCGGTCGCGCCAGGGACCGTTGCCGCAGAGCCGGTTGGACCAACGTGACCTTGGTTCAGGGCGATGCGGCGCGTCTGGAGAGGGTCACGGACAACGTGGATGCCACGGTGTCTGCATGGTGTCTCGGGATCGTGCACGATCTCCCGCAAGCGCTCCGGCGATTTACCGAAGTCACCCGGTCCGGCGGCCGGATTGCCGTCTTGGACTTCGATCGTGCGCAAGCGGACCGAGGGCCCCTTCGGCATCTCTATCCGGTGTATTGCCGGATACTGATCGGCGCTGGCATCGACAGCCCGGAAGACCTGGAGGACGATCGCCTTCGAGCCCGCTGGGAGTCCGGCCGGAAGTATCTCAGGGACCATCTCGAGGAGATGCGTGAGGAGCGCTACCTGTGGGAGATGGGGCTCCTCATCAGCGGGAGCAACCCGGCGTGAACGACTTGCTCGTTGTGCTGTTGCTCGCGGCACTGCCGGCCATCGGCAACTTCGCTGGCGGAGCGTTGGCGGAGCTCCGCCCGCCAACGGCTCGGCACCTCAATTTCGCGCTGCACGCCGCGGCCGGCATCGTCCTGGCTGTGGTGGCGGTGGAGCTGATGCCGCGCGCTCTGGAGAGGCTCCCGGCCTGGATGATTGGTCTCGGCTTCGCTGGCGGCGGTTTGCTCTATGTCGCGCTGGATGCGCTAGTGACGCGGCTGCAGTCCGATCAGGCGGGGACCGGCGCGTGGATGATTTACGGGGCCGTTGCCGTCGATCTCTTCACCGACGGTCTGTTGATCGGCGCCGGATCGTCCGTGAATCTCGGGCTCGGCCTCGTACTCGCCGTCGGCCAGGTCATGGCCGACCTTCCGGAGGGTTATGCCGTGATTGCCAATCTGAGAGAACGCGGAATTCCTCGACGCCAACGTATCTGGCTGTCTGCCGCCTTCCTCCTGCCGGCGCTGGGGGCGGCGACGGTGGCCTATCTGCTGCTGCGAGGGCAGCCGTCGGAGTGGCAACTGAGCGTTCTGATGGTGGGGGCCGGGCTGCTGACGGTTGCCGCGATCGAAGACATGATCGGCGAGGCGCACGAGGGTCACGAGGATGAACGCCGTTCTCTGGTCGCGCTCGTGGGTGGTTTTGTGCTGTTTACCCTGATTTCTGCCGGTCTCGGTGCATGACTACCTGCACAATCACACCATCATTCGCGCTGAGTTCCAACGGCCGGGTTCGTCACTGAGCGTCGGCTACCCTCGCGAATGGAGACGGGGTCAGTTCTGCGCATCACGGTAGCACAGGTCTTGGCCCAATCCCGCATCAGCCTGGTTCGCTTCTCGAGCAGTTGATCCCGCACGTAGGCGGCACTGGTGGCGTCACTGCTGACGTGGGCCAAGGCCAGCTCTGACAACTCGTCGGCGGCAGCTTCATTGCGGGTTCTGATGACGGGACACGGTGCGTCCTTGCCACTTTCATCCGGTCGGCCGAGATCGTCCAGAGCCTGCGGCCCATGTTTATCTCTTCCCACGTCGCCAGCCTCACTTCGGTGGAACGCGCCGCAGTGAGAATGGCAAACTCCAGGGCGCGGGCAGCCATGCCGTCCCGATCGCGCAAGTCGGCCATGAAGCCTCCAATCTCCTGCCAGGGGAGGACGGGGTGATGGCTCACGCTGCGGAACTCGGAGGTCTTTGTGCCGTGATATTGATCGGCAGCCTGGGCGAAGGTCATGCGGCTTGCCATGCAGACCCTCAGGGCGTTGCGAGCTGCGCGACGAGCTTATGGATCGATGCCCTGGAAAGTCTGCTTCCGGATGTCCCGGGCCCCCTTGTGCGTCTGTTCGAGGGGCGCGTTTGTGCAGCCGCCGAGACCGACATCCCCACTAAGATTCCGACATAACATTGACAGTTGCGTGCAACAAGTTGCTACACAAAGAAACAGAAGAATCGAGCTTGATCCGCGAATGCCAAAGCGGCACCGACCCGCTGGGCCACCGCGGATTCCCGCGATGATCCTGATTGTCGGTCAATGGTTGCTGATCGATCGACTGATTGCTCCTCATGAACCTACAGGATCGGCCAACTCGGTTTGAGCCTCACGAAGCCTGCGGCAGCGGTGGCAGAGGCAGATCTTCCTCTGCGGAAGCCGCAGCGATGGCAATGACTGCCGTTACATGCTGTGTGGTCAGCGTTGGGAAGCCCTCGATGATGTCTTCAGGAGCGTCACCCTCGGCGAGGCTTGCCAGCACTGTGGGTAGGGTCACGCGAGTGCCCTTGACGACCGGCTCGCCTCCGCAAATCTGGGGATCACGGATGATGCGGTCTCGATAGCTCATTTCGATTCCCCCGGCTGATGGATCGCCGAGAGTGTCATGCTCTTCTTGGTGGTTGCGGGCAGTGCTTCTGCATCGAGGTACCCCATCTGTACCCCATAACTGTTTCTACGCTAGTAAGACTATGAATTTTTACGGAAATACGCCTCCTGTACGTCCACGCCATCATGGGGGCCACGCAGAGGCGGCGATCAAGAAGGCCGGCCGGGAACCTCTGCCCGGGGCCACTGTCGTATGGGCGTTGCTGTTCGCGCATGGCGCGCATTTCACCGGCTCCCCGGGGCGTAAGTCAAACGCTTGTGGGCCTGAAGTCGACGTCGGACAAGCACGGCAGGGGCCGGCGGCGTGCGGTGCCGGCAGAGCACGAGCAACTGGTTGAAACGGAAGGGGTTTCGATCTGCTGTGAGCACGGTCACGTTTCTCAACGTTCTCCAATTTTCTCTCCATTTTCCCTTCATTTTCGCTCTAATCCACTGTATAGTCTCAGTCCAACTCGCTGAATCCAAAAGAACAACCAGATGTCACAGCTCCTGAGACAGAAAACCATCCGGCGCCCCGTGTACGCCATCGGGATCGGTGTGCATTCTGGAAAGAAAGTCCGTATGACGTTACGCCCTGCCGGGGAGAATACGGGCATCGTGTTCGTGCGCACCGATCTGCCGCTCGCCCACGGGCGTCCGGTAGCGGTGCGTGCGGACGCGCTCAAGGTGGCGGATACCACGCTGTCCACCACGCTGTCCGATAACGGTGTGCAGGTTGCCACGGTCGAGCATCTGATGTCGGCGCTGTGGGGGCTCGGCATCGACAACCTCGTGGTTGAGCTCAACAGCGAAGAAGTTCCGATCATGGATGGCAGCGCCGCGCCGTTCATCCATCTGATCAACTCGGTTGGCGTGGTCGAGCAACGAGCGGCCAGACAGTTCATCCGCATCACGCGGGAGATCAAGGTCACTCAAGGGGATGCAGTCGCCATTCTGAAGCCCTATGCAGGCTTCAAGGCGCACTACACGTTCGTTGCCGACCACCCTGTCTTCAACCGCTATCCGAAGCAGACGACGCTGGACTTCAATCGCGTCTCGTACGTCGATGAGGTCAGCGCTGCCCGGTCCTTCGGCTTGATTCGCGAGCTGGACCAGGCCCGCGCCATCAACCGCTGTCTGGGTTCGAGCCTGGAGAATGCCGTCGGCATCGACGACGCCGAGGTGATGAATCCCGAGGGCCTGCGCTACGAAGACGAGTTCGTGAAGCACAAGCTGCTGGACGCCATCGGCGATCTTTACCTGATGGGCATGCCGATTCTCGGTGAGTTCCGCGGGCACATGTCGGGGCATGCCCTGAACAACAAGCTCGCCCGGGCCGTCGCGCGCTGCGAGGACGCCTGGGAGATCACCACCATCGGTGATGCGATCGAAGCCGATGCCGGCATGATGGCGGCGCCCGCCACCGTCTGACCACAAAGCCGGCCCTCGCGGGCCGGCGCCCTCAGAGGCGCGGCGCCTGCTCCGCCTCTTCCCACATCCGGATCAGAAACGCGCGCAGCGCCGGTACGGCGTTTGCGCGCGGCATCAGCCGGTGCTGCTCGAGATTGCGGGCCAGGTCCTGCAGCGACCGCTTGCCGTCGATGAGCGACATGATGTAGGCGTGGATGCGCGTGCTCTCCGCCTGCAGGCGGAAGGCCGGCAGCGCCGGGATCGGCTGTCCCGGCTCGACGATCCACGCCGGCACGCTGTCCTGCCGGCCGCTGCAGGCGACCGAGCTCACCTTGCGGGCCGCCAGCGTGGTCACCACCTCGCGGCGGCCGTGGCGGCTGTCCGGGCTGTCCATGTAAGGCACGGTGTCGTCTGCCCGGCTTTGCACCTCGAATCCGCATTCCCTGGCGGCCTCCATCAGCTCTTCCGGCGCGCATCGGCGCGCCGGATCCGCGTGCTGGAAGGCAATGGAGCCCTGGTACAGCCAGAGACCGCCGGGCGACAGCAGCCGGTTGACGATGGCCAGCATGGCCTCCAGCGGGGCGTCCATCACGTCCAGCAGCCAGGGGGTCACCACCAGGTCGAAGGCGCCGGCACGGAACGGCGGCCGCCGGGCATCAGCCAGCACCATGTCGAGCCCGGATCGGGCGGGGCACGGCGCTCGAAGCGTGCGGCTGATGGCTGCCCGGTCGGCACTGACGGGCGCCAGCGGAAACTCCACCAGCGTCACCGGCTCGCCCCGGGCGAGGTGGTGCGCGGCGTAGGCCAGCAGCGGATTCAGGTCCACGGCCACGGTGTGCGTCGCCGCGGTGGCCTGATGCAGGTCGTAGGCGAGCCGACCGGCGCCGGCGCCGAGCACCAGAATGCGCTGCGGCACGTGCGGCCCCAGGGCATCCCGGGCCGACGTCAGGGCAGCTCGCGTCTCCGCGTCGCCCCAGCACCAGTCGCGGAACACGTTGGCCTCGTAGCTGAACACGTCCTGGCTCGGGGGCAGGCGGGTGCGAATCGCCAGCAGCGAGTCCTGGGGCGTCGTCGCGGTCCCGGTCAGCGGCGCAAGCAGGGTGCCCAGGGCCTCGGCCTGAGCGTGGTAGGCGCCGGCTACGACTTCGAGGCGGCGTCGGGTTTGTGGTCGTGGGCCCTGCGCCAGGGCGCGCTGCGCCGCCGCGGCCTCGCCATCCAGACGCTGCCGGGCAAGCTGCCAGCGGTGGCGCCATTCGACCACGGCGCCCGACGGGTCTGCGAACAGCCAGGGCACGCCGCCGAGCACGGGGTACTCGACCCGGCAGCTCCGGCACTGCCAGCGCGCCAGTTCCGTGCCGCAGCGCGGACAGGCGAGCAGGGGATCGAGCTCGGGCATGGCGTTTCCCTACGCGGCCGACAGACGAAAGAGGATCCTACCCCGGAGGATAGACCAAGGCGTCCGACCCCACCGTCAGGTGGGGTTGGTGATGGTGCCGGAGACGATCGGCTCAAAGGCGGTGAGGCTGTCCTGCATGGTGGCGTTGCCCAGATTGCCGCCGAACAGGGTGGAGAAGTCGCCGTTCTCGCCGTGCAGGGCCATGTAGTTCAGCACGATGGTCTCCGCCAGCAGGTTGACGTTGCCGGCAGCCGGCGTGGCCGCAGTTTCTACCGAGCCGTCGGGCCGCATGTGCCCGATCTGCTGATGGCGCGCCTGCTCGTCCAGGGTGCCGCCCAGC
The DNA here is from genome assembly GCA_040219935.1 of Pseudomonadales bacterium. Taxonomy (GTDB): domain Bacteria; phylum Pseudomonadota; class Gammaproteobacteria; order Pseudomonadales; family Azotimanducaceae; genus UBA7803. The sequence goes on along the minus strand of JAVJUA010000062.1, from coordinate 55,380 downwards.
AGGGTCGGCCGCCGCGTCGGGTTGTAGACCAGGAAGAAGGTCGCCGCGGTGGAGCTGTTGTCGCTGGTCCATTCGCCCTTGCCCCGGCCGTCCACGGTGTTGTCGATCACGCCGTTGGACGACAGCGAGCCGTCGGACATGACGTACAGCATCAGCGGCACGCCGCGGATGGCCGCGTACTCGAGGCAGGCGCCCATGCACTGGCCGGCCCGGAAGTCCTTCACCTCGCCCTCGGCGCGGCGGCCGCCGTGATAGTCGTAGCCGCCCATCTCGACGGTGCCGGCGCCGGCGAAGCCGTTGATCACCATCTTCATGACCGACGCCGTCTTCTGGAATTCCCGGGCCGAACGGTCGCCGCCGCCGAACTCGAGGGACGAGAAGATGCCCGCCGGGCCGACGATCTCCGGATCACCCGCCGGGTCGAGGGTCGCCGGGTTGCCGAACCGGTCGGCCAGATCGGCACTCTTCAGGTAGCCGCAGCGCACCAGGTCCTTCACCACGTCCTCGGTGGTGATCACCTGGCCGCTGTCCATGTCGGTCATCTTGCGGTCGCTGATGCGGTAGATCGACTCCATGACCGCCACCGCGTCCTGCTGGCTCAGCACGCTCACCAGGTCGCCGACGTCCACCAGGCCGGTGACGTCGCTCGGCCGGTCTACCTTGGTCGGCCGGATGGTGAGGTCGATGAGGGCCGCCGGCGCCATGGAGTTGCCGCCGGAGTCGGAGTTCTGCGAGCCGATCAGCGACAGCAGCGAGCCGTCGGCGCCGGCCCGGGCGATGCCGTACATCGGGTTGTGCGGATTATTGCCGGTGTCGTTCTCGGACCGGGCCGGGATCACCGCGCCGTTGACGTTGGCGGCCGTGGCAGGCGAGATCTTGCTCATGATGCCGCGCAGAAAGGCGCTGTCGCTGTGGAAGGCGAGGCCCAGGGTCTGATCGATGAAGTCGCTGGTGCCGGTAGCCGGATTCAGGATCGGCGGAATCATGTCGCCCGGCAGGCCCTGGCGCTCGTAGCCGGCCGTGGACAGGAAGTCGAGCTGGCCGCCGCGCTGGCCCACCAGCACGTTGGAGCCCGCCTGGCTCGAGCCCCCGGCCAGGTCGAAGCAGATGAAGGGAATCTTGCCGGCGCCCTGGGTGGCGATGCCGCAGTCGGCGACGAACGGCAGCAGCTCGGGCGACAGCGCGGCGCGGGCGCGCCCCGGGCCCAGGCTGATGAAGGCTCCGCCCATGACGGCGGCGCTGCCCAGCAGGAAGCCCTGGGCGAGGAAGTCGCGCCGGGTGCGCGGCCGGGGATGGTCCGGATGCCGCAGCGGGTCGTCGTAGTGGCGTCTGTTCCTGCTCCGCATGATCGCTCCTCGATGACTGTCTCAATGCACCAGCATGGCGGCGCTGCCCAGCACGGACGCGCAGCTCGCCTTCATGATCCGGGACACCCGATCCGACTCGCAGCTACCGCCGCAGGCACGCAACCGGTCGATCAGGTCGTTGACCTCGTCTTCCACCGCCGACACCGCCGGCTGCGTGGCAATGCCACGGCCGATCATGCGATCGACGATGGGGTCGAGCACGGCGGCGCGGTCGTCGAAGGCGGTGCCGAGCGGGGCGGCGAAGTTGAAGCCGGGCCAGAACTGGCTGCGCAGCGTCGGATCGTCCACCAGCACGCTGCAGTACTTGATGGCGAGCTGGGTGACGCCCATCTGCTGCGACGAGATGAAGCCGCCCAGGTTGGTCTGCACCGGCAGCGCCTGATGCACGAGCTGATAGGTGGCGGCCACCTCGGCCTGGGTCGCCGGCACGCCCGTCATCCGCGCCATGCTGGCGTTGATCTCGGCAAAGTCGCGAATGCCCAGACGCGGCGAAACGGGCAGGTCGGGTGATGCCGGCGGCGGCACCGGGTCCGCCTCGACGACCACGTTGGTGGCGTTGCCCAGCCGTTCGAAGCTGAGGAAGAACTCGTCCTGATCGGGGCCCTGCTCCAGCGGAATGATCGTGCCCAGGGTGGAGAGCACCTGCCGGCCCTCGGCGTCGTAGGCGGCGGAGTTGAGGCTGACGCTCAGGCGGCTGTACGCCTGCCCGACGCTGACGACCCGGCCATTGAGGCCGATGCGCATGCCGGCCAGGGGAATGGCGTTCGGGGTGGCGGCATCGTCGAGAATGACGAAGAACGGCGTGTCGAACAGATAGGCGTGCGAGTCGAACTGGCTCACCTCGAACACCACGTAGGCATCGTCGATGCCGACGTGCTCGCTGATGTTGAACAGCAGGAAGTACTTCTCGCCGACGCCGACCTCGTAGTTCTGCAGAATCTGGGCCTCGGTCAGCGCCCGGTTGTGAATGGCCAGCAGGCGTACCGTGCCCGCCCAGCGATTGCTGTTGTCCACCTCGCTGCCGATGGCCAGCGCGAAGGTGTTGTCCCACTCGCTGAGCAGCCCGCCGGGCACCGGATCGCCGTCGCTGACCAGCATGCCGTTGACGAAGATGCGGCGGCCGTTCGCCGGGTCGTAGTTGTAGACCACGTGTTGCAGGGTTGCCTGCAGCACCTCGTCGGCCGCAGGCGTGGAAAGCTGCGGCTCGCCGCTCGGCCCGGTGCTGCTGCTGCGCAGGAAGGTGTCGTAGTCGTACAGGGTCTGACCCAGCATGAAGTTGCGCGCCGCCGGCCCACCGCTGTAGGTGACGATGCGGGCCGGCCCGTCCTGGGTAACGTTGCCGGGCGCCACCCACGCCTCGACGGAGAACTCGCCGGTGCCGGTGATGCGGTTGTACAGCTTGGCACTGGCCGAGGTGGAACCCTGGGCCTTGCCGTTGGTAAAGGCGACACCCCATCCGCCCACCCACTGGTACTCTCCGGACAGCGTCAGGTTCAGCGACGGCTCGACGCCGCTGGTATCGAACACCTGATTGCCGCTGCCGGTCTTGAATTCGTACAGGGCGATGACGTTGCTCTCGTGCCGGCCGCCGGCAGAAGAGACGATGCCGTCGGTCAGGCCGAGCGCCATGGAGGTGACCAGGCTGGCGTCGATCTCCGTGGTGGGAATCAGGCCCGACAGCTCGGTGATGCGTTCCTCCATGAGGTCGGCATCGTTCTGGCAGTTGCCGCTCCAGCAGTTGTGGAACTCGCTGCCGAGCCGCACCACGAAGCGGGAGTTGGCGGGGCTGTCCAGATCGATGCGCGCCTTGGCGGCCTCGTAGGCGGCGTCGACGTCGGCGCTGGCGAAGTAGGGCGACTGCGGAATCGCGGCCGATTCGCGGTGGCAGTCCGCGCAGAAGTCGCGCAGCAGCGGATAGACTGTGGCAGCGAAGGCCGTAGAGTCCGCCGGAAAGTTCTTGCTGGCGCCGGGCGCGCGCTGGGGCGGCGCCACGAGCTGCACCTGCTTGCCGGCCCCGCCGTAGGCGTCGCCGGCCCAGTTCTCGATGTAGGACTGAATGATGTCGGCGCAGGCGTTGTCGTCCGTCAGCCAGCAGTTGTGGCCGCCGCGTACCTTGGTCACCATCACCGACATGCCCGGGTCGCTCAGGTCCACGACCGTGTTGGCGGCTTCGTAGGCGAGGTTGATGTCGTCCGAGCGCACGAACCGGGGGCTCTGGTCGGCGTTGTGGCAGGTACCGCAGCGGTTGTTGGGAACCAGGTTGTCCCAGACGTTGAGCTTGAAGCTCTGCACGTCGGCGGTGGCCGGCGCAGGACCGTTGTAGTTGCTGACCGCGGGGGCCGAGGTGATCGGGTTGGCCTGGGTCGAGGTGCCGCTGCCGCCGCCGCAGCCGTGCAGCACGACGACGGCTCCGAGCACGAGCAGAGCCTGGCGAATGAATCCGTAGGTCGTCATGCTGTCAGCCTCCCTCACTCGCCCATGCAGTAGACGGCAGACTCCGCGAACGTCTGCTTCAGATTGAAGCCGCTGCCGCGCAGCGAGGTCACCATGGCGGCCACCTGGGCCCGGTCGTCTGCGTCTTCCGGCGCGCGCAGGCAGACGTTCTGGAACACCTTGCGAACCTGGCATTGGGCGAACGCGTCGGAGTGGGCGAGCTCACGGCCCATGGACTTGGCGCCGCTGCCGCTGCCGGGCAGTGCCGGATCCCAGCCGAGCAGCGAGTTCTGGCCGGCCCGCCAGTAGTTGGCCCAGGCATCGTCCGGCGTCGCGAAGCCCTGCGGGAAGGTGGTGGCGTTGTTGAAGTACTTCGACTCCACCCGGGTGCCGGTGGCCGGGTCGAACTCACCGTCGCGGTTGTAGTTGATGCGTCCGAACTGGCCCTCCGGATCGGCCACGTCATCGTACTCATAGTCGTAGTAGGCGTAGGCCTGCGCCATCGGGTCCATGCCCGAGTGGCAGCCGATGCAGCCGTTCAGGAACACGCGGCTGTCACCGCCCGGGCTGCGCGACACGTCCTGGCGGATGCGATCCGGCGAGCGGGTGGTGTCCTGAAGCTGCTCCATGTCGTTGCACATGTGGTTCAGCAGGGTGAACCGGAACATGGCGCGGTTGGTGCCTGCGATGAAGAAGGCCTTGGCGGCCGCCCGGCTGGTCATCACCCCGGCGGTGGCTTCGGCGGGCAGCCCGTTCAGGCTCGACTGGGTCACCGCCACCAGGTTGTCCCGGAGGTTGACGCCGCCGCTCTCGAGCGCCTCGTAGTGAGCGTTGCTGGTGTTGGAGTAGGGCGGAACGCCCGATCCGGAGCCCACGTAAGCGATGTCGCCGTAGAGCAGGGTCCGGAAGTCTGCCTCGTCACGCACCAGGCCGATGACCGTGGCGATGTAGTCGTTCAACGGTACGAAGACGCTGCGCTCCCGGTTGGTCCAGGGTGCGGCGAAGTTCTTGAGGGTGACGCTGTAGAACTCCGGCGCCTGGGTGGCCAGCAGGGCCGCCTGCAGAGGCTGACCGGCGTCGATCAGCGTTGCCATATCGGCCAGCGTCACGGCATCGGGCGGCACCCCGGGGCCGACATCGTGATAGGGCGGCACCCCGGCGATGCGGTCATGCATGCGCTTGGCCTGATCCAGACTGTCGGCGGCCGCCGATATGCTCAGCAGCATTCCGGTAGCGAGCGGTGCCCACGTCCTGATGAACGCACCGCGCAAAGCACAAAGGGACATGGCTCGCTCCTACTTCGGCTGCGCATAGCATCCCGCAACGGCGCCGGACGGGCTGAGACCTGTCGCACATTAATCTGCACTCGCCAGTCGCTGTGATGGCAGTCACGTCCCTGCCTGGATCGCTGTGGAACAATCCTCTGCACACAGTCCGGGTGCCGCAAAGCAGGTGCAAGAGTCAGATCACAGGATTCTGGAGCGCGTTGGCCTCGGTCGCTCGATCGGCCCATGGGCCGGCCGATGCGTGCTGATGGCGGCCCTGGCGAGCGCTGGTTGCAGCGGCGGCAGCGGCTCGGATGGCGGCATCCTCGGGGGCGATCAGGATCCCGACCCGGTGGTGGTCGACTTCGCCATGGCCTACGTCAAGCGACCACTGCTGACCGACGACGACGGCAACCTGCTCACCGCCGAGGTGCGGGAGCCCGGCGACTTCCGCCCGGGTGCCGAGCTGTTCATTCGCGACCGCGCCTCGCCGAGCGCCGAAGAGCGCTCCGTCACCGCCGGCATCTTCGCCGATGACGAGGACGGCAACCCACCGCTGTACGACGTCAAGGATCTGTCGGTCTCCTTCGACGGCGGGCTGCTGGCCTTTGCCATGCGCGCGCCGGAAGATCCGGATCTGGATGAAGACGAGCAGCCGACCTGGAACATCTGGGTTTACGACCGTGCCGCAGCTACGTTGCAGCGGGTCATCAGCTCGGACATCACCGCCGAGGACGGCGACGACATCGCCCCGCGATTCCTGCCGGACGGCCGCATCGTCTTCTCGTCCACGCGCCAGCGCCGTTCCAAGGCAATCCTGCTGGACGAGGGTAAGCCACAGTTCGCCGCGCTCGACGAGGACCGCAACGAGCCCGCGTTCGCCCTGCACGTGATGGAAGCCGACGGCTCCGACATCCGCCAGATCACCTTCAACCAGAGCTCCGACCTCGACCCCGCGGTGCTGGGGGACGGCCGCATCGTCTTCAGCCGCTGGGACAACGTGGCGGCCCGTGACCGGATCAGCCTGTACACGGTCAATCCGGACGGCACGCGGCAGCAGCTCCTGTACGGCGTGCACAGCCACGACACCGGTCCCGACGGGTCGACCATCGAGTTCATGAAGCCCCAGGAGCTGCCCGATGGCCGGTTGCTGGTGGCATTGCGTCCGAGCGGCAGCCAGACGCGCATGGGGCTGCTGCCGGTCGCCATCGACACCGCCGCGTTCGTGGAGCACGACCAGCCGACGTGGCAGAACCAGGGTCTGCTCACCGACGCCCAGGAGCTGCTGGTCAGCGGTGACCTGAACCTGGACGACGACGCGCCCGCGCTGCAGGGTCGCTACGCGCACGTCGCGCCGCTGTTCGATGGCAGCAACCGCCTGCTGGTGTCCTGGAGTCAATGCCGGCTGGTAGACCGGGTCACCGACCCGGCCGACCCCGTGATCGCCCCCTGCACGGCGGCCAACCTGGCCGACCTTCGATTCGAGGAGGCCGATCCGCTGTACGGCATCTGGATGCGCGATCCGAGTACCGATACCCAGCAGCCTATCGCCCCGGGCGAGGAGGGCATCGCCTACACCGAGGTGGTGGTGCTCGAGCCGCGCACCGCACCGCCGGTGATTCTGGACGGCGTGCCTGGCATCGATCTCGACGTCGATCTGGTGGCCGAGGACATGGGCGTGCTGCACATCCGCAGCGTCTACGACTTCGACGGCGTCGCTGCGGCCGACCTGGCGGCGCTGGCCGATCCGCTGCAGGCGACAGCGGCGCAGCGGCCGGCGCGGTTCCTGCGCCTGGTCAAGGCGGTCTCCATGCCGGACGACGATCTGGTGGACCTGCCGGGCACCGCGTTCGGCCGCTCACAGGCGCAGCTCATGCGCGAGATTCTCGGCTACGCCATGATCGAGCCCGATGGCTCGGTGATGGTGAAGGTGCCGGCGAACGTTGCGTTCTGGCCGGAGGTGCTCGACGCCAACGGCCGGCGCCTGGGCGAGCGTCATCAGAACTGGCTGCAGATCCGCGCCGGCGAGGCGTTGACCTGCAACGGTTGCCACACTTCGGTAAGCCAGGTGCCGCACGGCAGGCTGGATGCGGAGCCGCCGTCTGCCAACCCCGGTGCCCCCGTGGACGGCTCGCCGTTCCCCAACACCGACCCGTCGCTGTTCGCCGATGCCGGCGAGACCATGGCCGAGGTGCTGGGACGGTTGCAGGGGCCGGCGGCGCCCTCGGTCGACATCCACTTCACCGATGTCTGGACCGACCCGAACGTCAGGGCGCCGGACGCGGCGTTCAGCTATGCGTATGCGGACCTGAGCACCAGCGCGCCGACGGACCCGGGCTGCGTTGCTGCCTACATCGCCACGTGCCGTATCACCATCGACTACGAAGCCCACGTGCACCCGATCTGGAGCGTCGATCGCCAGGAGTTCGACGGCGGCGGCGTGCTGATCGCCGACAACACCTGCACAAGCTGCCACGCCGACGCGGATGCCATGGGCATGGCCATGGTGCCGGCCGCGCAGCTCGACCTGGGCGACGGCCCCTCGGCGGACCAGGCCGACCACCTGAAAAGCTATCGTGAGCTATTGTTCAACGACAACCGGCAGATTCTGGAGAACGGCGCGCTGGTGGACGAGCTGGTTCAGGCGACCGATGGCAATGGCGATCCGCTGTTTCAGAGAGACGGCAACGGCGAGTTGATTCTGGACGCCGATGGCCAGCCGATTCCGGTGCTGGTGACGGTGGCGGTGACGCCGCCGCTGAACGTGGCGGGCGCGAACGCCAGCCCGCGATTCTTCAGCCGCTTTGCCGCCGGCGGCACCCACCAGGGCCGTCTGAGCGCGGCCGAGCTGAAGCTGATCTCGGAGTGGGTCGACATCGGCGCCCAGTACTACAACAACCCCTTCAACGTGCCGCAGTGAGCTGATCGTTTGATGATGGTGCCGACAAGGACAACCGGCCGAACCTTCCGACGCCTGCAGGGTCTGCGGCTGCTGGCCGTGACGCTGCTGGCCGTGGTGCTGCCCATGCCGGCGGCGGCCTGGTTCGAGCGCTATCAGCCGACCCTGGTGGTCAGCGACCCCTTCATCGACATGCACACCGGTCCGGGCCGCGGCTATCCCGTCTTCTACGTGGCCGGCGCGGGTGACGAGATCGTGGTGCTCAAGCGGCGCACCGACTGGTACAAGATCCGCGGCCCGCGGGACAAAGAGGGCTGGGTTCACGTCGACCAGCTCCGCCGCACCCTGGATCTGGACGGCGAGGCCGTCGACTTCGGCGAGGTCGGGTTCGCGCAGTACGCGGGCCGGCGCTGGGAAGCCGGCATGACGGGCGGCGACTTCGCCGGCGCCAGAACGCTGTCAGGCTACGTCGGCTACGTCATGACCCCCAACATCACCCTGCAGCTCGAGGGCACCCAGATTCTGGGCGACTTCTCCGACGGCCTCATGGGTACCGCCAGCATCCTGATGTACCCGTTCCCAGCGTGGCGCCTGTCACCGTATTTCACCATCGGAACCGGCATCATCCGCACCGAGCCGCAGACCACCATCGTCCGTGCGGAGGACCGTGAGGACGAAATCGTGCACGCCGGGGTGGGTGCTAATCTTCATCTGAGCGACCGGTTCATTCTGCGCGTCGAGTACAAGCGGCATACGGTGCTCACCAGTCGGGACGACAACGAAGAGATTGACCAATGGAAGGCAGGATTCAGCGTTTTCTTCTGATAGTGCTCTGTCTCGGCTGCATGCCGGCACAGGCCGCGCGACCGGGCGATCTCGAGCTCGAGCCGCTGGTGGTTCGCGAGCCCGAGCGCCGTGAGGTCAAGGTCGACGACATCGACAGTGAGAACTGGGAGGTCGGCGTGGTGGCCGGCGCGCTCAGCGTCGAGGACTTCGGCACCAACTCCCTGTACGGGCTGCGGCTGGCGTATCACATCACCGAAGACTTCTTCGTAGAGGGTACCTACGGGCGCTCGCGCCTGGGTCAGACCAGCTTCGAGCGGCTCTCGGGCGGTGCGCAGCTTCTTACCGACGATCAGCGCGACCTCACCTACTACAACGTCTCCGTGGGCTGGAACCTGTTCCCGGGCGAGTCGTTCCTGACCCGCAACTGGGCGTTCAAGGGCGGCCTGTACCTGATTGCCGGCGCGGGCAGCACGGAGTTCGGGGGCGACGATCGCTTCACCATCAACGGCGGGGTCGGGTACCGGCTGATCGCCACCGACTGGCTGGCGCTGCGGGTCGACGTTCGGGATCACGTCTTCAAGTCCGACTTGCTCGGCGAGAGCGAGACCCGGCACAACTTCGAGTTTTCCACCGGCCTGACGGTGTTTTTCTAGGAGGGCGGGACGTGCGTCGCGTGATCACATCATCGGTACTCGCGCTCGCCATCGGCCTCGGCGGCTGCGGCAGCATCGAGGTGAAGCCGTGGGTCAGCCCCTACGAGCGCAACAACCTGGCGGACCCGATCATGAGCTTCGATCGCGCGCCGGTATCGCAGTCGTATCTGCACCACGTCTATCAGGTGCGTGAAGGTGCCAGCGGCGCCGAGGGTGGTGCGGGAGGCGGCTGTGGCTGCAACTGACCGCCTGCTGCGGCCCGCGCCGGTGGCGGCGCTGCTGGCCGCGGCGCTGCTGACCGCGGCCACGCTCGGTCAGGCGGCGATCCTGCCGGAAGACCGTGCCGACGTGATGTACCACGCCTACGACGGTGGCGGGCTGAAGGTGGACGGCCCGTCGGTGCTGGTCCGCAAGGCCTACAAGGACAAGGTGTCGGTGTGGGCCAACTACTACGTCGACATGATCACCAGCGCCTCCATCGACGTGGTGGCCACGGCCAGCGAGTACACCGAGGAACGCCGCGAGAAGAAGGTGGGCGCCGACTACCTGCACGGCAAGACCATGATGAACTTCTTCTACGCCAACAGCGAGGAGAACGACTACAGCGCCGACACCTTCGGGTTCGGCATCAGCCAGGACTTCTTCGGCGACCTCACCAACCTGGGCATCAGCTACTCCCGCGGCAGCGATCAGGTATATCGAACGGGCGACGAGAACTTCGAGGAAGACGTCGACCGCCAGACCTTCGGGGTCAGCCTGTCGCAGATCCTCACCCCCAACCTGCTGGTCAACCTCAGCCACGAAGCCATCACCGAGGAGGGCTTCCTGCAGAGCGCCTACCGGCAGGTGCGCTATCTCGATCCCGATGCCGCACGCGGCTTCAGCTACGAAGCCGCTGTGCATCCGCGCACCAAGACCTCCAACGCGACCGCGCTGCGGGCCATGTACTACCTGCCGTACCGGGCATCGCTGCGGGGTGAGTTCCGGCGCTACTCCGACACCTGGGGCGTCTCCGGCTGGAATGCCGAGCTCGGCTACGTGCATCCGCTGCCAAAGGGCATCACCGCGGAGCTTCGGGCCCGCTACTACAGCCAGGGCGAGGCCGACTTCTACGGCGATCTGTTCGCCCGCTCCAACGAGCAGAACTTCATGTCGCGTGACAAGGAGCTTTCCAGCTTCACCACCGTCTCGGTGGGCGGCGGTGCGTCCTACGAGTTCCAGACGCCCTGGCTGCCGCTGGTGGACCGCGGCCAGCTCAACCTGTTCGTGGACTGGATCCGCTTCGACTACGACAACTTCCGGGACGTCACGGCCACCGGCGTGGCCGCAGGCGAGGAGCCGGCCTACGGCTTCGACTCACTGGTGATCCGCGCCTTCATCTCGTTCTGGTACTGACGGGCGCCGGCACAGAAAGGCCTCGTGCGCGCCCGGCTCGATGCCGTCGAGCTGCAGCGGCAGCACCTCCACCGAGAACCCGGCTTCCGACAGCCAGCGCAGCCACTGCGCGCGAGGGAACAGCCCCTCGACGTGGCGATCGTGCTCGATCCGCACGTCGCCGTTGGCGTCCTTGAGCAGAAGGGCATAGTCGACCGTGTAGGTGCTGTCCGTCGGGTCGGGATCGTGCATCCACTCCAGGTATCTCAAGCCGCGGCCGTCCGCGCCGTCGCTGCCACCGTGGTCGGTGGCGGGCTTGAAGTTCTCGGTGAGGTAGTCCGGTACGAACAGGGCGGCGCCGCCGGGGCGCGTGTGCACGAAGGCGGTGCGCATGGCGCTGCAGAGGTCGGCTTCGGTGGTCATGTAGGCCACCGCGTCGTGCACGAAGACGCCGTCGAACTGACGCTCGAGACGCAACGTGCGCATGTCACCCGGCAGGTGCTCGCAATCGGGGTTGATGGTCCGGCTGTGAGCCTGCATGCCGGGGGCCGGCTCCACCAGGGTCAGCGCGAATTCGGCCTTCATGAAGAAGGCGTTGTTGCCGCCGCCGCTGCCGAGCTCGAGCACGCGGCCGCCGCGAGGCACGCCGGCACCCAGCAGCCAGCGGCAGTAGAGGGCGGCTTCCTCCGCATAGTCGGCCACCGGCGACAGCAATGGCCACCAGGCAGCCAGGTCATCGTAGAGCTTGTCCATGCCGGGATGCTAATCCATGGCTATAATCCGCCGCCATGAAGATCCGCACCCGAGTCGCTCCGTCCCCCACCGGTGATCCGCACGTCGGCACCGCCTACATGGCCCTGTTCAACTGGGTGTTTGCCAAGAGCCAGGGTGGTGAGTTCATCCTGCGCATCGAGGACACCGATGCCGCGCGCAGCACGCCGGAATCGGAAGCGCTGATCCTCGACTCGCTGCGCTGGCTCGGCCTCGGCTGGGACGAGGGCCCCGATGTCGGCGGGCCGCACGGCCCCTACCGGCAAAGCGCGCGCAAGGCGGTGTACCTCGAGCACGTGCAGCAGCTTCTGGCCGGCGGCCACGCCTTCCATTGCTTCTGCACCCCGGAACGCCTCGACGAGATGCGTAACGCTCAGCGGGCCGCCGGGGAGAACCCCCGCTATGACGGCCTGTGCCTGAACCTGACCGAGGCGGAGGTGCATCGGCGCCTCGGCGCCGGCGAGCCCCACGTGATCCGCATGAAGGTGCCGGAGAGCGGCGTCTGCCGCTTCGACGACGCCCTGCGCGGCGAGATCGAGATTCCCTGGTCTCAGGTGGACATGCAGGTGCTGATCAAGCAGGACGGTTATCCGACCTACCACCTGGCGGTGGTGGTGGACGACCACCTCATGGAGATCAGCCACATCCTGCGGGGCGAGGAGTGGATCAACTCGGTGCCGAAGCACCAGCTTCTGTACCGCTACTTCGACTGGCAGATGCCCGTGCACTGCCACCTGCCGCTGTTGCGCAACCCCGATCAGAGCAAGCTCTCGAAGCGCAAGAACCCCACCAGCGTCAACTACTACCGCCGCCTCGGCATCCTGCCCGAGGCGCTGGTGAACTACCTCGGCATGATGGGCTGGTCGATGCCCGACGAGCGCGAGCTGTTCACGCCCACCGAGATGGCCGCCGACTTCGATCTCGGCAAGATTCACCTTGGCGGCCCGGTGTTCGATCTGGCCAAGCTGTCGTGGCTGAACGGTCAGTACCTGCGCCGGCTGTCGCCCGATGCCTTCATGGACCGCATCGCCGAATGGGCCGTCAACCGCGACAACCTGGCGCGGCTGGTGCCGCTGATTCAGGAGCGCACCGAGCGCTTCTCCGATCTGGTGCCCCAGGTTGACTACCTGCTCGGCGACCGGCGGCCGCTGACGCCGGAAGACTTCCGCCACGCCAAGCTGAGCGACGAGCAGGTCATGCAGGTTCTCGATCTCGTTTCGCGGGAGCTGGATGCCATGCGCCGCTGGGAGCGGCAGGCGCTGTTCGACACCTGTCAGGCCCTGGCCGAATGGATGCAGCTGAAGATCCGCGACTTCCTGTTTCCGCTGTTCATCGCCATCTCCGGGCGCACCGTGTCGCTGCCGCTGTTCGACTCCATGGCGTTCCTCGGGCCAGACCTCACCCGGGTGCGCATCCGTGAGGCCCTGGCCGTGCTCGGCGTCTCGAAGAAGCAGAGCAAGCGTTTCGAGAAGCTGCATCGGCAGTTCGCGGGCGGTGGCGATGACGATGGGGCCGGCGCATGAGCGATGACGGCGGCGGGCCGGAGATCGAGTTCTACGGCGCCGCCGGCCAGGTCACCGGCTCCTGTCACATCCTGCGCTACCGCGGCCGCACGGTGCTGCTCGACTGCGGCCTGATTCAGGGCGGGCACGACCAGGAGCTGCGCAACACCGACCCGTTTCCGTTTCAGGCATCCGAGGTGGATGCGGTGGTGCTGAGCCACGCCCACCTGGATCACGCCGGCCGCCTGCCGCTGCTGGTGAAGCGCGGCTTCACCGGCACCATCCATACCCACAACGCCACTCGGGCGCTGATGCGGCTGCTGCTCAACGACGCCGCCGACATCGAGATGAGCGTGATCCGCAGGGAGAACCGGCGCCGCGCCGATCAGGGCAAGGCGCTGCTCTCGCCGCTTTACATACGTGACGACGTCGACGACACCCTGGACCTCACCCAGCCCCACGCCTACGACCAGTCGGTGACCGTGGTGCCCGGCATGACCGTACGCTTTCACGACGCCGGCCACATCATGGGGTCTGCGGTGGTGGAGGTGCGCATGCGGCACGGGGACCGCGATCTGGTGCTGGTGTTCAGCGGCGATCTGGGCCAGTACGGGTCGCCCATCCTGCGCGATCCGGTGACGCCGCCAGCGGCCGACGTGGTGCTCATGGAGACCACTTACGGCGACCGACGCCACCGCGACCGGCAGGCGTCGCTGGTGGAGTTCGGCGAGGTGCTGGCCCACGCCCACCGGGTGGGCGGCAACGTGCTCATTCCGGCGTTCGCCGTGGGCCGCAGCCAGGAGATTCTGTACCAGCTCGGCAAGTACTACGACGAGTGGGACGTGGGGCGCTGGCAGGTGTTCCTCGACAGCCCTCTGGCCATCGAGGCCAGCGAGGTGTACTGGGACTTCGAGCACCTGTTCGATACCGAAGCGGCGCACCTGTTCCGCGAGGGCGCGATGATGCCGCGGCTGCCCAACCTGCACCTCACCCGCACCGCCGACGAGTCGAAGGTCATCGGCCGGCTCAAGCGCGGCGCCATCATCATCGCCGGCAGCGGCATGTGCAACGGCGGCCGCATCCTCCATCACCTGCGCCGCGAGGTGGGCCGCAAGGAGACCCAGGTCGTGTTCACCGGCTATCAGCCGCCGGGCACCCTGGGGCGGCGCATCATCGACGGCGTGGAGACGGTGCGCATCCATGGCGACAACTATCCGGTGCGCGCCGAGGTGCACACCATCGGCGGCCTGTCTGCCCATGGCGACCAGCACGATCTGATTCGCTGGCTCGAGCCCATGCTCGGCACAGGAGCCGATGGCGGCGCTGAGGCGCCGCGGCTGTACCTGGTGCATGGCGACCCGGATGCGGCGGCGGGCTTCGCCGCCCATGTGCAGGCCGCCTGCGGCATCAGCGCGCTGGTGGCCGCGCCCGGCGACCGGATGCGGCTGGCCGATCTCAGCCCACGGTAACGCTGCACAGCTCCGCGTTCGCGGTGGCCGCGGTCAGCGCGGTGATCATGGCGTCCAGCGTGTGCTGCACGATGAGGTCGTGATCCACCAGGGCGATGCGGCCGTCGGCCATGGCGTCGGCGAACTCGGCCTCCTGCCATATGCCCCAGCGCGCGCCGCGCTCGTCCACCAGCAGAATCTCGCGGGTCTCGGCCACCCGGGCGGCGACTTTGACCTGGTGGAACTCGCCGCTGCCGGTGCGCTCGCGCACCCGCACCCAGGTTCCCGGCTGAATCTGCTCCAGGGTCTCGGCGCCGACGCCGTGCTCGACGTCGGGGATGGCCGGCGGCGGGATCAGGGTGATGGGCTCCAGCGCCGCCTCGCGCTCGATGATCATCTCGCCGCCGCTGGCGAACCAGTCGTCGTCGCTCTCGCGAATGCGGTCGATCTCGCGATACAGGCTGGCGATGGCGTCGTCGATGTGGGCGCTGGTGAGCCCGGCATCGACCATCAGCGCCTCGAGCTGCTCCAGCAGGGCCGGCACCTGCTCGAAGCGCACCTGGGCTTCCGCCCGTGATGCCGCCGGGCCGAGCAGGCGGGCCAGCTCGTCGCACAGGTCGATGGCGCGGCGCCACTGCGCCCCGGAGTCACCATGCCGCAGGCAGACGAAGGTCAGCACCTTCGACCAGGAGTCGGCCAGAAAGGTGCGCAGCACCGGCAGGCTGCGATGGCGGGCCAGGCAGCGGTTCAGCTCGTCCTGCACCTGCAGCTTGACGGCCTTCAGGCGTGAGCGTCCGGTCTCGAGCTGAACCACGCGCTCCTCGGCGCGGCCCACCTTTTCCTGGCGGGCGGCCTGGGAGGCCTCCAGGCTGGCGAGTACCGCCTCGAACAGGGCACCGTCCGGTGCCGGGTGATCGACGATCTCGGCAATCAGCGCGCTCACTTCCTTATAGGCCGGGCTGCGCTCCACCCACGCCATGTCCGACGACCAGCCGATGCCGATGCGGCACAGCGCCTGAATCAGGCGCCGCGCCACGTGATCGTCGTCGTCGAAGAACGAGGGGTCGTCCAGTGCCACCCGCAGCACCGGCATCTGCAGACGCCCCACCAGAAAGCGCAGCGCCGGGGCCAGGCTGTCGTTGTCGAGAAAGGTCTCGAAGAACAGCGACACCAGGCGCAGCACGTCCAGGTCCATCCCGCCCAGGCCATCGGCGCCGACCTCCCCATGGGACGCCAGGGCGCACACCACGTGATCGTAGAGGCTCACTCCGGCCGACTGACCAGGCGCCAGCGGCAGGGGCAGCGTGGTGAGCGGATGCTGTGACAGGTACGTGGCCAGCGGAACGCCGGCGCTGCCGGCGCCGCCGTTCGAGTATCCGGTGCTGGGTCCCATGTGATGGCCGTGGGGGGCGCCATGCAGGAGCTGCTGCCACGCCTGCAGGCCGACCGGCCGCTGCAGCGGCTCGGCTGCGGCTTCCGGAACGCACGGCGTCGTCGCGCCGGGGCTGCGGCTGCTGGTGCCACCGTTCGGGGCCAGCGCCGCGGCCAGGGGCTCGTAGAAGCGCTCCAGTTCGTCCAGCACGTGGAACTGAAAGCCGCCCATGACCTTGCTGCGGCTGGCCACCGACAGAGGTGCGGCCGACAGCAGCGTCGAAAAGCGATTGAGCAGCGGAAACACGCCGATCAGACCGCGCAGCGCCTCGGCTCGCTCCGCATCGCAGGCCGACTCGGCGGCCCGCACCGCGGCGTCGAGCGCCTCACGGTTGCGACGCTCGAAGCGGGCGCCCACGGTGGACACCATGACCGACAGCTCCAACTCGTCGTCCGCCAGCAGGGCGACTTCGAGGCCGGCGTTGCGACGAAGCTGCCTTCGCTTGCCGCGACCGCCGGCGCCGTCGCTGCCGGAGTGGTCACCGAACACCAGACTCGCCTCGATGTCATCACCGAGGGCGTCGCAGAACCCTTCCGGGACGCGGGCGGCAAGCTCGCGCAGCGTCGCCAGGTCTTCGCGCAACGTGTCCAGGGTCTGGTCTTCCTCTCCCTGCAGCGCGTGCATGGACGATTGCCCCTTCAACTCGTCGGCGGCCGACTCCAGGGTGCTGCGCAGCCGCGGGATCAGGAACTCGCCGGCCATGCGGCGAATCGTGCGTGCCAGAGCGCGGGCGGACGGGGCGGCAGGGGTCTTGTACATGTGGTGCAGAGCCTCCCATGGCTATGTCTCGTGGGGAGGTTCGGGCGGCGCCGGCTTCCCGCCGGCGCGCGCCTGAATCCGTGGCCGCAAGCGTACTGCGCGGTGCTTTCCGCGCTCGTGACCCGGTTCTCAGATTCCAGCGCTCGCCATCGATTTCAGCGGTTGACGCCAGCGAATCGGCGTATCGCCGGGGCGTGTTGACACCCCCCATCGTCGTCCGTACCATCCGCCTCCTTCCGCGACACCCGAAAGGGTGCACCCGTGGGGCCATAGCTCAGCTGGGAGAGCGCTACAATGGCATTGTAGAGGTCGACGGTTCGATCCCGTCTGGCTCCACCAATCCTCAGTTCGATCAATACGATACCTTTCGAAGCTCTGCGGACCCGGCAGCTTGCGGTGTTGGTCGGCCGTTGCTCACTTCCCTGGCCAGACGCAAGCGGCTGAGCCATCAACGGAAGTGCACCAGGGTCTTGTAGCGCCCAGCTTCTTTGCGCGAGTGAGCCGACGCTCAAACCAGCATCGCGATTCGGGCGGGACCGGCCACTTGACGTCCTAGCTCTTTTGGGGTCGTGGCAAGTTCGCGTTATTGATCTGCGTCATCGATTGCGTAGCGCACGTAGCGCAGCACTCGAACATCTCCCTTCAGTTGGGCCTCACAATCTTGGAGGACTTCCAGAACGGATTTGCTTTCGTCTTTGACAAAACGCTGACCAAGTAGCGATAGGACGGATTGCCCGTCCCGAGCCGGGTCCCGAGCAACGATATGGATCGCAATATCCTTGGCTAGTGCTTGAAACTCCTTCGTCCGGAACGTGAAGTCGTCAGTGGCGCGAAACTCGATCAGCACGCCGATCCTGTGGTTATGGTTGTAGGACTCGATGTAGCGGGACATGTTGAAGCGCCTGGGTGATCGTTCCGTAAGGAAGGATTTAAGCACTAGATCAATCTTCTGGGATACCGACGGCGTTGGGTCGCCAATCGCCGGTCGGCCGGGGTCGAACAGCAGGCAGAATCAATCCACAACGCAATTGGTCGAGGAGCGATGCTTGCCGTAATTCAACTACGCAAGGCTTCAAAGCCATCAATGCCTCTAGCCTTCTTCTCGAACGTGGCCAGCGGCAACTGATCGAATGTCTGCGCGGTAGCGAGGTGAAGGCAGTCCGCAAAGTCTATGTCGAGCTCTCGATATCGATGTACCGCGCGCTCCAGGGAAGCTTCGTCCTGAAAGCTTATATCCCGAGCCTCGAGTAGCCCGACGAACACTTCGATGACCTCATCTTTGGTGAATCGGTAGACGGATCGAAGCACCCATTCGGTCTCGAGAATCACTGATGTCGCCAGGAACAGTGAATCGCCAGCGACCGCGTGTTTCTCGATGTATCGCTGAGCAACGCGCGTCTGTCTAGGATCGTCCTCCACGATATAGCGGAGAATGACGTTGGTATCGAGCGCTGGCACCTATTCGTGCCGCATCTCAGAGACCGGCACGCGCTTGCCCTGGTTCTTCAGCATCTCCTTCATGTCTTTGATGCTCTTCGTCTTAGCTCGCATCACGGTCGTTCCATCGTGGAGCACGGTGAATACGACCCGATCTTGGGCCTTGAGCCCCATTGCCTTTCGCACGTCTGCGGGGATGGTTATCTGACCTTTGCTGGTAACTGCCGCTTCGGCCATTTCATGCTCCTTACTTTATCTCGGATTGTAAGGAGAGCGCTCGATCAGTCAAGGCGAGATCGCCGCTTCTGGCCGTACCATTACCACCCCTGAATTCCCATGTTGGTGTTCACGTCCCTGGACGACTCTGTGAATCAGCCGATTAGCTGTTGATCGTGATCCGGTGCAGCTCGCGCCGATGCCCTTCGTAACCGCCGGTGGCGCGATGCAGCACGCTGCGGTTGTCCCACATCACCAGCATGTTGTTGCGCCACTTGTGGCGATAGGTGAACTCCTCACGACCCTGCCACTCCCTGAGTGCCATCAGCAGCGGCATGGCTTCCTCGTCGGGCATGCCTTCGAAGCCGATGATGTAGGCGAACGCCGCGCTGAAGATTCCTGGAACGCCGGTCTCCGGATGCGGCCGGATCAGCGGGTGTGCCTGGCGTTCGTAGGCCTCGTCGGAAATTCGGATGTCCATGCTGCCGCGCTTCTCGGCGTCGGCGTAGACGCCATCGGGCGAGTACGCCATCACGGCGGAGTGAATGGCCGTCTTGCCCTCCAGCTTCCGGAGCAGCTCGGGCGGCATGGTCGCGAGCGCGAGATGCTGGTTCGAGAACACGGTGTCGCCGCCAACGGGCGGGATGTCCAGGCTGTACAGGAAGGTGGCCGCGGGCGGCTCGGCCTGAAAGCTCCAGTCGGAGTGGAACACCTCGGCGAAGATCGGGCTGGTGTCGTTCGCCTCGCGGCGCACCGCGGCGATGTGCTCGCGTCCGGGAATCGGGTGGAAGAAGGGGTCGTGGCCGAACCGGCCGAAGTACAGCGCGAACCGTTCGAAGTCGTCGTCGCTGAGCTGCTGGTCCGGAAAGCTCAGCACATGGTGTTCGAGCCATGCCTTGCGGATGGCCGCGACGATGTCGGCGGGCAGGGGGCGTGATAGATCGACGCCCGTCACTTCCGCGCCGCAAGCCTGCCCGCTGGGTTGCACTGTCAATGGATGCGTCACGATCCGGTCCCTCGCCTCGAAGCCTGGCCGGATCATACCCTCGGGGCGAGGCAGGACAAGGTCAGGCAGTGACTTCAGGGTTCGTCGGCCGTACCGCGAAGCCAACGCCTCGCGGCGTCCTCGTCGCGGAAGACCCGGATGTCCACGGCCCATTCGTGGTGGCCGGCGATCGTCGTGGCTACGAATTCGGCGTTGACGCTGTCCACCAGCACGGCGGTGCGCATGCCCGCTCGACGCTTGCCGGTCACCTGGTTGGTGCGCTCGGGAAGGCGCATGAAGTCACGGGCCGCAATACGGATGCCGTGCCGGCGAACGTCCCAGAGCACCGGTAGAAACGGGTTGAAAAACGGATTCTCGATCCACCCCATGTAGGCGGATACGATTGCATCCATGGTGATGTCTCCGGTGGCCACATGGCGTACCAGCTCGTCACTCAGGATCTCCGTTCGAAACGCCACGCTCAGCCCCGCCTCCCCTCGCACCCAGGGTGACCGGCCGGGGCGCGGCGCGCCAATAGGCGGTTTCCCGGGCGCGGATAAGGGTTAGCACGCGGAATCCGATATCATGGCCGGCAGGCCACGCTCGCTGGGCGTGGTCCGGTTGCGCCAACCAGAACAGGAGCCACCTCTTTTGCAATACGATGAGGTCATTCTCGGCCGCCGCAGCATCCGCGGCTACAAACCCGACCCGGTACCGAAGGCGCTGATCCGCGAGGTCGTCGAGCTGGCCATGCGCGCGCCGTCGTCGCTGAACACCCAGCCCTGGAACTTCTACGTGGTCTCCGGCGAGCCGCTCGACCTGATCCGCCAGGGCAACACCGAGCGCAATCTGGCCGGCGTGCCGGCGTCCCGCGAGTTCCGCAGCCATGGCGCCTACGAAGGCGTGCACCGCGAGCGCCAGAAGGAGATCGCCGGGCAGCTCTTCGAGGCCATGGACATCGCCTGGGAGGACAAGGAGCGCCGCAAGGACTGGGTGCTGCGCGGCTTCCGGCAGTTCGACGCGCCGGTGGCGGTGGTGGTGACCTACGACCGCTCGATTCACGGCGGCGACATCGCGCCGTTCGACTGCGGCGCGGTGACCAACGCCCTGGTGAATGCGGCCTGGTCGCGCGGCCTGGGCTGCGTGGTGAACAGCCAGGGCATCATGCAGTCGCCGGTGGTGCGTGAGCACGCCGGCATTCCCGACGATCAGGTGATCATGATCTGCGTGGCCATGGGCTTTCCGGACGAGTCCTTTCCTGCCAACGCCGTGGTGTCGCGGCGCAAGTCGGTGGACGAGGCCGTCGTGTTCGTAGGCTTCGACGCATGAAGCCGGTGGCCGTGGTGATCGGCGCCACCTCGAAGTGGCAGGCGGATGGCCGCAACACTCGACTGGCCCACGGCCGCGACCTGGACGACTCGGGTCTGCCGGTCAGCGTGCGCTGGGGCGTGGGCGGCGCTATCGCCCAGAAGTTCGCTCGGGAGGGCTTCCACGTGGTGCTCACCACCCGCCAGGCCGGCAACGCCGCCGGTCTGGCGGCTGCCATCCGCGACAGCGGCGGCGACAGCACCGTGGTGGAGCTCGACCTCGCCTCCGAAGACTCCATCAACGCGGCATTCGCCCGGGTGCGCGACGAGCTCGGTGATCCCGAGGTGGTGGTGCTGAACGCGGGCTACCTGGAGGGGCGTGACCTGCCGCCGGGTCAGGAGCTTTTGGAGTACATCCCCGTCGCCATGTTCGACACGGCGCAGCACATCGCCAGCCGCGGCCCGTTTCTGGTGGCCAGGGCGGTGCTGCCCGCCATGCGCGAGCGCGGCCGCGGCTCGTTCCTGATCACCAACAACGCCGCCTCGCTGCGCGGCCGCAAGCGTCAGACCGGGCAGTCGCTCTACTACCCGCGGGTGATGATGCGCACCCTGGCCCAGGTGCTCACCGAGGAGTACTCGGTGCACGGCGTGCACGTCGCCAACGTGATCGTCGACGGGCTGATCGATTCGCCGGGCACGCGCGCGCTGGAGATTGCCCGCAAGCGGCCGGAGGTGATCATGAACCCGGCCGCCATCGCCGATGCGTACTGGTATCTGCACACGCAGGACCGCTCCTGCTGGACCCACGAGCTGCAGCTTACGCCGTACTCGACCAACCCGAGCTTCTGAACCCACCCGCAGTAGGAGGTGTGCTGATGCGATGCCAAGGCTTCCGGAAAACGCTGATCGGCTGGCTGGGGCTGGCGTGGTGGGCGATGAGCGCGGCCGCCGTGGCGGCCGAGCAGGCGCTGATCGCGGTGGCGGCCAACTTCGCAGAGGTGGTGGAGCGGCTTGAGGGCGACTTCGAGCGCGAGACCGGTCATCGCATCGACATGACCGTGGGCTCCACCGGCAAGCTCTACGCCCAGATTCGCAGCGGCGCGCCGTTCGATGTGCTGCTGGCGGCGGATCAGGCGCGGCCGGAGCGCCTGGAGGCCGACGGCGACGCGGTGCGGGGCAGCCGCTTCACCTACGCCAGCGGCCGCCTCGTGCTGTGGAGCGCCGACCCGGACCGCATCGGCCCCGACGGTGCCGCCACGCTGCGGGCTGGCCAGTTCCGGCGCCTGGCCATTGCCAATCCCGATCTCGCGCCCTACGGCCTGGCAGCCGTGCAGACTCTGGAAGCGCTCGGCCTGCGCGCGTCGCTGGCCGACCGCATGGTCATGGGGGAGAGCATCGGCCAGGCCCACGCCATGGTGGCGACCGGCAATGCCGAGCTGGGGCTGGTGGCGCTGGCCCAGGTGGCGAGCCCCCGGCAGGCGGCGCCCGGCAGCCGCTGGGACGTACCCGCGGCGCTGCACCAGCCGATCCGTCAGGACGCGGTGCTGCTGAGCCGTGCCGAGGACAACTCCGCGGCCCGTGACTTCATGGCCTATCTGCGCCGCGACGACGTGCGTCAGATCATCGCCGGCTTTGGTTATGAGGTGGACACACCAGATCGGCAGGCGGGACCGAGGCTCGAGTTCAGCCAGGCCCGGGTGCGCGAGCCGATACCGGGGCAGGACAAGACGGTGGGGTACTTCAACGTCACCAATCAGGGCGGCCGGCCGGTCACCCTGGTGGGCGCACGTGCAGACGGGGTGCGCGCCATCGAGATGCACACCACCCTGCACGAAGACGGCATGGCGCGGATGCGCCGGCTGCCGGAGGTGGTGGTGGCGCCGGGAGAAACCGTGGCCTTCGAACCTGGCGGTCGCCATCTGATGCTGTTCGGCGTCGCCGCGGTGCCGGAAACCCTGATCGTCGTGCTGGTGACCGCGGGCGGCGACGAGATCGCGGTGCCGTTCGCCCGCTTCGCTCTGGGCGGGTGAGCGGTGCTCAGGGCGTGGCGGCGGCGGGCTCCAGCGATTGCGGCAGCATGCTCATGGCGGCCAGGCGCTCGCGCGCCCGCAGCAGCAGCGGCAGCGACGCCGGCGTGATGGCTCCGTCGTAGACCGGGTAGGGCTCGAGGCAGGTGCCCAGGCCGAGCTGGCGCGTGAGCTGGTCGGCATCGGCGATGATGATGGCCAGGTCATGGGTATCCGCCGGGGCAGGGCCGGCTGAGCCCTCGCCGCGGTGGTGGTCGGAGACGGCTTCGCAGAGCGCGGGCGGCAGCCGCCAGTGATCCAGCAGCGCCGCGCCGAGCACCTCGTGACAGAATCCGAAGCGCCCGATCTCTTCGTCCCGTAATGCGATGACGCTGGGAAAGCGGGCGGCCTCGCAGTCGGCCGCCAGCGCGCTCAGCCCCTCGGGATCGTGGCGCAGGTGCACCAGCCAGCCCACCTCGTGCAGCAGCCCGCCCAGGAAGGCCAGGGCGGTCAGCGCCGGCGCCCGCTGCTCCGCCAGCGCTTCGGCCAACACGGCGGCAGCCACCGAGTGCTGCCACAGCTCGCGCAGGTGAAACGTCGGCGTGATGCGGCCGCCGCGGAACATGGGGTCGAGGCTCGAAGCCAGCGCCACGTTGCGCACCACGCTGATCCCGAGGATGACCACGGCCCGGTGGACGCTGTCCACGGCCCGGTCGTAGCCGTAGTAGGGGGAGTTGGCGACCTTCAGCACGCGCGCCGTCAGCGCCACGTCGCGCTCGATGATGCTCACCAGCGAAGACAGATCCACATGGTCGCGGCTGATGGCGGCCAGCAGCCTGTTGCCGCTCTCCGACAGGGTCGGCAGGTTGCGCAGCCGCTCGACCCGGCGCAACGCCGCCTGGCGGCCATGGTCGGCCGTGGTCACGATCGCCCGGCCTCGGCCACCGCCAGCGGCGGGTGCTGGTGCAGGGTCTCGGTGTGCACGCCCTCCAGCAGCAGGGCCAGCGCCTGCTCGCACGGCATGGGCCGGGCGAAGTGGTAGCCCTGGCCCAGCTCGCAGTCCATGGCCTGCAGGCTGGCCACCTCCTCAGCGCTCTCGATGCCCTCGGCCACCACGGTCATGCTGAGGTGGGCGGCGAGGGTGACGATGGCGTGCACCACGGCCATGGACGCGTGGCCGGCCAGCATATTGCGCACGAAGCGCTTGTCGATCTTGAGGATCTCGATGGGCAGATCCACCAGGCTGTTCAGCGACGACTGACCGGTGCCGAAGTCGTCCATGGCCAGCCGGAAGCCGAGCTCGCGCAGCCGGGCGGTCAGCGGGATGAGGTTCAGCCGCGGATCGATGAGGGCGGTCTCGGTCAGCTCCAGGGTGATGTCGCCGGGCGCGAGGCCGCTGTCCGTCACGGTCTGGCAGAGCCATTCGCAGTAGCCGGGCTCGATGATCTCGCGGCGCGACAGGTTGATGGACATGCCGATGTCGGCGGCGGCAGGCGTGCGCGTCCGCCAGTCGGCCAGGTCGCGGCAGGCGCGGCGGGTCACCCAGCGGCCGATGTCGACGACGAGGCCGGTGTCCTCGGCCATGGGAATGAAGTCCATGGGCGGCACCAGCTCGACGCCGTGCCGGTACCAGCGCACCAGCGCCTCGAAGCAGCGCACCTGTCCGGTTCGCAGGTCGATGATGGGCTGATAGTACAGATGCAGGCAGTCGTCGAAGTCGGCTCGCCGCAGGTCGCTTTCCAGCAGGGCCCGCCGGCTCATGTGCCGGCGCAGCTCGCGGTCGAAGAAGCGGTAGCCACCGCGGGCTTCCATCTTCGCCTGGTACATGGCTGCGTCGGCATCCCGCAGTAGCTGCTCGGCCGGCCGGGCATCGCCGGGCTCCAGGAGGATCACGCCGATGCTGGCCGAGCAGGACACCTCGATGCCGCTGCCGAGGCGGTGGGGCCGGGCCAGCGCTGCCGAGATGCGGGCGGCGATGCGCTGCACGCTGGCGTTGTCACCCACGTCCTGCAGCAGCAGGATGAACTCGTCGCCGCCGAATCGCGCCACCACGTCGGCCTCGGCCACGGCCGTCTCCAGGCGGCGGGCGATGGCGCACAGCAGCTCGTCGCCGACCACGTGCCCGTGCACGTCGTTGACCAGCTTGAAGCGGTCGAAGTCCATGGCCAGCAGCGCGCACAGGCCGTGGCGCGACCGCTGGCGGTCGCTCTGCAGCGCGTTGAGACGGGCGAGAAACGTCTGCCGGTTCGCCAGCCCGGTGAGGGGATCGTGGTGCGCCCGCCAGGCGAGCTCACCTTCCGCCGCCTTGAGTTCGGTGATGTCGGCGCCCAGGGCGATGAAGGCCTTGGGCCGGCCGTCCTGGTCCTTCAGCAGGCGGATCTCCAGTCGTACCCAGTACGGTTTGCCGTCCCGGGTCTGAAGCTGCACTTCGGTCTCGATGTCGCGCTTGTCGCGAATGGCGGCGGTGAGCTCCGCCTGCACGGCGGGGTCGACGTCGGGACCGGAAAATAGCTGGGCGGGCTCCAGGGTGCGGACGTCGTCGAGGCGGTAGCCGCTCATCCGCTCGAAGCCCTCGTTGACCCACTGGATGCGGCCGTCGGTGTCGGCGACCACGGCCATCTTCGTGGTGTGCTCGGCGATCCAGGCCAGGCGCTCGGCCTGGTCACGCTCGTGCTGCAGGCGGACCGTCACGCGATTCACCAGCCGATGGCCCAGAACCAGCACCAGCAGGTTGAGCGCGCAGAGCAGCGCGGCCGACAGCATCAGCCAGGGCGTGGTGCCGTGACCGGCGTCGGGGCCGTGCGCGTGAAACATCGCGGCCAGCAGCAATGGCAGGCCCACGGCCGGCAGCACCAGCGCCCGCAGCAGCCGGCGGCTGTGTGACACTCTCGCCTTGACGGTTTGTCGGTTCCTCAAAGACTCCTCGCGGCTGTACGCCGTCCATGGCACGCCAAGCACCAGGACAATGGCCCTGTATGGGCTGTGACGGCCGGGGAGCGAAAAACTTGAGGATGGCGCCCGGGGCGATGGGCGTCCGGCCCGTGACCGCCGTCACAGAGCCTGAATCAGTGCCCGGGTGAACGCGCTGGTGGAGGCGCTGCCGCCGAGATCGGCGGTGACCGATCTGCCGGCGCCGACCACCTGGCGCACCGCGGCGCGGATGCGCTCCGCCTCCGCGGTCATGCTCAGGTAGTCGAGCATCATGGCCGCCGCCAGGATCAGCGCGGTGGGGTTGGCGATGCCCTTGCCGGCGATGTCGGGCGCGCTGCCGTGCACGGCCTCGAAGATGCCATGCCCGGCACCGATGTTGGCACCGGGCGCCAGACCCAGGCCGCCCACCAGCCCGGCGCAGAGGTCGGAAAGAATGTCGCCGAACAGGTTGGTGGTGACGATCACATCGAACTGCTCCGGCCGCATCACCAACTGCATGGCGCAGTTGTCGACGATCATCTCCTGAGTCTCGATGTCGCTGAACTCGCCGGCCACGCGCCGCGCCACGTCGAGGAACAGGCCGGACGTGGTCTTCATGATGTTGGCCTTGTGCACCACCGTCACCTTGCGGCGGCCCAGGCGGCGGGCCATGTCGAACGCGTAGCGCAGCACCCGCTCGGAGCCGGTGCGGGTGATGACGCTGCGCACCTCGGCGCGCTCGCCGTCGGCGCTCAGCGTGTGGCCGACGCCGGAGTACAGGCCCTCGAGGTTCTCCCGGACGATGATCATGTCGACGTCCTCATAGCGCGAGCGCACGCCGGGAATGGATAGCGCCGGGCGGACGTTGGCGAACAGCTCGAAGTGCTGGCGCAGCGACACGTTGACCGACGAGAAGCCGCGCCCCACGGGCGTGGTCAGCGGCCCCTTCAGGGTGGCCCGGTTGCCGGCGATGAGCGCCAGGGTCTGCTCCGGCACCAGGTCGAGCCCCTGCTCCAGGGCGGTCTGTCCGGCGACGGCGTAGTCGAAGGTCAGGCCCGCATCCAGCGCATCCAGGACCTCGATGGCGGCCTCGGTGATGTCCGGGCCGATGCCGTCGCCGGGCAGCACGGTGATGCGGGTGTCGGTCATGCCGGAGCGTCTGACGCGAAGCGAAAGCCACGATAGCCGTCTGCGGCAACCTGGTCGCAGACCTCCCGATACGGGCCAACGCCCGCCGCGTAGGGCATGAACACCCGCGGCTTGCCCGGCACGTTGGCGCCCAGGTACCAGGACCCACCCTTCGGAAACAACGTGCCGTTGGCCACCTGGTTGACGTGATCGACCCAGGCCGCTTCCGCCTCCGCTTCCGGCTCGACGCGCGCGTAGCCGTGCTCGCGCATGTGCACCAGGCAGTCGCTGATCCAGTCGACGTGCTGCTCGATGGAGATCAGCATGTTGCTCAGCACCGAGGGGCTGCCGGGCCCGGTGATGGTGAACAGGTTGGGGAAGCCGGCGATGCCGAGCCCCAGGTAGCCGCGCGGCCCCGCCTGCCATTTGTCCGCCAGCCGCAAGCCATCCTCGCCGCGGATGTCGATGCGCAGCAGGGCGCCGGTCATGGCGTCGAAGCCGGTGGCGAGCACCAGCATGTCCAGCGGGTACTCCGCATCCGAGGTCTGCACCCCATGATCGTAGATACGCACCAGCGGGGTGCGGCGCAGGTTCACCAGGGTCACGTTGTCGCGGTTGAAGCTCTCGTAGTAGTCGGTGTCGACGCAGATGCGCTTGGTGCCGATGGGGTGTGACGTGGGGCACAGCGCCTCTGCGGTCGCCGGATCGTGAACGATGCGGCGGATGCGCGCGCGTACGAAGTCGGCGACCCGACGGTTGCTGTCCTCGTCGATCAGGGTGTCGCCGGCGGCGCCGATGAAGCGGGCACCGCCCTGGTTCCAGTAGCGTTCCAGCAGCGCCTCCAGCTCGGCATCGCCGAGCGCGGCAGCCTGATCCACGGCCGGACCCTGAGGCTTCGGCGTGACCTGCAGGTCGCCGAAGCCGGAGCCCTGGCCCTGCCGATGCAATGCCCGGTGACGCCGGTAGTTGGCCTTGAAGCCGGCGACGAAGGAGGGGTCGAGCGGCGCGTTCCGGGCCGGCACGCTGAAGTTCGGCGTGCGCTGGAACACGGTCAGGTGCCCGGCGGTCTCGGCGATGACGGGAATCGCCTGAATGGCGGACGAGCCGGTGCCGATGACGCCTACCCGCTTGCCGCGGAAGCTCACGGGCTGGTGGGGCCAGACGCTGGCCTGGTAGCGCTCGCCCTGGAAGTCGTCGAGCCCGGGCAGGTCGGGCACCTGTGGCACCGACAGGCAGCCGGTCGCCATGATGCAGAATCTGGCGTGGGCAATGTCCCCGGCGTCGGTGCGCACGGTCCAGCGGTTGTCTGCGGCGTCGAAATGGGCCGAGGTGACGCGACGCTCGAAGCGGATGTCGCGACGCAGATCGAAGCGCTCGGCGACGTGCCGGGCGTAGCGCAGGATCTCCGGTTGCGTGGCGTAGCGTTCGCTCCACTCCCACGTCTGCTCGAGTTCGGGGGAGAAAGAGTAGGAGTAGGCGAGGCTTTCGGCATCGCAGCGTGCGCCCGGATAGCGATTCCAGTACCAGGTGCCACCGACGTCGTCACCGGACTCGTAGACGCGCGCGCTCAGGCCGAGGCCACGCAGCCGGTGCAGCATGTACATGCCGGCGAATCCGGCCCCGACCACCACCGCATCGAAGGTGGCGTCGCGGTCGCGCTCGTGTTTCGATTCGGGCTGCACTCGCGTGTTCATGCTGGCGGAGAGTACCCATGTCGTCGTTGATCTCCAAGCCCGGCCGGTTGCTGCGGCGCATTCGGCTGGCCCGCTGGCTGCATTACTGGGTGGAGCGCCAGTTCGTCAAGGGCGCCGGGTTCCAGCTTGCCACCGTGGCAGCCCTGATCGCGCTGATCTCCCTGGTGGGCGGCGCGCTGGTGCTGCCGGTGGACACCGAGGGGGCCAGCTTGTCGGACATGGTCTGGTGGGCGTTCCTGCGCTTGTCCGATCCGGGCTACCTGGGCGACGACCAGGGCACCTGGCGCCGGGTCGTCTCCACGGTGCTCACCGTGCTCGGCTACGTGGTGTTCCTCGGGGCACTGGTGGCGATCATGACCCAATGGCTGATTCAGCAGATGCGCCGTCTGGAGAGCGGGCTGACGCCGGTGGTGGCGCGCAACCACCTGGTGGTGCTGGGCTGGAACAGCCGCACCCTGCCGATCGTGGCCGAGATCATGGGGTCCGCGGGGCGGGTGAGCCGGTTTCTGGCCCGCCACCGCACCCGCAGGCTCGAGCTGGTGGTGCTGTCCGAGTCGGTGACCGCGCGCCACGCCCAGGCGCTGCGCGACGATCCGACCATCGGCCGCCACGCCGGTCAGGTGGTGCTGCGTTCGGGCACGCCGCTGCTGGTGGAGGACCTGGAGCGGGTGGACTGCATGAATGCTGCCGCGCTGATCATTCCCTGCGGCAGCACCGGCCAGGGTCTGGGTGCCGACATGGCCACCATCAAGGCGCTGCTGTCGATCTCCAATCATCCGCTGGCGCGCCACCAGCCGCTGCCGTATGCGGTGGCCGAGATTCGTGATCACCGCCACGCCATGGTGGCCCGCCGCTCCTACCGGGGCCCGCTGGAGGTGGTGTCGGGCAACTCGGTGATCAGCCGGCTGATGGTGCAGAACCTGCGCAATCGGGGCCTGTCGCGGGTCTACGGCGAGCTGCTCAATCATCGCTACGGCAACAGCTTCTACCTGCGCGAGGCGCCGCATCTGGATGGCGTGACCTTCGCAGCGGCGGCTGGCCGCTTCCAGCGGGCGGTGCTGTGCGGGGTAGTCCGCGGCCGCGCGGGCGAGCTGCGGCCCCACCTCAACCCGCCCGACGACTTCGCGCTTGCCGCCGGCGACAGCCTGGTGCTGGTAGCCGCCCACTACGATGACACCGAGCCGGGGCCGGCACGCCCGGCGCCCGACCGCCGGATGCCGCTGCCGCCCTTACCCGCGGCCGCTGAGGCACCACTGCGGCAGGTGCTCATCCTCGGCTGGAACCGCAACGTGGCGACCCTGCTGCACGAGCTCGATGCCTATCAGGACGTGCGCTATCAGGTCACCGTGGTGTCGAAGCAGAGCGCCCGGATGCGCGAAGCCGTAATCGAGGAGTTGGGCCTGCTGGGCCGGGTTCAGCTCACCTCCATCGAGGCGGACTACGCGGTGGAATCGGAGCTGCGCGCCATGGCGCCTGAAGGGTTCGACAACGTGCTGCTGGCCAGCTCCGAGCGGCTGGCCAGTGACGAGGAGGCTGACGCCCGGGCCCTGGTGGCCTGCCTGCTGCTAGAGGAGGTGCTCACCGGCGTGGCGGCGCCGCCCCAGGTGCTGCTCGAGCTGCAGGACCCCGACAACGAGCCGCTGATCGCCGGGCGCCGGGCCGAGGTGGTGATCAGCCCGCTGGTGGTGGCCCACATGATCGCGCAGGTAGCCCTGCGGCGAAAGCTGCGCACGGTCTACGACGCGCTGTTCACCGCCGGCGGCCCCGAGCTGGTGCTGCGCGCGCCGGCCGACTACGAACTGTCCGCCGGTCGCTGGCCATTCGCCGAGCTGCAGGCCCGGGTGCGCGCCCGCGGCGAGCTGCTGCTGGGCAGCTATCGGCCGTCGGACGACGAGGGCCGCCTGAACCCGGGTCGTGATGCCGACATCGCGCTGTCGCCCGACGATCGGCTGGCGGTCCTGGCCGGCGGCACGCTTTGAGTCCGGGCGGCCTGGATGGTTATGATGTCGAGGCCCGGAGGACGCGAGGAGGAGAACCCGTGAACGGGAAAGCGCGGCAGCAGCTCGATGACCATGGCGCGCTGGGTATGGATGCGGGCCGACCGGCGCCGGCGACAAGCTCCACCGGGGCCACCGAGGCCGAGAAGTGGCTGCTCGTGCGCCTGCTCGACTCGGTGGGCTCGCCGGCCGTGGCACTGGATCTCTGGGACAGCCAGAGCGTTCAGGCTTCGGGGTGCACCACGGTGGAAAGCCGCATCCGTCTGCACGACCGGGGCGCGTTGTACCGCCTGCTGTACAAGCCCAACCGTACCTTCGGCGAGCTGTACGCCGCCGGCCGGCTCAGCGTCGACGGCGATCTGGTGCGCACCCTCGAGATTCTCTATGCCGAGCTGGCCCGCGCCGATCGCGCTGCCGGCACCGCGCGCCGCCTCGCCGAGCGGCTGCTGGCGAAGCGGGCGCGCCCCAACACCCTGACCGGGTCGCGCCAGAACATCCATGCGCATTATGACCTCGGCAACGACTTCTACGAGTTGTGGCTCGACCGTGACTACACGCAGTACACCTGCGCCTACTATCCCACCTGGAACGCGACCCTGGAGCAGGCGCAGGCGGCCAAGCTCGAGCTGGTGTGCCGCAAGCTCGATCTCAAGCCCGGCGAGACCGTGGTGGAGGCGGGCAGCGGCTGGGGCGGGCTGGCGCGTTATCTGGCGCGCCACCACGGCGTGACGGTGCGTTCCTACAACATCTCGGCGGAGCAGGTCGCCTATGCCCGGGAGCGTGCGCGCCGGGAGGGTCTCGACGGCGCCGTGGAGTACGTCGAGGACGACTACCGCAACGCCCAGGGCAGCTACGACGTGTTCGTGTCCGTGGGCATGCTCGAGCACGTGGGCGTCGACAACTATCCGGTGCTCGGCCGCACCATCGACCGCGTGCTCAAGGACGACGGCCGGGGTCTGATCCACTCCATCGGCCAGGACGTGTCGCGGCCGCTGAACGAGTGGATCGAGAGCTACATCTTCCCGGGCGCGTACCCGCCGACGCTGCGGGAGATGATGGCCATCTTCGAGCCCCTGGGATTCTCGGTGGTGGACGTGGAGAACCTGCGCCCGCACTACGCCCAGACCCTGCGGCACTGGCTGGCGCGCTACGAGGAGCACGTCGACCAGGTGGCGGCCATGTTCGACGACGACTTCGTGCGGGCCTGGCGCCTCTACCTTTCGGGCTCCGTGGCGGCCTTCACCGAGGGCCAGCTTCAGCTCTTTCAGGTGCTGTTCCGCCGTCCCGGATGCAGGCATCTGCCCGCGACCCGCGATCGCATGCGCATCGAGCACTGAGCCATGGAGCGGCGTGAGGTCATCATCGTCGGCGGCGGGCCGGCGGGCGCATCCGCCGCCGGCGAGCTGGTGCGCAGCGGCGTCGACTGCCTGGTGCTCGATCGGGAGACGTTCCCGCGCGAGAAGCTGTGTGCCGGCTGGATCACGCCGGAGGTGGTGGACGACCTGGGCATCGACCCGGCGAAGTATCCGCACCGGTTTCTCACCTTCGACGTGCTCGACATCGCCATCAAGCGCCTGCACGTGCCGCTGCGGTCGCCCCAGCATTCCATTCGCCGCTACGAGTTCGATGCCTGGCTGCTCGAGCGCTCCGGCGCCGAGGTGCGGCAGCACAACGTGCGTGAGGTGGTCGCGGACGAGGACGGCTATCTGCTCGATGGCAGCCTGCGATGCCGCTATCTGATCGGCGCCGGCGGCACCCGCTGCCCCGTGTTCCGCGACCTGTTCCGGCCCGAGCGGCCGCGGGACAAGGCGCTGCAGGCGGTGACCCTGGAGCAGGAGTTCGCCTACGACTGGGCGGACGAGCGCTGCCACCTGTGGTTTCTCGACGGCGGCCTGCCGGGATACGCGTGGTACGTACCCAAGGCCGACGGCTACCTGAACGTGGGCGTGGGCGGCATGGCCGACAAGCTGAAACGCAAGGGTGACGACGTCCACCGCCACTGGCGGCGGCTGGTGGCGCGGCTCGAGGAAGACGGCCTGGTGCGGGGGGGCGTGCTGCCGGACAAGCCGGGCGGCTACAGCTACTTCCTGCGCGACCGGGCGGACCGGCCGCGCCAGGGCAACGCCTTCGTGGTGGGCGACGCCGCCGGCCTCGCCACCCGGGACATGTGCGAAGGCATCGGTCCGGCGGTGCGCAGCGGCCTGCTGGCGGCCCGCGCCATCGCCGCCGGCGACGACTATCAGCTCGACAGTGTGGGCGCCTATACCTCGAGCAACCGATTGATTCGCAAGGGGCTCGAGTACATGTACCTGAGCTAGGGCGGGCGGTCTGCCCGGTCAGCTCACGGCGGCCGGCGCGTCGGTGGTGAACGCCTTGAGCGTGACGCCGCCGAAGGTCTCCTCGGCGACCCTGGCCTGACGTGCCAGCACCGCGTCCACCTGAGCCAGCGCGACGCCGGGCGGTGAGTCGCTGATGCCGGTGCGGTTGGCCCGACGTGAGGCGTCCAGCACGTCGTGCACCGACGCCTGCTCCCACGGACAGCCGGGCAGGTAGCCCGGCGGCGCGTCGGCGGTGATGGCCACCAGGCCCCGCAGCTCCAGCGGGTCGAGCGCCTGCTCCACGGCATCCACGGGCACCTCGAGCACGCGTGCCAGCGCCTCGGCGCTGGGCGGCGGCTGACCGTGGTAGAAGTGGCGGCCGATCAGATAGGCGGCGCCCAGCGCCAGACGGTCGCGATCGGCGGCGCTGAACTGGCTGGTGAGCTGGCGCCCCGCCAGGTACTCGGGATTCTGCCGGTAGAAGGCGATGGTGGCGCCGATCAGCAGAATCAGCCAGCCCACGTACAGCCAGATCATGAACAGAATCGGCGTGGCGAACCCGGAGTAGATGGCCGTGTAACGATTGGCCTGGGCGACGAACCAGGCGAAGACCAGGCCCAGCGAGTTCCAGAGGATGCCGGCAATGAGCCCGCCGGTGAACGCGGGCAGCACGCGCACCCGGGTGTAGGGCACGAACATGTAGATGAAGGTGAACGCCAGCACCACCATGGTGATCGGCACCAGGCGCCCCAGCATGCTCAGCATCCAGCCGACCACGGGGACGTCGGTCACGCTCGCCATCAGCGGGTCGGACATGACGGTGGCGGTGATGCCGAGAGAGGAGAACACCAGCACCGGGCCGACGATGATGACGCTGAGATAGTCCCGGAAGCGTTCGGTCAGCGAGCGGCGCCGGCTGATCTGCCAGACCTCATTGAAAGCCTGCTCGATCTTCTGCATCAGCGACACCACGGTGTAGAACAACAGCAGAAAGCCCACCGAGCCGAGCACGCCGACCTGCACGTTGTCGACGAAGCCGATGATGCCGGCCACGATCTCGTCGCGCCGCTCGCCCAGAGGCTCCATGGCGTTGTAGAGGAACGGCTCGATCTGGTTGTGAACGCCGAAGCCCTTGAGGATCGAGAAGCTGATGGCCAGCAGGGGCACCAGCGACAGCAGGGTGGTGTAGACCAGGCTCATGGCCCGCAGGGTGAGCTGGCCGCTGGTCATGTCCCTGCCTACCGCCCAGACCAGGCGCAGCGCTTCGAACCCCATGGCCTGCCACGGCGGGCGCTTTGCGCGTTCGCGCCAGACGAACCGCCTGACGGTAAGGCCGAGCGCGGCGGCGGGACCGAGCGCCGGGGGCTCAGTCATGCCGCTGCTGCAGGTTGTGCGGGCTTCGTCTGATCACGCCGGAATTGTCCCGTCTGCCCACTGAGAAGGCAACGTCGCTCGCGACCGGTTAGCATGGCGCGATGGAGCTGGCGCTGGATTGGCAACGCATCATCTGGTGGACCACGGGCATGTCGCTGCTCGCGGTGGTGGCTACCGTCGTCGGCGTGCCCTGGGTGATCTCGCGGCTGCCGGCCGACTACTTCAATCGCGAACGCCGGTCGTCGTGGCGGCGCAGCGGCCGGGCGCCGCTGGCGGCCCTGCTGCTGGGGGTCGCCAAGAACCTGCTGGGCGGCGTGCTGGTGGTGGCCGGCACGGTCATGCTGGTGACCCCGGGGCAGGGCCTGCTGACCCTGTTCATCGGCCTGTTGCTGATGAACTTCCCGGGCAAGTACCGGCTGGAGCGCTGGCTGGTGGGCAGGGAGGGGGTGCTGCGGGCGTTGAACTGGATGCGCCAGCGGCGTGGCCGGCCGCCCCTGGAAGCACCGGAGGACGACGACCACCACTGATTCAGCCTGCCGTCTGCAGCGTGCTGCTCGGCAGCAGCCGCGGTCAGCCGGGTGTCCAGGCGCCTTCCGATGCCAGCGTCTGCAGGCGTGCCTGGTCGTAGCCGAGCTGCCCGGTGAGGATCTCGCGGCCGTGGGCGTTGCAGCGGGGCGGCGGCGACAGCGCCGATGCGGTGGTGATGCCCGAGGCGACGAAGCTGCGAACGCCCCGCAGCCCCCCGCCGTCGAGCAGCAGCCGTCCGGCCCCCTGCTGGCGAAAGACGTCGGCCATGTCGTTGACGAAGCCGAACGGCACGCCGCCGGCTTCCAGGCGCGAGCGGGCGGTGGCGGCATCCAGATCGGCGAAGGTGCGGGCCAGGGTCTCGTGCAGGGCCTGGCGGTTGCGCACCCGGGCGGCGTTGTGCGCGTAGTCGGCATGGGCTGACAGGTCCGGCCGTCCCACGGCTTCGGTGAGTCGCTGCCACTGCCGCTCCGTGCCCACGGCCAGCACCAGCTCGCGGCCGTCGCGCAGCCGGTAGACGGCGCCGTAGGGCACGATGTTGGGATGCTCCGAGCCCATGCGGCGCGGCACCACGCCGCCCACCAGATAGTTGCTGGCCTGGTTGGCCAGAGACGCGATGCCGGCGTCCAGCAGCGACACCCGCACGTGCCGGCCGCCGTTGCCCCCCAGGCGCGCGAGCAGGGCCAGCAGGATGCCCTCCTTGAGCTGGTGGGCGGCCAGCAGGTCCATGAGCGCCACGGGCATCTTCACCGGTGGGCCATCCGCCTCGCCGTTCAGGTGGGTGAAGCCGGCTTCCGCTTGAATGATGGCGTCGAATCCGGGACGCGGGTCGGCGTCGCCGTAGGCGGAGATCTCGGCATAGATGAGCGCCGGGTTGACGGCGCGCAGCGCCTCGGCGTCGAGGCCGAGGCGGGCAGCGTCGCCGGGCTTGTAGCTGGCGATGACCACGTCGGCGCGGCGCGCCAGGTCGTGGATCACCTGGCGCCCGGACGGCGTCGCGACGTTGAGGGCGATGGAGCGTTTGCCCCAGTTGGCGCAGCTGAAGTAGGCGCAGGGGTCGGCGTCTTCGGCCTCGCTGGCCAGCCGCCAGCTGCGGGTCGGGTCACCGCCGGTGGCCGGGTTCTCCACCTTGATCACGTCGGCGCCGAGTTCGGCCAGGAACTGCCCGGTGATGGGTCCCGCGAGGATGCTGGCCAGCTCGATGACGCGAAGGCCGGCGAGGGCTGGGGCGGGCTCGTTGGTCATGATGAGTGCGCCGGTGGCATGGCGGCGATTCTAGCGGATGGTTTGCGCCTCTGCCCGGGCGCCGCTACAGTCCCCGGACGCTCGAGGAACCCGTGCCGACGCCCATCCCTACGCCCGACGATGTCGACGCCGCCTGGCTCACCGCGCGCCTGCGGGAGGCCGGCCATGCGGGCGTCACGGTTCGCGCCTGCGAAGCCGAGCGCATCGGCACCGGGCAGATCGGCCTGTGCATGCGCTACCGCCTCGACCTGGCGGACGATCCCGAAGGCACTGCGCCGCGCTCCCTGGTGGGGAAGTTTCCGTCGGCAGATCCGGTCAGCCGCGCTACCGGCGTGCAGCTTCGCAACTATCTGAAGGAGGTGTCCTTCTACCAGCGCCTGCAGCAGCGGCTCAGCATTCCCACCCCGCGCTGCTACTTCGCCGCCATCGACGGCGAGGGGCCCGAGTTCGCGCTGCTGCTGGAAGACCTGCATCCGGCCCGCCAGGGGGATCAGCTTGCCGGCTGCGATGCCGACGTGGCCCGGGAGGCGGTACTGGCGCTGGTCGGCCTGCACGCGCCGAGCTGGAACGACGAGGCGCTGCGCGGCATCGACTGGCTGGGCGAGCCCTCGGCGCAGTCGCGAGCCATGGGGCTCGCCCTGTACCGCGAGCTGCTGCCGGCGTTTCTCGGCCGCTACGGCCATCGTCTGGCCGATGACGAGCGGGCCATCATCTCCCGGGTCGCCGACGCCGAGGCCGGGCCGCTGTTCGCGCCGTTGCCGGCGCCGTTTTCCCTGGTCCACGTCGACTACCGGCTGGACAACCTGCTGATCGACAGGGCAGAGGTGCCACCGAGGGTGGCCGTGGTGGACTGGCAGAGCATCACCCTCGGCAGCCCGCTGGCAGACGTCGCCTACTTCCTCGGTGCCGGGCTCGAGCCACCGGCGCGCCGCGCGGCCGAGGAGGCGATCGTCCGTGACTACCACCAGGCGCTGCAGGCGGCGGGCATTCGCGACTACGGCTTCACCGCCTGCTGGAACGACTATCGCCGCGGCACCTTTGCCGGCTTCGGGGTCACGGTGATTGCCTCCATGCTGGTGCAGCAGACGGCGCGCGGCGACGACATGTTCACGGTGATGGCCCGCCGCCACAGCCGGCATGCCATCGACCTCGGTGCGGAGGCGTTCCTTGGCTGAGCCCGCGCCCGGCAACCTGGACCGCTTTGCGCAGCGCGTCTACGGCAGCCTGTTCGGCGACCGGGAGGAAGACGAAGATGCCCGCGTCTGCACCGACATCTCCGACGAGGCCTGTCGTGTGGTGCCGGGCAACTTCCTGCGCAACACGCTGGCAAACGCCCTGACCAAGCTGGGCGACGCCCTGATCAACCCGAAGACGACGCTGCCCTGGCTGCTGACCGCGCTGCAGGCGCCGGGGTGGGTTGCGAGCCTGCTGGTTCCGGTTCGGGAGTCGGGCTCCATGCTGCCCCAGCTCGGCATCGCCGCCTGGCTGAGGCGGCTTCCGGTCCGCAAGTGGAGCTACGTGGGCGGTGCCCTGGGGCAGGCGCTGGCCGTGTTCGGCCTGGCGGTGGTGGCTGCCACCCTGAGCGGGGCCGCGGCGGGGTGGGCCGTGCTGGCCCTGGTGGTCGCCTTCAGCCTGGCCAGGGGCTTCTCCTCGGTGGCGTCCAAGGACGTGCTGGGTAAGACGGTTCCGAAGACGCGCCGCGGCAGGGTCAACGGCTTTGCCTCCAGCGCCGCCGGCATCGGCACCCTGGTCTTCGCCGCGCTGCTGTGGCGGACCACCGAGGAGCAGCGACCCTACGCGCTGCTGTTCGGTTTCTGCGCCGCCTTCTGGGTCGCTGCCGCCATCGTCTATGCCGGCATCCGCGAGCACGCGGGCGCCACCGAAGGTGGCCGCAATGGGCTGCGTGAGGCGTTTGCCAGGCTGTCGCTGCTGCGCGAAGACGTCGACTTCCGGCGGTTTCTCACGGTGCGCGCGCTGCTGGTGGGCAGCGGCCTGGCGGCCCCTTTCCTGGTGGTGCTGGCCGGACAGCGGTCCGACACCAGCCTGGCCTACTTCCTGCTGGCTCAGGGGCTGGCGTCGATGATCAGCGGCCCCGTGTGGGGCGCGCTCGCCGACCGCTCCAGCCGCCGGGTGCTGATTCTGGGCGGCCTTGGTGCCGGCCTGCTCGGTTGTGCCGTGTTCCTGGTGGACCGGTGGTGGCCGGCGCTGGCGGCCACGGCCTGGTTTCTGCCCGCGGCGTTTCTGGTGCTCGCCGTGCTGCACGACGGTGTGCGTCTTGGCCGCAAGACCTACGTGATCGACCTGGGCGGTGGCAACAAGCGCACCGACTACGTGGCCGTGGGCAACACGCTGATCGGCGCGTTTCTGCTGGTTGCGGGAGGCATCACCGCGGCCGTGCAGGCGCTGTCTACGGGGGCCGCGATCCTGGCGCTGTCGGTGGCGGCGCTGGCCGCAGCGGCCCTGGCGGCTCGGCTGCCGGAAGTGCAGCGCTGAGTCAGGACTTGGCGTCGTGGGCGGTGTCGTCCGGGCGCAGGGTCAGCAGCGCCTTCTCGACGGCGCGCAGGCGCTCTGCGAGGCCGGACGGCCCACGCATGTTCTCTTCTTCCGCTACCTGGAGCTGACGGATCTCGTTGGCCCAGTTGGTGAGCGCCGTGATCTTCTCGTCGACGCTGAGGTCGTCCGCCTCCAGCACCGCGTCGGGCGTGCCGAAGTAGGCTTCAGGGTCGAGAAATGGCTGGTCGTTGCGGTCGTTCATCTGTGCGTCCTGTATCTGGGTGCCCATTCTGGCAAACTGCGGCGTTCTCGTGCCACCCCGTAGCAGACCATGAGTGAGGCCGCCCGCGACATGTTGCGCCGTGTGTTCGGCTACGAACACTTCCGCGGCAGCCAGGAACGCATCGTCGACACCGTCTGCGCCGGGGGTGATTGCCTGGTGATCATGCCCACCGGGGGCGGCAAGTCGCTGTGCTATCAGCTCCCGGCGCTGCTCCGCGAAGGGCTTGCCGTGGTCGTGTCGCCGCTGATCGCCCTGATGCAGGACCAGGTTGCGGCGCTGCGTCAGGTGGGTGTGGACGCGGCCTGCCTCAACTCGGCGCAGAGCCCGGCCGCCAACGGCGAGGTGCTGCGGCAGATCGAGGCCGGGCGGCTGACGCTGCTCTACGTGGCACCGGAGCGCATCCTGCAGGCC
Organism: Pseudomonadales bacterium; assembly: GCA_040219935.1. Taxonomy (GTDB): domain Bacteria; phylum Pseudomonadota; class Gammaproteobacteria; order Pseudomonadales; family Azotimanducaceae; genus UBA7803. Next base: position 16,362 of record JAVJUA010000062.1, on the reverse strand, counting down.
GAGACGCTGGCGTTCCTCCGCAGGCAGCCGCTGTCGCTGATCGCCATCGACGAGGCCCACTGCGTATCCGCCTGGGGGCACGACTTCCGCCAGGACTACCTGAACCTCGATCAGCTGCGCGCGCACTTTCCCGGCGTGCCGCGCATCGCCCTGACCGCGACCGCGGACCCCCGCACCCGCGATGACATCGTGCAGCGGTTGGCCCTCGATCGCCCGCAGCGCTTCGTCGAAGGCTTCGATCGTCCCAACATTCTCTATCGCGTCGCGCAGAAGACGGATCCGCGTGCGCAGCTACGGCGCTTTCTGGCGAGCCATGCCGGGGAGGCAGGCATCGTCTACTGTCTGTCGCGGCGCAGCGTCGATCAGACCGCCGCCTGGCTGGCCGAGCAGGGCATCGCCGCGCTGCCGTATCACGCCGGCCTGCCGGCGGAGCTGCGAGCCGAAAACCAGACCCGCTTCCTGCGCGAGGACGGCATCGTCATGGTGGCCACCATCGCTTTCGGGATGGGCATAGACAAACCCGACGTGCGCTTCGTCGCCCACCTGGATCTGCCGAAGAGCATCGAGGCCTACTACCAGGAGACGGGCCGCGCCGGCCGCGACGGCGGGCCGGCGGAAGCGTGGATGATCTACGGGCTGCAGGACGTGGTGCGGCTGACCCAGATGATGGGGCTGAGCCAGGCGGACGAGGCACACAAGCGCGTCGAGCGCGAGAAGCTGCAGGCGCTGCTGGGATGGTGCGAGGTGACCACCTGCCGTCGGGCGGCGCTGCTCGCCTACTTCGGAGAGGCGCGCAGCGGCGGCTGCGGTCACTGCGACATCTGCCTCGACCCGCCCCGTACCTGGGATGGCACCGAAGCGGCGCAGAAGCTGCTGTCCTGCGTCTACCGTACCGGCCAGCGGTTCGGTGCCGGCCAGGTGATCGACGTGCTGCGGGGCGCGGACAACGAAAAAGTGCGCCAGCACGGTCATCAGCGCCTCTCCACGTTCGGCATCGGCGCCGACGTCCCGGTCGCGCAGTGGCGGTCGGTGATCCGGCAGCTCCTGGTCCAGGGGTACCTGTTCGCCGACCCCGAGCGCTTCGGCGCGCTGCGGCTCACGGAGCAGAGCCGGGCACTGCTGAAGGGGGAAGCGTCGCTGCAGCTTCGGGAGGAGGCATCCCGTCCCGAACGGACGCGCCGTGCGGCGGCAAGGAAGGGCGGTGGTGCGGCCGAGCCCGCCGACGATGCCCTGTTCGAGGCCCTGCGCCGCGTCCGCCGCGAGTTGGCTGATGCCCAGGGGGTGCCCCCGTACGTTATCTTCCACGACGCGACGCTGGCCGAGATGACGCGGGTGATGCCGCGCAACGGCGACGAGCTGATGACCGTCGCCGGGGTGGGTGCCGCCAAGCTCGAGCGCTACGGCAAGCGCTTCCTCGACGAGATCGCCGGCCACGTGGCCGCGGATCAGACGTCCTGATCGAGCATCACGCAGTTGCGACCCGCGCGCTTGGCACGATACAGGCCCCGGTCGGCGGCGGCGAACAACCCGTCGACGTCGTCTGAACCGGTGCCGACGGCCAGGCCGATGCTGACGGTCAGCGCGAGCGCGTTGGCGGCACCTGGCGGCACGCAGATGCCGGCGACCGCCTGGCGCAGCCGTTCGGCCAGGCAGAGCAGACCCTCCAGCGGCGTGTCCACCGCCATGACGGCGAACTCCTCGCCGCCGACCCGCGCGGCGACGTCGCTTTCCCGAATCGTCTGCTGCAGGGACCGGGCCACTGCCACCAGCCCGGCATCGCCCGCGGGATGGCCGAAGGTGTCGTTCACACGCTTGAAGTGGTCGATGTCGAGCAGCAGCAGCCCGAGGTGCAGCCCGGAGCGGCGCTGCCGGCTGGCTTCCTCCCGAAGCCGCTGAAACAGAAAGCGGCGGTTGCGCAGCCCGGTCAGCGGATCCGTGATGCTCTGCTCGAGCAGGCGCGCATTGGCGGCCTGCAGCGCCCGGCGGCTGTCCATCAGCGCCTGCTGTGCGTGCCGTCGCTCGCTGATGTCACGGGTGATGATGAGGCGCCCGCCCCGACCCTCGGGCGGATCGATAGGCGTCACGTCCACCTCCAGCCAGCGCGCCCGGCCGGCGAGGCTGGTGGAGACCTCGCTGCGCAGGTGCACGGGGCACTGCAGCAGCGCCGTGACCTCCCGCGGCAGAAGCTGCTGCACCGGCGCGCCGATGATGGCGTCCCGGGTGAGTCCCAACGCGCTGGCTGCGGCCCGGTTGCACTCGGTGACCCGGTCGGACCGGTCCAGCACCAGGAGCGCATCGCGCACGTGGTCGATCAGGCGGAATGGCCCATCGCGCAGCAGCGCGAGCTGTTCGGCAGGGTCGGCCAACGGCGGATCTCTGGCGTATAGGCGCAAGCATATCCCAGCGCGATCGGGTCGCCGTGAACCGGGTCACAGCGCCCGGCATCAGCGGGGTGGGGGTCTGCCCCCCGGTGGTACCCGGCTGCCGGGCGGCGGCGGATCATGCGGCGGCCCCGCGAAGCACTGCGCCATGGCCATCCAGCGCCCGGCCGTCGCCCCTTCGACTCGAAGCCCGGTGTCCTGCACGTGCCGGACCTGGGTCACCACCTGACAGAAGTCGACCGCGTCACCGCAGACGCGGTCGGGCGACTGGGGGTCGTTCCAGCGCCAGAGCCCGCCGCCGGGCGCGCTGAGCTCGACGTAGGGCACCGATTCGGGTACCGGCAGCCCGCGGTTGGTGAAGGTCCAGCCGAACGTACGCACGCCGATGGTGGCGACGTTGCGCAGCCGCTCGTGCTGGGCCCGGGGCAGACCCAGCAGGTCGTAGAGCTCCCAGCCGTGCGCCCAGGTCTCCATCTGCCGGGCGGTGGCGAACATGCGTGGCTTCATGCCGGGGCCGGCCCAGGGCAGGCGTGTCTCCGGATCAGCGGCAGCCAGACCGTCGCACAGGCGATGGATGGATTCGTGCCAGCGCTCCCGCAGCGCCGGCCCGCTGACGGCTCCCAGCCACTCGCGCGCGAACTGGGCCATGGATCCCGGGCCGGCGCTGATGCGGCGGAGCAGGGCACGGAACGGGGTTTCACCCTCCAGGGCGGTGAGGCCCATGTGATCGGACAGGTGCAGATGGGCGACGACGTCGTACACGGTCCAGGACTTGAAGGCGGTGACCCGGGACCAGTCGGCGGCGTCGAGCCGGAGCAGCAGGTCGTTCAGCTCGTCGGCCTCCGCTCGCAGGTCGTCGATCTGGGTGGGCGGCGTCATCGATGTCGGCACCTGATGGAAGGGTTCCGGCATAATACCCGGCCGCTGTTACCAAGGCCCAGCCGAGCGTGCCGACCATGCCCCATGCGCCCAGAGTCCGTTTGGCCCACGCGGGCGATCTCGATGCCATTGCCGGCATCGAGCTGGCCGCGTTCGAGCCTGCCCGACGCAGCAGCCGAGCGGCGATTCGCCGCGCGCTTGGCTCGTCGTTTCAGCGGGTGCTGGTGGCCGAGCTGGACGGCGCTCTGGCCGGCTTCCTGGTGCTGTGGCCACATCGCCTGACGTGGCGCGTCTACAACCTGGCATCCGATCCGGCCTGGCGCAATCGCGGCGTGGCCGGCGCGCTGCTCGATGCCGCGGCGAGCCAGGCGGTCGCCGCCGGTGCCGCTCGAATCGTGCTCGAGTGCCGCGCGGAGCCGGGGCTGATGGGCTTTTATGCGCAGCGCGGCTACGCGGTGCACCGGCGGCTGCCCAACTACTACGGCCGTGGTGAGCATGCGGTGCGCATGGTGCGGCCTCTGCCGTGAAGGGCGGGGCGTCCCGAAGCGCCCGATTTGCCATTCTCGGACCAGCCCGGTAGGTTCGCGGGCAAGCCACTCAGGATCGGAACGCCATGCAGGACGAGTTACTGCGCCTCACCGCGCTGGAGCTGCTGACACGCTTTCGCACGGGTGAGTTGTCGCCGGTGGAGGCAGCGCGCGCCATGCTCGCTCAGATCGGCCGCCTCGACACGCAGGTCAACGCGTTCTGCCTGGTAGACGAAGAGACCACGATGTCGCTGGCAGCCGCAGCCGAGGAGCGGTACCGGACAGGCGCGCCGCTGGGTCCCGTGGACGGGGTGCCGGTCGCGGTGAAGGACGTGTTCCTCACCTCCATGTGGCCGACCCTGCGCGGCTCGAAGACGGTGGATGCGGCTACCACGCTGGGCAGGGACGCGTCCGCTACCGCCGCGCTGACCCGCCACGGCTACGTACCCGTGGGCAAGACCACCACCCCCGAGCTCGGCTGGAAAGGGGTCACGGACAGCCCGCTGACCGGCATCACCCGCAATCCCTGGGACCCGTCACGCACCCCCGGCGGGTCCAGCGGCGGCAGCGGCGCCGCGGTGGCGCTGGGCATGGCGCCGCTGGCGCTCGGCACCGATGCCGGCGGATCGATCCGCATTCCCGCCGGCTTCTGCGGCGTGGTGGGGCACAAGCCAACCTTCGGCGAGGTGCCCCACTGGCCCGGCAGCCCGTTCGGCACCCTGGCTCATGCCGGACCGATGACCTGGACCGTGGCCGATGCGGCGCTGCTGATGAATGTGCTCACGGAAGCCGATCCCCGGGATCCCCAGGCGGCGCCGCGACGCGGCGTCGACTATCTGGCCGCCATCGAGGGCGGCCTGGCCGGCGTCAGGATCGCCTTCAGCCCGACCCTGGGCTATGTCGACGTCAACCGGGAGGTGGCGGCGGCGGTGGCGGCGGCCGTCGCCGTGCTCGAAGAGCTGGGCGCCATCGTGGTGGAGACCGATCCAGGATTCACCGACCCTCTGGCTGCGTTCGGCCACCTGTTTTACGGCGGGGCGGCGAACGCGCTGCGCGACATGGGGCCGAAAAAGCGCGCGCAGATGGACGCGCAGCTCGTCAACGTGGCCGAGAAGGCATCGCGGCGGACCATGCTCGACTATCTCGACGCCATGAACGAGCGCACCCGCCTCTGCGAGCGCATGGCCCAGTTTCACCAGCGCTACGATCTGCTGGTGACGCCGGTGCTGCCGATCACGGCGTTCGGCGCCGGCCGCGAGGTGCCTGAGGACTGGCACAGCACCCGCTGGCCGAGTTGGACACCCTTCACCTATCCGTTCAACATGACGGGGCAGCCGGCGCTGTCGGTGCCCTGCGGGTTCGACAGTCAGGGGCTGCCCATCGGCCTGCAGATCGTCGGCGGCCGGTTCCGTGACGAGCTGGTGCTGCGTGCGGGTCATGCATATCAGCAGGCTGCACCGCTCACAGACCGGCGCCCCGAATTGTTCGGCAGCCCAGGGAGCTGAAGCATGGCCGTAAGCAGCCTCGACATCGACTTCTACGAATCTGAAGATCCGATCTGGAATCCGGCCCTGATGGCCATGCCGGTGCCCGGCATCCGCAAGATGGTCAACTTGGCCGCCACCATGGATGACGTGGTGCACCTGTCCATCGGTCAGCCCGACATGCCGGCGCCGCGACACGTGGTCAACGCCGCGGTCGAGGCGCTGCAGGCAGGGCAGACCGGCTACACCATGGACGCCGGGCTGCCGGAGCTGCTTGAGGCATTGGCGGAATACTATGGCGAGCGCTATCAGCGGCCGCTGCAGCCGGAGAACGTCATCGTCACCACCGGTGCCACCGAGGCCGTCTACCTGGCGCTGACCGCCACCTCGGCGCCCGGACGCGAGTTCATCGTTCCCGACCCTTCCTTCATGCTCTATGCGCCTCTGATCCGCATGAATGGCGGCTCGGTCAAGCCGATTCCGTTGCGTCCGGAGAACGGCTATCAGCTCGATCCCCAGGAAGTGATCGACGCCATGGATCTGAACACGTTCGGCGTGGTGCTGAACTCACCGAGCAACCCGACCGGCACGCTGTATCCGCGCGAGACCATCGAGGCCATCGTCGAGGAGTGCGCCTATCGCGGCATTGCCGTGATCAGCGACGAGGTCTACGACCACCTGGTCTACGACGGCATGGACTATCCCAGCGTGCTGTCGTGCTGCAGCGACCTCGACCACGTGATGGTGATCTCCAGCTTCTCGAAGACCTTCAGCATGGCGGGCATGCGCATCGGCTGGCTCATCTCCAGCCAGGGACACATCAAGAAGCTGCGCCGCTATCACATGTTCACGACGACGGTGGCAAACACGCCCTGTCAGTGGGCCGGCGTCGCGGCGCTGCGTGGCGGTCGCGGCTTCATCGATGACATGCTGGCGGAGTACACGCGCCGTCGCAATCGCCTGATGGAGCTGGTCGAGCAGGCGCCACATCTCACCGGATACCGTCCCGAAGGCGCGTTCTACATGTTTCCCTCGCTGCCGGAGGGGGTGAACGGCAGCAACGTGGCGTTGCGCATGCTGCGCGAGATCGGCGTCTGCACCATCGCCGGCGACACGTTCGGCGATGCCATGACCAACGCGTTGCGAATCAGCTACTCCACCTCCATCGAGCAGATCGAGGAAGCGTTCGCGCGCATGATCCCCTGGCTGGCCAAGCAGGACTTCGGCTGACCGTCTCCAGGATGGTTTCATTCAGTATTCACGCTCGATTTGTTACGGTGTGCGTTCACTTGCTCGACCGTTTACTGGTCAAGGACAAAACGCATGCAGTTCGAACTTACCCCGCTACCGTACCCTGCTGACGCCCTGGCGCCGCACATCAGCGAGCGCACCATCGACCACCATTACGGGAAGCATCACCGGGGCTACATGACCAAGCTGCAGAAGGCGCTGAAGGGCAGACCCGAAGCGGATCTGTCGCTGGAGCAGATCGTCAGCAACAGTCAGGGCGGCGTGCTCAACAACGCCGCGCAGGTCTGGAATCACGACTTCTACTGGGCCAGCATGGCCCCTGAAGCCTCTGCGCCGAAGGGCAAGCTGAAGCGCCTGATCGATTCGAGCTTCGGCAGCCTGGACGGCTGGAAGAAGACGTTCGCCGAGACGGCGGCGGGCGAGTTCGGCTCCGGCTGGGCCTGGACGGCCTACGTGCCGGCGCAGAAATCGCTGGCCGTGTTCAGCACCACCGATGCGCTGTGCCCGCTGCTGACCAGCACCGTGCCGCTGCTGACCCTGGACGTCTGGGAGCATGCCTACTACCTCGACTATCAGCAGGACCGCGCGGCCTACATCGACGCCTTCGTCGATCGGCTGGTCAACTGGGAAGCCGCCTCTGAGCGTCTGGCCGCAGCGTGATGAACGATGCCGCGGAGATCGGATAACATTCGCGGTTCAGTGACATTCAAGGTAAGGAGCCCCCGTGACATCCGGATTCCACGAACGCCACGAAGACATGACCTCGACCACGCTGGACTTCCATCGCGCCATCTCGTCGCTGATGGAAGAGCTCGAGGCGGTCGACTGGTACCAGCAGCGGGTGGATGCCACCGAAGACGAAGCGCTGAAGGCGATTCTCGCGCACAACCGTGACGAAGAAATCGAGCACGCCGCCATGGTGCTGGAGTGGCTGCGCCGCAACAACGGCAAGTTCGACGAGCAGCTCCGCAAGTTTCTGTTCACCTCCGGTCCCATCGTCGGTACCGAAGGGGGGCATGATGACGAGGAGGCGGCGGCCGGCGGTGACGGTTCGCTCGGCATCGGCGATCTGAAGTGAGCGTCGCGTCGTCACGACAACTCGTGTTCGAGTCTTGAGGTAAGCACATCATGAATCATCTGCATCGCGGTCTCGCGCCCATTTCGGCGGAAGCCTGGGCCGAGATCGAGAACGAAGCCAAGGACATGCTGTCCACGGCGCTGGCCGGCCGCAAGCTGGTGGATGTCGATGGGCCGCTGGGCTGGCACGCCAGCTCGGTGAGCCTGGGTCGTGCCAAGGCGAGCTCTGCCAAGCTGGCCAAGGGCGCTGCCGTGCGCGTGCGTGAGGTGCGTCCGGTGGTGGAGATCCGGGTGCCGTTCGAAGTGTCCCGGGAAGAGCTGGACGCCATCTGCCGCGGCGCCGCCGCACCGGATCTGGCCGCGGTGTCGGAAGCGGCGCGAACGGCTGCCCTGGCGGAAGACGCGTTCATCTTCCACGGCCTGGCCGACATCGCCAGCCCCGGGCTGGTCAAAGACGCGGAAGACCGGGTGATGATGGGTAAGGACTTCGACTATCGGGTCTATCCGGACATGGTGGTGGAAGCACTGGCCAAGCTCCGCCTGAAGGGCATCGAAGGACCGTATGCCGTAGCGCTGGGTCCGCAGTGCTACGAAGGCGTGACCAGCACCACCCACGCCGGCGGCTATCCGGTCCTCGATCACCTGCGCTCCTTCGTCGACGGCCCGCTGATCTGGGCGCCCGCCCTGGACGGCAGCCTGGTGGTGAGCCTGCGCGGCGGCGACTTCAAGCTGACGCTGGGCAGCGATCTCGCCATCGGCTATCTGGACCACGACGTCGACAAGGTCCGTCTCTACATCCAGGAAAGCGTCGCGTTCGAGGTGTTCGAGCCGGCGGCGGCCGTGCCTCTGTTCTACGGCAGCAAGTAGCCTACGCCCGCGGCGGGTGCGGCTCGTCAGCGCCTGCCGGCCAGGCGCTCCGCGCGCAGTGCGGTGCGCCTGACCTTGCCGGCGTCGTCTCGTAGCGGCTCGGACACGAACTCGATGCTGCGCGGCAGCTTGTAGCGCACCAGGCGCTCGGCCAGATGCGCCAGCAGCGCCTCCTCACCGACGTCGCCGGCGGGGGCATCGACGATGGCGTGCACGGCGTTTCCCAGGTCTTCGTGCGGCAGGCCGATGACGGCCGATGAGCGGACCCCGGGGAAGGCATCGATCGCGGCCTCCACCTCCGCCGGATAAACGTTGGCGCCGCCGCTGAGAATCATGTCGGTGCGGCGGTCTGACAGATACAGGTAGCCGGCCTCGTCCAGGTAGCCCAGGTCGCCGATGCTCTCCCAGCCGCCGTCGATGGCACGAGGCTCGGCGCCTATGTAGTGGTACGTGGTGCCCGGTCCGGTCCTGGGACGCAGAAACACCTCGCCCACGATGCCGGCCGGCAGCGTGGCGCCGTGCTCGTCGACGATCTTGATCTCGCAGGTAGGCACCGGCCGTCCGACGGACCCGGGATGCTCCAGCCACTCGCTGCCGCTGATCACGGTGGATCCCTGGCCCTCGGTGCCGCCGTACAGTTCCCAGATCACGTCCGCGCCCAGCCAGTCGATGTAGGCGCGCTTCAGCCAGGCCGGGCAGGGCGCGGCCAGGTGCCAGAGGCAGCGCAGCGAGTCGAGCCGGTAGCGCTGCTTCACGTCTTCCGGCAGGTTCCAGATGCGCTGCATCATCGTTGGCACCAGGTACACCGTGTCCACCTGCTCGGCCTCGATGAGGGCCAGCGTGCGCTCGGCGTCAAAGCGGGTGGTGATGGTGACCCGGTTGCCCTTGAACAGCGCCACCAGGGCCCAGAGGAACGGGCCGTTGTGGTAGAGCGGCCCGGGCACCAGCACCGAGCCGCGGCTGCCGAAGTTCATGAACGCGGCGTCCGGGTCCCATGCCGCCTGGATGTGGGAAACGATCAGCTTCGGTCGCCCGGTGCTGCCACCGGAGGTCATCGCCTTGAAGTAGGTGGCCGTGCGCTCCGGCAGCGGGTCGGCGGGCAGGTCAGGCTCCGGCTGGAAGCCGGCAGGCAGACTGGTGACCCCCGGGTGCTGACCCTCGGGCGCACCCACCACCAGCTTCGGGCGGCCCACCTCGATGATCTGCTCGAGCTCCATGCGGGGCAGTCGTGCCGACACCGGCTGCGGCGTGGCACCCAGCTTCCAGGTGGCGAAGGCGGCGGCAAAGAACTCGATGCCGTTGGGCAATGCGATGGTGACGAAGTCGTCGTGGCCGACGCCCAGGTTCTGGTAGGCGCGAGCCAGGCGGTTGCTCATCGCTTCGAGTTGCGTCCAGCTCAGCCGCTGCTGCTCGTGCACCACGGCGATGCCGTCCGGGTCGAGGTCGGCCCAGTGCTTCAGCAGGCGCGACAGGGAGATGGACGGCATGGTGATCCTCGATTCCTGAGTCGGAGAAAATACCTTCGCACGTTTCGCCGTCCCAAGGAATGCCGTGCCGGCGCGATCAGCCACCGCGGCCGCCGCCTGCTCGCGGGTGTAGAACACCCCGTCGCGAACGAAGCCGGCGACGATGCCGGGGCGCAGGGTGCAGGGGTTGCCATGGACATCGCGCTCGGCGACCCAGGCATCCGGGAGGCCGTCCAGCACGTGCATGGGGGCCGCGCTGCCGTCGGCGAAGCGGGCGCGCTCCACCTGGCCGGTGGCGGCGTCGCGAAACGCCGGGTGGAAGCGGGCGCAGCGGTTGCCGGCGCTGACCCCGCCGGTGCCGGCGAATGCCAGATTGTCGCGGTGAAGCTGCCCTCGTGTCATCGGCATGACCATGTTGCGCGTTTCCCGTGTCTGGACGTGACCGTCGTCGGATGTCAGACAAGCATCGACCGTACCAATCATCGATGCGTCATGATGAGTTCATAAGACACTGTTTTGTATGAACAATGTCTGAACGGCCCGGCGAGCGGCCCGGCATGGGGTGTCGCGTAGCGTCAGGCCGGGGCGCCCTTGGTCACATTTCGCGCCTGCACCACGATAGTGCTTGACTTGCCGGCGTCCGGACCGCATTGTGCCCGCGCCGCTCGGGTCTCCGTCGGCAGCCGCCGCGCCTCGACTGCGCGGCCGGTTCGAACGCGCGGCCAGTCGCCTTAAGGCGGGTGGCCATCTCGAACTGCCCTCAACGTTTCTATCCGTCCTCGTCGCGCGTGGGTACGGCAACCGGTGGTCACAACCGCCAGAGCCGTGTGCCGCGTCTTCGCTCGCCCGCACGCCGACAACACAACAAGGTTATATCGTGAACGAATGCAAATTCCGCTCGCTCGGTTTGAGCGACGACATCGGCCGTGCGCTCGACCGCATCGGCTACCACACCCCGACCCCTATCCAGACCCAGGCGATTCCGCCGCTGCTGGCGGGCAAAGACCTGCTGGGCATCGCCCAGACGGGCACCGGCAAGACGGCCGCGTTCGCGCTGCCGCTGCTGCAGCGCCTGGCGGCCGAGGGCGTGCGTGCCCAACCGCGGCAACCTCGCTCGCTCATCCTGGCCCCCACGCGGGAGCTGGCGCTGCAGATTCGTGACGAGCTGGTGGCGTTCGGGACCGAGCTGCAACTCAACGTCGCCGTCATCTTCGGCGGTGTCGGCGCCAACCCCCAGGTGGAGGCCCTGCGCCGCGGCATCGATGTGCTCGTGGCCACGCCGGGCCGGCTGCTCGACCTGATGGGTCAGGGCCACGCCAAGCTGGATCGGGTCAGCGTGCTGGTGCTCGATGAGGCGGACCGGCTGCTCGACATGGGCTTCATCCGCGACGTGCAGCGCATCGTCCGTCAGACTCCGCGTGAGCGTCAGTCGCTGCTGTTCTCCGCCACCATGCCGACGGAAGTGGCCGCGCTGGCCGCAGCCATGCTCAAGCAGCCCGTGCGGGTGGACGTGTCGCCCAAGGCGATCGCCGTCGACCGCATCCGCCAGCGCCTGGTCCATGCGACCACGGCCGAGAAGCGCTGGGTTCTGGAGCACCTGCTGCGCGAGGAGCAGGTGTCGCGCGCCATCGTCTTCACCCGTACCAAGCACGGCGCCAACAAGGTTGCCAAGAATCTGGTGGCGGCCGGCATCGACGCCGAGGCCATTCATGGCAACAAGTCGCAGAACGCGCGCCAGCGGGCGCTGCAGGCGTTCAAGGACGGCACCATGTGGGTGCTGGTCGCCACGGACATTGCCGCTCGCGGCATCGACGTTCAGGGCATTTCGCACGTCATCAACTACGAGCTGCCAGACGTGCCGGAGAGCTACGTGCACCGAATCGGCCGCACGGCCAGGGCCGGCGCCGGCGGCGTTGCCTGGTCGCTGGTGGACCCCAGCGAGCAGAAGCAGCTTCGCGCCATCGAGCGTCTGGTAGGGCGCATTCCCAGCGAAGCGGACATAGCCCTGGACGAGATCGACCGTCAGGAGCGGCCCGAGCCGGCGCGTCCGGCAGCCGTGCGCCCGGGCGGCAACGTGCACCGTCTGGTGACCAAGTCCGAGGGTGCCGGCGGCCAGGGCAGGCGACGGCGCCGCCGCAGCGGTGGCGCTAGCGGTTCCCAGGGTGGCGGTCGAGGTCAGGCCGCAGCTCAGCGCCGGCGCAGCAGCTGAGGCAAAAAAAAACGGCCCTGTCTCCAGGGCCGTTGAATCTGAGTCCGGTGCCGGCGGGGCCGGTTCCGGACGCGATCTTGTTACCAGCGGCCGCCGCGGTTGCCGCCGCGATCGCCGCCGCGGTCACCACCACCGCCACCACCGGATCGACGGGGCTGGCTGGTGGCCTCGTTCACGCGCAGCTGGCGCGATTCGATGGTGTGGCCGTTCAGTTCGGCAATGGCGCGCTGGCCGTCTGCCTGGGACATTTCCACGAAACCAAAGCCGCGCGAGCGGCCAGTGTCCCGGTCCATGACAACGGAAGCCGAGGTCACGTCACCGATGGTCGAGAACAGGTTCTCGAGATCGGAATCCGTGGTGCTCCACGGCAGGTTGCCTACATAGATTTTCATCGTTCGTTCGCTCCGTGCTCGAATGGTTCGAGCGTCTGGTCTGTCGCGCGTATTCCCGCTGTTCAATCAATTCGCACGGGGTTAGGACTTGCCTGGCACCATGCCTGACAGGTTTTGCAATTAGCTGTGATTGCCGGACTTGCGTAAGAGAAGGACTCGGAAGGTTTCTCAGGCGTTCGTTCGGGACCGGGACACTAATCTCGCGCAAGTATAGGGGAAGCCAGCACGCTGGCAAGCAGATTTTTCGGGGGGCAAATCCCGGGGCGCTCAGCCTTTTCGCTTGGGCCCGAGGATGATGTGACGGCGTCCGCCGAGCGGATCCTGGTTGCTGAACCCGGTCGGCACCTGCTCGATCTTGTTGCCCGCCTTCAGGAAGGCGCGCACATCGTCGGCCAGGGTCTTGCGCACGTCGGCGTTGGAAACCTGGTCGGGTGCTTTCTTGGGTCGCGTCATAATGGGGGTGCCTCTGCGGTTGCGTGACCGCGCTCAAAGTAGTGGCGTAACCCTACCAGAAATCGGCCGCGAACGCTCACGGCTTCCACAGCACCCGGCCGTCGACCTCGCGGATGTCGCGCAGCCCGCAGAAGGCCATGGTGAGATCGAGTTCGCGGGCGATGATCTCCAGGCAGCGCGTCACGCCGGCTTCCCCCATGGCCCCCAGGCCGTACAGGAACGCGCGGCCGATCATGGTTCCACGGGCGCCCATGGCAAGCGCCTTGAAGACGTCCTGGCCGGAGCGGATGCCCCCGTCCATCCAGACTTCGATTCGGTCGCCCACGGCATCGACGATGGCCGGCAGGGCATCGATGGTCGACGGTGCGCCGTCGAGCTGCCGGCCGCCGTGGTTGGACACCACGAGCGCGTCGGCACCACTGTCTGCGGCCAGGCGCGCATCCACCGGCTCCATGATGCCCTTGAGCACCAGCTTGCCGCCCCAGCGCTCCTTGACCCAGGCGACGTCGTCCCAGCTCAAGGTCGGGTCGAGCTGCGATGCGGACCACTCCGCCAGGCTCTTCATGTTCTCGGCGCCTTCGACATGCCCCACCACGTTGCCGAAGCCGCGGCGACCGGAGCGCAGCATGCCGAGGCACCAGCGCGGCCGTCGCAACATGTCGAGCAGCGCCGACGGGCCCAGCTTCGGCGGCGTCGACAGCCCGTTCCTGATGTCCTTGTGACGCTGGCCCATGATCTGCAGGTCCAGCGTGAGCACCAGCGCCGAGCATCCGGCGGCCTTGGCCCGGTCGATGAGGCGGCCGATGAAGTCGCGGTCGCGCATCACGTAGAGCTGGAACCAGAACGGCTCGGTGGTGGCCGCCGCCACCTCCTCGATGGAGCAGATGCTCATGGTGGAGAGCGTGAAGGGAACGCCGAATCGTTCGGCCGCGCGTGCGGCGTGAATCTCGCCATCGGGATGCTGCATGCCGGTCAGGCCGCAGGGCGCCATCGCCACCGGCATGGCCACGGGCTCGCCGATCATGGTCGAGCGCAGGCTGCGATTGTCCATGTCGACGGCCACCCGCTGACGAAGCCGGATGCGGGCCAAGTCGTGTTCGTTCGCCTCGTAGGTCAGCTCGTCCCATGACCCCGAGTCGACATAGTCGTAGAACATCTTCGGCACGCGCCGTCGGTGCAGTCGTCTCAGGTCTTCGATGTTGGTGATCACGGGCATGGCTCGGTACTTCGGTGTCGAAGGGGGTTCGGCCGCCATGATATGCTGCGCCGCATCCGCCCGGTACAGCACCGCTTCCACCCCGGGCTCGACCATGCTGACCACCGACCAAGACATCCTGAGCCCGGCCGATCCGCTGCGCCTCGCCATTCGGGCGCGACATCGCTGCGACGAGCGGGCGCTGGTGGCCGAGTTGGCGGACCGGGCGGCGCTGGCGCCGGAAGCGGCTGCCGCGATTGATCAGGACGCCCGGGCGCTGGTCCTGCACCTGCGCGAGCAGCGTCGCAAGGTGGGCGGCATCGATGCCCTGATGCAGGAGTACGACCTGTCATCCGCCGAAGGCGTCACCCTCATGTGCCTGGCAGAGGCGCTGCTGCGCATTCCCGACGCCCATACTCAGCATGCCTTCATCGAGGAGCAGTTGGGCACGGCCGACTGGCACCGCCACCTGGGTGCTTCGGACGCGTTCTTCGTCAACGCCTCCACCTTCTCGCTGATGCTGGCCGGCCGCCTGCTGGCGCCGGACGAAGAGGCGCCGGCCGCTCTGCAGGGTCTGCTGCGGCGGCTGGGAAAGCCCGTGGTGCGTCAGGCCGTGCGCCGCGCCATGGGTGTCCTGGGCAGGCAGTTCGTGCTCGGCCGCGACATCGACGAGGCGCTGGAGCGGGCCCAGCCGCGGCTGCAGGAAGGCTACGGGTTCTCGTTCGACATGCTCGGCGAGGCGGCCCGAACCGATGCCGATGCCGAGCGCTACTACGAACACTACGCCGCCGCCATTTGCGCTGTGGCCGACCAGGCGCAAGGGCGCGGCAACCCTCATGGCATTTCGGTGAAGCTCTCGGCGCTGGACCCGCGCTACGAGATCGCCCAGGTGGAGCGCTGGCGCGGGCGGCTGCTCGACCGTCTGATGGCCCTGTGCGATCTGGCCCGCGATCGCGGCGTCGGCCTGTGCGTCGATGCCGAGGAGGCGAATCGCCTGGAGCCGTCTCTCGATCTGATCGAGCGCGTGGCCCGCGACCGCGGCCGTGGCTGGGACGGCTTCGGCATGGCCGTGCAGGCCTATCAGAAGCGGGCCATGGCCGTGCTCGACTGGCTGGCAGGTCTGGCGGCAAGCGCCGGCACCCGTCTGCATCCCAGGCTGGTGAAGGGTGCCTACTGGGACATGGAGATCAAGGCCGCTCAGCAGGGCGGCTTCGATGACTACCCCGTCTTCACCCGCAAGACCCACACCGATGTCGCCTTCGTCGCCTGCGCCGCGCGCATGCTCGATGCCGGCGCCGCGTTTCATCCCTGCTTTGCAACGCACAACGCCCGGACCGTGGCCACCGTGAAGCATCTGGCGGGACCGCGGCGCGATTTCGAGTTTCAGCGGCTGCACGGCATGGGGGAGGCCCTGTATCAGAAGGTCCGCGCCGGCGACCCGACCCTGGCGTGCCGTATCTATGCGCCGGTGGGCGGCCACGAGGATCTGCTCGCCTACCTGGTGCGGCGGCTGCTGGAGAACGGCGCCAACGCATCCTTCGTGAACCGCATCGCCGACGATGCGCTGCCCATCGACGAGCTCATCGGCGATCCGGTGGTGCGGGCGCGGGGCGACGGGTTTGCGCCGCATCCGCGCATACCGCCACCGGCCGAGCTGTTCGGCAGCCGGCGCCGCAACAGCCGCGGCGTCGATCTGACCGATCCTGCCGCTCTGATGCCGTTGCGTGAAGCGATGCGGGCGGCCGATCACGATCGCTGGCGGGCGGCCTCCGGCATCGCGGCTTCCAGCCGGCAGGCAAGCGTTCGGCCCGTGACCGCGCCACAGGATCGGGCGCGGCGGGTGGGTGAGGTGCAGGAGGCGGACGCCGGGACGGCGGTCGCGGCGCTCGCCGCCGCGTCCCGGTCGGCGGCGTCGTGGGATCGAACCCCGGCGCGCCAGCGCGCCGACTGCCTGCGACGCGCGGCGGATCTGTTCGAGCAGCAGCAGCCGGCGCTCATGACGCTGCTGTGCCGGGAGGCGGGTCGCAGCGTGCTCGATGCGCACCTGGAGGTGCGCGAGGCGGTGGACTTCCTGCGCTACTACGCCGTTGAAGCCGAGCGCCTGTTCGCCGAGCCGCAGATCCTGCCCGGCCCCACCGGCGAGACCCCCACCCTGCGCCTGGCCGGGCGCGGGCCGTGTCT
>JAVJUA010000061.1:0-1465 GCA_040219935.1 Pseudomonadales bacterium | reverse complement strand
GCGCTGCTGGGCGAGACCCTGGCCACCCGCCGGGGCCTGAAGGCCGGCCAGACCTTCGACGCCGCGGGCATTACCGCCTATGTCGCGGGCGTCATCCGCTCGAAGGATCCGCAAGACCACAACGTCGCCTACACCGCCCTGGAGTTCGTGCAGCTCGCCGGGCGAGACCAGTTGGGCATCGTCACGCAGTTCAACGTGAAGGTTGAAGACGCCAGCATGCTCGACCCCGTGGCCGAGGCCATCGACGATCAGTTCGCCCGCGCCCAGGACCCCACGCAGACGTTCGGTGAGAAGGCCTTCGTCGCGCGCATCGCCGACGACATCGTCGAACTGGTCGGCTTTGCCAACTGGCTGGGCATTGGGGCCCTGATCGCCGTGCTCGCGCTGGTGGGCAACGCCATCATCCTCAGCGTCCAGAGCCGCATCGCCGAGCACGCCGTGCTGCAGACCCTGGGCTTCAACGGCCGCCTGGTCGCGTTGCTCATCGTGGCAGAGGGCGTGCTCATCTCGCTCATCGGTGGCGTGCTGGGCGCGGCCGTCGCCATGCTCGTGGCGCGCTTCGGCAGCTTCGCGCTGTCGGTCGAGGGCCAGTCCATCCCCATCACCGCGAGTTGGCAGCTGCTGGCCGTGGGCGTGGGCGTGTGCGTAGCGCTGGGCGTGCTGGCGGGGCTGGTGCCCGCGTGGCAGGCCTCTCGCCGCGAGATCGCAACGTGCTTCCGGGCCGTGTAAGAAAGGAAGCCGATGCGGCTGAGACAACTCCCCTTCGAATACGCCTACCGCAACCTCGGCCGCAGCCGCGTGCGCATGCTCGCCAGCATCATCGGCGCCACGCTCGTGGTGCTACTGGTGCTGTCCGCCGCTGGCTTCGTCCGTGGCATGCAACTGACGCTCACCCAGGGCAAGGGCCTGCACGAGAACGTCATCATCATGAGCACCGGCAGCGAGGAAGCGCTGGAGCGCAGCCAGATCGACGCCTCCACCGCGGGCCAGGCCATCGCCAGCATCCCGGGCCTGGTTGAGCGCGGCGGGGTCACCTACGCCTCGCCCGAGATCAACATCGCCCTGCCGGTCAACACCGACGCCAGCGACACCACGCCGCGCCAGGCCGTCATCCGCGGCGTGCGCCCCGTCGCGTTCCTGGTGCACAGCGAGGTCGAGATCGTCGAGGGACGCCAGCCCCGCAGCGGGCAGGACGAGATCATCGTCGGCTCGCTGGCCGCCACGCGCCTGGGCCTGCCCGACGAGCGCCTGGCCGTCGGCAACACGCTGTACTTTGACAACCGCGACTGGACCATCGTCGGCAAGTTCCGCGCGCCCAACACGGTGATGGACGCCGAGATCTGGATGCCCATCATCGACTTGCAGGTGGCCACCAAGCGCGAAGCCACCCTGTCGGCGGTCGTGGTGAGCCTCGACACCGCGCGCTTCTCCGACGTCGACGTCTTCGCCAAGAGCCGGCTCGACC
>JAVJUA010000060.1:0-4628 GCA_040219935.1 Pseudomonadales bacterium | reverse complement strand
GGTTCGGATTGTGCGCAGTTCTGCTCGGCTTTCTCGCGGCCTGCGGACCGCAATCGGAACCCGCGGGCTCGTCGGCGATTGACGAGAAGCTGGCGATCGTCGCGACCACCGGCATGATCGGCGACGTGGTCGAGCGCGTGGCCGGCGAGCGCGGCGAGGTCGACGTGCTCATGGGCGCGGGCATCGACCCGCACCTGTACCAGCCCACGCGCGACGACATGGCCGCCCTCCTGGCAGCCGACGTGGTCTTCTACAACGGGCTGCTGCTCGAGGGCCGCATGACCGATGCCCTCGTACGCGCCGCCTCGGCCGATCGCGGCGTGTTCGCCGTCACCGAGTTGATCGACCCCCAGTACCTGGTGCAGCCCGAGGACATGGAGGGCAAGGACGACCCGCACGTGTGGATGGATCCCACGGCCTGGGCCAAGGCGGTCGAGGTCGTGCGCGATCGGCTCATCGAGCGCGACCCCGATGGCGAATCGGTCTACACCGCCAACGCCGCCGCGTTGCTCGACGAGATCGCCGAACTGGACGCGTACTGCCAGCGCGTGCTCGAGAGCGTGCCCGAGGCCCAGCGCGTGCTGGTGACCGCCCACGATGCCTTCGGCTACTTCGGCCGGCGGTATGGCTACGAGGTGCTGGGCATCCAGGGGCTGAGCACCGAGAGCGAGGCGGGCGTGCGCGACGTCGAGCGGCTCGTGGACGTGCTGGTCGATCGTCAGGTCGCGGCGGTGTTCGTGGAATCGACGGTCTCGGAGCGCAACATCAAGGCGCTCATTGCCGGGGCCGCGGCCCGCGGGCACACGGTCGCCATCGGGGGTGAGCTGTTCAGCGACGCCATGGGGCCGGCTGGCACGTTCGAGGGCACGTACGTGGGCATGATCGACCACAACGCCACCACGATCGCGCGCGCCCTGGGCGGCGAGGCGCCCGAGGGGGGCATGCAGGGAAAGCTGTCTCCGTGAGTACGCCGGCCGGTCAGAGCGTCGTGCATTCAGGCCGGCAGCGGTCGAGCCTGGCCGAGCTTCCCGAGCACTCGGCCGACAGCCCGCTGTCGATCCACGCCATGACGGTGGCGTACCAGCGCAAGCCCGTGCTGTGGGACGTGGACTACGACGCGCCAGCAAACGCCCTCGTGGCCATCGTGGGGCCCAACGGGGCGGGCAAGAGCACGCTGATCAAGGCGGCGCTCGGGCTGGTGCCTCGTGCCAGTGGGCTGGTGGAATTCTGGGGCGAGCCCTACAAGCGCATGCGCGACCGCGTGGCCTACGTGCCCCAGCGAGAGAGCGTGGACTGGTCGTTTCCCGTCAGCGCCCTGGATGTGGTATGCATGGGTCGGTATCGGCGCATCGGCTGGTTGCGGCCGGTGGGGCGCTCGCATAAGCGAGCCGCGCTGGAGTGCCTGGACCGCGTGGGCCTGGCGGACCTGGCGCACCGGCAGATCAGCCAGCTCTCGGGCGGGCAGCAGCAACGCGTGTTCCTCGCCCGCGCCTTGGCGCAGGAGGGTGACCTGTACGTCATGGACGAGCCCTTCGCGGGCGTCGACGCGGCGACCGAGCGCGCCATCGACGCGCTGCTGCGAGAGCTGCGCGACGCGGGCAAGACTGCCATCGTCGTGCATCACGACCTGCAGACCGTGCCGCAGTACTTCGACCATGCCCTGCTGCTCAACATGCGCGTCGTCGCGGCCGGGCCGGTCGAGGAGGTCTTCACCGAGCCAAACCTGCACAAGACCTATGGCGGCAAGCTCACGCTGCTGAGCGAGGCGGCCGAGGCCGTGGCCCGCTCGGGCCTGAGGGTGCGATAGATGGCCCTGGCCCGGCCCGAAGCGTTGACCGCCCGCGACGTTGTGGAGGTACTCAGCTTCCAGGGCGGGTACAACACCAACGCGGTGCTCGTCGGGGCGGCGTTGCTGGGCTTGTCTGCGGGAGTGGTGGGGGTGTTCGCCCTGCTGCGCAAGCGATCGCTGGTTGCCGACGCCATCGGGCACGCGACGCTTCCGGGCATCGTGACGGCCTTCCTGTTCGCCGTTTCGCTGGGCGGGGGTGGACGGTCCTTGCCGGTGCTGCTGCTGGGCGCGGCGGCGTCGGGGGCACTGTCGGTGCTGTGCATCTTTGCGATTCTTCGTTTCACCCGGCTGCGCGAAGACGCGGCGATCGGCATCGTGCTGGGCGTGTTCTTCGGGCTGGGCGTGGTGCTGCTCAGCTACGTCCAGCGGCCCGAGAACGTCGCGGCATCGCCCGCCGGGCTGCACCACTTCATCTATGGCCAGACCGCGGCCATGCGGGCGGGTGACGCCATGCTGATGGGGGGCATCGCGCTCGTTGGGATCCTGTCCACCGTCGTGCTGTTCAAGGAACTGGCCCTGGCCAGCTTCAACGACGAATATGCGCGCGTGGCGGGGTCTCCCGTCGGGCTGCTGGACGGCATCATGCTCCTGCTGGTGGTTCTGGTCACGGTGGCGGGCTTGCAGGCCGTCGGGCTGATTCTGGTCATTGCGCTGCTCATCATCCCGCCCGTCGCCGCACGAATGTGGACCGATCGCCTGGGCGTGCTGGTGTTGGTGGCGGGAGGGTTGGGCGCCGTGAGCGGCTACCTCGGAGCGGCGACGAGCGCGCTCCTGCCGCGCACGCCGGCGGGATCGGTGATCGTGCTGTGCGCGGGAGCGGTGTTCGTCGTCAGCTTGCTGGCGGCGCCGCGACACGGGGTGGTTGCCGTAGCCGGGCGGCGGGGCCTCCAGCGGCTCCGCATCGCCGGTGAGCACCTGCTCGAGGCTGCCTACGAGCACGCCGTATCGCGGCGAGGCGTGCCGACGATCTCGGCGCGCACGCTACGGGCTATGGAGAAGCTCTGGGGCTGGCCCGCGTGGCTGGGCCCGGTGGTGCTGGCGGGTCTACGGCGGCGCGGTTACATCAATCGCGTGGAACTTGGGTATGAACTGACGCCCAGCGGCGTCGCGCGCGGCGCCCGCATCGCCCGGAACCACAGGCTCTGGGAGCAGTACCTGCAGACCTATGCCGACGTGGCGCCCGGCCACGTCGACTGGTCGGCCGACACCGTCGAGCACGTGCTCAGCCCCGAGTTGGTTGCCGAACTCGAGGCGGCGATTCTCAAGGCCGAGAGGGGCAGGCCATGACGCTCTCGCCGGCGCTCGACCTCTTTCCGCTGCTTGCCGCGGTGCTCGCCGCGGTGAGTTGCGGCTTGCTTGGCAACGTCCACGTGCTGCGCACGCTCAGCCTGATGGGCGACGCGATGCGCCACAGCGTGCTGCCGGGCCTGGTGGTCGCCTTCATGCTCACGGGCGTGCGCACGGCTCCGGTGATGTTCCTGGGGGCAACGCTGGCGGGTATCGCCACGGTCGTGCTCGTCGAGTTGATCAAGCGGATGGGGCGTGTCGAGCCGGGCGCGGCGATGGGCGTGGTGGTCAGTGTCATGTTCGCGCTGGGCGTGCTGCTCATCGAGCGTGCGGCGCGCAACACCGATCTCGACGCGGCCTGCGTGCTGCACGGACAACTCGAGTCTCTCGCTTGGACCAGTGGCGCTCCCGCGTCGTGGTGGGGCGTCTTCGGGTCGGCGACGATCCAGGCAGCGCCGCCGCAGGTTTGGACGCTGCTCTTGACGGCCGGTCTGTCGATCGCGCTGGTCGTGGTGCTATTCAAGGAACTGCGCCTGGCCGCGTTCGATCCGGCGATGGCGACGGCCCAGGGGTTCAGCGCTACGGCGTTGCACTACCTGCTGATGATCTTCGTCGCAGGCGCCACGGTGGCCTCATTCGAGGCGGTGGGGTCCATCCTGGTCATCGCGATGCTGATCGTGCCCGCTGCCACGGCTCGGTTGCTGACCGATCGGCTGCCCTCGCAGTTGCTCGTCAGCATGGCGGTGGCCATCGGTGCTGCCGTGTTGGGGTACCTGGGCTCAATCGGTGTGCCGCAGTTCTTCGACAAGCGCGAAGTGAACGCGGCGGGCTCGATGGCCGTGGCGCTGGGCTGCCTGCTCGTGCTTGCCGCCGTGTGCGGACCACGCTATGGCGTGCTGGCAACCGCCGTCCGCCGCACACGCCTGGCTCGGAACGTGGCGCTCGAAGACCTGCTCGGGCGCTTGTACCGCGGCCAGGAGGATGAATCGGTGCCGGGCCGGGTCGATCCGCGTGTACTCCGGAGGGGGCGCCGGCGCGGCCTTGTCGAGCGCAACGCGCTGGCCCTGACCGAAGAGGGGCGGACCCGGGCAGCGATGATCGTGCGGCGGCACCGCCTGTGGGAGTCGTATCTGGTCGAGCGGGCGGGCCTGGCGGCGGACCACGTGCACGTCACCGCCGAGAACCTGGAGCACCTGCCCGAGACGCTGCCGCCCGATGTCCCGACCGACCCGCATGGGAAGCCGATCCCTCCGGCATGAGGGGAGGCCCCAGCATGCACGTGATGGATATCCGGACCGTGCAGGGCCGGGCGTCGAGAACGGGGAGACATAGGATCGCTGATCGCCGATAGGAACGGCGTTGGGCGAATGTTGCGAGAGGGGGACGGCGTGGTTGCGAACGCGAACGGGACCAGCGGAAACGGCATGCATGAAGTTGCGTGCGACGTGGCGATCATCGGCGGTGGGCCCTCGGGCAGTACGTTGGCGACCTT
>JAVJUA010000059.1:0-5423 GCA_040219935.1 Pseudomonadales bacterium | reverse complement strand
CGGCCGCACTCGGGGCAGGGCGCGCCGTTCGGCAGGCCGTCGCGGGCATGACCACAGCCAGCGCAGCGGTTCTTCCGTGCGCGTCGCCAGCGACGAAGCGGCCGCAGCGCGAGCAGCGGCGACAACGCGACGAACCACACCGCCGCGAAGACCACCGTGTTCACCAGCAGGCCAACGGGCATCGGCCGCAGCGGCACGATCGGTCGCCGCCAGTGGGTGACCCACGGGCGCACGACCGACGCCGCCTCGGGGCGACCAACCTCGTGCGGCAGCGGCCAGGCGTACGCCTCCGCCTCCACGCCCCCTCGCACGAACTCGCCGGGCAGGACGAGTTGGGTCGGCCCCGCGTGGCGCACCGCCCGCACGCAGCGCAGCGGCCACCCGGCGCTCGCCTCCCACGCCATGTCCCGCGTCCGTTCCCGCGCGGGCGCGAACGGCCCGGGCTGGTCTTCGAGCTGGTGCCCCACGCTCCATGCGGGCAGCTGGACCGTCGCGCTGCGGTCCGGCGGCCGATCCCACAGGCTGAGCGGAATGAACGTCCGCCACGTCAGCGTCCGGTCGCGGCCGTGCTCGACCACCCACCCGCGCATCTCGGTCCGGCTGCCGACTGGCTCACCGGTCAGCAACGTGTCGGGCCACGCCGAGCGATCCAGGAGCGCGCCCGCCCACGCGACGAGAAGGCTCGTGCACAGGCCCAGGGCGAGCAGCAGGATGGGCACGAACACGAGCCGCCTCACGGCGCGCCCTCGGCGTCGCGGAGCAGGTCGTGGATCTCCTTGGCGCCCGGCGTGCCGCCGCGGGCCGCCCACCAGCGCGTGCGGGGCGTGCGTCCGTCGGCGTCCTTCGCGCTGGCGTCGGCGCCAAGCTCCAGCAGCACGCGGACGTTGGCCGCGTCGCCCTTCCCGGCGGCCACGTGCAGGGCCGTCAACGAGACGTCGTTGCGCGCCTCCAGCGGCACGCCCAGCCCGACCAGCCGCTCGATGGCCCCGGGCGCCTCGCCGCCGAAGCACACGTGGTGCAGGGCCGTGTTGCCGATCCAGTCGCGCCACCGCAGGTCGACGCCCTCGGCCACGAGCACCTCGATGGCCGCCAGCGGGTCGGGCACGCGGCCCAGCAGGGAGACGAAGTCGTCACCCGCCGACCTGGCATCGAAGCCCCGGTCGAGCATGGCCTCGAGCAGGTCCTGGTCGCCCCAGCGGTACGCCGCGAGGGCCACGTCGCGCTCATCGCGGAACGTGCCGGTCGTGCGGTCGAGCACCATCCGCCAGATGGCCTCGTCGCGCCCGGCCAGCGCGACGCTGAAGAGTTGCAGGCGCACCGTCCCGCGGCCCAGCGCGTCGACCTGGTCGAACATGGCCTCGAGCAGCGCGGTGTTGCCCCGCCAGGCCGCGATGGCGATGGGCGCGGGCGTGGTCTTGGGGTCGCTGGTGACCGAGGCGCCCGCGGCGATCAACCGCTCGGCGATGTCGTCGTGCCCGCACGCGACCGCCAGGGCCAGCGGCGAGCGCCGGTCGCCGAGCATGTCGTAGTACGCCCCCGCGCCGATGAGCTCGTCGACCACCTGCGTGTGGCCCCGCGCGGCGGCCCACTCGATGGGCCGGGCGCCCTGCATGGGGCTGACGTTCAGCGGCCGCAGGTCGGGCGCGTCCTTGTCGGCAAGGGCCCCCGCCGCCAGCCGCTCGCGCACGCGCTGGGCGTCGCCCTCGGCCGCGGCCCGGTGCATCGGCGGCAGGCGCTCGGCCGTGGCGATGCGCTGGGCGCCCACGGCGGCGACCCAGCCCACGACCAGCAGCAGGGCGAGTACTGGCAGGACGATCATGCCGCGCAGCACCCGCCGGGGCTTGGTTCCCCACTGGGTGTTGCACTCCGGGCATGTCACGGTCGGGTCGTCGACGGCGCCCAGGTCGTACCCGCAGCGCAGGCACCGGCCCCGGCCCGCGCGCCGCCCGGTGCGCCAGCGCAGCCACAGGTGCACCGGCAGCATCAGCATTTGCAGGATGGCCAGCCAGACAAGAGCCCAGAACACGGCGTTGACCGCAAGCCCCGCCCACATGGGCGTCAGTGGGATGGCGTGCTCGTCCTCGGTGTCCCAGTGCAGCATCGAGGCGTCGAACGAGGTCGAGCCCCACGGGTACACCCAATACGACGCGAGTACGCCGCCGCGGATGCGCTCGCCGGGCGTGTCGAGCCGGTCATCGCCGGCGACCCAGCGCACGCGCAGGCACCGCACGGGCCACCCGGCCTCGCGTTCCTCGAAGCTGGGCAGGGCGTTGACCAGGAGGGCGATGGGCGCGGGCTCTTCGGGCGGCGGCCGCTGCGCACGGCTGAATCCGGGCACGTCGATCTCACCCCACGTGCGCTCTTCGGCATCGCTGCCCAGCGTGACGCGGCGGAGGTAGGCGTTCCGCGGGTCCGTGAACCATTCGTCCCGCCAGCCCCAACCCCATCGGCGGGTCAGCGTCGCGTCGGTCCACTGGGCGAGGCGCCACTGGTTGAGCTGGCCCACCTCGACCCGCGGCTCGTAGAACCATGCGCTGGTGAGCGGATTGCGCAGGTCGTAGCCGCGCCACATCGTGGCCGATGTCCACGCCACGCCGATGCTCGTCGCAAGCCCGAGGGCCAGGAGCAGGACAAGGATGACCATCACGCGGCGCACGGGGCATCCTTGGCCACCACCACGCGCCGGGCAGACCACTTACGCAGGCTGGGGCGTGGCCCCCGCGACCGGCGTATCGCCCGAGCGGGGCGAGCGCGCCAGCGCCCGGCGGGCGCCCACGCGCATGTCGATCACCAGGCTGAAGAGCAGCGGCGTGAGCAGGAGCGTGAACAGCGTGCTGACCAGCAACCCGCCCACGACGACCGAACCCAGGCCCCGGTACATCTCCGAGCCCGCGCCGGGGAACAGCACCAGGGGCAGCATGCCGCCCACGCTGGTGAGCGTGCCCATGAAGATGGGGCGGATGCGGCTGGTGGTGGCGCGGGCGATGGCCTTGTGGGCGTGCTCGACGTCGACCGCCGGGTCCTTGAGCGGGTCCTTCTCCATGAAGTTGAGGCTCTGGTGCACGATCAGGATCGCGTTGTTCACCACGATGCCCACCAGGATCACGAAGCCCAGGATCGTCAGCACGTCCAGGTTCTGCGGGGCGATCGTCGGGTCGGCCGCCGACACGGCGTGCACCCACGCCAAGGCGGCGAACCCGCCCACCACGGCCAGCGGCACCGTGAACATGATGACCAGCGGGTACAGGAAGCTCTCGAAGAGCGCGCACATCAGCAGGTACACCACCGCGAGCGCCCATACGAAACGGGCGGTCAGCATGGTCGGGTAGCTGGCCAGGCCGCCGAAGAGCAGCAGGAAGATGGCCCCCACCAGCACCAGGCCGATGGCCCCGTAGGCGTAGAAGAGCTTCTTGCGGCGCACGGCGATCGCGAGCGTGACCACCGCGAGCGCCAGCCCGCCCACCTGGGCGATCCAGCCGAAGATCCACAGGGCCCGCGTGGGCGTGCCGGCAGCGGCGCCGTTGGTGGCTTCTCCGCCAAGCCCGAACATCGCCTGCTGCACCTCGTCGAGCTTGGCGGCGGTGCCCTCCATCCTGATGCGCATGGTCGAGTCGATCTGGCCGCTGGCGCGCAGGGGCGTGATGATCTCCTCGCGGATGACCTGGATGACTTCGGCCACCGGCACGCCCTCGGGCGGGCGCACGTTGATGGTGACGCTGGGCAGTTCCTCGACGCGGCTGATCTCCTGGGGGGCCAGGCCGCGTCTGATGTCCACCACGCTGTCGATGGGCACCACCGGACCGGCGGGCGTGGCGATGGGGATGCTGAGCATCTTCTCCATGTATTCCAGCCGGCCGCCGAAGGGCAGCATCACCAGGTCCACCTGCTCGCCGTCCAGCTGGTAGTCGCCCACGAAGACGCCGTCGAAGAGGCCTCGCACGGCGAGCCCGACGCCCTCGGTGGTCAGCCCCAGGTCTCGCCCGACGTTGTTGATCTCGGCGCGGACCTCGGGCTGCTCGAGCGTGAAGTTCGCCGGGCTGGGCTGGACGCGGCCGTACCCGTACTTGCCCGCCGCGGCCATGAAGGCCTGCTGGGCGACGCTCTTGACCTTGTCCAGGTTGGGCCCGCTGATCTCGATGTCGATTGTGCCGCCGCCCGCGGCGCCGCGGCCGAAGAGCGAAGCCTGGCTCGCGCCGCCAAAGATGTCGCTGTTGAGCTGGTTGAACGTGTTGGTGAGGATCTGGCCAACGGGGATCACCACACGCTCGTTGGCGCTGGTCGCGCCGGCGAACATCTGCGTGCCGAAGGCGCCGATGAAGAAGTTCTCGATCGCCACCGGTTCGTACGCGGGCATCTCGCCCGTTTCGGGATCCGGCGCGTAGCCATACGGAATCTTGGGCAGGCCCGACGCATCGGTACCGCCGATCTGCTGGGTGGTGTAGGGACCGACCTGCGCCTCCATGCGCTCGGCAAGTTCGGTGCGTGCTTCCACGCTCAGGCCCGGGGGCAGCAGCAGCCCGCCGAAGACCAGGTTGCGGTTACCCGCGGGCAGGTAGTCCAGCGGCGGCATGAGCACCCACGAGAGCAACAGGCTGGCCGCGGTGAGCACGACGATGGCGAGCGGACGCAGCGTTGCGCCGCGCCAGGCGCCCATGAGCCACGCGATGCCGCGACCGAATGCCGCGGTTGCGGCCGTCCCGAGCGTTGCAAGCCCGCCCAACGAACGGATGGCTCGCCCGGCCCGAGTCTTGGGTCGGCTCGGCTCGCCCAGCCACGCCGCGCTGGCCGAGGGAATCACCGTCAGGGAGACGATGAGCGAGAGCGAGACCGCGCCCACGATGGCCAGCGAGATATCGCGGAACAGCTGGCCCGCTTCTTCCTGGATGGTCAGGATGGGCACGAACACCACGACGGTGGTCAGGGTGGAGGCCAACACCGCACCCCAGACTTCCTTGGCGCCCTCGTATGCCGCGACGGCCGGCTTCTTGCCCATGGCGCGGTGGCGGTCGATGTTCTCGAGCACCACGATCGCGTTGTCGACCACCATGCCCACCGCGAACGCCAGGCCTGCCAGCGAGATGACGTTCAGCGTACGCCCGAGCCCCAGCAGCACGAGGAACGTGCCGATGACAGAGATCGGGATGGCCAGGGCAATCACCAGCGTGGCGGGAACGCTTCGCAGGAAGATCAGCAGGACCAGGCCGGCCAGGATGCCGCCGATCCACAGGTTCTCGAGCACCAGATCGATCGCCGAGCTGATGTACGTCGTCTCGTCATACACCTGCCGCATGCGCAGGTAGGGCCCGACCTCGGGGTGGAGGTTGGGCAGGATGTCCTGGCGGATCTGGTCGAGCTGCTCGCGCATATCCGTCATGACCTCGACCACGTTGGCGTCGGTCTGTCGCAATGCGTTGATGGCAAGG
>JAVJUA010000058.1:0-1745 GCA_040219935.1 Pseudomonadales bacterium | reverse complement strand
GACGCCCGTGCCGTCGGTGATCTGGAGCTGGTCGCCGCCGGGGATGGGCAGGCGGAACCACTCGTTGCTCGGGTTGCCGATGGTCTGGTCGCCCTTGAAGTAGTCGAAGTCCTGGCCCACGATCGGCGCCTCGTCGACGTCGTTGTGCAGCGTCGGATCGTTCCAGATCTCGGCCGTGCCGCCGGCGATGGGCACGCGGTACAGGTGGTCGCCGCTCACGCCGTCGTCGACCGAACCGACGAAGAAGATGTACTGGCCATCGAGCGACAGCGTGAAGGCGTCGACGTCGCCGGTGGTGACGGCCGGGGTGATCACGACCTCGGTGCCTTCCTGGGCCGAGGCGATCGTGGCGGTGGCGGCCAGCGCCAGGCCGGCGGCCAGCGCGATGGTGCGGGTGCGTGTCATGGGTATCTCTCCGTGTGCGTTGGAAAAGCGAGGGTGGAACAAATCAGGATGGAACGTAGAAGCCGCGCCGCCGGCGACTGTCAGCGCGATGGCAAGCGTGCATAAAGAGCGCGCGAAGGTTGCGCGAACGTGTGCATCGACGGGCGACGATGGCACGATGCGCAGGAATGATCCGGCCAGCACGCACCCGGCGCGTTCGCGCACGGACGCCGCCATCGCACACCGAATCACGCCACGAGGCCACCGACCATGCACACGCCCCGCGCCCGCGCGTTCACGCTCATCGAACTGCTCGTCGTCATCGCCATCATCGCCCTGCTCATCGGCATCCTGCTGCCCAGCCTGGGCGCCGCGCGCGAGGCCGGCAAGAAGGTCAAGTGCGCCTCGCAGATGCGCCAGATCATGACGGCGTGGACCAGCTACACCCTCGACCACAACGAGTACCACCACGGCAGCCGCCAGAACTACTCCACGCGCATGGAAGAGCGCGGCGGACGCGGCAGCCAGGGCAACGTGCTCCTGCCCTTCTACGAGGACTACAAGCCCGGCCTCAGCGGCGGCCTGGGCGCCTACTGGGGCGCGCTCTACGACAGCTACCTCGGCGTGGACGTCGACGACAGCATGTTCACCCCCCCGGGCATCGGCGACCGCAGCCACCTTTCGGGATGGGACGTGTGGAAGTGCCCCAGCGCCCAGGAGATCGACCGCTACGGCATCACCGGCCGCGGGGCCGAGGGCAACTTCGATTACGCCACCTACTGCTTCAACGGCGTCTTCCGCAACGGCGCGGGCAGCGACGCGGCGCTCTGGAAGGCCGGCGGCTACAACGACGCCCGCCCCAAGCGCATCACCGAGGTCACCCAGCCGGCCAAGCTCATCGTCTTCAAGGACGGCTACGAGCAGATGATCGACGGCAACGGCGACACGCTCAACGACCTCTACCAGCACGGTGCCAAGAAGGACGAGGAGTACTTCCGCCACGGCCACAGCTGCAACACCTGCTGGCTCGATGGCCACGTCTCGGACATCCCCAAGGAAGACCTGCCCAACACCCTGCCCTGGTACACCGACGTGTGGGACAAGGACCGCCCCGGCGGGCCGCGGTAAACCCGCCGCACGCCCGCGAACCCGGCGCGCCCGGCCCCGGTACCATCGCCCGTGGCCGACGCCCCCAGCACCATGTCATCGCCCGCAGCCGGGGGCCCCACGCCCATGCCCCAGGCGACGCGCTCCGAGCGCGTCGACCCCACGCTCTACCTGCACCCGGCCACGCTGGCCCGCCTGGGCAGCCTCGAGCTGCGCGCCAAGATGATCGTCGAGGGCGTCATGAGCGGGGCCCA
>JAVJUA010000057.1:0-92938 GCA_040219935.1 Pseudomonadales bacterium | reverse complement strand
CCAGCCGCCGCCGCAGGCGGAGCCGAGCTTCATCCTGCGCAACCTGCCGCACCTGATGATCCGTTTCGACCGATCCTAAACACTGCTCAGAGGAGAACTGACATGGCACGAATTCTGATCACCGGCGCCCGCCGCACTCCGTCCCGGAAGCTGGCCATGCCCAGCCCGATGATCACCACCGCCAGCGGAATTCCCAGGATGTTGACGATGGCCAGCGAGTCGCCCACCCGGGCGTCGTCGCCGAGCACGTTGTGGGTGATGAAGCCGACCAGGGCCGCACCCAGCGAAAGGCCGATGAAGTTGCTGAAGAACAGGTAGGCCGACGAGATCTTGGCCCGCATCTCGTTGGGCGTGAGGCTCATCATCGCTGCCGGCGCCAGACCGGCAGGGACCGCGCTCAAGAACTGATACGGCGCGTACAGGGCCGCGGCCCAGCGCCCGTCCGGCGCCACCCAGTAAATCAACAGCGCCAGCGGCAGCAGCGGCACCGAGCACAGCAGCGTCGCCCGGTACGGCGCGTCGGTGTGGCCGCGCCGAGCCAGCCAGCTCGCGAAAGCGCCGCCGAACAGGGCGCCGCCGGTGCCGAACACGGCCACCAGGGTGCCGTACACCGACCCCGCCTCCGCCGGCGTCCAGCCGAAGGTGCGGATGAAGAAGGTGGGCACCCAGGCAAAGTTGCCGTAGGCCACCATCACCAGCATGGTGAAGCTGCCGAACAGGCAGGCGAACGTGCGCCGGTGCTCGCCGAGGAACTTCATGAACGCGCGGATGCTGGTGCTGTCCTTGTCCTGCCGGGCGCCCCGCCGCAGCGGCTCCTTCACCGTCAGCAGCAGCAACGCCAGCAGCAGCCCGGGCAGGCCGATGACGATGAACGTGAGCTGCCACGGCTTGATCTCGCCGAGCCCCCACACCACGATCTCGCCCAGGCTCTCTGCATAGGCCAGCACGGCACCGCCGATGATCATGGCCAGACCGACGCCGGCCAGGTTGCCCATGGTGAAGATAGCCATGGCCAGCGGCAGCAGGTGACGCCGGAAGTAGTCGCTGATCATCGAGTAGGCGCACGGCGCCAGGCACGCCTCGCCGCTGCCGACGCCGATGCGGGCGAGGAAGAGCTGCACGAAGTTTCCGGCGAGCCCGCAGGCGGCGGTGGCCAGGCTCCAGAAGGTGACCCCGGCAATGATGATGTTGCGCCGGTTCCGGCGGTCGGCCAGCAGCGCCAGCGGGATAGACATGGTGGCGTAGAAGATGCCGAACGGCGGCCCCTGCAGCAGGCCGATCTCGAAGTCATTCAGACCCAGATCGGCCTTGATGTGATCCACCATCAGGGCGATCACCTGGCGGTCGAGGAAGGAGAAGATCGAGCCGAGGAACAGAACCCCCACCACGTACCAGGCGTAGGGTTGGGACGGCCACGGCGGGTCGTCCGCGTTCACTGCCACCGGGTTCACCGGTTCTGTCCGGAGCGCCACCGGAGAATGCCCGGAACCGTCCGGCTCAGCCCGTGATGCGCTGGTGCGGCGGCTTCACCGGACCCAGCGCCACCGGCTCACCCACCCAGGCGCCGATGTTCTCGCCGGTGCGCCCGTCCTGCAGCACGTCGATCAGAAGCTGCGCGATCTCGGCCGGCTGCATCACCACCTCGGCCAAGTCCGCCGGCAGCCGCCCGCCATCGAACAGGCCCCGCAGCATGGGCGTGTCGGTGGCACCCATGCACAGCGCGTTGACCCGGATGTCGTCCTTGGCCAGGTACTTCGACCAGGCGTCGGTGAAGCCGTTGATGGCCCACTTCGATGCGTTGTAGAGGTCGGTGTTGGGCGGGTTCGTGCCGGCGCTGCGGGCCGGCAGCACGTAGTAGGTGGAGATGTTGACGATGTCGCCGCCGCCCCGGGCACGCAGCTGGGGCACGCACGCACGCGACAGCAGCAGCAGACCTTCCAGGTTGGTGTCCATGATGAAGTCCCAGTCTGCCAGCGCCTGCTCCCAGGGGCCGTCCACCGGCGTGTCACGCCAGGTACCGGCATTGTTCACCAGCAGATCGACACCGCCGAAGGCGTCCACCGCGCGGGCGACCACGGCCTCGACGTCGGCGCGGCAACCGACGTCGGCCACCATGCCGAGCACGCGGCCGGACGCGGTCGAGGCTATCTCGGCCGCCACCGACTCCACCGCCGGCAGCACGTCGAACAGCAGCACGCTGGCGCCCTCTGCCGCCAGCCGCCGGGCAAATGCCTCGCCGAGCCCCCTGCCGGCGCCGCTGACGATGGCGGCGCGTCCGTCAAGCAACGACATCGAGATCCTCCTTGAGCACGTAGATCGGCGGCAGCGAAGGCTCGAGCCGGCACGGGCGGCCGACGCAGAAGTTCATGTTCTCGCCGGTGCGACCCGCAGTGCCCTCGTTGAGAAGATCGATCAGGGCCTGGGCGTTGTCGTCCGCCGACATCCAGGACGCGACCTCCTCGGGCGACGGATCGAAATTGTGGAACGAGCGCAGCATGTAGGAATCGGTCGCACCCATGCAGAAGGCGTTGACCCGGATGTTGTGCGGCCGCAGCGCCTTGGCCCAGGCGAATGTGAGACCGTTGATGCCCCACTTGGCGGCATCGTAGAGATCCATGCTGTCGCCGCCGCCGGTGGGTCGGGGCGCGTCCTTCCAGGGGCAGGACGGCAGCTTCGGGCAGATGTGGTTGGGCGCCCCGCAGGTGACCATGTGATCGGTGGCGATGTTGACGATCTCGCCGCCCGTGCCCTGGGCCAGCATGATCGGGATTACGGCCCGGCCGAACAGGAACTCGCCTTTCAGGTTGGTGCCGACGATGCGCCGGTAATCTGCCTCGGTCTTGTCGAGGTCGTCATCGGCGACGCTGGCGCCCCAGACACCGGCGTTGTTGATCAGGATGTCGATGCTGCCGAGCGCCGAGCGGGCACCGTCCACCACCCGTCGCACGTCGGCAGGCTCGGAGACGTCGGCCTGCCAGGCGACTGCGCGCACGCCGAGTGCCTCGAGCTCGGCCGGCAGCGACAGCACCTCCTCGCGCACGTCGCAGACGGCCACGTTGGCACCCTCCCGGGCCAGCGCCCGGGCATAGGCATTGCCCAGGCCAACGGCAGCGCCGGTGACGATGGCGTTCTTTCCACGAACCTGAGACATGCTGGCTCCCCCCCGGAAAAACCTCACCTCGCCGCGGCCGCGTTCGGCAGACTTCGGCGTCGCGAAGCGACTCCCCCGGCTTCACGAGCCGCCTACGCTACCGCCCCTTCAGGGCCTTGGCAATATTTCCGTCGCTCCTGACGGTTATCTAGTGACAGGGGTTTGCTGTTGTGATATCGATAACAGTCAAGCCAGATGGTTTTGGATGAGCCGTCGGCTTGTTGGGGGTAACGACGCCGGCCGCCCATCGAAGGCGCTCGTACCAGAGAGAGAATCAGCGTACGGACGTTGATTCGCACGAGGGAGAGATCTGATGCCCATGCCAGTTCCGGGCGCGCGCCGGCGCGCCCGTCGACGTCTTCCGCCTCTCAGCGCCGCTGCCTCCGATCGGCGCCGAGCCTGCGGAATCGGCGTGGGCGTTCGTCGGTAGGGGAGCGGTCGCCGATGCGCACACCCTGGTACCACGGATGGAACGTTCTGGCCGTGGGCATGCTGTTCCAGGCGGTGACCTTCGGCATCGGCATCTACTGCTTCACGTTCTGGGTGGGTCCCTGGTCCGCCGAGTTCGGAGCCGGCCGCGGCCAGGTGATGACCGTGTTCATCACCCTGCAGGTAGCCATGGGCGCGCTGGCGCCCTTCGCCGGCCGCGCCATGGATCGCGCCTCGATCCGCGTGCTGATCGTCGCCGGCGCGCTGTGCTTCGCCCTCGCCCTGGCCCTGGCCGCCCGAGCACAGACGCTCTGGCAGCTCTCGTTTCTGTACGGCAGCCTGGTGGTAGCCGGCATGCTGCTGGCGGGTCCGCTGGCGGCGCAGACGCTGGCGGCCCGCTGGTTCACCCGGCGCCGCGGCCTGGCGATCGGCATCTCCACCGTCGGCACGTCGCTGGGCGGCTTCTTCATGCCGCCGCTGGTGACCACCCTGCAGGCCGAACTCGGCTGGCGGGATGCCAACGACCTGCTGGCCGTACTGGTGCTGGTGCTGATCGTGCCGCCCGTATGGCTGCTGATCCGCAACTCGCCGGCCGAGGCCGGACGCCCGGGCGAAGACGCGGCCGCGTCGCGGCCGCCCATGGTGGAGCCGCCGGCCGTGACCTGGACCACGGCGGAGCTGCTGCGCAGCCGTCCGTTCTGGCTGCTGGTGCTGGCGTTCACGCCCATGGCCACCGCCTTCGGCGGCGCCCAGCAGAACCTGGCCCCCTACACCAGCGACCACGGCATCGACGCCCGCGCCACCGCCTACCTGGTGTCGATCATGGCGCTGGTCATGGCGGCGGCCAAGGTGGGCTTCGGCGCGCTGGCCGACCGCGTCGACCTGCGCTGGCTGTTCCTGCTGGCCCTGGGCGTGCTGGCCATCACCTTCGCGCTGATGCGGGGCGAGGTCGACTACCCTGCCCTGATCGTCATCGCGGTGCTGCTGGGCACCGCGGCCGGCGGCTTTCTACCGCTGCTCGGCGCCGCCGTCAGCCACCGCTTCGGCGTCGCCGCCTTCGGTCAGGTCATGGGCATGGTGGGCCCGTTCACCACGCTCGCCGCGCTCGGTCCCTGGCTGGCCGGCTACCTGCGCGACAGCACCGGCAGCTACGACCCCGCCTGGGCCGTGCTGGGGCTGCTGCTGATTCCGTCGGCCGCCGCCATGCTGCTGCTGCGGCCGGTGCCGCGTCCCGACGACGCGGCGTACCCGTCAACCGCCACGCCTGGAGAGCAGAAATCATGAGCCTCATTCGTCATCCGATCTGGCAGTACGCGTACTTCGTCGAGGACATCGACGAGGCGTGCCGGAAGTGGAACCAGATGGTGGGCGCCGGCCCGTTCCACGTGGTGCGGCACCACATCGCCGAAGACTTCCGATATCTCGGCGAGCCCATCGAGGCCGACGTCAGCTACGCTTTCGGCCAGGCCGGCCCGGCCCATATTCAGTTCATTGCTCAACACGACGACACGCCGTCCATCTACCGGGACATGTACCCCCGCGGCCAGTACGGCTTCCACCACATCGGTCTGCTGATCGAGGACGTGAGCGGCGAGGTGCGGCGCTTCAACGAAGCCGGCTACGCAACCGCCTGCACCCTCTGGGGCGGCGACTACGTGGCCTACATGGACTGCCGCAAGGACCTCGGCTGCTACGTCGAGCTGCACGGCGACGCGCCGCTCATCCGCGAGCTGTTCGACGGCTGGAAGCGCACCCACGAGGAATGGGACGGGGTGACGGACCTGATCCGCGAGGCCGGACGCTGACGCCATGCACCGGCTAGAGGCATCAAGGCACCAGCACCCGCTCCTCCTCGGCGAGCAGCAGGCGCACGCTGCCCGGCTCCGCAAAGGCCTCGGCGTCCCTGGCCTGATCCTCGCGCATCTGCCGGGAGTTCATGGCCGCCCGCGCGGCGTCCGCGTCGGGCCAGTGCAGCTCGGTGACGCCGTCATAGTCCGGCTGCGCGCCGTCGTAGCACGCCGGCAGCGGATGGCACTGCACGTAGGCGAGCGCGTGCTCGGTGCGGGCCGCGATGGGGCCATGACCCAGCCACCAGCGGCGCTGAAAGTCGGCGACCGTGAGGCCTTGCTTACGTCCGAACGGGAACACGCCCTTGATGGATGGCAGCCAGTGGTGCTCCGGGAGGCGCATGACCACCCGCTCCTGCCCGACCAGCACCGCGGCCACCGCCTGCGCACCGCCGCGCCACAGCGCCGCGAGCAGGCCGGGCTGCGCAGCAGCCAGCGCGTCGGCGGCTTCCGCAAACCACAGCTCCGCCACGCCCGCATACGCCGGCGTGGCGACGTTATCGAGCTGGACCGGAAGCGCGCGCGTCTGCACGTAGCCCACCGCCGCTGGGCAGAGCGCCGACAGGGTCTCGGCCGCCGCCGCACCCACCTGGGCAAACGGGTCGGCGCCGCCGTCCGACTTCAGAAACAGATAGGTCTTGATCATTGGACTTCCTCCCGGCCCGCCGAGCATGTTCCTCGGTGGCCGGGGGACGTTGCAAGCGCGAGGAGTAGCTAACGGATCGAACGGCTGTAGCAGCCGAGGGAGGGGTAATGAACAGGAAGGGAATCAGCCGGTCAGTCCTGGGGCTGTCGGCAGCCGCCGCGCTCTGGGCGCTGGGCGGCCACGCCGCGGCCGTGGCGGCGACTTCGCAGGCGGAGCGCTCGCGAGGCATGATCGAGGAGGTGGTGGTCACGGCCCGCAAACGGGAGGAGCGCATGATCGACACGCCGGTGTCGATCTCGGCGCTCACCCAGGAGGAGATCGAACGCTACCACACGCGCGACCTGGCACAGCTCACGTCGCGAATTCCGGGCGTGCAGATCAGCCACGCCGCCGGCGGCGGCGCCGGTGGCAGCATCTACATCCGCAACGTCGGTAACCTGGCCGTGGACTACGGCGCCGACCAGCCGGTATCGCTGGTGATGGACGGCATGTCGTTCACCCGCGGTCACGTGCTCGACGTCGGCTTCTTCGACGTGCAGTCGGTGCAGGTGCTCAAAGGCCCGCAGGCGCTGTTCTTCGGCAAGAACAGCCCAGCCGGCGTGATCGCGCTCGAAAGCGTCACGCCGGAGATCGGTGCGCCGATGGAGGGCTTCGTCACCGGCAGCTACGAGTTCGAGACCGAAGACCCGGTGCTGGAGGGCGCGCTGTCGTTCCCGGTGGGTGACCGGCTCGCATTCCGGGTTGCCGTTCGCGGCCAGGACATGCAGGGCGGGTACCTCAAGAACTCGGCACGCCCCATCGACCCGCACCCGCTCTACTTCGATGATCTGCCGGCCCGCGGCGCGTCCTACGACGAGTTCCCGGAGCAGAAGCAGAGCGTGGTCCGGGTCACCGGCGTCTGGCAGCCGGCGGACAACTTCGACGCCACGCTGAAGGTGTTCCGGTCCTACACCAAGCAGAACGACGCCGGTCTGACCGTCCTCTATTCGTGCGCGGCCGGTGTCGGCGGGAATCCGACCTTCTTCGGTGTGCCCGATCCGACCCAGACCTGCGCCAGCGGCCCGCGGTTGCGCCGCAACGGGGCGCTGCCGGCGGCCGCCATCGCCAACGCCCACCCGTTCATCGACGAGGACACCCGGTTCTTCAACCGCGCGACCAACGAGATCCAGACGCTGGAGCTGAACTGGGACCTCGGCGACTTCAGCCTGACCTCGGTCACCGGCCATTGGGATTACCGGCATCGCGAGTACACCAACTACGACTACACGAGCTACGCCGTGGTGATCTCCAAGCAGGGTGAGTCGGGCAAGAGCTGGACCCAGGAGCTGCGGCTGCAGTCGAGCTTCGACGGGCCGCTCAACTTCATGCTCGGCGGCTTCTACGAAGACATGGAGCGCGACCTGGACGCGCCGGTGCAGATTCTGCCCCAGGCCTTCTACCCGCCGGGCTTCATGCCGAACCCGGACCCCGGGCCCTACCAGGGCAGCTTCATCAACTACCACCAGCACTGGGACAACAATATCGAGAGCTGGTCGGTGTTCGGCAGCTTCGACTACCAGCTCTCCGAGCAATGGTCGGTGTCCGGCGGCGTGCGCTACACCGACGAGCAGCGCGACTCGTTCGGCGGCAACCTCTACGAGCGCGGCCTCGGCTTCTCGCCCGGCGGCATCTTCTATTCTCCCGAGGGCGAGTCGCAGAACACGTCTCCGGAGCTGACGGTGAGCTGGAAGCCCCAGGACGACCTGCTGGTCTATGCCGCCTACAAGACGGGCTTTCAGTCGTTCGGCATCTCCAACCCGGGCACGGTGCCCAACCTCTCCGCGGAGCCCCAGTCGGTGATCGACGACTACTTCGTGTTCGAGGAGACGGAGGTGGAGGGCTTCGAGGTGGGCGTGAAGGGCTACTTCCTCGATCAGCGCCTGAGCGGTGACATCACCCTGTTCGCTTACGAGTACGAGGACCTGCAGGTGGCCGTCTTCGACCCCGTGACCACCACCTTCTCGACCCAGAACGCGGCGGTGGCCACCAACGAGGGCATCGAGATCCAGGGCATCTTCCAGGCTACCGAGACACTGCAGCTCCGTCTCGGCGCCCTGTACACGCGGCTCGAGTTCGACGAGTTCGAGGACGCCCAGTGCTACACTGGACAGGCCACCGGCAGCGGCCCGCCCGGCTGCTACATCCGCGCCGACGACGCGCGCATCCAGGACCTCTCCGGCGAGCGCTACGGCGGCCCGCCGTTTCAGGTGAACGTCGGCGCCAGCTACAGCGCGCAGCTCCGTCCCGGCTGGGGTGTGGAGCTGACCGCCGACGTGATCTATCACGACAAGGGCCAGAAGACCCGCCGGCAGCCGAACACGGCGACGCCGTCGCGCACCGTCAGCAACCTGTCGGCCAGGCTCTACCAACAGGGCGGACCGTGGTCGTTCGCGCTGATCTGCTCGAACTGCGCCAACGAGATCTACGTGACCAGCATCCAGGACAAGCCACTGGGCTCGGTGGGCGATCTGACTGGTCAGATCGGCATGCCGCGGCTGATCACGGCCCAGGTGACCTACAGCCTGGAGTGATCCAGGAGCACGGGGGAAGCGGCGCCCGGCCGCTTCCTCCTTCCGGGCTATCGTGGCCGCATCCGGAGGACAGACCATGATCCAACGACCCACCGATCGTACCGTGTTCCAGAACGCCTGGGTGGTGGACGATCTCGACGCGGCCATGCGCCGCTGGACCGCCGAGATGGGGGTGGGCCCATTCTTCGTCGCCGAGCACGGCCCCGCGCTCACCGACGTCAGCTACCGCGGACGTCCGAGCCGGCTCGCCATGAAGGTGGCCCTCTGCCAGGCGGGGCCGGTGCAGATCGAGCTGATCGAGCCCACCACCGATGCGCCCTGCGCCTATCGCGACAGCGTGCCGGCCGGCAGCATGGGCTTCCATCACATGTGCGTGTGGACCCACGACATAGACGCCGACACCGAGTACTTCGAGCACCTGGGCTACCCGGCCGCCAACCTCGGCCGCACCGGCAACGCGCGGTTTGGCTACTACGACACCCGCCCGCTCATGGGCTGCATGCTCGAGGTGGTGGAGTACAAGCCGGAGATCGCCGCCGTGTTCGATCTCATCGCCGACCGCTGCCGCGACTGGGACGGCCGCGATCCGGTGCGTACCATGGCCGATCTGAGAGGAGCCTGAAGCATGACCAATACCGACCTGGTGATGTCGTTCATCGACGCCTGGAACCGCATGGACTGGGACGCCGTGGAAGACCTGCTGACCGACGACGTGGTCTACCACAACATTCCCATGGACAGAATCGAAGGCAAGGCGGCAGCCAGCGCCGTGATCAGGGGCATGCAGCCGCTGGCCGTGCGCTGGGAGGTGATCAGCATCGCCGAGAACGGTGACCGCGTGCTCACCGAACGCCTGGACGAATTCGACATGCCGGGAGGCAAGCACCTGGCGGTGCCGGTGATGGGCACCTTCGAGCTGCGCGACGGCAGGATCGCCGCCTGGCGCGACTACTTCGACCTGGCGACGTTCACCCGGCAGATGGCCTGAGCGTCAGCCCCGGCTAGAGCACCGTGCCGCCGTGCACGTCGAGGATGGCGCCGGTGATGCCGCCGCCCTGCGCCGACGCGATCAGCAGCGTCATGGCGTTCAGGTCGTCGAGCGTGGTGAGGCGCTTGATGGCCGCCTGCTCGGCATAGCCCTCCAGGAACGCCTCGTAGCTCATGCCCGCCGCCGCCGCCGCCGCAGGGCCGTTGTCCCTCATCAGGTCCGTCTCCACGGCGCCCGGGCAGATGGCGTTGCAGGTGATGCCCTGCGCGCCATACTCGAACGCCACCGCCTTGGTGAAGCCGTGAATGGCATGCTTGCAGGTGACGTAGTGGGCGACCGCCGGCTTGTTGACCCGCTGCCCTTCCACCGACGAGATGTTGATGATGCGGCCCCAGCGCCGCGTCACCATGTCGCGCAGGGCGCGGCGGGTGGCCCAGAAGGTGGCGTTGACGATCCAGTTCTGGGCTTCGATCCAGGCCTGGTCGCTGAGCTCGGCGACCGGTGCGAAGCCGGACGAGCCGCCGGCGTTGTTCACCAGAATGTCAACGCGGCCGTAACGCGCAATGGCCCCGTCGATCAGCGCCTCCACGTCGCTCTGGCGCTGCACGTCGCCGGCAATGAAGTGCGCGCTGTCTCCGGCGCCCAGCTCGGCGAGCGCCTGCCGGCCCTTGTCCGGCGACCGCCCGTTCAACACCACGCGCACGCCCTCCCCCAGCAGCGCCTCGGCGATGCCGCGGCCGATGCCGCGGGTGCCGCCGGTGATCACCGCCACCTTGCCGTCGAGCCCGTCGAGCCGCATGCCGTCTCCCCTCGTTCGATTGCAACGCCGGCCATTGTGGCACGATTCGCCACGGCCACTAGACCCTCGATACCAACCGGCGCACCGCCGTTGCATTGCGCCACCACGCCCATTAGGGTTCCGACAGCCAACAGCAGGAAGCCACAGTGCCCACACTCGACGGAAAACGCATCGTCATCACCGGCTCGTCACGCGGCCTCGGCCGTGCCTTCGCCATCGCCAGTGCCGCCGCCGGCGCGCGGGTGGTGATCAACGGCACCAATCAGGAGGCCCTGGCCGAGGTGGAGTCGGTCATTGCCGGCGCCGGCGGCAGCGTGGTCGCGGTGCCCGGCTCGGTGGCCGAGGAGGACGTCTGCGAGCGGCTGGTGAGCACCTGCGTCGAGCGCTTCGGCGGCATCGACGTGATGGTCAACAACGCCGGCATCGTCCGCGACCGCACGCTGATGAAGATGTCGGCCGACGACTTCGACGCGGTGGTCGCCGTGCACCTGCGCGGCGCGTTCCTGTGCACCAAGCACGCCGCCCTCGCCATGCGCGAGGGCGGCGGCCACATCATCCAGATCATGTCGGGCTCGGGCCTGGCGGGCGGATTCGGCCAGGGCAACTACGCCGCCGCCAAGGAAGGCATGATGGGCCTGCTGCGCACGGCCGTCCTCGAGTTCGGCCGTTACGGCATCCGTACCAACGCCATGTGGCCCATCGCCGAAACCGATATGACCCAGGTCGTGTTCGAGCGGGCGCGTGAGGCCGCCGCGGCGAAGGGTGAGACCGCACCGGCGCCGGTGCAGATGGGCTTCGGCAAGCCCGAAGAAGTGGCGACGGGGCTGGTGTGGCTGGCCAGCGACGGCGCCGCACACCTGAACGGCCAGTGCCTCACCTTCAACGGCCGCAAGACGGCGCTCTGGGCCCACCCCGAGGAGCGCCACGTCACC
The DNA here is from genome assembly GCA_040219935.1 of Pseudomonadales bacterium. Lineage (GTDB taxonomy): Bacteria > Pseudomonadota > Gammaproteobacteria > Pseudomonadales > Azotimanducaceae > UBA7803. The sequence continues at coordinate 81,576 of JAVJUA010000057.1, read as the reverse complement.
TTCCACGAGGCGCCGTGGACGGTGGCCGAACTCGACGCCCACTACCGCGAGGTCGAGCCGCTGCCCATCTACCGACCGCGGATGGTGCCCGGCTGAAGTCCCGGCGCCGGGCAGCGCGTCGGCCTCACAGCGACCGCCCGGCCCGGTGGCCCGACTCGATGGCGCCGGGCAGCAGCCCGGCACCGGCAGCGTCGCCCACCACGTGCACCTCGATGCCGCGCTGCCGGGCGGCCGCCGCCAGCGCCTCATCACGATGCCCGGCGCTCACGGGCACCAGGGTATCGGCCGGCACCGTCAGATCCGGCCAGCCGTCCAGAGACGCAACCGCCGCCTGACCGGCTGCCGCCCTCACCAGGCGTCCGCGGGTCACCAGGCGGAACCGCCCACTGGCGGACAACCGCTCCCAGGCCGGGCGCGCTACGCCGGCCGCCACCAGCAGCGGCGCAAAGGCGTCCAGCGGCGTCACAAACGTGACGCGGACGCCCTGGGTCACCAGGAACTCTGCGGCACCGATGGCCTCGTAGCCGCCCACCTCGTCCACCACCACGGCGCTCTGGCCGACGGCGTTGTGCTGCCCGGTAAGCAGCGCCTCGGCCGACAGCACGTGCGGCGGCGCGTCGCCCAGCGGCGTCGACCCGGGGCGCGCGGCCTGCCAGGCGGCGCCGGTGGCCACCACCAGCGCGTCGGGCGCAAGCTCAGCCAGCAGCGCGTCATCGACCGCCCGGCCCAGGCGCACGCTGACACCCAGCCGGTCGATCTCCGCCGCCAGCCAGTCGACGATGCGGCCGATGTCCGCATGCCGCGGCGCCTGGCGAGCCGCGACCACCTTGCCGCCGAGCCGGCCGGCCGCCTCCACCACCGTCACCGCGTGGCCACGCAGCGCCGCCAGACGCGCCGCCTCGAGACCGGCCGGACCGCCGCCGGCCACCAGCACCCGACGCCGTGCCGAAGCCCGGGTCACCAGCGCTTCGTCCAGGATCCGCTCCCACCCCGCGGCCGGATTCACCGCGCAGCCGATCCGGCCCTTGGCAAGGCCGCCCACGCAGCCCTGGTTGCAGCCGATGCAGGGCCGAACCTCGTGGCTACGCCCGGCCACGGTCTTGCGCACCAGATCGGGATCGGCGATGTGCGCCCGGGTCATGCCCACCAGATCGGCGTCGCCGGCGGCGATGACGCGATCGGCGTCGGCCAGGCTCAGGAAGCGCCCGGTGACCAGGGTGGGCAGGTCGGTGAGCCGGGTGATGGGCACGCTGGAGGCCAGCTCGTAGCCCGTGTCCTCGTGCATGGCGCCGATGATCTTGTGGCTGTTCAGGGCGCTGCCGTGGGATACGTTCAGGTAGTCGATCAAGCGCTCCTGCAGCACCCGGCGGACGATGTCGACGTGCTCGTCGACGTTCAGGCCGCCGGGGAAGTCATGGGGACCGACCCGGGTTCCCACCACGAAGTCGGGCCCCACGGCGTCACGCACCGCGGCCAGCACCCGCAGGTAGAAGCGCATGCGGTTCTCGAAGCTGCCGCCATAGTCGTCGTCACGCCGGTTCCAGGCCGGCGAGATGAACTGCTGAATCAGAAAGCCGTGGGCCGCGTGCACCTCGACGCCGTCGAGGCCGCCGTCGCGGGCACGTCGCGCCGCCGCCGCGAACGCGGCCACCAGCTCGTCGATGTCGGCCGCCGACATGGCATGGGACTGCATCGCCGAACCCGGCAACGGCAGTTCGGACGCCGACCAGGGCCGTTGCCAGGGCGCGCCGCCGAAGGCGCCCATGTGATTGATCTGCAGAAACATGCGCATGCCGTGCGGGCGCAGCCGCCGCATCAGCGCCGCATAGCGCGGCACCACCGCGTCGTCCCAGGCGTGCAGCGTCATGGGGCCGCTCCAGTGCACGCTGGAAGCCTCCAGCAGCGACAGGCCGACGCCGCCCCGGGCACGGGCCTCGTGGTAGGCGATCAGGTCGTCAGAGAGATCGCCATGCCCGAGGCTGGTGCCGTGGGCCGTGCGCACCACGCGGTTGCGGATCTCGAGACCATTGATCGTGATCGGCGTCAGCACGTGCGTCAGTGCCATGACCTGGCCCCCTCCCCGGTCACCGTCGAGGTCGTCATCATGCCCGACGGCGGAAGCGGCCGCCGCCCTCCCGGTTTCGACAGGTTTTTCCCGATCGATTCCGTTGGCCGCTCCCGGCGCGGTATGCTACCGGCGACTTGTCCAACCACATCGCACTCGAAGGGGGGTAACGGTGATCAGCAGCGGACCACTGGAAGATCGTCTGGCCATTCGCGAGCTCATCGACTCGTACAACGATGCGGTCATGCGCTTCGACGGCGAAGCCTGGGCCGCCAACTGGACCGAGGACGCCACCTGGACCCTGCCGGGCCTTGGCGACGTCAATGGGCGGAACAACGTCGTCGAGCGCTGGCAGGGGGCCATGTCGGCCTTCTCGTTCGTCGGCTTCTTCGCCTCCGCGGGCCCCATCGTCGTCGATGGCGACAAGGCCCGGGGCACCTGGTATCAGCAGGAGTTCCTGCACCAGAAGGACGGCGTCAAGCGCAACATCACCGGTCAGTACACCGACGACTACGTCAAGCGCGACGGCCGCTGGTTCTTCAGAAAGCGCGTCTACCAGATTCTGAACGCCGAAGAGAGCCGCTAGCCGGCGCCGCTCAACCGGCCGGCGGCCACTGGCGCTGACCGTAGAACTCGCGCCGCGGCCACAGGAAGTCGATGCGGGTGCGGTGGATCTTCCACTGCCCCGCCACCTTCCGGTAGACGTCGTCGTAGATGCCGAACAGGGTGAGCGGGTTCTCGGCGCCCTCGGCCACGTTGAGGTTGAGCTGGTACCAGCGGCCATAGGCCAGATCGCTGCCATGCAGACGAATCCAGGGATTGGTGACGGCGTGCATCTGCGAGTGCACGGCGCGGCCGCTGCCGATCAGGAAGTCGTGGTAGCGCTCGCGGATCTGGGCCTTGCCGACCCAGTCGCCACCGAAAGCCTCGCCGAACTCGCACACGGCATCGTCGGTGAAGATGTCGACCAGCTCGTCGAGCATGTTGCCGTCGTAGTAGTGCGAATAAAGATGACGCATCTGCTTGATGGCTTCGATCTCGAGCAGCTCTTCAATGGTCATGATTCCCCCTCAGTTGGTCGAGAATTGAGATTCACAAGGAGACAGACACATGGAACGCAACCTGCATCTGACCCAGGCCCGCATTGCCATCGAAGACGTGCTGTACCGCTACGCGGAGGCCGTCGACGATGGCGACATGGAGATGCTGGCGAACGTGCTCGGCGGCTGCGTGCTCGTGCTGCCCGACGGCACCCGTCTGCAGGGCGGCACGGAGATCGCCGATCACTATCGCAGCATCATCCGCTTCTACGACGCCGAGGGTAACGAGGTCGAGTACCGGCGCGGCCACTGCACGCCCCGCACCCGCCACGTCACCACCAACGTCCGCTGCCAGTTCGACGCCCCGCTCACCGGCGCCGACGTGCGCAGCTACTTCACCGCCTACCAGACCATCGACGGCCGCAACGAAATCGTTGCCGGCGGCCGCTATCACGACCGCTTTCAGATGTCGCTGCGCGGCTGGGCCCTGGCCGAGCGGCGCGTGCTGATCGACAACGTCGGCGACATGAGCCGGCACCTGAACACCACCATCGCCTGACCGGCAGCCGGCCGGGGCCACCGGGCCTCAGCCGGCCCGCGCCGCGGACGCCGGGCTCATCGGCCGAGGTACTCGTCCAGGGTCTGATGAAAGTGGCGGATGCGCACTTCCTGATAGTTGCCGAGCGTCTGCCCCGGCTTCAGGGACGCCTTCATGCCGGCGCGCTGACGGCGGAAGTTGTCGGTGTCCTGGTCGAGCACGTAGGCGAGCCCGGTCGCCGCGAACGATGCCACCTCCTGGTAGGAGTCGTCGATGCCGAGGTGCACCACCTCCGCCGGCGGCGGCCGCGAGCCGTCCTCGGGCAGCGGCCGCAGCATCATGATCTCGTGGATGCAGTGGTCGACGTCCAGCGGCCGGAACCGGTAGATGAGCGGGATGTTGATGCCGGGGAAGAAGCATGCGTTCGGAAACAGGAAGTACTCGATGGAGTCGAGCATCTGGCTGTTGCTGACGCCGGACAGATCGACGCCGAACTCGGCGCCAAGGCGCTGCCGCATGAGGTCGGCGTGGCGCTGGCGGGCGCCCACCCCCTCCGGCAGCTCGTCCGGATCATGGCCGAGCGCGGCGAACAGCTCGCGCTCGCTCAGCGTCTTCGGCAGGTGCGGGCTCGGGTAGGCAATGGTGTGCAGGAAGCGGCTGACGTTCTTGCCGAAGACGTCGTACTGGGCGTTGGCATCGCCGGCGGTACGCAGCCCCTCCGGATGGGTCGCCAGCACGTGGTAGGCCTCGAGAAAGCCCTCCATGCACATCTTCCAGTTGCCCGGCAGCACCTTGTGCATGTGCAGGTGGACGTAGCGATCCTCCAGCGGCCAGGCGCAGGCGGCGAAGTGCTCGGGCAGCACGCCGAGGAACGACTCCAGAGGCTCGGCATCGCGATCGAAGCTGACGAACACGAAGCCGCCCCAGGTGCCGGTGGGCAGCGCGGTAAGCCCGAACTGATCGTCTTCGACATGGGGAAAGTCCCACCGGCACGGAATCTCGCGCAGCGAGCCGTCCAGGTTCCATGTCATGCCGTGAAACGGGCAGCGCAGAAACTGCTTGCCCTTGCCGGACGTGCCCGCCTCGCAGAACTGCATGCCACGATGCGGACACGAGTTGGCGAACGCACGGATCTCGCCGCCGCGGTCGCGCACCACCAGCGCCGAGTACGGGCCGACGTCGTAGACGTAGTAGTCACCCGGCTTCGGTATGTGCTCTTCGCGACAGGCCCACTGCCAGGTGCGTGACCACAGCTTGTCGATCTCGGCGTCGAAGAACGCCTGGGAGGTGTAGCGCGAGAACGGCACGTCGTCGTCGCCGAGGAACCGGTACGACTCCGCCACCAGCGGTGCAGGCACGCGATCGGCGTCTTTCAGAATGATGTCGCGCGTGCTCGGCCCCGGACATCGGGCCGCACCGGGCGCCAGGTCGCTGTCGGCCGGTTTGGTCAGGTCATAGGTCATTGCGGTCTCTCCCTCGCCGAGCCGGAAGTATGGAACGTCGGCCTGTTTACCGTCAATTTTGACTGTTTTAATCTGGGCCACCGCCGACATCGCGAGGGCCCAGCCCATGCCGTCACGTTCGGGACCCGTGCAGATCGCCTACTTCGTGACCGACATCCGCGCCAGCGCGCGGCGCTTCAGCGAGCGCTTCGGGGCCGGCCCGTTCTACGTGATCGATCGTATCGAGCTCGAGTCGGCGACCCATCGCGGCCAGCCGTGCGGATTCGTGCACTCATCCGCTTACGGGCAGTGGGGCGACGTCATGGTGGAGCTGGTGCAGCAGGACGACGACGGGCCATCGCCCTTCCGCGACCTCTTCGCGCCGGGGCAGGAGGGTCTGCACCACCTGGCCTTCTTCGTGCCGGACCTGGAGCGCGCCATCGACGACCACGAACGGCTCGGCATGCCCCTGGCCACCCGGGCCCGCACCCGCACCGGGGTGGCATTCGCCTTCGTGGACGCCACCGCAACGCTTGGGCACCTGATCGAGCTCTACGAGCCGGGCGAGGCGCTCGAGGGCTTCTACCGCCTGGTTCGCGAAGCCGCCCTGGGGTGGGACGGCCGGGAGCCGCTGCGGGCTCCCTAGCGACGACGCCGGTTGACTTCCAGGCCCCCGGCCAAAACAATCGTGCCGGACGGTTTCTGCAATGCCGCGCGCGGCATCTTGGGGGAGAGGCGATGGCCGAACAGCAAGCAGACGAGACGGGCCGGGTGCCGACGGCGGCCGAGGTGGCCGATCGTCTGGCGATTCAGGAGGTTCTGGCCAGGCACAGCCGCGGCGTCGACCGTGCCGACGAAGCCACCCTGAAGGGCGCCTACTGGCCCGACGCCACCGTCGCCTACGGCGGCTTCAACGGCAACGCGTACGAGTTCTGCGCGATGCTGCCGGGCGCCATACGCGCCTACGCGCGCACCCAGCACTCGCTGACCAACACGCTGATCGAGTTCCGCGGCGACCGTGCGCTGGTGGAGACGTACGTCACCGCCTATCACTACCGCGCCGGCGACGGCGCGCCGGATACCGAGATGACCTACCTCGGCCGCTACCTGGACACCATGGAGCGGCGCGACCGGGTGTGGAAGATCCTGCATCGGCAGGTGGTGATGGACTGGAATCAGAACGCGCCGGCCACCGCCATTCTCGACGGGCCGCCCTTCGACGGCCTGGCCAGGGGCGCGCGCCACCCCGACGATCCGCTCGACAAGCTGCTCGCCCGCTGACGAGACAGCAAAGCAGATCATGTCCATACCCGCCACCGGCGCAGCCGCCGCAGACCCGGCCGCATCGGCAGCCGAAGCGCCCCCCGCCGCCGCGACGGGCGCCGGCGCCGCCCCCTATCCGAGCACGGGCTATGCCTGGTTCGTGGTGGCCGTGCTGGCCCTGGCCTCGGCAATCTCCTACGTGGACCGCCAGGTGGTGGCCATCGTCGCCGATGCCATGAAGGCCGACCTGGGCGTCGGCGACGCGCAGATCGGCCTGCTGTACGGCATCTTCGCCGTGTTCTACGCGATCGCCGCGCTGCCCCTGGCGCTCATGGCCGATCGCTACAGCCGCAAGCACATCATCGCCGCCGGCATCTTCGTGTGGAGCCTCATGACCATCGCCTGCGGCCTCACCCGCAGCTTCTGGACCGTGCTCGCCGCCCGGATCGGCGTCGGCGTCGGCGAGGCCACGCTGGTGCCGGCGACCAACTCGCTGGTCAGCGACTACTTCCCACGGGACAGAATTCCGCTGGCGCTGAGCGTGTTCCAGACCGGCGCCATCATCGGCACCGGCCTCGCCTTCGTGGTGGTCGGCATGGTGCTGGCCTTCGTCGAGCAGCGGCCGCTGCCCGTGCTGCCCATCGTCGGCGAGCTGGCACCGTGGCAGCAGACGTTCATCTACGTCGGCGCCCCCGGCATCCTGCTGGCCGCCGTCATGCTGCTGATCCGCGAGCCGGTACGGCGCCTGGTTCTAGACCCGATCACCGGCAGCAGTCAGGCCTCGTTCGCCCAGATCCGCGCGTTCTACCGGCGCAACGCCGCCACCTTCGTGCTGCATCACCTGGGCTTCCTGTCGTTCGCGCTGATGGGCTTCGCCTTCGTGTTCTGGACCGTGCCGTTCTTCTCGCGCGTGCACGGCCTGGCGCCGGCGCACGCGGCCCAGATCTTCGGCTGGATCTTCCTGGTCTGCGCCCCCTTCGGCGCGGTGTGGGCGGGCCTGCTGGCCGGCTGGTTGAACCGGCGCGGCCGCCAGGACGGCAACGTGCTGGCCGGCCTGATCGGCGGCGCCGCAGGCATTCCCCTGGTGCTGGCCATTCAGCTCATGCCGAACCCGACCCTGGCATTCGTGCTCTACGCGCCGGCGCTGTTCTTCGTCAACTCACCTTTCGGGCTGGCCTTCGGCGCGCTGCCGGTGATCACGCCGCCGCAGATGCGCGCCACCGTCGCCGGCGTGTACATGTTCGTCATCTCGCTGGGCATGATGCTGGGCCCGCCCCTGGCCGGGCTGGTAAACGAGCAGGTATTCCCCCAGGCGGACGGCGTGCGCTACTCGCTGATCGCGCTGACCCTGGTCTTCGGGGCCTGCGGCTCGCTGTGCCTGTGGCTGTGCCGCCGCCACTATGCCGCGAGCCTGGCCGCGGCGGACGCACTCGAGCTGGCGCCGCCGCGAGCCCCGGCCGCACCGTCCACTGGAGACTAGAGCATGACCGACCCCCAATCCGAACAGATCACCGATCAGATCACCGACCAGATGGTCCGCCGCCTGGCCGACCTGCAGGAGATCCGCGATCTGTCGTCCACCTACATGCGGGGCCAGGACCGTCTCGACCCGGAGGCCCACCGTTCGGTGTTCTGGGACGACGCCTGGTGCTCGTACGGCATCTACGAGGGCGGCCCCGACGGGTTCGTGGCGTTCGCCCAGGACGCGTTGCGCCCCCATGGCGCCAACCATCACATGATCGGCCAGGTGCAGATCGAGCTGGATGGCGACGAGGCCTTCGGCGAGGTGTACTACCAGGCCTTCCACCGGCTCAGCAACGACGCCGGCGAGGCGCGCGACCTGTTCATCAGCGGCCGCTACGTCGATCGCTACGAGCGCCGCAACGGGGTCTGGAAGATGGCTTACCGCTGCGAGCTGGTGGACTGGGTGCGCGATCTGCCGGCCGCGGACGCGTCGTTCCGGGACAGCAAGATGATCCTCGGCGCCCGCAAGCCGGAAGATGCGCTCTACGACCGCGAAGCCATGCGCCGGCGCAGCCGCTGATGGGGCGGCCATGGCCGACGGCGGCCGTTCCAAGCAATCGCTTGCCCGAGGCCGGGCGAGCGCTTAGGCTTCCCGCTCTGCAACGGCGCAGGGGAAAGCCGTGACCACAGACCTCGCCGGGCGCCTGCAGCAGCATTATCGCCGCTTGACCGAAGCCACCGACCTGCGAACCGCCAGCGCGCAGATCAAGGGCATCGGCCTGGAACTCGGGCTGACCCACCCGGCCGTGGTCGACGACTACTCCCAGCGCCGGTTGCTGGCCGCCGAGGACGGCGCCGCGCTGTCCGAGGTGTTCGGCTGGGAGCGTGACTTCCAGCGCGACTGGGTGGAACAGGGCCTGCATCGGGTGAGCCCGGTCGGCGCCGTGTCCCGGTTGACGACGCGGCCGTTCTCGTGGACGTCGGCACAGATGACGGCGCTCGCGGAGGAGCTCGGCGGCCGCTCCGGACGCTCGTGGCACCTGACCCCCGAGCGCGGCATCGCTGGCGGCATCAGCGTCCCCGTGCACCTGCCACGGTGCGGCGTCGGCTCGGTGACCTGGACCACGCGCAACCCGGACATCGACCTCAACCAGATTCTCGAGCAGCACGGCGACCTGCTGCGGCTGGCGGCGTTCCGGTTCATGGATCTGGTCTACGCCGGGCGCCAGGACGAGCCCCAGGAGCCCTCCGCGACGCCGCTCAGCGAGCGCGAAATCGAGTGCCTGACCTGGGTGGCGCTGGGGCGCACCGACGGCGAGATCGCCGCGCTCATCCACCGCTCGCCCACCACGGCACGCTTCCACGTCGAGAACGCCATGGGCAAGCTGGGCGCCCGCAACCGCGCGCAGGCGGTGGCGCTGGCCTGCCAGCTTGGGCTGATCCATGCCAACGGCAGTCACTGATGGAGGCGCACCACGCGTGCGCTCTCGAATCCCACAGGATTGACCGCCCTCGATGGGCTGGCCATTCTGCTGGGAAGCACCGCAGCCGGGAGAGGGATTCATGGACTCACAGTACGTCGCCGATCGGATCGCCCTGATGGACGTCATGCTCAAGTACGCTGCCGGCGTCGATGAGCGCGACATGACCCTGTACCGCTCGTGCTTCGCCGACGACGTCGAGGTGCTCGGCTTTGGCGACAAGGACATCCACGGCGGCGATGCCTGGACCGCCTACGTGACCGATGCCCTGAAGCGCTACGGCCCCACCCAGCACATGCTGGGGCCGCAGCTCGCCACCATCGACGGCGACACCGCCCACTGCCGCACCGACGTGCAGGCGCTGCACTACATGAAGGATGCGCCGGACACGACCCTCACCCTGTGGGCCACCTACGTCACCGACATGCGCCGCATCGACGGCGCCTGGAAGATCAGCCGCCACCGGCTGGTGGCGCGGGGCACCCGTGTCCAGGCGGATGCCAAGTAGCCGAGGAAAACCAGCAGGTTTGACTGGTTTCCCGCGATAGGCTTCAATCTCTCGCCTCGAAACCAGGGGGAGGAAGGCTCATGGGCGATCGGTTGGCGGGCAAGGTCGCGGTGATCACCGGCGCGGCGAGCGGCTTCGGCGCGGCGGCCGCGCGGCGCTTCGTCGCGGAAGGCTGCCGGGTGGTGCTGGGAGACATTCAGGAGGCGCCGGCTGCAGCCCTGCTGCGCGAGCTCGGTGACCATGCCGCGTTCGCGGTGTGCAACGTGACCCGCGAGGACGAGGTCGCCGCCCTGGTAGACCTGGCCGTCAGCCGCTTCGGCCAGCTCGACGTCATGTTCAACAACGCCGGCATCGTCGGCGCCGTCGGCCCCATCGACACCACCCCGGCCGAGGAGTGGAAGGCTACCGTCGACGTGCTGCTGCACGGCGTCTTCTACGGCATGAAGCATGCCGCCCGGGTGATGAAGCCACGACGCTCCGGCGCCATCGTCAGCATGGCCAGCACCGCCGGCATCATGGGCGGCCTCGGGCCGCATGCCTACGCAGCCTGCAAGCACGCGGTGGTGGGCATGACCAAGAACGTGGGCGCGGAGCTCTGCCGCTACGGCATCCGCGTCAACGCCATCGCCCCGGCGGGCATGGCGACGGCCATGGTGGCCAACGTCATGACCGGCGATCCGAACGACATCGAAGGCGCCAAGAAGGCGCTGGCGGCCAACTCGCCCCTGGCGGGTCGGGCCGGCGTTGCCGAGGACGTGGCCAACGCCGCCCTGTGGCTGGCCAGCGACGAATCCGGCTACACCAACGGTCACTGCCTGACCACGGACGCCGGCATCACCACCGGCTCGACGCCGAACCCGCCCGCCTTCGACGAATATCAGCCGATGTTCCGCGAGGCCGGCAAGAAAGGACTGTAGCCAGGCGGGGCGGAGCCCGCCCCCTGCCGACACCAGAGACAGGAGACCGAACGTGCCCGCATTCGCCAGCAGACTGGCCGCCGAGCGCCCCGACGAGATCGCCCTGCGCGACGAAGTGAAGGCGTTGTCCTGGGGCGACGTGGACGATGCCCTGAACCGGGTGGCCAACGGCCTGGCCGATCTGGACCTGGGGCCGGCGCGCCGCATCGCCGTGTTCGCCGAGAACGCGGCCGAAACCGCGCTCGCCAACCTGGGCGGCCTGATCGCCGGCGCCTCGGTGGTGCCGGTGAACTTCCATCTCACCGCCGACGAGGTGGCCTACATTCTCGAGGACTCCGGCGCGCGGGTGCTGTTCGTCGGGCCCGAGACGGCCGAGCGCGGCGTCGCCGCCGCCGCGAAGTCCCAGGTGCACACGGTGATCGGCTGGGCCGACGCCGACGGCGTGATCGCATGGCAGTCGTGGTTGGGCGCACAGTCGGGCGGGCCCGCCGACGAGAGCGTGCGGCCGCGGCCGAACCTGCTCTACACCTCCGGCACCACGGGCCGGCCCAAGGGCACCGAGCTGCCGCCGACCATGTTTGCGGGCGGCGATACCGTGGGCGAGCATCTGGCCGCCCTGGCCCAGAGCCCCATGGCCGACTTCGGCCGGCATCTGGTGGTCGGCCCCATGTATCACACCGGGCCGCTGTCCGGGGCGCGGCTGCTGGCCGCCGGCGTGCCGTCGGTCATTCTCGCCAAGTTCGACGCCGAGAAGACGCTGCGCGCCATCGCCGAGTACGGCATCGGCAGCAGCGTCATGGTGCCCACCCACTTCGTGCGTCTGCTGGGGCTGCCCGACGACGTCAAGGCGCGCTACGACCTGAGCTCGCTGCAGTCCATCAGCCACACCGGCGCCAAGTGCCCGGTGGACGTGAAGCGGGCCATGATCGAATGGTGGGGCCCCGTGTTCAAGGACGCCTACGGCGCCAGCGAGGTGGGCACCACCTGCATGATCACCTCAGAGGAATGGCTGGAGCACCCCGGCTCGGTGGGCAAGTCGCTGCCGCCGTTCACGGCCATGATCCTGGACGACGACGGCAACCCTCTACCCCCGGGTCAGGAAGGCCGTCTGTACTTCAAGGACGACACCGGGCGCGGCGTGGTCTATCACAACGATCCGGAGAAGTCGGCGGCCGCCCACATCGCCCCGGGCATCTTCACCCTGGGCGAGATCGCCTACATGGACGCGGACGGCTACGTCTACATCACCGACCGCTTCAGCGACATGGTGGTGTCGGGCGGGGTCAACCTCTACCCCGCCGAGGCGGAGCAGGTGCTGATCGACCACCCCGGCGTGCTGGACGTCGCCTGCATCGGCGTGCCGCATCCGGAGATGGGCGAAGAGCTGAAGGCGCTGGCCATACCCAAGGACCCGGCCAACCCGCCGTCGGCCGCCGAGGTGATCGCCTGGTGCCGGGCGCGGCTGTCCCACTACAAGTGCCCGCGCACGCTCGACTGGGTACCCGACCTCGGCCGCAACACCATGGGCAAGATCAACAAGCGCAAGCTGCGCGCGCCCTACTGGGAGGGCCACCGCGGCTGAAAGCTGCGGCCACCGGGGCTGACGCCGGCGGCGGCGCGTCAGCGGATCACCGCGTGCACGCGCTCCGGGCGGATGCGCAGGATCACCCGCTGCTGGTCCTTTAGCCACTTGGCCAGATCCGCCGGCTCCTGGTAGCCGGTATCGGTCAGGTTCTCGAACACCAGCCGGGTGCGGCGCAGCAGATCGTCGTGCTCGACGCTGGCCGTCCCCTCCAGGGCCACGAAGTTGAATGGCTCAGCATTGCTGATCACGCACAGGTTCACCCGCGGATCGCGCTCGAGGCTGGCGCGCTTGAACGTGGCGCCGGGCGTGCTGACCACGAAGTCGTCGCCGTCCCGGGCATAGGCCACCACCGAACTCACCGGCGACCCGGACGCCCGCAGCGTGGTCAGCACGGCCCAGCGGTGGGCCGACAGGAAGTCGTCGTCCCGGGGCCGCAGCTTCACGCTCATCGCACCACCGTGGCGTCGTGGCCCCACGGGCTGATCGGGCCCGTCGTCGTCTGGAATGCTTCCGGCAGCTCCTCCACCATGTGGTAGGTGGCGGCAAGGCGGCCGAAACCGACGAAGAAGGCACAGATCATGCCCAGCTCGACGATCTCGGCCTCGGTGAAGTGCTCGCGCAGGGCGTCGTGCATGGCGTCGTCGATGGCGAGATGGTCTGTGGCCATGAGCTCGCCGTAACGCACTGCCACCTTCTCCGCCGGGGTCAGATTGTCGGCTTCCTGGGGGCGCTCCAGCGAGCACACCAGGTCTTCGGTCAGGCCGTCGGCCACGGCATCCCGATAGCGGATCGCCATGCAGCTTCGGCACTGGTTGAAGAAGGCAATGCGCAGGCGCACCAGCTCCACCAGCCGCTCCGGCAGGGTGCGCTTGGTCTTCAGCGCCCGGCCGAAGCCCATCATGCCCAGCGCCAGGTCGGGCGTGTGGGCGAAGATGCGGGTCAGCCCCTGCTCCAGGTCGGTGAGGTCATCGGGATTCACCGCCTGGCGCATGCGCGGGTCCCACTGGTCGCTGGGGATCTTGCTGATTCGGGTCATGGTCTGGCTCCTGGTGGCTGAGCCCGCACCGGCAGGCGGCGGCGTCCCCACAGAAAGAACGGGGCGATCCGCTCACCGGCGTCGAGCAGGGTGAGATCGGGGAAGCGCGTCACCAGCCGGGTGAGCGCGATGCGTCCCTCCAGCCGGGCGAGCTGGGCGCCCAGGCAGAAGTGCACGCCCAGGCCGAAGGCCAGATGGCGCTTCGGCGGGCGATCGAGGGAAAAGGTGTCGGCATCTGCGAATGCCTCAGGGTCCCGGTTGGCGGCGCCGTAGTGCAGCATCACCTTGCTGCCGGCGGGGATCTCCACGCCGTGCAGGGTGACCGGGCGGGTGGTGTTGCGGAACAGGCCCAGCACCGGCGGATCGAAGCGCAGGCTCTCCTCCACGGCGGCGGGCACCAGGGCGGCATCGTCCGCCAGCCGCCGCCACAGCGGCGGCCGCTCCAGCAGCCGCCACACCGCGTTGGTGATCAGCGAGGTGGTGGTCTCGTTGCCGCCCACCAGCAGCTGGGTGAGCACGCTCAGAATCTCGTCGTCGGCCAGCCGGCGGCCGTCCACTTCCGCCTGCACCAGCGCCGTGATCAGGCTCGATGGCACCCCTGGCGCCCGGGCCTCGCCGACGCGGGCCCGCAGGTAATCGGCCATGGCACCGAGGTCGGCGGCATAGGCCTCAGGCCGTTCCGAGCCCATGGCCGCCACCGATGCGTCCGACCAGTGCTTGAACAGGTGCAGGTCGGCCGCCGGCACGCCCAGCATCTCGGCAATGACGATCACCGGCAGCGGAAAGGCGAAGTCGTCGTGCAGGTCGAAATCGCCGCGGTGGGCGCAATCGTCCAGCAGCTCGTCCGCCAGCCGCTCGATGCGCCCGCCGAGGGCGTCGATGGCGCGCGGCGTGAACGCCTGCTGCACCAGGCTGCGGAACAGGGTGTGCTGCGGCGGGTCCGACAGCATGCCGGCCGGCGGCGTGAACCGCGGTCCCTGCCCGAACTCGCTGGAGTAGGTCTCGATGTCGCGCAGCGCGGCGCCGACGTCGGCGTGGCGCGACAGCAGGTAGAACGGCGGCTCGAAGTCGGTGCAGCGGTAGACGGGCACCCGGGCATGCAGCTCTGCATAGGCACTGCCCGGCTCTGCCAGCGCTGCCGGCGAGAACGGGCTGCAGGCGTCCGCGGGCGCCTCGGGGCGAGCTGCGTTCATGGGTTCGATCCTCCGAACCGTACGCTAGCGGCGCCGGCCGAAACCGTCAACACTGACGGATTCAGCTCGGCGTCCGGCGCCGCGGCAGCGGCAGGTCGAGCAGCGTGCGGATGCCGACGCCGGCCCGGCACACCGGCTCGATGGCGTTCACCGCATGCATGGCGGTGGCCGCCAGGCCGTCGGACACCCAGTCGGCGGCGATGCCGAGGCGCAGCCGCGGCGCCCCCTCGACGATCACCTCGTGGCCACCCTGGGGCCAGTCCGGCGCCACCGACCCATGCATGCGCCATACCGTCTCGTGCACCACCCGCACCTCGCCGCCGTCCAGCCCCCGCCAGGTCCAGTGCTGGCCGGCGACCGTGCCAGCGGGGACGGTGCCGGAGGCGGTGGCCAGGTCAGACGGCGCCAGGGCCACCTCCATGTCCTGCGCCACCTCGTCCAGCGCCAGGCCGGCGCCGTCGGCCAGCAGCCGGATGCTCTCGCTGAACAGGCCGTTCAGCCAGCGGCTGCGCCGCGCCGAGCCGGCGTGGAAGGCGTCTTCGGGCTGCGCGAAGCCCATGCTGTCGAACATGATCTCGGGCGACGGGTAACCCTCGAAGTTGGAGATCTCGCGCACCACCACCCGATCGATGCGGCCACACAGCGCACTCATCAGCACCGGCAGCAGGTCGCCCATCCAGCCCGGATTGAGGCCCGTGGAGTGAAACGTGCTGCGGCCGGCGGCGCAGGCATCGGCCAGACGCGCCTGCACGGCGGGCGGATGGGCCGGCGGGTACAGGTAACCCACCACGGTGATGACGTGCTTGCCGGCGGCCAGCAGCGCGCAGATGTCGTCCAGGTCCTGCTCTTCCCTGTCCCCGTAGACCTGGCTCGGCAGCGGCGCGTGCACCACCACGTCGGCGTCGCTGTCGATCACGGCCTGGCGGTCGGCCGTTGCCGCGAAGCCGAGCGGCGCCATCCCGAGCACGGTGCCGGCGTCCTGGCCGGCCTTGGCCGGCGAATGCACGTACAGACCAACCAGAGACAGGCCCGAGCGCCGCGCCACCTCCCTGGCCGCCGCGCGCCCCACCGTGCCGCTCGCCCACTGAAACACCCGGATGCTCATGCGACCTCCCCTGCCGAACCCGTGCCCGGAGTCTACACCCGGGCCCGCAGGGGCCGGGCTCTCGGTTTGCACAGGGTCCTGCCGCGCTGCGGCGTGTGTTAGCGTTGCAGCGGGACCCGGGAGAGAGACCAGATCGTGACCAGCCTGACCGTCGAGCAGCGCCTCGACCGGCTCGAATCCATCGAAGCCATCCGCCAGCTCAAGGCCCGCTACTGCGCCGGCTGCGACGACGACCACAATCCCGAGACCCTGGCACCGCTGTTCGACGACGACGCGGTCTGGGAGGCCAGCGGCATCGGCCGCTTCGAGGGGCGCGCCGCCATCAAGGGCTACTTCGGCCAGCTTCGCGCCAGCGGCCGCCTGCGCAACTCCGCACACAACGCCATGAATCCGCTCATCGAGGTGGACGGCAACGAAGCCACCGGCCACTGGCGCCTGATCATGCTGTACACGGCCAACCTGCCGGACGGCGGCGTGCAGTACTTCCGAATCGTCGGCTGGTACCGGGAAAGCTATCTCCGGCGTGACGGCCAGTGGCGCTTTCGCAGCCTGTTCTGCCAGGTGGAGGAGCACGCACCCTACCTCATCGAGGCTTCCCGGGGATGAGACCCGGGCGCTGGACGATGCGGGGCCGTCATGGGCACAATGCAATGATCGAAACAGTCAAACCATCCGGTTTCCGAAAGAGGGGAACATGAGCAAAGCGACCACGAGTTCCCGGGCACGCCCGGTCAATGTCGACGCACGAGCCCAGCTCCTGCGCATGGCCCGCCACAACATCGAGGTGGTGAAGTCCGGCCAGCTCGAGCAGGCACCCGAGGTGATGCGCGTGCCCGCCTCCGCCTATCACGATCCGGAGCGCTGGCGCCTGGAGATGGACAAGGTATTCAAGCGGGTGCCGCTGATGCTGGCCATGAGCTGCGAGCTGAGGGCCCCCGGAGACTTCAAGACCATCGAGGTGCTGGGCGTGCCGGTGCTGATGGTGCGCACCGGCTCCGGTGAGGTACGAGCGTACATCAACTCCTGCAGTCATCGCGGCGCCGTGATCGTTACCGAGAGCGCCGGCAACAAGAAGCGCTTCACCTGCCCCTACCACGCCTGGACCTACGACCACGACGGCGCGCTGGTGGCCGTGTACGCAGAGCAGGACTTCGGCGAGATCGACAAGTCGTGCCACGGCCTCACCGAGCTGCCCGTGGGCGAGCGCGCGGGCATGGTCTGGGTGACCCTGGACCCGAACTCCAAGCTCGACGTCGACACCTTCCTGTGCGGCTACGACGCGCTGCTCGGTGAGTTCGGGTTCGAGAACTGGTCGCTGTACGAGGCCCGCACCCTGCCGAGCCCCAACTGGAAGGCCGCGTACGACGGCTACATGGACCTCTACCACCTGCCGATCCTGCACCGCAACACGTTCGGCTCGAACATGCCCAACCAGGCCCTCTACTACGCGTGGGGCCCGCATCAGCGCGTGGCGTCCCCCGACCCGGGCCTGCTGGAGTTCGAGAACAAGCCCGAGGCGCAGTGGCCCACCGACCGGCTCATGGCCAGCGTCTGGACCATCTTCCCGCACATCTCCATCGCTTCCTTCGACGGCGGCGGCGGCCGCGCGGTGATGGTCTCGCAGCTGTTTCCCGGCGACGCCCCCGGCGAGTCGCGCACCGTGCAGAACTACGTCATGGCCAATCTACCGGAGAGCGACGAGGTGCGCGCCGCCGCCCACGAGCAATTCAAGCTGCTCGAGTACGTGGTGCGGGAAGAGGATTACGCCACCGGCTTCCGCCAGCAGCGCGCGCTGCTGGCACGCCCCGACGCCGAGGTGCTGTTCGGCCGCAACGAATGGGGTGGCCAGCGTTTCCACCGCCTCCTCGACCGGTTGATCGAAACCCGCGACGAGGACCTGCCGACATTCTTCAAGGAGATGGCCGCATGAGCACTCAATCCGTGATCGAACACCACGTCCAGGCCCTGGCCGACGGCGACCTCGAGGCCAACATGGCCGATTACGCCGACGACTGCGTGTTCATCGGCAACGGTCATGTGCTGAAGGGCAAGGACGCCGTGCGTCAGGTGTTCGCCGGCGCCCTGGCCAACGGCCCGTTCAAGGTCACCCTGAAGGACGCCCTGTACCACGGCACCACCGGCTTCATCACCTGGGAGGTGCCCGGGGTGATCAAGCTCGGCACCGACACCTTCGTGGTGGAGAACGACAAGATCGTGGTGCAGACCAACGCGGTGGTCATGGCGGGATAGGCAACGGGTAAGCGGGCCAGGAAGCCCGCCGGCGGGCCGACGCGAGGTCGGCCCCTAAGCGGAGCAGCGGTCAGGCGCCCGCGCGCGCGGCGCAGTAGCGGATGGCCCGCCGCAGCAGCTCGTAGTACTCGGGCTTCTCCCAGCTCCCACGCTCGATGGTCGGGTAGTACTCCATCAGCGGCCGCATGTCGTAGTGGCCGCGGCAGTGCCCCAGATTCAGGTAGAGCACCTCGCCCTTGCCGACCGGGTTCAGGTAGTACACGGGGCGCGGCGCGTCGTCGTGCCACTGCGACTCGATGAAGCCCGTGGCCTCGCCGGAGAACTCGGTGTCGAGCAGCACGTGCAGGTCGCCGTGAATGCGGCAGAGATACAGCTCGTCGTCGGTTTCGAACTCGCTGACGCCCTTCACCAGCTCGTGAGCCGGGTCGGCCACCCGCACCTTGAACGGCATGATCGGCGGGTGGGCGATGAACTGGGTGCCCAGGGTCTGCATCAGGATGGGCGCGGTCTCGGGCGCGTTCACGCCCTTCTCCAGGAACTCGAGGATGGAGTTGGTGCCGTGCAGCGCCAGCCAGCGCTTGCCGGACGCCACGTAGTCGCGCAGCGCGATCTGCTCTTCTTCGGTGGGCACCAGATTGCAGGTGTAGGTCACCAGGAAGTCGCTGGCGGCGATGGCGTCGAGATCGTGGTAGTCGGCGGCCACCCTGCAGCGTACGTTTTCGTGCTCGGCCAGCAGCTTCAGCAGCTCCACCCGCGCGTAGTCGATGTCGTGAAACTGCCCGGCGGCTACCAGGTAGACGTCGATGATCGGTTGCTGGCTCATGCGTTTGCTCCCCGGAATGATTGTCGGTAGGTGATCAGTTCAGCGGCCCGAATCGGGGCCTGGGGGGACGGTCCGCGGGCGTCACCGTCACGCACACCTTGCCCCCCTCGATCGCCACCGGATAGGTCTTGATCGGCTGCGTCGCCGGCGCCGACAGGGCCTGACCCGTGCGCACGTCGAAGCGCGCCCCGTGCAGCGGGCAGGTCAGCTCGTGGCCACGCAGGCGGCCGCCGGCGAGCTTCTGGCTGGCGTGGGAGCAGCGGTTGGAGACCGCGTGAAAGCGGCCGTCCACCCGGCAGATCAGCACGCTCACCCCATCGACGTCGCAGGCGACCATCTCACCGTCGGCCAGGGACGCCATGGGCAACACCGGCTTCATCCTACTTCAGCCACTTGATCGGCTGCCGGGTGATGTAGTCATCCAGGGTCTTGTGGAAATGGCGGATGCGCAGCTCCTGATCGCCGATCCACAGGCCCCGGTAGCCGGCGCTGTTCATGCCGCTCTGCACCATGGGCAGGTTGGCCGCGTCCTGATCGAGCACCTCGCCCAGGCTCTCCTCGCCATGCTTCCATTGCCGGTGCGCCGGCCGCTCCGGCCAGGCTTCGCCCTTCGGCACGGTCGAGTAATTCTGCACGTCGTAGAACATCTTGTTCGGGTCGGTCGGGTGCGGCCGCTGCCGGAACACCATGACGCTGTTGCAGTGGGTGTTGAACGTGATGTTCGGGAAGATCATGTAGTGGTAGTCGTCGGTGAGCTGATCGTCGTTCAGCTCCGAGAAGTCGTAGCCCATGGCCTCGCCGTTCTCACGCAGGTGCTTCTGAATGCCGCGCCGAACCTCGAGCCCGTCGCCCTGGAACTGCTCGGGATCGACGCCGTAGCCTTCCATGAACACCTTCAGCGCGTCGGCGATGATGGTGCCGTCCTCTATGTGGGTGCTGACGCAGCCGAACGGGATCAGGTAGCGGTTGTGGCGCTCGTAGCAGTCGATCTGCACGTCCATGTCCTCGAGCATCCACATGAGTTGCGGGTGGGTGCCGGCGACATGGTAGGTCTCGTTGAAGGCGTCCACGGACGCCTTCCAGTTCACGTCCCACTCCACGGTGAGGTCGTTGACCAGCGCCATGTTCTCGAAGTGATACGGGTCCAGGTGCTCGGGGATGATGCCCAGGAACTCGCGCAGCGGCTCCACGTCCGGGTTGAGGCTGAACCAGACCCAGGCGCCCCAGGCCTCGCAGGGCAGGCTGACGATGCTCAGCTTGTCGCAGGGCACGCCCTGGGGAAAGGTCTCGACGTCGGGCACGTTCACCAGCTCGCCGCGCAGCCCGTACTCCCACAGGTGGTAGGAGCACTTGAAGGTCTTCGTGTGCCCGCGCTCGCCGTAGGCGACGCGGTTGCCGCGGTGCGAGCAGACGTTGTAGAAGGCGTGATACTGATTGTCCTCGCCCCGGGTGATGACGATGCTCTCACCACCGATCTCGGTCACCACGTAGTCGCCCGGGCTTCTGAGGTCGCCGATCCAGGCGCCCATCAGCCACACCTTGGTCCACATGTGGTCCCACTCGCGCTGCATGAACTCCCGGGAGGTGTAGCGTTCCTTGGGAATCATGTCGTAGCCCAGATCCGGGTCCGGCGCCTTCTCTACCGGCGTCTTGCTGGTCTTGGGATCTGCAAAGCGCTCGATCTTGCGATACACCGTCATCGTCAGCCCTCTCAACTCGTCTCCCGCCGCCGCGGGGCATTACCGTCATTCGTGAATGTTTACCAACTGGCCAGGAAGATCAAGGCTCGCTTCAGCGATCACCCAACCCGCGCTGGCGGCGAACCCTGTTCATGCGAACCGCGTCCGACTCCAGGCGCGGGGTCTTCTCCTCGTCGGGCAGCTCGCCGCGCATGTCCCGGCCCGCCTTCTCGGAGTCGTAGGTGATCCACTTCTCCGGCACCACCTCGAGGATCACCCGCAGCGGTGAGTCGAGCATCCTGCAGAACGCGTCTTCTGCGGCCGGATCGTCGGGACGCACCTTCTTCGCCAGCGCCGGATAGAACCACGCCTTGGTTGCATCGTCGTCGTGGAAGGTGGCACGCCCCTTGAGGGTGGCCGCGCCGCGCACGTTCTTCGACGCCACGCCGCTGACCGTGACCGACACGCGGTTGTCACGACGGATGGCGGCGGCGCGATGGCGGTGCTCCGCAAAGGTCACCCACACCTTGCCGTCCTTCCAGAGGAACGCGTGCACCACACCCACGGGCCAGCCGTCCCGAGTCGCCCACATCAGCACGCACTCGCTGGCCTCGTTCATGAGCTGCTCGATTCGCTCCTCACTCATGCCGTAGATCGAGACCATCTCGTGGTCGGTATGGGACGTCTTGGTCATCGAAGCGCTCCTCTTGTGATTAGCCGCCGCCGGGCTCAGGCGCCCAGCGCGAAAAGGTAAATGGCGCCCACGCCCAGCACCGACATCAGCAGGAAGGTGCCCTGGGCACCGATCAGGCGCGGATAGTTGGCCCCTGCATTGCGGCTCATGCCCCAGGCGTGCAGCACCCGGCAGAGCACCAGCAGAGAACCCAGCACGTGCACGGCGGTGGCGCCGGCACCGCCCACCTCGACGAGGTACAGCAGCACCAGCGCCAGCGGCACGTTCTCCACGAAGTTGGCCTGCACCCGCTCCGTGGCGTTGGCGCGCCAGTCCGGCTCCCGGCCGCCCCGCAGCCGCACGTACAGCACCTGATTGGCGAGCAGCACGGCCAGCAGGGCGAGCACGCCGGCGTACAGCAGCGTCACCGGCATCATCGCAGCCATCCGAACAGCGCCAGCAGCACCCCGCCCAAGGCCAGGGTCAGGCCGATGTAGCCGTACTGGTCGATCCAGAACAGGCCGAACGCCTGCGGCGTGCCCTTGGGCGCCGTCGGCACCTCTCCGGAGCGCAGCTGCCGCGGCAGCGGCGCCACCCAGACGATCTGCGCCCCGAGCCACAAAGCCCCCAGGCCCACGATCACGAGCCAGTCGTCCGGCTGCAGCGCCATCATGTCTCTAACCTCGCCTACGGCCCGCCCGCAACGTCGATGAACTGGCCCGTGGTCCAGGCGGCGGCGGGAGACGCGAAGAACACGGCAGCAGCCGCCACGTCTTCCGGCGTGCCTGTGCGGCCCAGCGGAATCTGCTTGGCGAAGTCGCGCTCGGCGTCGGAGCGGCCCATCTTCAGCGTCTCCACCAGCATGTCGGTCACCACCACGCCAGGGGCGATGCAGTTCACCGTGATGCCCTGGGGCGCCAGCTCCGTGGCCAGGGTGCGGGTCAGGCTGATCATGCCCAGGTTGGCAGCGGAGTACACGCCGAAGCCGGGCGAAGCCTTGTGAGCCGCTACGGAGATGATGTTGATGATGCGGCCGCCGCCGCTCATGCGCTTGGCCGCCTGCTGCGAGCCCCAGAACTTGGTCTTCATGTTGAGCGCGAGCTGCTCGTCGAACTTGTCGATGGAGATCTCGGGCAGCGAGTACATCTGCCGGTCGAGGTTGCCGCCGGCGTTGTTCACCATGATGTCGAGACGGCCCAGCTCGCCGACCACACGGTCGAGCACGGCCGGCGTGGCGTCGAACTGCATCACATCGGCGGAGATGGCCAGCGCGCGGCGCCCCAGCGCCTGGATCTCGGCCGCCACGGCGTCCACGTCTGCCTGGCGCCGGGCCACCACGGCCACGTCGGCGCCGCATTCGGCGAACGCGAGCGCGATGCCCCGGCCGATGCCGCGGCCGCCACCGGTCACCACGGCCACCTGGCCGTCGAGTCGGAACTTATCGTAGATCGACATGTGCGCAATTCCCTCTCACGTGCTCGCCCGCCGCCGCCGTGGCGACGCCGCGCAGGCACAGTCGGACATGGTGCGATCGGGGTGCCACAGCGCCGGAACGCGCGACCCGACCCTCCCCCAAAACTGCACAAAAGCTATCATTGTGCTGGAATAACAGTCAAACGTGATTTTTTCCGCAGGCGGCCCCGCGCCGCGTCACCGAGGGGGAGATGATGAGCAACGAAGACGTGAATCGCCGGCTGGTGCTGGCCCGACATCCGGACGGGCTGGCCGGGCCCGAGGACTTTCGGGTCGAGGAGGTGCCCATCCCGACGCCGGCGGCCGGGGAGCTGCTGGTCCAGACCCACTACGTGTCGGTCGATGCCGCCCTGCGGCTGATCGTTCGCGACAGCGACGAGTTCCTGTTCCGGGTACGTCCGGGCGATCTCGTGCACGGCAGCGTCGCCGGGGCCGTCATCGAATCGAACCATCCGGACTTCGCGGTGGGCGACCTGGTCGAGGGCTCGCTGGGCGTGCAGAGCTACGCCGTGAGCGACGGGAGTGGTCTCGAGAAGTGCGACGTCGCCCAGGCCCCGCTCGGCGCCTGGCTTGGCGGCTTCGGGGTCTCCGGGCTCACCGCCTACTTCGCCCTGATCGACGTCTGCCGGCCACAGCCCGGACAGACGGTGGTGGTGAACGGCGCCGCCGGCGCGGTGGGGTCCATCGCCGGGCAGATCGCGCGCATGGCCGGCGCGCGCACCATCGGCATCACCGGCAGCGACGACAAGTGCCGCTGGCTGACGGACACCCTGGGCTACGACGTGGCGATCAACTACAAGCGGGGGGATCTGTACGAAAGGCTGGCGGCGGCCGCGCCGGAGCGCATCGACGTCATCTTCGACAACGTCGGCGGCGACGTCCTGGACGAAAGCCTGCGTCTGATCGGCATGGGCGGCACCGTGCTGCTCTGCGGCTCCACCTCGCAGTACCCGGCCGAGCGCATGCGCGGGCCGTCCAACTACATCTGGCTCGGCACCATGCGGGCCCGGCTGCAGGGGTTCGTGGTCTTCGACTATGCGGCCCGCTACGCCGAAGCGCGCCGGCGCATGGCCCGCTGGATCGAGCAGGGGCAACTCAAGCTGACGGAGCACGTGGTCGACGGTGACGTCGGCGACTTTCCGCGCGCGTTCCAGGGCCTGTTCGAGGGCGTCAACCGCGGCAAGATGCTGCTGCGGCTGCCGCCGGGACGCCGCTAGCCGCCGTTGCGCGACCTCGCCCAGGCTCGCGCCTCGGGCGAGGCGACCCAGCACAGCGCGTTCAGCAGCAGCCGACGGAACGCCGGGTTGCCGAATGCGGCCGGGCTGTCGCCGACGTCGGAGGCCACCACCGGGCTGGCGCCGGCAGCATTCGCCCACACCAGCAGATCGCTGCCCGGGGGATGGTTCCAGCGTTGCTGCTCCTCCGCCGGCGCCAGCGGCGGCGGGGTGAAGTTGGCGGCCACGAACTCGTAGTCGCCACGCAGCAGCGGCTGCACGCGTTGCTCGAAGCCGGCCGTCTTCAGGTAGATCTCGTCGGTAATCTCGAAGCCGGCCTCGATGCCGGCCAGCACCGGGTGGTCCTTGGCCTGAGGCACCAGCCTGAGCGTGGGGTTGGGGTGCGGCCCGTGGCCGCCCCGATACCCGGAACCGGGCACCCGCTCGCCGTCCAGGTCGCCCTCCCGCAGCATGAACGACGATCCGGTGATCTGCCGCCACAGCGGCCACTCCGGCCACGATACCGTGGCGTGGTTGAGCAGCACGATGCCGGTGCCGCGCTCCAGCAGCGCTTCGATGCTGCGCACGTAGTCGTCGGGGGGCACGCCGGTATCGTTGGCGCCGTCGTGCAGTAGGCCGATGCCGGGTATGCCCGACATGTCGTAGAACAGCACCGCATCGTAGGCGTCGGCGTGCTCCGGGCGCAGCACCACCTGGGCGGCCGGCTGCTCTACCAGGGTCACGTCGACCCGATCCTGGTCGGCGAACATGGCCAGAAACGCATCATGGTTGTAGGCGTGGCCCTTGCTGACCAGCAGCACGCGCACGGGTGATCGAGACATGACTTACCTCCCCTGGAAGACACTCACCCTACTGCCGAGCCTACCGTTTGGCAATCCGGGTCGGGCTGCGTGGGCGGCCTGGTCAGCGCCTGCGGCAGCGCCTCCGGGGCGGACGTCGGCCGCTTCAGAACGGCAGCACCAGGCGCCGCATGGCGTCCACCTGAACAGGGTCACCGCCGCCGTCGAAGGCGGCCGTCAGGGCCTCGTTGCGGGCGGCGACGATGTCGCGGAACTCTGCATGGGTGCAGATGAAGAAGCGGTTGCCGAGCACGGCGTCCAGCACCTGCCGCCCGACGTCGTCCGGACTGCTGCCGGGCATCGCCGCCGGCGCGGGCGTTCCGGCTGCAGCCGGCCGGCCACCCAGCGCGGCCGGTCGGTTGCGCTCGCTGCTGCCCAGGGCGGTGGCGACCACGCCGGGACACAGCACCGACACCCCGACCCCGTGGGCATGCATGTCGGCCCGCAGCGATTCCGACAGGCCGACCACGGCGAACTTGCTGGTGTTGTAGATGCCGAGCCCATACATGCCCACCAGCCCGCCCACGGAGGCGGTGTTCACCACGTGCGCCGCCGCGCCGTGTCGGATCAGCTCCGGCAGGAACGTCATGACGCCGTTGACGACGCCGCCGAGGTTGACGCCGAGCACCCAGTCCCAATCGGCGTAGTCGATGTCCGTGAACGATCCGGGCACGTTGACGCCGGCATTGTTGAACAGCAGGTGCACGGCGCCCAGCGCATCCAGCACCCGGTCCCGGGCTGCCGCCAGCGCGTCGCGGTCGGTGACGTCCACGGCCACGGTCATCACGCTGCCCGTAGTGATGCTGTGGCGCGCGCGCTCCAGCGCGGCCGCCTCCACGTCCGCCAGCACCACGGTGGCGCCGGCAGCCGACAGGGCGCGGGCGATGCCGAGACCGATGCCGCTGGCACCGCCGGTGATGAACGCCACCTTGCCCCGTACGTCGGTCATGCGCCCTCCCCTATCGCTTCGTCGAGCCGAGGAACGCTAACATTGCCCGGGGTCCGCTGCCACGCCTGCCGTGGTCGGCACGTCATCGAAGGGGAGCAAGGCATGAATCGAGTACTCGCGGTCGCACTGTCGCTGCTGGCCGGCTGGCTGGCCCTGTCGGCGCCGGCATGGGGCGCGGAAAGCACCAGCGACGCGCCAGCGGCCGCCACGGCGCCGGGCGCCGCCCATTACCAGCGGGTCTGTGCGGCCTGCCACGACGGCGCCGTGCAGAAGGCGCCCCACCGGTCGATGATCGCGCTGATGACGCCGGAGGCGATCCTGCACGCGCTCGAGCACGGCATCATGCGCCAGGAGGCCGCGCCGTTGAATGCCGTACAGCGCGTCGAGGTGGCCGAGTACCTGGCCGGTGCCGCACTCGGCACGGAAACCGTCGCCGACATCCCCGCCTGTACCACGTCGGCCGGCGGATTCGACATGACCCAACCTCCCGCCGCCGGCAACTGGGGCATGGGCCTCGCCAACACCCGTCACGTGCCTGCCGCCGTGGCCGGCGTCACCGCCGCGGATGTGGCCGATCTGACTACCGACTGGGCCGTGCGCTTTCCCGGTGCCAATCGCGCCCGCTCCCAGCCCACGTTCGCCGGTGGCGCGCTGCTGGTGGGCAGCCACGGCGGCCGCGTCTACGCCCTGGACGAACGCAGCGGCTGCGCCCTCTGGAGTTATCAGGCCGCGGCCGAGGTTCGCACCGGCATCGTCGTCGAGCCTTGGCGTGCCGGCGACGCGCAGGCCCGCCCGCGGGCCTTCTTCGGCGACGTGCTGGGCAACGTCTACGCCGTCGACGCGCGTACGGGCGAGGGGCTGTGGCGGCAGCGGCCGGACGACCACCCCAACGCCACCATCACCGGCACGCCGTCCTATCACGACGGCCGCCTGTACGTGCCCGTGTCCAGCCTCGAGGTGAGCCTGGCCGCCAATCCGGCATACCCTTGCTGCACCTTCCGCGGCTCGGTGGCAGCCTACGACGCGGCTTCCGGTGAGCGCCTGTGGAAGACCTACACTATCGACCAGCCTGCCGTGGTGCAGAGCCAGAATCGGGCCGGCACCGACATGTACGGGCCGTCGGGCGCGGTGATCTGGAACAGCCCCGCCATCGACCCGGCCCGCCGCCAGCTCTACGTCGCCACCGGGGAGAACATGTCCTCCCCGGCCACCCTCACCAGCGACGCCTTGTTCGCCATGGACCTGGACGACGGCCGGGTCAGGTGGGTGTTCCAGGCCACCGCCAACGACGTCTGGAACACCGCCTGCGACACCGAGAACGACCATAGCTGCCCGCCCGAAGGCGGACCCGACTTCGACTTCGGCGCCGCCACCATGCTGGTGCGCACCAGCGACGGCCGCGAGCTGGTGCTCGGCGGCCAGAAGTCGGGCCTGGTGCACGCCGTGGATCCGGATGACGGCAAGCTGATCTGGCAGACGCGGGTGGGACGGGGCGGCATTCAGGGCGGCATTCACTTCGGCATGGCCGCCGCCGGCGATCGGCTGTTCGTGCCCATCTCCGACATGGCCGACGGCCGCAGCTACGAGCATGCGCCACGGCCCGGGCTGCATGCGCTGGACCTCCGCAGCGGCGAACCGCTGTGGTACGCGCCGGCGCCCGACGTCTGCGAAGGCCGCGCGTTCTGCCACCCGGGCATCTCCCAGGCGATCACGGCCGCCAGCGACCTGGTGCTGGCCGGCGGCATGGACGGCGTGCTGCGCATCCATGACGCCGCCACCGGCCGGGTGCTGCGGGCGCTGGACACCACCACCGCCTTCCCCACCACCGACGGCGGTGAGGCAACGGGCGGCTCGTTCGGCGGCGGCGCCGGGCCGGTGGTGCATAACGGGCGGATCGTGCTCAGCTCCGGCTACGGCATCTACAACCACATGCCCGGCAACCTGCTACTGGTGCTGCGGGTACCCGAACCCGCCACGCCCTGACGGCGCCCGGGGCGCTCAGTCCCCCTCGACGATGATGGCGGCCGCCGGGCACACCTCGGCGGCCTGCTCGGCGTGCAGGCGCAGGTCGCCGGTGATGTCCTTCACCCGGATGCGCGGCTCGCCATCGTCGGCCATCTCGAACAGCTCGGGATGGTTGTAGTAGCACTCGCCGGAGCGGTAGCACTTGTCGAGATCGATGGTGACCTTCATGAATCTCAGAACCTCAGCCACAGTTCCTGAGGCGAGCGGAAGCCGCCGGAGTCGATGGACGGCGAGCTGATGCCCGGATGGTCCCCGAGCTTCGGGCGCAGCACGCCGAGCCGGTCCATCAGCTTGCGGCAGGCAATCATGGTCTCCTGCCGTGCCATGGCGTAGCCCATGCAGAAGTGCTGGCCGATGCCGAACCCGAGATGGCCCGGCTTGCCGTCCTTGTAACGCCCCGAGCGGTTCTCGCGGCCCATGTGCAGATCGTCGCGATGAATGTCGAAGGTGTCCGGGTCGCGGAACACGCGCTCGTCCCGATTGCCGGCGCCCAGGTAGAGAATCACGCCGGCCCGCTCGGGAATGACCCGATCGTGCAGCTCCACCTCCCGGGTCGTGTAGCGGAACTGCATGTGCACCACAGGATCGAAGCGCATCATTTCGGTGAACACGTTGTTCCACAGCTCGGGATCCGCCTGCACGTCGGCGTACTGATCGGGCCGCGTGTAGGTCAGGTGGTACCACATGTTGGCCATGGCTTTGTCGGTGGTGTCACCGCCGGCCGCCAGCAGCAGCGCCACGAAGCCCTTGATCTCCTCGGCGTTCATGCGCTGCCCTTCGAGCTCGGCGCCGATGATGCGCGACAGCAGGTCTTCGCCCGGCTGGCGCGCACGCTGCTCGATCAGGGGATCGAGATAGGCCCACATCTCGTTGCGCGCCTTGATGCCGCGCGCCAGATGCTTGCCGCCGAAGCCCAGCCCAGCGATCAGCGCCTGATACCAGTCGACGAACGTATCCTCGTCTTCGCGGGGCAGACCGAGCATGTTGGAGATGACGCGGATGGGCACCTGACTGGTGAACTGGCTCACCAGCTCCACCTCCCCCGCGCCCTCGAATCGATCGATCATCTCGTCGCAGATCTGCTCGATCATGGGCAGGAAGTCCTGCAGCTTGGCGCCCACGAACTGACCGGCGACGATGTTGCGCAGCCAGCGGTGGCGCGGGCTGTTGCCGTACTCCAGGATGTTCGGGCCGAAGACGTGGCTGGAGCCGAACTTGTACGGGCCGTCCGGCTTGTACACGGCGCGATCGTAGCTGTCGTTGTCCTGGAACGCGGCGTCGATGTCCCAGTAGCGGGACAGTACCCAGCGGTTGTGAAAGCGGTCGTGGAACAGCGGATGATGGTCGCGCAGCCGTTTGTACAGCGGAAACGGGTTCTGCTGGAACCCTGCGCCGTCGAACTCGCGCGGGTCGATCTCGTTGGGCAGCCCCTGGGGCGCTGCCGCTTCTTGCTGTGTAGCCTCGGACATGGCATCGGCTCCTTAGCGGGTCTTGAACGTCACCGGCAGATCCCAGCAGGTATGCATCTCGCCGATCCGCCGGCAGGTGAGCACGGGCGCGGCGCCGGGTGCGATGCGCAGATCGGCGGTCGACTCCAGCAGCACCCGCGACGCCGTCACCAGGGTGTCGCGGGTGATGGCGTACAACGAGCGCGGACGATCCTCCGGCACCGCCGGATGCTTGCTCGGCGGCCCGAGCCCCACGGTGATGCCGGTGGCCAGCCCGTCTGCCCGGTACTGGCCCCGCGCCTCACGGTGGCAGATGTCGCGACGGTCGGCGATGAAGCGGTCGGGATCGTGGAACACCCGGGGATCCCGATTGGCCGCCGCCGCCGAGCACAGCATCAGCGCGCCCTCGGGCAGCAGCCGGCCGAAGCGCTCCACCTCGTGGCGGGCGAAGCGGCGCGCGGTCAGCACCGGCGTCGAATGCCGCAGCGTCTCCAGCACGGCCACCTTCAGCAGCCAGGGCTCCTCCCGAACCTTGGCGAACTCGTCGGCATGGGTGAGCAGCAGCAACCACAGGTTGGCCAGCGCACCGTGCAGGGTCTCGTGATCCATCTCCAGCAGGGTGATCACCAGATCCTCGGCCGTCGCCGGGCCGTCGGCCAGATCTAGCGTCGCCACGGCGGACACCAGGTCATCGCCCGGCGCCTGCCGGCGCTCGGCCAGCAGCGGCCGGAAGTACTCGGTCAGCTCGCGGATGGCGGCGAGGCCCGCCTGCTCGGAACGGGGATCCCAGTAGGCACCGTTCTGCATGCGCCAGTAGCGTTCGGTGAAGGTGGCGGCGTCCGCCGCAGGGATGTCCAGCACGCGCACCAGCAGCTCCAGCGCAAAGCGCGCGGCGAACTCGGTGGCGAGGTTGGCCTCGCCGCGTGCCGCAAAGTCGGCCACCGCATCCCGGGCCAGCGCCTCGGCGTTGGCGTCGATGCCGCGGGCCTGGGCTTCCAGCACCGGCAGCGCCTGGCGCAGATCCCGGCCGTACTCGGGAATGCCGTAGAACCAGCGCTTGGGCCGGGTCTCGAAGTTGGCATCGTCGGTGTACAGCGAGGTGACGTCGTTGTAACGCGTGATCCAGAAGCAGTTGCTGAGCCAGTCGCGGTAGCAGGGATAGTTCTCCCGGAGCACGGCCAGCAGCGGATACGGGTCCCGGGCGAAGTCCTGCGACACGAGCTGGATGGGCTTGATCTTCTCGGTGGACTCGCCCACCCGTTCGCGCTGGTAGACCTCGTAGGTGCGGTGTCCAGCCGCCCCGTGCGTGGCCTCGGGAATGGCCACGCCGTTGGCGCCGATGACTTGAGTGTCCGCTTGGTTCATCGATGCAGTTTCCTCAGGTGCTGCGTCAGGCCAGATCGTAGTCGAGCCAGAGCTCCCGCACCGACACCAGGCCGATGGGCCGCAGGCTCTTGCCGTCGATGTCCTTCGGCATGCGATCGACGTTGATGCGCGGGTTCTTCAGCCGCGACGCCAGGATGCGCGAGCCTTCGACCGCTTCCTGATGGGCGATCCAGGCCCCCGGGCACAGATGCGGCCCGACGCCGAAGGCCATGTGGCTGTGGCGGCCGTCCTTGTTATAGCCGCTGCGCAGCAGCTTGCCGGTGTAGAGGTCGTCGCGGAACATGTTCCACGACTCTGGGTCCTTGAAGATGCGTTCGTCGTGGTTGGCCGAGAAGTCGACCATCTGCATCAGCGAGCCCGCCGGCACCTTCACGCCGTGCATCTCGATGTCGTAGGTGTTGTGCCGCGGCTGCCCGCCGATGGAGGACGAGTGGCGCAGGGTCTCGTGGAAAGCGGCGTCCCAGAGCTCGTCGTCGGCCATCAGCCGCTCGAACTGATCGGGATGCTGCAGCAGCAGGTACCACATGTTGAGGATGGCGCCGCGCGTGGTCTCGCCGCCGCCGCCCACCACCAGGGCGATGTTGGACGTGATCTCCTCGATGGACAGAAGGTCGCCGTCGACTCGGGTTTCGCACAGCTTGGAGATGATGTCCTTGGTGACCGGATTGCCCGCCTCGTCGTAGAGGTAGGTGGGCTTCCTGCGGCGCTCGCGCACCATGCCCTCCACGTACTCCTCGAGATGCTGGCGCGCCTCCAGGCCCATCTTGTGGGTTTCCGAGCCGCCGAGGCCCGACATCATGGAGTTGTACCAGTAGTAGAAGTCGGCCCGCGCCTCCTTCGGGAAGCCCAGCACCTCCCCCACCACCCGGATCGGGAACTCGTTGGCGAAGGCGCGGCCCAGCTCCACGGTGCGCACGCCGTCGTGGTCG
Source organism: Pseudomonadales bacterium (assembly GCA_040219935.1). Taxonomy (GTDB): domain Bacteria; phylum Pseudomonadota; class Gammaproteobacteria; order Pseudomonadales; family Azotimanducaceae; genus UBA7803. Next base: position 50,230 of record JAVJUA010000057.1, on the reverse strand, counting down.
CTGACGATGTTCGGGTCGTCGATCTGATCCCAGGCGTCGATCATCTCCCGGGCCTGACGGCGGATGGCCGGAACACGATGGTTGAGCGACTGCCCCACCAGGTGCTGCCCGTAGAGGTTGCGTCGGCGCCGGTGCTCGACTCCGGACAGCTCGAGCTGGGTATTGCCGAGCACGCCGCTGGAGCTGCCCTTGGGAATGGTGTTGAAGCCCTCGTCGTCGAAGTAGCAGCGGGTGATGTCTTCGTAGCGCGTCACGTAGTAGGTGTTGTGCAGCTTGTCGAAGTACACCGGGTAGTGATCGCGCAGGATGCGGTAGTACGGATACGGATTCCGCTGGAACTCGGCGGAGTTGAAGATACGCGGATCGAACAGGGGCGTGCCGTCGGGCGCATGCCCCATGTCCACCGCCTCGCCCACCGGCATCAGCGGAAAGTCGTCACGTCCGCCCGGGCTCTCGGCGACCGCCGGCCCGGAGAACTTCAAGCTCATCGCAAAGGGGCACACACCCGTCATCTCTGCCTCCTCGTATCGGTCTCGCCTGTGTCAGTCGTTGCCGCCGGGGAACGCCAGGGCCTCCTGGTACCAGCCGGCGCCGACGATCTCCATGGAGTCGTTGGAGGGCTGGCGCTTGCTCCACGCCTTGGGGTCGGACTGGTACTGGCCCAGCACCCGCTCGGCCTGCTCCGCGTCCTCGCCCTCGAATTCGTAGATGGTCAGATAACCCGACGGCGGATCGCCCAGGAACCCGCGCACAGCCTCGAAGCAGCGCACGGCGGTCACGTTCGGACAGTTGTACGTGTCCTCGACGTGATTGCCCAGGTACCACTCGCGAAAGGCTTCCACCTTGTCCTTCTTCGGCTGCACCAGACCCATCAGTATCAGCTTCTTACCCATGCTCAGCGTTCTCCTCCGGCTGCTGCCGATTCCCTGCTCATTTCCCGGATCAGAGCCGCCACCACGTCGAAGGCGCGGCACGACGCGCCGGCCTCGGCCGACAGCTTCTCGAAGCGCGCGCCGCCGGCGGCCAGCACGCGCTCGCGCAGCGCCGGGTCGTCCCGCAGGAAGCGGATCAGGCGCTCACCATTCTCGATCGACATGGGCTCTCTCCCCTCACTTGCTGTGCTGCTTCCGGTAGGCGGCGATGTTCTTCAGCGTGTCACGGTCGGCGTCCGGCCGCAGGCCGCTGTCGCGGCGGCGGCGCAGCGTGGCGTCGGAAATCTCGGGTGCCACGTAGCCGTCATCGTCATGGCTGACGTTGCCGCCCGGGGCCACGATCTCGTCGATGGCGTCGAGGACGTCGTCGCCGAGGCGCACGGGCGCAGCCGCCAGCAACCCCTCGAGCTGCGCCGGCGTGCGCGGGCCGATGATGGCCGAGGTCACCGCCGGATGCTCGCAGACGAAGGCGATGGCCAGCTTCAGCAGGTCGAGGCCGGCCGCCTCGGCCACCGCGGCCAGGCGCTCCACCAGGTCGAGCTTGTGCTGGTTGTCCGCGCGCTCCATGTCGAACAGGTGGGGCTGCAGGTTCTGGCGGTGGGTGTCGGTCGGCTTCGCGTCGCGCCGCCACTTGCCGGTGAGCCACCCCTGGGACAGCGGGCTCCACACCACCACGCCCATGCCGTAGCGCTGACAGGTGGGCAGCACGTCCGCCTCGATGCGCCGGGCGAACAGCGAGTACGGCGGCTGCTCGACCCGGAACCGCTCGCGCCCGCGGCGCTCGGCCACCCACTGCGCCTCGACGATCTGCTCGGCAGGAAACGTCGACGAGCCCAGCATGCGCACCTTGCCGGCCCGCACCAGGTCGCTGAGCGCGCCCAGGGTCTCGTCGATGTCGGTCGTGGCGTCTGGCCGATGCACCTGGTAGAGATCGATGTAGTCGGTACCCAGGCGCTTCAGGCTCGCCTCGGCCTCGCGCATGATCCAGCGCCGCGAGTTGCCGCGATGGTTCGGGTCATCGCTCATGGGCAGGCTGAACTTGGTGGCCAGCACCACATCGTCACGGCGCCCGCGCAGCGCCTTGCCGAGGATGGTTTCCGACTCGCCGTGGGAGTAGACGTCGGAGGTGTCGAAGTAGTTGATGCCGGCGTCCAGCGCCTGGTGCACCATGCGCTCGCACTCCGCCTGATCGGCGTTGCCGAAGTAGCCGAACATGCCGGCGCCGAAGCACAGCTTGCTCACGGATACGCCCGTGCGCCCCAGAATGCGTCGTTCCATCAATCCCTCTCCCAGCGCCCTGTGCTCACAGGCCGCCCGTCACGTACAGACACTGCCCGGTGATCCAGCTCGACGCCGGCGACGCCATGAACACCACGGCATGACCGATGTCGTCCGGCGTGCCCAGGCGCCCCAGCGGCACCCCGAGCAGGCGCTCGATGGGCTGGTCGTCGGGGAAGCTGGTGGACTCGTTGAAGTTCTCGGTGGGAATCGGCCCCGGCGCCACGGCATTGACCCGGATGGCCGGGGCCAGCTCCACCGACAGGGTCTGGGTAAGGCTGTTGACCGCGGCCTTGCTGGCGCCGTAGGGGCCGTTCTTGCGGCTGGGACCCTGGGCCGCCCGTGACGAGACGTTGATGATCACGCCGCTCTTCATATGGCGGGACGCGGTGACCGCGCCGAGCCATACGGATTTGAGGTTGAGATCGATCTGCGCGTCCCAGCGGTCTTCCGGCGTGCGGGTCAGGTAGCGCGGGGTCGCGTCCGGCAGCCCGCCGGCGTTGTTCACCCAGATGTCGAGGCCGCCGAGCGCCTCGGCAGCGGCGGCCAGCGCCTCCAGATCGTCCGCCCTGGTGACGTCGGCGGTCACCGCCCTGGCCCGGCGTCCGAGCGCCTCGATCTCGGCGGCCACGGCCTCAAGATCGGCGGCGGTGCGGGACGCCACCACCACGTCGGCGCCCGCCCTGGCCAGGCACAGCGCAATGCCGCGCCCGATGCCCTTGCCGGCCCCGGTGACTACGGCCACCCGACCGTCCAGCCGGTACGGATCCTGCTGTTCTCCCCCCATGTATGGCCCCTCTTCGGTCCATCCGGGTCGACCCGGAAAAAAGCGCAAGATCCGCGGCCGCGAATGGGCCGTCGGACCTCTCCTCCACCCTTTCTATGCTAATCGGAATCTGGTAAAACAGTCCAGCTTGTCGGTTTTGTGCCAGTTCAGCCCGAGGGGAGATCGCCGTGGCCAACGTTTCCAACCAGGTACCCATTGCCGAGAACCTGTTCACCTGGCCGTCCAACGACCCGCGCCTGCTCGGCAGCAAGTGCCGGCGCTGCGGCGTGGTGACCTTTCCGGCCCAGGATGGCTGCCCCGCCTGCTGCGCTCAGGACACCGAGACCATCGAGCTGGAGCGCCGCGGCAAGCTGTGGACCTGGACCATTCAGGGCTTCCTGCCCAACCGCCCGCCCTACGACGGTCCCGAAACCCCGGAGACCTTCAAGCCGTTCGGCGTCGGCTACGTCGAGTTGCCGGGCCAGGTGCGGGTGGAGACCCGCATCAAGACCGACGACGTCGACAAGCTGCGCATCGGCATGGACATGGAGCTGGTGGTGGAGAAGTATGTCGAGCGCGACGGCAAGGACGTGATGGCCTTTTTCTTTCAGCCCGTAGACGAATTGCACTGACATCAGGAGGTCTCCCATGGACGTAGCCATCATCGGCATCGGCATTCACCCGTTCGGTCGCACCGACGGCGTTTCCGGCCTCGACCAGGGGGTCTTCGCGGCCCGCCAGGCGCTCAAGGACACGGGTCTGGAGTGGAAGGACATGCAGTTCGCCTACGGCGGCAGCAGTGCGGCAGGGAACGCCGACAGCATGGTCTCCAAGCTCGGCCTCACCGGCCTGCAGTTCATCAACGTCAGCAACGGCTGCGCCACCGGTGGCAGCGCGCTCGGCTCCGCCTTCATGGCGATTCAGTCGGGCATGTTCGATGTCGGCATGGCGGTGGGCTTCGACAAGCACCCGCGCGGCGCCTTCACGGTCAACCCCGAGGCCTCCGGGCTCGGCAAGTGGTACGGCGACATCGGCATGGCGCTGACCCCGCAGTTCTTCGGCATGAAGATCCAGCGCTACATGCACGAGTACGACATCAGCGAGGACGCGCTGGTGCGGGTGGCCGTCAAGAACTACAACAACGGCGCCAAGAACCCCAACGCCTGGCGCCGCACTGCGTTCACTTATGACGAGGTGGCCAACTCGCAGATGGTGTGTCATCCGCTGCGCAAGTACATGTTCTGCTCGCCCGCGGAAGGCGGCTGCGCCATGATCCTGTGCCGCGCCGACAAGGCCCATCAGTACACGTCGAAGCCCCTGTTCCTGAAGGCGGTCAGCGTCAAGACGCGGCAGTTCGGCTCGTTCGAGGTGTTCTCCCAGTCCCAGGCCATCGAGCGCGCCGCGGCCCCCACGGTGCAGGCGTCTCAGGCGGCCTTCGAGATGGCCGGCATCGGCCCGGAAGACATCGACGTGGCGCAGCTTCAGGACACCGAGTCCGGCGCCGAGATCATGCACATGGCCGAGAACGGCTTCTGCGCCGACGGCGACCAGGAAAAGTGGCTGCATGAGGGCAGGACCGAAATCACGGGCAAGCTGCCGGTCAACACCGATGGCGGCTGCCTGGCCAACGGCGAGCCCGTGGGCGCGTCCGGGCTGCGGCAGGTGTACGAGATCTGCGTGCAGCTACGCGGCGAAGGCGGCCCGCGCCAGGTGCCCAACAACCCGAAGACCGGCTACACCCACGTCTACGGCGCGCCGGGTCTGAGCGGCGTGACCATCATCTCCCGATAGCGCCGCCGTCGGCTGCCGGGGCCGGGCCGCTGTCGGCCCGGCCGCCGCCACGTTGAGGATTCCCATGAAATTCGGCGTCAGCATGTTCGTCACCGATGAGAGCGCGCGTCCCGGTGGCGTTGCCCTGGCCGCGGAGCAGCGTGGCTTCGACTCGTTCTGGGTATCCGAACACTCGCACATTCCGCTCGACACCCGGTTCCCGCTGGCCGATACGGTGCCGCGGCCCTATGCCAGCATGCTCGATCCGTTCGTGGCGCTGGCCAGCGCCGCGGCCACCACATCAACCATCAAGCTCGGCACCGCCATCTGCATCCTCACCCAGCACGATCCGATCAACTGCGCCAAGGCGGTGGCCAGCCTCGACCAGATCTCGAACGGCCGGGTGCTGTTCGGCATCGGCGCCGGCTGGAACGAGCCGGAGATGCGCAACCACGGCACGGATCCGGCGCGCCGCTTCGCGCTGATGCGCGAGCGCGTCGAAGCCATGAAGGTGCTCTGGACCGAGGAGGAAGCGGAGTATCATGGCGAGTTCGTCGACTTCGACCCGGTGTGGCAATGGCCGAAGCCGGTGCAGCAGCCCCACCCGCCGGTGCTGGTGGCCGGCGCCAGCCCCAACGTGCTCAAGCGCGCGGCCAGCTACGGTGACAGCTGGCTGCCGGTGGTGATCCCCGAGGCCAACGAGATCTCGCCGGGCCGCATGACGCCCCTGGCGGAGCTGGAGGCCTGGGTGCCCAGACTGCGGGACATGTCCGCGCAGGCGGGCAAGCGACCGCCTATGATCGTGGTGTCGGGCACCTACATCGACGCGGCCGTCGTCGAGCGGCTCGCCGCCCTGGACGTCGATACGCTGCTGTTCCGGCTGTCGTCGGCCGATGCGGACACCGTCTCGCGCGAGCTCGACGATCATGCCGAGATGGTGAGCAGCCTGAAGTTACAGTGACGGAGGACGATCGAAAGCCCATGAGCCAACCGCAGCTTTCCCCTGCAGCCAGCTACGTGCTGCGCTTCGCAGGCGATTCCGGCGACGGGATCCAGTTGCAGGGTCAGCAGTTCACGGCGGCATCGGCGCTGGCCGGCAACGACCTGGCCACCCTGCCCGACTTTCCGGCCGAGATCCGGGCGCCCACGGGCACCCGCTACGGCGTGTCCGCGTTCCAGATTCAGTTCGGCGGCGAGCGCATCACCACGCCGGGCGACACGCCGGACGTGCTGATCGCCTTCAACCCGGCCGCGCTGGTGGTCAACCTGCGTCAGCTCGGCCCGGGCGCGCTGGTGGTCGTCGACCCGGAAACCTTCACGGAGCAGCGTCTGAAGCGCGCGGACCTGGTCACCAACCCGCTCGAAGACGGCAGCCTGGACGCCTTTCAGGTGGTGCCGGTGGAGATGGGGCGGCTGACCCAGGAGGCGGTGAAGCCGTTCGGGCTGGGCGTCAAGGACTCGCTGCGCTGCAAGAACTTTTGGGCCCTGGGCCTGATGCTGTGGATGTTCGACCAGCCACGCGAGCCGTCGCTGCGCTGGATCGAGCGCCGATTCAAGAGCGACCAGGCCATGCGCGACGCCAACCTGGCCGCCCTCAACGCCGGCCATGCCTACGGCGAGACCGCCGAGCTGGCGCACACCCTGGTGCAGCGCCCGACCCCGGCGGCGCCGCTGGCGGCCGCCGAGTACCGCACCGTCACCGGCGCCGAGGCGCTGGCGCTGGGGCTGGTTGCGGCCGGCGAGCTGGCCGACACCGAGATGCTGTTCTGCTCCTACCCCATCACCCCGGCGTCGTCGGTGCTGCACCACCTGGCCGGCCTCGAGGAGGTGGGCATCTCCACGTTCCAGGCCGAGGACGAGATCGCCGCCGTCTGCGCCGCCCTGGGAGCGTCCTACGCCGGCAAGCTGGGCATCACCTCCAGCTCGGGACCCGGGGTGGCGCTCAAGACCGAAGCCATCGGCCTGGCGGTGGCCACCGAGCTGCCCATGGTCATCGTCAACTCGCAGCGGGCCGGACCGTCCACGGGCATGCCCACCAAGACCGAGCAGTCGGATCTGTACCAGGCCGTGTACGGGCGCAACGCCGACACGCCGGTGCCCGTGATCGCCGCCCGCTCGCCCGGTGACTGCTTCGCCACCGCCATCGAGGCGGTGCGCATCGCCGTGCGGCACATGACGCCGGTCATCCTGCTCACCGACGGCTACATCGCCAACTCCTCCGAGCTGTGGCCCATCCCCGATCTCGACGCCTTCGCCCCGATCGACACCACCCGGCCTGCCGCCGGCGACGCGCCAGGCAGCGTCTTCCGCCGCGACCCCGCCACCCAGGCGCGCATCTGGGCCAGCCCGGGTGATCCGCGATTCGTGCATCGGGTGGGCGGCATCGAGAAGGACATCGGCACCGGCAACATCTCCTACGAGGCCGCCAACCACCAGGCCATGACCGACATGCGTCGTGACAAGGTGGCCAAGGTGGCCGACTTCGTGCCCGACCAGACCATCGAGCAGGGACCCGCGCGCGGGCTGGCCGTGGTCGCCTGGGGCTCCACCTACGGCGCGGTGGCCAGGGCCGTGCGCGACTGCCTGCGCAGCGGTCTGAACGTGGCCCACATCCATCTGCGCCATCTGAACCCGCTGCCGAAGAACCTGTCCGAGCTGCTGGCCGGCTTCGACGCCATCCTGGTGCCGGAGCTCAACAACGGCCAGCTCGCGACGCTGCTGCGCGACCGCCTGGGCGTATCCGTTGCTCAGCTCAACAAGGTCAGCGGCCAGCCGTTCGTCGTCGCCGAGATCGTTCGCGCCATCAGTGAGCATGCGCAGCCGCGCATGAAGGAAGTGAAGCCATGAACGCCCCCGCCCGTACCTTCAAGGACTACGCCACCGACCAGGAGGTGCGCTGGTGCCCAGGCTGCGGCGACTACTCCATCCTCAAGGCGGTGCACCGGGCGCTCGCCGATGCCCAGGCCGACCCGGCCAGAACGGTCTTCGTCTCCGGCATCGGCTGCTCGTCGCGGCTGCCCTACTACGTCGAGACCTACGGCTTCCACACCATCCACGGCCGCGCCCCGGCCATCGCCACCGGCGTCAAGCTGGCCAACCCGGAACTCGACGTCTGGGTGGTGACCGGCGACGGCGACGGCCTGTCCATCGGCGGCAACCATCTGCTGCACGCCCTGCGCCGCAACATCGACCTGAACATCCTGCTGTTCAACAACGAGATCTACGGCCTCACCAAGGGCCAGTACTCGCCCACGTCGCGACTCGGCACCCGGAGCCCCACAAGCCCGGGCGGCTCGTTCGACGCGCCGGTGACCCCGGGCCTGTTCGCGCTGGGCGCCGGCGCCACGTTCTTCGCCCGCGGCGTCGACATCGACCAGAAGGGCCTGCCGGGCCTGTTCAACGCCGCCCGCGAGCACAAGGGCACGGCGCTGGTGGAAATCCTGCAGAACTGCATCGTCTACAACAAAGACGTGTTCGACGACGTCGCCAACAAGAAAACGGCGGCGGAGCGGCAGATTCACGTGGTCCACGGCGAGCCCATGATCTATGGCGCCGAGCGCCAGCTCGGCCTGCGCCTGAACCCGGCGACGCTGAAGCTGGAGTCGGTGACCCTGGGCGAGAACGGCGTCGGCGAGGCGGACCTGCTGGTGCACGATGAAACCAACCCGGTGATCGCCCAGCTTCTGCTCGGCGCCGAGGCGCCGCTGCCGGCGCCCATGGGCATCATCCACCGGCGCCCCGCCCCCGCGTTCGATGCCGCGTTTGCCGCCGCCAAGCCCACCCGGCGCCGGGTGCGGGTGCAGGACCTGCTGCACCGCGGCAACGTGCTGGACCGGCGCTGAGCTATGGACCTGCTGCTGATCCGCCACGGCCTGCCGGAACACGTCGAAACCAACGACGGTCGCCCCGCCGACCCGCCGCTGGCTGCGCTCGGCCGACGTCAGGCCGAGGAGATGGCCCAATGGCTGCAGCGCGAGCGCGTCGACCGGCTGTACTCGAGCCCGCTGCGGCGCGCGCGCGAGACCGCCGAGTCGCTGGCATCGCTGCGCGGCCTCGAGATCGAGCTGCACCCGGGCGTGGCCGAGTACGATCGCGATGCCTCCGAGTACGTGCCCATGGAGCGTCTGAAGGAGGTGGACTTCGAACGCTGGCAGGCGATCATGCGCGGCGATGCCATCGCCGAGTTCGACGAGTTCTCAGCTCGGGTGGTCTCTGCTCTGGAGGAGATCGTCGACGCCAACGCCGGGCGGCGGGTGGCCGTGGCCTGCCACGGCGGCGTCATCAACGTCTGGGCCGCGCACGTCATCGGCTTCTCGCCGCGGTTCTTCTTCAACCCCGACTACACCAGCATCAACCGCTTCGTCTGCGCGCGCTCGGGCGAACGCACCGTGCGCACACTGAACGAGGCCGTGCACCTGCACGACGTGCAGGGCTGACGAGGCCGCCCGGCGTACGCCTGCAGAGTTCCATGCCAGGCGCCTGTCGGCATCCCCGCAGGACAGCTCCGCCACCGGCTCCAGCAGGCGGAACGGTACTTCTTTGTGGTGTTTGACCACGGCTTCTTTACCGATCCAGTTCAATGTAGGCATTAGCGATCCCGAGAGTTCTTCTATCGTTGTGTTGGCGGTCGCGGGCCGAGGCCGATCCACTTGGCCCCGCGTCCCTTGCCGGTCGGTGCAATCAAGCCTTCCTTCTTCATCGCGCGCAGTACCAGCCGCACCATGTCACGGCTGACGCCGGGGCAGGCTTCTTCGATCTCGGAGATCGAGAACGGCAGATTGCGCTTGAGGATCTCGGCGCGCACACGGTCACCCTTGGCTCCGCGACCGCGTTCGATGGTGCCGACGCGCTCCTCGAATTCCTTGTAGGCTCGCAGCAGTGCGCCCCAGAAATAATCCAGCCAGGGTGCGATATCGTGCGCGGCCTCGTGCCAGCCCCGGGAGCTGGCTTCCAGGGTTTCGTAGTAGCTCTCCTTCGATTCCTCGAAGATGCGCTCCAGACTAATGAAGCGGCCCACGGTGTAGTCGAAGTGGTAGAGCAGTTGCAGAGTGAGCAGCCGCGCCATGCGCCCGTTGCCATCCGGGAAGGGGTGGATGCACAGGAAGTCGAGTATGGCCAGCGGCACCAGCACCAGCGGATCGGCCAGATGTTGATCCAGCGCGGCGCGATAACGCGCGAGCAGATCCGTCATCGCCAACGGTGTGAGATGCGCGGCCACCGGTCGAAAGCGGATGCGCGCGCTGCCGTCCGGGTGCCGTTCGATGATGTCGTTGTCGGTGGTCTTCCAGTGCCCGCCGGGCTGCGGCATGTAGCGATACAGGATGCCGTGCAGTTGTAGCACCGTGCCCTCGGAAATGGGCATCTGGTCGCCGCTTTCATGGATCAGGCCCAGCGCGTCGCGGTAGCCGGCCACCTCCTGCTCGGAACGGCTCTTGGGCGCGGCGTTCTTGAGCACCAGCGATTTCAGCCGAGCGGCTGCGACGACCACCCCTTCGAGCCGATTGGATGACTCGGTGGACTCGACCACCGCGACCTGCCGCAAGTCGCTCAGTACCTCTGGCGACTGGGCCACGTACAGGCGCTGTTTGCCCCGGTACTCCCCAAGAGCGCGCAATGTCGCCAGTTGCTGCGTGTCAAAGCGCAGTCTGGCGAGGTAGTCGGGCGAGAGTGAGCGCACGGGGTCGGCTCGGTCTGTGTAAATGGGGTAATCGTACTGAATAATAGGGTATTGCGCTGCCACATTACCCCGATTATTCGAAGATTGCCCCGTTTGCTGGCACCACATCGGGAGCTGTACGGTCGTCGACGCCGGCGTGACAGGCACGCGGCGCGCGCCTGGGCGTACGTGGGCGTAGACGTGGCTAGCGGGGCCGGGCGCCGCCGCCCACCCGGACAATCTCGCCGCTCACCCAGCTCGCGGCATCGGAGGCCAGGTACACGCAGGCGGCCGCGATGTCGCGCGGGGTGCCCAGCCGGCCCAGGGGAATCTTCCACTCCGCCAGCACCGCATCCAGCTCGTCCTCGGTCCTGCCGATGGCCTTCAGCATCACCTCGGTGGGAATCGCTCCCGGCGCCACGCCGTTGACCCGGATGTCGGGCGCGAACTCGGCAGCCAGCGTCCAGGTCAGCGAGTTGGTGCCGGCCTTGGCGGCGCCATAGTGGGCGCTGCCGGGCACCGGCCCGGTGCCGGCGCCGGAGCTGATGTTGATGATGCTGCCGGTCTTCATGTAGCGGCGGGCGGTGATGCAGCCGCGGTAGACGGCGGTCAGGTTCAGCGCCAGGGTGCGCTCCCACTCTTCCCGCGGCAGGTCCTCCAACGGCATGCGCAGGGGCGAGCCGCCGGCGTTGTTGACCCAGATGTCGAGGCCGCCGAACCGGTCGACGGCCGCCCGCGCCAGGGCATCCAGAGCGTCATCGTCGTTGACGTCCGTGGTCACAGCCAGGGCTTGGCCCCCGGACTTCCGGATGTCTTCGGCGACGGCCTCGATCTCGGCCGTGCGCCGCGCGGCCACCACCACGCTGGCGCCCGCCTGGGCAAAGCCGCGGGCGATGCCCTCGCCGATGCCGCGGCCGGCGCCGGTCACCACCGCCACCCGGCCGCCAAGGCCGAACAGGTCGAGGATGCCGCCGCCGTCGGCGGGCACCGCGCTCACGACGAGCCCGGGAACGGGCCCGGCCAGCCCTCGGTCACCATGCGCTTCGGCCACAGGAACTGCAGGCTGCAGCGCGAGATCAGCCACTCCCCGCCGGTCTTGACGAAGCTCTCGTCGTAGAGGCCGTACCAGATGACCGGGTTGGTGCGGGGGTCGGGCTCGTGCACCACGTCGATCAGGTAGGTGCGGCTCTCCGCCGTGGCGTCGCTGGTCATCTCCACCCACTGGTTGGTGGTGACGTGAATGCCGCCGTAGGGCACGTTGTCCTTGAACACGTCCTTGTAGTTGCTGCGGATCTGCTCGCGGCCGTGCCAGGTGCCGTACGGTCCGAACTCGCAGATCGCGTCCTCGGCGAACAGGTCCGCCAGGCCGTCGATGTCCAGGCTGTCCATGAGCTGCGAGTAGAGCATCTTCACCTTGCGGATCTTCTCCACATCGAGCAGCCGACGCAGCTCGCGCACCTCGTCCGCCGTAAACGCTGCCTCATTCATGCCTCGTCTCCCCCGATCGGTGACCTTGTCATCGCGCCGGGCCGCCGATCTCCGGCCCCGGCGCGCTCAGCGCAGGAACTCGTCCGCGCCTACTTCCAGCCCGTGCCGCGCGTAGCGCCGGGCCATGGCGGTGAACATGGCATCGCCGCGCGTGGTCTGCTCCACCGCCACCGCAGCGATGACGGTGAGTCCGAGTCCGGCGAAGGCGGCACGCCGGTACTCGTGCCAGCAGCGCGCCCAGTCGAAGTCGCCCACCCCGGCGGCCACCAGCGCGGCGTGATAGTCGCGCAGAATGCCCTCCTCCGCCTGGCGCCTCACATCGGGCTCGAGGCCGCCGGCCACGCACAGGGCGACGTCGTTCAAGGGCCGCCCCATGCGCAGCCCCTGCCAGTCCACCACGGTGACCCGCGGCGGCGTCACCGAATCGTCGATCAGCAGGTTGTCGAGCCGGTAGTCACGGTGCTCGAGGCAGAACGGCGTGCCCACGGGCTGGAACAGGGGCGCCTCGGGGCTCGCGCCGGTGCGGCGGATGAAGTCCGCTTCGGCGGCGTCGAGACTCGGCCCGTAGCGATCCATGAACGCGGGCAGCATGCGGTTGTAAAGGCCGTGCATGTCGCTGAAGAAGCCGTCCTCAGGCTCCGCGAAGCGCTCGGCGATGGCGGGGTCGCACCAGGTAGGCGCCTGCAGGCCGACGAGCTGCAGCACCGCGGCGCGGGCCACCTCGACGCTGCAGCCGGCAAGCTGGTCGCCGGCCCGCGCCGGCGCCAAGTCTTCCATCAGGATCACGAACTGCCGGCCCTCGGCATCGATGGCGGCGTGGTAGCAACGCGGTACGGCGATGCCGAGGCGGGGCGCCAGGTCGCGATAGAAGACGACCTCGCGCTCGTAGATACCCATGGCGACGGCGCTGTCGCGGCTCAGGGCATTGTCTGACGGGAACTTACCGATCAGGCTCGCCGGCCCGGTGCCCGGCTGCGCCAGCGCCAGCTCGAAGCGCACGCACTTGCCGGTCTGGCCGGTGCCCACCGGTCGGTGACGCAGCCCGCGCACGTCGATGTCCGGGTAGCCGGCGCCGCGCAGCCGCGCGGTGAGCCACGACGGCGTGACCGAGTCGGCTGCCGGAATGTCCACAGCCGCCGCCACCGCCGGGTCAGGCGCTGGCCTTGCCGCGGTCCTTGTACCGAGCCGGGCGGTTGCCGTGCTCGTCGACCACGCCGAACTCCTCGCCCAGGTCCTCGACCCACTGGATGCTGCCCGAGCGCTTCATCAGATCGTCCGCCCCGAGCAGCGCCACGGCGGCGCGCCCGACAGCCAGCGGCGTCTGCGCCTCGGTCAGATCCATCTCCCGATCGCCGGCCCAGTCCTGGATGAACTCGGTGGCCACCGACCCCGGATACAGCACCACGGCCGCCACGCCCTTGGGCTCGAGCTCGATGGCCATGTCGGCGGTGAGCCGGTCGAGGCCGGCCTTGCCGGCCCCGTAGGAGCTCGAGAAGTGATAGCTCTGACCGCCCGGGGACGAAACGTTGAGGATGGCGGCGCCGGGCGGCGCCTTGAACAGCAGCGGCGCCGCATGCCAGCTCGCCACGTAGTGGCTGCGCAGGCCGATGCCCACCTGATCGTCCCAGATCTGAATCGGGTGGTCCCAGAAGCCGCCGCCCCACGCCGGCGGGCTGGGGATCTTGTAGACGTTGTTCACCAGGAAGTCGATGTGATCGACCTCGGAGGCGATGCGCTTGAAGAGCGCCTCGATGTCGCTGTCGACGCCATGATCGCAGCGGATGGCGCGACCCTCGCCGCCGGCCTCGGTGACCAGGCGCGCGGTGGTGTCGATGGTGCGCTCGCCGTCCCCCGTGGTGCGGCCGGTGACGTAGACGATGCACCCCTGCTCACCCAGCGCGAGCGCGATGCCCTTGCCAATGCCGCGGCTGGCGCCGGTGACGACGGCGATCTTTCCCTTGAGCTTGCTCATTTCCTACCCTTTCTGATGATCCTGCGGCCCGGGGGACGGATGATAAGCGATTGACATCCGCGCGGCCGGGCAAAACAATCGTGTCAGACGGTTTTCCATAAGTAAAGCTGGGGAGAGCACCATGTTCAGCGACTCCGACGTCCGCAGGCTGCGCGCGCTGATGGAATACGAAGCCGCCAGATCGGCGCCCCCCGAACGGTTCCCGGCCCTGCCCGACCTGCCCGGCGGCCGCTACACCGACCACCGCTTCTACGCCCTGGAGATCGAGCACCTGTGGCGCAGGTCGTGGCTGTTCGCCGGCCACATCGACGAGGTGCCGGAACCCGGCTGCTTCCGGCTTTGGGAGCGTATCGGCCAGCCGGTGATCATCGTCCACGCCGATGACGGCAGCATCAACGCTTTCTACAACACCTGCCGGCATCGCGGCGCGCCCATCGTCACCGAGGAGTCCGGGCGCCGCCCGCGGCTGGTCTGCCGCTACCACGGCTGGACCTACAGCCACCACGGCGAGCTGCTGGCGGTGCGCGACCCGGAAGACTTCCAAGGCCTCGACTTCTCCTGCCGCGGCCTCGCCCGGGTGCGTTGCGAGCGTTTCGGCAACCTGATCTTCGTCAACTTCGACCCCGAGGCGCCGACCCTGCGGCAGTGGCTCGGACCTATCGCCGAAGAGTGGGAGGAATTCGGCTTCGACCGCTGCCGGCTGGCGGCACGCCACATCTTCGATCTCAACTGCAACTGGAAGGTGGCCATGGAGGCCAACACCGAGGTCTACCACGTGCGCAGCATCCACCCGAAGACGGTGGCGCCCATCCTCGACGACCGCCGTAACGTCAACACCCTCTACCCCAACGGCCACGGCCGCATGATCGCGCCCCGGCCCAAGGGCTTCAACGAAGGCGCCGGCTACGCCAGGAATCCTGCGCCCGAGATCGAGACCGCGGGCGAGATCGCGCGCACCTGCACCCAGTCCTACGGCATCTTCCCCAACTGGGTATCGCCGCTCAGCCAGCGCGGAATCCCGCCGCTGCTGTTCTGGCCGAACGGCATCGACAGGTGTCGCCTCGAGACCTGGACCATGACGCCGGACTGGGGCGACGGGCCGCGGCCCGACCACTGGACGGTGAACGACGGCGAGACGCTGAACGCGGTGCTGCAGGAAGACACGCAGTTCGGCGAGTGGATTCAGAAATCGATCCAGTCATACGGATTCAGCGGCATTCCGCTCAGCTACCAGGAGGCGCGCATCTACCACTGGAACCAGTGGGCGGACCGCATCATCGGCATCGACAACATTCCGCCGGAGCTGCGGGTAGCCCAGGTCATCGGCGACGAATGGCTGCACCCGAACGACCCGCGCCTCGAGGAAATGGCCGCTTCAGCAGGGTAATAGCCGCTGCCGGAGCCAGCGTCATGGCGCGTCGAGCCTCTCGAATATGATAGGATGGCGACCATCGCCGGGCTGGGGCTAACAGGGCAGGGTAAACATGGCGAGAGCGGACGCAGAGAGCAAGAGCGAGAAGGCCAACGGCAAGACCAGCCGCACTCGCACGCCGCGCACCAACGGCACCAGGGAGAAGACCTGGCAGCAGACCAAGAGCGGCCGCACCCGCAAGGCCATCCTCGACGCCGCGGTCGACTGCTTCTACGAACTCGGCTACTTCAACACCACCACCGAGCACATTGCCCGCAAGGCGGGCGTGTCGCGCGGCGCCATGCTCCACCACTTCGCCACCCGCTTCGACCTGATCGCGGCCGCCGTCGAGCACATCAACCAGATCCGGCTCGCCACCTTCACCCGGGAGGAGACCGAGATTCAGAGCGGTGCCGAGCACAGCCGCATCGAGGAAGGCATCGACGCCTACTGGCGTCAGCTCAACACCCCCGCCTTCATCGTCTTCGCCGAGCTGCGGGTCGCGGCGCGCACCGACAAAGATCTCGAGCGGGTGCTCATCCCGGCGCTGAAGGCGTACGACAAGGCCTGGTACGTGGAGATCACCAAGGTCTTCCCCGACCTGGCCCTGTCGGAGGCGTTCAGCCGCACCAACTACATGACCCAGTACCTGCTGGAAGGCATGGCCATGGCCCGGGCGACCAAGGGTCCCAAGGTGCCGGAGACCATGATTCTCGACTGGCTGAAGCGTGAGCTGCGGCGCAGCTACCAGGACGTGCTCACCACCGTGAAGCGCGCCAAGTAGACCCTCAGGCGGCGCCGGCCGGCGTCTGATCGAACAGCGCCGGCAGCGCTTCGTCGTCCGCCGCTACCAGTTGCTGCACCCAGCGGTGAAACATCTGCCCGCCGCCTTCGTTGCGCCCGAACAGGGTGTGCGACTTCGCGCCGGTGGCCAGCGCCCGCTGCACGCGAAAGCCGGTGTAGTAGTCCTCGTCGCGCACCACGTCCACCATCCACGCCATGTAGGCGGCGACGGCTTCCTGGTCGACGTCACCCGGCGGCTTGAGCGACAGGAAGTTCTGCACGGTCACCGACTCCCCCGGGCTGGCGCCGGGGAAAAGCTGCGAGATCATGTACATCCCATCGCCCGGGCCGCGGCCGCGACGGCCGCCGGCGATGGAGATGTTGGGGAAGATCGTCCAGACGCCGGGCGTGAGGTCGGCCATGGTCCACTCCGACTCCCGCTTGTTCGCCACCTCCCGGTAGTTGCCGGGCGCGGTGAGGCGCACGTGCGGGCCCCAGGCGTAGAAGTCGGGTTGGTGCGGCAGGTCCGGGCCGAAGGTCTCGCGATGCAGGATCGGCACGTGGTAGAAGTCACGGTAGCCGTCGTAAGCCACCTTCCAGTTCGGCCCCTCCAGCACCTGACGACCTACCAGGTGGGTGTCCGCCAGAGACAGATGCTCCAGCATGGAGTCGTAGCCGCAGAGAAAGCGGTCGACGTCGAGGTTGGATGCCGGGTTCAGGGTCACCCAGACGATGCCCGCCCGCTCGGCGGCCGGCAGCCGCGTCAGGCCGTGGCATGACTTGTCGACGTGGCCGAAGTTCTTCTCGTCGAAGACGCTGATCAGATCGCCGTTCAGGCCGTAGTTCCATGCGTGGTAGCCGCAGCGGAAGCTCTTGGCGACCCCGGAGGCCTCGTTCATCACGTAGTTGCCGCGATGGCTGCACATGTTGACGAACGCCCCGATCTCGCCGCCCTGATCGCGCGCGATCAGCACCGGCACCCCCGCCACCTCCATGGTGCGGAATGCGCCCGGCTCGGCGAATTCGGTGCTGAAGGCCAGGGCCAGCGGCAGGCGCTTGAAGATGCGGTCGACCTCGGCCTGCCACTGCTGCTGGTCGACGTAACTCGCCGCGGGCACCTGCAGCACGTCGGGCATCAGGTCGATGCGGCCGTTCTGCAGGTTCTCCACCTCACGGCGGGTGATATCGATGAGTGCCTGCTTCGACATGATCACCTCTTCAGCTCGATCTCCGTCGCTTCGTAGAAATGGGCATTGACCGACTTCGGCGGGTGCTTGGCCATGGCCTTCTGGAACTCGGCCATGTGCGGCTCGGCGAAGTGCCGCTGCAGCGCCTCGAGGCTGTCCCAGCGCTCGGTGATGCGCAGCACGTCGGGACGGCCGAGCTCCACCGAAAACGTGTAGTCGACGCAGCCGGCCTCGGCGCGGCTGGCCTGCTCCATGGCGGCTATGGCAGGCCCCATCGCGGCGATGTCCGCCTCGCTGCTCTCGATCATGGCGTTGACGACGATCATGCGCACCTCTCTTCCCGGAAACCCTGCGATGGTACCACGCTGCCGCGGATAAGCGTCAACGCTGACGGTTTTCTGCCACTCGCGTCCACGCGAGCCTATTCCGTCAGCGGCGGCTTGCGGATCGACTCGCGCACTCGCTCGCCGCCGGCCGGATCCACCGGAATGCCGTGGGCGATGGTGTTGTGGGCATGGGACATCTGCTGCAGCGCCATGGCGCCGCGCAGGGCCGTGTACAGGCCGAGCTCGTTCTGCATCTGGTTGACCGACTCCTTCGCCGCCTTCAGGCCCATCATGGGCTGCTCGGCGATCTCGCTGGCCAGCGCCAGGGTGCGCTCCGCCAGCTCGGCAGTCGGCACCACGCGGTTGACCATGCCCAGCTCGCGGGCGACCTCGGCGGTGATGGCACGGCCGGTGAACAGCATCTCCTTGGCCTTGCGCACGCCGAACTCCCAGGGGTGGCCGAAGTACTCGACGCCGTTGACGCCGAACGCGACCACCGGGTCCTGAAACGTGGCGTCCTCTGCGGCTACCACGATGTCGAACGGCCACACCAGCATCAGCCCGCCGGCGATGACCTTGCCCTGCACCTGGGCGATGGTGGGCTTGGGAATGTTGCGCCAGCGCCAGCACAGGCCGAAGTACTGCTCCTCCTCCCGAGCCCACTGGCCTTCGATGCCGGGCTCGCGGTAGCCGCCCCAGGTGCCCACGTGCACGTCCTTGAGCGACCAGCCCCCCTTCTCCGGACCGTCGTGGCCGGATGAGAAGTGCTTGCCCTCGGCGGCGACGATGATGACCCGTATCTCGGTGTCCCGGGCGGCATGATCCAGGGCCGCGTTCAGCTCGTAGAGCAGCTGCACGTTCTGGGCGTTGGCCCGCTCCGGGCGGTTCAGCACCACGCGCGCCACCCGGGGCGCCGGCGTCTCGTAGCGCACCGTCTCCAGCGTCTCGATCGATATCTCGCCGCTCATTCCACTCCTCCTCTCATTCCGCGAACCGTGACCGAGCGGCGAAAGTACCAGCACCGGCGCCGGCGCGATAGCGCCACGGCGCCCCTCGCCCGCCGACCCCTCCGATTCCGGTAGTCGCCCCCGCGGAACCGAGACGCTATCATCGGCGGCTGCATTTTTATCGACAACTCTCCCGGCCTCGGGAGCACCACGGGTTCAGACCATGCAGAACAACATAGCCACGCTGCGCGAGATGGAGGCAGCCGCCCTGCTGGGCGGCGGCGAGCATCGGATCGAGCAGCAGCACCGCAAGGGCAAGCTCACGGCCCGCGAACGCATCGTCATGCTGCTCGACGAGGGCAGCTTCGAGGAGTGGGACAAGTTCGTCGAGCACCGCTGCAACGACTTCGGCATGCCGGATCAGAAGATCCCCGGCGACGGCGTGGTGACCGGCTACGGCACCATCAACGGCCGCCTGGTGTTCGTCTTCAGCCAGGACTTCACCGTGTTCGGCGGCGCCCTCTCCGAGGCCCACGCCGAAAAGATCTGCAAGGTCATGGACCAGGCCATGAAGGTGGGCGCGCCGGTGATCGGCCTCAACGACTCCGGCGGCGCGCGCATTCAGGAAGGCGTTGCGTCGCTGGGCGGCTACGCCGAGATCTTTCAGCGCAACGTGCTGGCCTCGGGCGTGGTGCCTCAGCTCTCGGTGATCATGGGCCCCTGCGCCGGCGGCGCCGTCTACTCGCCGGCCATGACCGACTTCATCTTCATGGTGGAAGACAGCGCGTACATGTTCGTCACCGGCCCCGACGTGGTGAAGACGGTGACCCACGAGGTGGTGACCCCCGAGGAGCTCGGCGGCGCCTCGATCCACACCCGCAAGTCCGGGGTCGCCGACCTGGCGTTCCACAACGATGTGGAAGCCCTGATCCTCACCCGCAAGTTCTTCGACTTCCTGCCCGCCAACAACCGCGAGAAGCCGCCGCGCTGGCCGACGGACGACCCCGCGAATCGCCGCGAGCCGTCGCTCGACACCCTGGTGCCGCCGGACGCCAACAAGCCCTATGACATCAAGGAGGTCATCACCAAGGTCGCCGACGAGGGCAACTTCTTCGAGCTGCAGGGTGACTACGCCCAGAACATCGTCATCGGCTTCATCCGCCTGCAGGGCTCCACCGTGGGCGTGGTGGCCAACCAGCCCATGGTGCTGGCCGGCTGCCTCGACATCGACTCGTCGAAGAAGGCGGCCCGCTTCGTGCGCTTCTGCGACAGCTTCAACATTCCCATCCTCACCCTGGTGGACGTACCCGGCTTCATGCCCGGCACCGCTCAGGAGTACGGCGGCATCATCAAGAACGGCGCCAAGCTGCTTTACGCCTACGCCGAGTGCACGGTGCCCAAGGTGACCCTGATCACCCGCAAGGCCTACGGCGGCGCCTACGACGTCATGGCGTCCAAGCACCTGCGCGGCGACGTCAACCTGGCCTGGCCCAGCGCCGAGATCGCGGTGATGGGCGCCAAGGGCGCGGTGGAGATCATCTTCCGCAAGGACATCGGCGACGCGGCGAAGATTCAGGCCCGCACCGCCGAGTATCAGGAGAAGTTCGCCAACCCGTTCGTCGCCGCCAGCCGCGGCTACATCGACGACGTCGTCATGCCCAGCGAGACCCGGGAGCGGGTCTGCCGCTCGTTCGCCATGCTGCGCGACAAGAAGCTCGAGAACCCGTGGCGAAAGCACGGCAACATCCCGCTGTAAGGTTCGGAAAATGTTCAAAAAAATTCTGATTGCCAACCGCGGCGAGATCGCCTGCAGAGTCATCAAGTCGGCCAAGGCCATGGGCATCAAGACCGTGGCCGTGTACTCCGACGCCGACGCCCGCGCCCTGCACGTGCGCATGGCCGACGAGGCCGTGCACATCGGCCCGTCCGCCTCCGCGGAGAGCTACCTGCGCATCGACCGCATCCTCAAGGCCTGCCAGGACACCGGCGCCGAGGCCGTGCACCCGGGCTACGGTTTTCTCTCCGAGAACGCGAAGTTCTGCGAGGCGCTGGACAAGGCCGGCATCGTCTTCATCGGCCCGCGCGTGCACGCCATCGAGAGCATGGGCGACAAGATCACGTCCAAGCGCCTGGCCAAGGAAGCCGGCGTCAACACCATTCCCGGGTTCACCGGCGAGATCGAGGGTGTGGATCATGCGGTGCAGATCGCAAAGGACATCGGCTACCCGGTGATGCTCAAGGCCAGCGCCGGCGGCGGCGGCAAGGGCATGCGCGTGGTGCGCAACGACAATGAGTGCCGCGAGGGCTTCACCGCCGCTGCCAACGAGGCGCGCTCGAGCTTCGGCGACGACCGGGTGTTCGCCGAGAAGTACATCGAGGAGCCGCGCCACATCGAGATTCAGGTAATCGCCGACACGCACGGCAACGTGATCTTTCTGGGTGAGCGCGAGTGCTCCATCCAGCGACGCCACCAGAAGGTGATCGAGGAAGCGCCCTCGCCGTTTCTCGACGAAGCCACCCGCCGCGCCATGGGCGAGCAGGCCGTCGCGCTGTCCAAGGCCGTGGACTACTGCTCCGCCGGCACCGTGGAGTTCATCGTCGACGCCGACAGGAACTTCTATTTTCTGGAGATGAACACCCGCCTGCAGGTGGAGCACCCGGTGACCGA
The DNA here is from genome assembly GCA_040219935.1 of Pseudomonadales bacterium. Lineage (GTDB taxonomy): Bacteria > Pseudomonadota > Gammaproteobacteria > Pseudomonadales > Azotimanducaceae > UBA7803. Next base: position 29,046 of record JAVJUA010000057.1, on the reverse strand, counting down.
GCTGGTCACCGGCCAGGACCTGGTGGAGCTGATGATCCGCGTCGCCGCCGGTGAAAAGCTGCCGCTCACCCAGGACGACGTGAAGCTCAAGGGTTGGGCGCTGGAGGCCCGGGTCTACGCGGAGGACCCGTTCCGCAACTTCCTGCCCTCCATCGGCCGCCTGGTGCGCTGCCAGCCGCCGGCGGAGTCCGCCACCGTGCGGGTGGACACCGGCATCGAGGAAGGCAGCGAGGTGTCGATGTTCTACGACCCGATGATCGCCAAGCTGGTGACCTACGGCGAGAACCGCGACGCCGCCATCGCCCACATGGCCGACGCCCTGGACGCCTACTACATCCGCGGCGTCAGCCACAACATCAGCTTCCTGAACGCGCTGATCCTGCATCCGCGCTTCAAGGAGGGACGCCTCACCACCAACTTCATCGCCGAGGAGTACCCGGACGGCTTCCACGCCGCCGATGTGCCTCAGGCCAACGCCATCGTGCCGCTGGCCATCGCCGCCGTGGTGCACAAGCGCCACGTCGACCGCACCGCCGACCTGACCGGCCAGATCCGCCGCTTCGAGCGCAAGCTGCGCGAAGACTGGGTGGTGATCGCCAACCAGACCCACTACCCACTCACCGTGCGGGCGGTGGAGCACGGTCACGAGGTGATCCATCAGGGCACCACCTACCGGGTGCGCACCGACTGGCGCTTCGGCCAGCGGCTGGTGCAGGCCGAGGTGAACGGCAAGCCGGTGACGGTGCAGATCGACCCGTTCCGCGCCGGCTACAAGATCTTCCACCGCGGCGCCGAGCAGGAGATGCTGGTGGTGACGCCGGTGGAGGCCGAGCTGAGCCGGCACATGCTGGAGAAGCAGCCGCCCGACCTCTCCAAGTTCCTGCTCTCCCCCATGCCGGGCCTGCTGGTGCGGCTGCTGGTGGCCGAGGGCCAGGAGGTCAAGGCCGGCGAGGAGCTGGCGGTGGTGGAAGCCATGAAGATGGAGAACAGCCTGCGCGCCGGCAGCGACGGCGTGGTGGCCAAGGTGCTCGCCGAGCAGGGCGACAGCCTGGCGGTGGATCAGCCCATCGTCGAGTTCGAGTAGGGGGCGGGCCCGGCTGCCGCCGTCAGCGGCGCTCCGGCGGGGTGTCCCCCACCCTGGCCCGCAGCGCCGCCTGCCGCGCCGCTTCCACCGGCTTGTGAACCACCTCGGGGCTCGCCGGCTGGTGCGCCAGCGACACTCCGGGGCGCCACTCGGTCGCCGGCCGCACCGGCCGCGGCACGAAGCCGCCGCCGCAGTTCGGGCAGACGTTGCCGAGCACGTCCGCCACGCAGTGGCGGCAGAACGTGCACTCGTAGCTGCAGATCATGGCGTCGGTGGATGCCGGCGGCAGCGGCCGCCGGCAGTGCTCGCAGGTGGGTCTCAAGACCAGCATCGCCGACCTCCGCTCAGATCTGATACCCCTGCTCGCCGATCTCGTGTCCGGGCCAGTCCGGGTCGAGGTGCTCGATGTCGTCGACCTGGCGCAGCGCGACGATGTCGCTGTCGGCACTGATGACGGCGGAGCGGTCGATGCGCACGCAGGCACCGGCATAGGTGCCGCCGGCCGAGAACGTGCACACCTGGACGTTGCGCTCGGCCACGTTGGGCAGCCGCCAGAGCTCCTGGTAGATCTGGTTGCGCGAGTCGAACCGGCCCGAGGTTTCCTCGATAACCTCCTGATTTTCATCGATCAACCGGATGTTGGCCCCGCAGCGCCCGACGATGGGCTTCTGCACGTAGCCGCCTTCGCGGATGCGGTCGGTGAGCTCGAAGGCGGTGTCCAGCAGGTAGGCATGGTCGGGAAACAGCTCCGACAGCACCGGCAGAATGGCCTTGTTGCTGGGGATGAGCGTCCACAGCGGCTCGTAGACCATCACCTCCGGGCGGAGCAGCACGTCCACCAGCCGCGGCGCGCCGTCGCGGGGGGAGGCACCGGGCAGCCTGAGGCGCGCTTCGTCGTCTTCGCACTCCTCGCGGAGCTGATCGAGCGCGGTCTCCCACGCCCAGGTCTTCCACACCCACTCGATGCGCTCGCCGTCGGCGTCGACGATGTCGCCGGACGCGTTCCAGGCGATGCCGGTCATGCCGTGCAGCAGCTTGCTGCGGATGCCGGCGGCGGAGAGGGCCTCCTGCATGAACAGGGCGTGGTAGGTCTCCTCGAGGTCACGGTCGATCATGATGTGCAGCACGCCCCCCTGCCTTCCGGAATGGCGCGCCACGTCGCTCTCGCGCCAGGCCGCCACCAGGGCCTGCTGCAGCCCGGCACCGGGGTCGTCGCCGATGGACAGCCCCACCTGGGCCGCCCAGCGCCCCTGCACCTTGCCGGTATCCATGTGGCAGGAGGCGGAGTCGCAGTTGTACTCGTACACCTTCAAGCCCCGGCTCGACAGCGAGAAGTCGAAGCGGCCGGTGATCATCTGGGTGCGGCGGTTGTCCCACGACTGCTGAATGCGGGGCCAGACGGCGCGGGGGATGTTGAACTTCTCCAGCAGCGAGTCGTCCCGCAGCACGTAGTCGGTGGCATGCAGGAACAGCGCGTGCAGCTCGTTGGTGGCGCGCTTGAGCTCTTCCAGCGCAGTCTCGGAGACCACGTAGTAGAGGGCCTGGTTCTCATCCCGGGAGGCGAGCTTGTGGCCGCCCATCATCTCCACGTACGCCGCCTCGTCCGGGTTGGCCACGTTCAGCCAGGATTGTCCGGGCGCCACCGGCCGGGCCACCTGCCCGGCGAGGATCTCGAACAGCCGCGGCTCGGGGGGCGTGAAGGTCTCGGCGTAGCGGTCGTCGCCGGTCTGGATCACCCAGCCCAGGATGCTGGCCTCGCCGAACGCGCAGCGCAGCCAGTAGCCGCCGTCGTCGGTGACCTTGGCCGGAATCTCGCGGGAGTAGTCACGGTCATCGGGCCACGGCTGGTGGTCGACGTTCTGCTCGGCCACCCGCACCCGGTCGGGAAACACTTCGGTGACCACGGCCACGTGACCGGTGTGCTCGAAGGTGCCACCTTCGGCCCAGACCAGCAGCGCGCCGGGCTCCGGATGGCGGCGCGAACCGTTGCGGAACGAGCGCAGCGGCAGCGCCTGACCGCTGGCAACCTCACGCACGCTCTGCAGCCGGAAGATCTCGTAGGCCATGGCCACGTCGTCGAAGATGTAGCCGCAGTTGTGGTACATCCAGCGCCGGGCGAACTCGACGCACTGCCACTTGTAGCCCAGGTAGACGCCGTCGACGTAGTTGCGGAACGCGCGCCGGTTGGGCAGCTCCCGCTCGTCGGCGGTCTCATAATCGGAGGAATAGGCCGGCACGCCACCCGGGGCGATGCCGAGCACCGTGCCGAACGGCGCAGGTTGCAACTTGTCCGCGGGCTTCATGCTGCGTCGGCAACCTCCTCCAGCTCGACCAGGGTGCCGCAGAAGTCCTTCGGGTGCAGGAACACCACCGGCAGGCCGTGGGCGCCCGTCTTCGGCTTGCCGTCACCGAGCACGCGGGCACCGTCCGCCACCAGCTTATCGATGGCCGCGTGAATGTCGGTCACCTCGTAGCAGACATGGTGCATGCCGCCGCTGGGGTTGTTGGCCAGAAACTTCTCCACCGGCGAGTCCTGGCCCAGCGGGTGCAGCAGCTCGATCTTGGTGTTGGGCAGCTCGACGAACACCGTGGTCACGCCGTGGTCGGGCAACGCTACGGGCTCGGAGACCCGGGCACCCAGGGTGGTTCGGTACAGGGCCGCCGCCGCAGCCAGGTCCGGCACCACGATGGCGACGTGATTCAGCTTGCCGATCATTCCGTTACTCCATTCAACGTCAATAGCTTAGCGGTTCTTTCCGGGAATCATCTTGAGGATCTGGCTGGCCGCATCCGGGATGTCGGTGCCGGGCCCGAAGATGGCGTGCACGCCGGCGTCGTAGAGTGCCTGGTAGTCCTGGCGGGGAATCACCCCGCCGCAGACCACGATCACGTCCTCGAGGCCCTCCTCGGCCAGGTGGGCGATCAGCTCCGGCACCAGCGACCGGTGACCGCCGGCGAGGGTGGACACACCCACCACCTGCACGCCCTCCTGCTTGGCGAGCCGGGCCGCCTCCTGGGGCGTCTGAAAGAGATCGCCCATGGCAACTTTGAAGCCGAAGTCGTTGAAAGCGTTGGATATAACCTTGGCGCCGCGGTCGTGCCCGTCCTGCCCCATCTTCACCACCAGAATGCTCGGCGCCTCGCCCTCCACCTCGGTGAAGAGCTTGATCTCGTCGCGCACCTTGGAGAACTTCTCGTCGTCCTGATAGCTCTCGGCGTACACGCCCGGGGTCATGCGCGCCACCGCCTGGTGGCGGCCGTAGACCTCCTCCAGCGCCGCCGAGATCTCGCCCACGGTGGCCCGGTGCCGGGTCGCCACCACCGCCAGCGCCAGCAGATTGCCGCTGTTGTCCCGCGCGGCCTCGGTGAGCGCCGTCAGCGCGGCGTCCACCTCGGCCTGGTCGCGGGAGCCGCGGATGCGCTCCAGGCGGCGGATCTGCGATTCCCGCACCTTGGCGTTCTCCACCGCCAGCACGTCGTAGCTGGAGGTGTCGTTCTCCACCTTGTACCGGTTGACGCCGACGATCACGTCCTCGCCGCGCTCGATGCGGGCCTGGCGCTGCGCCGCCGACTCCTCGATGCGCTGCTTCGGCATGCCCGAGGCCAGGGCCTTGGTCATGCCGCCCAGCCCCTCCACCTCGTCGATCAGCTTGCGGGCGTGCTGAACGATGGCGTCGGTGAGGCTCTCGACGTAGTAGCTGCCGCCCAGCGGATCGACCGTGCGCGTGATCTGGCTCTCCTCCGCCAGGATGATCTGGGTGTTGCGGGCGATGCGCGCCGAGAACGGCGTCGGCAGGGCGATGGCCTCGTCCAGGGCATTGGTGTGCAGGCTCTGGGTGCCGCCGAGCACGGCGGCCATGGCCTCGATGGTGGTGCGCACCACGTTGTTGTACGGGTCCTGCTCCTGCAGCGACACCCCGGAGGTCTGGCAGTGGGTGCGCAACATGAGCGACGCCGGATTCTTGGGCTTGAACTGCTTCATCAGCTCGTGCCAGAGGATGCGCGCGGCGCGCAGCTTGGCGACCTCCATGAAGAAGTTCATGCCGATGCAGAAGAAGAAGCTCAGCCGGGGCGCAAAGGCATCCACCTCCAGGCCGCGGGCCAGGGCCGCACGCACGTACTCGACGCCGTCGGCCAGGGTGAAGGCCACCTCCTGCACGGCGTTGGCACCGGCTTCCTGCATGTGGTAGCCGGAGATGGAGATGGAGTTGAAGCGCGGCATGTGCTCGGCGGTGTAGCCGATGATGTCGGCGACGATGCGCATGCTGGGCTCGGGCGGGTAGATGTAGGTGTTGCGCACCATGAACTCTTTGAGGATGTCGTTCTGAATGGTGCCCGACAGCGCCTTCGGTGAGACGCCCTGCTCTTCGGCGGCGACGATGTAGCCCGCCATCACCGGCAGCACGGCACCGTTCATGGTCATGGACACCGACATCTCGTCCAGCGGAATGCCGTCGAACAGCAGCTTCATGTCCTCCACGGAATCGATGGCCACGCCGGCCATGCCGACGTCGCCGGCCACCCGCGGGTGGTCGGAGTCGTAGCCGCGGTGGGTGGCCAGATCGAAGGCCACCGACAGCCCCTTCTGCCCCGCCGCCAGGTTCTGGCGATAGAAGGCGTTGGACTCCTCGGCGGTGGAGAAGCCCGCGTACTGGCGGATGGTCCACGGCCGGTTGGTGTACATGGTCGCCCGCGGCCCGCGCACGAAGGGCGCGAAGCCGGGGAAGCTGTCGAGGTGGGCGATGTCCTCCAGATCCTTCTCGGTGTAGAGCGGCTTGATGGTGATGCCTTCCGGCGACGCCCACTCCAGGTCGGAGACCGAGGCGCCGCGCAACTCCTGCTCGGCCAGCTCCTTCCAGTCTTTGCGTGAGGATTTCTGCTTCTTGCCCATGTTGGTGTTCTCGATCGCTGCTGTCTGTCGGTGGTCCCGGCGGCCGTGCCGGCCGCGGAGACAAATTCGGGGCCGGAGTATAGCAACGGCCGGGGAACGGTGTCGTCGCGCTGGCGGGCTCCACGCCGGCGCCGGTATGCTCCGGACAGTGACGACGGAGGGCATGATGCGAGTGACCGGCTGGTTCGTGATTCTCGGGTGCTGGCTGGCGGCCGGCTGCGGTCAGCCTCCGGCGCCGCCGCAGACCCCGCCGGAGTCACCGGCGCCGCCGACGCCGATCGCCGCCGTACCGGAACCCGACGTGCCCGCCCCCTGGCTTCGTGCCACCGAGCCGTTTCACATCATCGACGGCATCTACTGGGTCGGCTCCGAGGGGCTCGGCGCCTACCTGTTCACCAGCGACGAGGGCCACATCCTGCTGGACGGCGGCCTGCCGCAGACGGCGGCGCAGATCGAGGCCAGCATCGCCGCCCTCGGCTTCGACCTGGCCGACGTCGAGATCCTGCTCAACAGCCACGCGCACTTCGACCACTCCGGCGGGCTCGCCGAGCTCAAGCGCCGGTCGGGCGCCCTGCTCTACGCCCACGAGGGCGACGTCAGCGCGCTGGAGGGGGGCTTCTACCTGGGCAGCGAGGAGGTCGAGCGCTGGCGGGCGCCGCCGGTGAGCGTCGACCGGGTTCTCGAGGACGGCGATGTGGTGACCCTGGGCGGGCGCCGCCTGGTGCTGCACCACACACCCGGCCACAGCCGCGGCTGCTCCTCCTGGGGCACCACCGCGACCAGCGAGGGTGGCGACCTGTCGGTGCTGGTGTTCTGCTCCGCCAGCGTGGCCGCCAACCGGCTGGTGGACCCGCCCCAGTACCCGGGCATCGTCGACGACTACCGCGCCACCTTCGCCAAGGCGCGCACCCTGAAGGTGGATGTGCCGCTGGCGGCCCACGCCGAGTTCTTCCGCCTGATCGAGAAGCGGGACGCAGCCGCGGCCAACCCCGAAGGCCCCGGCTTCGTCGACCCGGACGCGTTCGCCCGGCTGATGACCCAGTTCGAGGCCGACTTCGAGCGCCAGCTCACCGAGCAGACGTCGCGCGCCGGGCGTAACACCGCCACGAGCGCGCATCCGTGACCGGGCTCATGGACCTCGAGGCGCTGCGCGCCGCGGTGCGGGACGGCAGCGTCGACACGGTCATCGTCTGCTTCGTCGACATGTTCGGCCGGCTGATCGGCAAGCGCTTCCACGCCGAGCACTTCGTGACCACCGCCTGGGAGGAATCGCACGCCTGCAACTACCTGCTGGCCAACGACATCGACATGGAGCCGGTGCCCGGCTATCAGGCGGCCAACTGGGCCGATGGCTACGGCGACTTCACCATGCGGCCCGACCTCTCGACCCTGCGCCGCATTCCCTGGCTGGTGCGCACGGCGCTGGTGCTGGCCGACGTGCAGGACCATCACGGCCACGACCTGCCCCACAGCCCCCGCGCCATGCTCAAGGCCCAGCGCGCGCGCCTGACCACGCTGGGCATGCGCGGCAACCTGTCCTCGGAGCTCGAGTTCTATCTGTTCGAGGAAACCTACGATTCGGCGCGCCAGAAGCACTACGCGGGGCTGAAGACGGCCAGCCCCTACATCGGTGACTACTACGTGCTCGCCACCACCAAGGAAGAAGGGGTGATGCAGGCGATCCGCAACGGCCTGCACGGCGCCGGCATTCCGGTGGAGAACTCCAAGGGCGAGTGGGCGCCCGGCCAGGAGGAGCTGAACGTTCGCTATGCCGAGACGCTGACCATGGCCGACCGGCACGTGATCATGAAGAACGGCATCAAGGAGATCGCCTTCCTGCGCGGCCATGCGGTGACGTTCATGGCCAAGTGGCACTACGATCAGGCCGGCTCGTCATGTCACATTCACCTGTCGCTGGCGGACGCCGACAGCGGCCGACCGCTGTTCCGCGACGCCGACGACCCGCGGGGCATGAGCCCGCTGCTGCGCGCGTTCCTGGCGGGACAGCTCAAGTACGCGCCGGAGGTCACCTGGTTCCTGGCGCCATTCGTCAACTCCTACAAGCGCTTCCAGCAGGCCGGCACCTTCGCGCCGACGCGCGTGGTCTGGTCCGACGACAACCGTACCGCCGGCTTCCGGCTGTGCGGCGCGGGCACCGACGCGATCCGCATCGAGTGCCGCATCGGCGGCGCCGATCTGAACCCGCACCTCGCCTTCGCCGCGCTGATCGCCGCCGGCCTCGCCGGCGTCGAGGAAGACCTGACGCTCGAACCCGCGTTTCAGGGCGACGCCTACGCCGATGCCCGGCTGCCGGAGGTGCCGAAGACGCTGCGCGAGGCGACCGCGCTGATGGATGGCTCGGCGATGCTGCGCCGCGCCTTCGGCGACGCGGTGGTGGATCACTACGTGCACACGGCGCGCTGGGAGCAGCAGGAGTACGACCGCCGGATCACCGACTGGGAGCTGGTGCGGGGCTTCGAACGCGGCTGAAAAAAAGGCGGCCACATGGGCCGCCTTGTTTCTCTACTGCGCCCGAGGGCGCAGCGGAGGGGTACGCCTTAGAAGCGTTAGGCTGCCTGCAGCTTGTCTGCTGCCTGACGGCCACGCTCGGTGACGACTTCGAACTCCACACGCTGGCCTTCGTTCAGGGTGCCAAGGCCGGCACGCTCGACGGCGCTGATGTGTACGAACACGTCCTTGTCGCCGTTTTCCGGGGCGATGAATCCATAGCCCTTGGTGGTGTTGAAGAATTTAACGGTTCCAGTTGCCATTGTTATGGCCTCCATAGCAAGTGACCCGCGCGCAATCGGGCGCGGAAACGAACAACCTGATCGAAGTGGGTGTCTTGTATCGCTCGCCGGGAAGCCGGGCAGAAAGATAGATAAGGCAGGCCAAAACGTAGATCGCGAAGCCATGCTGCGCCTTTCCCTGCTGCAAAGCAAGGAATACTTCCCGCAATCGCCTCCGCTGCGCTTTTCTCGTAGACTCTGGCGCTTCGATGATTCACAGGGGGAGACACTTGAGCGCGCAGCCACGTAGCGCCGCCATCGTCGGCATTCACGAATACCCGTCCCGCGACGTCGAGGGCACCATGAGCCCGCTGCAGATCAAGGCGCGCTCGGCCGCGCGGGCCCTGGCAGACGCCGGGCTCAACTGGTCCGACGTCGATGCCATATACGACGCCGGCGAGGGCGGCCCGATGAGCGGGTTCACCATCTCCGAGTACTTCGGCATACAGCCGCGCGTGATCGACACCACCAACGTCGGCGGCAGCTCCTACGAGTACCATGCCGCGCACGCGGCCCGCGACATCGCCGCCGGGCGCGCGCGCGTCGCGCTCCTGACATACGGGTCAACGGCCCACAGCAACATGGCCCGCATCGGCGCCGGCGGTCGCGGCGGTCATGGCGCCGGCCCGACCGACAACCTGGAGTCGTTCACCGGCATGACCCTGGTGGCCAACTACGCCATGGTGGCGCGTCGTCACATGTACGAGTACGGCACCACTAGCGAGCAGCTCGCCGAGATCTCGGTGGCGACGCGCCTGCACGCCATGCGCAACCCCGAGGCGGTGCAGGCCATGAAGGACCTCGAGTTCCTCGACATCCGCGAGACCGCCATCGCCGACGTGGTGGGCTCGCGCATGATCGCCGACCCGCTGCACCTGCTGGAGTGCTGCATGATCTCCGACGGCGGCGGCGCCGTGGTGATCGCCGCCCCAGACGTGGCCCGCGACTGCGCCAAGCCGCCGGTTTGGATTCTGGGCAGCGGCGAGGCTACCGGCTACCCCACCAGCGGCGGCGACATCACCACCAGCGCCGCCGCGCGTTCGGGACCGGCCGCGTTCGGGCAGGCCGGGGTGACGCCGGCCGAGATCGAAATCGCCATGATCTACGACTCGTTCTCCATCACCGTGCTCACCCTGCTGGAAGATCTGGGGTTCTGCCCCAAGGGCGAGGGCGGGCGCTGGGTGGAGGGCGGCCGCCTGCGCTTCGACCGGCCCGAGGACGGGCCGGCGCTCAACACCGACGGCGGCGGGCTGTCGTCGAACCATCCCGGCATGCGCGGCATCTTCCTGTTGATCGAGGCGGCGCGGCAGCTGCGCGGCGAGTCCACCAGCCAGGTGGACGGCGCCAGGCTGGCGGTGGCACATGGCAACGGCGGCATGCTGGGCGCCCGCCATTGCGCCGGCACCGTGATTCTGGGGAGGGACTGAACATGAGCGAGACCAAGCAACCGACCCGTCCCCTGCCCTCGCTGGACGAGCTGGATACGAAGACGTTCTGGGAAGGCACCCGCGAGCGGCAGCTGCGCTATCAGCGCTGTGACGACTGCGGCACCGTGGTCTGGCATCCCCGCGCTCACTGCACCGGCTGCACCGGCGGCACCCTGTCGTGGCACACCGCTTCGGGCCAGGGAACCATCTACACGTTCAGCGTGGTGCGGCAGAGCTATCACCCGTTCTTTCGCACCCGGGTGCCCTACGCGGTGGCCTGGATCGACCTGGACGAAGGTCCCCGCATCCTCTCCAACGTGGTGGGTGTCGAAGACCCCACCCGCGACCTCGAATGCGGCCAGCGGGTGACGGTGGAGTGGGAGCCCCACGAGGCGGTGAGCATTCCGCTGTTCCGGCCCGTTTAGGGGCCCGTTCAGGCCACGCGCTAGCGCAGCGGCAGACGCACGCTGGCGGTGCCGAAGACGCGGGTCTCACCCTGCGCATTGCTCAGGGTGAGATCGATCTCCACCTCACCGGTCTCTTCGTCGATGTCGGTGACCACGCCGCTGATGCGGTAGGCCTCGTCCACCACCACCGGCGCGCGGAACACCGTGTCCACGTTCTCGATCTGGGCGTCCGGCGCCCAGCGGTGGATCATGGCGGCCAGGAAGCCCTGGCTGAGGATGCCGGGCACCAGCGCGCCGGGCAGGCCTTCCTTGCGTGCGGCCTCGTGATCGGTGAAGCGCGGGCCTTCCCAACCGGCCGCGCGCACGAAGCGGCGCACGTTGTCCAGGCCCGTGTCCGGCTCGAACACCGGGAGCTCTGCCCCGAACTCCACTTCCTCGATGCTGCGAACGGTCATGACTGCGGCTTCTCCCGGATGACGATGCGGGTATCCGACGTGGCCAGCAGGGTCTCGTCGGGATCGTAGAGCTCCATGCGGGTCACCATGAACACCATGCGGCCCGAGCGCCCGGTCTTGGTGTAGACGTCGTGCAGGTGGGTGCGGCCGGTGAGCGGCACGCCCGGGCGGATGGGCGCCTTGGGCGACACCGCCTTGCCGGCATCCATGCCGAGGCCGGGCAGCTTCGGGAAGTCGTCCGGCAGACGCTGCGCCGGGCGCAGGGAGGTGGCGATGGTGGGCGGCGCCTGAAAGTCGGGGTGCGACGGATCGGTGTATCGGGGCGCGTGCTCGCCGCAGGCGGTGGCGTAGTCGACGATCTGCGCGGCGTCGAACTGATAGTGCTGCTCGTCGTAGACGGTGTTCAGAAAGCGCTCGCGCAGCGCTTCGACGTCGAGAGGTTGGCTCATGACCGGTTACCTGTAGGTGATGGCTTCGAATTCGCCGGCGTTGAGGGCTTCCACCAGCGCCCGCTCGTCGGCGATGGGCGCCGGAAAGCGGGTGGCGCAACGGCCGACGTGGCTGACGATGTGGGCGTCGCTGCCGCCGATGCCGAGGTAGCCCTGCTCCGCGGCCATGGCTTGAGCGGCCTCGTCCTCGCCCTCGCGGCTGCCGCCGTTGTAGATCTCGACGATGCGCACGCCTTCCGGCACGCCATAGGTGTCGAGGTGGGCGTGCATGCCCACCCGCGGCCGGCCCGGGTGACATGGCACCGGCACGGCGCCGTGCTCGGCGCACGCCTCGATCACGCGCGCCAGCGGCAGACGGGTGTCGGCGAAGTCGAAGGCGCGGCACAGCGCCTCGGTGACGCCGAACACCAGCACGTGCCCGTACTCGGTCTCCACCTCGCTGCCCTTGAGAATGGTGACGCCGAACTCGCGCGCCAGGTCGCCGTAGTCGGACTCGGCATCGAACTGCCGGTGCTCGGTCAGCACGAAGCCGTCGATGGGCAGCTCGCGGGTGCGGATCCACTGGCAGTAGTTGCGCACCTTGGCCCGGCCGTCGTCGGACTTGATGGAGTGGGTGTGCAGGTCGAGGATCATGCCGTGCTCCCCGCCGCCCCTGCCCGCACCCGGGCCCATTCGGCCTCCACCTGCGCCAGCAGGCTGTCGAGGTCGCCGGAGTTGTCGATCACCACGTCCGCCCGGGCGCGGCGCTCGTCGTTGCCGATCTGGGCGTCGATGCGCCGCCGCACGTCCTCGGGCGACAGACCGTCGCGCGCGCAGGCGCGGGCCACTGCCACCTCGGGCTCGACGATCACGGCCCACACCTCGTCCACGGTGCGCTGCCAGCCGGCCTCGAACAGCACGGCGGCCTCCAGGACGATGATGACGTCGGGGTCGCGCTCGCGGGCGGCGCCGATGTCGGCGGCAGCCAGGCGGCCGATTTCGGGCCAGACGATGTCGGTGAGCTGCTTCAGCCGCTCGGGGCGGCCGAACACCTTGGCGCCCAGCGCCTTGCGGTCGATGCGGCCGTCTCCGTCCACGACGTCGTCGCCGAACGCGGTCACCACGGCGCGAAAGGCCTCGGTATCGGGCTCGTAGGCCCGGTGGCCGAGCTTGTCAGCGTCGATGACGTGGGCGCCGAGGGCCGCCAGATGGCGGGCCACGGTGGATTTTCCGGAGGCGATGCCGCCGGTGAGGCCGATCTTCATGCGGTGGGTGAACTCCCGTGGCAAAGCGCCGTATTCTAGCTGCCGTCATGCCAGTCGTCACATTCATACACCCGGACGGCACCCGCCAGCAGTGCCGGGTCGCCCGGGGCCAGTCGGTGATGGACGCCGCGCTGGACAACGACGTGCCCGGCATCCGCGCCCAGTGCGGCGGCGGCTGCACCTGCGCCACCTGCCATTGCTACGTGCTGTCGCCCGCCGTCGACGCCCTGCCGCTCCCCCACCCGGACGAGGTGGAGATGCTGGCCTACGTCTGGCAGCCGCGGCCCAACAGCCGGCTCGCCTGCCAACTGCGCCTGGACGGCGCGCTGACGGAGATCGTGGTGGCGGTTCCCGCCGAGCAGGCGTGAGGCGGAGTCAGTGGGCGTGCCCACCCGGGCCATGAACGTGACCGTGGGCGATCTCCTCCGGCGTGGCCGCCCGCACTTCCACCACCTCCAGCACGAAGTGCAGGGTCTTGCCGGCATACGGATGGTTGAGGTCGACGTCCACCACCTTGCCGCCTACCTTCACCACCGTGACCGCGCGCAGCCCCTGCTCCGTGCGTACCCGGGTGACCTGCCCCGGCCGCAGCCGGGCGGGCTCCGGGAAGTACTTCTTGGACAGCCGCTTGAGCTGGTCTTCGGTGCGTGGGCCATAGGCCTGCTCCGGCGGCAGCGTGACCTCCACCCGCTCGCCCGCCGCCTGGCCCTCGAGGGCCCGCTCGAGCCCGCGCAGCAGCATGCGATGGCCCATCAGCACCACCAGCGGCGCCCCGCCGCGGGTGGTTTCCACCACCGCCCCGCCGTCATCTCGGGACTCGCAGTGCAGGGTCACGACCCGGTCACGGGTCGCGGTGAGACGCTCGTTCGCAGGCTCGCTCATCGATCCTCCACCACCAGCCTCGGCTCCCAGCGCAGCGACGGCACCGGCTCGCCCTTCAGGAATGCGGCGATCATCGGGTTGACGATCTCGGGCGCCTCCTGCTGCACCCAGTGCGACACCCGCGGCAGGTAGCGGATGGTGAGATCGCGCACGTAGGCGTCGGTGCCGTAGGTGGTCGCCTTGGTCAGGGCGACATCGTCCTCACCCCATACCATCAGCGTCGGCGTCTCGATCTCCGGATAACCGGCCTGCCGCTGCCGGCGGGCGCCGCCGCCGCGAACCAGAGCCCGGTAGTAATTGACCATGGCCGTGAGGGCGCCGGGCTGGTCGGCATTGCGCCGGTAGACCTCGATCACCTCATCGGGGAAGCGGCCCTTGTCCACCGCCGAGCTGCGGATGGCTTCGCCGACGCCGCGGGCGCCGTCGCGGCCGAGCAGGCGCTCCGGCAGCCAGGGCAACTGGAAAAAGAAGATGTACCAGGAGCGCCTGAGCTGCGCGAAGCCACTGGCCATGGCCTGCTGCGCCGGCCCCGGATGCGGCACGTTGCAGATCACCAGCCGCTCGAGCGGACGCACCCGGCGCATGGCGAAGTACCAGGCGATCACGGCGCCCCAGTCGTGGGCCAGAAGCACGGTCTCCCGGCACCCCGAGGCATCGATCAGCCCGGCCACGTCGGCCATGAGCTGCTCGACGGCGTAGGCCTCCATGCCCTCCGGACGGGCCGAGGCGCCGTAGCCGCGCAGGTTCGGCGCCCAGGCGCGATAACCCAGATCGGCCAGCATGGGGAGCTGGTACCGCCAGGAAAAGCTGTGCTCCGGGAAGCCGTGCAGACACAGCGCCAGGCGATCGCCGTCGCCGCACTGATCCACTTCGAAGCGAAGATGGTTGGCCTCGACGAAGGCAGTACGAATGCGCGGGTCACGCTGCTCGGCGGGCACGATGTCGGTCATGGCCGGAATGATCCACCAGGTCGGGCGGGGGATTATCCCACCGCCGGCTGCCGGCGCCCACACCGGAGGTGAACTGGCGCACGAATCGGCACCGCCGCCGCTTCCGCGGCAGGCGCGCACCCTATACTGCGGCCGTTTGTCAGGCCGAGGAACGCCCCATGTCGCTGGCCATACCGGCTGCCACCGTTCGCGGGCTCGCGTCGCTGCGCGCCCAGGCGGCCACGTTCGAGCGCTTTCGCGGCTTCGACCGCTGCGTGCGCAAGCTGCGTGCCAGCGCCAGCGCCGCCGGCGGCGGCGGCGGCGGCGGCGAGATTCCGATCGGCGCCGTGGCCGAGCTGTACGCGCACTGGGGCGACCCCCCGACCCAGGCGGACGAGAGCTTCCTGCGAAGCTGCCTTGCAGAGGTTGCCCAGGCACCCGGCGCCATCGTGCAATGCGGCGCCAGCCTGCTCACCCTGGTGCTCGGCAGCGTCTGTCAGGGCGAAGCCGCGGCGGCGCGCCAGCTCTGGTGTCTGGAGCACGATGCCCACTGGGCCAGCGTGGTTCGCTCGTGGCTCACCCAGTACCGCATCGGCAACACCCACGTCATCACCACCCGGGCGCAGCTCGCCGACGGCTACGTCTGGTACGGCGTCGACCCCGAACGCCTGGCGGGCAACGTATCGCTGCTGCTCTGCGACGGCGCGCGGGCCACCCCGCAGGGCGTGATCGGCGCCCTGGAGCGCATCGGCTCACGCCTGGCCCCCAGCAGCACGGTGCTGGCGCGCCACGTCAGCCGGGCCGACGACGTGCGCGCCGTGCAGGCCTGGGCGAAGGCACACGACGCGGCCTGCGTGGTGGTCGATCGCCAGCAGGGCTTCATCAAGCTGTCACGGCGCGCGGCCGGCTGACACCGCCACTCACAGCCACAGCAGCGCGACGGCCATCACCAGGGCCGCCAGCAGCGCTACCGTCAGGCGTTCCAGCACGCCGTCCAGCGCCGCCGCGGCCTGCGGCAGCCGCCCGACGGGCAGCCTGGGCAGGCGCCAGCGCGGCCAGGGCGGCAACGGCCGCCGCCGCGGCAGCCAGGCCAGCAGATCGCCGGGCGGCACCTCCGGCCAGGGGCGGCGTCGATGCCAGACCTCGAGCCCGGCGCCGATGGCCAGGCCCAGCAGCAGCGGCCAGACCACGTCGACGATGACGCCGGGATTCAGCGCGGAACCGGTCACCCGCGCACCGGCGGTGGTGGCGGCGTATGCCCAAGGCAACAGCAGGCTGGCGGTCAGGCTGGCCAGCCACGGCGCGGCAGCCGTGGTGGGTGCCCTGTCCGTCCCCCGGGTCTCGACGCGCACCACGGCCCAGAGCCGGACCATGAGCACCGTCGTGGCAGCGGTGGCGGCCGCTATGGCGGCCACCTGCCAGGCGGCCGCATCGGCCGCGGTGTCCTTGAGCGCCGCCTTGACCAGCAACCCGGAGGTGGGCGGCAGGCCCGCCAGCGCGGCGGCGGGCAACCACAGCAGCCGCCGGGCCAGACGCGGCGCCCGCTGCACCAGGTCGACACCGAGGAACAGGGTGGACTTGGCGAGCCCATGATGCAGCGCGAACAGCACGGCGATGCCGAGGTAACCTGCGGCGGAAGCCGGCTGCAGCAGCGCCAGCGCCACGATCATGGCCAGAAATCCCATCTGGCTGACGCTGGAGTAGGCCAGCAGCGGCTTGAGGGCGCGTTGGGACACCCCCACCACCACGCCGAGCAGGGCGGTGGCGCAGCCGGCCATGAACAGCCCGTGCCCCAGCCACTCGAAACCGCTGTCGCCAAATGGCAGGAAGCGCAACCAGCCCATGAGGCCCGCCTTCAGAATGACGCCGCTGAGCACGGCGCTGGCAGGTACCGGCGCCTGAGGGTGGGCAAGCGGCAGCCACATGTGCAGGCCGGCGAGACCGACCTTGACCCCGAACCCGATCAGCATCAGCACGGCGATCAGCGACCCCTGGGCGTGAGCGGCGAGCCGCGCCCCGGGCTGCGTCAGGTCGGGGTTGCCGGTACCGACGGCCAGCAGCAGCAGCGCCGCCACCAGGGCCGCCTCGGCCAGCACGGCCATGGTCAGATAGACGCGCCCGGCCCGGAAGTCGTCGGCGCGTCGGTTGTGCACCACCAGACCGTAGGCGGCCACGGTCATCATGGCGTAGGCGGCATAGAAGCTGGCGCCGTCCAGAGTCAGAAAAACGCACAGATTGCCGCACCAGGTGAGCAGCCAGAAGCAGAAGAAGCGCGCCTGCTCCGACGCCGGTATGGTGGCACGCGCCTGCCAGCCGGCCACAGACCAGACCACCGCCGCCAGCAGCACCAGGGGCCAGGCCAGGGCGTCGACGCCGAGCCGGGTGCCGAGCAGCAGCCAGGGCAACGATACGGGCTCGGGGGGCAGCAGCAGCAAGGCCAGAGCGGTCGCCGGCAGCCACGGCGCCACCCGCAGCACCGGCTTCTGCAGGGTGGGCGCCAGCACCAGCAGGGCCAGCAGCGCCGGCAGCAGCGGGACCCCGACCAGCAGCAACACGCTCATGACGGCGGCGCCAGCAGGTAGACCCGCTCGGCGATCAGCGTCACCCACTGCAGCGGGCTCCACGGCATCGCCGCCAGCAACCCGGCGCCGAGCGCCAGCGCCGCGGCGATCAGGGTCGGCGCCAGCAGCGCCAGGGGCGCTTCCCTGACCTCGACGGCGCCACCGTCGCTGTTGAACCAGGCCCGGCGCAGCATCGGCAGGAAGTAGGCGGCATTCAGCAGCGTGCTGGCCACCAGCACGGCCACCACCCAGGGCTGCCCCGCCGCCAGCCCGCCCAGGCCCAGGTACCACTTGGAGACGAAGCCGGCCAGAGGCGGCAAGCCGATCATGCCCAGGGCGGCGACGGTGAAGGCTGCCATGGTGAGCGGCATGCGCCGGCCCATGCCATCGAGTTCGTCTACCCGCTTGACTCCCGCCACCTCGGCAAAGGCGCCGGCGCAGAAGAACAGCGTGATCTTCATCAGGCCCTGGTGCACCAGATGCACCAGGCCGCCCACGCTCGCCAGCGGGTTGCCGAGCCCGACCCCGAGCAGGATGTAGGAGACCTGGCTGACCGTCGACCAGGCCAGCCGCTGCTTCAGGTCCGTGGCGGTCAGGGCTCGCAGAGATCCGTAGAGGATGGTGAGGGCCGCCACGGCGGCCACCGCCAGACCCACCCCCAGGGCGGCGACCAGACTCAGACCATAGACGTCGTAGGTCAGCCGGACGATGCCGAAAGCGCCCGCCTTCACCACCGCCACCGCGTGCAGCAGCGCGCTGACCGGCGCCGGCGCCACCATGGCCCGGGGCAGCCAGCCGTGCATGGGCACCACCGCAGCCTTGACCCCCATGCCGACGAACATGACCAGGAACAGCAGCGTCAGCAGCCAGGCCGGTGCCGCGTCGACGGGCACGAAGCCGCCCGCGGTGAAGTCACCGGGACCGGCCACCGCGTGCAGGCCCACCACGCCGAGCAGCAGCAGCGCGCCGCCGCCCAGGGTGTAGCGCAGGTAAACGTCGCCGGCGGCGAGCGCGGCTGCGGTCCCCCGATGCACCACCAGGGGCCACGTGGCCAGGGTGAGCAGTTCGTAGAAGACGAAGAACGTGAACAGGTTGCCGGCTACCGCGACGCCGGTGGTGGCGGCGACGCAGAGGCTGAAGAAGCCGAAGAACCGGCAGCGGTGCGGCGAGTGCTCCAGGTAGCCGATGGCGTAGACGGTGGTGATCAGCCACAGCACCGCCGAGAGCGTGGAGAGCAGCATGGTCAGCGCGTCGGCCCGCAGCACCAGGTCGAACCCGGGCATCAGCGGCAGCCGGACGGAGAACAGATGGCCGGCAGCCACACCGTCGAGGATCACCCCGACCAGCACCAGCTTCAGCGCGGCGGCGCCGAGATTCACCACCGTTCGCGCCCGCCGCCGTGCCTCGCCCAGGGCAAAGATGAGCGCCGCCGCCACGAGCGACGTCAGCACCAGCCACAGCGGCAGCGCCGCATAGGCAGTCACGGCGCGAGGCTCCAGGTCGAGCCGGCCAGGGCCAGCGGGCCGAGCCACGCGGCACCCAGCCCCAACGCTACGGCGGCGGCCGCCAGCAGCGCCGGGGCCGCCACCATGGCCGGCGACAGATCGCGGGCACGGTGGCGCGGCGCCTCGGCAAAGCTGTCGGGGCTGGCCAGGGCCGCCCGCAGCACGCGAATCACGTACCCGGCGGCCAGCAGCCCGCTGGCGGCGACGGCGATCGCCCACCACCACTGGCCGGCGTCCACGGCAGCGCGCACCAGCCACCACTTCGCTACGAAGCCGGCGGCGGGGGGCATGCCGGCCAGGCTCATGCCGGCAGCCGCGAAGATGAACAGGTTGCCCGACAGCACCCGATCGAGACCGGCAAGGTTGTCGAGCCGGTCGTCGCGGATGGCGATGATGACGTTGCCGGCCGCGAGAAACATGGCGGCCTTGGCCAGACCGTGGGACAGCAGGTGCAGGGCCACGCCCTGCCACGCCAGGGCGCCTGCGAGGGCGGGCAGCAGCAGCACGTAGCCGAGTTGGGCCACCGTCGAGTAGGCGATCACCCGCTTCAGATGCACCTGACGCAGCGCCTGCACCGAGCCGAACAGCACCCCGGTCATGCCGATCACGGCCAGCGCCTGCAGCAGCGCCGGCGTCCAGCTCCCGGAGAAGACGTCTGACCACAGCCGCAGCAGCAGGTAGGCGGCCGCCTTCACCACCAGCGCCGACAGCACCGCGCTGGCCGCCGTCGGCGCGGCCGCATGGGCGGCCGGCAACCAGCCGTGAAGGGGCCACAACGCCGCCTTGAACATGAGCCCCAGGGTCAACGCCGTCACAGCCGGCGCGCCGAGGCCGGCATCCGCCAGCAGCCGCAGGCTCAGGGTGCCCGCGTCCGCGTACGCCAGGGCCACGCCGAGCAGGTAGATCAGCGACCCCGTGAGCGCGAACAGCAGGTAGCGCATGGCCGCTGCGAATGCCCCGGCGCCCCGCCCTACCACCAGCACCACGCCGCCGAGGCTGACGATCTCGAGCAGCACGTAGATGTTGAACAGGTCCGCCGACATCGCCAGAGCGTTCAGCGCACCCCACAGCAGCAGCCAGCAGACGCCGAAGCCCGGACTGTGGCGCTGGGCGGCGTGCGGCCAGGCGCCCCAGAGGTAGCCGCCCACCGCCGCCGCGACGGTCTGATTGAGGCCAAGCAGCAGCACGGCCAGACCGTCGACGTACCACTCGATGCCGAGCGGCGCCCGGTGGCCGCCAAGTGCCAGCGTCACCGCCCCGTCCACAGCCACGGCGTGGCCGAGCGGCCACATCAATGGCAGCAGCACCAGGCCAAGCACGGCGGGCAGCCAACGCTGCAGCGGCTGCCAACGCGGCAGCAGCCAGAGCACGAGCGCGCCGAGCATGGGAACGAACACCAGCGCCGGCAGCGCCCAGGCCGGGGTCAGCGACGGCTCAATCATCGTCTCGTCGCAGCGCGTCGGATTCCAGGCTGGCGGCCCCGGTCTCGCTGCGGAACCAGCGCACCAGACCCAGCGCGAAGGCGGTGACGCTGACGGCGACGACGATGCCGGTCAGCACCATGGCCTGGGGCACCGGATCCGCCGCCGCGCTGCCGTCACCGGCAGCCAGCACCACCAGGTACAGGAAGATGCTGGACGCCATGACGTTGAGGGCCAGCAGCCGCTGAATGAGGCCGGGCCGCGCCAGCACGCCATAGAGGCCGGCCCCGAACAGCAGGCCGGCGGTCACCGCATACAGCGCCGTCATCGGCGCCGCCCCAGGCGCAGCCCCGGCGCCGCGCCGAACAGCAGCACCAGGGTGGCGGCAATGGAGATGGTGAGCGCCGTCTCCACCACCAGCAGCAACGGGTAGGCGAACGCCGGCGGATAGGCCAGCGGCGCCCCGCTCAGGAGCGGCGACACCACCGCCAGGAGCGCGAACACGCCGATGCCGGCCACCGGCGCCAGCCGCCAGGGCAGCGACGGCGAGGCGTCCGCCACCAGCCGCCCGGACAGCCGCAGCAGCACCCCCAGCGCGCCCAGCAGGGCGCCAGCCTGGAACGCACCGCCCGGCCCGGTGGCGCCCGCCACCAGCAGGTACAGGGCCATGACCAGCAGCAGCGGACAGACCAGCAGCAGCAGCGAATGCAGCATGGGCTCGGCCACCGGCGCCTGCGGGTGCGGGTCGGCCAGCGGCTGCCGATCCACGAGTTCGCGGATGCCCACCGCCGCCAGCAGCAGCACCACCATCTCCAGCAGGGTGTCGTAGCCGCGAAAGTCCAGCAGCACGGCGGTCACGTCGTTGCTCAATGGATGGGATGCAACCGCCGCCGCCGCGGCGTCCGCCGTGGTGGCGGGCGGCGGCAGGCTCAGGGCCATGACCACCCCAAGGCCGAGGCCGAGGCCGAGGCAAAGGGCAAGCGCGACCGGGTCCGGCAGCCAGCGCGGCAGGGCCAGACGCGGCAGTGGTCCGGCCCGGGCGTCGTCGCCGCTGACCTCGCGGCAGGTGACCAGCAGCAGCGCGCCGGTGAACCCGGCGCCGATGGCGGCCTCGGCCAGCGCCAGGTCGGGACTGCCGAGCCGCGCCCAGACCACGGCCATGAGCAGGCCGAACACCATGAACAGCGCCACGCTCTCGAACAGCCGCCGGGCATTGACCGCACGCCAGCACACCAGCACCAGCGCCAGGCACAGAACGGCGTCCAGCAGCGGCCCGGTCCAGGCGGTCAAGGGCGCTCCCCGGCGACCGGAACGCGTCCATGGCCGGCCCAGCGCGCGATGTAGAAGGCCGACAGCGTCGACGCCGTCAGCGTCAGCAACCAGATCAGCAGCAGCCGCACGCCCCCCGCCAGGCTGCCGTCGTGCACGGCGAGCCCGGCGCAGATCAGGCCGAGCCCGACGTTGTCCGCCTTGGTGAGAGCGTGCAGCCGGGTGAGCGTGTCGGGGAAGCGCAGCAGCCCAACCATGCCGGCCAGGAAGAACAGGCAACCCAGACACACCAGGGCGCCACTGACGACGGCAGCGACGGTCAGGGCCCACCTCCACGCCGGGCCGGAATGGCGGCGAAGGCGATGCTGATGACGGCGGCCAGCAGCGCGAACACCAGCGCCACGTCCACCAGGGCGCGCGAGGCCCCCGCGTAGGCGAGCAGCAGCAGCACGGCTATCAGCGTGGTGCCCAGTGAAAGCAGCGCCAGCACCCGGTCGGCTGGCGCCGGCCCGCGATGGGCACGCACCATGGCGCCGGCCAGCACGATCAGCAGGAACAGCGCTGCCAGCTCGAAGCCCACCTCAGCTCCCCGGTTCCAGAGTCTGACCGAACAGCGGCGCAATGCGGTCCTCGAGCCGGCGCAGCGGCTCGGCGGGATCGCCCGCAAGGCTGTGCACGGCTACCCGGTCACCGCGAATGCCGCAGGCGAGCGTGCCCGGCAGCAGGCTGATGACGGCGACGAACAGCGTCCTCGCGCCATCACCGCGCAGCCGCGTGACGAACTCGACCTCACGAATCGCGAGCGGCATGGCCGGCGTGAGCGCGCGGCGCGCCACGTCGCTGCCGCCCAGCAGGGAGCGGCCCAGGAAGAAGGCGGCGAAGCGCAGCAGCGCGGCACCGCGAAGGAACCATGAAGCATTCAGGCGCGGCATGCGCCCAGTGTAACGGCAGCCGGCGCCGGAGGCTCCCGGACCAAGGCAGCGGCCTCGGATCAGCGCGGAATCAGGCGCACCGGCAGATCAGTGAAGCCGCGGATGAACACGTGGCGCGTGCGCACGGGCTCTCCCACCACCTCCACCTTGTGGAAGCGCTTCAGAATCTCTTCCCAGAGCACGCGAAGCTGCATCTCGCCCACCCGATTGCCCATGCAGCGGTGAATGCCGAAGCCGAAGCTCATGTGGCTGCGGGCGTTGGGACGGTCGATGCGGAAGGCGTCGGCGTCCTCGAAGACGGCGTCGTCGCGGTTGCCGGACAGGTACCACATCACCACCTTGTCGCCCGCGCGGATGGTCTTGCCCGCGAGCTCGGTATCGCGCAGCGCGGTGCGGCGCATGTGGGTCAGCGGGGTCTGCCAGCGGATGATCTCGGCCACCATGTTGGGGATCAGCGACGCGTCGCCACGCGCCACGCCGTCCCGCAGCTTCTGGTACTGATCGGGATTCTGGTTCAGCGCCAGCACGCCGCCGGAGATGGAGTTCCGGGTGGTGTCGTTGCCGCCGACGATCAGCAGGGTCAGGTTGCCCAGGTACTCCATGGGCCGCTGCACCATGTCCTTGGTGGACTCGGTGTGCGCGAGCATGGAGATCAGGTCGTTGCCGGGTTCGTCCCAGGCCGCCCGCTCGTGCCAGAGCTCGGTGAAGCGGGTCAGGCACTCCAGCAGCTCGGCACGCCGCTGCTCGATGGAGTCGACGATGCCGCTCTCCGGTCCGTTGGTGGCGACGTCCGACCAGCGGGTGAGCTTGTGGCGCTCCTCGAACGGAAAGTCGAACAGCGTGGCCAGCATCTGCGTGGTCAGCTCGATGGACACCTTCTCGACCCAGTTGAAGGTCTCTCCCACCGGCAGGCCGTCGAGAATGGCGCACACCTTGCGTCGGATCTCGGGCTCGAGCGCCGCCAGGTTGCGGGGCCCCGCCACCGGCGCCACGGCCTTACGCTGCACATCGTGCTTCGGCGGGTCCATGGCGATGAACATGGGCGTGCGGAAGTCGGCCGGGCCGTCGAAGATGCTGATGCCGCTCGCGGACGAGTACACGTCGTGCTGCATGTCGACGTGCTTGATGTGCTCGTAGCTGGTGACCGACCAGTACGGGCCGAACGCGCTGTCGGCGTGGAAGTGCACCGGGTCTTCGGCGCGCAGGCGGCGGAAGAACTCACCGACGATGTCGCGACGGAACAGCTCGGCCCGTGCCGGGTCGAGCTGCTCGAGCGGCACGCTGAGCGGATCGGTGATCAGCTCGCGCGGCTGCTGGGCGTCGGCGGCTGCGCTCATGCTCAGGCCTCGATCAGCCGCACCGGCAGGTCGGTGTAGCCTTTCACGAACGCCGAGTAGACGCGCTTCGGCTCACCCACCATCTCCACCTTGTGGAAGCGCTTGAGAATCTCTTCCCAGACGATGCGCAGCTGCATCTCGCCCACCCGGTTGCCCATGCAGCGGTGGATGCCGAAGCCGAAGCTGATGTGGCTGCGGGCGTTGGGGCGGTCGATGCGGAACGCGTCGGGATCGTCGAACACCTCGGGGTCGCGGTTGCCGGACACGTACCACATCACCACCTTGTCGCCGGCCTTGATCTTCTGGCCACCGAGCTCGGTGTCCTCCAGCGCGCGGCGGCGCATGTGGGCCAGCGGCGTCTGCCAGCGGATGATCTCAGACACCATGTTGGGGATCAGCGACGGGTCGTCCCGCAGCTTCTGGTACTGGTCCGGGTTCTGGTTCAGCGCCAGCACGCCGCCGGTCAACGAGTTGCGCGTGGTGTCGTTGCCGCCGACGATCAGCAGGATCAGGTTGCCCAGATACTCCATGGGCCGGCTGAGCATGTCGCGCGTGGACGGCGTGTGGGCCAGCATGGACACCAGGTCGTTGCCGGGCTCCGGCCGGTCGGCGCGCTCCTTCCAGAGCTCGGTGAAGTACTCGAGGCACTCGATCAGCTCGGCGCGGCGCTGCTCTTCCGACTCGACGATGCCGGTGCCCGGCGGCGCCGTGGCCACGTCCGACCAGCGGGTGAGCTTGTAGCGGTCTTCGAACGGGAAGTCGAACAGGGTCGCCAGCATCTGCGTGGTCAGCTCGATGGACAGGTGCTGCACCCAGTTGAAGTCCTCACCGCGGGGCAGCGAATCGAGGATGTTGCACACCCGCTGCCGGATCTCGGGCTCGAGCGCGGCCAGGTTGCGCGGCCCCGCCACCGGCGCCACCGCCTTGCGCTGGATGTCGTGCTTGGGCGGGTCCATGGCGATGAACATGGGGAGCTGAAAGTCCTCGTCCTGATCGCCGACGGTGATGCCGCCTTCCGACGAGTAGATCTGGTGATTCATATCCACGTGCTTGATGTCGTGGTACCTGGTCACCGACCAGAATGGGCCGAAGTCGCTCTCAGCCGTGTAGTGCACGGGCGCTTCCTTGCGCAGGCGCTCGAAGAACGGCAAGTGCGCATCGTGCTGAAACAGGATGCCGCGCGCCGGGTTCAGCTTCTCGATCGGCATGCTGTACGGATCGGGATCGAAGGTCGTCTCGATGGTGATCTCGTTGCGCGGCTTGAGGTTCTCGGCTTCACTCATGATGGTCTCCCTGTGACCGGACGGATTGGGTGCGGGCGCGCCCGCCGTCTCACATCTGAAATTCCGGCACCTTGACGACCAGGCCATCCAGCGCCTCGGTTACCGGTATCTGACACGACAGCCGGGAGTTGGGTTCACGCTCGGGATTCAGATCGAGCATCGATTCCTCCCGGTCGCCCGGCTGCCCCACCTTGGCCATCCAGTTCGGATCGACGTACACGTGGCAGGTGGCGCAGGAACATTCGCCGCCGCAGTCGGCGTCGATGCCGGGCACCAGATTGTCGATGGCGGCCCGCATCACCGACAGACCCACCTCACCCTCGACGGCGTGTTCGGTACCATCGTGGCTGATGAACGTAATCGTGGGCATGCAGTCTCTCCTCCTGGCAGCAGTGGGTGCCTGCCGGGACGTCCGGCAGGGTTCAAAAGTGGCAGAGAATATCGTTTTCCGAGGAATCATGACAGTAGCTAGATTCCCTTATTACGCAATCGCTTTGTCTATTCGAGCACCAGGCCACACGGGCCGTGGGCATTGGCAGCCGCCCAAAAGCGGTTAAAATAGCGGGCAAACCGTCAATCGTGACTGTTTCGACTCCGGAGACCGGAGTTGCCATGGAGACCAGCATGACCGTACTCCGACACCCTCTGTCCGGCGCCCTGTACCGGCTGCGCGACGACGGCCTGGTGGACGTGGAGAACAACGGCCTGAAGGGCACCTTCAGCTTCGACGGCCGCCACCGGGACGGCGAGCTGCGCCAGGCCGATCCACACATGCTGCTGTGGATCGCCGGTCCGCAGCTGCCCCCGGAAGCCAACGTCCGCCGCAACCGATAGATCGAGGAGACTTCCGCCATGGCCACCAACCCTGCCGCCGGCCGGGACCGATCCGCCGGCATCAGCTACCAGGAACTCATCGCCACAGACGTGGTGCCGCCGCCAGCGGTGCTGACCCTCGAGAACCCGCTCGACGTGCCGCTGACATCGGTCTCGGTGGATCGCTACCGCAGCCGCGCGTATCACGATCTGGAGATGGAGCGGCTGTGGCCCCGGGTATGGCAGATGGCCTGCCGGGAGGAGCAGATTCCCAACGTCGGCGACTATCACGTCTACGAGATCGGCCGCTACAGCATCCTGGTGGTGCGCACCGCCCAGGGCATCCGCGCGCATCACAACGTCTGCCGGCACCGCGGCCGCCGGCTGTGTGATCACCACGGCCATGCCGCGAGCTTCATCTGCCCGTTCCACGGCTTCAGCTGGAACGTCGACGGCTCGCTGCGCGGCGTGACTTCGGAGTGGGACTTTCCCCACATCGACCAGAACGACTTCGACCTGACGCCGGCGCTGGCCGACACCTGGGGCGGCTGGGTGTTCATCAACATGGACGTCAACGCAGCGCCGCTGGCCGACTTCCTGGGCGACCTGCCCGCCCACTTCGCGCCGTGGACCCCCGAGGATCGCTTCATCGAGGCCCACGTCGGCAAGGTCATGAACTGCAACTGGAAGCTGTGCCAGGAGGCCTTCATGGAGGCCTTCCACGTCATCACCACCCACCCCCAGCTACTCGCTTCCATCGGCGATGAAAACTCCCAGTACGACGCCTGGGGCAACATCTCCCGCGCCATCACGCCGAACGGCACGCCGAGTCCCCACATCCGCTGGCAGCCCGACGAGCAGGAGAAGTTCGACTCGGTCACCATGCGCTCGCTGGACGGACCGCCGAATCCGGAGGTGCCGAAGGGCATGACGGCGCGCGCCATGATGGCGGCGGGCGCCCGCGCCAACCTGCAGCAGATCGTCGGCGACGACAGGGTGATTGCGGACGCGGAAGTTTCCGACAGCATCTACTACACGCTGTTTCCCAACTTCCACCCCTGGGGCGGCTACAACCGCATCGTCTACCGCTTCCGCCCGTGGCAGGACCGGCACGACCAGTCACTGATGGAGTGCTACTTCCTGAGCCCGTTCAAGGGCGAGCGGCCGAAGCCGGCCGAGTTCCACCTGCTGGACGAGCACCAGCCGTGGACCGAAGCGCCCGAGCTCGGCGTGCTGGCGAAGGTGTTCACCCAGGACACCTTCAACCTGCCCAACGTGCAGCGCGGCCTGGCCGCGGCCCAGTACGACGAGGTGGTGTTCGCCCGCTATCAGGAGACCAAGCTGCGCCACTTCCACCATCTGCTGTCGCAGTGGCTGAGCGAGTAAGGGCGCCGGCGCCGCCCCGGTCGGATCAGCCCGCCGCGGCGCCCTTGCCTTTCAGGTAAAGCGCGAGCTGCCGATCGTGGCGGCTGGTGGCCGACAGGCGTCCGGGGCGAACCCACGGCTGCCACTTCGGCGCCACCGCACCTTCCGGCCGGTCGCCCATGACCGTCACCCGCTGAATGATGCGCTCGCCCTCGAAATCGTTCAGCACGAAGTGCTGGGTGCAGCGGTTGTCCCAGATGGCGATCGTGCCCTCCTGCCATCGATAGCGCACGGTGAACCGGGGATTCGCGACCCAGCGCGTCAGGTAACGCAGCAGCGTGTCGCTTTCGGTGGCGTTGAGCTCCACCAGCCGGCGCGTGAAGTGCTCGTTGACGTACAGGGCACGCCGCCCGGTCAGGGGATGCACGCGCACCACCGGATGCACCGCCATCTGCTCGGGGTGGTTGTGCGGCAGCGCGTCGTGCAGGGCCGTCAGCCCCTCGCACAGCGCCTGCATGGGCGCTGACAGCTCCTCGTAGGCGGCGTACAGGCTGGCCCACTGCGTGTCGCCGCCCACCGCCGGCACCTTGCGGATCTGCAGCACGGACAGCACCGCCGGATCGGGGCGGAACGTCAGGTCGGTGTGCCACTCGTCGGCCACGCCGCCATGGGTCGCCGCCAGCTCGAACAGCTCGGGGTGCTGGGTGTAGGGATTCTTCAGATTGGGATGCGCTTCCAGCGGACCGAAGCGGCGGCCGAACGCTACATGGTCATCGACGCTCAGATGCTGATCGGGGAAGAACAGCACCAGGTGCTCGAGCAGCAGAGCCTGCACCGCGGAAAGACCGGCGTCGTCCAGCGCGTCGAGGCGCAGGCCCCGCACCTCGGCGCCCAGGGCTCCGGCAAGGCGCTTCACCTGCCAATCGGCCGGGACGCGCTCGGAATGAACCTCAACACTCTGTGACATGGTCTGCTCCTCTCTCCTTTGATGCTGCGGCAGCCGCGTTTTCCCGTCAATGCGCCAGTGCGTATAATCCGGCCCCTGCGAATTTTCACCCGAGGGACAAGCATGGACATCAAAGACAAGGTCGCCGTCATCACCGGCGGCGCCTCCGGCCTGGGCGAAGCCACGGCCCGCAAGCTCATCGGCATGGGCGCCCGCGTCGCCATCTTCGACATGAATCAGGAGAAGGGCGAGGCTCTGGCCAAGGAGCTGGGTGACGGCGCCATCTTCCAGAGCGTCAACGTCACCAGCGAGGAAGGCGTGCAGAAGGGCATCGCCGCCACCATGGAAGCGTTCGGCGCCATTCACATCTGCTGCAACTACGCCGGCATCGGCAACGCCATCAAGACCGTGGGCAAGGACGGCCCCTTCCCGCTCGACAAGTTCAAGCTGATCATCGACGTCAACCTGATCGGCACCTTCAACGTGCTGCGCCTTGCCGCCAACGAGATGCAGAAGAACGAACCCTACAACGAGTTCGGCGGCCGGGGCTGCATCATCAACACGGCTTCGGTAGCCGCCTACGAGGGCCAGATCGGCCAGGCTGCGTACAGCGCCTCCAAGGGCGGCATCGTCGGCATGACCCTGCCGATCGCGCGCGACCTGTCCAGCATCGGCATCCGCTGCAACACCATCGTGCCCGGCCTGATTCACACGCCGCTGTTCCAGGGCGCCCCGGACAAGGTCATCGACGCGCTGGCCGCTCAGGTGCTGTACCCGAAGCGTCTGGGACGTGCGGAAGAGATTGCCCATGTGGCGGTGATGCTGATCGAGAACGAGTACATGAACGGCGAGTGCGTCCGCATGGATGGCGGCATCCGCATGCAGCCGCGCTGACGCGCCACGCCTCGTTGTTCGCCTGACCGACACGCGGCCCGCCAGCCGGGCCGCGCCATCAAGACGGCGCCGGCGCAGCCGCCTGCTGCGCCGGCGCGCCGACAAGACGCGACCGACAAGACCAGCATCAATGCCAGCAGCCGCCGGCCGCGCTCAGCCGTGG
>JAVJUA010000056.1:0-181435 GCA_040219935.1 Pseudomonadales bacterium | reverse complement strand
CCGAATTGACCGCAACGCGGGCAAGTCGGTGAGTGAGGGCACCGCGGAGCGGTCGAGCCCGGTCGTGCGGTTGATTGGCGGCGGCCCCGGCGGTGACTCTCGCACCAGCCCGTCACCGCTCTCACCTCACACCGGCTTGACCACGAACAGGAGATCCCCCGCGTTCACCTGCTGCCCCGCGCTCATGTTGATCCTGGTGACCTCGTACTCGCGGTTCGCGTCGTACAGCTCCACCTCGTTGTTGAAGTCGGCGAGCTTCAACGGCGTGAAGATCTTCATGGCCTCGAGCTGGCCGATGGTATGGCGCACCGAGATGCGATCGCCCACCGCCACGTACTCCGGCTCGGTCGGCGTCGGCGTGGTGTAGAAGATGGCGGCCGCCGGGGCCAGCACCTTCAGCTCGTCGCTGCCGTCGATGCGGATCGCGTTCATGTCGATGGCGCCGGACATCTCGCCCGCCGACGCCTCGATGTCGTGAATGAGCTGCTCCGCATCGATCCGGGCCAGGAACTCGGGCAGGTAACCGGTATCGTAGTCGCCGCCCTGAAACACGGCGTCGTCGAGCACGCGGGTCAGCAGCGGGATGTTGGTGCAGATGCCGGTCAGGGTCACCCGGCCGAGATAGTCCCGCAGCTTGGCGATGGCGGACGGACGGTCCGCTGCATGGACGATGACCTGGGCGACCATGCTGTCGTAGTAGGGCGAGACGAACTTGCCCGGCGCCGCCGTGGCAATCACCTCCACGCCCGGCTCCTCGGGGAACTCGCACTCGCGGATCTGGCCCGGATGCGGCTTGAACGACAGCTCGCCGCTGCCGGAAAGCTGCACACGCTCGGCGTTGATGCGCGCCTCGATGGAGTAGCCGTTCTGGCCGATCTCGAGATCACCAATGGACTCACCCGAGGCGACCCGGAACTGCTGGGCGACGATGTCGACGCCGGACACCCACTCGGTGACCGGATGCTCCACCTGCAGGCGGGTGTTCATCTCCATGAAGTACACGGCGTTGGCGTCGAGGTCGAAGATGAACTCCACCGTGCCGGCACCGACGTACCCCACCTCTTCGGCCAGCGCGGCGGTGTGCTGCATCACCTGCGCGCGCAGCTCGTCGGTGAGCATGGTGGAGTCGGACTCCTCGAATACCTTCTGCTTGTTGCGCTGCACGCTGCAGTCGCGGATGCCGAGCACGCGGGTGTTGCCCTGGGTGTCCCGCAGCAGCTGCGCCTCGATGTGGCGGATCGAGGTGACGTACTTTTCCAGGTAGACGTCGCCATTGCCGAAGGCGCTGCGCGCCTCGGCGGTGACCCGATGGAACAGCTCGTGGAACTGATCGGCGCGCTCCACCACCTGAATGCCCTTGCCGCCGCCGCCGTGCACGGCCTTGATCAGCACCGGATAGCCGATCTGCTCGGCCACCACGGCCGCGCGCTCGACGTCGGTGAGAATGCCGTGGCTGCCGGGCACCACCGGCACGCCCAGACGCAGCGCGGTGTTGATGGCGTTCGACTTGTTGCCCATGGTGTCCATGCTCGACACCGGCGGGCCGACGAAGTTGATGCCGTGGGACCGGCACAGCTCGGCGAACTGGGCGTTCTCCGACAGGAAGCCGATGCCCGGGTGCAGAGAGTCGACGCCCTCGTGCTCGGCCACCCGCAGCACGCTCTGGGCGTTCAGGTAGCTCTCGTCCGGCGTGTTGCCGCCGATGCACACCAGGGTGTCGCGCGGCAGCAGCATGTCGACGGCGGCCGACTCCATGTCCGGGTCCGACTGCACCAGCACCACCTCGATGCCCTGCCGTTGCGCTATTCGGATCAGCTTCACGGCGGTGCAGCCGCGGGCATGAATCAGGGTGCGGCGCACCGGCCGGATCAGGTCGCGGTCGGTGTACTTCGGCCGGTGGGCGACCACCACCGGGCGCTGGCTCAGCACGCCGGACAGCACCCGCTGCACGACGTCCGCCACGGACTCCTGAGGTACCGGAATCTCGGGGTCGATGCGGCGCAGCTCACCGTCCAGCTCCGGCTGGAACGGGTGCTTCACCAGCCCCTGCATGGAGCCAGGTACCGTCGACAGGTAGTTCGAGAGGATCGACGTCAGCGGCAGGTTGGAAGGCACCACGATCTGCCCGGCGAACGGCATGCTGGTACCCGAGAAGTAGTAGGTCTGCGCCAACGGATGGGTGACGAAGCTGGCCTGGGCGCCGCCGGTGCAGTCGCCGAACCCGAACATGATCACCGGCAGGTCGTGATCGCGCACGAACCGGGTCACCCGGTCGTTGACCGCGGCCATGGAGAACAGCGCGCCGGCGCCCTCCTTGGTCTGCATGCCGCCGGAGGAGACGAAGCAGACCACGGGCAGATGCTGCTCGGCGCACTCCACCAGCAGCCGGCAGAATTTCTCGGCGCTGGCCATGTCGAACGAGCCGGCCTGGAACTCGACGTTGGAGATCACCGCGCCGACCCGCGCATTGCCGGCGATGCCTTTCAGGGTGCCGATGCCGGTGATGATGCCGCACGGCGCCACATCGCGCTTGAGCGCCTGCTCGATGGAGAGCCGGAAGCCCGGAAACGTGCAGGGGTCGGAGCTGATGAGCTCGGAGAACTTCTCTTCGAAGTCGCTGAAGAACGCCTCCACGAACTGCTGGGTGCTGGAGCCGCGCTCGTTCTTGAAGCGGCGCAGCACGTTCTGGATGAGCAGGTCGCGATAGGCGATGTTGAGACGGTTCCAGAAGTCCTTGCGGCGGCCGATGTTCTTCGGATTGATGCGGCCCTGATAGGCCTTGCCGTCCCGTTCCGACTGAATGAACGAGAACAGCAGCACGTCGAAGAGGTGCGTGACCACCACGAACAGGGTGTCCGACAGATGCGCGAAGCTGGCCTTCTTCCACTCCTCGACCGATCGGAAGAAGTCGGTGTTGCGCGGCAGCCGCATCACCCGCCGGTACCAGAGCGTGAACTGATTGCGCAGCCGCTGCGCCACCTGCTCGGATGACGCGTCGCCCGGCACCACACCCAGGGTCACGCCCTTCGCGGCCAGATTCAGGGTCGTGTCGAGCAGCTGCGCCAGCGACGACTTCGACAGCGCCTGCTTGGCCTGCGCCTCCTCGGCGATGCTGTCCAGGTTGGCGATGATCTGGTCGTAGACCGAATCGAACAGCAGCAGGTTCTCGCATTCGGTGACGAAGTCGCTGCGCAGGTCGTCGGTCAGCAGCACGTCCAGCACCGTCATGTCGGAGAACGGCACCGGCGACGCGCCCGTGCGCGGCGGCGCGATGAGTTCGGCAAAGCGATCCGTCAGCACGGCGCGATTGATCGCGATCTCGGAGCCGCCTCGCCCCTGCACCGCCCGAACGTGGCTGCCGGGCTCGGCAAGCGCGCCGGCCAGGTCGCAGCCGGTCATCGCCAGATTCAGCTCGTTGGTGAGCTGGTTGGCCAGATAGACCTCCGACTTCTCCTCGATGCCGGCGCGGCGCAGCAGCTTCTTGCCCTCGTGGCTGAAGCAGTGGCGCAGCATCGGCAGCAGGTCGGCGTCGTCGGCCAGCGCGAAGGCCAGACCCTTGGGATTGCGGATGTCCTCGACCCGCAGGATCTGGGGAATGTCCTCATGACGCTGCAGGAAGTCCTTCAGCGCCCGCAGGTTGCCGACCGCATCCGCCTTCCAGCGGTTGTAGAGGAACACGCCAACCGTGGTCAGCAGCCCGGAGCGCGCGTCCTCGTAGTTCTTCTTCGGCTCGCCGAAGATGAGCTGGGCGATGCGGCCGCGCTCGTCGTGAACGGCCAGCTTCTTCTCGTGATAGTTCTTCCAGGCCTTCGACAGGGCATCGTCATAGACGATGCGGTCCGGGTCCTGCATCCAGCGCAGGAAGGTCTGGCGCCGCTCCAGGTCGGCGCGAACGTCCAGCTCGCCCTTGGGCAGCTCCTGATCAGCGAGGCGCCCGTACTGGGACTTGGTGGTCGCCTTGATGCGCTGGCGCACCTTCAGATAGCGCAGGTAGCGGAACGCCACGCCGAACACGTTCAGGTACTCGGTCGGGTTGCGGGTCAGCTTCAGGGACGCCGTGGTCTGCATCACCTTGAGCCGGGCCGACGGGTTCAGATAGCGCTGCAGGCTCTGCCGGTAGTGATCGAGGATGTACGGATTGCCTGCCACGAACTCCTTGACCTTGTCTTCCACCCGCATCAGGCCGAAGACGATGGCGGCCCGGAGGTTCTCCAGCTTGTCGCCGCTCTCACCCGGCGCGTAGTCGATCACGCCGTCGATGTTGCCCTGGGCATAGAGCTCGAAGGGCGACAGGCCCACGTACTTGGCGCACTCCTGCCAGGACAGGTTGAGGCGCCGGGCGATGTTGGCCAGGCCCTTCGGCTGGATGGTGCTGAACACGCCGTCGCGCACCGACAGAATCATGTTGCTGGCTGCCAGAGGTATGGCGCCGCCCGAGTAGCCGAGCCCGAAGACGATGCCGATGTTGGGCACGTCGACGTTGCTCATCTCCGCGATCAGCCGCGAGATGCTGTGGGCCTGATTCTCGCGGTTGGCCTGCTCCCCGGCGTCGGCACCAGGCGTGTCCATCAGCGTAACGATGGGCAGCGCGCGCTGCGAGCACATCTGAATGCGCGCGGCCGCGGCCAGATGGTGCTCCGGCATCCAGACGCCGTTTCTGGCCGCCCGGTTCTGGGCGATGAAGCCGATGGAGCGGAGCTGGCCGTCGAAGTCCATCTCCACGGTGGCCGCATAGAACGGCCCGTCGGACTCTTCCTCCACCACCCGGCCGAGTTGGCGGATGACCTCCGGCGCCGGCGTCCGGCCCGGGTCCTCGGCACGGGCCACCACGGCCTCGATGTAGGAGTCGACGTCGAGCTTGGCGAGACGGTCACGCTGACGCAGGATCTCCCGCTGACCCAGCAGACCGGGTAGCGGCTCTTCTATGTCGGCGGTCGGAAAGAGCGAAAAATCCTTTGCCAGGCTCTCTGCGATGAGAAAGAGCCTGTCCCCTTCCACGAGCTGTTTTTCCACTGTCCGAGTCAGTCCGGTGTAAGATGGCCGGTACTCTAGCCACTAACCGGGGGATACGCAAACGCCCCCATACGTAAGTGGCCGATTTTACTGAGAAAACCTTGTAAAAACAGGCGCCGCCGCGAGTCGTCGATGACCCAGCTTTCCTGCACCGTGCTCACCGTTTCCGATTCCCGCACCGCGGCGACCGACAAGTCCGGCGACCTGCTGGTGGCGCTGCTCGAGGCAGACGGCCATCGACTCGCCGAGCGGGCCATCGTGCCCGACGACGTGTACCGCATTCGTGCCGAGGTGTCGCGCTGGATCGCCGACCCGGCCATCCACGTGATCCTGACCACGGGCGGCACCGGGTTCACCGGCCGCGACAGCACGCCGGAAGCCCTGGCGCCGCTGCTCGACAAGGACATCCTCGGCTTCGGGGAGCTGTTCCGGCAGCTCTCCTACGCCGAGATCGGTGCCTCGACGATTCAGTCCCGCGCCCTCGGCGGCCTCGCGAACGGCACCCTGATCTTCGCGCTGCCCGGATCGGCCAACGCCGTGCGCACCGGCTGGGAGAAAATCCTGCATCATCAGCTCGACATCGACTTCCGGCCGTGCAACTTCGTAGAGCTCATTCCCCGGTTCGGCGAACGCTGAGCACGGGAGAGACCGGTTCAGCAACGGCCGCCGGGACGGGTAGAATGCGCGCACGATGCCTGAGGGGAACCCCCGCACATGTCTGATCATGCCTACATCCTCGGTGCCGCCCGAACGCCCATCGGCAGCTTTCAGGGCGGCCTGTCCACGCTGACGGCGCCGCAACTCGGCGCCGTCGCCATCCGCGCCGCCGTCGAGCGATCCGGGATCGATCCGGAGGCCGTGTCCGAGGTGATGATGGGCAACGTGATAGCCGCCGGCCTGAAGCAGGCGCCGGCCCGTCAGGCTGCCCGGGGCGCCGGCCTGCCCGACCACTGCGGCGCCACCACGGTGAACAAGGTGTGCGGATCCGGCATGAAGGCCACCATGCTCGCCAGCGATCTGATTCGCGCCGGCAGCGCGTCGCTGGTGGTTTCCGGCGGCATGGAGAGCATGAGCAACGCGCCCTACCTCATCGCCAAGGCTCGCCGCGGCCTGCGCATGGGCCACGGCGAGCTCAAGGACGCGATGTTCCTCGATGGCCTGGAGGATGCCGACACCGGCGCCGCCATGGGCACGTTCGCCCAGGCGACGGCGGATGCCCATCAGCTCACCCGGGAAGCACAGGATGCCTACGCCATTCGCTCCGTGGAGCGGGCGCGGGCGGCCATTGCGAGCGGCGCGCTCGGCGCCGAGATCGTGCCGGTCGTCGTCGGTGACGAGGCCGTTCGCGACGACGAGCAGCCGCACCGATCGAAGATCGAACGCATCCCGTCGCTGCGTCCGGCGTTCAAGACCGACGGCACCATCACCGCTGCGAATTCGAGCTCCATCTCCGACGGCGCCTCGGCGCTGGTGGTGGCGGGGGCCGCCGCTCTGGGGAGAGCCGAGCCGCTGGCGCGCATCGCCGGACACGCGGCCAGCGCTCGCCATCCGAGCGAGTTCACCCTGGCACCCATCGACGCCATCGGCCGCCTGCTCGCCAAGCTCGGCTGGCGCGCCGACGACGTCGATCTGTTCGAGATCAACGAAGCGTTCGCCATGGTCACCATGCTGACCATCTCCGGGCTCGACCTCGACCCGGAGCGCGTCAACGTCTATGGCGGCGCCTGCGCCCAGGGCCATCCCATCGGCTCCACCGGCAGCCGCCTGATCGTGACCCTGGCCACCGCCATGGCCAGCATGGGCAAGAAGCGCGGCATCGCCGCTTTGTGCATCGGCGGCGGCGAGGCGACCGCCGTCGCCCTGGAGCGGGAATGAACCCATGAGCTCGACCTCGCGCCTGCCCGTCATCGTCGGCTTCGGCGGCATCAATGCCGCGGGCCGGGTCTCGTTCCACCACGCCTACCGGCGGCTCGTCATCGACGCCATCGGTGAGCAGGCACGCAGCCGCACCTATCGCAGCCTGGCCAGGCTCATGAACATCGACGCCGATCCTGACCAGTCGGCCGTGCGGCAGCGCATCGATGCCCACACCCTGGTCCGCAGGATCGAGCTGTTCGACGTCGACAACGTGGTCTGTCACAAGAGCGCCATGCTGCGGCCCCAGCCCGGCGGCGACACACTGTCGTTCCAGATCGCCCGTCGGCACCTGCCCGACCACCTGCCCGACGGCTGGCGGATGACCGACGTCGACGAGCGCACGGTGCGGGTGGACGTGGACGGCGGCGTCGACGTCCTGTTTCCGGACCGTCGCCGGTCGCGCGTGAGCGCTGCCGGCCAGGTGCCCACCGGGTTCGATCCCGGCGCCGTGTACCCGTCCCGCAACCATCCGCGGGCGCTGCAGCTCACCGTGTTCGGCGCCTCCGACGCGCTGCGCTCCACAGGCATCGATCTGGATGTGCTGAAGCAGGCGGTGGCTCCGGACGAGTTCGCCGTCTATTCGGGAAGCGCCATGGGCCAGCTCGACGCCGAAGGCTACGGTGGGCTGTTTCAGAACCCCCTGCTCGGCAAGCGCCCCACCTCGAAGAACGTGCCCCTGGGGCTCTCGGAGATGCCGGGCGACTTCGTCAACGCCTACGTGCTGGGCTCGGTCGGCGGCACCGCAGGTGTCATCGGCGCCTGCGCCACGTTTCTGTACGGCCTTCGCCAGGGCGTGGCGGATATCCGTGCCGGCCGCAAGCGCCTGGTCATGGTGGGCAACTCGGAAGCGCCCGTGGTGCCCGACGTCATCGAGGGCTACCGGGTCATGGGCGCGCTGGCCGAGGACGAGGCGCTCATGGCGCTGGACGGCCGCAGCGACCAGCCCGACCATCGCCGCGCCTGCCGGCCGTTCTCGGACAATTGCGGCTTCACGGTGGCCGAAGGATCGATCTTCGCCGTGCTCATGGACGACACGCTGGCCATGGAGCTCGGCGCCCGCATCCTCGGCTCGGTGCCCGACGTGTTCGTCAACGCCGACGGCTACAAGAAGTCGATTCCCGGCCCCGGCATCGGCAACTACCTGACCGTCGGCAAGGCCATGGGGCTGATTCGCGCCATGCTGGGCGACGATGGCCTGCGCCGCGGCAGCTTCGTGCAGGCTCATGGTACCGGCACCCCGCAGAACCGGGTGACCGAGAGCCACATTCTGAACGAGCTCGCCCGCGTGCACGGCATCGAGCGCTGGCCGGTGGGCGCCGTGAAGGCCTACGTCGGTCACTCCATGGCGCCTGCGGGCGGCGACCAGCTCGCCGCCGTGCTGGGGCAGTGGGCCGACGGCTGGCTGCCCGGGATCACCACCATCGACCACATCGCCGATGACGTGCACTCGAGCCACCTGCACTTCCCCATGACGCACCTCGAGGTGGGCGCCGAGGCGCGCTCCGCGGCCCTGATCAACTCCAAAGGGTTCGGCGGCAACAATGCGACCGGTGTGATTCTGTCGCCGCAGCAGACGCTGCGCATGCTCGAGCGCCGACACGGGGCCAAGGCCATGGCTCGATTCCGCCAGGCCAACGACCGCATCGAGCAGGCGGCCGCGGACTACGACGCGGCCATGGACCGCGGCGAGGTCGCGCCCATCTACCGGTTCGGAGAAGGCGTGCTGGAAGGGTCGGACCTGGAGCTGTCGGCCGATGCCATCCGCATCCCCGGCTTCGGGCTGCCGGTGCGCACCAACCCGGAGAACCCGTTCGGCGACATGACCGGCTAGTGCACCACGTCGCCGGCATCGCCGATGCCGGTCAGCCGCGCCTCGGCCAGCGCCAGCCAATGCCGCCCATCGTCATCGGCCAGCCGCGCCGCCAGCGTCCGGGCGCGCTCGAAGGCTTCGCGCGCGGGCGTCACCAGGCCGATACGTGCCCAGAGGTCGCCCCGCTCGATGTGCAGAGCCGGCTGACCCGGCGCCAGCCGGAGCTGAGCGTCGACGATGTCCAGGGCCTCGTGCCAGGCGCCATGGCCCGCATGCGCCTGGCGCACGTTGTTCAGCATCCGCAGGCCCACGGCGACGGGGGTGGCACGGGCGAACAGGGCCGCCGGATCGGCCGCGCGCAACGCCGCCGGCAGCCGGGCCAGGCACTGCTCGCGCTCGACCGACGCCATCAGAAACGGGTCCACCATCTCGCCATCCACGTCCACCAGGAAATGGCCGGGGAAGTTGATGCCGTGGGCGCGCAGCCCGGCGTGCCGGGATACCGCCATCAGCAGCACGCCCAGGGTGATGGGAATGCCCTTGCGGCGGGCCAGCACCCGAGCCAGATTGCTGTTGTCCAGGTGGGCATAGCCGGGCACGTCGCCACCGAAGCCGGCGTCGCGCAGGTAGGCCCACGGCGATTTTCCCGGGGGCAGCCCCGCAGACAATTCGGCCAACGGACCGAGCACGTCGCTGTCGTCGACCTGGTGGTCCAGCGCCCGGGCCACCAGCACGGCCATGCGCACCTCGTCGGCCTGCGGATCGCCGGCGCAGCGTTCGAAGGCGTCGAGCAGACTCTGGTCCACGGCGATCAGCGGTCGAGCAGCGCGTCGATGGTGGCGATCAGCTCCTGGCGCCCGAAGGGCTTCGCCAGGGTGGCATCGGCGCCCAGATAGCGAGCGGTCTCGAGGTAGTCACCGGGACCCAGCCGGCCGCCCCCGGAGATGGCGACGATGGGCACATCGGCGTCGCGGCGCCGGATCTCGGCGATGGTCTCGATGCCCTCCTGCTCGGGCATGATGAGGTCGGTGATGATGAGATCGAAGCTCTGATCTCCCAGGCGCTGGATGGCGATCCGACCATTCTCGGCGATCGTCACGTCGTGTCCGGCCAGCCGCAACATCTCACCGACCACCTGACGAACTGCGGCGTCATCGTCGATCACCAGAATGCTGCTCATACCAGACTCCGTTCAGTGCTCCCGCGTCTTGCGGAACTCCACTTCCGGCCAGCGATCCTGAGCCAGCTGAAGGTTGGCACGGGTCGGCGCCAGATAGGTCAGGTAGCCGCCACCGTCCACCGCCAGATGGTCCCGGAGCTTGCTCTTGAATTCGTCGAGCTTCTTCACGTCTTTACAATACACCCAACGAGCCGTGTGCACATGGGCGTCTTCGTAAACGCAGTCGGCACGGTACTCGTCCCTGAGCCGATAGGCGACCAGGTCGAACTGCAGGGCGCCCACCGCCCCAACCACCAGCTCGTTGCGCGACAGCGGCTTGAACACCTGGCTGGCGCCCTCTTCCGAAAGCTGATCCAGGCCGCGCTCGAGCTGCTTGGTCTTCAGCGGGTCCCGCACCCGGACCCGCCGGAACATCTCCGGCGCGAAGTTCGGCACGCCCTTGAACTTGAACTTCTCACCCTCCGTGAAGGTGTCGCCGATCTGAATGGTGCCGTGGTTGTGCAGACCGATGACGTCGCCGGGAAACGCCTCTTCGGTGCGGACCCGATCGCCGGCCATGAAGGTCACCGCATCGGCGATCTTCACGTCCTTGCCCAGGCGCACGTGATGCATGCGCATGCCCTGGGTGTAGCGGCCCGAGCAGACCCGCAGGAAGGCGATGCGGTCCCGATGCTTGGGATCCATGTTGGCCTGAATCTTGAACACGAAGCCGCTGAACGCCGGCTCCGCCGGCGTCACCAGGCGGACGTCGGTGTCCCTGGGCTGCGGCGTCGGCGCGTAGCTCACGAAGGCGTCGAGCATCTCGCGCACGCCGAAGTTACCGAGCGCCGTGCCGAAGTAGACGGGCGACAGCGTCGCGCCGAGGAAGTCGGCGCGGTCGAAGTCGTGACTGGCGCCGCGCACCAGCTCGATCTCGCCCAGAAAGTCGTCATAGTCGTAGCCGAGCAGCGTCCGCGCCGCCTCGGTATCGAGGCCGTCGATGACGTTGAACTCGTGAATGTGGTGACCATGGCCGCCCTGGTAGCAGATGATGCGGTCCGCATTCAGGTCGTAGATGCCTTTGAACCGCCTGCCCATGCCGATGGGCCAGGTCATGGGCGCGCACTGGATCTGCAGGATGTCCTCGATCTCGTCCATCAGCTCCACCGGGTCGCGAATCTCGCGGTCGAGCTTGTTGACGAACGTGACGATGGGGGTATCCCGCAGCCGGCAGACCTCCATCAGCTTGATGGTGCGCGGCTCCACGCCCTTGGCACCGTCGATGACCATCAGCGCCGAGTCCACCGCGGTGAGGGTGCGGTAGGTGTCCTCGGAAAAGTCCTCGTGGCCCGGTGTGTCCAGCAGGTTGACCACCGCGTCCCGATACGGGAACTGCATCACCGACGTGGTCACCGAGATGCCGCGCTCCTGCTCCATGCTCATCCAGTCGGACGTCGCGTGCCGGTCAGACTTCCGGGCCTTCACCGTGCCGGCGAGCTGAATGGCGTTGCCGAACAGCAGCAGCTTTTCGGTCATGGTGGTCTTGCCCGCATCCGGGTGCGAGATGATGGCGAACGTTCGCCGGTTGGAAACGCGGTCTGGCTGCGGCATGAGATCCTGAATGGGCCGGGGGTGGCGCGAAAAGCGGGCTATTGTACCTGGGCGGATAGGGAAACGTGATCGAGATGCAGGCCCATGACCTCGGCGTCTTCGTGACCGGTCTCGGTCGGGTAGTAGTCGCGGCGGCGGCCGATCTCGTTGAATCCCAACGACCGGTAGAGGGTCACAGCCACCACGTTGGACGGCCGAACCTCAAGGAACACGGTGTCCGCGCCCCGCGCCGCCGCCCGCTCCAGCATGTGCTGCACCAGCCGCCGCCCATGCCCGCGGCCCTGGCGGTCGCGGGACACACAGACGTTCAGCAGGTGCGCCTCACCGGGGCCGATGGCAAGAATGCCGTGCCCGGCCACCGCGCCGTCCACGATCAGCACCCAGCATTCGTGCCGCGCCGACAGGCAGTCGGTGAAGTTACCCTCGGTCCACGGGAACTGATAGGCGCGGCGTTCGTTCTCCAGCACGGCAGCCAGATCGGTGACCTGCATGAGCCGAAACGCCGTCATCGAGCAGCCTCACCCAGGAACCGCCAGAGCGCCCGCTTGCCCGCCGGATCCTGGCCCAGCGCGGACAGCGAGTCGATGCGATGGCGCCGGCAGCCGGGCCATGCGTCGGGCCCGGGCAGCACCGCGGCCACGTCAGCCGTGCAGATCAGCGCCGACACCGCGTGGTCGCCGATGTCCTTGTCGATGAAGGCGCGCAGCGCCCGTTCCGCCGGCACATCCTGGGCGGCC
This sequence comes from Pseudomonadales bacterium, assembly GCA_040219935.1. Taxonomy (GTDB): domain Bacteria; phylum Pseudomonadota; class Gammaproteobacteria; order Pseudomonadales; family Azotimanducaceae; genus UBA7803. Next base: position 169,188 of record JAVJUA010000056.1, on the reverse strand, counting down.
GGGTCAGCGGCGCCCGCCGGCAGCGCCGGCGGCCACTGGAATTGGCGGACGGCCGGCTTCAGATCCCAGTCGCCACTGGCGGCCCCCAGCAGATCGAGCACCAGCCGCCGATCGCGGCGGCCGAGGGTGCCACCCACCAGCAGCAGCACGCCCGGGACGGCGATGCTCTGCAGAGAAAGGACGGGTTGATCAAGCGGTCGCGGGGACGACGCGGGGCGCGCCCGGATCGGCGCCACCACAGGATCCGGCGCCGCGACGGGGTCCACCGCCACGGGTCGGGAGCCCGGTTGCGCGGCAGGCTCCGACACCGTCGAATCGCGCAATCGCCAGACGTCGATGCCCAGGTCGGCGAGCACCTGCCGCCGGGTGGCCTCGTTCATGGTCGTCGGCTCGCTCCGCGTGGCCTGCTTCCAAAACCGGGATTGTACACGTATAACAGCCGACGCCCGAGGCGCGCAGCGGCGCGCCGGAACCGATCGGCGAAGGCGGCCTGGAATCAGCATGAAATATCTGACCGACGACATACGAATCACCGGCATGCAGGAGGTGATCGCGCCCGAGGCGCTGATCGCCGAGCTGCCCATCAGCGACGCGGCGTCGCAGACCACGTTCGCCTGCCGGCAGCAGATCGGCGACATCCTGCATGGCCGCGATCCGCGGCTCATGGTGGTCATCGGTCCCTGCTCCATACACGATCCGGAAGCCGCCATGGAGTACGCCGGGCGGCTGGTCGAGCAGGCGCGCCGGCATCGCAACGAGCTGCTGGTGATCATGCGCGTCTACTTCGAGAAGCCGAGAACCACCGTCGGCTGGAAGGGTCTGATCAACGACCCGCACCTGGACAACTCCTACGACATCAACACCGGTCTGCGGGTGGCGCGGCGGCTGCTGCGCGACATCGCCGACCGCGGCATCGGCACCGGCACCGAGTATCTGGACCCCATATCGCCGCAGTACATCGCCGATCTGGTGAGCTGGGGCGCCATCGGCGCGCGCACCACGGAGAGTCAGGTGCACCGCCAGCTCGCCTCCGGGCTGTCGTGCCCCGTGGGCTTCAAGAACAGCACCGACGGCTCCATCCAGGTCGCCGTCGACGCCATCAGCTCGGCCGCCCACCCGCACATCTTCCTGTCGGTCACCAAGCGCGGCCACTCGGCCATCTTTTCAACCGCCGGCAACGAGGACTGCCATCTGATCCTGCGTGGCGGCGGCGGGCGGCCCAACTATGACAACCCGTCGGTGCACTATGCGAGCCGCCTGCTCGAGCAGGCCGGCCTCACCCGGCGCCTGATGATCGACATGAGCCACGCCAACAGCGACAAGGACCACAAGAAGCAGCTCGCCGTCTGCGCCGACGTTTGCCGCCAGCTCGCCGAAGGCGAGGACCGGATCTTCGGCGTCATGCTGGAGAGCAACCTGGAAGCGGGCAACCAGAAGATCGGGCCGCGCGAGTCCATGACCTATGGCAAGAGCATCACCGATGCCTGCATCGGCTGGGACGACAGCGTGCGCGCCCTGGCGGAGCTGGCTGCCGCCAGCGCAGCGCGCATGAGCGTCAGCGCCGGCTGAGCCGCGCTGCAGCGAGACGGGCGCCTCAGCGGGGCGTGCCGTCGCCCCGCTGGCGGCGCGCGCGCCACCATCGCCAGATGAACATGGATGGCCCGGACAGGGCGTAGCCGGCGAACAGCACCAGCAGCACCCGGGGCGGGTCGGCCAGCAGCACGGCGAACACCAGCACGGCAGCGACCAGGACGATGAACGGCACCCGGCCCTTGGCATTCAGCGACTTCGGCGAGTAGTACTCGAAGTTCGAGACCATCAGCAGGCCGATGCCGGCGGTGAGCAGCGCCATCAGCGCCGCCACCACCAGGGACGGCTCGGCATCGCCCAGCGTGTCGCTCCAGATCCACACCGTGCAGGCAATGACGGCGGCCGCGGACGGGCTCGCCAGGCCGGTGAACGACTTGATGTCGCTCTGGGTGTTGAACCGGGCCAGGCGCAGAGCCGCGCAGGCCATGTATACGAACGTAGCCACCCAGCCCACCTTGCCGAGCGGCTGCAGGCTCCAGGAGAACGCCACCAGGGCCGGCGCCACGCCGAAAGCCACCATGTCCGAGAGGCTGTCGTACTCGGCACCGAACCGGCTCTCGGTCCGCGTCCACCGCGCCACCCGGCCGTCGGCCGTATCCAGCGCCATGGCGACGAAGATGGCCAGCGCCGCGGCGATGAAGTGGCCGTTCATGCCGGCGACGATGGCATAGAACCCGGCGAACAGCGCCCCGGTGGTGATCAGGTTGGGCACCAGGTAGATGCCGCGCCGGCGGGGCGCTTCCGGGTCACCATTACCGGAATCCAGATCCGCGTCCGGGTCGTCGTCGTCAGGCAGGTGCCGGGTGTCCGTCATCGTCCTCGTCGTCGTTGGCCGGTGGCGATCAGTTGCGCTCGCGATCTACCAGCCGTTTGGCCTGAATCCAGGGCATCATGCCGCGCAGGCGCTCGCCCACCTGCTCGATCTGATGGCCCTGGCTGATGCGGCGCATGGCCTTGATGCTGGGCGCCCCCGCCTGGTTCTCGGTGACGAACTCGCGGGCGAAGCGGCCGGTCTGAATCTCCTCGAGGATACGCTTCATCTCACGCTTCGTCTCGTCGGTGACGATCCGCGGGCCGCGGGTCAGCCCGCCGTACTCGGCGGTGTTGGACACCGAGTACCACATGTTGGCCACGCCGCCCTCGTAGAACAGGTCGACGATGAGCTTGAGCTCGTGCAGGCACTCGAAGTAGGCCATCTCCGGGGCGTAGCCGGCTTCCACCAGAGTCTCGAACCCGGCCTGCACCAGGGCGGCGGCGCCGCCGCAAAGCACGGCCTGCTCGCCGAACAGGTCGGTCTCGGTTTCCTCGCGGAACGAGGTCTCGATGATGCCGGCGCGGCCGGCGCCGTTGGCGGCGGCGTACGATAGCGCCGTGTTCTTGGCCTGCCCGGACGCGTCCTGGGCAATGGCGATCAGCGACGGCACGCCGCCCCCTTCCACGTACGTGGAGCGCACGGTGTGGCCGGGCCCCTTGGGCGCCACCATGATCACGTCTAGATCGGCGCGGGGCTCGATCAGGCCGAAGTGGATGTTGAAGCCGTGCGCGAACGCCAGGGTGGCGCCCTCCTTCACGTTCGGCAGGATCTCGTTGCTGTAGATCGACTGCTGCAGCTCGTCCGGCGTCAGGATCATGATCAGATCCGCACCCTTCACGGCGTCGGCGACCTCGGCCACCTGGAAGCCGGCATTCTCCGCCTTGCGCCAGGAGCCGCCGCCGCGCTTGAGGCCGATCACCACGTGCTCCACCCCGGAATCACGCAGGTTGTTGGCATGGGCGTGGCCCTGGGAACCGTAACCGACCACCACCACCTTCATCTTCTGAATGATGGACAGGTCGGCGTCCTTGTCATAGTAAACGTGCATAGTCGTCCTCTCGCTCTCTGTGCTCAGGCGCTGAGTATCTTCTCGCCCCGGCTGATGCCCGAAACCCCGGTTCGCACCACCTCGAGGATCGTGGTCTTGCCGATGGCGCGGATGAACGCGTCCAGCTTGTCGCTCGGCCCCGATAGCTGAACCGTATAGGTGCTGGCGGTGACGTCGATGATCTGGCCGCGGAAAATGTCGGTGGTGCGCTTGACCTCGTCCCGGGTGGGCCCTTCGGCGCGCACCTTGATCAGCATGAGCTCCCGCTCCACGTGATCGCTGCCGGACAGGTCGATCACCTTCACCACCTCGATGACCTTGTAGAGATGCTTGATGATCTGCTCGATCTTGCCGTCATCGCCGACCGTCACCAGGGTGAGCCGGGACAGGGTCGGATCTTCGGTGGGGGCGACGGTCAGGCTCTCGATGTTGTAGTTGCGCTGCGAGAACAGGCCGACGACGCGCGACAGGGCGCCCGCCTCGTTCTCCAGCAGCACGGCAATGATGTGGCGCATCAGTAGCTGTCCCCCGGCTCACCCGACCCGGTCAGCAGGGCACCGTCGCCGAGCGTGGTCAGCGACCGGCTCAGATACATGTCGCGCATGGCCCCACCCTTGATCGCCATGGGGTAGACATGCTCCGACGGATCGACCCAGACATCCACGAACACGGTGCGCCGCTTCAGCTTGTCGCTGAACGCCTCGCGCATGACCGGCTCGAGATCTTCCGAACGCTCGACCTTGAAGCCAACGTGTCCGAACGCCTCCACCAGCGTCTTGAAATCGGGCAGGCTGTCGCTGTACGTGCTCTGGGAGTGGCGGCCACCGTACTGCATGTCCTGCCACTGCTTGACCATGCCCAGCGCCTGGTTGTTCAGGTTGATGATCTTGATGGGCAGGCCGTACTGCAGGCAGGTGGACAGCTCCTGCATGTTCATCATGAAGCTGCCCTCGCCGGTGACGCAGGCCACCACCGCATCCGGGTGCCCGAACTGCACGCCCATGGCGGCCGGCAGGCCGAAGCCCATGGTGCCGAGGCCGCCGGAATTGATCCAGCGGCGCGGCGCCGGGAACTTGTAGTACTGGGCGGCGAACATCTGGTGCTGGCCGACGTCGCTGCTGATGAACGCCTGGCCCTGGGTCACCCGGTACAGCATCTGCACCGCGAGCTGCGGCAGGATCGCCTTGCCCGGCTCGGCGGCCAGTTCGTGGTCCAGCCCGTGCTCGTCGCGCCAGGACCGGATCTGCGCCCACCACTGGGCCAGCGCCTCGCGGTCGGGCAGCTTCGGATGCTGCTTCAGCTCGGCGTCGAGGATGGCCTCCAGATCTTCCAGCACGCTGCCTACCTGACCGACGATGGGTACGTGGGCTGGCACGATCTTCGAGATCGACGCCGGATCGACGTCGATGTGGATGATGGTGGCTTCAGGGCAGAATTTCCTGGGGTCGTTGGTCACCCGGTCATCGAAGCGCGCACCCACGGCGATGATGACATCGGCGTGGTGCATGGCCATGTTCGCTTCGAAGGTGCCGTGCATGCCCAGCATGCCCAGGCACTGCTCGTCGTCGCCGGGAAACGCGCCCAGGCCCATGAGCGTATTGGTGACCGGAAAGCCGAGCTGGCGTGCCACCCGGGTGAGCTGGTCGGAGGCGTCGCCGAGAATGACGCCGCCACCGCCGTAGATCACCGGCCGACGGGCGCGCAGCATGACCTCGGCCGCCTTGCGGATCTGCCGGCCATTGCCCTTCACCGCCGGATTGTAGGAGCGCAGCGTGACGGTCTCGGGGTAGATATAGGGCGCCGTCACCGCGGGGTCGGTGGTGTCCTTGGGCACGTCGATGACCACCGGCCCGGGCCGTCCGGTGGTGGCGATATGGAAGGCCTTGCGCACCACCGTGGGTATCTCGGCGCAGTTCTTGACCATGAAGCTGTGCTTCACCACCGGCCGGGAGACGCCGACCATGTCGGTCTCCTGGAACGCGTCGGTGCCGATCAGGTCGTTGGGCACCTGACCGGAGATGATGACCATGGGCACCGAGTCCATGAACGCGGTGGCAATGCCGGTGATGGCGTTGGTGGCGCCGGGGCCGGAGGTGACCAGCACCACGCCGGGCTTGCCGGTGGAGCGGGCATAGCCGTCGGCCATGTGGGCCGCCGCCTGCTCGTGCCGCACCAGAATGTGCTCGACCTTCTGCTGCCGGAAGATGGCGTCGTAAATGTGCAGCGCGGCACCACCCGGGTAGCCGAACACGTATTCCACGCCCTCGTCCTGGAGTGCGCGTATCAGCATGTCCCCGCCGGAAAGTACCTCTGCCATCGTCGTTCTCTGGAGATGAGCCCCTGTTGTCCGCACCGTGCCGCCGGATCGCGTCCCCGGCCCCAAGGACCATCCGGGCACGTCATCTCCGCCAGCTTAACTGCTTGATTTTGCTGACGGTTTGAAGCGCCGTGCGGAAGCGAGCCGCGTATTCTTGGGGTTCACCCGCGCCGTGTCAACGAAACTGCGACCCAGCTAACGAAATTGCCGCTGTGCTACCTTTAGCATCATCAGCATAGAGAATCGCCGGCCAGCCATGTCTTCATTCCTCAAAGCCTGCCTGTTGCTGCTCGCTGCGCCGTTGCTGATGGGCGCCGAGGTTTACCGCTGGGTCGACGGCGACGGCGTGGTCAACTACGGCCAGCGCGTCCCGGAAGGCGTGAAGGCCGAGCGGGTCAGCGCGTCCACCGGGCAGCGCATCGTCACCACGGCACCCGCTCGCGCGGGTCAGGCCGCCGCAGCGCAGACGGCCGCGGAGCCGAGCCCGGCCGACGCGTCGGCGGATCAGCAGCTGACGCCGGAGCAGCAGCAGATGCTCGACGATCTGCGCGCCGCCGAGCAGGTCCGTCAGCAGGAGCTCGCGCGCATTCGCGAGGCCAACTGCCAGCAGGCCCGGAGCCTGCTCGATCAGCTCACCAGCCGCGGCCGTCTGCGGGTGCGCGGCGACGACGGCGTCGAGCGCGTGCTGCCGGAAGACGAGCGCCAGCGCCGCATCGAAGAGGCGCAGCGCGGCATCGCCGTCAACTGCACGGCGTCCGCTTCCCTCTGACGTCGCCGGCCGGCTGCAGCCACGCCAGCGTGGCCATGCGCCCCGTGACCCCATCCCGACGGTAGGAATAGAAGCGTGCATCGCTGAACGTGCACGTGCGCTCGAACGGCACCACCGCGACGCCGGACGCAGCCAGCAGCGACGCCGTCAGGGCAAACAGATCGAGCTGGTGCTTGCCTGGCCGTCGGCCCGGCCGCAGGCAGACGTCGGCCAGATTCCGGTCCAGCCCGGCAACGGCACCCGCCACATCGTCACCCACCTCATAGGCGGCCGGCCCGATGGCGGGGCCCACCCAGGCGACCAGACCGGTGGCCGGCACCGGCATGGCCGCCACCAGAGCACCGATGACGCCGCCCACCAGCCCGCGCCAGCCGCCATGGGCGACGCCCACCACCGTGCCCGCCCGGTCCGCCAGCACCACGGGCACGCAGTCGGCGGTCAGCACGGCCACCGCCAGCCCCGGCTGGCGGGTCCAGGCGGCATCGGCCACCGGCACCTGCCGTGCCGTCTCGCCGTCGGCGGCCACCACCGCTGTGCCATGCACCTGCTGCAGCCACTGCACCCCTGACACGCCGGTCGCGCTCAGCAGCGCGGCACGGTTGGCCGCCACCGCGGCCGGCGCATCGTCCACGTGGTCAGCCAGGTTCCAGGTCCCGAATGGACCCTGGCTGTGGCCGCGCACGGCCCACGGCTGGCGCACCGTGGTAAGCGCCGTCACTGAGGCCGGCCAGCCGGGGCCCGGCGCCACCCAGTCAGCGCGATCAGCGCGCATTCCCGGCTCCCTGCCCGAGCGCGGCGATCAGCTCCGCGAGGTCTCGGGGCACCGGCGCCTCGAGCTGCAGGGTCTCGCCGGAGGTGGGATGCACGAACCCGAGCCGGGCGGCATGCAGCGCCTGGCGCGGAAAGCCGTGAATTCGATCCACCAGCTCGGCCGACGCTGCGGGCGGCACGCGCCCGCGGGCACCATAGCGGCGGTCGCCCACCAGCGGATGGCCCACGGAGGACAGGTGCACGCGGATCTGGTGGGTGCGACCAGTCTCCAGCGTCGCCTCCACCACGGTGTGCACCTCGAACCGCTGCAGCACGCGCACCCGGGTCAGCGCCGGACGGCCATCGTCGCGAACCGCCTGGCGGGTGCGCCGCTGCGGATCGCGGCCGATGGGGCGGTCGATGTCCAGACCGCCGGTCATGGGCCCCTCCACCACCGCCAGATAGCGGCGCGACACGGCGCGGCGGGCCAATGCCCGGCTGAGCGTGAGCTGGGACTGCAGGCTGGCGGCCACCAGCATGATGCCGCTGGTGTCCTTGTCCAGCCGGTGGACGATGCCGGCCCGCGGTAGCTGGCGCAGCGCCGGGCGGTAGGCCAGCAGGCCATTGACCAGGGTGCCGCTCAGGTTGCCCGCACCCGGGTGCACCACCACGCCGGCCGGCTTGTCGATCACCAGCAGATCATCGTCCTCGTAGAGCACGTGGAACGGCACCGGCTCGGCCGCGGTCCAATCCTCACGATCGGGTGGCGTGGCGTCGAGGCTCAGGGTCTCGCCGCCCACCAGGCGGGTCTTCGGCTTGATCGCCGCACCGTTCACCATCAGGGAGCCGTCGTCGAGCCAGCCCGCCAGCAGCACCCGGGAGAACTCCGGGAACAGGGTGGCGGCTACGCGGTCGGCACGCTGGCCTCCCAGGGCGGGCGGCACCAAGGCGCTGCGGCGAATGCTGGTCATCGGTCGGCGGGATCCCGGGTTGCAACCACGAAGCAGATCGTTACATTAGCGAAGTTTCGCGGGCATTGCGCCCGCCGACCAAGAGTCATTCGACATGATCGACACCCGCAGCCGCTTCGGCTGGCCTGCCCTGCTCCTCGCCGCCGTTCTGCTGAGCGGCTGCTCGCTGATCCCGTTCTGGGGCGGCAAGGACAAGAACGACGACGTCGACGCCGACATCAATGCCACCGAGCAGCTCCTCTATCGCAACGTGCAGCGCAGCCTGCGCGCCGGCAACTACCAGCAGGCCGTGGAGGCCCTGGGGCGGCTGGAAGCGCGCTTTCCCTTCGGGCGCTACGCCGAGCAGGCGCAGCTCGAGCTGATCTACGCCCACTACATGGGCTTCGACCCGGATGCTGCGCGCGGCGCGGCCGACCGCTTCATCCGCCTGCACCCGCAGCACCCGAACGTCGACTACGCCTACTACCTGAAGGGCCTGGCTGCCTACAACCGCAATCGCAGCATCATGGACCGGCTGTTCGCCACCGACCTCTCGAAGCGCGACATGACATCGGCGCGCGAAGCCTACGCCGATTTCGCCCTGCTGCTCAGCCGCTTTCCGGACAGCGCCTACGCGCCCGATGCCCGGCAACGCATGTTGTACCTGCGCAACCTGCTGGCCCGCGCCGAGCTCAACGTCGCCAGCTTCTACATGGAACGCGGCGCCCACGTGGCTGCCGCCAACCGCGCCCGCTTCATCATCGAGAACTACTCGAAGGCGGATGCCGTGCCGGACGCGCTGGCGCTGCTGGTGGAAGCCAACTACAAGCTCGGCCTCGAGGACGCCGCCAACGACGCCCTGGCGGTGCTGGCCCGCAATTTTCCGGACTACCCGGCGTTCGACGCCGACGGCAACCTGGTGCTCACCGAGCAGATCCGCAATCGCGACCGCTCCTGGACCAACATGATGACGCTCGGGCTGCTGGACCGGCCCGACGTGCCGCCGCCGATCAAGCTGAAGCAGGCCAATTGACCGGGCCTGCCCGAGATGCTGGCGCAACGCGCTGAAATTCTCGAGGAGATAGAGCGCCGCCGCTACGCGCTCAACCTGAACCTGCTGAAGATCTACAGCTACTACCGGCTGCTGGTAGGGCTGGGCCTGGTCACGGTCTTTCTGCAGAGCCTGGTGGGCAGCGAGCTCGGCAGCCTGGCCCCCGGTCTGTACCTGCGCATCGCGCTCGGCTACTGCGGCATCAACATCCTCACCGTGGTGCTGATTCAGGTCATCCCCCGTCGTCTGTTCCGCGCCCAGCTCATCGCCTCGGTTCTGGTGGTGTTCGACATCGCGGTGCTGACCCTGCTCATGCACACCAGCGGCGGCGTCGGCAGCGGCGTCGGCCTGCTGGTGCTGGCCAGCGTCGCCACCGGCGCGATCCTGGTCACCGGGCGCATCGCGCTGATGCTGGCCGCCTTCGCCGCCATCGCCGTGCTCTATCAGGAGTTCTATCTGTCGCTGTCGTGGCCCGACCTGCACGACGACTACTTCCAGGCCGGGGTGCTGGGCGCTCTTTTCTTCGCCGCCGCGCTGGTGCTGCAGTACCTGTCGCAGCGGGTGCGCGACAACGACATCCGCGCGCTGACCCAGTCAGCGGAGCTGGCCGACCTGGAACGGGTCAACCGCCAGATCGTGCAACGCATGCGCACCGGCATCGTGGTCGTCGACCGGGATGGCCGGGTGCGCATGTCCAACCAGTCCGCCCGCGCCCTGCTCGGCCTGCCGCCGGGGCAGGAGCTGGAGCGGCTGCCGTCTGTGCTGCAGGAGCGCCTTGCGGCGTGGCGCGCCGACAACGAGCTGCGCGCGCCCCCGTTTCAGGTGGGTACCGACACGCCGGAGGTGCGCGCCAACTTCTCGCCGGTCCGCAACGATGATCCCGACGCCGACCTGACCATCTTTCTCGAGGACACCTCGGAGATTCAGCAGCAGGCGCAGCAGCTCAAGCTGGCATCGCTCGGCCGATTGTCCGCGAGCATTGCCCACGAGATCCGCAATCCTCTCGGGGCCATCAGCCACGCCGCGCAGCTCTTGCGCGAGTCGCACGGGCTCGAGAAAGGCGACCGCCGACTCACCGAGATCATCCACAACCACTGTCAGCGCATGAACGGCGTGGTGGAGAACGTTCTGCAGACTTCCCGGCGCCGGCCGGCAACCCCCGTGCGTCTCAACCTGCACGACCATCTCCAGAGCTTCGTGGCCACCTATCGTGACTCCGCCCCGGACGCCAGCATCGAGCTGACGGTACGTCCGCCGGACACCGAGATCCGGGTCGACCGCACCCAGCTCGATCAGGTGCTCACCAACCTGGTCAACAACGCCGTCCGCCACAGCCGCGAGCAAAGCGGCGGCGCCTGGGTACGCCTCGAAGGCGGCATCGATCCCCGTACCGAGCGGCCCTATCTGAACGTCGTCGACCACGGCAGCGGCGTGCCGGATGGCCAGGTCGCTTCGCTGTTCGAACCGTTCTTCTCCACCAGCCACGGTGGCACCGGGCTCGGCCTGTACCTGTCCCGGGAGCTGTGCGAGGCCAACGAAGCGCGCCTGACGTACTATCGTCATGGTGAGGGCGGTGCGTGCTTCCGCATCACCTTCAGCCACCCGGACCGCATCATCGCCTGATCGGAGCTTGCCGATGACCGACCGAAAGACAGCCCAGACCGCCGGCAAGCGGGTGCTGGTGATCGACGACGAACCGGACATCCGCGAGCTGCTGGAGATCACGCTCGGCCGCATGGGGCTTGCCACCGATGCGGCCGAAGATCTGGCGGCCGCCCGTCGTCGCCTGGCGGATGCCGACTACGACCTGGTCCTCACCGATCTGCACCTGCCCGACGGCAACGGCATCGAGCTGGTCACCGAAATCGGCGAGCGGCATCCGGGCCTGCCGGTGGCCGTGATCACCGCCTTCGGCAGCATGGACGTCGCCATCAACGCCCTGAAGGCGGGCGCTTTCGACTTTCTGCAGAAGCCGGTGGATCTCGAGCAGCTACGCAGCCTGGTGGAATCGGCCCTGAAGCTCAAAGCCGTGCCGTCGACGCCGCCGGACGGCGCCGTGCGCCTGATCGGCAGCTCGCCAGCCATGGCGCGCCTGCGCCAGCAGATCGCGCGTCTGGCGCGCAGTCAGGCGCCCATCTACCTGAGCGGGGAATCGGGATCCGGCAAGGAGGTCGCGGCTCGACTGATCCATGCCCAGGGGCCCAGAGCGGAAGCGGCGTTCGTGGCCGTGAACTGCGGCGCGATTCCGAGCGAGCTCATGGAGAGCGAGTTCTTCGGCCACGTCAAAGGCAGCTTCACCGGGGCGGTCGCCGACAAGGAAGGGCTGTTCCAGGCGGCCGAGAGCGGCACCCTGTTTCTCGACGAGGTCGCCGACCTGCCGCTGTCCATGCAGGTCAAGCTGCTGCGGGCCATTCAGGAGAAGGCGGTTCGGGCCGTGGGCTCGCCCCAGGAGCACGCCATCGACGTGCGCATTCTCTGCGCGACCCACAAGGACCTGGCGCGCGAGGTGGCCGAGGGGCGCTTCCGGCAGGATCTCTACTACCGCCTGAACGTCATCGAGCTGCCCATGCCGAGCCTGCGTGAGCGGCCGGAGGACATCGCCGAGCTGGCTACCCACGTGCTCGCGCGGCTGGCCGACGAGTACGGCCAGAAGTGTCCCGCCATCAGCCGCGATGCCATGGCCGTGCTGGAGAAGCACCCCTTCCCCGGCAACGTCCGCGAGCTGGAGAACGTGCTTGAGCGGGCCTTCACGCTGTGCGACGGCGCCACCATCTCGCCCCAGGACCTGCAGCTCGGGGGTGCCGTCGCCGAACCCGCGTCGGTGACCGCTTCCGCCGCCGTCACGCCGCCGCCTGCCCCCGCCGGCACCGCGACGCGGCTGCCGGAGGGAGAGTCGCTGGAGTCGTACCTGGAGCGTATCGAGCGTGACCTCATCACCCAGGCTCTGGAAGCGACACGCTGGAACAAGACCGCCGCCGCCAAGCAGCTCGGCATCACCTTCCGGGCGCTGCGCTACCGGCTGAAGAAGCTGCAGCTCGAGTAGCACGGCGACGGCGCACACACGCAGACCGCGATGTCGGCGCGCTGAGCCGGCGCCCGGCCGCTGTGCGGCGGACCCTGCGTGGCGCGCAATGGCGGCATGCGCCATCGCGCCTTCACCGTCATCGAGATGCTGATCACCCTGGCCGTGGCCGCCGTGGCGGCATCGCTGGCGCTGCCGGCATTCAGCCGCATGGTCAACCAGCACGTCAGCGCCGCGGCGGCCAATCAGCTCGTGGGTGCCGTGGCGCTGGCGCGCAGCGAGGCCATTCTGAGGCGCAGCACCGTCACCATGTGCCCGGGCGCCCATGGCCACTGCCTCGGCAGAGACCAGTGGCATCTGGGCACGCTGGTGTTCCTTGACGGGAACGGCAACGGCCAGGTCGACGACGACGACCGCGTGGTCAGGGCACTGCCGGCGCTGCGCCCCGGCGCAAGGGTCTACTGGCGGTCGTTCCGCAACCGCAGCTACCTGCAGTTCCAACCCAGAGGCTACACCCAATGGCAGAACGGCACCCTGCTCTACTGCCCGCCGGAAGGCCGTCTGGACCTGGCGAGGCTGGTCATCCTCAACGCTGGCGGACGCACCCGCCCGGGCGTTGACAGCGATGGCGATGGCATCGTCAATCGGCCCGGTGGCGACAACGTACGCTGCCCGCCGTGAACGCGCACGCGCGCTCAGGCCACAGGAGAGCTCAGGCCGAGGGAGAGTTCAGGCCGAGGGATCGAGGCTGGGGCCGCTCAGGGCGGCGGCATGGCTGTCCGCCCAGCGGGTGAACTCGGTGCGCGCCAGCGGCGGGCTGAAGCAGAAGCCCTGCAGCACGTCGCAGCCAGCGCTACGCAGCACCTCGGCGACCTGCAGGTTCTCGACGCCCTCAGCGACCACCTGCTTGCCGAAGTAGTGGCCGAGATCGGTCATCAGCGTCACCAGGTAGCGGCTGACCTCGTCGCTGTCAACGTTGAACACGAAGCTGCGATCGATCTTCAGCTCGTCCACCGGCAGATGCCGGAACTGCGCCAGCGACGAGTGACCGGTGCCGAAGTCGTCCATGGAGACCCGGACGCCGCGCTCCCGCAGGGCGGCAAACTCCGCCAGCATCACGTCCAGATGCTCCATGATTCCGTTCTCGGTGACCTCGACGACCAGACGCGCGGGATCGACGCTCCACATGGCCAGCTCCTCGAGCACCAGCGTCGTGAGGTCGCAGCGCAGCAGCAGGTCGGGGTCGACGTTGAACGACAGCGGCGGCAGGGTCGCGTCGCCGGCCAGGTCGCGGACGCACTGCCGCACCACGTGCCGGGTCAGGGCGATCATCTTCTCGGGCTGCAGGTGCGGCAGAAACTGCCCCGGCATCAGCAGGCCGCTCTCGTGCTCCCAGCGCACCAGGCCCTCGGCACCTGCCAGCGCATGGTCACCGGCCATCACCTTCGGCTGGTAATAGAGCTTGATGTGGTGCTGGTAGAGCGCTTCGTCCACCTCGTCGTTGAGCCGCCACTGCCGCTGCACGTCGGCCATGACCAGGGCGTCCGCCACCTCGTAGACGCGGCCGCGCGCCCGCGCCAGCTCACGGGCCGTCTCGGCCACCCGGAACAGCGATTCCGCATCTGCCTCATCGCTGTTGCCATAGGCCAGTCCCGCGCGCACCTGCAGTGGCACGGCCGACTGATCGTAGTCGAACGGCGCTTCGAACAGGCGTTCAAGCTTCATGCCGGCCAACAACGTATGATTCCGGTCCTTCAGGCCGCGCAGCAGCAGGCAGTACTTCGATTCGTTGATCTGGATGCGCTGATCACCGTCCCGCAGCATCTGCCCGAGCCGGGACGCGAACTCGATGGTGGCATTTCCCGCCGCCTCGCTGCCCAGCAGGCTGGTGATGCGGCCGACGCCCTCCAGCGACACCACACAGACGGCCGTGACCTCGTCCTCACCGCCGTTGCCTCGGGACACGTTGTCGACGACGAGCACCGGACGGGGACGGGTCACAGGAAGTACTCCCGCGTATCGATGCCGTATTCATTGGCCGCCAGCTCACGTGCGATTCGCAGCTCCTTCTCGCCAACGTTCTTCAGATCTATGATGATCAGATGATCGCAGCGACGTTTGGCCGCATCGAGTATGACCATCACCTTCGGACGCAGGCGCCTGCCCGGATTCTGACCAAAGACCACGCCGACCTCTCCAGTCGACAGCTCCACCAGCGCACCGTTGGGAAACAGCCCGATCGCCTGCACGAACTGATTGACCAGTTCGGATTGGAATCGGGTCGGACAGAGGTCCTGCAGCTCGACAAGCGCCTGGTACGACGACATCGTCTCGGCATAGACGCGCGGGCTGATCATCGCGTCATAGGAGTCGACGATGCCAGCCATCCGCGCGAAGACGGGGATGGCATCGCCCCGCAACCCGTCAGGATAGCCGCTACCGTCCATCCGCTCGTGATGCCACCGGACGATGTCGAGCACGGCGTCGTTCCGCTCCCCCATGTCCTCAACCATGTCGAGAGAGTGTTCGACATGCTCGCGCACCAGGCTCAGCTCCTCGTCGTTGAGGCGATCGGGCTTGTACAGAACCTCCTGTGGCACACGCACCTTGCCGATGTCGACCAGCGAGCACCCCAGCGCCAGGCTCTTAATCTGCTCCGGCGGCAGGCCAAGCTGCCGGCCCAGCAGGCTCGCCCACACGGCGAGAGCGAGGCAATGCTCGTGAGTGTGCCGATCGAGGTTCTGAACCCGCATCAGGGTGACCAGCGCGTCCTTGTTGCGCAGCACGCTGTCCACCATCGGGTCGACGATCGTGCGGAACGACTCGATGCGCACCTGCCGGTGGGCGATCAGGTCCTGCCAGATGGACTCGAACTGATCATTGCCCTGGGAGAGGGCGTGCTGAGCAGCCGGGAGCTCCGACTCGACTTCCTGGGGTTCGGGATACTGGGTGGCGTTGAGCGTGGCGTCCCGGTAGGTGCGCTTCACGCTGCCCGCCGAGGCTCCGGATCGGCGACGGCTGCTCGTACGTACGCTCCGGCAGAGCTTGGCGTCGTACCGTCGGGGGTCCACCATGACCACCTGACAGAAGGCTTCCAGCGCCTGAATATCGGCGGTGCTGCGGATGTAGAACCCCTGGAGCGGAAACGGCGTCTCCAGCCACGGCCGATCGAGATCGACCACGTACATGCCGACCGAAAGCTTCCCTACCTCGACTTCGCGTAGCATCCGTTTCCACGCCAGGTTGCACCGTATCGAGGCAAAGCATAGCCGGCGGTGGCGCAGGGAAACGGGACCGGCCGCACAGATCGCGGCAACCCGGTCCCGAATGAGTCACGCCTCGTCCAGAACTACGCCGTCCGGCACCTCGCGCACCAGCACGATCAGACGCTCCGATCCCGAGATGTGCAGGTACTCGAAGGCGATGCGCATGCCCGGCCGCAGCATGGTGAAGGCGCCATAGCTGCCGCCGATCTCCACCTCCGCATCCACGGCTACGCCATATCGGTAGCCGCTCACCACCATGGTGGACGACGCGAAGTCGACGTCCTCGATCACGCCGGCATGGCTGGACAGCGGGTAGACGTCGCGGGCCGACTGAGCGGCGGCCGCCAGCGGCAGCCACGCGCTCAGAACCAACAGCAGGCCGATTGCAGTTCTCATGGCCAGGCTCCTCATCAGTTGCCCATGTTCATCTCACGCCAGGACAGGCGCCCGGTCCGACTGTCGTTCAGATTCTCGATCTGGAACGAAATCGTCTGGTTACCGCCGCTGACGAACAGGAAGTCGGTATCGCCCTGACCGCCCAGGGTCGAGAGGTCGACAAGCTGACCATCGAGGTCCGACTGGTTGAACAGCAGACCACCAGCGAAGGACTCACCGCCGAAGTCGACCAGGTCGTTGTCGTCGATGTAGCCGTCGGTGTTGAAGTCCACTACCGGCCGGCCGGCATCGCCGCCGGTTGCCGCGTCGAACAGCAGGATGGAACCCGGCCGGGTGCCGAAGCACGAGAACTCGTCCAGGCTCGGCAGCACGGTGGTGGTGATCACCGCGCCGTCGCGGAACAGCAGCCGGCGGATGGCCTTCTCGCCCGGGAACTGCGGGCTCGGCGGCGTGCGGCCGGTGCTGTCGCCTACGGCCCGCACCATGTCGAGGTCAATGTACCAGCCGTAGGTGCCGGGCACGCCCGGGCCCTCCTGCTCGTAGTTGACCGGGTTGCGGCTGACGATGCGTCGCACCACCGGCGGATTGAAGGTGTTGTCCATGACGTTGGTGATGGTCTGCTCCACCAGCCGCAGGTCCTTGGTATCCGCCTGGGCCGTGGCCGGCGAGGTGCTGCCCTCGTCCCAGATCGCGTAGATCGACTGAATATCGGAGCTGTCGGCGTCGCTGCGGGTGACGTAGCTGCCCGTGCCGAAGATCACCAGGAAGCCGCGTTCGGTCGGATGACGGATCACCAGCGGCTCGGTCACGATGGGCTGAACGGTCTCGGTGCCACCGTCATCGTAGGTCGCCGTGAACAGCCGCGTCACGGTCCAGTTGCCAGGATCCGTGTCGGAGAGGTCGAAGCGGAACAGGTTGCCGAGGCGATCGCCGGCATAGACGCGGTCCACCGTGCCGTTCAGATCGGTGTCCACGGCCGCGGGCGTACCCACGTAGTTCGGGTAGCCCGCCAGCGGATGCGGTGGCGATTGCACACCGAAGCCGGTGTCGAGCTTGACGAAGTCGCCCGAGCCCCAGCCATTCAGGCCACGGTCGAGGAACAGCACGAACAGCTTGGCGATGCCGGCCGTCGAGTTCGGGCCGTTGCCGAACAGGGCTACCCACTCCCTGCGGGACGGCGAGCCGCCGTCGTCGACGTTGCTCATGGCCACCACCGGCTGGGACACGGCGTAGCCCAGGTCTTTGACCGGCGCCCCGAGGGGATCCGTGATGGCTCCCACGAAGCCGCCCAGGGGCGTGCCGCTGCTGTTCACCGGATAGGTGTCATCCTCGTCGGTGAACTCCCAAAGCACCGCGCTTGAAGCCGCCACCTCGCTGGCATAGGTGGTATCGGGCCGCGTCACGTTGAGCGCAAAGAACCCCTTGCCGCCGACGCCGAGACCGCCCAACAGCACCGTGTTCCAGCTCTTGCCCACCGCGCTGCGCGAGCTGCGCATGTAGACGTCGTTGAGGCGCGGGCTCAGATCCACGTAGTAGCGATGCTGATAGAACGGCGACGTGAACAGGTCCAGCGGGTTCTTGTGGCCCTGAGAGCTGTCGATGATTTTGTTGGGCACGAAGGCGAATAGCTCGTCACCCGTAACGCCGTTGAAGCCGTGCAGCATGCCGTCGTTGGCGCCCACGTACACCACCGGGGTGCGGGTCGCCTGGGCGCTCGCGAACTGCGAGTACAGATCGTCGGTGGGGTATGGACGCTGGTCGCGGTTGATCGCACGCGGGGCGCCGACGAAGACCGGGCTCGAGTTGACGATGTCACCCAGCAGGCCGTCGCTGGCCGGACGCTCACGCAGCGGGCCTGCGGGCGTCTCGCTGGTGCGGATGCCGCGCAGGTAGTCCACCTGCATGGCGTTCAGCGTGCCCTGCTGATCCGCATTCATGGACGCGTAGCGGAATGCCCGGCCGCCGCTGGAAGGATCGAAGGTGACGATGACCCGGTTGTTGGGCAGCTTGTTCCCCGGGTTGAGCCGCTCCGACGCACGCCAGGTGGGAACCGCCGCCAGGGACCCATCCGGGTTGACCAGGGTGGCGGTCAGCTCGCCGGTGTTGTCCCGCAGGTCGTAGAAGCCCCGATAGAGCAGCGTGCCCTCCTGCAGCGAGGTGGAGTTGAATGCCGCCGCCGAGGTGGACGATGCCGCCTGGGTGAACTCGAGGAACGCCGATTCGAACGCCGCCTGCAGCTCCGTCGGGGTGCCGGCATTGAGGAACCGGCCTCGGCCGTTGATGGCCGCATGCAGCATGTCGTCGATCTTCTCCAGATTGCCATCGAACGAGTTGGGCCAGGCGAACGGCGTCGTCGGGTTGGCGGGGACGCTGGCCGGGTCCACGGTGCCGGACACGCCGAAGGCGATGGAGTATGTCTTCATGTGCTGGTGCATCTTCGGATCCGGGCCGGTGAAGACGCCGCTCGGCACGCCGTCGACGTCCCGGCGCATGAGCGGCACCTGATCGTCAATGGTGGGATGCAGATCGTTCTCGTAGAAGTACATGGCCACGTCCGCCAGCGTCGAGGAGACGTTGTCGGCATAGCGCCCGCCGTCGAACGGCGAGCTGTTGTTGCCGTCGTGGTTGCCGGGCACGGCGCCGCCGCCGTTCCAGTAGCCGTCCGAGAACAGCAGCGCGAAGTTCTGCTGGCACGAGCCCTCCGGCTGCGGCAGCAGCGGGCAGTCGAGCTGGCCGGTGTTGCATGCGAAGACGTCGCCCGCGCGGCCCAGCGCCTGACGCAGCGGCGTGCCGCCGAACGAGTCGACGCTGTAGATGTTGTCCAGCAGCGCCTTCTTGTTGCCCTCCGTGTGCAGCGCGTTCATCTCGCGGATCTCTTCCTGGCCGGTATTGCTGATGGTCAGGTAGCCGATGCGGATGTCCTGAAGCTGCGACACGGTCTTGCCGATGCCGTTCTTCGTGACGTACTCCCGGGAGCGGTAATACTGGAAGAAGTTGGCAAAGTTCTGAATCTCCTGGGCATAGGTGCAGGTGTTGGGGTTGCCGTCACCGACCGCGCAGTCGTCCCGCTCCGGGCCGCCCGGGAACAGGCCGCCAGCCAGCGGTCCCGTGCCAGGCCGGATCTCGACCTTGGTATGCGGCGAGTTCCAGGCCAGCGGCGGCGTCGCCGTGGTGGTGTAGTAGTGCGGGATGTACATGTTGTCGATATTGACGTTGGTCGTCCCGCCGTTGTTGTCCCACTCCGGCACCGACGTCGACCGGTACGAGTGCGGCGCCAGGATGTCGATCCGGTTGTTGTTGTTGTTGGACGGATTGCGGGGGTCCAGACGGACGCTGCTGGGG
The DNA here is from genome assembly GCA_040219935.1 of Pseudomonadales bacterium. Taxonomy (GTDB): domain Bacteria; phylum Pseudomonadota; class Gammaproteobacteria; order Pseudomonadales; family Azotimanducaceae; genus UBA7803. The sequence continues at coordinate 149,873 of JAVJUA010000056.1, read as the reverse complement.
TTCGCATCCGCGAACTCGACGTTGCTCGCGTCCTGACCGATCCACGGCGTGTACTGGATAGCCGGGTTGTAGTAGATGCGGTTGAACAGGTGGTTGCGCGCCCGCCACACGCCGTACTGGTTACCGTCGGTGTCGGAGTCGGCCTCCAGCGCCTCAGGCGTCGCCAGGATGCGGCCGTTGGTGCTGCTGTCCGGGTAGGCGTTGTTGCGCAGATCCCACAGATAGACGTACGTGGTCGAGCGCCGGCCACTGTTCGCCCGGCTGGAGTTGTCCAGCAGGAACCCGCCGTCCATCGCTTCCTCAGCAACGATCATCTGCCAATCCATGCTGCCCGAGTCGTCCATCACCACCAGCACGTTGGGCGGCACGCTGACCGACTGCTCCAGCGGCGCATTCGCCAGGTTGTAGATGATGGACACCTCGCCGGCCGGCGGCGGCGCCGGCGGCGGCGGCACCGCCACCACGGTGACGGTCACCCGGTAGGCATCGCCCGGGCTCTGGGTCACGCCATCGCGCAGCCGGTACTCGAAGTCCACCGGACCCGTGTAGTTCACCGGCGGCGTGTACGTGAAGGAGCCGGTGGTCTGGTTCACCGACAGGGTGCCGATGCTGGGGAACGTCGTGATCAGCACCGTTATCGTCGAATTCAGCGGATCGCCATTGGACGGCACGATGTTGTCACCGCTGTCGCGTACGGCGCCGTCGGCGTCATACGCGCCGGACAGCAGGCCGGACAGCGCATCCACGGTGAGGCTGCCGTTCTCCTGCATGATGTAGTCGCGCTGCTGCACGCCAACCGGCGCATCGTTCCTGGCGACGACCGTGATGTTCACCGTCGCCGTGCTGGTGTCACCATTGACGTCGGTGATGGTGTAGGTGAAGAAGTCGCTGCCGTAGAAGTCGGCCTTGGGCCGGTACTCCACCGCGTCCACGATCAGGCTGCCGCAGGTGGCGCCGTCCGTGAGGATCGTCACCGAGCCGTTCGGCGCCGTCACCGCATCGCCGAGCTGACTGGTGATGGTGGTCGGCGCGCTCTCGCTGGCGCCGTCAACCCCCGCCTGAGTGATCCGCGTCGGCGTTTCCGCGAGATAGTCGTTGCACATGACGGGGATGACCACGGCCGGGCTGTCCTCGTCCATGGTCACCGCGTCGTTCTGGGCCAGCGGTATGTCGTTGACGCCGGACACGGTGATCGTGAACGAATCCGTGACCGTCAGGCCGCCGCCATCCGTCGCCGTCACTTCGATGATGGCGCTGCCGTTCTGGTCGAAGGCGAGATCGAAGGTCAGCGTGCTGCCCGACAGGTTCACCGAGGTGAACAGGCCCGGGTTGCTGTTGCTGGACACCGACAGGGCCAGCGCGTCGCCGTTGGTGGCGATGTCGACGTCGTCGAACACACCCGCCAGATTCACGACCACGTCCGGGCCGTCTTCGAAGGTGCTGACGTCGCTGATGGGGCTGGCGACGAAGGGCGGATCGTTCTCGGGCGTCACGGTGATGCTGAAGGTCTCGATGGGCGACGTGTCGGTGCCGCCACCGTTGTCCTGAAGCTGAAGCTGAACCGACGCCGAACCGTTGGCGTTGGCCGCCGACGTGAAGCTCAGATCGCCGCTGCCGGCATCGACGGTGGGCAGCGCCGAAAACAACGCCGGGTTGCTGTTGCCGACGACGTTGAAGGTGAGGGTCTGACCCGACTCATCGGCCGGGCCGGCGCTCATGCCGCTGGCCCACGCGGAGACGACCTGGGGACCAGCGTCCTCGGCCACGGTGACGCTGCCGCCGGGGGTAAAGCTGGGCGGATCGTTCACCGGGCCGACGGTGATCGTGAAGGTCACGGCAGGGGCCGAGTTCAAGCCGCCGTTCGCCGTGCCGCCGTCGTCGGACAGCACGACGGTGATGTCGGCAGAACCCACGGCATCGGCAGCCGGGGAGAAGGTGAGATCACCCGTGGTGCCGCTGACAGCGGGAGCCGCCGAGAACAGGGCCGGATTGGTATTGCCCGTCACCGCGAAGCTGAGGGTTTGGCCGCTCTCGTCGGGTGGTCCGGCGATCAGGCTGCCGGCCCAGGCCGGACGGACCACGGCACCGGCGTCTTCATCGACGTTGACGTTGCCGCCCGGGACGAAGCTGGGGGCGTCATTGACGCTGGTCACGTTGATGACGAAGGTCTGTACCGGCGAGGTATCGGTACCACCGCCGTTGTCGCGAAGCGCCAGGCCAATGGTGGCCGAGCCGTTCGCGTTCACCGCCGGCGCGTAGGTGAGCGTGCCCGTCGTGGCATCCACCGCCGGCGCCGATGCGAACAGTGACGGGTTGGTGTTGCTGTCGACGATGAACGTCAGCGTCTGCCCCGACTCGTCCGCCGGGCCGGCTGACATGCCCGTGGCCCAGCCGGCCACGCTTTGCGGGCCGGCATCTTCGAGCACGGTCTGATCCGGCCCCACGGTGAAGCTGGGCGGGTCGTTGACCGGGTTGACGGTGATGGTGAAGGTCACCGGCGCGGCGCTGTCGACGCCGCCATTGGCCGTGCCGCCACTGTCGGACAGCACGACGGTGATGTCGGCAGAACCCACGGCATCGGCGGCCGGAGAGAAGGTGAGATCACCCGTGGTGCCGCTGACCGCGGGTGCCGCCGAGAACAGGCCCGGGTTGGTGTTGCCGGTCACCGAGAAGGTCAAGGTCTGGCCGACTTCGTCTGTCGGGCCCGGGCTCAGCGACCCGGCCCAGCCGGACTCAGTGTGGGCACCGGCGTCTTCATCGACCGCGACGTTACCGCCGGAGACGAAGCTGGGGGCGTCATTGACGCTGGTGACATCGATGACGAACGACTGCACCGGGGAGGTGTCGGTGCCGCCGCCGTCATCCTCGAGCTCAAGGTCGATGGTGGCCGTGCCGAAGGCGTTTGCCGCCGGCGTGTACGTCAGGGTACCGGTGGCGGCATCCACGGCTGGAGCCGACGAGAACAGGCCCGGGTTGGAGTTGCCGACCACGTTGAAGGTCAGGCTCTGACCCGCCTCATCCGCCGGACCAGCCGACATGCCCGTGGCCCAGCCGGCCACGCTTTGCGGGCCGGCGTCCTCGAGCACGGTCTGGTCCGGCCCCGCGCTGAAGCTGGGCGGGTCGTTGACCGGGTTGACGGTGATGGTAAAGGTCACCGGCGCGGCGCTGTCGACGCCGCCGTTGGCGGTGCCGCCGCTGTCGGACAGCACGATGGTGATGTCGGCTGAGCCCACGGCGTCCGCCGCTGGGGTGAAGGTCAGATCGCCGGATGCCCCGTCGACGGCCGGCCCCACGTCGAACAGCCCCGGGTTGGTGTTGCCGGTCACGGCGAAGCTGAAGGTCTGGCCGGTCTCGTTCGCCGGACCCGCAGAGAAGGCGTCGGCCCAGCCCGGCTCGATGTGGGCCCCGGAATCCTCGTCTACGGAGACGTCGCCGCCATCGCTGAAGCTGGGTGCGTCGTTGACCGGGTTGACGGTGATGGTGACCGTCGCGGTATCGGGCCCGGCGCTGTTCGTTGCCGTGTAGTCGAAGCTGTCCGGACCGAAGTAGTCCGGATCGGGCGTGTAGGAGAACGACCCGTCGGAGTCGAGGCTTACCGAGCCATTGGCCGGCTGCACCACCGAGATCGCCACTGGCGCATCGCCCCCGTCGGGGTCGTCGTTGCCGAGCACGCCCGGGGGCGCCACCAGCAACGGTTCGTCCTCGTTGACCACATAGGCGTCATCGTTGGCGATCAGCGCCAGCGCGACGGGCGACACGACCAGCAAGGCGGCCGCAGCCAGAGAGCGAAGAACCCCCTGCATGCGCGTATTCCGTGACTGAGCGTTGTAGTAATACATCGTGGCACCCTCCTGAAGGCGCATTGCTACCCGACCTCAGTCGAGTATTCGTCCGTACGTGGTCTGCAGCAGCACCTGAGCGTTCTCGCTGCCGCCCACGCCACGGGCCGTGACACGGAAAATTTCCACCCGATCGGCGGCGCCGCCGCCGTAGGGGTCCGAGATCTGAAAGGCGTTTTCTTCGATCAGCACCGAGGCGACGTGCTCGATCAGGTATCGCGGTTGCTCAGCCACCACGGCGCCAGCCGCCGTCGGCGCCTGCACGCTGGTACCCCCCTGCCAGACGTTGGGGTCTTCCCAGCGGTTCGGATCGCCCAGCGGGGCGATGGTCCAGAGCCCGTTGGCACCGCCGTCGGTGAAGATCGCGGTGGTCACCACGCCCTCGAGAAAGTTCTCGGCGTCGCGCAGCGCCGATTCGGCGGCCTGGAATGCCAGCAGCGTGTCGTGCTCGTTGCGGGCCATGCGCGTCTCGAGCGTCGTGGTCTGCACGGCGGACACGCCGATGATGGTCAGCACCAGCAGCAGCACCAGGCTGATGAACAGCGCCACGCCGCGCTGCCGGCTCGGGCTCGAAGTCATGTGCGGATGACGGCGCATCATCATGCCTCCGGATTCGAGTTGCGCATCTGGATGGTCTTGGCGTAGGTGCGCCGCAGCACGTTACCGTCGTCCGTGACCTCGTCGACGCTGTTGACCGTGATGCTGATGCGCAGCGCCACCACGTTCGACAGGTCGTTCGGATCGGGCAGGTTGCCGAAGTCGACGTACTGAGCCACCCGCGTCACGCCGTCGCCCAGGTCGTCGTCGATGCCGAACAGCACCTGCAGATCCTCGACGCCGGAGACCAACTCGTTCGCGGTGCCGTTGACGTCCTGCCAGAGGGCGTCATTGCCGTCCGCGCCCGGGGCGACGAAGAAGGTGGTGTTGTCCAGCGCCGCAACGGTGCTGTCGGCGCCATAGGACCGGCTCAGCTTCGACAAGGTGTAGGGGACGAAGCCTTCAATGCCAACCACGCATACGGCGTTTCCAACTGCCGTGTACCCAGAACCCAACCCATTGCAGACTCCACCGGGCCTGTGTAGCAGCTCCGCCTCGTTCCCGGCGGTGTTCATGCCGGTCACCCGGAACACGGCCCCCTGCTCGCAGCTCGACAGCACGACGATGTCGCCGACCGCAAAGCCGGGATCACCGCCCGGCGCGACCACGGTCGGGTTCTCGTCGGGCTGGGTCACCTGCACCACGCGCTGGGCCGGGCGGCGGGTGCTGCGGAACCGGACCCAGCCGGCGTCGGCTTGAATGATCTGCGTGATGTCCCACTCCCGGTCGGGGATGTTCTGCCACTCGCCGCCCAGGCCGTTCACGTAGTTGGTGCGGTCCAGCGAGCAGCCGAAGAAGCCGGTGGAGCGAGCCGCCTGGGTGATGAACTCCAGCGCGAAGCGGGCGTTCTCCTGCATCCGTGCCTGACCGTTGAGCACGTTGTAGGTGCGGCTGTTGCCCACGAAGAGCTGCACGATGCCGGTGACCACCACCAGCCCGAGCACCAGGGCGAGCAGCAGCTCGACCAGCGAGAAGCCGGAGGACCGGCGGCGATTGATGACCTGCATGCCCATGCTCCTCATCCCTGGCTGTCGATGACGACCGACTGCAAGACGCCGTCGGTGTCCTGCCACTGCACCGTGACCTCGATGACGCTGCCGTTGAGGGCGATGGCGCCATCGCCGCCCGGCAGGCCCGGCTGCTGGGCATTGCCCTGGGCGTTGGCGGGCAGCAGCCCGTCGTCGTACATGTCCTGGCAGATGGCGTCCTGCGTGTAGCTGCCCAGCATGCACTTCCACATCGCCTGGTCGAACGCCACCATCTGCGCCGGCGTGCAGGCGGCCGTCATGCAGTAGCTGCCGGGCGGATTGGGTGGCGGATCGCCGATGCCCAGCCCGCCGTAGGCAGCGCCCGGCGGCGCGCCCTCCGGATTGGCGCGGATGCGATCCATCATGTCGTAGGCAAGCTGCACGGCCTCGGCGCGCACCAGCGCGGCGCGGTTGTTCTGCAGGCTGACGAGCTGCAGCGCGGTGACGCCCAGCACGCCGATGCCCATCACCAGCACGGCCACCAGCACCTCGATCAGCGAGAAGCCGCCGGCGCTGCCGGCCAGCGGCCGTACGAAGCGCCGCTGCATCACGGAAAGCATGTCAGTTCCTCCACGTCCGGACGGCCTGTGAATGTGATGTTCACCACGCGCCCCGGGTCGATGCTGTTGTCGGTGCTGCACAGCTCGAACGTGCCGGCGCCACCGTTGGCCAGCATGCCGCGGGCGTTGAAGGTCAGCGTCGTGCGATTCGGCACGGCGTCCAGGGTCGCATCGTCGTAGGGCTCGAAGCGCCGCAGCACCACGCCGCCGCAGTTGCCGGGATCGCCCTCCACCACGCAGTAGCCGCCGCCCCATTCGTTATCGGCGGCTGGAGCCAGCGCCTGCACGCTCACCGGGCCGCCGCGCCGGGCCGCCTCGCTGCGCGCGTAGTTGATGGCCAGCACCAGGTCGTTGATGCGCGACGCCATCCGCCGCTGATCGACGAAATCGTTGAAGGCCGGCAGCGCGAAGCCGATCAGGATCGCGGCCACCGCCAGACTCACCATCAGCTCGACGATGGTGAATCCGCTGGGTGCTGGTCTGGCTGGCTGCATGCTCTGGGCCCGGGATCATTACCAGCGGGCACTATAAGACGGGGGGGAGTCCAGGGAACCGGCCACCCGACAGGCGGGACGGTTTCGGCGGACGAACGGTCGATTCGGGGGACGCCCTACTCTTCCCAACCCGGGTTGCCGTCCCAGGTGCGGTCGCCGGCGCTGTTCAGGGTGAGGTCGCCGTCCCCGGCCATCACGCCGATGGGCGTCGCGGTGATGACGAACTGATCGCCGGCGGTGACCAGGCCGAAGTTGTAGCGGCCCTGATCCTCGGAGCGTGGATCGCAGACGTTGCCCAGCACGGCGCCGTCGTAGGTGAAGTTCTGAGCCCCGAAGCGCTCGAGGCCCTGGGCGCACGTCATCAGGTCGGCCTGCGCCTCGGCGCGAAAGGTGCGCTGCGAGTACTGGTTGTACAGGGGCAGCGCCACCGCGGCGACGATGGCGAGAATGGCCACGGCGATCATCAGCTCGACCAGGGTGAAACCAGCGTTGCGCATATCCAAATCCTAGCAGGACCCAGGAGCCAGCCTAGCCGCAGGCGCCGCCGCCGCCCAGGCGCCGCCGACGAACGGCATCATTGCGGCGACGAAGCGTCCTCCACCCGCAGGATCGAGACGTCGAACACCACCGGCCGGCCGGCCAGGGGATGATTGAAATCGACCTCCACGGTGCGCTCGAACAGGCGCCTGACCACGCCAGGCAGCTCGCCGTCGGCGGCCGCGAACGATACCACCAGGCCGGGTTCGAGCTCGACGTCGCGAAACCGTTCGCGCTCCAGCAGCCGGACGTTGTCGCGATTGTGGACGCCGAAGGCCTCCTCCGGCGGCAGCACGATCTGGGCGTCGTCCCCGGCGCGCATGCCCATCAGCGCCGCCTCGAAGCCGGGCAGCAGGTTGCCGTCTCCCACCTCGAAGGTGGCCGGCCTGCCGCGCCGCGTGGTGTCGACCTCTTCACCGCTTTCTAGATGAATGGCGAAGTGCAGCGTCACCCGGCAGCCCGGACCGATGCGCCGGTCGGAATCCCTGGTGATCAACCCGCTCACGATTGCGAACCCTCCGTGTTCCGCGCCTGCCGCTCGCGGCGGAACTCGGCGATCATCACCCCGATCCAGAGCACGGCGCCGGCGGTGAGGGCCATGTCGGCGACGTTGAACGCCGGGAAGTAGTAGCCGCCATAGTGCAGCAGCACGTAGTCCACCACGTAGCCGTGTTGCAGGCGGTCGATCAGGTTGCCGATGGCGCCGCCCATGATCAGCCCGTAGACCCAGCCCATGAGGCGATGCTCCGCGGGCAGCCGGCGCAGCTCGTAGACGATGAAGGCAACGAAGGCCACGGCCAGCACCACGAAGAACCAGCGCTGCCAACCGGCGGCGTCGCTCAGGATCGAGAAGGCCGCACCCTCGTTGTGCCACCGCACCCAGCTCAGCACCGGCAGCACCGGCACCAGCTCGCCCAGCGCCAGCACCCGCTCCACCCAACCCTTGACTAGCTGATCCGCTGCGGCGATCAGGCCCGCCAATGCCAGCCACCTAACCACGATCGAACCACGCACGCGCTTCGGCGATGTCGCGCCCGATCTGCGCCTTCAGCGCATCGAGGCCGCTGAACGTCTGCTCGTCACGAATCTTCCGTCGGAAGGTCACGGTGAGCAGCTCTCCGTAGATGTCGCCCGCGAAATCGAAGATGTGCACCTCCAGCAGCGGTTCCTTGCCGTCCACCGTGGGGCGGACGCCGACGTTGGCGATGCCCTGATACTCCCGCGCCAGGCCGCTCACGGTCACTGCGAACACGCCTTCCAGCGGCGTGCGATAGCGCTGCAGGCGGATGTTGGCCGTGGGCACGCCGAGCTGCCGCCCGAGCTGCCGCCCGTAGACGACCCGCCCCATCATGAAGTACGGGTGGCCCAGCAGGATCTCGGCCGTCTTCAGATCGCCCACCCAGAGCGCCTCCCGCACCCGCGTGGAGCTGATGCGTTCGCCCTGCTCGACCAGCGTGTCCATGCTGGCGACCCCGAACCCATGGCGCTCGCCCGCCGCGCGAAGCATGGCGTGATCGCCGCGGGCGCCGTGGCCGAAGCGGAAGTCGTCCCCCACCACCAGGTAGCGAACGCCCAGCCGCGAGGCCAGCAACTCGTCCACCACCCACTCCGCCGGCGTGTTGGCCGTACGCTCGTTGAACGGCAGGCACAGCAAGCGGTCGAGATCGGTGGTGCCGAGCAGGGTGACCTTCTCACGGAACCGGGTCAGGCGAGCCGGCACCACGCCGCCCCGGAAGTACTCCCGGGGGGTGGGCTCGAAGGTGACCAGCATGCTCGGCGCCTCGAGCTCGCGGCTCTTGGCGACCAGATGCTCGAGCAGCATGCGGTGGCCCCGATGCACGCCGTCGAAGCTGCCGATGGTGAGCACGCAGCCGCGATGGCGGGGTTTGATGTTGTGCAGACCGACCACGACTTCCATCGCGGCATTATACGGATGGCGGCTGGCGCCGGGCGAATTGTTCAGGCGCGGTGCAGCAGCATGCGGGGCCGCTCGCCCAGGGCCATCACCCCGAGCGCGTATCCGCCGATGCCGGCTGCCACGGCCGTGGTCAGCCACCAGGCCCGGTCCCAGAGGCCGGCATCGAGCCAGGCGGTCGCGGGTGGCAGCCACCACCAGAGCAGGGCCGCCATGATGCCCGCCGTCAGCGACGAGCGGCCGGCGGTAAGCCAGAGCGCGCGGGTCGGCCGGTACCGGTGCGCTGGCTTGGCGGCCGCCCCGCCGATGCCGCGCAGCAGCAGCAGGGCGTTGACCCAGGCTGCCGCCGAGGTGGCCAGCGCCAGGCCCACGTGCCCCATCCAGCTGAACAGCGCCAGGTTCAGGGCGATGTTGGTGAGCACCGCAATCACGGCGAAGCGGAAGGGCGTGGCGGTATCCTCCCGGGCGAAGTAGGCGGGCGCCGCCACCTTCACCAGCACCAGGGGCAGCAGGCCCACCGCGAAGGCCTCCAGCGCCAGGGCGGCCATGCGGGCGTCCGCCACGGTCATGGCCCCGTGCTGGAACAGGGTCGCCACCAGCGGCAGCGCCAGCGCGTACAGCGCGGCCGCGGACGGCAGGCCCAGCAGCAGCCCCATGCGCAGCCCCCACTCCAGTGTGGCCGCAAAGCCGTCGCTGTCGTTGGCGCTGGCCAGCCGGGACAGGTTGGGCAGCAGCACGGTGCCGAGCGTCACCGCCACCAGCCCCACCGGCAACTCCATGAGGCGATCGGCGTAGTAAAGCCAGGAGATGCTGCCGGTCATCAGGGTGGAAGCCAGGATGGTGTCGATGAGGGTGTTGATCTGACTGACCGAGGCGGCGAACACGGCCGGCAGCAGCAGCCGCCCCACCTGCCGGACCCCGGGATGGGCCAGGCTCAACCGCGGGCGCACCAGCAACCCCAGCCGGCCGAGCGCCGGTAGCTGCAGGGCGAACTGGGCCAGGCCGGCCACGAACACGCCCCAGGCCAGCGCGTACACCGGCTCGCTGAACACGTCCGTGGTGAACAGCATGGCCGCAATCAGCGAAATGTTGAGCAGCACCGGCGTGAATGCCGGCACGGCGTAGCGGTGATGGCTGTTCAGCAGCGACGCCGCGAACGCGGTGAGGGAGATGAAGCCGAGATAGGGGAACGTGATCTGCAGCATGGCGGTGGCCATGGCAAACTGCTCCGGCGCGTTCCAGAAGCCGGGGGCGAACACGGTGACCAGCGCCGGCGAGAACACCACGCCGAGCAGCACCACCGACCACACCGCCACCGCCAGGTTGCCGGACACCGCGGCAATGAACTCGAGGAACTGCTCGCGCTGCTGGTCCTTGTAGCGGGCCAGCACCGGCACGAAGGCCTGGTTGAAGGCGCCCTCGGCGAACAGCCGGCGGAAGAAGTTGGGGATGCGGAAGGCGACGAAGAAGGCATCGGCCTGCGCGCCGGCGCCGAAGAAGTGCGACATCACCATGTCGCGCGCGAACCCGGAGATCCGCGAGATCAGGGTCATCCCCGCGACCACCGTCCCCTGGGCAGACACGTTCTGGGGCCCGCCCGCGGCCGGTTCAGTAGCGGTTGACATACCCATACCTCAACGGCATATTACCGCGCCTTCCAGAATACGACCCTCGGAGACCGTTTTGGCCAATACCGCGCAAGCCCGCAAACGCGCCCGTCAGGCAGAGAAGCGTCGCGCCCACAACGCCAGCCAGCGTTCCATGGTGCGCACCTACATCAAGCGGGTGCAGGCCGCCATCGGCAGCGGCGACGCCGCTTCGGCAGAGGCCGCCTTCACGGCTGCGGTTCCCGTCATCGACCGCATGGCCGACCGCGGCATCATGCACAAGAACAAGGCGGCCCGGCACAAGTCGCGTCTGCACAAAGCGGTTCAGGCCATCAAGGCCTGACACCGCGCTCCAGCACCACCAGGTTGTCCCGGTGCACCAGCTCCGGCTCCAGTCGATAGCCTAGCCGGCCGTCGATGTCGGCGCTCGATGCGCCCACCAGGCGAGCCGCCTCTTCGCTCGAGTAGTTCACCAGACCCTGCCCGACCACGCGGCCTTCGCCATCGACGCAGCGCACCACGTCGCCGCGCTTGAAGCTGCCACGCACCGCCACCACCCCCACCGGCAGCAGGCTGACGCCACGGCTGGTGACCGCCTGCACGGCGCCCGCATCCAGCACCAGGTCCCCCTTGGCGCGCAGATGCCCGGCGATCCAGCGCTTGCGGGCGTCCATGGGCGTCACCGAGGCGGTCAGCAACGTGCCCACCTCGTCGCCGCGGAACAGGCGGGTCAGCACGGAAGGCTCGCGACCGCCGGCGATCACCGTATCGGCGCCGGAGCGCGCCGCGATGCGGGCCGCCTTCAGCTTGGTGACCATGCCGCCGCGGCCCAGAGCGCCGGCGCCCTCGCCTACCATGCCGTCGAGGCGGCCGTCATCGGCTGCCGCCAGAGCCACCACCGGCGCCTCCGGATCCTGGCGAGGATCGCGCTCATGCAGCCCGTCGGTATCGGTGAGGATGATCAGCAGGTCGGCCTGCAGCAGGTTGGTGACCAGCGCTGCCAGGGTATCGTTGTCGCCGAAGCGGATCTCGTCGGTGGCCACGGTGTCGTTCTCGTTGATCACCGGGATCACGCCCATCTGCAGCAACGTATCCAGGGTGGCCCTGGCGTTCAGGTAACGCTGGCGATCCGCCAGATCGTCATGGGTCAGCAGCACCATGGCCGTCTGCCGGCCGTGGGCCGCAAACGCCTGCTCATAGGCCTGCACCAGGCCCATCTGCCCGACGGCGGCTGCCGCCTGCAGGCCATGTACCGTAGCCGGCCGCGATTTGAGCCCCAGCCGGGCCACGCCTTCCGCCACCGCGCCGGACGACACCAGCAGGATCTGGCGGCCGCCGCCGAGCAGCCCGTGAATCTCTTCGCACCACGCGCGGATGCGCTCGCGGGCAAGACCGCTCACCGGATCGGTGAGCAGAGCGCTGCCCACCTTGATGACCACACGCCGCGCCGTCTGCAGCGCCGCGCGCTGTTGCCGAACCTCGTCCATCACCGCCGCTGATCACTCCCGAACGTAGATGACCTCGACGCCGTCGTCGTCGTCGCCCGCATCCGCATCGTCGTTCGGCTCGATGCCGCGGCGGGGGCGACGGGTCAGCGCGCTTTGTAGCACATCCTGAGATATCTCGGCCTCCAGTTCCGCTTCCGCGGCGGCGGCATCGGCGTCCTCACGCATCACGCGTCGATGCTCGCTGACCGCGGTGAGCAGGTCCCGGACCAGCGCGGTCACGCCCGAGCCGGTGACCGCCGAGACGGCGTACAGCGGTCGGCCCGGAAACGCCTCGGCCAGCTCGGCCAGCAGGCGCTGCTGTTCGGCCTCATTCACCAGATCGATCTTGGTGAGGGCCAGCCACTGCGGGCGCCGCGCCAGCGCGCCGCTGTAAGCGACAAGTTCGCCGTCGATGATGCGGGCGTTGGCGACGGGGTCGGAGCCGTCCGTCGGCAGGGCCTCGACCAGGTGCAGCAGGATCCGGGTGCGGGCGACGTGACGCAAGAACTGCACGCCGAGCCCGGCGCCCTGCGCGGCACCTTCGATGAGGCCGGGAATGTCGGCCATCACCAGGCTGGCATCGCCGTCGAGCTTGACCACGCCGAGGCTTGGCACCAGCGTCGTGAACGGGTAGTCGGCCACCTTCGGCCTGGCGGCCGACACCGTGCTGATGAACGTCGACTTGCCGGCGTTGGGCATGCCCAGCAGCCCGACGTCGGCCATGAGCTTGAGCTGCAGGCGCAACAGCCGCACCTCGCCGGCGCCGCCCGGCGTGGTGCGCCGGGGCGCCCGGTTCGTGCTCGACTTGAAGCGGGTGTTTCCCAGCCCGCGCCGGCCACCCCGGGCCACCACCAGAATCTGACCGTCTTCGGTGATGTCGCCGAGCGTTTCCAGCGTCTCCTCGTCGACGATGGACGTACCGACCGGCACCCGCACCAGGCGGTCTTCGCCTCGGGCGCCCGTCTTGTTGCGGCCCATGCCTGCCTTGCCGTGCTCGGCCCGGTACAGGGGCTGAAACCGGAAGTCGATCAGGGTGTTCAGCGCGCCGTCGCCCACCAGCACGACGTTGCCACCGTCGCCGCCGTCGCCGCCGTCAGGACCGCCCTTCTCCACGTACTTTTCGCGCCGGAACGACAGGCAGCCGTTGCCGCCGTTGCCGGCCTCCACGCGGATGTTCGCTTCGTCTATGAACTGCATATAAAAAAAACCCCGCGACTCGGCGGGGCTTCTGCTTCCGGGCCGGCCGGCCTCAGGCGTCGGCCGCGACGGGCTCGACCGTCACGAACTTGCGGCTCTTCGGCCCGCGGGTGACGAATCGGACGTGACCATCCGCCGTCGCGAACAGCGTGTGGTCGCGGCCACAGCCGACGTTCTCGCCGGGATGGAACTTGGTGCCGCGCTGCCGGACGATGATGTTGCCGGCTTTGACCAACTGGCCGCCGGACTTCTTGAGCCCCAGTCGTTTCGACTCGGAATCGCGACCGTTGCGGGTGCTGCCGCCTGCCTTCTTGTGTGCCATGCCGGTGTCTCCTCAGGCCTTGATGCCGGTGATCTTGACGTCGGTGAACCACTGACGGTGGCCCTGCCGGCGCATGTAGTTCTTGCGGCGACGGAACTTGATGATGCGAATCTTGCGCGCGCGGTCGTGGCCCACCACCTCGCCGGTCACCTTGCCGCCGTCCACGTACGGGGCGCCCACGGCAACGTTGTCGCCGTCGGCCACCAGCAGCACGCGGTCGAATTCGACCTGCTGACCAGGCTCGGCGTCGAGCATCTCCAGCCGCACCACCTCGCCTTCCGTCACCCGGTGCTGTTTGCCACCGCTCGTGAAAACCGCAAACATAATGTCTACTCCTGAACCATCACGGCTGTATTACAATGCCGCGTGAGGTCGCCGACCTCGCCTGACCGGCGTGTATCGTTGCTGATCTTGGATGGCCACGCCCGGTGGCGCGACCGCGCGTGCCAGGGGGGTGCGCCCGAAGGCGCGGTATTCTACGAGCAAAGATTCGCGATTACAACGAGTTAGACGGCCGCCAGAGAGATTCCGAGAATGTCCCGACAGCCCGCCATGGCCGCCAACGCCGTCAGCAAGCAAGCTGGCAAACTCTCCGTGCTCGCGCCCGTCTACGATCTGGTCGCCCACGAGTTCGCGGCCGTGAACGAGCTGATTCCCCGCCAGCTCACCTCGGACGTCCGCCTGGTGGAGGAGATCGGTCGCTACATCATCGACAGCGGCGGCAAGCGGCTGCGTCCGCTGCTGGTGCTGCTGGGCGCCAGGGCGTGCGGGTATCGGGGCGACGGCCTGATCCGGTTGGCCGCCATCATCGAGTTTCTGCACACCGCCACCCTGCTGCACGACGACGTGGTCGATCGTTCGCAGCTCCGCCGCGGCCGCGCCACCGCCAATGCCACCTGGGGCAATGCGCCCAGCGTGCTGGTGGGCGACTTCCTCTACTCGCGCGCCTTTCAGCTCATGGTCGAGCTCGACGACATGGACATCATGGCCATACTCTCGGACGCGACCAACAGCATCGCCGAGGGCGAGGTCATGCAGCTCGCCAACGTCGGCCGCCTCGACGTCAGCGAGGCCGAGTATCTCGAGGTGATCCGCTGCAAGACCGCGCTGCTGTTTCAGGCGGCCGCCCATACCGCCGGCGTGCTGGCCAGCGACGATGCCGACGAAATTCTGGCGCTGAAGCGTTTCGGCCTGCACTTCGGCATGGCCTACCAGCTGGTGGACGATTATCTCGACTACGCCGGCGACACGGACTTGCTCGGCAAGAACGTCGGCGACGACCTGGCCGAAGGCAAGCTGACCCTGCCGCTGATTCATGCGCTGGCGCACTCGAGTCGCCGCGACGCCGACATTCTGCGAGACGCTGTCGAGGCCCGATCGTCGGAGCGGCTGCAGGAAGTGCTGAGCATCGTCGCGGCTTCGGGCGCTCTGGACTACGTGCAGCAGGCTGCCCAACGGCAGGGCAGGCAAGCCCGCGACAGCCTCTCCGGGCTGCGCCCGGGCGACTGCCGGGACGCTCTGGAGACGCTCGCCATTCACGCGACGGCACGCCTCGCCTAGTGAATTGCCGCGGACAGCTGTGATCGGCGGCCACGCGGCGCGATTCCTCCAGCGCATGGCATTGCCGTGCATGCTGCTGGCGGCTGCGCCAGCCCATGCCGAGCTTGCCTTCGAGCCGTGCGACCTGCGCGGCAGCGCCGGCTACGGCCGGGTGCCGGCCCAGTGCGCCTGGCTGGACGTGCCGGAAGACCCGGGAATGCCCGACGGAGTCCGGATCCGCCTGCGGGTGGCACGCGTCGCGTCCCTGGCCGCCGACCCGGCCGCCGACCCGGTGATCCTGATCAACGGCGGTCCGGGCGCCTCCGCCATCGATCTGTACGTGGATCTGGCCGGCGCCTTCGAGGGCGTGCGCCGCCATCGCCACATCGTGCTCATGGACCAGCGCGGCACCGGCCGCTCGGCCCGGCTGGACTGCGAGGCCCTGCAGGATGCCAGCGAGAGCTTCGATCCGGATGCCATCCGCCGCGCCACCGACACCTGCCTGGCGGATCTGCCCGGCGATCCGCGCTTCTACGGTACCCGCCAGGCGGTGCACGATCTCGAGCGGCTGCGGGAAGCGCTGGGCGTGCCGGCCTGGAACCTGTATGGCGTCTCCTACGGCACCCGGGTGGCACAGCAGTACGCGCGGCAGCATCCGGACGCGATCCGCACGCTGATCCTGGACGGCGTGCTGCCTCCCGGCATCGCCCTTGGCCCGGACGTCGCGCTCAATGCGGAGCAGACGCTGCGCGCCCTGATCGACCGCTGCGCCGAGAGTGCCGACTGCGCAGATGCGTTTCCGGCGCTGCGTGCTCAGCTCGAATCGCTGGGGCAGCGCCTGCGCGAGCGACACATCGAGGTATCCCTGAATCACCCGCTCACCGGCCGGCCGGAAAGCGTATCCCTCAGCTATATGCATCTGGCGATGACGCTGCGACTGCTGAGCTATGCGCCTGAGGGTGCGGCCCTGATTCCGATCATCGTCGACGAGGCCGCGGCGCGCGGCAACTTCCTGCCCATCGCCAGCCAGGCGCTGCAGATCGAGCGGGGCCTGCGTGACGCCATCGCCTTCGGCATGCACAACAGCGTCGTCTGCGGCGAGGACGTTCCGTTCTACGGCGACATCGACCAGCAGCTACCGGCCCTGGACGCGACCTACCTGGGCGGTGATCAGGTGCGGGCGCTGCGCCTGATCTGCGAACGCTGGCCGGCGACGGCCGAGGATGCCAGCTTCAAGGCGCCTCTGGTGTCGGCGCTCCCGACCCTGCTGCTGTCAGGCGCCGAGGATCCGATCACGCCGCCACGCTATGCCGACCAGGTGGTCGCCGGCCTGGCCAACGGCCGCCACCTGGTGGCACCTGGACAAGGCCATGGCATCGCCGCGCGCGGCTGCGTGCCCGAGCTCATCGATGACTTCATCAGCGCCGGCAGCGCTGCCGGACTGGACGTCGGCTGCCTGCAGCGCCTGGCCCCGGACCCGTTCTTCGTCGACCTGCTGGGACCGCCGCCATGACCGAGGTCGCATGATAGACGTTCGCGGTCTGGGCAAACGATTCGGCCGGGTGCAGGCCATCGACGACATCAGCTTCGGTGCCGCGGATGGGCGCATCACCGCGCTGCTCGGGCCCAACGGCGCCGGCAAGTCGACGACCCTGCGCATCCTGGCCACCGTGCTGAAGCCGGATGCGGGCAGCGCCCGCATCGACGGCCACGAGATCGGCACAGAAGACGACGCCGTGCGCCGGCAGATCGGCGTGCTGCCGCACCGACCGGGTCTCTACGACCGCCTCACCGCCCGCGAGAACATCGCCTACTTCGGCGCCCTGCATGGCATGCGCGGCGAACGGCTCGAGCATCGCATCGACGACCTGGTACGTCACTTCGACATGAGCGACTTCGCCCACCGGCGCGTGGCCGGCTTTTCCCAGGGCCAGCGCATCAAGGTCGCCCTGGCCCGGGCGCTGGTGCACGACCCCCGCAACGTGCTGCTCGACGAGCCCACCAACGGGCTCGACGTCATGGCCACGCGCGCGTTGCGCGAGAGCGTGCTGGCGCTCAAGGCCGAAGGCCGCTGCGTGGTGTTTTCGAGCCACGTCATGCAGGAGGTGGCCAGCCTATGCGAAGACGTGATCATCATCGGCGCCGGCCGCGTGCGCTTCGCGGGCACGCTGACCGAGCTGCTCGAGGTCAGCGGCAAGGCTGACCTGGAGGAAGCGTTCATTCGCCTGATCGGGCCTTCCGCAGCATGAATCAGTTTCTGGTGGTGCTGACCAAGGAGTGCCGCGACAACGTCCGCGACCGCCGCACCATTCTGGCTTCGTTTTCTCTGGCGGTCCTGGGGCCGGCATTGTTCATCGGCCTGATGACGTTCGTGCTCAACACCACCCTCGGCGAGGCGCGGGAAGCGTTCCGCCTGGCCGTGGTGGGCGGCGAGCACGCGCCCACGCTGCTCAACCACCTGCGACGCCACAACGTCACCGTAGCGGAGGTCGAGCTCGCCGATCCGCAGCAGGCGGTGCGTGACGGCACCGAGTCGCTGGTGCTGGTGATCGATGCGGACTACGGCGAGCGCTATCGCCAGGGCCAGGTCAACGCCCTGACGCTGATCCACGACAGCGCCCGCTTCGGCACCGCCCGGCGGGACCTGATGCTGGCGCGGGAGATGATCCAATCGTACGGGCGCAAGCTCGGTGTGCTGCGGCTGCAGCTACGCGGCGTCGATCCCACCCTGACCACACCGCTGCGCGTGGTGGAGGTGGACACGGCGACGCCGGCCGCTCGCGCCCTGACCATACTGGCGACGCTGCCTTACCTGCTGGTGCTGGTGATCTTCATGGGCGGCTTCTACCTGGCCATCGACGCGACGGCTGGCGAGCGCGAGCACGGCTCTCTGGAGCCGCTGCTGTCGCAGCCGGTCTCGCGGATCGCGCTGGTGCTGGGCAAGATCGGCGCTGCCAGCGTCTTCAGCGCCATATCGCTGCTGCTGTTTCTGGCGAGCCTGGCGGCGTCGCTGCCGCTGGCGCCCTTCCACCGGGTCGGCATGTCGCTGCAGATCGGCTTCGCCGAATGCGCCGCCATATTCGCGGTGGCGGTCCCGCTGATCGTGCTCGGCGCGGCGCTGCTCACCGTGGTCGCGTCGTTCGCCAGAACCTACAAGGAGGCCCAGACCTACCTGACCATCGTGATCCTGGTGCCCACCCTGCCCCTGATCATCACCCAGATGCTGGACCTGCGACCCACCACGATGCTGATGCTGCTGCCCAGCTTCAGCCAGGCCAGCCTGATCACGCGCATCATCGAGGGTTCCGCGCTGCCCTGGGCCCACGTGGCCGCATCCGTAGCCGCCACCGCCGTGGCCGCGGCGGCCCTGATCTGGCTGGCGGTCGCCCTCTACCGCCGTGAGCGCCTGCTCGGCTGAAACAGCCATCACAACCGGTTGTCGCCGTGCCTGGGCGCTCTTACAATACGCGGCCCTCGGAGTGTAGCTCAGCTTGGTAGAGCACCACGTTCGGGACGTGGGGGCCGGAGGTTCAAATCCTCTCACTCCGACCAGCTTCCCGACGCCGACGTCCGTGCCGTGCCAGCCCGCGGTGTAACGTCGATGTAATCCTGTCGAACGGTTCCGGAAACCGGAACCTGGATTTCCTACCCTGGCCGCTCGCTTCCGGGCAGCAGAACCAGGGGACCCATGACGATCGATACCGACACCAGCAACCAGGAGTTCGTGGACGCCTGGCGCCCTCTGGTGCTCGGGCGGGTGTTCACGCACGAGCAGGCGCTGCACTTCGTTCTGGAAGTCGACGAGCAGACCGGCCTGTGTCGGGTGAGCCGTCGCCAGGAGGGGAACACAGAGATCGTGCACATGCCGCTCGGCGAGGTGGTGCTGCGCGTCAAAGGCGAGATCTGACGGCAACGCGCCGCGCCGGGCCGCAACTGGCGGGCTCCCGTGTTAGCCGCTAGGATGCGGCCAAACCACCCGGAGCCCCGCGCCATGCAGAACTTCCGCCTGGACGGCAAGCACGTCGCCATCACCGGCGCTTCTTCCGGCTTCGGCAGTCACTTCGCCGGCGTCATGGCCGACGCCGGCGCCCGGGTCACCCTGGGGGCGAGACGCCTCGACAAGGTCGCCGCGCGCGTCGACGAGATCCGTGGCGCCGGTGGCGAAGCCTGCGGGCAGAAGCTCGACGTGCGCGACGGCGACAGCGTGCGTGCCTTCCTCGCTGCCGCCGAAGCCGAGTTCGGCCCCATCGACGTGCTCATCAACAACGCCGGCGTCGAAGCCGGCGCCAAGACCTACGTGATGATCGACGAAGCCGACTGGGACTTCGTGATGGACACCAATCTGAAAGGCGCCTGGCTCATGGCCAAGCACTACACGGAGCGCGTCATCGCCAACGGCCAGGCCGGCGGCAACATCATCAACATCTCCTCCATCACCGACACCCGCACCATCAAGGGCCAGTTTCCGTACGCGGTCTCCAAGGGCGCCCTCACCCGCATGACCGAGGTGCTGGCCCTGGAAGCCGCCAGGTACCGCATTCGCGTCAACGCCCTGGCCCCGGGCTACATCCTCACCGACGTCAGCCGGCTGCTGCTGGAGAGCGAGCAGGCGCCCGACTTCATGAAGGGCATACCCATGCGCCGCTTCGGCGAGTTCGACGATCTCGACGGGCCGATCCTGCTGCTGGCGTCGGACGCCTCCCGCTACATGACCGGCTCGGTGGTGGTGGTGGACGGCGGCCATATCTGTGCATCTCTCTAGACCATCGAGGCATTGCCCATGAGCGACCAGATTCGCCCGTTCCGCATCGACGTTCCCCAGCAGCAGCTCGACGATCTCACCGCACGCCTGGCGCTGGCGCGGCTGCCGGAGAAGGAAACCCCAGATGACTGGTCGCAGGGCGTGCCGCTCGCCTACCTGCGCGAGGTCAAGGAGTACTGGCAGAACAGCTACGACTGGCGCCGGGCCGAGGCCGCGATCAACCGCTTCGACGGCTACCTGACCACCATCGACGGCCTCGACATTCACTTTCTGCACGTACGCTCGCCGGAGCGGAACGCGATGCCGCTGGTGCTCACCCACGGCTGGCCGGGCTCGATCATCGAGTTCCTCGAGGTCATCGAGCCCCTCACCGACCCGGTCAAGCACGGCGGCGCTGCCGGCGACGCCTTTCACGTGGTGGTGCCGGCGCTGCCCGGCTACGGGTTCTCCGGCAAGCCGAGCCGCCCGGGCTGGGGCGTGGAGAAGATCGCCGACACCTGGGCGGCCCTGATGGCGCGGCTGGGCTACGACCGCTACGTTGCCCAGGGCGGCGACTGGGGTTCGGCGGTGACCACGGCGCTCGGCATCCGCGACGCGGCCCACTGCCAGGCCATCCACGTCAACATGGTGTCTGCCCGACCCGACCCCATGGACGACCTGACCGAGCTGGAGAAGAAAGGCCTGGCGGGCATGAAGCACTACCAGGACTGGGACTCGGGATACTCCAAGCAGCAGAGCACGCGCCCGCAGACCCTGGGCTACGCGCTGGTGGACTCGCCGGTCGGCCAGGCCGCCTGGATTCTCGAGAAGTTCTGGGCCTGGACCGACTGCAGCGGCCACCCGGAGAACGCGCTCGGCCGCGACGCCATGCTCGACAACATCATGCTCTACTGGCTGACCGCCAGCGGCGCCTCCAGTGCGCGCCTGTACTGGGAGAGCTTCGGCTCGTTCAGCGCCGGCGAGGTGCAGACCCCCACCGGCTGCAGCATCTTCCCGAAGGAGATCTTCCTCTGCTCCCGGCGCTGGGCCGAGAACCGCTACAAGAACATCATCTACTGGAACGAGCTGGACCGCGGCGGCCACTTCGCCGCTTTCGAGCAGCCGGCCCTGTTCGTGGACGAGCTGAGGAAGTGCTTCCGTCTGATTCGATGAAGGGAGGGCGCCTATGACCTCGCCGCTGTGGAAACCCGATCCGGCCGCTGCCGCACGCAGCCAGCTGGCCAGGTTCTCCCGGCGCGCCGAGGCCGGGGCGGGACAGCGGCTGAACGACTATGCCGCTCTGCATGCCTGGTCGGTGGCCGAGCCAGGCGCATTCTGGCAGGCGGTCTGGGAAGAGACCGGCGTCATCGCCTCCACCCCGGCAGCTCAGGCCGTCGCCGATCTCGACCGCTTTCCGGGCGCCCGATGGTTTCCCGGCGCGCGGCTGAACTTCGCCGAGAACCTGCTGCGCTTCCGCGACGACCGGCCGGCCCTGGTGGCGGTGCGCGAGCGGGGCGAACGCCGCGAGCTCAGCTATCGAGAGCTGCATCGCCAGACCATGGCGGTGGCGCGCCATCTGCAGAGCCTGGGCGTCGGCCCCGGCGACCGCGTTGCCGGCTGGCTGCCCAACGTGCCGGAGACGGTGGTCGCCATGCTGGCGACGGCGACGCTGGGCGGCGTCTGGTCGTCGTGCTCGCCCGACTTCGGCGCCGCCGGCGCGCTGGACCGCTTCGGCCAGATCGAGCCCAAGGTGCTGTTCGCCTGCGACGGCTATCACTACGCCGGCAAGCGCATCGACCTGGTGGGCCGCGTCCGCGACACCGTCGGCCGTATTCCCAGCATCGGCACGGTGATCTGGGTGCCGCTGATCGGCAGCGCGCCGGACGGCGCCACCTGCTTCGACGCTGTGGCAGCCGGCGATGGCGCCGACGTGCCCTTTGCCCAGCGCGCCTTCGACGATCCGCTGTACGTGCTCTACTCCTCCGGCACCACCGGGCTGCCGAAAGGCATCGTCCACGGCATCGGCGGCACCCTGCTCCAGCACCTGAAGGAGCATCGCCTGCACGTGGATCTGCACCGCGACGACGTCTTCTTCTACTTCACCACCTGTGGCTGGATGATGTGGAACTGGCTGGTGAGCGGGCTGGCCAGCGGCGCCACCCTGGTGCTGTACGACGGCGCGCCGTTCCATCCCGGGCCATCGGTGCTGGTGGACCTGGCCGAACGCGAGCGCATCAGCGTGTTCGGCGTCAGCGCCAAGTACCTGTCGGCGCTGCAGAAGGCCGGGGTCGAACCGGTGCGCAGCCACCGCTTGCCGCACCTGCGCAGCATTCTCTCCACCGGCTCGCCGCTGCTGCACGAGGGCTTTCACTACGTCTACCGGTCGATCAAGGCCGACGTGCACCTCGCCTCCATCTCCGGAGGCACCGACATCGTCTCCTGCTTCGTGCTGGGTGCCCCGACCCTGCCCGTGTACGCCGGCGAGATTCAGTGCGCCGGGCTCGGCATGGCCGTAGACGTCTGGGACGACGACGGCCGGCCGCTGCGCGGCGGCAAGGGGGAGCTGGTATGCACGCGCCCGTTTCCTTCCTGCCCGGTGGGATTCTGGAACGACCCGGACGGCGCCCGCATGCGCGAGGCCTACTTCGAGCGGTTCCCCGGGGTCTGGGCACACGGCGACTTCGCCGAGGTCACCGACCACGGCGGCTACCTGATCCACGGCCGCAGCGACGCCGTGCTCAACCCCGGCGGGGTGCGCATCGGCACCGCCGAGATCTACCGGCAGGTGGAGCGGCTGCCGGAGATCAGGGAGTCGATCTGCGTCGGCCAGCAGTGGCAGGACGACGTTCGGGTGGTGCTGTTCGTGGTCATGCAGGCCGGCTGCAGCCTGGATGACGCCCTGCGCGAGCGCATTCGCTCGGCCATCCGCGAGCACGCCAGCCCGCGGCACGTGCCGGCGCGCATCCTCGCGGTGCCTGACATTCCGCGCACCCTCTCCGGCAAGATCGTCGAGCTCGCCGTGCGCGAGGTGATTCACGGCCGCCCGGTGCGCAACACCGGCGCCCTCGCCAACCCCGAGGCCCTGGACCATTTCCGCGACCGGGACGAGCTGAGCCGGTGACCGATGAACCACGGTAGCCGTGGCTCGCCCCTCCGGATTCGTGGCGGCCGCGGCCTGTGATAGGGTGGCCGCTCAGCCAAGGCGTACCCGGACCCCCAGGATGAGCCTCGACCGACAGTTCGACGAGCTTGGTGACAACGTGCTGCAGCTCATCAGCCTGCTGGAGGAAGCCGAGCACGCGTTCTGGGTGCCCTACATGCGCCGCGGGCTGGCGCAGATCCGCGAGAACCGGCTTTCCGGCGCCACCTTCATCCTCGGCTGCTACGGCGGCGAGGAGACCTTCTCCGACCTGGTCATCGGCCAGCATCTGGCAGACAGCGATCCGCAGCGCTTCCGCAACCTCAACGCCCGGCTGTCGCACCTGCGCAACCGCACCTTCGAATCGGCCAACGCCATCACCGCCCGCCGCAGCTGGTAGCCACGGCTACGTAGAACCGCGGTGGCAATGTCATCGCAACTGTGTTTACCATCTTGGTCGCTGTCGCGTATTGGGGGATACCAGATGTTCCGACGCAAGAAGGGAGACCGGCTGCCGGCGGTCAAAGCCCTCAACCATCTGTTTCACGGCATTGCCATTGAACCTGGAGACCAAGCCTGCGATGCGGTGCGCGCGCTGAGGGACGTCCGCTTCCTCAGCGAAGAGGCGCCACATCTGCCACTGGACGGTTGTAACTGCGCCCAGCACTGCCGCTGCGTCTATCGACACTTCGCCGACCGTCGCACCGATTCGCGGCGCGAGGCCGACCTCGGCCTGCCACCGAGGCCGGTGCCGGACGACAGCAGGAGCGGCGTCGGCCGGCGGGTCACCGACGGCTGAGCGGTCTGGCGCGGCGGAATCGCGCGGCCAGCCAGCCGCGACGATGCCAGGGCTGCGCCTCGCTGGTCCACATCTGCAGCTTCGGGCGGAATTGGGACGGATCGTCCAGGGCCCCCACCTTCACCGAGCAGACCGTCGGTTCGCTCTCGCTGTGCGCGTAGAGATGGGTGCCACAGGTACCGCAGAAAGCACGGGTCACCAGGCTGCCGCTGTCGGCGAGGGTGGCGAACTCACTGGGATGCCCGCGGGTGACGCGGAACTGATCGCGGCGCACGCCCACCACGTAGGCGGGGCCGCCGCCGGCCGCGTACTGACAGGCGCGGCAATGACAGGCCGCCTGAAACAGCACCGGTTCATAGAAGCCGAAGCGGACCTCGCCGCAGGCGCAGCCGCCCGCCACCTTGTTGCGCTCTTCCTCGACGTCCGCCATCCGGCCTCCTCTGCCCCCTATGCCTCCGGCGCGCCGCGGATCATGGCCCAGAGAGCCGCCCGCTGCGCCGCGGTCGCCCGCGAATTCTGAACGAACTGCACCGGCCGGTCACCGGCTTCGCGGTCCGGCGCGAGGCGGATGCCCCACAGCGGCTCGGCGCGGTTGGGCACCACCGAGTAGCGGATGTCGGCGATCAGGCCCAGGTCGTCGGGATCGAGCGCCAGGTGATCGTCGGAGAACGTCCGGAAACGCTCCAGCGCGCGGGCCTGCACCGACCCCGGCTCGAGCCACGGCAGGTCGCGGCCGGGCTCGAGGCGCTCGATGCGGGTGCCCGGATACCAGACGACCCGCCGCCCCAGCCGCACCGCATCGACATGGAACGCGCCGCCGCGCAGGTACACCGACTTCCAGACCAGCAGGTTCCCGAACGACGGCTTCACGGTCAGCCGCTCGGGTACGTGGCCGCGGGCAGCGGCCAGCGCCCAGGCGGCCTGCTCCGCGCGCCAGCCCTGCCAGGCGCCCAGCGCCAGGTAGGCCACCGCCCACAGCGCGGCGACCGCGGCGAATCGGCGCCCCCGCCAGATGGCCAGCGCCACCAGCGTCAGCAGCGGCAGGGTGAACAGCGGGTCCACCACCGAGATCCGGTTCCACGCCACCCGGGCATCCGAGAACGGCCACCCGAGCTGGGTGCCGTAGGAGGTACAGGCATCCAGCAAGCCGTGGCTGCCGTAGCCGAGCAGGCAGCAACCGAACAACGTCGCAGCCGGCAGCCAGCGCCGCAGCAGCGGGTACAGCAGCAGCGCGCACAGCGCCGCACCCACCGGCACGAACGCCAGGGCGTGGGTGAACTGGCGGTGATACTCGAGGAACAGCAGGGGGTCGGAAGCCGACCGGATCAGCACATCGAGATCGGGCGCCATGCCGGACAGCGCCCCGGCGGCCACGGCGGCGGCGACCCGCTGCCGGGGCGCCGGGGTGGCGGCCAGCGCCGCCCCCAGCGCGCCCTGACTCAGCGGGTCCACGATGCGACGATCAGCCGTCCCGGGTGAGGGCTCCGATCACGGCATCGACCACCGCATCGGCCTTGGCCCGCATCTCGTCGTCAGTGGCATCCTGGATCGGATGCGGCACGAACAGGCGCCGAGCCTCGGCCATGCCGAGGGCGGCAGCCTGGGTTTCCGCAGCATCCTGGAACTCGCTGGAAGCGATGGACACCGCCGGCTTGCCCTGAATCTCGAACCATACCGTGTCATGCAAACTGCACGTGGTACAGGAGCCTCAGTCGGCCAGGCCTTCGATGACGAAGTCGCTCTCCGCCAGGATCTGCCGGCGCAGGGCATCCGGTGCCGGCTTGGTGAAGGTGGGCTTGGCGTAGCGCTTCACCGTGATGCCCGGCAGCCGCTCGCCGAGCAGCGCCTCCAGCCGGTCGAGCAGCACGTTGCCGCGCGGCTTCGAGATGTCGAGCAGCGCCACCGTGCCGGTGATGCGCTCGGGCCGCGGCGTGATCTGCCGCGCCACGGGCACCCGCTCGTTGGTAGGGTCCAGAATGGTCGTCATCAGCGTACCTCCTCGATTTTCCGCGACACCGGCTGGGAGCCGATCTCGCCGGTCGCCCAGCCGTGAAAGGCGCCGGAAAACTTTCCGGCATCCGACCCGGCCACGACGATGTGTATGTCCTTCTCGCTGCGGAACTTCGGCAGCCGGCGGTCCAGCTCCGCGTCGCTCATCTTCGCCGCCGCCGCGCGCTTGAAGCCGCTGGCCGAGCGGTCGTCCTCCACCAGCTCGCGAATGGGTCGCTCGGTGACTTCCTGAATGCGCCGGCGGATGTCCGCCTTGCCCCAGCCGTCCCGGGTCAGCGTGTCGACGTGCTCCGGGCACACCACCACCAGCGTGTCGGTGACGTAGTGCATCTTGGGGTTGAAGGCGGACTCCAGGCACAGACCGAAGCTGCCGGCAAGCTGGCTGGCGGAGCGCGACTCCTGATCCACCATCAGCACCGGGCCGCTGGTCATGGTGAACACGGTGACCACGGAGTCGTCGGCCGCGAAGCCGCGCTCCACGTGCAGCGGCCCCCAGGGGTTGCGCTCCTCCCATTCCGGGAAGCACATGGTGAACTTCATGGGGTTGCCCAGGGTATTGCGCTCGGTGCCGCCCGGCCGCGCGCCGCCGACGTTGCGGATCACCAGGCGCAGCGCCCGGCCGATGGTGGCGTTGGCGCGGTTGCCCTGGCCCAGGGCGCCGAGCTTCATGTTCATGCCCAGGCGCTCGCGGATGGGCCCGTTCACCACCAGCACCGGGCTCGCGCCCATGGTGGTCGCCATGACGCCGTGAATGTTGTACGCGTCGGTGCACACCGCCTCGACGGCCGCGATCACCACCGGCAGGTACTCGGGCCGGCAGCCGGCCATGACCGCGTTGATGGCGATCTTCTCCACCGTCGCCTCGCCCATGTTGGGCGGCATCACCGCCACCACCTCCTGGGGATCTCGGGCGGTGCCTGCGAGCATGCGCAGCACCCGCTCCGGCGTCGGCGGCACTACCGGCAGGCCGTCGGTCATGCCCTGGTCGAATAGAAACTCCATCTCGTCGTCGTCGCGGCCGATCTCGATGCGGCGCGCCCGCAGCGGGCTGCCTTCGGCCTCGGCCTGCAGCCGGGCGGCATGCACAGGGTCGACCGACAGGCTGCCGCAACCCGGCCGCCAGGCCGGCAGCGCCGACCAATCGACGTCCGGTTCCGCCACCCCCAGACGTTCAGCGAGTTCTGCGGCCAGCGCCTGCCAGTCGTCGCGCACGAAGCCGACCAGCGTGCGCTCGGCGCTGCCGTCGGCGCCGGTGAGCACCAGGGTCGGCACGATCTCCACGTCCCAGGCGAACGACACCTTGAGATCGGCATCGTCGATGATGGCAAACCGGGTGTCGTGCTCCTGCTCCAGAGCGCGGTTGCCGTCCACCGTCTGACCCACCACGAACCACGGCCAGCGATCACCGAAGGCGGCATGCAGCGCGTTCAGCACCGGCATCGCCGCCACGCAGGTGGGACAGTCGTGCTTGACGAAGCAGACCAGCGCCGGTGCGTTGGCGTCGAAGCGGTGCTCCGCGTCACGGCCATCGCGCAGTGCAAACGTCGGCAGTCGGCTCAACGGCTTCTCCTCACCCCAGATCGGCAAACCAGGAAAGTACCCGATCGGCCTCCTGGCCGCCAGCGCGCGCCCGCGGCATCCGATCAGGCCCCGTCCAGCGCCTTCTGCATGCGCTTGAGCGCGAAGTGCCGGTAGCTGTCCAGCGCGAGTTGCTCAAGCTCCCCGGCGAGCACGCCGTCTTCCACGTCCACCGAGATCCAGCCGTTGTGGCCGATGTAGGGCGGAACCCGGAAGCGGGGATCCAGGGTGAGCTGGGACTGCGCCTCGCCGCCCACCCAGAACTGCAGTTCGAGCCGGCCGTGGTGGTGATGGGCGGTGGCGAACGTCCTGCGCCCGGCCCGCCAGGCCGGATAGCCGAACTGGGTGGTCTCCGTGACCTCCGGCAGGGCCAGACAGATCGCGCGCAGCTTGTCGACGATCTCACGGGCCCGTGGCTCAGAGAGGGGATCCACCCGCTTTGCAGCCATGGGCGCGGTGGGCGGCGCTACGGGCTGCGGGGGGCCAAGCCGGGCGGCCAGCGCGGGCGAAGCCGCGTGCAGAAAGGCTTCCCGGATCCGCGCGTCTATCTCGGTCCAGTCGAGGTCTCGATCGAGGCGCACCCCCAGCCAACCCCGGGGCCCCACGTACGGCGGCACGAAGTAGCACTCGGGATCGGCGCCGACATGGTGCTGTTGCCCGCCAGGCGGCGCGCTCAACCACAGAGCCACACGGCCATCGCCGTGGTGATTCACCGCCAGCGTCGCGAACGCGCGCTTGCCGACGCGATAGTCGGTCATGCCATGCGACGTGCGTTCGAAGGCTTCGGGAAGGCGCAGGCACAGGCTGCGCACCACGTCCGCCACGTCTCTCGCCACGTCTTTCGCCAAGACGCCCCCTGCAGGTCGGCCCTGGGACGGACAGTGTACGCCCGCTGCTGGCACTCGGCAGCGCCGGGGTGTAGCGTGCCTTAAGGCATTCCGGGAGGACGTCCATGATTCTCGACAAGCTCACCATCGGCCGAGCCGACTTCGAAGCCGGCACCGGCTGGCAGCTCAAGCCCGAGGGCGCCTGCAAAGGCGACGTGTGCATTCCCTTGCACCCGGCCCCCGGCGCCACCGTGGACGTGGCCAAGACGGCCGCGCAGATGGGTCTGCCCCTGGTGGAAGACCGCAAGCACGGCCTGTGGGCGCTGGGACCGGAGTCCATCGGCGGCCGAGCGCTGACCACCGCCGAAGCACCCGATCTGCGCCTGCCCGACCTGGACGGCAACGAGTTCCGGCTGTCGAGCCTGCGCGGCCAGAAGGTGCTGGTCTACGCCTGGGCCCCCTACTGAGGCTGCTCCGGCGACCTGCCCGTGTGGCAGGCATTGCGCAACGAGCTGCACCCCAAGGGCTTCGAGCTGGTGACCGTGGGCCTGGACACCCTGGGCGCCGAGGGCTGCCGACCGTTCATCGAGGCGGCCAAGCCCGAGCATCCGTCGCTGATCGACGCTCACCACGTCATGGCCGAACTGTTCGGCGTGATCAACATTCCGCAGAGCGTGTGGATCGACGAGCAGGGCATGATCGTGCGGCCGGCCGAGACGGCGCCGGCGCCACCCACCCGGCCGCGGCAATCCCGCATCGCCGGCAACGCCGACCTGCCGCAGCGGTTCGTCGAGATCATGCAGGAGGCGGTGAAGATACCCAACGACGCCGAGGACTATCACGCCGCCCTGCGCGACTGGGTGGCGCACGGCGCCGCCAGCCGCTTTGCGCTTTCACCAGAGCAGGTGATCGCCCGCTCCCGCCCCCGCGACGAAGCGGTCGCCCGCGGCCACGCCCACTTCGAGCTGGCCTCGGAGCTGGAGCGGCGCGGCCACCACGACGCCGCCATCGGCCACTTCCGCGAAGCCCATCGGCTGGTGCCGGATAGCTGGACGTTCCGCCGTCAGGCCTGGTCGCTGGAAGGCGGCATCGATGGCCCCCTGGCGCGGTTCTGGCAGGGGCCACCACCGGACGACCCCGAGCGCTGGCCCTACGAGGGCGACTGGCTCTCCGACGTACGGGCCGTGGGCGCCGAGAACTACAACGAGCGCTGGCGGCCGTGAGACGCGTTGGTTGGTGCGCGCGGATTCGTGTGGTGTTGAATGGGCGCAGATTCGTGTGGTGTTGAACTGGGGCGCCTGCCGGACAGGCGTTTTCGCGCAGCGGCCGTCATTGTGGTGGGGCTCTGCGATGAGATGCGTGGCTTACCGCGCGAAAAGGCCTGTCCGGCCACGCCCCCACACCACCCCACAATCTGCCTATCACGGTAAAGAGTGCCGCCTCAGGCTCCAAGGCTCACGGCCGCGCGATTCGGCTCTGCACGTTGATTCAGCTCGCAGCGCCAATCCGCAACCCAGGACGAGAGCAGGGGGTTGGGGGGGCGGGCGTGTGCCGGGGAACACCTGCTGGCCTGTTCAGGCCCCGCAGTATTCCGCCGCCGCTTAAGCGCTGACGCCCGCTGGCCAGCAGGCGTTACCCGGCGCGCGATCCGCCGGCCATGACCCTGATCTCGATCCGTTCAACCGCCGGCCATGACCCTGATCTCGATCCGAAACTCCGCGATCCGCCGGCCATGACCGTGATCTCAGTCCGACCACCCGCCATGACCCTGACCTCGATCCGCCCCCCGCCATGACCCTGAGCTCGATCCGCCCCCCCGCCATGCCCCTGACCTCATTCCGATTCCCGCCGCTGCGCCAGCATCTCGCGGATGGCGTGCTCGCCGAGGGGCTCGGGGTCCTTCACGCGCAGGCTGTCGTGCCACTCCCGGGCGAAATCGCGCTGCAGCGCCGCGTTCACCAGAGCCGCTATGGTCATGGCCACCAGGGCGCCGAGGCTGGCCAGGGCCATGTCGCGGTGGCCGTCCCACTCGTCGCCCTGGGTGCCCAGATAGTGAATGCCCAGATCGCCGCCGAACACCAGCGCCGCCGCCCACTCGATCAGCTCGTAGAGCAGCGACAGCGACATCATCAGCAGCAGCGGCATCAGGTAGCCCCATAACCCGCGCGAGCCTGCCACCCGGACGAAGACCTCCCGGGCCGGGTAGCAGAGCAGCAGCCCGAACAGGAAGTGCACCAGCCGATCGTAGTGATTGCGCTGCCAGTCCATGAACTCGCTGACGGACCGCCCCGACAGCGCCATCGACCAGTCGTCGTAGGGCACCAGAGAGTACGTGTAGTGCGCGCCGATCGAGTGCAGGCACAGGAACAGGAAGATGAGCGTGTAGGAGAGCCGGGACAGCAGCAGATGGCGATAGCTGACCGCCAGCACCACGATGAACACCACGAACAGCGCGTTCTCCAGCAGCCACGTCTGCCGGTCAACCGGAGCGACAGCGAGCCATCCCCACAGGGCGCCGAGCAGCACCGCGAGGCTGACGACGAACTTGCCGTAGCCCGCAGGAACCGCCGCGTGCTGATGCATGCCCCCTCCCCGCCGGCGGCCCGTGATTGCCGTATCATGCGGGGCTTCCACAGCGCAGCGCAACGCGGGAGGACTCATGAGCCGCCAGGATCGGATCGCCCAGGTCGCCAACCGGTACACGGGGGGCCGCAAGTACAGCGGCATCGAGTGGCTCCTCGAACGGCGCGGCGAGGTTCTGGCCCAGGGTCAGGCCGGATACGCCGACGCCGAAACCCGAACCCCCATTCCGGACCAGGCGCTGTACCGCATCTACTCCATGACCAAACCGGTGGTGTCGGTGCTCGCGCTGATGCTCATGGAGCAGGGCAAGCTGCGGCTGTTCGATCCGCTCTCCAGCTACGACCCCGGCTTCGCCAACATGATGGTGCTCACCGCCGACGGTCGGCTGCGGCCCGCCGAGCGGCCGATCCTGGTGGAAGACCTGCTCACCCACCGCGCCGGGTTCAGCTACGAGTTCATCACCGGCTGCCACATCGCCCCGCTGTACCAGCAGCACGAGATTTCGAGCGATGGCCTGTGCTCGCTCACCGAGATGATGGACCGCCTGGCGGCGCTGCCGCTGGCTTTCCAGCCCGGCAGCCAGTGGCGCTACAGCGTCGCCACCGACGTGCTCGCGCACGTCATCGAGCGCGCTGCCGGGCGGCCGCTGGACGAATTGCTGCGTGAGGCGCTGTTCGAGCCGCTGGGCATGCACGACACCGGGTTCATGGTGCCGGAAGACCAGCGCGACCGGCTGATGCCCATGTTCGGGGTCACCGATCTGAGCGAGTTCGCGCCCCTGCATCCCCGGCCTCAGGAGCTCACCCCGGCAGACGTCTCCGACATGTACCCCTGCGACCGGCCGGACTTCCGCCGCGGCGGCCACGGGCTCTTCTCCACCGTCGCCGATTACGCCCGCTTCTGCCGCTTCCTGCTCGCCGGCAAAGACCCGGACGGGGCCACGCTGCTGTCGCGCAAGATGCTGGAGATGATGCGGGCCAATCGCATCCCGCCGTCGCAGCTACCGCTCACCATCGGCATGAACCCGTTGCCGGGCTACGGCTGGGGACTGGGCGTGCGGGTGATGATGGACGTCGGCCAGGCCATGGCCCTGACCGGCGACGGCGAGTTCGGCTGGGCCGGCGCCGCCAGCACGTACTTCTTCGTCGACCCGCGGGAGGACGTGTTCGGTGTGTTCATGACCCAGTATCTGGGCGCCATGCTGCCGCTGAACGAGGATCTGCGGGTGGCCGCCTACCAGATGCTCGATTAGTCTTTGCCACCTTCATCTGCTTTTCATCGAAGAAAGGAGTCGTCATGTCCGCCATCGAGAACGCCAAGGCCACCCTGGAGCAGCGCATTGGTCAGCGCTCCGAACCCACCGACTGGTTCGAGATCACTCAGGACCGGGTCAACCTGTTCGCCGAGGCCACCCTCGATCATCAGTGGATCCACGTCGACCCGGAGCGCGCCAAGGCCGGCCCGTTCGGCAAGCCCATCGCCCACGGCCAGCTCACCATGTCGATCATGAGCTTTCTGCCCGGCGGTCAGGGGGTCGGCCTGCCGGCGGTGGAGGGCGTGAAGCTGGGCATCAACTACGGCTGGAACAAGGTGCGCTTCCCGAGCCCGGTGGCCGTGGGTGCCCACATCCGCACCAGCGGCGCGCTGAAGTCGGTCGAGGTGAAGGGCAACATGCTGGAGCTGGTGAACGAACTCACCGTCGAGGTGAAGGGCCAGGACAAGCCCGCCTGCGTCGCCGAGAGCGTGCTGCGGCTGGTGTTCTGACGGCGCCGCCGCACACTGACTGGTGCGGCGCTTGGCGCCGCACACCGTTGCCTGCCGCGAAGCGGCCCAGTAAAGTCAGGCGCATCGAGGGAGGAGTCATCATGCCGAGCACGGCCCAGTCCGAACTGACCGAATTCCGCCGCGAGCTGGCCGCCTGGCTCGACGCCAACTGCCCCGAGGGTGCTCGCGGCCCGGGGCAGATCGCCACGGGCAGCACCAAGGTCACCCTGGAGCCCGACGTGGCGCGCTGGCTCGAGGCCTGCGTGGAGCGCGGGTTCACGGCGCCCACCTGGCCCACCGAGTACGGCGGCGGCGGCCTCACCCCGCAGCAGGCCAGGGTGCTCTATGAGGAGATGGCCGCCATCCGCGCCCGCGCCCCGCTGATGGGCATGGGCCTGTCGATGATCGGGCCGACCCTGCTGGAATTCGGCACGCCGGAGCAGAAAGAGCGCCACCTGCCGAAGATCGTGCGGGGCGAGGTGCAGTGGTGCCAGGGCTACTCCGAGCCGAACGCCGGTTCCGACCTGGCGGCCCTGAAGACGCGGGCCGAGGACAAGGGCGACCACTTCGTCATCAACGGCCAGAAGATCTGGACCTCGGGGGCGTCCACGGCCGATTGGATGTTCGCGCTGGTGCGCACCGACTTCAGCGCCCCCAAGCACGAAGGCATCAGCTTCGTGCTGCTCACCATGGACCAGCCCGGCGTCACGGTTAAGCCGATCCGGCTGATCTCCGGCAGCTCACCGTTCTGCGAGACGTTCTTCGACAACGCCATCGCCAAGAAGGAAGACCTGGTGGGCCAGCTCAACAAGGGCTGGACCGTGGGCAAGCGGCTGCTGCAGTTCGAGCGCTCCGGCATCGGCGGCCTCACCGGCGGCGGCGCCCGCCGCGGCTCCCCGGGCGAGAGCCTGATACGGGCCGCGAGGCAGTACATCGGCGAGCGCGACGGCCGCATCGCCGACGCCGACATGCGCGACACGCTGCTGCGTCACAACATGCAGAGCGCGGCGTTCCAGCTCACCACCCAGCGGGTGAACGAGGAGAACCGCTCCGGCACGCCCGGCGAGGCCACGTCGATCTTCAAGCTGGTGGGCGCCCGGCTGCAGCAGAACAGCGCCGACCTGCGGCGCCAGATCATGGGCACCCGCGGCCTCGGCGTCGACGGCGACGCGTTCGAATCCAGCGAGATCGAAGCCACCGCCGAGTGGCTGGCCAGCAAGGCCACCACCATCTACGGCGGCAGCGACGAGATTCAGGCCAACATCATCGCCAAGCGCGTGCTGGGGCTGCCTGACTAGCGCACCCGGGAGATGCTGCCATGAGCTACCACACCATCGAGCTCACCACGCTGACGCCCCACATCGGCGCCGAGGTGCGCGGCGTCGACCTGTCGCAGCCGCTGTCCAACGAGCAGTTCAGCGAGGTCTATCAGGCCTGGCTCGACTGGAAGGTGCTGGTGTTCCGCGATCAGCATCTCGACCGCGAGCAGCACAAGGCCTTCGCCCGACGCTTCGGCCGCCTGCACGTACACCCCATGCAGCACAGCTATGGCGGCGATCCGGAGATCCTCACCGTCAAGACCACCAGGGACTCGAAGTACACGGCTGGCAATGGCTGGCACACCGACGTCACCTGCGACGAGGTGCCGCCGCTGGGGTCCATGCTCTACATCAAGGAGACGCCCGAGGGCGGGGGTGGCGACACCCTGTTCGCCGACATGTACCTCGCCTACGAGCTGCTCTCCGACACCTTCAAGCAGATGCTCGAGGGCCTGGTGGCCGTGCACGACGGCGCCCTGCCCTATCTCGGCGCCTACGGCGTGCGGCCGCCGGAGGGCCAGACCTATCCGCGCCATGAGCACCCGGTGGTGGCGACCCATCCGGAGACCGGGCGCAAGCTGCTGTACGTGAACAGCGGCTTCACCTCCTACATCAAGGGCCTGGCACCCTGGGAGAGCAAGCTGATCCTCGGCGGCCTGTTCGATCACATCGCCACCGAGGTGCGCCTGCCCTGCCGGGTGCGCTGGGCGCCCAACACCCTGACGTTCTGGGACAACCGCTGCACCCAGCACCACGCGGTCTGGGACTACTACCCCAACAGCCGCTACGGCGAGCGCGTGTCCATCGTCGGCGACCAGCGGCCCGCGGCCTGAGGTGGCCCCGCCGCCGACCCGCCGGGTGCCCATTGCCGGCCTGCGGATCGGCCACGCCGAGGATGCCGGGCTGCGCTCGGGCGTCACCGTCATCGTCCCCGACCGCGCCGCCGTGGCCAGCATGCACGTGGTGGGCGGCTCGCCCGGCACCCGGGAAAGCGATCTGCTCAGCCCGCTGCAGATGGTGGAGCGCGTCGACGCGCTGGTGCTCGCCGGCGGCAGCGCCTTCGGCCTCGATGCCGCCACCGGCGTGCAGGCCTGGCTGCGAGAGCGCGACCGCGGCTTTCCCGTCGCCGGCCTGCGGGTGCCCATCGTCCCCGCCGCCATCCTGTTCGACCTGAACAACGGCGGCGACAAGGCCTGGGGGCGCTATCCGCCGTACCGCGACCTCGGCTATGCCGCTGCCGAGGCTGCCAGCGACCAGACCCCCACCGGGCGCTGCGGGGCCGGCTACGGCGCCACCACGGCCGACACGCCCGGCGGCCTCGGCATCGCCGCCGAGACCCTGCCCTGCGGCGTGACCATCATGGCGGTGATGGCGGTGAACGCCGCCGGCTCGCCGCTGCTCGGCAGCTCCGGACACTTCTGGGCCGCCCCGTTCGAGCGCGACGGCGAGTTCGGCGGCCGGGGCCTGCCGCAGCCGCTGCCCGAAGACGCCACCCGGGTGCGCACCAAGGCCGGCCACTCCACCGCCGGCCTGAACACCACCATCGGCGCGGTGCTGACGGATGCCCGGCTCACCAAGGTGGAGGCGAAGCAGGTGGCGGTGATGGCCCACGACGGCTTCCCCCGGGCGCTGTATCCCGTGCACTCCCCCGGCGACGGCGACCTGCTCTACGTCCTGGCCACCGCGGCTCACGACCTCGACCGCGACCGCCTGTCCCTGCTGTCCATCGGCACCACCGCGGCCAACGTGGTGGCGCGCGCCATTGCCCAGGGCGTGTACGCGGCCATGCAGAGCGAAGCCAGACCATGACGACGAGTACCGAGGCGCTGCTGGCGCGCATCGATGGCAAGCGCGACGAGCTGGTGGCGCTCACCCAGGAGCTGGTTCGCATCCCCACCGTCAACCCGCCCGGGGCGTTCTACGACGATTGCGCCCGCCTGATCGGCCAGCGGCTCGGCCGCCGCGGCTTCGAGGTGCGCTACGAGCGCGCCACCGGCGCGGTGGGCGACAGCGATCGCTATCCGAGAATCAACGTCGTTGCCCGGCGGCCAGGCAACCGGCCCGGCGCCACCGTGCATTTCAATGGCCACATCGACGTGGTCGAGCCCGGCAGCGGCTGGCAGGCCGACCCGTTCGCGGCCACGCTGGTCGACGGGCGCATCTACGGCCGCGGCACCTGCGACATGAAGGGCGGGCTGGCCGCCGCCATCGTCGCCGCGGAGGCGCTCATCGAGCACGACCCCGAACTGCCGGGCACCCTGGAGATCTCGGGCACCGCCGACGAGGAGTCCGGCGGTTACGGCGGCGTCGCCTGGCTGGCCGAGCGCGGCTTCTTCAGCCGCCCACGGGTCGACCACGTGATCATCCCCGAGCCCCTGAACAAGGACCGGGTGTGCCTGGGCCATCGCGGCGTCTGGTGGGCCGAGCTCGAGACCTACGGCCGCATCGCCCACGGCTCCATGCCGTTCCTTGGCGACAGTGCCATCCGCCACATGACCGCCGTGCTGCAGGCGTTCGAGGCGGAGCTGTACCCACGTCTGGCGGGCAAGCGCACGGACATGCCCGTGGTGCCCGAGGGGGCCCGCTCGTCGACCCTGAACATCAACTCGCTGCACGGCGGCCAGGCAGAGGGTCACGACGGCCTGCCGTCACCCCTGGTGGCCGACAGCTGCCGGCTGGTGCTCGACCGCCGCTTTCTGATCGAGGAGCGCCTCGACGACGTGAAAGCCGAGGTGCGCGCGCTGCTGGACGACATCGGCCGCCGGCGGCCGTCGTTCCGCTACCGGCTCACCGACCTGTTCGAGGTGATACCCAGCATGACCCCCAGAGAGGCGCCCGTGGTCGGCGCGGTGGCCGACGCCATCGCCTCGGTGCTGAAGCGGCCGGCCGAGTTCGTGGTGTCGCCGGGCACGTACGATCAGAAGCACGTCGACCGCATCGGCCGGCTGCAGAACTGCATCGCCTACGGACCCGGCATCCTCGACCTGGCTCATCAGCCGGACGAGTACGTGGTGGTGGACGATCTGGTGGACAGCGCCAAGGTCATGGCGCTGGCGGCGCGCCGCCTGCTGGGAGAGCCGGCACCATGAGCGGGAACACCGGGGGGCTCGCGGGAAGGCTCGCCGGACGCACGGCCATCGTCACCGGCGGCGCGTCCGGCTTCGGCGCCGGCATCGTCCGCCGTTTTCTGGCGGACGGCGCCCGGGTGGTGATCGCCGACATCGACGGCGATGCGGCCCGGGCCCTGGCGGACACCCTGGGCGACCAGGCCATCGCGGTGGCCGTGGACGTCGCCAGCGCGGCCAGCGTCGCCGCCATGGCCGCGGCGCTAACCGAACGCGGCATCGAGCCCGGCGTGCTGGTGAACAACGCCGGGGTCGGTCAGGGGCCGACGCCCCTGGCCGAGCTGGACGAGGACCGCTTCGACCGCATCGCCGCCGTGAACATGAAGTCGATCTACCTCACCGCCCGCGCCTTCGTTCCGGGCATGCAGGCCCGCGGCGGCGGCGTGATCCTTAACATGGGCTCCACCGCCGCCGTGCGGCCGCGTCCGGGGCTGACCTGGTACAACGCGTCCAAGGGCTGGGTGGTCACCGCCACCCGCTCCATGGCCGCGGAGCTGGCCCCCTGGCGGATCCGCGTCAACTGCCTGAACCCGGTGGCCGGCGACACGCCGATGCTGGCCACCTTCATGGGCGGCGACTCGCCCGAGGCCCGAGACCGGATGCTCGCGACCATTCCGCTGGGCCGCCTCTCCACCCCGGAGGATCTGGGCCACGCCGCTAGCTACCTGTGCAGCGACCAGGCTGCCATGCTCACCGGCGTCGCGCTGGAAGTGGACGGGGGGCGATGTCTCTGAGCATCGAATGGTGAGGGTGGTGGATCTGCGGCGCCTGCTCGGGCTCTCCGCGCTGGCCACACCGCCGGCGCGCTGGGCCACGGCGGTGGCGCTGGGCACGGTCCTGCTGGCGCTGTTCTGGGCCAGCGGCACCATGTCCGGCCAGGCCCGCGAGCCGGAGACCGGATCCCTGGGGGCGGCCCTGTTCTTCGTCGCCATCATCGCCTACATCGTGCCGGTGTTTGCCTTCATCTCGCAGCGCACGGCCGCCGCCATCGAAGAACCGGGACCGCTGCTCAAAGGCGACGCTTCGCAGCAGCACCACCGGCCGGAGCAGGTGTATCGCAAACCTCTGGCCTGGCTGCTGGTGGTCCTCGGCATTGGCATCGTCGCCGGCATCGCCCACAACCTGATTCTGTACGGATCCCCGGAACGCCTGTGGACGGTCAGCACCACGTCCCTGCCCGCGCTCTCGATCACGCTGGGTACGTTCGCGGTGTGGCTGATCATGACTCTGGTGATCTCGGCACTGCTCGACAATGCCGGGTTGATGGCGCGCCTGGCGCGCCAATGCCGCATCGACCTTCTGCACACGTACGCGCTGCGGCCGTTCGCTCGGGTGGCCGTGATCTCCACCCTGGCCGTGGTTGGCGCCGCGGCCGCGTTCCCGCTCATGTTCGTCGACGACGCGCTGAATCCGGCCACATACCTGCCCGGCCTGCTGGCGATCGTCATTCCCATGCTGATCATGGCGGGCCGGCCGATCTGGCCGCTGCATCGCCGCATCGCCGAGGCCAAGCGGCGTTCCCTGGCCGAGCTCAACGAACGGATTCGCCGCATCCCGCAAATCGATCCTGACCAGCCGGAGACGCTGGCCTCCCTCGCGCCGCTGCTGGCGTACCGCCGTGAGATCCTGCTGGTGTCCGAGTGGCCGTTCGACGTCGGCGTGGTCGCCCGACTCGGGCTCTATCTGATCATTCCGCCCCTGACCTGGGTGGGCGCGGCGCTGATCGAGAACGTGGTGGAGTCGTTTCTCTGATGCCCGCGCCGGCCGTCACTTCAGGGCGTCGCGCAGCCGCCGGTACGACCGTGCGATCTCCTCGCCGAGCTGGCGGGTCGCGGCGCCTACCTCCTCCGACGAGGTCCTGGCGCCTTTGCGCAGCCGCGCGAGCCTGGGCTCGAATCGTTCCCACTGCCGCTCGGCCGCGTTCCACTCGTCCCTGAGCTCGGCCTTCAGCAGATGCGCGCGTACGCGCAGCTCGTCGCGCTCCTCCCGGAGCCTGTCGAGTAGCTGCTCCAGCTTGTCATCGTCATCGGCCATGATGCGTCCCTCCCTGGCCCTGAGGCCCGATTCACAGATCCTCGAACCGCTGATACTCCTTCGATAGCCGCCGGTCGTGCGCCTGCACCTGCTGGGCAACGCCCTCGAACACCTCGCCGATCTCACGCGTGGGGGCAGTGCCGGCCAGCTCAGCGAACATCTCATAGAGGCAGTTGTTACGAGCCACCACCCATTGCAGCAGGCCCAGATTGGTCAACGGCAGCGCCGGCGCTCCCTGGTCGCCCGGCAACTCGACCGTGTACTGGGCATAGGTATCCAGCGCCTTGTCGGGCGCGTCTTCGGCAAACCGGTCTACCGCATCCAGCAGCGAGCGCTGCTCGCGGATGACGCTGGACAGCAGCATGGCCACGCGCTCGGCCTGGGGCTGATCGTTCAGATCTTCCAGCGTCCCCGCGGTCTGCCTGAGAAAGCCCACTGCGTGCTCGAGAACCTCGCGGCCCTGGGTGAACGTTACCCGTTGATGCTGGGTCATCGCCCCGCTCCTGTCAGAAGAATTCCGGTAGGTGTTCGGCCAGCTTGTCAGCCGGCAGCGTGGTGAGTTCCTTGTCAATGGTGAGCGCCACCATATCCGCGACCGAAGACGAGAGCTGGGTTCTGAGCTGGCCGAGGAACCGGGGCGCCGCCACCAGCACCAGCCGATCGATTTCGCCAGCGTTGCGCGCGTCTTCGAGGCGACCGGCCAGGCGCTTCGCGAACACGGCCATCTCGTGATCCTTGGTGGCGTTCTTGTTGCCCATCGCATGCCCGCCGCCGTTGCCATCCGCGGCGCGACCGTCGCGATCGCTCACCAGATCCCCCTCGTGCAGGCGGTGTTGCGGCGACAACAGCACGTCGAACTCCTCCAGCTTGCGATTCCTGTGCCGGTTGAACAACCGGGCCCGAGCACCATCAGCGACGACGACCCAGGTATTTCCCATTCGCGGCCCCCTTGCGTTGCAGGCATTTGAGCGTTGCCCCATTCTGGGCGTCACACATCGGTATGTAAAACCGCGCCCGCCGGGGCCGGGCGTGCGTCGCGGGCTCGCACGCGCACACCCTCGTCGAGCGCGGCTGGCGGGCTGTCGACGATGCGCTCTCCCGCACTCAGCCCATCAAGTATCTGGACATCAAGCCCGGCCCATTGCCCGGGAACCACGGCCCGCATTCGCACGCGACCTGCCTCTGCAACGAACACGGTCCAGCGCCCATCGCGGCGGAACAGCGCGGTGACCGGCACGGTCAGGACGGCATCCGACTCCCAGGTCACCACCCGCGCCACCACCCGGAAGCCGTGGCCCAGGGCCAACCATGCGTCGCGCGGCGACACCAGGTCGATGACCACGTTGACGCGCTGCTCCTCGATGCCGAGGGCGGAAACCTTCGTGAACCCGAACGGTTCGACGCGACGCACCCGCCCCTCGAGCCGCCGGTCGCCGCCCCAGCCATCCAGCCACGCGGTCTGGCCCGGGCTGATACGCACCGCGTCGGCGGACAGGAAGTCGGCCACCACTTCGAGCTGCGCAGGGTCGCCCACCGACAGCAGCGGCGTGCCCGGCGTCACCACCGTCTCGCTGCGCTCGAACACCTGCAGCACCTGCCCGTCTACCGGCGCGGTGATGGTCACGCAGAGGCAGTCATCGGCGCCTCGGGGGCCGGTCACCGGGGTCAGAAGGCGCACCCGCGCGCGCATGACGTCGTGCGTGCGAGCATCCACGGCGGCCGCGGCAGCCGCGACCGTGGCGTCGGCCATGCGTGCGACCCGCTCCGCTTCGTCCACGTAGCGACGCGGCACGCTGCCACCGGCAAACAGCTCCCGGGCGCGCCCGAGATCGGCGGTGGCGAAGGTCTGCTCCGCTTCCG
This sequence comes from Pseudomonadales bacterium, assembly GCA_040219935.1. GTDB lineage: Bacteria > Pseudomonadota > Gammaproteobacteria > Pseudomonadales > Azotimanducaceae > UBA7803. Next base: position 108,972 of record JAVJUA010000056.1, on the reverse strand, counting down.
CTCGGGCCAGCTCGGCGGCAGCCAGGGTACGGGCGGCTTCCGCCGACTGCAGCTCCTGCTGGCTCTCTGCCAGCGCCCTGGGATCGAGAAAGGCCGGATCGGACGGCTCGAGCGTTGCCACCACGGTCACGCCCATCACCAGGCGATCGCCGGGGCGCAGCGGGGTGCGCAGCAATCGCCCACCCAGCGGCGCCGAGACGGTGAACACATCGCGTACCTGCGTGACCCCCTCGGCATCGACGGTGACCGCCAGCGGCCGGGCGTCCACCGTCTGCAGGTCCACCAGCTCGGCAGCCGGCAGCCAGGCCACGAACAGTGCCAGCACCAGCACCGACACGATCGTCCCCCACAAAAGCAGCCGCTTGCGATTCGGTGCCATGATCACTCCCGGGTCTTCAGAACGGCGATCAGGTCCAGCCGCTGCAGGCGGCGCTGCACCAGCAGCACCGACGGCAGCGTGGCCATCAGCGTCAGCACCACCGCCAGCGCGTAGGTGGAAGGCTCGATCACCACCGGTATGCGGAACAGCTCGGTCTCGAAGCTGGCGGCCATGATGGTGGCCAGCAGCCACCCGAAGGCACAGCCGAGGGGCAGTGCCAGCACCATCAGCATGCCGGCCTCGCCGAACAGCATGTACGACACTTCTCCGGGGCGAAAGCCCAGAACCCTCAGGGTCGCAAGCTCTCGCCCACGCTCCGACAGGGCGATGCGCAGGTTGTTGTAGACCATGCCGAAAGCCATGGTGCCGGCGAAGGCGAGATAGAAGAACACCATCACCAGCATGGTCTCGCCGATGGTCTCCTCGAACTTGTCCGTCGCCGCCCGCTTGAGGGTGACCCCCGCGATCGGGGCGAGCCCCTGCAACGCCGCATACAGCACCGCCTCTTCGGCCCGGTCGACCACAAGCTGCAGCATGTTGGCGAGTCCCGGCTCGAGCAGGGCCCGATTAAACGCATCGAGATCCACGTACGCGGCCATGCCGATGGGGCTTTCGAAGATGCCGCTGACAGGCAGCTCGATACGCTGACGCCGGCCTTCGAGAAGCTGCACCTGCACCCGGTCACCGGCCACCACACCGAGCTTGCCGGCCAGCATGTCCGTCAGCAGCATGCCGTGGGGCGGCACCATGACCGGCCGGCCGGCTGCATCGTTGAGGTGGGTGAGCCGCGCCGCTGCCGGCAGACCTACCAGCGCCTCACGATGACTGCGGTGGCCGACCGTGAACCTGGCCGCTGCGCTGCGCGCCGGCTCTACGGCCAGCACCCCCGGTAGCCGTGCCACGTCGCGCAGCACCGACGCCGGCTTGGGATCGGCGAAGACCAGCGTCATGTCCTGACGCTGCTGCCGCTCGAAGTACTGCTCGATCATGTGATCCAGCGCGTCGAACCACTGCAGCGATACCACCAGCAGCCCCACCCCCGCGCCCAGGCCCAGGCTGGTGAGCAGCGAGCGTCCGGGGCGGCGCAGCAGCTGGCGGACGATGATGCGGGTCGGCTGATCCAGCCCCGCGAGCCAGCGCCGACCGGCGGCCAGCCGATGCCTGAACATCGGCGGCTGCGGCGGCCGCATCGCCTCCGCGGGCGGCAGCGCGCCGGCATAGCGGGCGGCGCTCACCACGCCGATCAGCGAGGCGCCGACGCTGACTGCCGCCGACAGCGCGAACACCCAGGGCTGCAAGCGGAAGGTCAGCTCCGGAATGCGGAAGTACTCGGCGTACATGGCCGTCATCCAGTGACCGAGCCACTGGCCGATGACCCACCCCAGCAGCAGGCCGATGAGGCTCAGCACCACCACCATCTTGGCGTAGTGCCAGACCACGGCCCCGTTTCCGTAGCCGAACGCCTTGAGCAATCCGATCTCGGCCCGCTCCAGGTAGACGAGCCTGGCCAGCACCATGTTGGTGAGGTAGGCCGCCACCAGCAGGAACACGGCCGGCAGGATGCGGGCCAGCGTCTGAAGCTGGGCGATCTCGTTGGCGAGAAACCAGTGGGAGATCTGCTCGCTGCGATCGTAGCCGCCGATGCCGCCATAGGGCGCCAGGATGGCATCCAGGTCGGTGAGCACGTCCACCGCCGGGACGCCCGGATACAGAAGCAGCAGCACGTCGTTGAACGCGCCGTCCAGACCGAACGCCGCGGCCAGCACGGCTTCCCGTACCCAGATCACCCCGAAGTGCTCCGGGTCGGGCATCAGCGCGCCGGGGCCGATGGCATAGACGAACTCGGGCGACAGACCGACGCCCACCACGGTCAGCGAGCGCTGGCGGCCATTGAGCAAGGCGCCGAAGCGACTGCCGGGACGCAGCCGGTGTGCTTCGGCGAACGGCTCGCTGACCACCACCTCGTCCCGCCGCAGCGGATCGGGCAGGCGGCCCGACCGCAGTTGCACCCGGTTCAGTGCCGGTTCGGCAGCGTCGGGAATCGATACCAGGCGTCCGGTGACCGGCTCCCGCAGGCCGGGCATGTCCAGCAAGGCGAACTGCGCAATCCTTGCCTCGACCATCTGCACCCCGTCGATGGCCGCGATGTCGGCGAGCAGGCGCCGCGGCGCCCGCTTGACCGACGCGAACACGTCGGCGAAGCGGGCCCGGTCGTAGTAGGCACGGCTGGAGTCATCGAGCGCCTGCATCGCCGTCATCGACATCACCAGCACGGCGACGCCGGAGGCGACGATGAGGGAGATGGCGAGCGCCTGGCCGCGCACCCGCCAGAGATCTCGCAGCAGCTTGCGATCCAGTGGCGCGATCACCACGCCAGCCGCTCCGGCGGACAGCGGCTGGCGTTCTCTGCCACCTCGGCAATGCGCCCGTCGGCGAAGCGCAGCACCCGATCGGCCATGCCCTCGATGCTGCGATTGTGGGTAATCAGCGCCGTGGTGGTGCCGAGCTCGCGATTTACCTGATCGATGGCCCGCAGCACCATCACCCCGGTCTCGCTGTCCAGGGCGCCGGTGGGCTCATCGCAGAGCAGTATCTCCGGCTGCTTGGCGATGGCGCGGGCGATGGCCACGCGCTGCTGCTCGCCACCCGAGAGCTCGGCCGGGAACGCCCGCAGCCGGTCACCCAGCCCCACCAGCGCCAGGGCATCAGCGGGCGACAGCGGCCGCGCGGCGATCTCGGTCACCAGCGCCACATTTTCCTCGGCCGTCAGGCTGGCGATCAGGTTGTAGAACTGGAACACGAAGCCGACGTGGTCGCGGCGAAAGCGCGTGATCTCGGCTTCGCTGTCGCCGAGCGGCCGGCCGCGAAAGCGCACCTCGCCAGCGGTCGGCCGGTCGAGCCCGCCGAGAATGTTCAGCAGCGTCGACTTGCCGCTGCCGGAGGGCCCCACCAGCACCACCAGCTCACCCTCGTAGAGCGCCACGTCGACGCCGCGCAATGCGTGAATGGCCACCGGGCCCGAGTGGTAGACCTTGGTCAGCCCGGTGCCGCACAGGGTGATGGTCGCGGTCTCATCCATCGTCGGGATCAAACCATGCGGCCAGACCCGCACCAATACGCAGGTTCACCTAACCACCACCGCCGTGGCGTGGCGACGCCCCGTGCCGGCTGCTATCCTCGCCCGCTCCAGGCCCGTCCGCAGAACCGGGCCGGCGTCACTTCGGGGAGAGGGGATCTCGCTTCATGCATTCCGTGATGGTGGTCGTTCTGGGCCTGGCCGGCATGGCATTCGGCTGGTTCGTGTATTCGCGCTTCATCGCCCGCCACATCTACCGGCTCGATCCCGACTTCGTCACCCCGGCCCACGAGTTCAACGACGGCGTCGACTACGTGCCCACCAACCGCTACGTGCTGTGGGGTCACCACTTCACTTCGGTGGCCGGGGCCGCGCCCATCGTCGGCCCTGCCATCGCCGTGTACTGGGGCTGGGTGCCGGCCGTGCTCTGGGTCGTGCTCGGCACCGTGTTCTTCGCCGGCGTGCACGACTTCGGCGCGCTGTGGGCCAGCAACCGGCACAAGGGCCGCTCCATGGGCGCCCTGTCCGAAACCGTGATCGGCCAGCGCACCCGGTCGCTGTACATGATCGTCGTGTTCCTGGTGCTGCTCATGGTCAACAGCGTGTTCGGCGTGGTGATCGCCAGCGCCTTCGTCAGCACGCCGAGCGCCGTGTTCCCGGCCTGGGCCGCCATCGTCGTGGCCCTGGTGATCGGCCAGCTCGTGCACCGGCGGTTCAACCTGCTGGTGCTGTCCATCGGCGGCGTGGCGGTGCTGTACTGGAGCATCTACGCGGGCAGCTCGCTGCCCATCGAGCTGCCTGACGGCCTGTTCGGACTTGCGCCCCAGGCCAACTGGATCGTCATCCTGTTCGTCTATGCCGCCATCGCGTCCATGCTGCCGGTCTGGGTGCTGCTGCAGCCCAGAGACTTCATCAACGGCATGCAGCTCGTGGTCGGCCTGGTGCTGCTGTACGGCGCCGTGTTCCTGTTCCTGCCCGACCTCTCGGCGCCGGCCTTCAACGATCGCCTCGACCCATCGACGCCGTCCATCGTGCCGCTGCTGTTCGTCACCATCGCCTGCGGCGCGGTGTCCGGCTTTCACGGCATCGTCGCCTCGGGGACCACGTCGAAGCAGCTCGACAAGGAAACCGACGCCCGCTTCGTCGGCTATCTCGGCGCGGTGGGCGAAGGCTCGCTGGCGCTGATCACCATCGTCACCGTCTCCGGCGTCGCCCTGGCGGCCACGCCGGAGGCCTGGCACGCCATTTACGACAAGTTCGGATCCACCGGTGCCGGCTCCTTCATCGCCGGCGGCGCCAACCTGATCGAAGAGGGTTGGGGCATACCGGCCCACATCGCCCAGACCATGCTGGCCACCATGGTGGTGCTGTTCGCGGGCACCACCATGGATTCCGGCGTGCGGCTGCAGCGCTACATCATTCAGGAGTGGGGCCAAATCTACCGGATTCCCCTGCTCGGCAACGGCATCCTGGCGACGCTGCTGGCGGTGGCTGCCTGCCTGCTGCTGGCGTTCGGCGCCGGCGGCGCCTCCGGCGGCGGCGGCATGATCATCTGGCCGCTGTTCGGCGCCACCAACCAGATCCTGGCCGGCATGACGCTGCTGATCATCAGCGTCATGCTGATCAAGCTGGGCCGGCCCTCGTACTACACCATGCTGCCGATGCTGTTCGTGTTCACCATGTCGTTTCTGGCGGCGTGCGTGACCCTGGTGCAGTTCTACCGGGACGGCAACTGGCTGCTGGTGTTCCTGGATGTCGTCGTGCTGGGCACCAGCCTGCTGGTGATGCTGGAGGCAGGCGCCGCCATCGCCGAATTCCGCCGCCAGAAGCGCGAACCGGGCGGCTCCTCCAGCCCATGACGGCCCTGAAGCCGATGCTGGGCACCCTCGCCGGCATCTGGCTCGACTACCTGCGCTGGACCCAGCTTGTGCCGATGGTCACGGCCTGGACATTCCTCGCGCTGATGACGGGCGCCATGGTGCTGGTCGGCTTCCAGGAGGCGTCGTTCGCGCTGATCGAACGCGCCCTCACCTGGTGGGATCCGGCCTGGGCCGCCGCGGACGCGGACGCGGACCCGGCCCCGGACAGCGCGCCGGAACAGACCAGCGATGGGCTCCACTTCAGCGATGAGGACTTCATGCCCTATGTGCTGACCGCGTGGGGCATCGTCGCGCTGGTCGGGCAGGCGCTCGGCGCGTTGCGCGCGGCCCTGTTCGGGCACCGGGAGCGACGGCCGCTGCGCCGCCAGCTCTGGCTGGCCGCCGCCGTGGGGCTCGGGTTCGCCGTCGCCCTGGTGCTGTGCTACCTGTTCGGTCAGGCGCCCTACCAGGGGCCGGCGGTGTTCTGGTTCGCGATGTTCGCCGGCGCGCCACTGATGGCCTGGCTGGTCAGCGCCTACAGCCTGTCCGTCAACGCGCTGCTGCTGCGGTTCAAGGACATGCTGCACGACGAGGGGCCCGTTTGAGCGCCCGCTCGTGAGCGCCCGCTCGCAGGTCAGCCGCGCACGTCGAATCCGGACATACCGCCCACCGGGTCGGTCTCGGTCAGATTGAACGCATCCACGCTGGCCCCCGGCGGGCCGCGCCGGGCCCAGTCGAGGACCTGCCGCACGCCCTCGGCCGGGCCCTGCACCAGAAACGTGACCGCCCCGTCGGCGGTGTTGCTCACCCAGCCATCGACGCCGCAACGCCGCGCCTGCGCCTGCATGGAGGCTCGGAACGACACGCCCTGCACCCGGCCCTCGAGGCGCCCGCGGCAAGCTCGAATGTCATCGCGTTGTGCCATCGCCCGAAGTCTACCAGGGCCGGCGTATACTGGCCGGCCACCGACCCAGACCTTGCAGCGCCGGGAACACCATCATGCCGAACCGTCAGATCCTCATCGCCGAACTGCCCCAGGGCAAGCTCACCGCCGATCACTTCCGCCTCACCGAGACCGACATGCCGAAGCCGGGCGCGGGCGAGGTGCTGTGCCGCACCCTGCTCCTGTCCCTCGACCCGGCCAACCGCGCCTGGATGCAGGGTGCCACCTACCGCAGCGCCCTGGAGCCGGGGCAGGTGATGGCCGGGTTCTGCCTGGCGGAGGTGGTCGAGTCCAACGACCCGCGGTTCAAACCCGGCGACATCGTCGAGGGCGACGGCGGCTGGCAGGACTACTTCGTCAAGCCCGCCCGGGGCCTGAACCGTCGCGAGCGGCGCGAGCCGCTGAGCCACCTGATGAGCGTGCTCGGGGTCACCGGTCGCACGGCCTACGTGGGCATGGCCGGCATCGGCCGCCCGCAGGCCGGTGACACGGTGGTGGTGTCCGCCGCCGCCGGCGCCACCGGCTCGGTGGCCGGCCAGATCGCCAAGCTGAACGGCGCCCGCGTGATCGGCATCGCCGGCGGCGCCGAGAAGTGCCGGCGCATCGTCGACGAGTTCGGCTTCGATGCCGCCATCGACTACAAGAGCGAGAACCTGTTCCAGGCTCTGAAGCAGACCTGCCCCGAAGGCATCGATCTGTACTTCGACAACGTCGGCGGCACCACGCTGGAGGCGGTGCTGTTCCGCATGAACCTGCACGGCCGCATCGTCTGCTGCGGCGTCGTCTCGCAGTACGACACCGACGCGCCGGCGGCCGGGCCGCGCGGCGTGCCGGGGCTGCTGGTCACCAAGCGGCTCGCCATGACCGGCTTCATCGTCGGCGACGACCCGGTGCTGGTGGCCCGCGCCGACCGCGACCTGCCGCGCTGGCTGGACGAGGGCCGCCTCGAGGTGGCAGAGGACGTGGTGGAGGGTCTGGAGAACGCGCCCGCCGGCCTAGTGGGCCTGCTGGCCGGCGAGAACTTCGGCAAGCGCATGGTGCGGGTGTCCGCCTGAGCCCCCAGGGCGCCGGGCGCGCTCACGGCTCGTCGTCACCCTCATCCAGGTAGTCGAGCGTCGGCGCGTCCTGGCCCACCACGCGGCCGGAAACGTCCCGGGCGCGGCGCACGGCACCCTCGCCGAAGCGGTCGATGACGGCGTCGATGGTGGTTTCCAGGCGGCCGCGGCGGTCCGGCTCGGCGAACAGCGCCAGTTGGGCCGATCCGGCCGCCAACTCCAGATCGAAGGCGGCGAGGCCCACCAGCCGGAACGGACCCGGGTGCGGAAAGTCCCTGAGCACCTCCACCGCCGCCGCGTGCAGGTCGCCGGCATAGCAGGTGGGCACGACCTGCCGCTGCCGGGTCAGCAGCCGGAAGTCGGCCGTTTTCAGACGCACCCGCACGCCGCCCGCCAGATAGCCCTTGCGCCGCAGCCGGCGGCCGATGCGGTCGGCCGCATGCGCCAGATGGCGGGCGATCTCGTCGCGATCGCGCACGTCCTCCGCCAGGGTGCGGTCGCAGCCGAGGCTCTTCGCCGAGTGGCGCGCAGCAACCGGGCGCGGGTCCTGGCCGAGGGCCAAAGCCCGGAAGTGGGCGCCGAGCCGGCCCAGCCGCCGTTCCAGCAGCGCCGGATCGGCGGCGGCCAGATCGCCGATGCGTTGGAAGCCGGCCGCCTGCAGCCGCTTCTGAGTGACCGGCCCCGCGCCCCACAGCCGGCTGACCGGCAGCGGCGCCAGCCAGGCCGCAGCCTCGGCGGGGGCCACCACCTGGATCCCGCCCGGCTTGGCATGGCCGCTGGCCACCTTGGCCACGTACTTGGTCGCCGAGATGCCCACGGACGCCGACAGGCCGGTGGCGTCGCGGATGGCCTGGCGCATGCGCTCCGCCATGGCGCCGGGCGGCCCGAACAGGTGCTCGGCGCCGCTCATGTCGACGAACGCCTCATCCAGGCTCAGCGCCTCCACGCGGGGCGAGAAGTCGGCCAGCGCCGCCATCAGCGCCCGGGACACCGCCTCGTAGCGGTCGAACCGCGGCGGCACCACCACCGCCTGCGGGCACCGGCGCAAGGCGTGGGCCATGGGCATGGCGCTGCCCACTCCGAACGGACGCGCTTCGTAGCTGGCCGTCAGCACCACGCCGCGGCCGCTGCGCGGCCCCACCAGCACGGGGCGGCCACGCAGCGACGGATCGTCGAGTTGCTCCACGGCCGCGTAGAACGCGTCCATGTCGGCGTGGGCGATGATGCTGGGCCAGGTGCGGGGCAGCACGGCGGTGGTCGTCACTGCCTTGCGACGCGATAGGTCAACCGCGCGAACGCGCTGCCGAACTGCTCGACCGACTCGAGCACCAGCGGCGGCGTGACGATGGACCGCGGCAGCAGCGGCGCGCCGCCGCCCAGGGTCACGGACGCGACATCGACGATGATCTCGTCGAGCAGACCGGCGTCGTGGAACTGTCCGGCCAGATCGCCGCCACCCACCACCCAGAGGTCGCCGCCCGCGGCCGCGGCGGCCATCTCGGCGTGCACCGGCGCAACGGCGCCACTGACGAAGCGCAGGTCGGCACCGGCGACGGCGCGCTGCGGGCGCGAGCTGAACACCCACGCGGGCTGCGCATAGGGCCAGGGCTGCGGCGCCTCCGGCCCGGCGAAGATATGGTTGTCGAGCAGCCAGCGATAGGTGGTGGCGCCCATGGCGATGGCGCCCACCTGCGCGAGGTAACTGCTGAAATCCCCGGGCGGGCCGTCGCCGAGCTGGAACAGCCAATCGAGGCCGTTGTCGCGATCGGCGATGAAGCCGTCGAGGCTGGAGGCGGTGTAGTAGACGGTCTTCACGTCGAATTGCTGCGCCATCTCCGGGCGGCCGGATCGAGCCCAGCCTCAAACTGGATGTGCGTACAGTATCACGGGTCGGCCGGGAGCGACGCCCGTTCGAACAGCCGTAACGGAAGGCCAGGCACGGCCCGGCGCACAGCGCTCAGCAAACTAGCAGACTGTCCGCCGGGTGGCCAGAGCCCTATCGTCACGGCAATGATTCGCAACGCGGAGCCGCCCATGGCTACCCTGCACCTCGTCGAAGGCCCGGTCGGAGCGGGCAAATCGACGTTTGCTCAGAAGCTTTCCCGGTCGCTCAGAGCGCCGCACCTCGATCTGGATGCGTGGATGGTCACGTTGTTCTCTCCGGATCGGCCGAGCAACGACTTCATGGCGTGGTATTCGGACAGGAAAGGCCGCTGTGTCCAGCAGATCTGGAACGTGGCGTGCGATCTGCTCGATACGGGGACCAGCACCATTCTCGAGCTGGGACTGGTGCGACTGGCTGATCGCGACGACTTCTACCGACGGGTGGACGCAACGGACTACGACCTGCGTGTGTACCTGCTCGACACGCCACTCGCGCAGCGGCGCCAGCGCGTGCGCCAACGCAACAGTCAGAAGAGCGGCAGCTACAAGATGGAGGTGTCGGAGGAGATTTTCGATCTTGCCAACAGCTTCTGGGAAGAACCGACCGAAGCCGAATGCCGTGAAAGGAACATAGAGATCGTGCCCACGATCCAGATCGGCGGCTGATGACCGAGGCTGCTCAGAGGGTTTCGGCGATCTGCTGCGGGGTTCATCTACTCCCCGCCGCCCTGCCGGGGGCTCAGGAACGCTGGCGCTGCAGCACGGGCTGCTCGAGCCCCTGGCTGCGCAGGTAGTCGTCGTAGCTGCCCTTGAAGTCGACGATGCCGTCCGGCGTCATCTCGATGATGCGGGTGGCCAGCGACGACACGAACTCACGGTCATGGCTGACGAAGATCAGGGTGCCGGGATAGTGCTCGAGCGCCAGGTTCAACGCCTCGATGGACTCCATGTCCAGGTGATTGGTGGGCTCGTCCAGCACCAGCACGTTGGGCTTGGTCATCATCAGCTTGCCGAACAGCATGCGGCCTTCCTCGCCGCCTGAGATCACGTGCACCGACTTCTCGCTGTCCTCTTTGCGGAACAGCAGCCGGCCGAGGGTGGCGCGCAGGGTCTGCTCGTCGTCGCCCTTCTGCTTCCACTGCCCCATCCACTCGAACAGCGTCACGTCATCCGGAAAATCGTCTGCGCGGTCCTGGGCGACGTAGCCGAGCTCGACGTTGGCCGACCACCGCACTTCGCCCTGCTGCGGGGCGAGCCGGCCCATCAGGCACTTGAGCAGCGTGGTCTTGCCAATGCCGTTGGGGCCGATGACGGCAATGCGCTCCCCCACTTCCACCAGCAGGTCGAGACCGGCGAACAGGGGCGCCTCGTAGCCGAAGCCGAGACCGTCCACCTCCAGGGCCAGGCGGTAGAGCTTCTTGCCCTGCTCGAAGCGGATGTAGGGGCTCACCCGGCTGCTCGGCTTCACCTCCTCGAGCTCGATCTTCTCGATCTGGCGCGCCCGGGAGGTGGCCTGGCGGGCCTTGGAGGCGTTGGCAGAGAAGCGGCTGACGAAGCTCTGCAGATCGGCGATCTGCGCCTGCTTCTTGGCGTTGTTGGCCAGCATGCGCTCGCGCACCTGGGTGGACGCGGTCATGTACTGATCGTAGTTGCCCGGGTAGACCCGCAGCTCGCCGTAGTCGAGATCGGCCATGTGGGTGCAGACGCTGTTCAGGAAGTGGCGGTCGTGGGACACGATCACCATGGTGCTGGCGCGCTCGTTGAGCACGCCTTCCAGCCAGCGGATGGCGTTGATGTCCAGGTTGTTGGTGGGCTCGTCCAGCAGCAGCACGTCCGGGTCGCCGTACAGCGCCTGGGCCAGCAGCACCCGCAGCTTCCAGCCCGGTGCCACCTCGCTCATGGGGCCCTCGTGCTGCTCCACCGGGATGCCGACGCCGATCAGCAGCTCGCCGGCGCGGGCTTCGGCGGTGTAGCCGTCAAGCTCGCCGAACTCGAGCTCCAGCTCCGCGACCCGCATGCCGTCGGCCTCGCTCATCTCCGCCTGGGCGTAGATGCGATCGCGCTCCTGCTTGACCTGCCAAAGTTCGGCATGCCCCATGATCACGGTGTCGATCACCCGGTGCTGCTCGAAGGCGAACTGATCCTGGCGCAGCTTGCCCAGACGCACGTCGGGCTCCAGAGAGACGTTGCCGGCGGTCGGGGCGAGATCGCCGCCGAGGATCTTCATCAGCGTCGACTTGCCGGAGCCGTTGGCGCCGATCAGGCCATAGCGGTTGCCGCCGCCGAACTTGATCGAAACGTTCTCGAACAGCGGCTTGGAACCGAACTGGATGGTGAGGTTGGCGGCGGCGAGCACAGGCTTGATCCCTTCCGGGTGAACGACGGCGGGTGAACGACGCGGCGGCACTGCCGCGCCCCGCAGGCTTCAGGGCTCGCCTGCAGGGGACCAACGCACTGCCTCTGCGGGAGAGGTGTCACCAAGAATTTTGGAGCGGGAAACGAGACTCGAACTCGCGACCCCGACCTTGGCAAGGTCGTGCTCTACCAACTGAGCTATTCCCGCTTGAGGGCGCGTATTGTGCCGCAAACGTCTGGAAATACAAGCCTGCAACCGTCACCGGCGCGCACAGATCGAGGCGCCGGCGGCGGCGGCCGGCCGCCTCAGTGGCCGCCGCCGCTGGGAATCTCGTTGAACGGAATGCCCTTGTCGGCCCGCATGTCCTCCGGCAGCCCCAGCACCCGCTCGGCGATGATGTTGCGCAGAATCTGGTCGGTGCCGCCCTCGATGCGCACCGCCGGCGAGCGCAGCAGCATGGCCTGAAAGCGCGCCGAGCCCTCCGCCACCTCCGGGTCGGTGAGCAGGCCGCCGGGGCCCTGCAGGTCCAGGGCGAACTTGGCGATGTCCTGCATCATGGTGCCGGCCACCAGCTTGCCGATGGACGCTTCCGGCCCGGGCGTGTCGCCCTTCGACAGCGCCGTGAGCAGCCGCGACGCGGTGTTCTTCAGGCCCGCCGCCTTGACGTGCCAGTCGGCCAGCCGGCTGCGCACCGCCGGGTCGTCGATGGCGGCGCCGGTCTCGAGGGGCAGCGCCTGCACCAGCTCCAGCAGGTCCGGAAACCCGGTGGCGATGCCGCCGCCGATGGCCAGGCGCTCGTTCATGAGCGTGGTCAGCGACACCCGCCAGCCGTCGCCCACCCCACCCAGCCGCTGGCTGTCGGGAATGCGCACGTTGTCGAAGTAGACCTCGTTGAACTCGCTCTGGCCGTTGGCCTGCTTGATGGGCCGGATGTCGACCCCGGGCGAGCGCATGTCCAGGTAGAACATGGTCAGGCCCTTGTGCTTGGCCACCGTCGGGTCGGTGCGGGTGATGAGGATGCCGTAGTCGCTGTGCTGGGCGCCCGACGTCCAGATCTTCTGGCCGTTGATCACCCAGTCGTCACCATCTTTCACGGCGCGGGTGCGCAGCCCTGCCAGGTCGGAGCCGCCGTGAGGCTCGGAGAAGAGCTGACACCAGACCTCCTCGCCAGCCGCCAGCTTCGGCAGCAGGCGCTCCTTGTCCGCCTCGCCGGCAAAGGCGATGAGCGTCGGTCCGCACATGCCGTGGCCGATGATGAACATGCCCGACAGCTTGCCGTAAACGCCCTCTTCCTGGCCCCAGATCACGCTCTCGATGGGGCTGGCGCCGCGGCCGCCGTACGCCTTCGGCCACTGCAGGCAGGCCCAGCCCGCGTCGGCCTTCTTGCGCTGCCACTTCTTCGACTCCTCGAGCAGGTCGTAGGGGCCGGTGTTGGTGTTGCCGAAGCCGCTGCGCTCCAGGTAGGGCTTCAGATGCTTGGGGGCGTTGGCCTCGATCCAGGCCCGCGCCTCGGCGCGGAACGCTGCTTCTTCCTTGGTATCGCTGAAATCCATGCTGTGCTCCTTACGCCGCTGCCCGAGACTTGAGACCTTCCACCAGCCGGTCTTCCCACACCGACAGGCCGCCCAGCTCCAGCGCCAGGAAGTTCGACCGCCGGTAGTAGAGGTGGCAGTCGAACTCCCACGTGAAGCCCATGCCGCCGTGCACCTGGATGTTGTCCCTGCTGCACTGCTGGAATGCCTGGGTGGCCGCCACTCTGGCGGTGGCGGCCGCCAGCGGCAGATCGACCGCGCCGGTGTGCAGAGCCCAGGCGGCGTAGTAGCAGTTGGACTCCGCCAGCTTGGCGGTGACGTACATGTCCGCCAGCATGTGCTTGATGGCCTGGAACGAGCCGATGGCGCGGCCGAACGCGAAGCGCTCCTTGGCGTAAGCAACCGCCATGTCGAGGGCCCGCTGCGCGCCGCCGAGCTGCTCGAAAGCGACCAGCACGGCCGCCCGGTCCTGCAGCCGCGACAGCGCCGACCAGCCGTCCGCGGCCTTGCCCAGCAGGTCGGCCGCGGCGCCGTCGAAGTCGATGCGCACGGTGTTGCGGGACGGGTCCACAGACTTGACCGGTTGCCGCGCCACGCCGGGCGCGGCCGCCTCCACCAGGTACAGGCCGAGACCGTCGGCGTCATCCCGGGCCAGCACCACCAGCAGGTCGGCCAGGCCGCCGTCGGGCACGATCAGCTTGCTGCCGGTGAGCGCGCCGCCCGCCACCCGGGCAGCGATCCGCTCCGGCGTGCTCTGCTCGCGGCCTTCCACCACCGCCAGGGCGCCCTTCACCTCACCGGCGGCGATGCCGGGCAGCCAGCGCGACTTCTGCGCCTCGCTGCCGAACAGGAGCAGCGCCTCGGCCAGCAGGTAGATGGACGACCCGTAGGGCACCGGCGCCACCACCCGCCCCAGTTCCTGGGCAACCAGACAGAGCTCGAGGTAGCCCGCCCCGGTGCCGCCGTACTGCTCGGGAATGGCGGTGCCGATAAGGCCCATCTCCGCCAGCCCCTGCCACACCGCCTCGGCGTAGGGCGCGCGGCCCTCCAGCACGTCGCGCACCACGCTGCTGCCGCAGCGCTCGCCGAGGAATCGGGCGGTCTGGTCCTTGAGCAGCTTCTGGTCGTCGGAAAAATCGAAGTTCACTACGGTCACCCCTGTGCATGGCAGCGGCAGATAGTGCGCAAAGCAGCCAGAAAATTCAAACGCGTTTTAAATTTCAGCCCGCCCCCTCGAACCCATAGTCGGACCGCGCGGCCTCCGGGCTGATCAGCCCGGCCTCGAGGTCGGAGCGGATACGCTCGACGTCGCGGCGCGACCGCTCCCCCATGCCGCCGCCGCCCGGCGTCTCCATCACCAGCACCGCCCCGGCCGGCACCTCGTCGCGGCCCTTACCACGCAGTGCGGTGCCGTCGTCGAGGTACACGCGGCCGCAGGCACCGTCGCCGCCCCCCTGCCGGCCGCGGGCCGCATGCTGCACCCGGTCGAACATCTTCGATACGACGAACGGCGCGCCGTGCCGATGGGCCACCTCGATGACCTGGCCGAGGCCGCCGCGATGCTCGCCGGCGCCGCCGGAGTCGGTGCGGTACTCGCGGCGCCAGAACACCAGCGGGCTGGTCACCTCGTTGATCTCGGTGGGCGTGGTGCGCACCCCGGAGGGAAACGCCGTGGTGGAGAGGCCATCCTTGCCCGGCCGCGCGCCGGTGCCGCCGTTGAAGATCGGGTTGACGACGAAGCCGCTGCCGGCATCGTGGGCATGACGGAACACCGGGTTCCAGATGCACGACGCGCCCTCCGCGGGCACGCGGCCGGGCAGCGCCTGATCGAGGCAGCCGAGAATCAGGTCGGGCAGCATCTGGCCGATGGCGTGACGGGCCGACACCGCCCGCGGCGGCCGGGCGTTGAGAATGCAGCCGGCCGGCGCCGTCACCCGCACCGCCGCCAGCGAGCCGGCGTTGTTGGGTATGTCGTTGCCGACGATGCAGCGCACGCCGAACGAGGCGTACGCCTGGGTGTAGGGAAGCGGCACGTTGATGCCGAACGGCGATTCCGGCGACGTGCCGGCGAAGTCGATGTCGATGGCGTCGCTGCCGATGCGCACCCGGCAGGCCAACTCCACCGGCTGGTCGTAGCCGTCGATGGTCAGCCGGTGCGCATAGTCACCTGGCGTCAGCGCCCGGATTTCCGCCGCCATCGCCTCGCGTGAGCGTCGCAGCATGTCGGCGCCGGCGGCCTCGAGGTCGGTGAGGCCGAAGTCGCCCAGCAGCTCGATCAGCCGGGCGGCGCCGGTGTCGTTGCAGGCCGCCAGCGAGTAAAGGTCGCCCTCGGCCACCACGGGGTCGCGCACGTTCCTGGCGATGATGGCCATCAGCGTCTCGTCGCGCTCGCCGCCGCGGAACAGATAGGAGATGGGTATCTGCAGCCCCTCTTCGTAGAGGTCGTTGGCATCGGGTCCGAAGCCGCGGCCGCCGACGTCGGCAATGTGGCTGGTGGAGGCAAACAAGGCGACGCACCGATCCCGGTGATAGACCGGAGTGACCACGGTGAAGTCGTTCAGATGGCCTGTGCCATCCCAGGGGTCGTTGGTGAGCAGCACGTCGCCCGGCTTCAGCACCGCCACGGGGTAGCGCTCCAGGAACTTGCCCACCGATGCCGCCATGGCGTTCACGTGTCCGGGCGTGCCGGTCACCGCCTGCGCGAGCATGTGGCCCCGGGTATCGAACACGCCGGCGGACAGGTCCCCCGCCTCCCGCACCACAGTGGAGAAGGCGGTGCGCATCAGCGTCTGCGCCTGCTCCTCCACCACCGCCAGCAGCCGATCCCAGACCAACTGCACGGTCAGAGCGTCCGGTGCGCCGGCTCCTCTCATGGTGCTTCCTCCTGACGGCGTTCGAGCAGCAGATGGCCGCGGGCGTCCACCCGCAGGTCGAACCCGGGCGGCACCACGGTGGTGGTCTGATCCTCCACCACCAGCGCCGGCCCGGCGCCATGATGGCCCGGCGTCAGATCGGCGCGGTGATGCACGGCCACCGCCACCTTGCCCCCGGCTGCCGCATCGTACAGCCGGCCCGAACCGCCGCCGGCCAACCGAACCGGCTCCGGTTCCGACAGCGCCGCCGGGGCTTCCGGCTCCCCGGCCACGACGGTCAGGGTCCAGCTCATGAGCTCGACGTCGAGCCCTGGAATGAGGCGCCCGTACAGCCGGCGGTACTCGTGCTCGAACGCTTCGCGCAACCGGGCGGCGTCGGCGTCCGTGAGCGTGCCCGACGCCACCGGCACCGCGATCTCGTAGCCCTGCCCCAGGTAGCGCATGTAGGCACGGCGCTCCTCGCGCCAGTCGTCGTCGGGCGCCGCGGCGCGAACCACCGCGGCGGCCTCGTCGTACATCTCCGCCAGCACGGCGTTGGCCGCATCCGCCTCGAACGCCGACAGCCGCTGGTAGCGGCTGCGCACTACTTCGTAGCTAACCGGCGCCAGCAGAAAACCGATGGCCGAGCCGACGCCGGCGCCCGTCGGCACGATCACGCGATCGATGTGCAGCTTGTTCGCCAGCGCGGCGGCGTGCAGCGGGGCAGCGCCGCCGAAGGCCACCAGCGTGCGCGATGCAACGTCGGTGCCCCACTCCGAGGCATGGGCGCGCGCGGCGCCGGCCATGTTCTCGTCCACCACGGCAGCGACCGCATACGCGGCGCCCACCGCATCGCGATCGAGTTGAGCGCCCAGCGTTGTTGTCAGGGCGCGCTCGGCTGCCGTCGCGTCCAACGGCAATGAGCCGCCGGCGAAGCTGGCGGGATCGATGCGGCCAAGCACCAGGTCGGCATCGGTGACCGTGGCGCGGTCGCCGCCCCGACCGTAACAGGCGGGCCCGGGCTCCGAACCGGCGCTGGCCGGCCCCACCTGAATGCGTCCCAGCTTGTCCATGCCGGCGATGGAGCCGCCGCCGGCGCCGATCTCCACCATCTCGATCACGGGCACCCGCACCGGCAGGCCGCTGCCCTTCTTGAACCGGTACACGCGGTCCACCTCGAAAGCGCGCGACAGAAGCGGTACCCCGTCATCGATCAGGCAGATCTTGGCGGTGGTGCCGCCCATGTCGAAGGACAGCACGCGGTGGTAGCCGCCTTCCGCCGCCACGCGGGCCGCCAGCATGGCGCCGCCGGCCGGACCACTCTCCACCAGCCGGATCGGGAACTCGGCCGCCGTCTCCAGCGTGGTGAGCCCCCCGCCCGACGTCATCAGCAGCACCGGACAGCCCATGCCCAGCGCGCCGAGCTGCCGGGCCAGGCTGGCCAGATATCGGGCCATCAGCGGCTTTATGTAGGCGTTGGCGCACGTCGTCGAGAGCCGCTCGTACTCGCGGATCTCCGGGCACACGTCGCAGGACAGGGTCACCGCCACCGCCGGCAGCGCCGCGCGCAGCAGCGCGCCCACCGCCCGCTCGTGCTCGGCATTGACGTAGCTGTGCAGAAAGCCGACGGCGATGCTGGTCACACCGCGCGCCTCGAGCAGCGGCAGCCAGCGCGCCACCGAGTCGGGATCCAGCGCCCGCAGCACCGAGCCGTCGGCGGCCAGCCGCTCGGATACCGGCAGCCGCAGCGGCCGTGGCACCAGCGGCGCCGGGCGATCGATGTCGACGTCGTACTGCTCGAAGCGGTTCTCGAACGCCATCTCCACCGCGTCCCGGTGCCCTTCGGTGGTCAGCAGCGCGGTCACGGCGCCGCGGCGCTCGATCAGGGCGTTAGTCGCCAGCGTCGTGCCGTGCAGCACCAGACCGACGTCGCCGGGCCGGGCGCCGGCAGCGCTCAGCACCCGGCGGATGCCCTGCAGCACGCCGTCCGCCGGATCGCTGTGGGTGGTGAGCACCTTGGTGGTCTGCCGCTGGCCGGCACCGTCCAGCACCACGTCGGTGAAGGTGCCGCCGATGTCCACGGCCAATCGCAGACGATGGTCAGCCATGATGCGTAGTGCTCCGAATCAGGCTGCCGCGGCTTCCGGGCGAGGCCCTTCCAGCCGCCACAGGCTCGACGTCCACATGACGGCAACCATGATGACACACATGGACAACGCGCAGATCAGCAGCGCCATCTGCGGCCCGACGCGTTCCGCCAGAAAGCCGTTCAGCAGCGCGCCCACCGGACCCGCCCCCATGAACGAGAACGAATAGAAGCTCATCACCCGACCGCGCAGCGCGTCGGGCGCCTGCTCCTGCATGATGGTGCGCGACATGGTCATGGCGACACCGCCGCAGATGCCCCACAGGAAGATGGCGAGCACGAACAGGCTGAAGCCGGGCGCGAAGGCGGCAGCGCAGAGCACCAGGCCGCCCAGAAGCTGCGACAGCACCAGCGCCCGGCCCTGCCGGTGGACGTCGCCGAGCCGCAGCAGCAGCACGATGGTCAGCACCAGGCCGAGGCTGTTGCCGGCATTCAGCAGCGCCAGGTCCGAGGCGCCGCCGCTGAACACTTCGCGCACCAGCAGCGGCATGGTGACGATGTACGAACCCATGAAGAACATGCCCATGCACATGTTCTGCACCACGATCATGCGCAGCGATGGCGACGAGAACACGGTACGGCCGCCTTCCAGCAGCGACTGCAGCAGCCGCTGGGGTGCCTTGTCGCTGCCGTGGCGCTGGTTCTGAATGCGGCTGAAGCCGAACACGCCCACCGCCAGCACCAGCGCCTGGATGACGAGTATGGGCTCCGGCCCGGTGAGGTCGGCCACCGACGCCACGCCGAAGCCCACCATCTGCAGGCCGAACTGGATGATGCTGGTGAGCATCACGGTGCGCTGCACGCGCCCGCCCGCCACCTGACTCAGCAGCCCGTCCCGAGCGGGCGTGACGAACGCCTGGGCCAGACCCATGAGCACGGCATAGCCGATCATGGTGGCGAAGCTCAGCCGGCCGCTGGCCACCAGCACCAATAACAGCAGCGGCGCCAGCACCGCCAGCGACTGGGCGGTGAGCGCCACCCGGCGCGCGCCGAAGCGGTCGGCATAGCTGCCGCCCACCAGGATCAGCAGCGTGCCTGGCAGCAGCAGCGACATCTGCGCCAGCCCCACGTTCTCGGGGGTCTCGTTGAGCACCATGGTCACCAGCCAGGCGAACATGACGCTCTGAATGCCGAAGGCGAGGAACCAGGACCCGGTCCCGGCCAGATAGTAGTGCAGTGGACGCATGCCTCTCCCTGAGGTCGGCCGCCGACGGCCCGTGGACGGCGAGCATGCGGGAAGTCTAACGGCTTGCCGGGACCAGGCGCCACGCTCGACGCCGGCGGCGTGCAAACACGGAACGCATAACGCAGAATTCCATGCCCTGGGAGAGGGGGAGTTCAGGGATGTCGGCGACGACGGCGGGCGGGCAGTTCAGCCCGGCCTATCGCAACTACGCGCTCACCATGCTGGTGATCGTGTACGTGTTCAACTTCATCGACCGTTCGATTCTCGGCATCCTGGTGCAGCCCATTAAGGAAGACCTGGGCGTCTCCGACACCATGATGGGCTTCCTGGGCGGCATCGCCTTTGCCGTGTTCTACACCTTCCTCGGCATTCCCATCGCCCGCATCGCCGACCGTGGCTCGCGGATCAACGTCATATCCATCTCGCTGGCGCTGTGGAGCGGCGCCACGGCACTGTGCGGGCTTGCGCAGTCGTTCTTTCATCTGCTGGTCGCCCGCATCGGCGTTGCCGTCGGCGAGGCCGGCGGCAGCCCACCCGCGCACTCGATGATCTCGGACATGTTCCCGGCCCACAAGCGCGCCACGGCGCTGGCCATCTACGCCCTCGGTATTCCCATCGGCACCCAGCTCGGCAACCTGGGCGGCGGCTGGATCAACGAGGCATTCGACTGGCGCACCGCCTTCATGGTGGTGGGTCTGCCCGGCGTGTTCCTGGCCGTGGTGGTCAAGCTCACCATCCGCGAGCCGGCCCGCGGCGGCGCCGAGGGCATTCAGATGTCGAAGGACCAGGCGCCTCCGGTGGCCGAGGTGTTCAGGTACCTGTGGGCAAGGAAGAGCTTCCGCTACCTGTCTCTAGGCGGCGCGCTGCACGCCTTCGTCGGCTACGGCGTCGCCTACTGGATTCCGGCGATGTTCAACCGCAGCCACGGGCTCGGCACCGCCGACATGGGCACGGCGCTGTTCTGGCTCGGCTTCGCCTCCATCGCCGGCACCTTTCTCGGCGGCTACTTCGGCGACCGCCTGGGTGGCCGCGACGAGCGCTGGTACGTCTGGCTGCCCGGGCTCGCTACCCTGGCCTCGATACCGTTCAGCGCCTTCGGCTACCTCTACGGTGACCCCACCATTGCCCTGTGGGTGATGGTGATGCACTACTTCCTGGGCGCCTACTATCTCGGCCCCACCTTCTCCATGACCCAGGGGATGGTCGGCCTGCGGATGCGGGCCCTCGCCTCCAGCATCAACCTGTTCATTCTCAACATCATCGGCCTCGGGCTGGGGCCTCAGGTCACGGGCATCATCTCCGACCTGCTGAACGCCTTCACCGATCTCGGCTCGGAGTCACTGCGCTGGTCGCTGGTAATCTGCCTGGTGTTCAACCTGGTCTCGGCCCTCCTCTACCTGATCTCCGGGCGAACCATCAAGGACGATCTGGCGGCCGGAAGGGCGATGTCGTAGCCGGCATCGCCCCGGTGGCGATCAGAAGCGGTAGGTGAAGTCGAGCCCGTAGCTGTCCTTCGGCGCATCGTGCAGGAACGAGCCGCCGAACTCGGGCGCCGCGATCACCTCGGGGACTGGCGCTGAAGTACGTCGATCTCATCACCACGACGACGCTGTGCAGCACCCGCACACGACGGTAACCTGTGGCGGTCATGACGCTTCTCAACCGCTACCGCCTGATCTGCCTCGCGCTTGCCGCCCTGGCGACGGCGCCGCTGGCAGCCGCGGCGGACAGGGTGTACCTCGAGGTGTCTCCCGACGGCACCGACGATCTGCTGGCCCTGCTCGACGATCTGGACCAGGCGCTGCTCGGCGACGAGCCCCAGAGTGACCCCGTGGTGGTCGTGCTGCACGGCCCCGAGGCCGAGCCGTTCATCCGCAGCAACTACTCGGATAACCGGGCCCTGATCGATCGCGCCGCCAGGCTGCAGGCATTCGAACGTCTGGATCTGCGCATGTGCGAGTCGTGGATGGAGCGCAACGGCTTTAGTCGCCGCGACCTGCTGCCATTCGTCGAGCCCATTCCCTACGCGCCCGAGGAGGTCGAACGGCTGCGCACCGAGGGATACCGGCCCTATGTGAAGCATCGCCTGTAGCCGCGCGGGGGTGCCCGATGCCGCCGCAGGCGCGAGGCCGCCGGTTGCCGCTCCGAATGTTCTTATATATCATTGCGCGCCTCTGGAGCAGGCGCCATGTCACTGTCAGTTCGACGCAATAGGGCCCTTCGCGGCATCCTCCTGTGCTGCGCCGCTCTGCTGTTTGCGGCGCAGACACTGGCCGTCGCGCACGTGCACATCGACGACGGCGCCTGCGTCGTCTGCCCGCACGCCCACGCCCAGCACGCCGCCGACGCCGGCACCATCAGCGTGCCGCCAGCGCCGCTCGGACGACGCGTTCAGCCTGCCGCCGGCGAGCGTCAGGGTGCGGACGCCGCCGACAGATCCTTCCAGGCAAGAGCCCCTCCCGCTTCCGATCGCTGAGCATGACGACGTGCTCGGGCCGCAGTGGCGGCCCGGCGATCATCGAACCGGAATCTGGAGTTTTTCATGTCATCCCGACTGTCGTTCGCCGTTGCGCTGACGCTCGCCAGCGTCAGCCATGCCGCCGAAACTGCCGACGAGCCTGGTAGCTCCCGGGCCAACCCCATCGAGACCGTAGTGGTCACAGCCCATCCTCTGTCCGCCGAGGGCCTGGCGTTGTCTTCGGAGGTGCTCGAAGGCGACAACCTGACCCGTCAGCTGCAGAGCAGCATCGGTGAGACCGTGGGCGCCCTGCCCGGCGTGCATGCCGCGAACTTCGGCCAGGCCGCCAGCCGGCCCGTCATCCACGGTCTGTCCGGCCCGCGGGTGCGGATCATGGAAGACCGCATCGACGCCCTCGACGTCTCGGTCACCAGCGCCGACCACGCGGTCACCATCGAGCCGTTCATGGCCGACCGCATCGAGATCCTCAAGGGCCCGAGCGCGCTGCTGTACGGCACCGGCGCCATCGGCGGCGTCGTGGACGTGCACACCGGTCGCATTCCGCACGAGCGTGCCGCCAAGCCCCTGTCCGGTCGCGCCGAGCTGCGCCGCGACGATAACGGCGATCGGGAAACGGCCGCTGTGCGTCTCGACGGCGGCGGCGGGCCGCTGGCCTGGCATCTGGGCGGCTACTACCGCGATGCCGGCGACTACGAGATCCCCGGTTTCGCCGAGTCGAAGGCGCTCCGCGCGGCTGAGGGCGATGACGACGAAGACGCCGTTCGCGGCCGCCTGCCGGGCAGTCATCTCGAGGCCAGGGGCGGCGACTTCGGCTTGTCCTTCATCGGCGACCGGGGATTCCTGGGCGCCGCCGTCAGCCGCTATGAAGCCGAGTACGGACTGCCAGGCGGCCATGGGCACGGCCACGAAGACGAGGACCACGAAGAGGAAGACCACGGCGCGGAAGGCGCCCACGACGAGAGCACCCCCGTGCTCGATCTGAAGCAGACGCGCATCGACATCGAAGCGGGCCTGAACGCGCCCATGCGCGGGTTCGAATCGCTGAACCTGCGCGTCGGCATCAACGACTACGAACACGCCGAGATCGAGCCCGACGGCGAGGTGGCCACCGAGTTCGAGAACGATGCCTACGAGGTTCGCCTCGAGCTGGTGCACGTGCCCGTGGCCGGCTGGCGCGGCGCCTTCGGCCTCCAGTACACGGATCGCGAGTTCTCGGCCATCGGCGAGGAGGCCTTCATCGCGCCCGTGGACACCCGCACGCTGGGCGGATTCTGGGTGGGCGAGCGCAGCTTCGACGCCTTCGATCTGGAGGCCGGTGCGCGCCTGGAGCGGGTCAACATGGACCCCTCGGCTGCCCGCAGCAGGAACTTCACCAGCTACGCCGCGTCGCTCGGCATCGTCGTGCCCGTAGACGACCGCTGGTCCATCGGCCTGCTTGCCGACTACACGGCCCGGGCGCCGGTCGCCGAGGAGCTCTACTCCGACGGCCCCCATCTCGCCACCAACGCGTACGAAATAGGCAACCCGGACCTGACCGAGGAGAAGGCCCTGAGCCTGTCCGCCAACGTGCGCTACGACTACGGCCCCTGGCTGTTCAACGGCACCCTCTATTACACGCAGTTCATCGACTTCATCTACGAGTCACCCACCGGCGAAGAGGAAGACGACCTGCCGGTGTTCGTCTACGAGCAGGACGACGCTGACTTCTTCGGGTTCGATGCGGAGCTGCGGCGCACGGTGGCCACCTGGGACGCTGGCTCGCTGGCCCTGACCGCCAAGTTCGATACCGTCAGCGCGACCCTGGACGTCTCCGGCGACGACGACCTGCCGCGGCTGCCCGCCACCCGCTACGGCCTGGGCATGAACGCCCAGTGGGGCCCGGTGCAGGCCACGGTCGACTACCTGCGCGTGCGTGCTCAGGACAACGTCACCGAGTTCGAGCTGCCCACCGAGCGCTACGACGACGTGCGCGCCTACCTGGGCGCCGATCTGCCGATGGCGGGCGCCACGATCACGGTGTTCGTACAGGGCCGCAACCTCACCGACGACGAGCAGCGCCAGCATACGTCGTTCATCAAGGACCTGGCGCCGCTGCCGGGGCGCACCCTGGAAGCGGGACTGCGTGCTACCTTCTGAGGCGCACGGCCCGGCAGTTTCCTTCTCAGGCCGTCGGCGGCGGGTATATACTCGCCGCCGATGACCCGAAAATCCGCGACAGCGACCGCCCGAGCAGAATCCACCCTGCTGCGCCACGCCGAGGCGGTCTGCGCCGAGCGCGGCGTATCGTTCACACCCATCCGCCGCGACGTCTATGAGCTGCTGAGCCGCCATGACCGTCCGGTCGGTGCCTACGAGCTGCTCGAGGAGCTGAAGACGCTGCGGCCGAGGGCCGCCCCCATCACCGTGTACCGGGCCCTCGACTTCCTGCTGGAGGCCGGGCTCGCCCACAAGATCAACGCGCTGAACGCCTTCACCGCCTGCCGCGGCAGCGAGCAGGACCACCGTGGGCTGATCCTGATCTGCAGCAAATGCTCTTCGGTGATCGAGCTGGAAGACCGCCGCGTGGAGAACTCCATCAAGCGGTCGGCGGCCGATCTGGAGTTTCAGACCGGCGACGAACCGGTGGAGGTGGTCGGCACCTGCGGCCGCTGCCGCTGACCGGGCACGCTCAGGCGTCACCCAGCGCGGAAGCGAACGCTGTCAGGGCCTCCCGTCCGACGATGTCCCGTGCCGCCATGAACACCTCGCACAGCGGCGTCTCCGGGAGCGCCGCACGCAACGCCTGCAGATGCTGCGATTCCTGCTGACGCCGGGTCTCCATGAAGTCACCGAGCCCGGGTGGAATGCGTTTGTTGACGACCATGCCGCCCACGGGAACGCCCAGGCGCGTCAAGCTGGCATGCAGCTCGATGGTCTCCAGCACCGGCAGCCGCTCGGCGGTGAGAACCATGACGAACGCGGTGGTGGTCTGATCTACCAGGGTCTGCCGCAGCCCGGCGAGGCGTGCGCGGCGCCGGTTCAGCAGCTCACGGATGCGGCCGTCGCGGTCGGATCCGGCGTCGCCGCCGGATCCGAACAACGCGCTGCCACCGCGGCGGTCGTCCGCCAGCCGACGCAGCCGCTCGCCCAGTCGCTCGGCTCGATCGCGCTGCCGCAGCAGGCCGTCGGTCCAGGCCGCCATCAGCTCCGGCAGGGCCAGAAGCTGCACCGTGTGCCCGGTGGGCGCGGTATCCAGAATCAGGTACTCATCGGGCTCCCGGGCCGCAGCCAGCTCGGCCATGCGCTCCAGCAGGGCCGCCTCCGCCATGCCCGGCGCATCCCGCGCCAGCGCCATGTGCCGGTCCACCTCGCTGCCGAGATGCACGGGCATCAGCCGCCGCAGGTTGGCGGTCACATCCTGCAGATGACGCGCCACCGTTTCCGCCGGATCGAGCTCCATGGCCCGCAGCCCGGGGGCGAGCTGCACGGGCTCGGGCCCCACCGGGCGGCCCCAGAGATGGCCCAGGTTGTGCGCCGGGTCGGTGGAGACCAGCAGCACCCGGGCGCCGCCGTTGGCCAGCGCCAGGGCCGTGGCGGAGGCCACCGTGGTCTTGCCGACCCCGCCCTTGCCGCCGAAGAACAGCACCCGTCGGGACCGGGCCAGATTCAGCAGCACGACACGTGATCCAGGGGCGAGCGCTCCATGCCCATGCGCCGGTGCCAGTCGTGAAAGCGGTCGTAGACGACCGGCAGCAGTTCGAGGGTGTAGCAGGCCGCCGGGTTCGGCACGCCCAGGGTCTGGGCCATGACCAGCAGCATGAACAGGTCTTCCTCGTCACGGTGCGCCCGGGCCACCGCCTGACGATGGCGGGTGAAGTACAGGGCCTCGAGCCCGGACTCCAGGTGCCGCAGCGCCCGCCGCCAGCGCGGCAGGCCCGGGCCCGAGTGGTCGACCATGACTACCCTCCGGAGGTTGGGCGCCCGCAGCCGATGCCGCCCGACGTCGTCAGGGGTGGGCGGCGGCCATGAGCCGCACGTTGAGCAGGTGGGCGGCACCGACGACGACCGCGCCGGCGACGGTCAGCACCGCCTCCGTCGACCGACCAAAGACGTGCGCGGCGGCCGCCAGCATGATCAGCAGCCCGATCACGCCCAGCGTCGGAACGGAGCGGGCGCCATGGCGCCGGTAACCGGCGGTCAGCGCGTAGCCGCTCACCGCCAGCGCCACCACGAACAGCACCCAGTGCAGGGTGTTTTCCGTGTCGCCGAACCAGGCGTTCCAGGTAGGCGCCGCCAGAACCGCCACCGGCAGCAACAGGCAGTGCACCACGCAGGCTGCAGACAGACTTATGCCTACCAGATCGCTCTTCATCGTCGCCATCGTCATCAGCTATTGCCCCGATGGGGCCCGTCCTGCTTTGGAGAAACGTTATAGTATCACCATCGCGCTGCGACGGACCAACCCGCCCCCAATCACCGCGCCAGGCTCACGCTCTTGACCAGCACGTATACCGGCATGCCCACCTGCAGCCCCAGCGCTTCCACCGCCGCCCGCGTGACCCGGGCGCGAATGCGTACCGGCGCCCCGGAGCCGCGGGACAGCACGGCGCTGGCCTCCACGTAGGCGGTGCCCGGCTGATCGTCCAGAGCGCCGAGCACGGCCGGCAGCACGTTGCGGATGCTGATGCCGTGGGGCGGCTCCGTGGCCAGGGCCACATCCCGAGCGCGAATGCGCAGCCGCACCCGATGCCCGGGCTCGGCGGGCTGGTCCAGCGGCACCGACAACTCGACGCCGCCGACATCGACGTAGCCGAGATGCAGGCGCGCATCCTGACGGACCAGATGCCCCTCCAGCACCGACCCGGCCTCGAAGCGGCCGGCCAGCGGTTGCAGGTCGAGCCGATCGAATACGGCCGCCGCGGCGTCGTGGTGGATCACCCGGCCGTGGTCGAGCACCAGAATCCGGTCTGCCAGCTGCGCCACCTCGTCGATGTCGTGGCTGACGTAGAGGGCGGGAATGCCGAACCGCTCCGGAAGCTGCTCCAGATAGGGCAGCAGGTCGGCCTTGCGGCCCCGATCGATCGCGGCCAGCGGCTCGTCGAGCAGGAGCAGCCGGGGCCGGATGAGCAGCGTGCGCGCCAGCGCCACCCGCTGCCGCTCGCCGCCGGACAGTCCATCCACGCCGCGCCCGAGCAGACCACCGATCTCGGTGGCGGCCACCACGTCGTCGTACGTGTACCCCGCCCCCGCACCGCGCCCGCGGCGGTCGGCGAACCGCAGGTTGCCGGCCACGCTCAGATGCGGAAACAGCCGCGCGTCCTGGAACATGTAGCCCACCGGGCGTCGATACGCGGCCACGTCGATGCCGCGCCCGGCGTCGAACCAGACGGCTCCCGCCAGGTCGATGCGACCGCCGCCGGGGCGCTCGAAGCCGGCTATGGCACGCAGCAGCGTGCTCTTGCCACTGCCGCTGGGCCCGAACAGGGCCGTGACCCCCGACAGCCGCACGCGCTCATCCACCCGCAGCCGGAAGGCGGGGAAGTCGATGGCCACCTGCAGGGTCAGGACGTCAGCCGACACGGAGCGGATATCTCCGGTTGAGGCCATAGACCACCAACAGCACGGCGAACGTGAACGCCAGCAGCACGGCCGCCAGCACGTGGGCCTCGCCGTAGCGCAGCGTCTCCACATGCTCGTAGATGGCGATGGAGACCACCCGGGTCTCGCCGGGAATGTTGCCGCCCACCATCAGCACCACGCCAAACTCGCCCAGCGTATGGGTGAACGTCAGCACGCCGGCGGTCAGAAAGCCGCGCGCCGAGAGCGGCACGACGACGCGGAAGAAGGCGTCCAGCGGCGATGCCCGCAGGCTGGCGGCCGCCTCCAGCGGCGCGCGCCCCAGGGCTTCGAAGGCGTGCTGCAGCGGCTGCACCATGAACGGCAGTGAGTAGACAACCGATGCCAGCACCAACCCGGTGAACGAAAAGGTCAGGGTGCTGCCCGTAGCCTGCACCCAGAAGGCGCCCAGGGGCGCGTTGGGGCTCAGCATCACCAGCAGGTAGAAGCCGAGCACGGTGGGCGGCAGCACCAGCGGCAGCGCGGTCACCGCCTCCACCGCCGGCCGCCACGCCGACCGGGTATGCGCCAGCCACCAGGCCAGCGGCGTGCCCAACCCCAGCAGGATCACGGTCGTAACCGCGGCCAAGTGCGCGGTCAGCCACAGCGGGCCTAGATCCGGCATGGCCTGCGGGGCGGCTGCACGTGTCGTAAAGGCATGAGCTGACCGTCGGGGTGCGGGGGCAAAGGCGCAAGTCTCGCCGATTTGGCGTTGCGCGCGCCAGCGGCCACGCGGCGCCGGTGTAACAAACGTCGTCTGGCCGCGTCCTGACAACAGATCGTCGAAGCTGGCGATCGGGAATCCAGCAATCTCAACATCGGAGAACTCCATGAAGCTCAATCACTCCCGGAAGTCCGTCGCGCTGCTGGCGGGCACCGCGTTCCTGACCACCCTGGGCACCGCGGCCACGGCCTATGGCGACGGCGCCGAGCTGTTCGCCGCCACCGACCTATCGGACGGCTACCTGCTGGCGGCCGAAGACAGCGCCGAGGGTAAGTGCGGCGAGGGAAAATGCGGCGAATCGAAGGACTCCGCCGAGGGCAAGTGTGGCGAGGGCAAGTGCGGAGGCTCGGCCTGATCCGCCCTCCGGCGCGCTGAATCTCTGCCGCGAGCTGCCCCGGCCGGTGACAGGGCCGGGGCTTCCAACCCGCATACCAAGGAGACCCACATGCCCCTGACCGCCACCGCCATCCGCATTCAGGATCGCTTCGTCGACGCGCTGCGGCCGGCTGACGGCATCGGGCCGCTGCTGCTGCGGCTGTACCTGGCGCCGATCATGTTGCAGGCAGGCTGGACCAAGTTCGCCGCTTTCGAAGACACCGTCGCCTGGTTCGGAAACCCCGATTGGGGATTGGGTCTGCCCTTCCCCGCGCTGCTCACGTTGCTGGCAGCCGGTGCCGAGCTGCTGGGCGGCCTGGCGCTGCTGGTCGGATTCGCAACGCGCTGGTTCGCCCTACCCCTGATCGTCACCATGCTGGTCGCCATCTTCGCCGTGCACTGGGACAACGGCTGGCTGGCCATATCCGACGCGTCGAGCTGGCTGGCCAACGACCGCGTGCTGGAGGCCGCCGAACGCAAGGCCAGGGCCATCGAGATCCTGCGTGAGCACGGCAACTACAGATGGCTCACGGGCCGTGGCTCGATCACGATCCTGAACAACGGCATCGAGTTCGCGGCCACCTACCTGGTGATGCTGATCTCCCTGCTGCTCACCGGCGGCGGACGCTACACCAGCATCGACTACTGGCTGGCGCGCCGGGCAGACGCATGGAGGACCGCATGAGCACCTTGCTGATGCTGGCTCAGCGTCCATAGCGGGCTGAAGATGTCGGTCGAAACCATTCGCTGCTGCCTCGGTCGAAGACGTCAACGCAACGGCCCGGCGAGAGAACATGGTTCGAACCCGATCGGAGGCTGCCGTCGCCGGCTTCGAACACGAGCCCGCTCTGGTGGCGGCGCTGCAACGACGCGAGCGAGATGCCTTCCGTTTCGCGGTGAGCCGCTACAGCGGCCAGATGCTGGCGGCGGCGAGGTCGATGGTCGGCTCGAGCCATGCCGAAGACATCGTGCAGGACGCCTGGCTGTCAGCATTCCGACAGATCGGCGGCTTCCAGCAGCGCGCTCCCCTCGGCAGCTGGCTGCAACGCATCGTCACCAATCGCGCCATCTCACACCTGCGCTCCCGATCCCGCGAAGTGACGCTGCCGGTGCGGGACGAAGCAGACGGCGACTGGTTCGATGACGCGGGACATTGGGCCAATCCGCCTGCGCACTGGGACGCCGGGTCACCGGACGAGCTGCTGTCCGCCGCAGCGCTTCAGGAGTGCATCGACAAGCACCTTCAGCTCATGCCCGATGCCCAGCGGCAGGTGATGGTGATGCGCGACATGCAGGACGCCGACTTCGGCGAGATCTGTGACGTACTCACCCTCTCGGCAGCCAACGCCAGGGTGCTGCTGCACCGGGCGAGGCTGCGGCTCATGAAGATGATCGATCGGTTTCAGGAGAGCGGCGCATGCTGACCTGCCGCGACGCGACCGACCTGGCCAGCGATTACGTCGATGGTGAGCTCGGCCTTCGAGACCGCCTGTCGTTGCGCTCGCACCTGCTGCTGTGCCGGCACTGCCGGCGCTTTCACCGCCAGTTCCGGCTGCTGGTGGGCAGCCTGCGGCATCGCCATGCCGGGGTCGCCGTGCCGAAGGCGTTCGTGGATCGCGTGTTGGGACGATTGGAAGCCGACCCGCCGGAAGGCCCGTAGCAGCCCTCTGCGCGGGGCAACGGACACCCATCCGATGGGAGCCCGCTGGTCTACGACAGAAAATGGCGTCCCCTAGGGGAGTCGAACCCCTGTTGCCGGGATGAAAACCCGGTGTCCTAGGCCTCTAGACGAAGGGGACGCAGAGAAGGCGCGCATTCTATGAACGCAGACCCGGGTCGTCAAGCAAACCACGCCTGTGGAGAACGACGACCGCGCGCCTGGCCACCCGGCTCCGATCCGTGAACTAGACTCAGATCACTGGGACGCATCTGGGACACGGAATGACACTGAGCAGCTGGCACGTGGCAGTGGCGCTGGTGGGCTTGCTGAGCCTGGCAGCGGCCTGGGGCCTGAGGGCCCGGAGCCTGCGCCGGAACGCCCGATTCGCCGACGAGTGCCGCACCCTGGATCGCTGGTGGGCCGCCATCGATGATCTGCCCGCAGAGCTGCAGACCCAGCCGCTGCGCCTGACCATCGGCCGCATCATGTACCAGCGATTGAAGCGTGCCCGCCGGATCCACCCCGACCATCCGCTGCTGCAGGACCAGCCCCTGCGCATCGCCCGATTCATCGGTCGCGTGCCCCGCTATGACGGCAGGCGGGTCACCGGCGCCGCTCGCGAGCAGGCGCTGGCGGCCCTGAACGAGCTGAAGTCGCTGCTGGCCCACAGCGCGCGCGACCGTCTGGTCTCCGGCGCCGACATTGCCCGTTGCGAGCACAACATCGATCACTCCCTGTGCACGCTGGAGTTTCAGCACTACCGCCAGGCCGCGCTGCAGGCGGAGTATCTGGACCGCCTGCCCCAGGCCATCGACTGTCTGGAGGCGGCGCTGCGCAGCGTTCGCCATCTGGATGGCGCGGGCGCCGACCAGCGCGACGTGGCACGCCGGCTTGAAGCCCTGCGGGCACGCGTCCATGGCTCGACAGAGCGACAGGCCTCAGGGCTTCCCGCCCACCTCCGCTAGCAGCCGCGCGCCCACCCAGTGCCGGGCGAAGTGCTGCGCCGTGCGGCCGCTGCGCACGCCGCGCGCCAGCGCCCAGCGCAGTGCCTCGGCACGAAGGGCATCGTCCCATGCTACGGTCAGCCCGTGAGCCCGGCCGAGGCGCGTCACCCAGTGGGCGACCACGTCCAGATAGGCATCCTGGCGGAACGGATAGAACGACAGCCAGAGCCCGAACCGGTCCGACAGAGAGATCTTTTCCTCTACCGCCTCGGACTCGTGCAGCTCGCCCTCCCCGACCTTGACGTGCTCGTTGTCGCTGGCGTACTCGGGCAGCAGGTGACGCCGGTTCGAGGTGGCGTAGATCAGCACGTTGCCCGACGCCTTGAAGACCGACCCTTCCAGCGCGCTCTTCAGCTCCTTGTAGGAAGCATCCTCTGCTTCGAACGACAGATCGTCGCAGAACAGCACGAAGCGGTAGGGCTCGTCGCGCAGCCGCCGGACGATCTCCGGCAGCGCCGCGAGCCGGTGGCGGCCTACCTCCACCAGGCGCAGGCCGTCCTCCCGGTAGCGGTTGAGCAGCGCATGCACCAGGGACGACTTGCCCGTCCCTCGTGAGCCCCACAACAGCACGTTGTTGGCCGGCAGGCCGGCGAGGAACTGGCGCGTGTTCTGCTCGATGCGGCGCTTCTGGTCGTCGATACGCAGCAGGTCATCCAGGGTGATGTCGTCGACGCCCCCGTGCGCCCGGAAGCCGGCCCCCAGCGGGCCGCTGACCCAGACCGCGGCCGCACACTCCGCCCATCGCACCGAGCCCGAGTCAGGCAGCAGCGCCAGGGCGCGTCTGGCGAGCTCGCGCGCATCCTCGGTGAGGGACTCCAGAGTCGATTTCATGCACGCATCCAAACATGATTTCGGGGCGCCATTGTACCGACCCGGGTGAGCCTGACCGGCCCTGGTGGTAGCATGATCATGCCTCGCAGCCGGAACGGACCATGTCTCCAGCCAAAGGCCCAGAGCGCCGCACGGGAGCCCCGGACCGCCGCAGCAAGCGGCAGGATCGCCGCAACCCGGAGCGGCTGGCCGATGACTTCGCCCCGCGCCGCAATCC
This sequence comes from Pseudomonadales bacterium, assembly GCA_040219935.1. Classification (GTDB taxonomy): domain Bacteria; phylum Pseudomonadota; class Gammaproteobacteria; order Pseudomonadales; family Azotimanducaceae; genus UBA7803. The sequence goes on along the minus strand of JAVJUA010000056.1, from coordinate 76,819 downwards.
GGATCGCAGCGACCGCCGCAAGCGCTGACGCGCCCGGCTGGGCATGAGCGTCCCGCCGGGTCTCAGGCCGGCCGGCGCAGGGGCACCACGTTGCCCCGCCGCTTGATGTAGATGCGGTGCTCGCGGCCCTGGCCATGCAGCCCGATCTTGCCCTCCGTGAACAGCCGCAGGTCCAGCGCGCTGGCGCCGCCCCGCCGGGGCGTCAGCACCAGGTCGTGGCCGTGCAGCGTCCACTCGCCCTGCTCCTCGGCATCGTCCTCACGCAGCCGGTAGCGGCCGCGGTCGAGCCCGCCCTCCAGCTCGATCGTGCCGTCATGGCCTTCCCAATCCCAGATGCCGGGCAGGTCGAGGCGCTGCAGCCAGCGCTGCCGTGACTGACGGTTGCTGCGCACCCACCAGAAGCAGAGGGCGCCAACGACCACGACAAGGAGCAGGGAACTCATGGCTCAATCCTGTCTCACGCCAGCGCCCGGTTCAATACCGCAGGCTGCCAGCAGCCGCTGCCACGCCCGGGCGTGGTCGGTGACGGCCAGCCGCGTGCGCTGCCACTCACTGCCCGGTTCGGCCGGGTCGAGCACGGCGGCATACCACTGCTGGAACGGTTCCGGCACGACCGGCCCGAGGGCGCCGGTCAGGCGTTCGATCTCCTCGATCCAGGCTGCATGACGCCCCATCTCCCGGGCCAGCTCGGGCTGAATCTGCTCGACGTAGAAGCCGAGGAACACGTTCTGCAGCCGCCGGCTGCGCGGGGTGGGCTGCTGATTCAGACAGAGGCGCGGCGCCGCAGGACCAAGCAACGCGGACGTGGCCTGCAGATGCCGCCGCCACTGCAGCCAGCGCTGCCGTGCCGGACCCACCCAACTCCCGGTGCGCAGACGAGCCAGCGTCTGCTCCAGCGCGGAGAGGTCGAAGCTGCCGGCGCCCAGAGCCCGGTAGCTGTCGTGCAGCGATCGGAGCAGGTCCGCCAGGTCGGCATCCGGTGCCGCCCCGGCACCGCCCATGGCGGTGCGCAGCTCCGGGGCGGCGAAGGTGGCATTCCAGAACAGCGCCGGCAGCAGCGCCCGCTTGTCGTCCCCCAACGTCTGCGCCCAGTCCGCGGCACCACCGCCGCAGCGGGCCAGCGCCGCCAGCCAGGCGGCCTCGTAGCCGAGACGCTGGCTGGGCGTCTGCAGGCGCCCCAGCGGGCTGTTGCGCAGACCCACCAGAGCACCCATGTCGCAGCCGTGGAGCTCGAAGAACTCGGCGATGTCGATGGTGCGGCGCGGAATGTCGACGCTCAGGTCGCGGGCATCCGGATAGGGCATCAGTGCCTCGGGCGGTGCCGGCAGCACCGGCTGCTCCACGATTCGCGCGACCCGGGTCACGTAGTCCGACAGCACCGCGTCCGGGCCGCTCGGCTGGCAGCCGGCGGCCGCAAGGAGCACAAGCGTGGTCAGGACGAAGGTGCGCCCGGGAGGCTCAGTCCAACCAGGCACGACGCACACCGACCAGCTCGGCATCCACCGTCTGCTGGAGATTGTGCTCGATCTCGGTGAGCGCGCGATCCACGATGTCGCTGCTGGCCGACGCCGCCACGAACGTCCACTGCGCGCGTTGCAGCAGGTCCTGGAAGTCGCTCTCCGACACCGCAACGTTGTGGGCCCGCCCGAAGCGCTCACGCAGGCCGTTCAGGCGCTGTCGCTTCTCCTTCAGCGACCGGCAGCCGTGCAGATAGAACTCGACCTTCAGAATCCCGACGCTCACCGCGAGGCCGCAAGCTCCTCGGGAGAGACGCTGTAGAAGACGGTATCGAGCCCCCGATAGTTGCGCCGCTCTTCGAAGATCATGCCGAGCCGCTGCATGACCCTAACCGAGCGCTGGTTGGGCGTGTCGGTCGCGCCCAGAATGCGCGGCAGCCCGCAGTCGTCGAAGCCGAACCGCAGCACCTCTCGCGCCGCCTCCGTGACCATGCCTTCACCCCAGTACCTCGGCAGGATGCCGTACAGAAGCTCGATGTCCGCACCATCGGTCATGCGCCGCAGGCCGCAGAAGCCGACCAGTTGCCCGGGCGCCTCCAGGAGCTCGAGGGCGAACAGTCCGCAGCCCACCTCCTGAAAGCACCGGTCGCTCTCCTCGATGATCTGACGAACCTGCTGCTTCGAGATAATTTCGTTGTCCCACAGGTACTTACGAACTGCCGGATCCGTCCAGAACTGGTGCAGCGCGACGGCGTCCGAGCCTGCGATCGGACGCAGCACCAGCCTTTCCGTGCGTAGCATCGGCATGGCAGTCCCCCTTGCGGCCGAGTTTGCCATAGCCAGGGACATAAGCGAACATCCCGCCCGACCTAGCGGTTGTCGAGGGAGAGATCATGCGGTTCAGCTTCTGGCCGACGCCGAGTCAGGCGTTCGGCGACGTGCTGCGCCTGACCGAGCACGTCGAGCGCACGGGCTGGGACGGCGTCTGGTACGCCGACCACTTCATGCCCAACGCCGCCGACACCACCACCCCCTGGCCGGAGGCCTGGATCACGCTCGCCGCCCTGGGGGCGCGGGTGCCGCGGCTGCGGATCGGCACCCTGGTGGCCGGCAACACCTATCGACACCCCGCCGTGCTCGCCAAGATGGCGGCCACCCTCGACCACATCACCGATGGCCGGGTGGTGCTGGGGCTCGGCAGCGGCTGGCAGGAGAACGAGCACCGCCAGTACGGCATCCCCTTCTACACCGTGGCCGAGCGCCTGCAGCGTCTGGATGAAGCCTGCCAGGTGATCAAGCTGCTGTTCACCGAGCGCGAGGCCAGCTTCGACGGCCGCTTCTACCAGCTCGAACACGCCAGCCTCGAGCCGAAGCCGGTGCAGCGCCCGCTGCCGCTGCTGATCGGGGGCGGCGGCGAGCGTGTCACCCTGCGCATCACGGCGCGCTACGCCGACGAGTGGAACGTCTGGGGCACGCCGGAGATTCTGCAGCAGAAGATGAGCGTTCTCGACGGCCACTGCCGCGAGGTCGGCCGCGACCCGGGCGAGATCAAGCGCTCGGCGGTGGCGCTGCTGTTCATGAGCGACGACGCTGGCTACCTCGAGAAGATGCGCGGTGCCAAAATCCAGCAGCCGCATCTGATCGGCACGCCGGACGAGATTCGCGATCGCGTCGCCCAGTACCGCGCCATTGGCGTCGATGAGTTGATCGTGCCCGACTTCACCCTCGGCCCCATGGATCAGAAGCTGGCCACCCTCGACCGCTTCATCGGCTACGTGGCCGGGCGTTGACCCGCCGCCCCGGACCAGGAGTAAGAACTTGAGCAACCCGACTGCAGCCCAACCCGTGCCGGCCGCCACGATCATGATGCTGCGGGACGGCCGCGACGGCCTCGAGGTGTTCATGGTGGTGCGCCACCATCAGATCGACTTCGCCTCCGGCGCCCTGGTGTTTCCGGGCGGCAAGGCCGACCCGCAGGACTTCGATGGCGCCCTCGCCTCCCGGCTCGACGGCGCCGCGGCCGACGATGACATGCGCGGCGTGCAGGTATCAGCCATCCGCGAGGCATTCGAGGAGTGCGGCATTCTGCTGGCGCGATCCGACGGGGTGACCTCTCTGGTGGGCGCCGAGCGGCTGGCGGCGCTCGAGCCTTACCGCACCACGCTGCACAGCGGCGAGGTCGGCATGACCGATTTCCTGCAGCGCGAGCGGCTTCGGCTCGCCTGCGACCGCCTGGTGCACTTCGCGCACTGGGTCACGCCCGACATGATGCCCAAGCGATTCGACACCCACTTTTTTCTCGCCGAAGCGCCGGCCGACCACCTGGCCGTGCACGACGGCCACGAATCGGTGGACTCGGTGTGGATCCGCCCGGTCGACGTCCTCGAGCAGGCGGCCAGCGGCGAACGCACGGTCATCTTCCCCACATTGCGCAACGTCGAGAAGCTGGCGCAGTATCCGACCGTCGCAGCGGCGCTGCAGGCGACCCGGCAGGCACCCGTGGTCCGCGTGCTACCCTGGACCGAGCGTCGAGACGACGGCAACTACCTGTGCATTCAGACGGAAGCCGGCTACGCGGTCTGCGAGGAGCGGCTGCCGGACCGTCGTCCTGCCTGACAAGATCCGGCCGCGGCTTGTCCGCATCCCGGCAAACCCTTAACGTCCCTTCACGAACCTCGGGAGAAACCCATGGCAACCGCTCCGAAACAAGACAACGACAACGACGTGCTCTACGAGGTGGCCGATCACGTCGCGACCATCACGATCAACCGCCCGGACCGCCAGAACACCATTTCCGGCCCGATGCTGGACGCCCTCAGCAAGCGCCTGCTCGAAGCCAACGCCGACCCTGACGTGCGCGCCATGGTGATCACCGGCAGCGGGCGGTTCTTCTGCGCCGGGCTCGACCTGCGGGGCGGCGGCATATCCAGCGGCCTGTCGAACCAGAATTCCTCCCCCAGCAATCTCGATCTTCGCAACACGCCGCCCACGGTACTGCACAACCTCGACACGCCGACCATCTGTGCCCTGAACGGCTCTGCCGCCGGCTACGGCATGGATCTGGCGCTGGGCTGCGACATCCGGGTCATGGCCGACAACGCCAAGCTCGCGGCGGCGTTCACCGCCCGTGGGGTATTGCCAGAGTCGGGCGGCACGTGGATACTGCCGCGCCTTCTCGGCTGGTCCAAGGCGGCCGAGATCATCTTCACCGGCCGCACGCTGCTGGCCGACGAGTGCGAACGGCTCGGCCTCGTCTCGCGGGTGCTGCCCGCCGACGAAACCCTGGCCGCGGCCCAGGCGCTCGGCCGGGAGATCGCGGGGAATGCCCCACTGGCAGTTCAGGCATCCAAGCGAATGATGCGCATGGGCATGAACGAGACGTTCAACGACCACGTCCATCACGTGTTCCTGCAACTGCTGCCGCTGTTCCAGTCAGAGGACTTCAAGGAAGGCATGGCCTCGTTCATGGAAAAACGAAAACCGGCGTTCAAGGGCCGGTAGCAACGACCACCATAGGAAGGAACCGATTATGCGACGACTAACGTGGCTGGCCTGGACGGCCTTGCTGCTGGGCTTCTCTGGCCAGGCCGCCGCGGCGGCTGGCCCCGAGAAGGACCAGTTCTTCATCTCTCTGCTGGGGGCCTACTACAAAGATCCCTCAGATCTCGACCTGACCAGCGGCGACGGCGGCGTCGGCGGCGGCCTCGGCTGGGCGTTCCACGATGAATGGTCGGTGGAAGCGCTGTATTTCGGCCTCAACCCCAGCTACGAGGTTGGCGGCGTACGCGGCGCCGACGACATGGACTACTGGTCCATCAACATGATCCGCAACATCGGCCAGGGGGAGCATTGGCAGCCCTACGTCACCTTTGGTGCCGGGCGCGCCGAATTCCGCTATGACGGCCTGCAGGACAAGGAGCGGGAAAATCTCTACAACGTCGGCCTGGGCTTCTTCAGCAGCCTGAGCGAACGGCTGCAGTTCCGATTCGACGTCCGCGGCGTCTACCATGAGGACGTTTCTTCGTTTTCGCCGATGGTGACCACGGGGTTGAGCCTGCTGCTCGGCAGCCCGGCCGCGGCGCCGGCGCCCGCGCCGGTGGCGCCTGCAGCGCCGCGGGATTCCGACGGCGACGGCGTGCCCGACGGCACCGACCGCTGCCCCGGCACCCCGGCCGGCGTGGCGGTCGATGCGAGCGGATGCCCCCTCGACAGCGACGGCGACGGCGTGCCCGACTTCCGCGACGACTGCCCGAACACCCCCGCAGGTGCCCGGGTTGACGAGCGCGGCTGCGAGGTCAAGCTCGCGGAGCCCGTATCGTTCAACCTGACCGTGGAGTTCGGCTTCGACTCCGCCGAAATCACCGGCGTGGCGTTCCAGGAGATGCTCGAGCTGCTGAAGTTCCTGCGGGAATACCCGACCAGCAGTGCCGTCATCGAAGGGCACACCGACAGCCGCGGCACCGATGCGTACAACCAGAACCTCTCCGAGCGTCGCGCCGCTGCGGTGCTGGAAGCGCTGGTGAACTCGGGCATCGCCCGCGACCGCCTCACTTCCCGCGGCTACGGCGAGTCGCGCCCGATCGCCAGCAACGACACCGAGGCCGGCCGCCAGCAGAACCGGCGGGTGACGGTGGTGGTGTCTGGCACCACGACCGGAAGCTGATCGTCGATCCAGCGCCTGCGGACCGGGTCCTCGGACCCGGCCCGCAGGCGCTGCCCGTTACGCCCCGGGATCGTTCAAGTATGATCCCCGCCTCTCGGGGCGTAGCGCAGCCTGGTAGCGCACTTGACTGGGGGTCAAGTGGTCGCAGGTTCAAATCCTGCCGTCCCGACCATTTCCCTTCGGGTCCGTTCCGGTTACATGGGTGACACTTCATACCGAAGACATGGGTAACACTTTCGGTATGAAGGGGTTGTCCGCCGGTTCGACCCGATTCTCCTCCTTGTCGAAGAAGCCCAGGTCGTAGTCCAAGAAGCTGACCAGCCAGATCTGGTCGCTGACCTCGCGGATTCCGACGGTTTCGCCGGCGAAGACCCGGCTCAGATTGATCTTACGCTTGCCGATACAGATGCGCCCGCAGTTCGTGATGCGCACGGTGCGGTCGTGGTAAGGATACTCAGGCTCATCAGGCTCTCGGTATTCTCGTGCTGAGGGTGTGTAGAGCTCGGCCGGATACTTCATCCCCAGCGCCTGGTGTGGGCGTTCGGTGTTGTACTCGTCGATGAAGTCGTCGAAGCGCGCCTGCTGCTGCAAGAAGTTGTAGGCAGCGGGCTTGGTGGTCTCCTTTTTCAGTGTCAGGTGCATGCGCTCGTGTCGCCCGTTCTGCTGAGGATTGCCCGGTTTGATGCGCTCGATGCCGATGCCCAGACGCAACCACCAGACGGAGAGTTTGCTCAGGCCGAACAGCGCGTTGGGCGAGGCGAACGGCAGTCCATTGTCCGTGCGGATCGCGTTCGGCAGACCATAGTCCTTGAAGGTGCGCTCGAAGATGGCGAAGGCAAAGGGCTCCCTTGTGGACTCGAGTCCTTCACAGGCCAGCAGATAGCGGGTCCGGTAGTCTGAGATCGTCAGCGGATAGCAGTACTTGCGGTTACCCAGCTGGAACTCGCCCTTGTAGTCGGCACACCACAGGCCATTGGGCACTTGCGCATCACTGAGCGTCGTTCCGCGAGCCTTGTAGCGGCGCCGTTTGCGGCGTTTTACCAGCCCGTGCCGATCCAGCACCGCATGCACCGTGCTGGTGGCGGGCGGCTTGACGGGATACTGACGGATCAGCTTCTCCCGGATCTTCGGCGCACCCCAGGTTGGGTGCTCGCGCTTGATCGCGAGAATGGAGCGCTCTACCTGGAACGGGAGTTGATTGGCATGCCGGTACGGCCGGCGGCTTCGATCCTGAAGCCCTTCCAGACCCAAGTCTTTGTATCGATTGAATATTTTGTGCCCAGTCTTGCGGGAGATCCCGAACTCGCGGCAGACCGCCGCCATCTTCTCTCCTTCCAACAGCCGAGCCACGAACCGAACACGCTCATCCATGCGGTTACACTCCTGCCACGGCATTTGGGGTTCCCCCAAATGCCTGATTGTGTAACCCATGTCTCCGGAATGGACTGTTACCTATGTGTCGGGTAGCTCATTCGTTTTCAAGAACCCGTCGTGTTCGTCTGACTTCCTCCCACACACGGCCTCGGCACCATGACGACAGCAGCGATTCCGGGAACCCCCGCAGGGTGCGAGCGCATCGCCTATGCCGTTGGGTTCCAGGAACAGGCCACCTACAGTGACGTCTACGGCGGCGGCGGCTCGCTGATCGGGCTTGATTGCCACCTGGTCAGGCCGACCGACCGACCCTCCGATACGCTCATCGTGTTCATGCATCCGGTTGGTGGCGGCATGTACCTGCCCATGGTCAGGGAGCTTGCCCGCGCCGGTCACCACGTACTCTGGGCCAACTCACGGTACCGGGGCGCCGACTACGCACTGATCATGGAGAAGGTGGCCTGCGATCTGGGCCAGGCCATCTGCGATGCCCGTGACCGGCTGGGCTACGCCCGCATCGTCCTGGCCGGATGGTCCGGCGGCGGATCACTGGCGATGTGGTACCAGGCCCTGGCGGAGGCCGGGAACGGCATCGCCGAGACGGCGGCCGGGGATCCGTACCGGGTCGAGGCCAAGCACATGCCGCCGGCGGCCGGCATCATGATGCTGGCCGCACACGTGAGTCGGCACCGCATCTTCACGGAATGGCTCGACCCTTCCATCAAGGACGAGGCGCAGCCGGCCGTTCGCGACCGCGACCTGAACCTCTATGACCCGGACAACCCGAACCAGCCGCCCTACTCGGCCGAATTCCTGGCCGCCTTCGCCGACGCACAGCTCGCCCGCAACCGGCGCATCACCGTCTGGGTCAAGGACAAGCTCGCCGCCATCCGCGCATCCGACAGCCCCTGGGGGGAGTTCGCGTTCACGGTCCACGGCACCATGGCCGATCCCCGATGGCTCGACCCGAGCATCGAGCCCAGCGACCGTGAGCCGGGTACCTGCTACCTGGGCGATCCGCGGGCCGTCAATGATGGCCCGGTGGGCCTGGCCCGGTTCTGCACCCTGCGTAGCTGGCTCAGCCAATGGAGTATCGACGACGCCCGCTGCGACGCGATCACGTCCGGACGCAGAATCAGCGTGCCGGTGCTGGTGGTCGGCAACACCGCGGACGATGCCTGCACACCGAATCACACGACGCGCCTCTACGAAGCCGTTGCCCACGACCGCAAGCGGCTGCACATGGTCAAGGGAGCGACGCACTACTACACGGGCCCGGATGGCCGGGCCCATCTCGCTGAGGCCAGCAGCGTCATCGGCGAATTCCTGGCTGAGCTGTAGCCGGGGCCGCTTCGGACAGCAGGCCTAGGAAGCGTTGCGGGGGCTCATGCCCGGCGGGCGTGGCGACGGGCGGCAGCCGCCCGCACCCGCTGCTCGAGATCGTCGATGCGCATCGGCTTGCCGATGAAGTCGTCCATGCCGGCAGCCATGCAGGCCTCGCGGTCCGCATCCAGAGCGTTGGCGGTCATGGCGGCAATGTACGCGTCCGGGCCGATCTGCGCGCGAATGGCACGCGTTGCCTCCAGACCATCGAGCCGTGGCATCTGCAGATCCATGAGAATGAGCTGGTAGTCACCGGACATCGCCGCTTCGACCGCTTCCCGGCCGTCGCCCACCAGCCGTGGAGATATGCCCATCCGCTCGAGCATGCGTCGCACCACCTGCTGGTTGACGGGATTGTCTTCGGCGACCAGCACCGACAGATCGCTGAAGTCCGGGCGTGAGGCGGCGTCCCTGTGCTCGTCGACGTGTCCCGGCGGCTCGATGCCGAGCGCAATTTCCACCGTCTCCAGCAGGTGGCTCGGACGCACCGGCTTGCGGACGATCCGGGCGATGCGATCGTCCACCGTCTGCCGGGAATCCAGCGGTGCCAGCAGCACCGTCGGCGGCGCCTCGCCGGCTGCGGCCCCGAGGCGATCGACGACGGCGGCGCCCTGCTCGTCGCCGAGCTCCAGATCGGCCAGCGTCACCTCCCAGTAGGACTCATGCCACGCGGCCAGCAGTTGCTCCCGCGAGGTGAACACCTGCACGTCCATGCCCACCGCGCGCAGCATCGCGCCCAGGGTCTCCCCGGCCGTGAGGCTGCTCTGCAGCACCGCCGCACGGCGACCGGCCAGGGACACGCCCTCCACCGACGCGCGGGCCGGTGCCATCTCCACGTCGACGAAGAAGCTGAAGACGCTGCCTGTGCCTGGCTCGCTGTGCATCGAGATGGTTCCGCCCATCAGCTCCACGAGATTCTTGGAGATCGACAGGCCGAGGCCGGTGCCACCGTACTGACGGGTGGTCGACGCATCCGCCTGCACGAATGGCTGAAACAGACGCGCCGCCGCGTCCGGCTCGATGCCGATGCCGGTATCGCTCACCTGCATGTGAATCTCGCTGCGGCCCTCGCTGACCGGCACCACGTCGACGGCCAGCACCACCTCACCATGGTCGGTGAACTTGACCGCGTTGGCGAGCAGGTTGACCAGCACCTGCCTGAGGCGCTGCGCATCGCCGACGAAGAAGCGGTGCTGGCCGGGCAGCATGCGAAGCACCAGCTCGAGGCCACCGGCCGACGCCTGCGGGCTCACCAGCTGCAACGCCTGCATGCAGACATCTTCGATATCGAAACGGCGGTGCTCCAGCCGCAGCTGCTGCGCTTCGATCTTGGAGAAGTCGAGAATCTGGTTGATGATGGCCAGCAGGCTTTCGCCGCTGTTGCGAACCACCTCTACGTAACGGCGCTGCTCGTCGTCGAGCGGGGTCTTCAGCAGCAGCGAAGTCATGCCGATGACGCCGTTCATCGGCGTCCGGATCTCATGGCTCATGTTCGCCAGGAACTGAGTGCGGGTCTGAGCTGCGGCTTCCGCGGCCTCCTTCGCCCTCTGCAGCGCCGTCTCCCGGGCCATGTGCTCGGTCATGTCGGTGACCCGGGCCATGATCAGGTTGGCATTCGCCAGCCGAACCCGACGCAGAGCCAGATCGCCCCAGAAGCGTCGGCCGTCGGCCGTTTCGAACTCGATCACCTCGCTGAAGTCGGGGTCGGCCGTTGCCTTGGTCAGCAACGCCGGCAGATCCTCGCCGGCATGGTGCTCGCGAAACGCTCGCCAGACCAGGCGGCCGACGTGGTTGCGGTCGGTCGAACCGAACAGCGCCTCGGCGCGCCGATTGGCCCGCCCTACCTCGGCTGCGGCGGGGTCTCCGTAGATGAGCGCGTCAGACGACTGATCGAAGATGGCGCCCATGATGGTTTCGGTGTTGCGTCGCCGCTCCCGGGCCACGATCTGCAGGCACAGCAAGGCGCCCACGAACACGCTGAAGAGCACCAGATTGATGGTCAGCGCCAGAGGCGAGATGATCGGGTCGGTGACCAGATGACCCGTCACCACGTGCAGGGCGCAGGCCATCGTCATGAACAGCACCACCAGCACGACCCGATGCATGACCATCCCGCAGATCAGCACCCCGACCAGGCTGGCCAGCAGGCTCTCCGCGTCCACCCGCGTGGTGTAGAGCATGGTACAGAGGTAGACGACCACCAGCGTGTTGACCAGCAGCGCGTACCAGCCGACGTGGCGTCTGACGCTCGCCCAGAGGAAGCTGGCGCCGAGCATCATGGCCATGGCAGCCACGGTCACGAATCGGGCCGTGGCCACCGCCGGATCGGGACTCGGGTTGACCGTACCGGCTGCCAGCAGGGACAGCATGCCCAGCACGGCGATGATCCGATAGTTGGTCAGCGGTTCGAAGTCTGGTAGCCGGGCGCGCGACAGCATCCAGGAAAATCCCAATCCGGTTTGGCAAGTTTAGGTCAACCGGACGATCAGCGCCTTCTCGGCGGCGCCCCGTCGTGGCACAGTGCCGTCATGATCCGCACACATCAGAAGCCGCGGCGACGGCTCGTCCGAATGACCCGCCCCTGGATGCTGGCCGCACTGCTGGCGGCTGGTTCCGTTCAGTCTGCCGAGCCGGCAATGCTCTCTCCGGAGGACTTCTCGGGCTGTGTGGCCGCGCTGCAGGGCACGGCACGCGACCGTGGCATCTCGCCCCGGGTGGTGGACGAGGTGCTGGGGACGGTTCGGTATCTCGAGAGCGTCATCGAGCTCGACCGGCGGCAACCGGAGTTCACCCAGCCTTTCACGGAGTACTACAACCGCCGGGTGACGACGGAGCGCGTCCGGCGCGGCCGTGACCTGCTCGCGGCACACCGCCCGCTGTTCGACCGCGTGCAGAACGAGTACGGCGTGCCAGCCCACTATCTGGCGGCATTCTGGGGGCTCGAGACCAACTTCGGCAGCTACTTCGGCAATACCGCCGTACCCGACTCCCTGGCCACGCTGGCCTGCGATCCCCGGCGCAGCCGGTTCTTCACCGAGGAACTGATGGCGGCCCTGGAGATCATCGACGCCGGCGACGTGGCCGTCGGCAACATGGTGGGCTCGTGGGCGGGCGCCATGGGACACGTGCAGTTCATGCCCTCCATCTTTCTGCGCTACGCCCTGGACGCCGACGGCGACGGCAGGCGTGACCTGTGGGGGAGCGTGCCCGACGCCATGACCTCGGCCGCCCGCTTTCTCACCGACCTGGGCTGGCAGCCGGGCATGCGCTGGGGACGCGAGGTGCGGCTGCCGGACGGCTTCGACTATGCGCTGGCCGGCCGCGATCAGCGCCGGCCACTCCACGAGTGGGTCGACATCGGCGTCACCGACGCCTACGGCCGGCCGCTGCCGCGGGCGGAGGTGCCGGCCGCCCTGCTGGTGCCTTCCGGCCATCGCGGCCCGGCATTTCTCGTCTACCGCAACTTCGACGTGATCATGGGCTGGAACCGCTCGGAGTTCTATGCCCTGTCGGTGGGCCGGCTGGCCGACGAGATCGCCGGGGCCGCGCCGCTGCAACAGCCGCCACCGGCCGATGCTGCCCGGCTCGCCCGGGACGACGTCGAGGCGCTGCAGCGCCATCTCGCCACCCTCGGCTATGAGGTGGGTCCTGCAGACGGCATCTTCGGCCCGGCGACCCGAGCCGCCTTGAGTCAGTTTCAACGCAGTCGTAATCTGATCGCCGACGGTCATCCTGACCCGGATGTGCTGGAGGCGGTCAGGATCGCCGCGACCAACGGAGAAACGCCATCATGACCAGCTACCAGGGACAATGCTTCTGCGGCGCCATCGGCATAGAGGTGAACGGCGAGCCGGAAGCCATGGGCTACTGCCACTGCGCTTCGTGCCGATCGTGGTCGGCGGGGCCGGTGAACGCGTTCACGCTGTGGAAGCCGGACGCCGTGCGCGTGGTGCGTGGTGAAGAGCACCTGAAGACCTTCACCAAGAACCCGACCAGCGAGCGGCAGTACTGCGAGCGATGCGGCGGACACCTGATGACCCGGCATCCGACGTTCGGCCTCACCGACGTCTACGCGGCGACCCTGCCGGGGTTGAAGTTCCAGCCGGCGCTGCACGTCAACTACGCAGAGACGGTGCTGCCCATGCGCGACGGCTTGCCGAAGATGAAGGACTTCCCCGCCGAGCTCGGTGGTTCCGGGGAGACCGTCGCCGAGTAGCATCGCGCCGAGGAGTATCCGTGTTCGATCAGCCCAATTGCCCCGGGCAGCGGCCCGGGATGACCCCGTGTTTCTGGGGCAGCGTCAACCAGTGGGAGTGTGACGAGAACGACCACCTCAACGTGCGTTACTACGCGCACAAGGTGCAGCAGGCCGTGCAGATCTTTCTGGCGCGACCAGGACACCCGGCCCAGGGCCTGGCGGACCGGGTGGCCGCGATGCACATCCGCTTTCTTGCCGAGGCGCGCTCGGCGACGCCGCTGCGCGTCGACTGTGGCGTGGTCGACGGCGACGGTACGCTGCTCGCCCTGGTGCATCAGAACATCAGCGGCGATGTGCTGGCCGCCTTCGTTCTGACGCTGCAGCGCGCCGAGCCCACCCTGCCGCCGGAACAGGCTCTGGTCGCGGTGCCCGATTTCGCCGAACCCCGGGGCATCGTTCCCGACGCCATGCCGCTGCCGCCGGACGGCCTGACGGCGGCACTGCAGGCAGGCTACCAGATCGTCGGCCGCGGGGTGATCGGCGCGGATGAGTGCGATGCCTCGGACCACGTGCTGCCCCACGGCTACATCGGCCGCATCTCGGACGGCATGCCGAACCTGTGGGCATTCATGAACGCCGACGCCGAACGGGCCGCCCGGGCCACCGGCGCGCTCGGCGGCGCGGCACTGGAGCAGCGGCTGGTGATGCACCGACCCCTCATGCGGGGCAGCATCTACACTCAGCTCTCGGGCGTGCGCAGCCTGGGCAACAAGACCCAGCACATGTCACACCTCATCTACGACCACGTACGCGACGCCTTCGCGGCCAGCGCAGACGCGGTGGGCGTGGCCATGGATCTCAGCACCCGCCGCGCCGTGCCTATCTCTGCGGAGCGGCGGGCGCGGCTGGAGCCGCTGCTGCTGCGCTGAGCGTCAGCGTGCGCGCAGGGCGTCGCGAATCTCGGTAAGCAGCACCTCTTCCTTGCTGGGCGCCGGCGGCGCCGCGGGAGCCGCTTCCTCCTTCTTCTTGAGCGAGTTCATGGCCTTGACGACGAGGAAGATGGCGAAGGCGATGATGACGAAGTCCACCACCGACTGAATGAACTTGCCGTAGCTCATCACCACGGCCGCACTCCCCCCCTCTGCGGCAGCCAGCGTGATCACCAGATCGGAAAAGTCCACGTTCCCGATCAGCAGGCCGATCGGCGGCATCAGCACGTCGGCGACGAACGACGATACGATCTTGCCGAACGCGCCGCCGATGACGATGCCGACCGCCATGTCGACCACGTTGCCACGCATGGCGAAGGCCTTGAACTCAGCAACCATTCCCATAGAGCATCCCCCGATTCTGAAAACACACACGCACAGGTCAGCAGACTGTATAGCACTGACTGGCGCGGCGGCCAACAGGGAGTTGCACGTAGGGTCGGAGTCAGCGCGAAGCCGCACTCCGGCGCCACGCGATGACGATGACGGCCGTGAGCGCGAGGAGCTGCAGCGGCGCCCACCATGCCTGCCAGATCGGCGCGGGTCCCGGCCCGCAGATGGCGAGCCCGGACACCGTCACGCGCTCGAACGTGGGCCAGATGCCGGCCAGGGACAGAGGCAGCAGCAGCAGCAGGGGAAGTCGTCCCCAGCGCAGCAGTTCGTGAACCTCGGAGATCGGCCGGGTCAGGCCGACGAGGCCGGCGGCCAGGGCAGCCGCGGGCGCGACGCCCAGCAACAGGCGCCACAACGCCTCGCCATCGGCGTCGCAGCCGCTCACCCGCAGCACGGCAACCCAGAGCAGGTAAGCGTAGATCACCATCCACGCCACCAGGCAAGTACCCAGGCGCAAGGCGACTTCGGCAAAGCTCACGGAAGAATCAGGCTTTGAGAACCCGCAGCACGTCTTCGAGCTCGACGATCATCTGCTTGACCAGCAGCTTGAACTGGGTCTGGTCCTGCTTGGCCTCGTCGCCCTGCAGGCGCTGTCGGGCGCCGCCGATGGTGAAGCCCTGATCGTAGAGCAGGCCGCGGATCTGGCGGATGACGATCACGTCCTGGCGCTGATAGTAGCGACGATTGCCTCGCCGCTTCACCGGCTTGAGCTGAGGAAACTCCTGCTCCCAGTACCGCAGCACATGGGGCTTCACGTCGCAGAGCTGGCTGACCTCCCCGATGGTGAAGTAGCGCTTGCCCGGAATGGGCGGCAACTCATCGTTCTGACTGGCGTCCAGCATAGGCTTCCACTCGGGACTTCAGCTTCTGGCCCGGCCGGAACGTCACCACGCGACGCGCCGAGATCGGGATCTCCTCTCCGGTCTTGGGGTTGCGGCCCGGCCGCTCTCCCTTCTCCCGCAGATCGAAGTTGCCGAATCCCGACAGCTTCACCTGCTCGTTCTTCTCCAGCGAGTTGCGAATCTCGTCGAAGAACATCTCGACGATCTCCTTGGCTTCGCGCTTGTTGAGGCCAAGCTCCTCGAACAGCCGGTCTGCCATCTGCGCCTTGGTCAGAGCACTCAACTCGGGGCCTCCCCTTCTCTCTTCGTCGAATCGGTATCGTTGTTCTGTTGCGTTGGCTCGACTCAACGCAGACGGGCGCCCACGGCCTCCTGCAACGCCGTCACCACACGCTGTGTGTAGCGTCCGATCTGATCGTCGGTAAGAGTGGCCGAGGCGTCCTGCAAGGTCAAGCCCACCGCCAGACTTTTCTCATTAGAATCAATACCCTTACCCTGATAAACGTCAAAGAGCCTGAAGTCGACCAGAATGTCGCCCAGGGTCTCCCGGACAACCGACTCGACGGCGCCCGCCGGCACGTCGAGACCGACCACGAGGGCAAGATCCCGGCGCACGCTGGGGAATCGTGAGATGCCCCGATGCCGACGTAGCGCTTGCCTCAGCAGCATCTCGGCTTTGATTTCAAATAGATAGACAGGCTTTGTAATTTCCATTCGGGCTTCGATTTCAGGATGCAGCCGACCCAGCCGTCCGGCGGTCTCACCGTCGATCAGCAGCGTGGCCGCCTGCCCGGGATGCAGCACCGGGTCCACCGTTGCCTGGTATTCGATCCGCCGCGGGCCTCCGGCCTCGACGAGTTGCTCCACCACGCCCTTGACGTCGAAGAAGTCCGCCGGTTCGCCCGGCTGAGCCCAGTTCACCGGCAGCCGGCTGCCGCAGCAGACGCCGCCCACCCAGGCAGTCTGGGTGAGCTCGGCTCCGGGATGGAAGCACAACCCCACCTCGAACAGCCGCACCCGTTCCTGCTGCCGGGCCAGATTGGCCCGCAGCGCGCCCACCAGCCCCGGCAGCAGGTTGGTGCGCATCACCGCCTGCTCCAGCGACATCGGGTTGGCCAGCCGCAGCGGGTCGGCGCCCGGGTCCAGCAGGTCGACCAGGCGCGGATCCACGAAGCTGTACGTGACCGCCTCCTGCCAGCCGAGGGCCGCCAGCCGACGCTTCAGCGTCGGCTCGGGGGTCTCGGTACGCGGCACCTCGCGCAGCGCCAGGCCGGTCACCGGTCGCCTGGGCGTCACCCGGTTGTAGCCGTAGATGCGGCACACCTCCTCGACCAGATCAACCTCGCGCTCGATGTCGAAGCGGTGGCTCGGCGATTCGATGGTCCAGCAGACGCCGTCGTCGCCCGTCTCGACGCGCTCGACGAGGCGGAAGTGCAGGCGCAGCAGGGCCTGGTCAACGTCCGCGGGATCAATCTCCACCCCCAACAGGGCACGCAGCCGACGCTCCCGCAACCGCACCGTGACGGCCGGCGGCAGGTGCTCGGGTGCCACCGACTCGCAGACCGGTCCTGCCGCACCGCCGACGATGTCGAGCAGCAGCCGGGTGGCCCGTTCCATGGCCCGGTGCTGCAACGCATGATCCACGCCCCGTTCGTAGCGCTGCGAGGCATCGGTGTGCAGGCCATAGCGGCGCGCCGTGCCGGCGACGGCCAGCGGCGCGAAGAAGGCACACTCGAGAAAGACGTCGCGGGTGTCGTCCTGCACGCCGCTGCGCTCGCCGCCCATCACCCCGGCCATGGCGACCGGGCCGTCGTCGTCAGTGATCAGCAGCGACGACTCGTGCAGGTTGACCGACTGACCGTCGAGCAGCGTCAACGTCTCGCCCGATCGAGCCTGGCGGACGTCGATGCGCCCCCGCAGCCGCGCCAGATCGAAGGCATGCATGGGCTGACCCAGCTCGAGCATCACGTAGTTGGTGACGTCCACCACCGGGTCGATGCTGCGCAACCCACAGCGCCGCAGCTTCTCCACCAGCCACGCCGGGCTCGGCCGGGTGATATCGATGCCGCGCACCACCCGTCCCAGGTAGCGCGGACAGCCCTCCGGCGCCGTCAGCACCACCGGAAAGGCGTCGTCGATGGCGGGCGCCACCGCCACATCTTCGGGCTCGCGCACGGCCAGGTCGTTCAGCACCCCGACCTCACGCGCGAGCCCGCGCAGCGACAGGCAGTCGCCCCGGTTCGGCGTGATGTTGAGCTCGGCGATCACATCGTCGAGGGCGAGCGCCTCGCGCAGGTCGGCGCCGGTGGCCGCCCCGTCTCCCAGATCCATGATGCCGTCGTGATCGTCGCCGAGGCCCAGCTCGGCGGCGCTGCAGAGCATGCCGTGCGACTCCACGCCGCGCAGCTTGGCCTTGCGGATCTTCAGGTCGCCCGGCAGCAGCGCGCCCACGCGGGCGAACGCGGTGCGCATGCCGTCGCGCACGTTGGGCGCCCCGCACACTACCTGAAACCGCTCCGCGCCATCGGTCACCTCGCACACCGACAGCTTCTCGGCGTCTGGATGCCGGCGCACGCTCAGCACCTCGCCCACCACCACGCCGGCGAAGGCGCCCGCCACGGGCTCGGCGCCCTCGACCTCGAGACCGGCCATGGTGAGCTGGGCGAACAGGGCATCACGATCGATGGCAGGGTTCACCCATTCCCGCAGCCAGGCTTCACTGAACTTCATGAGCGCTCCTTTCTCCGCGGATCAGTTGAACTGCCGGAGGAACCGCAGATCGTTGTCGTAGAAGAGCCGCAGGTCGTCCACGGCATAGAGCAGCATGGCGAGCCGGTCGCCGCCCATGCCGAACGCGAACCCGGAGTAGGTCTCGCTGTCGATGCCGGACATCTCGAGCACGTTGGGGTGCACCAGCCCGCAGCCCATGACCTCGAGCCAGCCGGTCTGGCTGCAGACGCGGCAGCCGCTGCCCAGGCAGTGCACGCACTGCACGTCCACCTCCGCCGATGGCTCGGTGAAGGGGAAGTAGGAAGGGCGGAAGCGCACGTCCAGGTCCTTCTCGAAGAAGCGCTGCAGAAACTCGATGACCGTGCCCTTCAGGTCGGCGAAGCTGATGCCGCGGTCGATCACAAGCCCCTCGACCTGCTGGAACATGGGGCTGTGGGTCAGATCGGAATCGCGCCGGTACACGCGACCGGGACAGATCACGCGAATGGGCGGCTGCTGGCGCTCCATGACGTGCACCTGGGAAGGCGACGTGTGGGTACGCAGCAGACTGCCGTCTGCGAAGTAAAAGGTATCGTGCATGGCGCGCGCGGGGTGGTGCGCCGGAATGTTGAGCGCCTCGAAGTTGTGGTAGTCGTCTTCCACCTCCGGCCCCGTGACCACCGAGTAGCCGGCGCCGGCAAAGATCTCCTCGAT
The DNA here is from genome assembly GCA_040219935.1 of Pseudomonadales bacterium. Taxonomy (GTDB): domain Bacteria; phylum Pseudomonadota; class Gammaproteobacteria; order Pseudomonadales; family Azotimanducaceae; genus UBA7803. Next base: position 58,097 of record JAVJUA010000056.1, on the reverse strand, counting down.
GCGCAGCATGGCCTGGGTCACCGGGTGGAGACCGCCGCCGCTCTGCCGCCGCCCGGGCAGCGTGACGTCCACCCGTTCGGCCGCCAGCGCCGCCGAGAGCTGCGCCGACGAGAGCGCCGCCTTGCGCTCGTTCAGGGCGTCCTGCAGCCGCTCCTTCACCGTGTTGATGCGGGCACCGGCCGCCGGCCGGTCAGCCGCATCGAGCTGACCCAGGGATTTAAGCTGCGCGGTCAGCGCGCCCTTCTTGCCGAGGAATCTGACCCTCACCTCGTCCAGGGCGCGCTCGTCCGCGGCCGCTTCGAGTGCGCTGTGCGCCTCGCGTTCGAGCTGCGCCAGCGTCTGATCCAGTTCTGCGCTCATGCCGTGCTCTCCGTGGACCCAACGACAGCGAAGGATGGGCCAACAAAAAAGGGAAGAACTCTCGCCCTTCCCTTCTGTCATCTCGCCGCTCGCGTGCGGCCGCTTCCGGGCAGGCTGCCGGGCAGACCTCCAGAAGACGTCTCTCGATGCCGGGCGCCGACCTGCGGCGCCCGGGCTCAGGCTCAGGCCGCTTGCGCGACCTCGGCCTCCAGCGCCGCCTTGGCCTTGTCGGCCAGCACCGCGAAGGCCGCCGGCTCGTGCATGGCCAGATCGGCCAGCACCTTCCGGTCTACCTCGATCGCCGCCTTCTTGAGGCCGGCGATAAATCGGCTGTAAGACAGCCCGTGCTCGCGCGCGCCCGCATTGATGCGGATGATCCACAGGTTGCGGAACTGGCGCTTGCGCTGACGGCGGTCACGATAGGCGTACTGACCCGCCTTGATGACCGCCTGCTTGGCGACCTTGAACGACCGGCTGCGGGCACCGTAGTAACCCTTCGCCGCCTTTAATACCTTCTTGCGCCGGGCTCGGCTCGCGACGCCACGCTTTACTCTCGACATGCGGCGTCCTCCTTATCGGGCCTTGGTCGGCAACATGCGCCGGATGCGTCCGACATCGGACGGTGATACGGCTTCCAGCCCGCGAAGCTGACGTTTCCGCTTCGAGGCTTTCTTGGTCAGGATGTGATTCCGGTTCGCCTGGCGGTGCTTGTACCCGCTGGCGGTACGGCGAAAACGCTTCGCCGCGCCGGAGTTGGATTTCATCTTCGGCATTATCTGCTCCGCTATCTGTCTGCCCTTCAGCCTCTAGGACCTGGGGCGCTCAAAGTTACTGAGTCTCTGGGGCTTTCGAGGCCTTCTTCGTTTTTTTGCTGGGAGCCACGACCATGATCATCTGCCGACCTTCGAACTTGGGCTCGGATTCCACCTGCCCCATCTCCGAAAGGTCTTCCGCGATGCGCGTCATGAGCTGCAAGCCGATCTCCGGATGCACCACCTCACGGCCGCGAAAGCGCAACGACACCTTGGCCTTGTCTCCGTCTTCGAGGAAGCGCTTCAGGTTGCGCAGCTTGACCTGATAGTCGCCTTCTTCCGTACCGGGCCGGAACTTCACCTCTTTGATCTGGATCTGCTTCTGCTTCTTGCGCTGAGCTGCCTTGGTCTTCTTCAGCTCGAAGAGGTGCTTGCCGTAGTCCATGACCTTGACCACCGGCGGCTCGGCGTCAGGCGCAATCAGCACCAGATCGAGACCGGCCCGGCGGGCTTCGTCCAGGGCGTCGCTCCGTGGCACCACGCCGACCTGACTGCCGTCGGCTCCGATCAAGCGCACTTTCGTCGCACGAATCTCTTCATTGAGAAGTGACTTTTCGACGCGCTTAGCTCCACCCTTTTTAATAGGCGTTCTCCATCATCCCTGGCAAATCTCCTACCCGATCGCGGCCGTCGGATACACATACGCAAAACGGCCGCCCGTCCCCTGTCTCTCCGGGGATTGGCCGACCATGCATCGCCCGCCAATGCCCAAGCACCGCGGGACAAGCCATCCGCACCCTCACGCATGCCGACAGCGGCGCGAATTTTACGCCGCCTGCCGTGCGCTGCACAAGACCGGGTTGGCGCAAGCCTCGATGGGCCGGACGCTGGGGCCTAAGTAGTGAGATCGACCAGGGCGGCTTCCGGCGCGTGGCTGGCAACCGACTGGATCCCGGATGCGCAGGAAGCCTCGGAATCGTAAAGTTCGCTACGGCCGATGTCCTGGCCATTGGCCGCCTTCAACACGAAGTACCACTTGCCGTTGCTCGAGCTCTTGGTCTCGAATCGCGCCGGTACTGCGGCATTCTTTTTTACCGACTCTACACCGCCCAGGGCGGATTTGCGGGCCGAGTACCCTTCGCTGGCGAGAATGTTCTGGCCATTGGAAGCTTTCAGGCGGAAGCGGAACTCTCCCGCTTTGTCCTTGTAGAGCTCGAACTTGCCAGCCATGCCGGATCTCCAATCGATTTTGTGGCCTAAAGTCTGGCGGCGCGTTCCGGCTGCCGAAACCCGTGATTTCCCCTACGACTCGACTTGCGGGGTGCGCTCCGATAAAGTTCGCGGCCTGCACCGACACCGGCAGGCTGTCACCGGTGGCTCGTTTCAGGCGCGTAGCTCAGTTGGTTAGAGCGCTACCTTGACATGGTAGAGGTCCCCGGTTCGAATCCGGGCGCGCCTACCACTCAAACCACTGCCGCAAGGGCCTCATCGAGGGCCGAATCCCGCGCCGGGTCTATGAACCACGCTGAAAAACGCCGAGCCCAGCGACCTGCTGCTCACCCACGTCGACACATCAGGCTACATAGAGAACGCCATCGCCCTTTACGGCCGGCTCGATCCGGGCTTGCTGCTGTCGAAACCTTACCGACGCGGCGGACGCGCCCGCCAGATGCGACTGGGGGCCTGAGCCAGGGCTGAGCCCCTAGGCGAGCCGTCACGAGGCACGGCAGCGCCGGCGAAGATCGCTCATCGAGCCTCAGAAGGTGACGGTCGCCGTGACGCCGAACTCCCGCGGCGGCTGATAGTACTGAATCAGGGGGTTCACGCCCGTCCTGATCGCACCGGACATGACTTCCTTGTCGGTCAGGTTGCGCCCGTAAACCATGATCTGATACCGGCCGTCATGATCCCGGTAGCTGATGTTGGCATTGACCAAGGCCACCGCATCACGCTCGAATCCAGGGTCGTTGTCACGCCCCCAGGTGTTGTATCTGCTCGTATAGCGAACATCGCCATGCAGAGCCAGCGAGCCAGTGCGCACCGGTATGTCGTAGTCGGCTGACACGCTGCCGCTGTACTTCGGCGCGTTGGCCAGATCGAGGTAGGTCTGGTCTTCGGCGACCAGATACTGCGTGGCCCCGTCCACGATGACAGGCGTTACCGCCCCACCGCAGTCCGACGCGAACGGCGTTGGCGACGGTCCGTTGACGTCATCGCAGAACTCCGTGTACTCGCTCTTCAGGTATGCCAGATTGAGTCCCAACTGCAGTTCGGGAATCGGGAGCCACGCGAGCTCTACCTCGACTCCCGACGTCTCGACCTCGGCGATGTTGGTCGTGATGTTTTCGGTCCGAACGGAGCCCTGCCGCGTCACCGACGACTGCAGATCCTCGAACTGATTGAAGAACACGGCCCCGTTGAAGCGGAGCATGCCTTCCAGCCAATCACTCTTGATACCCAGTTCGTACGCCGTCACGGTCTCTTCATCGTACGGCCCGATGTTCTCCGGCAGCGTGCCACGGGAGTTGTAGCCGCCACCCTTGTATCCCTGGGACACGGATGCGTAAAGCATCGCCTGCTCTGAGGCTCGGTACTCCACCGCGACCCTCGGGGAGAAGTTGTCCCACGTGTCTGATTTCGGGACGACGAACTCTGAAACAATCGCGTTGTTGACGATGGTCTGACTCAGCAGACCGAACTCCTTCTTGTCCCGCGTGTAACGCCCACCCAGGGTCAGCGTCCAATCTTCGTGCAAGTGAAAATTGGCTTGGGCAAACGCCGCGACGCTTCGACCCTCCTGCTCGTTGATGCCGAACGTCTTCACCACCGGATTCACGATAACGTCATTGATCTGAGTCCACTCGTCCTGGATGTAGTAAAGGCCCGCCACGTAGTCGAAGGCACCATCCAACGGGCTCGAGTACCTTAGCTCGACGCTTTGATAGTCGCCCTCGAAGTCTCGAACGACATCGAGGCCGGGATTGTTGGGGAGCCCATCGAAGTCTCCGCGGTTGAAGTACTCCAGGTCGCGATGACCGGCCACCAGGGAAACCACACCTTCGCCCAAAGACCAGTTGCTCTGGAGACTGACACCCAGCGTCTCCGTCTCCGTGAACGGATCAAACGACTGAGACGACCGATAGACCCGACCCGCAATTGCCGGCACGCCGAGGCTGTGACCGGCGGGACCATCCACCTCATCCTTCGTGTAGTCAACGACCAGCGTTGCATCCATCGTATCGTTCGGCACAAAGGTCAGAGACCCGCGCGCGGCCCGTACATCCACACCACCGAGCCTCGACCCCGTGTTGACGTCCTTGGAAAATCCGTCGTAGTCGCGCTTGCTGAGCGCCAGCTTGGCCGCGAATCTGTCGCCACCGAAGCTGTCGGTATTGACCCGGGCCTGATAGTGCCGCAGGCCGTTGTCGCCAACCGTGGCCCGCAACGTGGTTCCGAACTCGCCGGTCGGCTTGGCGGTGGTGACGTTCACCGTTCCCGCCAGGTTGTTCTTACCGAACAGCGTGCCCTGCGGACCACGAAGAATCTCCACGCGTTCCAGATCGAACAGATCCAGCAATGCGCCCGCCACGAACGGAACGTACACCCCGTCGATCACGGTGCTGATCTTGGGGTCGCTGTTCGGGTCAGGATCGCTGTGATTCATGCCGCGAATGGCGAACATCGGCACGTTCGGAACCAACCCCTGAGTCTGAAGAATGATGTTGGGCGCCAATCCATTGATGCCGGTGATGTCGAAGGCGCCCGCTGACTCCACCATTTCCCCGGTAAACGCCGCCATGGAGATGGGTACATCCTGCTGGCTCTGCTCACGCTTCTGAGCCGTAACGACGACCTCCTCGATACCGGCTGTCGTCCCTGACGGCTCAGAGGTCGCAGCGTGACCATGAGTGCCAAGTGCGCTCATCGAGCCCAGCACCACCAATCTCCAGATAGCATTCGACATGACCCTCTCCCTCTCGGCCAGACCCGCAGCAATGCGACAGCGACGCAGCGGCGCCATCACCCAAGCCGAGGATGATAAACAGGCAGAGCCTGCATCGCAAACCCCTTAGGTACCGAAGTAGTTGGCGGGATGAGCGGCGGATGGGGCCGTTGGCTGCCCGCTAGTCGCGACCGGGCTCGTACCAGATCGGTGATGACCAGGCTCGCTCACGCACCATCGCATCCGCGTCGGGAAATTCGTCGCAGCGCCCCATCGCCTCGCACAGGTGCTTCGTCCACCGAGGCGTCGGCATCTCGATGACGCGGGCGTACCAGTATGCCGGCGCCTCGCTGAAGAATTTGTCATCACGCCACTCGACACACACCGCAGCAGCCCCATCCGGATAGGTGTCGACGGTGTGCACCGACTCAACGACGTCACCATTGCGCACCTCGCCCTTGACCAGTTGCACCTCCCCAAGCATCGCCGCGTCCCGGCCAGCCATGATGACGAAGTGCGGAGCCCGTGCGGCGTTGAGCGTGCCGCCCATGGGAACATCGAACTGGACACCCGGTCGCGCGCAGGCTCCTTCTGGCGCGATGCCGAAGCGAAGACTGATACGGGGGCCGCTGGTTGCGAACGCTTCGCGCCGCTTGAGCGCATCGAAGATCGCCTCGCGAGTGTTCTGAATCGCCCATACCGCAACCAGCCCGCCAGGGTTGTAGCCGTCCTGGGAGATACGCGCTTCATCGGGCTGCCAGAGCATCGACATGCTTCCCCAGTAGCCCTTCTCCTGAACCCTGCCCGCGGTGCCGAAGTGACTGTCGGTGGATCCTACGGCGCCCAGCTTCAGCGGGTTCAGCTCCGAGCCCTCTGCCGCCAGGCTCTTCAAACCCTCACCCAGCAGCGTTCGATAGTAGGTCGAACGCATGCGCGCCCACGCGTCTTCAGGCGAATCGTTGTCTCCGCCACCGACATGCTGCTGAGCGAAGTTCGCGGTCAGGCGTTCGAACGCACAGTCATCCTCCGCCGAGGCGCGATCGTGCGGCAGGCACTCGCTGCTGCCTTTTTCCTGGTGGACCTCAGCCAGGCGCTCGAACCGCGCCCGCAGCGCCAGCGTCTGCGGCGACTCCGAGGAAACCGAGAACCCGCCGCCGTCGGCCCAGTTTATGTTGTGGGGAATCGCCAGGGCGTCGCATCCTTCCGCCGGCAGGCAATGATCATCGAGCGCCTGCCAGAGCCGGGCAACGTTCGGATATCGTATGAAGTCGAACGCCTGGTCCGGCACCGACGCGGAACGGAAGATGACGTTGCGATGCCAGTGCCGTCCGCCGGGAGACGCCGACCACTCGTAGCCGATGAGCGCGCTGAACTCGCAGGGTTCGTTGGCTTGATTGGCTACTTCCTGCATCCGGCGCCACTGTCCCCTGCTGGCCGCCGCGCAGTCCACTTCGTCGTCGGCGCACAAAGCCGCAGGAGCCGGAACTTCGGGCGTGATCATCGGCAGGAGGTAATCGGTGAATATGCGACGACCTTCGCGACGGGAGTGCAGATCGCGCATGGCGCGGCAGTAGCCGTCGTCACGGTAGCCCGGATCAGTGCACAGGAACATCACGTCGAAGGTCTCGGAGTGATCGGTGACGGCAGCAAAATCCAGAGGCCGATCGATCACCACCTGCTCCCCGTTTGCCAGCCGCAACGGCTGACCCTTTGCGAACGCATACGCATCTGCCGGCGTGGCAATCGACCCGAAGGCATAGGCGTCCAGCGACCATGCTGTGTGGACGTGCAGGTCGCCCCAGTAGAGCTGCTTCTCATCGCTCGAGACGTTCGAGCACACATCCTCGCCACCCCACGATGGCACGCCCCACATCAGCCCGACGGCTACCAACAGACAGCGACGCATCCACATGCAGCTACGACCTCCCACCCCGCGACCATTAACCCTTAGGATTCTACACAATTGTCGCGCTGCGCCACCCGCTCTGGACACACCGCCGCGGCCGGGCGATATTGCGGGGCATGCGCATCGACCTGCTCGACCCACAGTCCTTCTCCCAGGGCCATCCGCTGGACCAGTACGCGTGGTTGCGCGAGCACGCACCCTGCTACTGGCATGAAGAGCCGAACGGGCCCGGGTTCTGGGCCGTGACTCGCTATGCCGACGTGGACGCGGTGGGTCGCGACCCGAAGACGTTCTCCTCCGAGCCCACCATCATGATCACCGACCCGGCTCAGGGCACCAGCTTCCAGGTGGGCGATCACAAGATGATGCTGATGATGGATCCGCCAGACCACACCCGATTCCGCAAGATCATCAGCCGCGAGTTCACCCGGGGCCCGGCCAACGAGCTGCGCCCGCGCATCGAGGCACTGTCGCGGCAGATCGTCGATGCCGTGATCGAGCGCGGCGAGTGCGACTTCGTGGCGGACATTGCCGGCGAGCTGCCATCGTTCGTCATCGCCGAGCTGATGGGCATGCCGCTCGACGACGGCCGCAAGCTCTACGCGCTCACCGAGACCATCCATTCCGCACCGGAAACGCTGCCCGAAGGTGCGCAGCTGCAGGCGGTCATGCAGATGTTCCAGTACGCCGAGGGGCTCTACGCCGACAAGCTGGCGCGCCGGGGCGACGATCTGGCGAGCCAGATCGTCCATGCCGAGGTCGACGGCCAGCGCCTCGATCTGGTGGACTTCCAGCTTTTCTTCCTGCTGCTGATCGACGCCGGCGGCGACACCACCCGCAACCTGGTGGCAGGCGGGCTGCATGCCCTGCTGTCGCACCCGCAGCATCTGGCGGCGCTGCGCGCCGATCCATCGCTGGTGCCCGGCGCCCGCGACGAGCTGCTGCGCTGGGTATCGCCGGTGATCTACATGCGCCGCACGGCGCTGGCCGACACCGAGATCGCCGGTCAGAAGATCCGCGCCGGCGACAAGGTGGTGCGCTACTTCGGCGCCGCCAACCGCGACCCGCGCCGCTTCGACGCACCGGACACCCTGGACATCCGCCGCGCCGACAACGGCCACATCGCCTTCGGCGCCGGCACCCACGTCTGCCTCGGCCAGCACATCGCCCGGGTGGAGATCGACTGCATGCTCACCGAGGTGCTCACGCGCCTGCACGACATCGAGCTCACCGAGCCGCCGGAATGGCTGGCGTCCAACTTCATCTCCGGCATCCGCCGCATGCCGATCCGCTTCACCCCCGGGGTTTCATCATGACGCGACCATGGACGCTCACCGTCATACTGCTGGCCGGATCGCTTTGCTCGACCACGGTCCACGCCGAGGTCTATGCCTACGTCAACGAGGCCGGCGACTACGTGGTCAGCCAGAAGCCGCCGGGCAAGGGGGTGGAGTACGCGATTCTCACCGACGACGGCGAGTTCGTGCGTCTGGTGCAGCCCCGCGACCTCGACGTGCCGGTGACCCACTGGCGGCCCTGGTTCATCCCCAAGGAGCCGGACCCGTACGATTTAGACCCGGAGGTGCTGGAAGACCGCGAGGGTACGGTCGAGATCGAAGAGGTGGACTGAGCGCAGCGGCCCGCCCTCAGGCCATCAGCCGCTCGCCGCGGATCTCCTTGATGCGATCGCGCATGGCGGCGGCCTCCTCGAACTCCAGATTGCGGGCGTGCTCGAGCATCTGCGCCTCCAGCTTCTCGAGCAGCCGCCCGAGCGCGCGCGGATCGTCGGGAATCTCCAGCTCTTCTTGACGGGCACGACGGCCGGCGGCCGCGGCGCTACGCCGCCCCATGCCGGGCGTGGCCGAGCGCGCGCCCTCCATGACGTCCGCTACGCGTTTCAGAATCGTCTGCGGCGTGATGCCGTGCTCGGCATTGAATGCCACCTGCTTGGTGCGGCGGCGCTCGGTCTCGTCCATGGCGCGCTGCATCGAGCCCGTGACCTTGTCGGCATAGAGGATGGCCCGGCCGTTGACGTTGCGCGCTGCCCGGCCGATGGTCTGAATCAGCGACCGCTCGGCACGCAGGAACCCCTCCTTGTCGGCATCGAGAATGGCCACCAGCGACACCTCCGGCATGTCGAGGCCTTCCCGCAGCAGGTTGATGCCCACCAGCACGTCGAACTCGCCGAGGCGCAGATCGCGGATGATCTCCATGCGCTCCACGGTATCGATGTCGGAGTGCAGATAGCGTACCCGGACGCCGTGGTCGTCCAGGTAGTCGGTCAGATCTTCCGCCATGCGCTTGGTGAGCGTGGTGACCAGCACCCGCTCGCCGGCGCTGACCGTGGCGCGGATCTCGCCGAACAGGTCGTCCACCTGGCTGGATGCGGGGCGCACCTCCACCTGGGGGTCTACCAGACCCGTGGGCCGCACCACCTGCTCCACCACCTGACCGGACATCTTCGCCTCGTAGTCGGCCGGGGTGGCCGACACGAAGATGGTCTGCGGCGCCAGGCGTTCCCACTCGTCGAAGCGCAGCGGCCGGTTGTCCAGCGCCGAGGGCAACCGGAAGCCGTACTCCACCAGCGTCTCCTTGCGCGAGCGGTCGCCTTTGTACATGCCGCCGATCTGGGGCACGGTGACATGGCTCTCGTCGATGATCAGCAGCGCATCACTGGGCAGGTAGTCGAACAGCGTCGGCGGCGGCTCACCCGGGCCGCGGCCGGAGAGGTAGCGGGAGTAGTTCTCGATGCCGTTGCAATAGCCGAGCTCCTTGATCATCTCGAGATCGAAGCGCGTGCGCTGCTCGAGCCGCTGCGCTTCCACCAGCTTGTTGTGCTGGTGCAGGTACTCGAGCCGATCCTTCAGCTCGTCGCGAATCTCGTCGAGCACGCCGAGGATGCGCTCGCGCGGGGTGACGTAATGGGTCTTCGGGAATACGGTGTAGCGCGGCACCCGATTGACGATCTCGCCGGTGAGCGGGTCGAACACGGAGATGTTCTCGATCTCGTCGTCGAACAGCTCGACCCGCACCGCCTCCTTCTCGGACTCCGCCGGAAAGATGTCCACCACGTCACCACGCACCCGATAGGTGCCGCGCTGAAACGCCATGTCGTTGCGCGTGTACTGCAGCTCCGCCAGGCGGGTGATGATGTAGCGCTGATCCACCTTATCGCCGCGGTCGAGGTGCAGCACCATGCGCAGGTACGACTGCGGGTCGCCGAGGCCGTAGATGGCCGACACCGAGGCGACGATGATGGTGTCCCGGCGCTCCAGCAGGGCCTTGGTTGCCGACAGCCGCATCTGCTCGATGTGGGCGTTCACCGAGGCGTCCTTCTCGATATAGGTGTCGGAAGAAGGCACATAGGCCTCGGGCTGGTAGTAGTCGTAGTAAGAGACGAAGTACTCCACGGCGTTCTTCGGGAAGAACGCCTTGAACTCGCCGTAGAGCTGAGCGGCCAGGGTCTTGTTGGGTGCCAGAACCAGGGTCGGGCGCTGGACCGTCTGGATCACGTTGGCGACGCTGAAGGTCTTGCCCGACCCGGTCACGCCGAGCAGGGTCTGATGCGACAGCCCCGATTCCAGGCCCTCCACCAGCCGCCTGATCGCCTCGGGCTGGTCGCCGGCGGGCTGATAGCTGGAATCGACCTCGAACTCGGCCAGAGCGTGAACCATGTTGCTGCGACGCGCGGGAGGGCGGCCCAGTGTAGCGCAATGGCCGCAACGGATCAGGCGCTGTGACCGCCATCGCCTTTCGACGGGCCCGGGCTGGACATCGTCGGCGACTTCCGTAGAATGCCCCTCGTTTTTGGTCTGACCAACCTGGTCAGACAGATTTGGTCTGACAGATATGGTCAGGCCAGGGAGCCCGACGCGCCATGACCGTTCGCAAGCACGAAGAAATCGCCGACAGCCTCACTCGGGACATCCTGGTCGGCCAGTACCGCACCGGCGAGCGCCTGCCGTCCGAGCGCGACCTGGCGGCGCGATTCGACGCCAACCGCGGCGCGGTCCGGGAAGCCATGAAGAAGCTGGAGCAGCTCGGCATCGCCTGCATCCAACCGGGCGGTGCCCGGGTGGCGCCGCTCAACGAAGCCAGCCTCGACGTCATTGGCCACCTGCTGGCCATCGGCGACGTGCCCGACGAAGATCTGGTGGACCAGATCCTGGTGGTCATGCAGCACCTGATCACCCTGGCGGCCGAATCGGCCGTGCGCCGCGCCACCGACGCCGAGCTCGCCACCATCCGCGAGCGCGTGCAGGTACTCAGCCGGCCGGACGCAGACGTCCTCGCCACGGAGGCCCGCTTCGAGCTCATGAGCGCCATCATGGCGGCCAGCGGCAACCTGGTCTGCCAGCTCATCGCTCGCGCCCTGCTCGCCCAGTTCGCGCCGCGCATGGCCGTGCTCGAAGGCCGCATCGCCATCGACACGGACGCCCATCGCCGCCACGCCGCGCAGCTCGACGCCGCGCTGGCCGCACGCGATGCCGAGGCCGTGCGCGGCATCTTCAAGACATGGTCCGATTTCAACCGGGATGCGGCCCGCAGGGCGTTCGCCACCCTGCGTCAGGCGCCATCGCGGCCCCAACAGGTAGCCAGCTCATGATTCGCAAGCTCGTCGTTCCCGGTCTGATCGTCGTGGCGGCGCTGTTCGGCGCCCTCACCCTGCTGGCCACCAGCCCGCGCCTCGAGCCCAGCATCCCGGAGCCGGTGCCCACCACGGTGCGGGTGCTGGCGGTGATCCCCCAATCCGTGCAGCTCACCGTGCACTCTCAGGGCACGGTGGCGCCGAACACCGAGACCGAGCTCATCCCCGAGGTCTCGGGCCGGGTGCATTGGATCTCACCATCGCTGGTGAACGGCGGCGGCTTCGAGGCCGGCGACGAGCTGCTGCGGCTCGAGGACCAGGACTACCGCACCGCGCTCGAACGCGCCGAGGCGGCCCTGCAGCGAGCGGCCGCGGAGCAGGAGCACGCCCGCTTCGAGCTCACCCGCATGGAAAGCCTGGAGGCGCGCCAGCTCGCCAGCCGGTCGACGCTGGAAACGGCCCTGCGCGCCCACCGCATCGCCGAAGCGACGTTGCAGGACGCCCAGGCCGCCATGGATCAGGCCCGCCGCGATCTCGAGCGCACCGTGATCCGCGCGCCTTTCACCGGGCTGGTGCGGCGTCGCTCGGTGGACATCGGCCAGTTCGTTTCCCGCGGCAATCCCATTGCCACCCTGTACGCGAGCGCCGACGCCGAGGTACGCCTGCCCATCGCCGACCGCCAGCTCGCGTTTCTGAACCTGCCGTTGGGCGCGCGCGGCGAGCTGCCGCCGGACCAGCAGCCGGCCGTGACCCTATGGGCCGACTACGGCGGCCAGCGTCTAAAGTGGCACGGGCGCATCGTCCGAACCGAAGCCCAGATCGACACCTCGAGCCGCATGCTGTACGTGGTCGCCCGGGTAGACAACGACGGTGCCGCCACCCCCATGTCCGTGGGTCTCTTTGTGAACGCTGAGATCGAGGGCCTGCTGGCGGAGGACGTGGTGGTGCTGCCGCGATCGGCCCTTCGCGAGGACAACCGCGTGCTGGTGGTGGATGCCGAAGACCGGCTGCGCTACCGGCAGATCGACCCGCTGCGTCTGTATCAGGACGAGGTGCTGGTCCGGGGCGGGCTGGCGCCGGGTGAGCGCGTCTGCATCTCGCCGCTGCAGACCGCCGTGGATGGCATGACCGTCCGCCCGGTCTCCGGCTGACCCGGGACACAGCAGCCATGCACGGAGCCATTGCCTGGTTTACCCGCAATCCGGTTGCGGCCAATCTGCTGATGAGCGTGCTGCTGGTGGGCGGCGGCCTGGCGTTGCTCACCGTCCATCAGGAAGAGTTCCCCAACATCAACATCCAGATGGTGAGCATCAGCGTGCCCTACCTGGGCGCCGCGCCGGAGGAGTCCGAGCAGGGCGTGTGCCTGCGCATCGAAGAGGCCATCGAGGGGGTGGAGGGCATCGACAAGATCCGCACCACCGCGGTGGAGGGTGCCTGCAGCGTGCTCGCCGAGCTTCTGCTCGATGCCGACGAAAACGAGGTGATGAACGAGATCAAGAGTCGTGTCGACGGCGTGCAGGGGCTGCCGGCGGAGACCGAGAAGCCCATCGTCTCAAAGGCCATGATCACCCGCGGCGTGGTGCAGATCGCCATTTCCGGCCAGGCGGACGAACGCACGCTCAAGGAGGTGGGCAAGGAGGTCCGCGACGACATCGCGGCACTGAAGGGCGTCTCGCAGGTCTCGCTGGCCTACGTGCGCCCCTACGAGATCTCCATCGAGGTCCCGGAGTACGAGCTGCGCCGCTACGGCCTGACGCTCGACCAGGTTGCCAACGCGGTGCGCAATGCCTCGCTCGACATGCCGGGCGGCAGCATCCGCACCGAGGGCGGCGAGATCCTGCTGCGCACCAAGGGTCAGTCGTACTGGGGCCCCGAGTTCGAGGACATCGTGGTGCTTACCCGCCCCGACGGCTCGCGGGTGATGCTGAACGAGATCGCCAGCGTCCGCGACGCCTTCGAGGAAGGCGACCTGCGGGCCCGCTTCAACGGCGACCCCGCCGTGGTGGTGAAGGTCTACCAGGTCGGGAAGGAAGACACGATCCAGATGGCGCGCGACATCAAGGCCTACGTGCGCGACTATCAGGCCCTGCTGCCCCCCGGCATCGACCTCACCATCTGGACCGACGAGAGCCGCCAGCTCACCGAGCGTCTCGACACCCTGACCAACACGGCCCTTTCCGGCCTGGTGCTGGTGGTCATCATCCTCGCCCTGTTCCTGCGCTTCCGCCTGGCCATGTGGGTGGCCGCCGGCATCCCCATCGCCCTGCTGGGGACCCTGGCGGTGTTTCCCTACGCCGACATCTCCATCAGCACCATCACCGTGATGGCGTTCATTCTGGTGCTCGGCATCCTGGTCGACGATGCCATCGTCGTCGGCGAGCGCGTCTACGGGCACGAGCAGATGGGCAAGGACCCGGTGCAGGCCGCCATCGACGGCACGCGCGAGGTGTCGATCCCGGTGATCTTCGGCGTGCTGACCACCATGGCCGCGTTTCTGCCGCTGATCATCGTTCCGGGGCGCATGGCCGACTTCTTCGGCGTGATCGGCTACGTAGTGATCATCGCCCTGGTGTTCAGCATCATCGAGTCGCAGCTCATCCTCCCGGCGCACCTGGCCCATCGCAACCACAACGAAGCCAGCCACGGCCTGTCGAAGCGCTGGAACACCCTGCAGAGCCGCCTGTCCGGAGGGCTCGAACACTTCGCGCAGCATCGCTACCAGCCGCTCCTGGCGCGCGCCATCGAGTGGCGATACGCCACGGCCGCCATCGGTCTGGGCGTGCTGATCCTGGCCGTCGCCCTGATCGCCAGCGGCAGGGTGGTCTTCGGCTTCTTCCCGGCCGTCGAAGGCGACCGGGTCCACGCCCAGCTCGAGATGCCGGAGGGTGTCTCCGTTGACGTCACCGCCCGTGCCGCCGAGCGCATTGAAGAGGCAGCCCGGGTGCTGCAGCAGGAGCTGGACGCCGAGATCGGGCCTGAGAGCGGCTCGGTGGTGGTCAACATGCTCTCCAGCATCGGCATCGTCGTCGAGCGCGACGGACCGAACCAGGGCGACGGTGCCGGCCGCAGCCACTATGCCGAGGTGGTGATCGAGCTGCTGCCGCTGGAGCAGCGCCGCAAGCTGTCGTCCAAGGCGGTGGCCCAGCGCTGGCGCGAGCTGACCGGCGACATTCCGGACGCGGTCAAGCTCACCTTCAACGCCGACGCCTTCAGCGCCGGCGAGCCCATCAATTATCAGCTCACCGGCAAGGACGTGGACCGGATGCGCGAGGCCGCCACCGAGCTGAAGGCGGAGCTGGCGCGCTTCGACGGCGTGTTCGACATCACCGACACCTTCCGGGCCGGCAAGCAGGAGATCAAGCTGTCGCTGCTGCCCGAAGCCCGCCACCTCGGGCTCACCCTCAACGATCTGGCACGGCAGGTGCGAAGCGCCTTTTATGGCATCGAGGCGCAGCGCCTGCAGCGCGGCCAGGACGAGGTGCGGGTGATGGTTCGGTATCCGGAAACCGAGCGCGCGTCGATCGGCAATCTGGAGGACATGTACATCCGCACGCCTGACGGCTCGGAAGTGCCGTTCTACAGCGTGGCCGCCTTCGAGCTCGGCCGCGGCTACGCCAGCATCCGCCGGGTCGACGGCCGCCGGGTGGTCAACGTCATCGGCGACGTCGACCGCTCCCGGGTCAGCCCGGAGGAGATCAACGTCGCCATCCAGCAGCAGGTGCTGCCCGCGCTGCGGGACAAGTACCGCGGCATCGAGATCGGCCTGTCCGGTGAGCAGGAGGAGCGTACCAAGGCCATGACCGGCCTCGCCTATGCCGCCGTGCTGGCGCTGGTCATCATCTATGCGCTGCTGGCGGTGCCGCTGCGATCCTATGTGCAGCCGCTGGTCATCATGAGCGTGATTCCGTTCGGCGCGGTCGGCGCCATCGTCGGCCATTGGATCATGGACCAGCTACTGGTGTTCTTCTCCATGCTCGGCATCGTCGCCCTGTCCGGCGTGGTGGTGAACTCCAGCCTGGTGCTGGTGGACTACATCAACCGCCAGCGCCGGGAAGGCGTCTCCATACACGAAGCGACCATGAACGCCGGCGTGATACGATTCCGGCCGATCATGCTCACCTCGGTGACCACGTTCGTCGGCCTGGTCCCGCTGATGGCTACGGCGTCGCCGGCGACGGCCTTCGTCATACCCATGGCGGTTTCGTTGGCCTATGGCGTGCTGTTCGCCACCTTCATCACCCTGTTCCTGGTGCCCGCCCTGTACGCCATCGCCGAAGACCTGTTCGGCTGGGACGAGGTGGCGCAAGGCGTGGCGCAACCCGGACCGACGTGATCCAGAGCCGCCGGGAATGGAACCGGCGCGTCTGGTCCCTGGCCTGGCCCGTGGTGCTCGCCAACGTCACCGTGCCCATGGTGGGTCTGGTGGACACGGCCGTCATGGGCCGCCTGCCCGACCCCGCCTACATCGGCGCGGTGGCGGTGGGGGCGGCGGTGTTCAACGCCGTGTACTGGCTGTTCGGCTTCCTGCGCATGGGCACCACCGGGCTCTCGGCCCAGGCCTTCGGCGCCGGCGATGCGGGGGCGCTGGCTGCCATCGCCGCACGCGCGGTCGGCATCGCTGCGCTGCTGGGCATCGCCATGGTGGCTTTTCAGGTACCGCTGCTGAAGGGGCTGCTGTGGTTCTTCCCGGCCAGCGATCAGGTGGAATCCCTCGCCGCCGACTACTACGGCATACGGGTCTGGGGCGCGCCGGCGCTGCTCTGCCACTTCGTCGTGATGGGCATGCTGTTCGGGCTGCAGCGCATGGGTACTGCGCTGGTGGTGAGCGTGCTGCTCAACGTCTGCAACGTCATCCTCGACCTGACCTTCGTGATTGGCTTCGGCTGGGGCGTCGAGGGCGTGGCTGCCGCTACCCTGATGAGCGAATGGCTGGCCGCCGCCGTCGGCGTGACGCTGCTGGTGCGGCTGCTGCGCGGCCTCGGCGCGCGCCGGCCCGACCGCGCCGCTCTGCTCGACCGGCAGCGGCTGGGCGCGCTGTTTCAGGTGAGTGCCAACCTCATCATCCGCACCCTGTTCGTGCAGCTGCCGTTCCTCACCGTCACCGCCGTCGGTGCGGGCCTCGGCGACGTGGTGCTCGCCGCCAACGCGGTGCTGATGCAGCTCTTCTTCGTCATGGCTTATGGCCTCGATGCCCTGGCCCACACCGCGGAGAGCCTCGCCGGGCACGCCTTCGGCGCCGGTGACCGGCAACGGCTGCGCACCGCCACCGCCTACACCCTGCTCTGGTCGGTGGCCATCGCCGCCGCCCTCTGCATCGTCTTCGCCCTGGGCGGCGGGTTGTTCATCGACGCCCTCACCCAGCAACCCGACGTGCGCGCCGCGGCGCGCGACTATCTGCCCTGGGTCGTCGTAGCGCCGCTGGCCGCGGTGGGCGCCTTTCACCTGGACGGCGTGTACATCGGCACCACGCGTACGGCCGAGTTGCGCAACTGCATGTTTCTGGCCCTGCTGGTGTTCGTCGCCACCCTGTGGCTGACGCTCGACGCATTCGGCAATCACGGCCTGTGGCTGTCGATGACGGCGTTCATGGTGGCGCGCACGGCCCTGCTCGGCGCGCTCTATCCGCGCCTCGAGCGGCTGGCCGTGCAACGCGGCTGAGATCCGTTCAGCGCCCGTTCATGGTGCTCGTGGTCTGCTCGGCTATGCTCATAGACAACGCTCACCGGGAGACCGTCGCCATGCTGCGCATGCTCATCTGCCTCGTCCTCGTCTGCTCCGTGGCCGCCTGCGCGGGCCGCGGCGGCCGCGGCCCCATCGTCGACATGCGCGGCGTCGATCCGGCCCAGTACCGCATTGACCACATGGAGTGTCAGGAGTACGCCGAGCAGGTGGAGATGGGCGGCCGGGCCGCCACCGGCGCCGCTGCCGGGGCCGTGGTGGGCGGCCTGATCGGCGCCGCGGTGGGCAACAGCGACACCGCCAAGCGCTCCGCCGGCGCCGGCGCCGTGGTGGGCGGCGCCCGCGGCACCGGCGACGCGCTCCGGGAGCGGCAGGTGGTGGTGCGCAACTGCCTGCGCAACCGCGGCTACGCGGTGCTCAACTAGGGCCTGTTCACGCTACGCCCGGCGTAGCGTGAACAGGCCCAGATCCGCACCGCCGTGGTGCGGCGGCCGCTCGGCCACGCCCGGATCTGAAGCGTCCAGCGGCGCCGGGCCGTGGATTTACGGGCCTTCCGCCGCCTGGCACGCGCGTTGCATCGTCGATGACGAACCCATCGCCGGGGCCCACCCCCAAGGAACGCGCCCATGAACACCCTCTACGAAGCCGCTGCCGACACCCTGATCACCGAGGTCCTCGCCAACGATCTGATCCACGACGCTACCGCCCTGTTCGAGCAGTACGAGCCCGTGAACGACGC
Source organism: Pseudomonadales bacterium (assembly GCA_040219935.1). Lineage (GTDB taxonomy): Bacteria > Pseudomonadota > Gammaproteobacteria > Pseudomonadales > Azotimanducaceae > UBA7803. Next base: position 40,130 of record JAVJUA010000056.1, on the reverse strand, counting down.
GGTGGCGAATGATCCCGACTGCGAGAACCTGTACCTGATTCCGGCGGCCTGAGAGCAGGGATTCGGATCGAGATCACGGTCATGGCCGGCGGATCGCGGAGTTTCGGATCGAGATCACGGTCATGGCCGGCGGATCGCGCGCCGGGTAACACCTGCTGGCCAGCGGGCGTCAGCGCTTTAGCGGCGGCGGAGTACTGCGGGGCCTGAACAGGCCAGCAGGTGTTCCCCGGCACACGCCCGCCCCCCCAACCCCCTGCTCTCGTCCTGGATTACGGGTTGGCGCTGCGAGCTGAATGAAAGTGCAGAGCCGAATCGCGTGATCGTGCGCAAAGGCGCCGGAAGCTGCGTTCTTCAACGTGATAAGCAGATTGTGGGGTGGTGTGGGGCCGTGGCCGGACAGGCCTTTTCGCGCGTTAAGCCACGCATCTCATCTCAGAGCCCGACGACAATGACGGCCGCTGCGCGAAATGGCCTGTCCGGCAGGCGCCCCCGTTCAACGCCCCAAGAATCTGCCCCGAGTCTACGGACTCCCGCCCTGAGCCACCGGCGGCGCCAGATCCCACCACCACTGGTCGGGCAGCGGCCGCGCTGACGGCCATATGCGATCCAGCGTGTCCGCCTCGAACAGCTCGCCGTTCTTCATGACGTAGCGCAGCGCGTTGCTGTGGCGGATGTCGGTCAGGGGGTCGGCGTCGAGCACCACCAGGTCGGCCAGCTTGCCCGCCTCCACGGTGCCGACGTCGTCGGCCACGCCGATGATCTCGGCACCGTGCCGGGTCGCTGCGGTGAGGGCCTCCCACGGCGTCATGCCGGTGGCCAGTGCCCACAGCTCCCAGTGATAGCCGAGCCCCTGCAGCTGGCCGTGGGCGCCGACGCCGACCTGGCCGCCGGCGCGGGCTATCCTGGCCGCCTGGGCGGCGAAGTCGCGGAACACGTACTCGTCGTCATGAAACCAGCTGCCGCGCAGGGTGCGCGCGGCCAGCATGTGATCCGGCGTGAAGCGGCGCAGCTTCGGATCGCGGTGCGGGCTCTCGCGGCTGTAGTACCACGTTTCCGCCGCCGGCCCGCCGTAGTTCACCAGCAGCGACGGCGTGTACTTCACCCCGGTGCGCGCCACCAGCTCCACCACGTCGCGGTAGAGCGGCGTGACCGGAAAGTTGTGCTCGTGGCCCCAGAAGCCGTCGATGACATGGGTGAGGCCCAGCTTCATGTCGAGGCCGCCCTCGGTGGTGGGCAGCATGCCGAGTTCGTGGGCGGCCTGAACGACCCATTGACGCTGCTGGCGATTGCCGGGCAGGTACGCCTTGAGGTTGCGCACCCCATAGTGGTCGCGATAGCGGGTCAGCACGGCGCGGGCGTGGGCCTGGGAGCGGAAGGCATTATTGCTGAAGACGCCCGGGCCCGTGGACAGCGCCCGCGGGCCGATCATCAGCCCGGCGTCGATCAGGTCCTGATAGGCCAGGGTGTCGATGGTGCCGGTCTGGACGTCGAGGCCGGTGGTCACGCCGTAGGCCAGGTTGGCGAGAAAGGCCCAGTTCTCGGTGTCCAGCAGCCGGCGCAGCGGCCGGAAGTGGGCGTGGCTGTCGATGAAGCCGGGCAGCACGAACTTGCCGGTCACATCTAGGCGCTCGGCACCGGCCGGCACGGTCACCTCGCCCCGCGGGCCTACGGCGGTGATGCGGTCGTTCTCGATCACCACCACGGCGTCGCGGATGACGGTCTGCTGGTCGGTCATGGGCAGCACCGTCGCCCCCTCCAGCGCGATCACACCCTCGGGCACCGCCCGCGGCCGGTAGATCTCGACCAGCGTCTCGCGCACCGCCTCGTGGGCCTCGCGCAGCGGCTCGTCGGCGTCCTCGCCAGCTTCCGCACCGTCGCCATCCGCGTCGGCTGCCTTGTCGTCCTGCGGCTCGCCGTCGCGGAAGCGGACGCTGGCGACGGGCCGCCGGTAGACGACGTGCCCGGTGGACCAGAACACGCCATCCGCCCCGTCCCAGCCGGCAAAGTCGGCGCCGACGTCGGTGAGCCGCGCCACCGGCACCGACGGCTTCTCCAGGGCGATGGCCAGACCCTGCAGATGCGGATTGAGCAGCGCCGCGACGTAGAGCTGGTTGGCATGGGTGATCAGCGCGTGGCGGCCGTCCGGCGAGATGCGCACGTCGTCGGCGCCCACCGGATCCTCGTCCAGGAAGGCGCCCTGCCCCTTCACGCTCAGATGATCGCGTCGATCGGAGCCGTCGAAGCGCACCGACATCAGCCCGCCGCCCTTTGATCCCGAGCCCTGGTAGAGATAGATGCGGTCGGGCTCCGGGCCGAAGTGGGGCGCGGTGAAACCGCGGCTCGGCAGCACCGTGGTGGCAGCGCCGCCGTCGGCCGGCAGCCAGACCAGGTCGGAGCCTACCGGCATGCCGAAATCCCACTCCCGGTACAGGCGCTGGTAGCTCGCCGCCCGCAGCGCCACCAGCCGCGCGCCGTCAGGCGCAAAGGCTGGGTCGCTGTAGTAGCCGGCCGTCTCGGTGAGGCGCCGCGGCTGGCCGCGACCGTCGGCCCGCTGCCGCCACAGGTGACCGCCCCGCGCCTCCCAGGTGGCGTAGGCGAGGCTGCGGCCGTCGGGCGACCAGGCCGGATGGAACGCGGCCACGCCCTCCGGCGACAGCGGCCGGGTCTGGCCACTCTCGAGGTCGCGCACGTAGATGCGGGTGAACGCCGAGAACGCCAGCCGCCCACCGTCCGGCGACAGCGCCGGATCACGGATCAGGCGCGCCTTCACCGGCCCCACACCAAGCCGGTACGGGGCGGTCAGATCCGGGCCCACCGGCTGCTCGACGGCCACCTGGAACGGCACGTCGGTGGCACGGCCGCCGTCGATCTCGACGCGCTCGATGCGCCCGTCACGCGCCAGCAGCAGAGCCGCGCCGTCGGGGGAGAAGGCGTAACCCGGCAGCAGGTCGCGGGTGAACCGCGACTCCTGCTCGTCGCGGGTCACCGGATGCACCAGCCAGCGTTCCGACCCGGTGCTCAGATCGCGAATGCGCAGCCCCGTCTGCTGCTCGTGGCGGGTTCCGAACACCAGGCGCCCGCCGTCCGGCGACAGCCGCGGGCGGATGGCGCTGCCCCGGGCCTGGGTGATGGTGTCCTCCTCGCCGCTGCGCAGGTCATGGCGCACGATCTGCCACAGCGGCAGCCGCAGGTTGTAGCCGAAGCCGCCGTTCTTGCGGGCGTAGTAGAGATAGCGCCCATCCGGTGAGTAGACGGCGCCGAGGCTGTTGCTGCGCTGGTTGGCGGGCGTGTCGCCGTTGCTCTTGGCCTTGGTGAGCTGCACGCCCTGCCCGCCTTCCAGGTGGTAGGCCCACACCTCGAACGTGCGCAGGCCCCAGTTGGTGCGGGAGACCACCACATGGCTGCCGTCCGGGGCCCATGCGGGCGAAGCAAACTCGTCCTGGGCGCTGTTGCTGGTGAGCCGCCGGGCGTCGTTGCCGTCGGCGCCGATGATCCACACGTTCTCCGCGCCGTCGCGGTCGCTCACGAAGGCGATGTGGCGGCCATCTGGCGAGAATGCCGGCTGGCTGTCGAACGCCATGCCCCGGGTCAGGGGCCTGGCCTGGCCACCGTCGGCCGGCAGCAGGTGGAGATCGCCCAGCACCTCGATCACCAGGGTCTCGCCGTCTGGCGAGAGGTCGAGGGACAACCAGGTGGCGCGGTCGGTCTCGAACGATACGGTGCGCGCCGGCTGCAGGGGCAGGTCGGCGTCCGGGTCGGCAGTGGCTTCGGCGGCCACGGCGGGCAGCAGCATGGCGGCCAGCAGCCACCCGGTCAGGGCGGCGAGCAGTTTCTGAAACGTCACGAGTCGGCGTCGGCGTTAATGATGGAGGTGAGATATTGCCGCAAAGCGACGCCGTGATGGGCGGCTCCGAAGGCGCGGCGCTCGTTGTCGGACATACGGTCCATGGCCGCCAGCAGGTCGGCGGCCGCCTGCGGGTGGCGGGCGATGCCCCCCAGGGCCAGGCTCTGCACGCGTATGGTGAACAGCACGCCGTCGTCCGGCACGCGCCGCAGCGTCTGGGTCTCGGAGCGCACGAACAGCGACGGGCAGCGCGCCGGCGTCACCGGCAGCTCCCAGCGCTCGTCCTCGGGGTGGAACGGCTCGTCACTCTGATGAATCAGGAAGTTGCGCCGCCGGAACACCCGCCCCGCCGGCAGGTTGTCGAAGAACCGCTGCAGCATGTCGCCCACCGCGTCGTTCAGCCCGGGCACCGGCCCGTGCACGCCGGGCATGGTCTTGCCGATCTTCTCCCCCAGTCGCCAGTAGGACGGCGCGCACAGGCAGGCGGCCACCAGCCGGTGGCCCTCGGCCGACGGTGCCAGCAGGCACAGGTCGTCCGGCACGGTGAGCGCCAGCGCTTCCAGCGTGGCCGGCGCTTCCGGCGCCGGGACGCCACGACCGCGCAGCACGCCGGCAACGAAACCGGCGGCGGCCGCCTCCAGGGCCTCGAAGCCAGGCACCCGGCGCACCACGGCGTCGCGGCGCGTCTCCAGCAGGCGCCGCTTGCGCGCCCGCTCCCCCTCGTCGATGGGGGCATCGAGCCACTCGTCCTCGGCGATCTGGCTCAGGCCGAGGCGGAACTGCGTGCGGCCGCCGCGCCACGGCGGGTCGCGCCAGAAGCGCTCTTCGGGCGTCAGCGATTCGGTCTGCTCGGTCATGGTCGGGTAAACTACGCCACCGCCATCGTCCCGTCGACACGCCACAGGCACCCATGCTCACCGACAACCTGCGCATCACCCGCACCCACCCGCTCATCTCTCCGGCCGTGCTGGAGGAGGAGCTGCCGCTGACGCCGGAAGCCGCCGCCCTGGTGCATTCTTCGCGGGACGCTGTGCGCAACGTGATCTGGGGCGACGACCCGCGGCTGCTGGTGATCGTCGGGCCCTGCTCCGTGCACGACCCCGCTGCCGCCATGGACTATGCCGGCCGCCTTGCTGACCTCGCGGACGAGGTGCGTGGGCGGCTGTTGTGCGTCATGCGCGTCTACTTCGAGAAGCCGCGCACCGTGGTGGGCTGGAAGGGGCTGATCAATGACCCGGGCCTGGACGGCACCTACCAGATCAACCGCGGCCTGCGCCTGGCGCGGCAACTGCTGATCGACGTGGCCGCCGCCGGCGTGCCGGCGGGCACCGAGTTTCTCGACACCACCTTCGGTCAGTACTACACCGACCTGATCAGCTGGGGCGCCATCGGCGCCCGCACCGTGGAGAGCCAGATCCATCGCGAGCTGGCGTCCGGCCTGTCGATGCCGGTGGGCATCAAGAACCGCACCGACGGCAATGTGCAGGTGGCCATCGACGCCATCCGCGCCGCCGGCCATCGGCACCTGTTTCCGTCACTCACCAAGGAGGGGGCGCCCGCCATTTTCGAGACCGGCGGCAACCCCGACTGCCACCTGGTGCTGCGCGGCGGCGAGCGTCCGAACTTCGATGCCGAAGCCATTGGCGCCGCCCAGGCCCTGCTGCGCGATGCCGACCTGCCGCCGGTGCTGATGGTGGACTGCAGCCACGCCAACAGCGGCAAGGACCCGCAGCGCCAGCCCGACGTCGCCCGCGCCGTGGTCGGCCAGCGGGCGGCCGGCAACCGCGGCATTCGCGCGCTGATGATCGAGAGCCACCTGGTGGGCGGCCGCCAGGACATAGGGCCGTCGCTGCGCTACGGCCAGAGCATCACCGACGGCTGCCTGGCCTTCGACGCCACCCGCGCGCTGTTGCTGGAGCTTTGCGAAGCTCTCGAACGCTGAGTCGATCCGGCTTCAGGCCGGCGTCAGCCGGTAGCGCAGCATCACCCGCGACCGGGCCGTCAGGCCGTTGCGGAAGCGCGGCCCCCACAGCACCCAGGACAGCGGATACTTGGCGCCGAACAGCGCCAGCACCCGGGTGTGCACGTCGGGGTCGTCGACCCGCTCGACTCGGGCCTCCGCCACGGGAAGCTGCCGGTAGGCACCGTCGGAGCGGGTCCAGACGCCGACGTCACCGACCCAGACCCGGGCCCGGTCGTAGCCTCGGGCCAGCGCCCGGGCCCGCCACGAGTCCTGGGCGGTGACCACCCAGGCATCGCGCCCTTCGGCCACGAACCACACCTCGGCCTGACAGGCACTCTCCGTGCCCCCGGCCTTGAGCGGCGTGAGGTAGATGAGGTCGGATTCTGCCAGGCCGGCATCCACCGTCTTCGCCAGCAGCCGCCCGGGCATCAGCGCCGCGGCGGCCGCGGCGCCGCCCGTGAGCGCCAGCGCCCGGCGCCGGGTCATGCGACCAAGAGTCATCAAGCCTCCTTACGCCTCCACGGCGCGGATGCGCTCGGCGATCTTCGCCGACCAGATCTTCGGGCCCTGCTTGTGCACCGACTCTCCCGCGGCGTCCACCGCCAGGGTCACCGGCATATCCCTCACTTCGAACTCGTAGATGGCTTCCATGCCGATCTCGGGGAACGCCAGCAGCGTCGACTTGGTGATGGCCTTGGCCACCAGATAGGCGGCGCCGCCCACGGCGATCATGTACACCGCCTGATTGTCGCGAATCGCCTCGATGGCGCCGTCGCCGCGCTCGGCCTTGCCCACCATGCCGATCAGGCCCGTCTTTTCCAGCATCGTGCGGGTGAACTTGTCCATGCGCGTGGCCGTGGTCGGCCCGGCGGGCCCCACCACCTCGTCGCGCACCGGATCCACCGGGCCGACGTAGTAGATCACCCGGTTGGTGAAGTCCACGGGCAGGGGCTCGCCGCGCTCGATCAGGTCCACCAGCTTCTTGTGGGCGGCGTCGCGGCCGGTGAGCAGCTTGCCGGAGAGCAGCAGCGTCTCGCCCGCCTTCCAGGTGCGCACTTCCTCCGGCGTGAGCGTGTCGAGGTTGACCCGGCGCACGTCGTCGCCGAGCTCGAAGTCGATGTCGGGCCACTCCGACAGGTCCGGCGCCTCGAACTCGGCCGGGCCGGAGCCGTCGAGGGTGAAGTGCACGTGGCGCGTGGCCGAGCAGTTGGGAATCACGGCCACCGGCTTGTTGGCGGCGTGGGTGGGATATTCCTTCACCTTCACGTCCAGCACCGTGGTGAGGCCGCCGAGACCCTGGGCGCCGATGCCCAGCGCGTTGACCCGATCGAACAGCTCGAGGCGCAGCGCCTCGGCCCGATTGCTCGCCCCCCGCGCCTGCAGCTCGTGAATGTCGATGGGGCCCATCATGGCCTCCTTCGCCAGCAGCATGGCCTTCTCCGGCGTGCCGCCAATGCCCACCCCGAGCATGCCAGGCGGGCACCAGCCGGCGCCCATCTGCGGCACCACCGACACCACCCAGTCGGCCACGGAGTCGGACGGGTTCAGCATGGCGAACTTGGCCTTGGCCTCGCTGCCGCCACCCTTGGCCGCCACCTCGAAGCTGACGGTGTCGCCGGGCACCACCTTGTAGTGGATTACCGCGGGCGTGTTGTCCTTGGTGTTTGCGCGGCCGCCGTCCGGGTCGGCGAGCACGCTGGCCCGCAGCACGTTGTCCGGATGGCCGTAGGCCCGGCGCACGCCTTCGTTGATCATGTCGTTGAGGCTCATGTCGGCTTCCCAGCGCACGTTCATGCCCACCTCGACGAAGGCGATGACGATGCCGGTGTCCTGACAGATGGGGCGCTTGCCGAGCGCGCACATGCGCGAGTTGACCAGCACCTGGGTCAGCGCCGCCTTGGCTGCCGGCGACTCCTCCTTCTCCCAGGCCTCGCGCATGGCGCGAATGAAGTCCACGGGGTGGTAGTAGCTGATGAACTGCAGCGCGTCGGCCACGCTCTGAATCACGTCTTCCTGCTTGATGACTGTCATGGGCACCGATTCGACCATTGGCTGAAGCCGCAGATTCTACCGCAGCCGCGAGGTGACCGGGGTCACAGTCCGGGAGAGCACCGATTGTGAAACCGGCATGGATGACGGATTCTCCCGGACCCGGTACCGCCGAGACATGCAGAACACGGACGCCCTGGCATGCTCCAACTCACCCTCTGGTCGCTGCCGTCGCTGGCCGCGATCCTGATCAGCCTGTACGCGCTGCGGCTGCCCGAGCGGGTGAGCCGCGTGCCGGGCAGCGCCGCCCTGGGTGCTGTCGCCTGGTGCGTGCTGATCTGGTCGGCCGGCCAGCTTGTTGGCACCCTCAGCACAAGCCTGGCGGTGAAGATGTTGGCCTCGAAGCTCCAGTATCCGGGCATCGCCCTGCTGCCGGTCGCATGGATGGCGTTCGCCATCACCTACATCCGCCGTCGCCAGCGGTTGCGGCCCCTGACCCTGACGCTGTTGTGCATCGTACCTGCGATCACGGTGTCGCTGGCCTGGACCAACGACTGGCACGGCCTGCTGTGGGCCGACGTGCGCCTCAACGCCCTGCCCGGCTTCGTCGCCCTGGCCATCGACTATGGACCCTGGTTCACCGTGAGCGCCGGCTACGCCTACCTGCTGGTGGCGGCCGCGACCCTGATCCTGGCCTTCGAGCTGTCGGCATCGCCCCAGCACCGGCGTGCGCTGGTGGCAGTGATCGTCGCCCCCGCCATCGTCGTGGCCCTCAACCTGCTGCACCTGACCCGCTGGAACCCGTTTCCGTACATCGACCCCACACCGCTCGGCTTCGCACTCGGCATGATCGTCATCGCCCGCAACGTCCTGCGCAGCGGGCTGCTGCAGCTCTCGCCCGTTCTGCATCGCCAGGTGGTCGAGCAGCTGGCGGACGGCGTGATCATCGTCGACGACGACGGGCACCTGGTCGATCTCAACCCCGCCGCGCGCAAGCTGCTGAGCACCGATCCGACCTGGGCGACAGGTAGCCGGTCCGGGCGTGCGCTGCGCGAGGGCCCGCTCCGCGGCTTGCTCACGGGTGAAGCCGACAGCGTCGAGCTGGCCATCGGCGAACGCACCTATCACGTCAGGGGCACCCGCCTGGAACCGGAGGCGCCAGGTGCGGGCCAGACCGTGCTGGTGCTGCGAGACATCACCGAACGCCTGGAGGCGGAAGGTGCGCTGCGCCAGGTCAAGCAGGAGATGGAGCGCCTGGCTCACACCGACGCCCTCACTGGCCTGCACAACCGCCGCTACTTCCTGCGACGCATGAACGAGGAGAGCGAGCGCGTGAAGCGCCACGGGCACGCGCTCAGCGTGCTGCTGCTCGACCTCGACCACTTCAAGGAGATCAACGACACCCACGGTCACGACGCCGGCGACCGGATGCTGGAGCAGATCGCACGCGTGATCGAGGCCAGCAAGCGCGACAGCGACGTGGCCGCCCGCCTCGGCGGCGAGGAATTCGCCCTGCTGCTGCCGGAGACCAGCGTCGACGGCGCGCTGCGCCTGGCGGAACGACTGCGGGTGCTGATCGCAGACACCACCATCAGCACGGTTGCCGCGGCCAGCGTCGGCCTCACCACCAGCATCGGCGTGGCCACGGTGAGCCCGTCGACACCGTCTGCAGCCGCCTTGCTGCAGCGGGCCGACCGCGCCCTGTACGAGGCCAAGCGGGCGGGCCGCAACGCCGTGCACTGCGCCCGCGACTAGCTGGGGCGCCTTCTTGTCTGCGCCACGGGGCCGTGTGAACATCGGTCGCGCCACGCCGTCCGGAGATGCCCGTGCCGTCCGTACCCACATGCCTGCTCGCCGCCGCCTGCGCTAACCTGCTGCTGCTCGGCGCCTGCGCCTCCCGGCCGGACGATGCCAGCCGGGCGCGAGATCTGGCGCAGCGGCTGCTGATCGTCGACACCCACATCGACGTGCCCTATCGTCTCAGCCGCAGCGACGACGACGTCAGCCAGGCAACCGCCGGCGGCGACTTCGACCATCCGCGGGCGGTGGCCGGCGGCCTGGATGCCCTGTTCATGTCGATCTACATTCCCGCCGACGTCGACCAGGCCGGCCAGGCCGGCGCCTTCGCCGAACGGCTCATCGACGGCGTGGAAGACCTGGCCCGCGCACACCCGGACAAGTTCGCTGTGGCCACCTGCGCCGACGACGTCGACGTCGCCAAAGCCCGGGGCCTGATCGCGCTGCCCATGGGCATGGAGAACGGCGGCCCCATCGCCGGCGAGCTCGAGCGGCTGAACCATTTCCGCGACCGCGGCATCCGCTACGTGACCCTGACCCACTCCCGCTCCAACCACATTTCCGACTCGTCCTACGACGAGGACGAGCGCTGGCAGGGGCTGTCCGAGTTCGGGCAGCGCTTGGTTCCGGCCATGGCCGACGCCGGCGTCATGGTGGACGTCTCCCACATCAGCGACCGCGCCTTCTGGCAGGTGCTCGAGCTGTCGCCGGTGCCCGTGATCGCCACCCATTCGTCGCTGCGCCACTTCACCCCGGGGTTTCATCGCAACATGAGCGACGACATGGTGCGCGCGCTGGGCCGGCAGGGCGGCATCGTTCACATCAACTACGGCTCCGCCTTCCTCACCGAAGCGGCCAATCGCTACCGGGACGAGAACGGCGACGGGCCGTATCCTTTCGCCACCCTGGATGACGTGCTCGACCACATCGACCGGGCCGTGATGCTGGCCGGCGTCGACCACGTCGGCATCGGCTCCGACTACGACGGCGTCGGCAACACCCTGCCCGATGGCCTGAAGGACGTCAGCAGCTACCCGAACCTGGTGGCCGGACTGCTGCGCCGCGGCTACGACGAGGGCGACATCGGCAAGATCCTCGGTGCCAACCTGATGCGGGTCTGGCGGCAGGTGGAAGCCCACGCCGCCGCCGCGGGCACGCCGCCGTCGTGCCGACTCTGAGCCGGCTTCACGTCCCCGCGCTGGTCCTGGCCTGGGCGCTGGCCTGGCCGGCCACCGCCGGCGACGCGGCGCCGGTGGTGCCGAAGCCGGCGCGCCACGAGTTCCACTTCGTGGTGCTGGGCGACAGCCAGTTCAACGACCCGGCCACCTTCAACCGCATGATCGACGACGTCCGCCACCTGAACCCGGCGTTCGTGATTCAGGTCGGCGACATGATCGACGGCTATGCCGAGCCGGGTGAGATCAGCGCGCAGTGGCAGCGCTTTCGCAGCCAGGTGGCGCCGCTGGGGCAGATCCCGTTCGTGCCGGTGCCGGGCAACCACGACCTCTACGGTCCCGAGCGTCGCGCCGAACCCGAGATCGAGGCCATCTACCGCGGCCTGTGGGGGCCCACCTACCGCAGCTTCGACTACCGCAATGCCCGCTTCATCGTCCTCAACTCGGATGCTCCCGGCGCCGAGCGCCGCATCGGCGAGGCGCAGCTCGCCTGGCTCGAGGCCCGGCTGGCCGAGTCGACGGCCGAGCACGTGTTCGTGTTCCTGCACCGGCCGCCGGCCACCCTCGACGACGCCGCTGCCCTGCACGCGCTGCTGCGGCGCTTTCCGGTGCGGTTCGTGTTCTACGGCCATCAGCACCACTACCACTATCTGCAGCGCGACGGCGTCCGCTACGTGATGACCAACGCCGCAGCCGACAACGTGGTGCCCTATCCGGAGGTAGGCGGCTACGACCACTTCCTGCTGGTCACGGTGCGCGACGGCGACGCCGGCTTCGCGGTGGTGCACGCCGACGCCATCGAGCCGCCGGACAGTGCCGATGCCGAGGCCAATCAGGTGTTGTTTGCGCTGTGGCGGGGGCTGGCGCCGGAACAGGTAGCGCTGGCTGGCGCCGGCCCGCAGCGCTGGACCATGGATCTGCCCATCGCCAACCCCACCGGCCGGCCGCTGACCGTCTACCTGAGCTGCGCCTCGGCGGACGACCGCTGGCGCTTCGAGCCTGCCGCGCTGCCGGCCCTGGCGCTGGCGCCCGGTGCGCAGCAGACGGTGAGGGTCACGGCCGCCCACGATGCCGATCGGGTGCCCGAATCGGAGCCGGCGTGCTCGGTGCAGGTGCTGGTGCAGACCCGGTTCGGCGCCTGGCTGCCGTTCACCCGCACGGTGACCGGCCACCGCTGAGGGCGCTCAGGTCGACAGGTGATCGATCAGGCGGCGCATGAACGCCACACCCTGATCGAACTGATCGACGCTGATGTACTCGTTCGGCTGGTGGGCCTGGTCGATGCTGCCGGGCCCGCACATCACCACTGACAGGCCGGCCTCCTGAAACTGGCCGGCCTCGGCGCCGTAGGCCACGCTCTCGGTGTCGTTCTGCCCGGTGAGCTGCTTGGCCAGCAGCACCGCGGGCTCGTCCTCGCCGGCCTGGAAGCCGGGCACCTGGGAGCGGATGTCGAAGCGGATGCCGGTATCGGGATGCACGCGGCGCATCTCCGGCTCCAGCTCGTCCCGGGCATAGCGCTCCAGCGCCCGGAAGAAGTCCAGCGGATCCTCGCCGGGCAGGGTGCGGATGTCGGTGACGAAGCGGCAGTGCCGGGCGGTGATGTTCTGCGCCGTGCCGCCGCGGATCACGCCGCAGTGCAGCGTCGAGTAGGCGGGTTCGAACGGACAGTCCGCGCGCGCGTTGCGGCGGTTCCTGTCCTGCTGCTCGGCCAGCCAGTTCACCAGCCGGCCGGCCACCATCACCGCCGGCACGCCCAGGTTCTGCTTGCTGGAGTGCGCCTCGAAGCCGTCGACGTGGGTGTCGAAGATGAACATGCTCTTGTGCGCCGTCACGACCCGCATGTTGGTGGGCTCGCCGACGATGACGGCTCGAGGCGCCGGCACGTTGGCGGTGAGCGCCTCGATCAGCCGCGGCGCCCCCAGACAGCCCACCTCCTCGTCGTAGGACAGGGCGAAGTGGATGGGCCGCTTCAGCCGGCCCATGTCCGGCACCATGGCCAGCGCGATGGCGATGAAGCCCTTCATGTCGCAGGTGCCGCGGCCGTACAGCCGACCGTCACGCTCCACCACGCGAAACGGGTCGGTGTGCCAGTCCTGGTCATCCACCGGCACCACGTCGGTGTGACCCGACAGCACCACGCCACCGTCCACGTCCGGCCCGACGCTGGCGTAGAGGTTGGCCTTCTCGCTGCAGTCGCTGTCCACCAGACGGGCGGACACGCCGTGCCGGGCCAGGTAGTCGCGCACGAAGCGGATCAGCTCGAGGTTGGAATCGCGGGAGACCGTAGGAAAGCCAACCAGGGTCTCGAGCATGCCCCGGGGGGTGTGGATGTCGATCGGCATGCGGCAAGCATAGAGACGTCACGGCGAAAACGCGATAGCGCCCCGGAATGGGCGTACACTGCCGACATGACGCGAAACGCCCGATCTTCGGTGATCGATCAGCTCGTCAGCTCCTACTTCGAGCTGCCGGTCCGCATCGACTGGGGCAAGGCAACGGGCATCCCGTTTCCCGATCAGTACCACGACGCCCGGCTCACCCTCGGCGGCATTGCCACCGCGTGGCTCGATCTCGAGCAGGTGGTGTGGCACGCGCGCCGGGTGCGCTTCGTGCCCGGCATGCCGGCCCGCATCGAGGTGGAGGGGCCCGGTGTGGAGATCGCCGTCGGCAAGGCCGAGCTCGACCGCTGGATGAAGCGCTTCGACCTGCCCTATCGGCTCGAGCTCAGCCACGACGGGCTGATCGTGCACACCGAGATCGCCGGTTTTCCGGTGGCCGAGCTGGAAGCGCGACTCGAGGTGATCGGCGGCTGGTTCGTGCTGCAGCCGAAGCGGGCGAGCATTCTCGGGGTACCGAACTACGTGGCATCACTGTTTCGCACCTACCTGCCGCTGCCGCCGCTGGCGGGCAACACGCGGCTGGAATCCATCCGCCACGAGCCCGAGCGGCTGCGCCTGACCTTCGCGCTGGAAGACTTCGACGAGCATGTGACACCGGGCCTGCTGGCGCGGCTGCAGCGGCGCCTGCTGCCGACCCTCGAGCTGCCGAACCTGATGCCGGCTCAGCGCCGGGGCTCGGGCGGCCAGGGATAGTCTTCGGGCACGTTCAGCTCGCGGCGCACGAACTCGTTCCAGTCCAGGGTTGCGGCATTGGCCGCCTCCTGATGAGCGCGCGCGGCAGCACGATGGGCAATGGCAAAGTCGCTGATGCAGGCGCGGAAGGCGTCCACGGCATCCAGGTACGCCTGCCAGCGGGCATCGTCCTGGTCATCGGCGGGCCGAACCGGCGCCTGGCAACCGTGCGCCGGCACCGGATCGTGGGCCAGCGCCGGCGCGGCAAGCAGCACGGCGCAGAGCACGGCCCGAACTGAGGGGCGATGCATGATCGTCTCCCTGGCGGTTTGCCCCATCATCGCCCAGCCGTCGGGGCTGTGGCCGCCGGCACCGGCGATTCGTTAACGCGGCCACGCTCGGCACTTGATCGCGCTCACAATCCGTCGCACGCTGCAGACGGGCATTCACGGGGAGAGTTCGGATGGGCATGCTGCGGATACTGCTTCGCACCGTTGTGGGCGTAATCGTGATCATGGCGCTCGGCATCGGAGCCCTGGTGGTGCTGGCCCGGTTCAGCGACGGGCCATCGCCATCGTCGCCGGCGGGCCGTTCCGATCCGGCGAGCCGCACCAGGGACCGGAACCGGACTGGTCGTTCGTGCGCGACGTCGACACGGTGGAGTTCCAGCTCCTCGACCCGCCCCGCTCGCGCACCACCTGGATCCTGCTGCACGAGGGGCGCATCTACATACCGTCCGGCTACATGACCACGTCCTGGGGCCGCCTGTGGAAGCAGTGGCCGCCGGAGGCCGAGCGCGACGGCCGCGCGCTGCTGCGGGTGGGCGACACCGTCTATCCGAGGCAGCTCGTGCGGGTCGGCGACAGCGCGCGCGTCGCCGCGCTGGTGGCCGAGATCAATCGCAAGTACGGCGCCGGCGCCACCCCCGCCGCCGTGGAGAGCGGGTACCTGTGGCTGTTCGAGCTGCAGCCCCGGCCGTGAGCCTGACCCGCGCCGAGCGGGCCCGTCACATGCGCGACTACGTCGATCTGCAGCTTCGCTTCGCGGCGCGGCTGGCAGAGGCCGGCGGCCTCGATCCGGCCGAGGCGCTGCTGCGCTACACCAACCTGCACCGGCGCCTGGCCCTGGGCCCGCCCGACGTCCATGGGCCGCATCCCGCCTGGTTCGACTTCGCCGGCCGCCTGCTCACCCTGCCCGACCACGACGCCCGGGTCGCCTGTGCCGTGGCCGCCTGGGCCGCGGCCGGCGCCGAGCCGCCGCTGCCGAATCAGCAGCGTTTCGGCGCCTTCGGCTGCAACCCGCCCGACGCCGACGGGCTGGTGCGCATCCATTTCAGCCCCGACGATGGCGACGACGTCAGCCCGCTGGCCGCCGGCAAGGTCGCCCGCCGCCGCGCCGAACTCGCCGCCCTGACGCGCCACGTCGCCGGGTGGCAGCCACGGGCCCGAGCCATCCGCGGCACGTCCTGGCTGTATCACCTGGACGCCTACCGCCGGCTGTTCCCCTCCGCCTACGCGCAGTCGGCCACCCTGCACGGGCCGGGTCTGAGCTTCGCCGGCAATGCCAACTGGGGCCAGTTCGTGACTTTCCGTGGGGAGTTCAAGGCCGAGGCAGGCGCGCGCATGCGCGCCAACCTGCAGCGCCTCGACCCGGGCCGGCCGTGGCTCGCGTTTCCACTGCCGGCCCTCACCGTGCAGGCGCCCGTGGACGTTTTCCTGGGCGAGTTCGAGGCCGTCTGAAGCGGCCGGCCGTGCCGAAGACGGCCCGGCCTACTCGCCACCGTAGCTGGGCGGGCGCCTGGCGATGAAGGCTTCCACCGCCTCGCGCCGATCCTCGGTCAGGTTGCTCAGGATCTCGTAGGCCATGGCCGGGTCGGACAGCCGCGCGGCCAGCTCCTTCAAGGGAATGTTGACCACGGTCTTGGTCCAGCGCACGGCCCAGCGCGGGTTGCCGAGGATCTTGCCCGCCAGCTCGTCCACCTTGGCATCGAGCTCGTCCGCGGGCACGGCGTAGTTGATGAGTCCCATCCGCGCCGCATCGGCTGCCGGCAGCAGGTCGCCGGTGAGCAGCAGCTCCTTGGCACGGGCGAAGCCGATCAGCTGCGGCCAGATGATGGCGCCGCCGTCGCCGGCCACCAGCCCCACCTTGATGTGCGGGTCGCCTATCACAGCGGAGTCGGCGGCGACGATGATGTCGCTCATCAGCGCGATGGTGGCGCCAAGCCCGGCGGCGGCGCCGTTCAGCCGGCAGATCAGGGGCTTCTCGAGCTCGAGCAGAGAGGTGACGATGCGCTTGGCTTCCGGCGCGATGGCGCGGAACGAGCGCGGGTCGTCGATCTGCTGGCGGAACCACTCGGTGTCGCCGCCAGCGCAGAAGGCGCGGCCCTGGCCGGTGAGGATCACCAGGTCGCTGTCCTCGTCGTCCTGGGCATCGAGGAACACGCGGGCCAGCTCGCGGTGCATCTGCGCATCCACCGCGTTGACCCGGCCATTGTCCAGGGTCAGCACCAGCACCCGGCCGCGGCGGCTGATGCGGATGCGCTGATAGTCGTCGACGTTCATGATCTGCAGGCTCCCTGGGGTCAGCGGAGCGGCGCCTTCCAGGCGTCGCGGTAGAACAGGGCGTCGAGGTCGCGCCGGGTGGTCGGGCCGTAGCCACCGCCCACCGGGTAGCCCATGGGCACGGCGGCCGCCGTGTACCAGCCGGCCGGGATGCCGAGCAGCGCTTTGACCGCCGCCTCGTCCTGGCACAGCAGCGTGGTCAGCACGCAGCCCACACCCTCGGCCCGGCAGGCCAGCAGCAGGTTCTGCACCGCCGGATAGACCGAGCCGCCGCCCACCACGGACACCCGATCCTGGCGGGCATCGGTGATGGCCATCTGCTCGGGATTGAAGCAGACCACGGCGACCACGGGGCAATCGCCGAAGTGCTCGGCCAGATGGTCGCCGGCGGCGATGGTCCGACCCTCCTTGCGGCGTACGGTCTCATCGGCGTCGGCGAAGCGCTGCCGGTACAGATCGGCGAACCGGGCCCAGCGCCTGGCGTACATGGCCCCGAGCGCCGTCTTCTTATCCGCGTCGTGCACCAGCACCATGCGCCAGGGCTGGGCGTTGCCGCCGCTGGGCGCCCAGGCCGCCGCCTGCAGGATGCGCCGCAGCACATCGTCGGCAATCGGGTCCGGCCGCAGCCGTCGGATCGCCCGCTGCGTCGCCATCAGCTCGTAGATGTCTCGGTTCATGCCTGCCTCCCGTCGTTACCCGCGCCCGGCGCCGTCACCCGTGATCGGTGCCAGCCGGTCGCGCAGAACCTGCTTGGCCACCTTCTCCAGCGTCGAGCGCGGCAGCTCGTCCACCACGTGCACCTCGCGCACCACCTTGAAATCCGCCAGGTTGCGGCGACAGTGGGCGACGATGTCGTCCCTGATCGACCCCGGCGCGTCGGGCGAGGGAATCACGAACGCCACCGGCACCTCGTCCAGCATGTAGTGCTTCTGCGCCACCACGGCGCACTCCTGCACCAGCCCGGTCTGCAGAATGACGCTCTCGATCTCCGAGGCGGCGACGTTCTCGGCGCCCACCTTCAGCATGTCCTTGTCGCGATCGCTGAAGAACAGCCAGCCGTCCTCGTCCATGCGCACCACGTCGCCGGTGTCGAACCAGCCGTCGGCGTCGAACGCCTTGTCATTGGCCTCGGGGTTGCCGTAGTACTCCTGGAACAGCGATACGCCCCGCACCCCGCGGATGTAAAGGTGACCCTTCTCTCCCGGCCCCGCCAGGGTGCCGTCGGCCCGGCGGAGCTGAATGTCGTACTCGGGCGCAGCCCGGCCCAGGCTGGCGTGCGGGCCGGGGTGATCGACGTCGCTGACGATGCCCTGGGTCAGGGTCTCGGTCATGCCCCACCAGCCGATGGTGGGCACCCGGAAATGGGCACTCACCTTTGGCAGGTGGGCGGCCGTGCCCCAGAACCGGTAGTGGTGATCGGGCACCGGCTGACCCATCAGCGCCTTGAACGCGAACGGGATGGTGGAGCACCAGGTCACGCGGTGGGCAAGCGACACCGGCCAGAACCGCGACGCCGAGAACTTGGGCTGCAGCACCATGGTGCCGCCGCTCCACAGCGTCGCCAGCATGGCGTAGCCCTGGGCGTTGGTATGAAACAGCGGCAGAAACACCAGGGTCACGTCGTCATGGCGCAGGCGCATGTGGCTGGCCGAAGCCTTGCCCGCCCAGAGGCCGTTGGCATGGGTCCACAGCACCGCCTTGGGCCGCGAGGTGGTGCCGGAGGTGAACTGCACGCTGAGCGGCCGCATGGGCTCGCGGCCGAGGGCCGGCAGCTCGGCGTCAACAATTTGCAGGTCGGCGAACGCCAGAAAACGGCCGCCCGTGGGCGCCGCCCCCGGCTCCCCGGCGTCGTTGTCGGTGACGGCGACGAAGCGCAGGTCGGCGCAGGCCTCATCGATCAATGCCGCAAAGGCCGGCTGGGTAATCGCGGCGACCGCGCGGGTGTGCCCGGCGAAGTAGCTCAGATCGCGCGCCACCGAGCGGGTGTTGGTCGACACCGCTACGGCGCCTAGCTCGGCACAGGCGAACCAGGCGAGAACGAATTCGGGCGAGTTGTCGAGGTGGATGATCACGAAGTCGCCGGCACCGACGCCGCGGGCGTGCAGGCCGGCGGCGATCCGGCGCGCCTGCTGTTGCAGGTCGCGGAAGGTCCAGACCGCCTCGGCGCCGACGAAGGGGGCCCAGATCATGAACGGCTTGTCCGGGGCGCGGGCGACCCACTGCTCGAGCAGCCAGGGCATGTCCATGCCGGCAAACGACTGCCGGCGGCTGGCGTCGAGCTGGTCGCGCAGCGTCATGCCGTCCGCCCGGTAGGTGCGCCCCCGGCCAGCACCAGCAGCCCTGCCATGATCCCCAGGTTCTTGATGAAGTTCTGGGTCTCGTGCTGGCGCTGCAGCCCCGCCTCCATGGTCCAGAAATCGTGCATCACCAGACTGATCACCAGGGTCAGGCCGGCCAGCACGAACGCCACCGGCGCCACCCGGTACCCGGCGAACAGGCACAGCGCCCCGCCCACCTGAAGAATGATCGTCAGAACGAGGAACACGGGAATCAGCACCATGCCGTGGGCGGCCATGTAGTCGGCCGTCGCCTCGAAGCCGACGATCTTCATGACGCCGGGCACCAGGAAGTACAGACCCAGCAGCCAGCGGCCGATCAGGGTCAGGGCGGTCTGCAGCATGTCCATGAATCTCTCCCCGCGGCTCGGCGACGGCAGCGCCGCCATGCCCATGCTGGCACAGGCCGCAGGCCTAGGCGATGCCGGCGTTGGCCCTGGCGATCCGCAGGCCCGGGTACTTCGGCTGATCGATGGCGATCTGATTGACCACCGTCTGCCGCAGATGCTCGGCGAGACCGGGCGTGTTGAGCGCCAGGGAACCGTCGCGCAGCGCGTGGGTGAGTCGCCAGCGCAGCTCGGAGACATCGCCATCGGCGCCGAGCAGACGCTTCAGGCGCGCATGCTCTGCGGCCCGATTGGGCTCGCCACGCTCGAGTTCGCGCAGCACGATGTCCAGGCTGTTGCCGGCCACCCTGGCCAGGAAGTTGGTGCGGCCCTGGGTCGAGGCCATGACGTCGTCGCGCAGGAAGTCGCGCACCGACACCAGCAGCTCGTCGGCGCGGGGCATGTCGTCGCTCACCGTCAGGTCGCGCTCGGCCACCAGCGACACCGGCCCCGGAATCAGCAGGTTCACGCAGTCCACCTGGCACTCCGAGGTGCGCCGACCGATGGCCGGACGCTCCACGGTCTGGTCCGGCCCCGTGCGGTAGTGTTCGGCCATGCCCAGGCAGCCCACGGCCCACCAGAACGAGCCGAACACCTCCCAGAACTTCACGTGATCGGGATCCACCGGCTCGCCGCTCACCGACTCATAGCCGCGGAACAGATCCTCGTACTCGCCGAATCCGCCCACCGGCTTCTCGGCCACGCCGAACCGCCAGGAGCTGGTGCAGATCCAGCCCAGATCGCGCATGGGGTCGCCGATGTGGGCGATCTCCCAGTCGAGCACGGCATTAATGCCGTGCTCGTCAACCATGAAGTTGCCGTTGCGGAAGTCGTTGTGCACCAGCGTCTGCCGCGGCGATTTCGGCAGGTGCTCCAGCAGCCAGCGGGCGGTGAAGTCGATCATCGGCTGGGGCGTCTCCAGGGTCTGGTAACGCTCCCAGGTCTGACGCACGAACTCTTCCGGGGTCGCCGTCTTCAGATGCGCGTCGAGCCCAGTGGACTTCAGATCGATGGCGTGGATGCGGGCGAGTACCTGCCCGCACTCGTAGGCGAGCTTGTCACGCACCGCGGCCAGGTCGGGCGAGCGGGCGATGCGGGCACCCAGGGCCTCGCCCTCGAGCCACTCCATGACGAAGCCTTCGCCAAGGCCGTCGTCCGGCTCGAGCACGTGATAGACCTCCGGCTCCGGCACGCCGACGTCGCGGGCGCAGCGCATGAGTTGCGCCTCCACCGCCAGCCCGGGGTTGAGCCGGTCGACGGCCGTCTCCTCCGAGCTGACGCCGCCGGGGGCGCGGCGCATGCACACCAGCCGCTCGCCGCCGTCGACGGCGATGGTGATGCGGTAGGTCTCCTGGCTGGCGCCCCCGGACAGCCGCTCGGCGCTCACCAGGCCGGTGCAGCCGGGCATCGCCCGGCGCAGCACCGACTCGAGCTTCTGCTCGAACTCCCCCCGATCCGCCACCTCAGCCTTCCTTTACCCCTTTCGGCGCCCGCTGCTTCATGAAGCCGAACATGTAGCCGGCCACACGGCGCATCTGAATCTCCTCCGCGCCCTCGGTGATGCGGTAGCGGCGGTGGTGCCGGTAGATGTGCTCGAAAGGCTTGTGACGTGAGTATCCCAGGCCGCCGTGCACCTGCATGGCGCGGTCGGCCGCTTCGCAGCACAGCCGGTTCGCCCAGTAGTTGCACATCGACACCTTGTCGGAGACCGAGAAGGCGCCGTCGCGGTCCATCAGCCACGCGGTCTTGTGGATCAGCGCCCGCAGCATCTCGCACTGGGTCTGCAGTTCCACCAGCGGGAACTGGATGCCCTGGTTGCTGGACAGCGGCTTGCCGAACGGCTTGCGCTCCATGGCGTACTTCACCGACTCGTTGATGCAGAACTGCGCAGCGCCCAGGCTCGATGCTGCCTGGCGGATGCGGTTCTCGTTGAAGAAGTGCTGCACCACCTGCAGGCCCCGGCCCTCACCGCCGAAGATGCTGGCGTGCGGCACGCGGACGTTGGTGAACGACACCCGGCCGTGGTCGGTGGGCATGTTGAACGTCCACAGCATCTCTTCGATCTTCACGCCCTGGGCCTTCATCGGCACCAGGAAGGCGGTGATGCCTTCACCGTCGCCGGGCTTGCCGCTGGTGCGCGCCATCACCATGTCGTACTGGGCCTTGTGAATGCCCGTGTTCCAGGTTTTCTCGCCGTTGATCACCCACTCGTCGCCGTCACGCACCGCGTTCGTTTCCATGTGCGTGGCGTCGGAGCCGTGGTTCGGCTCGGTGATGCCGAAGGCGAAGCCGCGCCGGCCTTCGGCCAGGTCGTCGATCCACTCCTTCTTCTGCTCCTCGGTGCCGTAGTTGATCATCAGCAGCAGGCCGACGTTGTTGCCGACGATGGAGTGCTCGTTCTGCAGGTCGTTGTGCAGGCCCAGGCCCTTCACCGCCAGGTGCTCGCGGATGATGGCCATGCCGAGGTTGGTGCCCTCCATGCCGCCGTATTCCTTGGCGAGGGGGTAACGGTAGAAGCCGGCTTCGTCGGCCAGGCGCTTGGCCTTGTGCAAAAGCTGCTCCCACTCCTCATTGGGCAGGCCGCCCCGCTCCCAGTCGGTGCGGGCGTCTTCCCGCCGGTGGTCGAAGAACCGGATGTTGTCGTCCTTCTGCTCGAGCGGCTTGATGACGTCCTCGATGAACTTGTCGAGCCGATCCAGCAGCGTCTGAATGTCCTTGGGTATGTCGAAATCCATGCGGTCTTCCCCCTCCGGTGGGTAAGGTCAATGATTGTAACGCGTTTCAGTTATCGGCAATGTACCATCGCCGCGTCTGGTTTAGTATCCGACGCCATCGTATCGCAAACGTCATAGCAGGGGAGACGTCGATGACCATGTACGATCAGCTTCGCGGGGTGTGGAACGAGCTGACCGCGCCGGGGGCCCAGTTCGAGATTGTCCAGGTGCCCGTACGCGGCCACCCGATCCGCACCTACGCCAACGCGCCGAACAGCCTGCGCGACGTCTGGCTGGCGTCCCGGCAGTTCGCCGATCGTGATTACCTGGTCTATCAGCACGAGCGCCTCAGCTACGCCGAAGCGCACCGGCAGGTCGCCTCGGTCGCGGCCTGGCTGCGCGCCCACGGGGTGGCCCATGGCGATCGCGTCGCCATCGCCATGCGCAACTATCCCGAGTGGCTGCTGGCGTACTGGGCCACGGTGTCCATCGGCGCGGTGGTGGTGGGCGTCAACGCCTGGTGGGTGGGCCGGGAGCTGGTCTACGGCCTCAACGACTCCAGGCCCAAGGTCACCATCGCCGACCAGGAAAGACTGCAGCGCATCGTCGAGCACGCCGACGAGATGCCGCCGATGACGCTGGTGGGCGTGCGCATTCCCGAAGCGCTGCCCCAGGGCGCGGTGAGCTGGCAGGCGCTGGTCGACCATGGCGGCGACCTGCCCGACGCCGACATCGACCCGGACGACGACGCCTGCATCTTCTACACCTCGGGCACCACCGGCAATCCCAAGGGGGCCCAGCTCACCCACCGCGGCTGCGTGGCCAACATCATGAACATGGCCTTCTGGGCCACCTGCCTCACCACCATCGGCCAGCGCAACGGCACCATCCCGGTGCCCCAGCCGGGCGTCACGCCGCCGCCGACGGCGGCGCTGCTGACCACGCCGCTGTTCCACGTCACCGCCAACAACTGCGTCTCCCACGGCGGCACCCTGAACGGCGGCAAGCTGGTATGCATGTACAAGTGGGATGCCACCGAAGCTCTGCAGCTCATCGAGCGCGAGCGCATCACCGCCCTCACCGGCGTGCCGGTGATGTCCCGCGAACTGATCACCCACCCCGACTTCGACAAGTACGACACCTCGTCGCTGCTGTCGGTAGGCGGCGGCGGCGCCCAGCTACAGCCCGACCTGGTAGGCAAGATCGACAGCCGTGTGAAGACGGCGCGCCCCAACACCGGTTACGGCATGACCGAGACCTGCGGCATCATCACCTCCATCTCGGCCGACTTCTTCATCGACAAGCCCGCGAGCTGCGGGCCGGCCATGCCGTCGTTCGAGGTCAAGGTGGTGGATGCCGAAGGCAACGCCCTGCCCGCCGGCCAGGTGGGCGAGCTGTGGGTGCGCGGCGCGCCGGTGATCAAGGGCTATCTGAACCGCCCCGACGCCACCGCCGAGAGCATCACCGACGGCTGGCTGCACACGGGCGACATCGCCCGCATCGACGACGACGGCTTCATCTTCATCGTCGACCGCGCCAAGGACATGGTGCTGCGCGGCGGCG
Organism: Pseudomonadales bacterium; assembly: GCA_040219935.1. Lineage (GTDB taxonomy): Bacteria > Pseudomonadota > Gammaproteobacteria > Pseudomonadales > Azotimanducaceae > UBA7803. The sequence goes on along the minus strand of JAVJUA010000056.1, from coordinate 16,731 downwards.
AAAACGTGTACTGCGCCGAGGTGGAAGCCGCGATCTATCAGCATCCGGCGGTGGCGGAGGCCACCGTGTTCGGCGTGCCCGACGACCGGCTCGGTGAGGAGGTGGGCGCCGCCGTGTTCCTCAAGGCCGGCGAGCGGCTCGGCGCCGACGACCTGCGCACCCACCTGCGGGCGCTGATCTCCGGCCACAAGGTGCCCCGCTACGTCTGGTTCGTGAGCGAGCCGCTGCCGCGCAACGCCAACGGCAAGTTCCTGAAGCGCGAGCTGAAGGAGCGGCTGCAGGTGGCCGACGCCGCCTGACCCTCGTCTGGTGACCCGGCTGACGACGGAGTAACCTGAGCGCTGCCCAAAGGAGCTGCCCCATGAGCTTTCTGCAAGCCGAAGCGCCGCAGTGCACCGAGCGTGCCGACGACGTCGAGCTGGTCATCAAGCCGCGCAGCCGCGACCTGGGCGGGTTCTCGGTGCGCCGCGTGCTGCCGGCGCCGGACCGCACCCTGGTGGGGCCGTTCATCTTCTTCGACGAGATGGGCCCCGCCCGCTTTCCAGCGGGCCAGGGCATCAACGTGCGGCCGCATCCACACATCGGCCTGTCGACGGTCACCTACCTGTTCGAAGGCGAAATTCTGCACCGCGACAGCCTGGGCTACGTGCAGCCCATCCGCCCGGGCGCCGTCAACCTGATGACGGCCGGACGCGGCATCGTCCACTCCGAACGCACGTCCGAGGCGCTGCTGGCGTCCGGGCAACGGCTGCATGGCATTCAGACCTGGATGGCGCTGCCCGACGCCGACGAGGAGATGGAACCCGCCTTCGAGCACGTGCCCGGCGACGAGCTGCCCGTGATCGAGATGGACGGCGCCAGGGGCGCGATCATCCTCGGCGCCGCCTACGGCGCCAAGAGCCCCATCGCCACCCGCATCGATACCGTCTACGTCGACCTGGTGCTCGAGGCGGGCGCCCGCCTGCCCCTGCCCGACGGCGCCGACGAGCTCGCCGTCTACGTGGTCGCCGGCGCGGTGGAGCTGGGCGGCTGCGCGCTGACCGAGCACACCATGGGCGTGGTGGCCGCAGGGCGCAGGCCGCTGCTGCGCAGCGAAGGCCCGGCCCGGGTCATGGTGATCGGCGGCCGCTCGCCCGGCGCGCGCCACGTCTGGTGGAACTTCGTGTCGTCGCGCCGCGAGCGCATCGAGCAGGCCAAGGCGGACTGGCGGGAAGGCCGATTCGCGCCGGTGCCCGGTGACGACGAGTTCATTCCGCTGCCGGAGCGCTGAGCCCCACCCATGTCGTTTCTGGCCGAGGCTCTGATCTTTCTCGGCGCCGCCGTGGTGGTGGTGCCGGTGTGCAAACGCCTGGGGCTCAGCCCCGTGCTCGGCTACCTGGGCACGGGCGTGCTGATCGGTCAGCCCGGCTTCGGCATCATCGGCAATGCCCGCGAGGTGCTGCACTTCGCCGAGATCGGCGTGGTGCTGCTCTTGTTCGTCATCGGCCTCGAGCTGCATCCGCGCCGGCTGTGGGTGATGCGCCGCCTCGTGTTCGGGCTCGGCATTTCCCAGGTGGTGGGCACCGCCGCCGTGCTTGCCGCGCTGCTGATGCTCGCCGGGCTCGGCGGCGGCAGCTCGCTGCTGCTCGGCTTCGCCCTGGCCCTGTCGAGCACGGCCTTCGTGCTGCAGCTGCTCGGCGAGCAGAAGAAGCTGAACCAGCCCCACGGCCGGGCAGCGTTCGGCGTGCTGCTGCTTCAGGACGTGGCGGTGATTCCCGGCATCGCCGTAGTCAACCTGCTGGCCGTGGGCGGCACGGACGCCGGCGAGCCCTTGAATCCCGGCCTGATCGCCGCCGTCGTCGCCGGCACGGTCGCGGCCCGGTTCCTGCTGCGCCCCATCCTGCGCTTCGTCGCCGAGAGCGGCATCCACGAGCTGTTCACGGCCGCCGCGCTGGCGCTGGTGGCCGGTGCCGCCCTGGCCATGGGCGAGGCGGGCCTGTCCATGGGTCTCGGCGCCTTCGTGGCCGGCATGGTGGTCGCCGATTCGGAGTACCGGCATCAGCTCGAGGCCGACGTGGCGCCGTTCAAGGGCCTGCTGCTGGGGCTGTTCTTCATTGCCGTGGGCATGTCGGTCAACGTCGGCCTGCTGGCCGACCAGCCGCTGCTGGTGCTGGGCCTGACCCTGGCGCTGATGGCGGCCAAGACCGTGGTGATCGTGCCGCTGGCGCGCTGGCACGGCCTGACCTGGGCGGAATCGCTGCGCACCGGGCTGATGCTGTCCCAGGGCGGCGAGTTTGCCTTCGTGCTGCCCACCGCCGGCGTTACCGCGGGGTTGGTGGTGGGCCCGCACGCCGAGCTGGCGGTGCTGGTGGTCACCCTGTCCATGGCCGCCACGCCGGCCCTGGTGGCCGCCGGCGACCGCTGGCTGGCCCGCGGGCGGAAGCCGGAACCTGTCTACGACGAGATCGACCAGGACGACAGCCCCGTCATCGTCACCGGCTTCGGCCGCGTCGGCCAGATCGTCGCCCGGGTGCTGACCATGCGCCACATCCCCTTCACCGCCCTGGACGTCAGCCCCGAACACGTGGAGTTCGTGCGTCAGTATGGCAACAAGGTGTACTTCGGTGATGCCACCCGGCTCGAAGTGCTGCGCGCCGCCGGGGTGGACAAGGCCCGGGCGGTGGTGGTGGCGGTGGGCACCGAAGACGCGTCGATGAAGATCGTCGAGCGGCTGCGCACCCACTTCCCCAAGGTGCCGGTGCTGGCCCGGGCAACCACCCGCCACCACGAGCTCAGGTTGCGGGAAGCGGGGGTCACGGTAGTGCTTCGCGACACGCTCCACTCGAGCCTGCGCCTGGCCAGCGACCTGCTGCAGCAGCTCGGGCTGTCTGCCGCAGACGCCGAGGCGGCGGTGGAACAGTTCCGCGAGCACGATGCCGCCACCCTGGCGCGGCAGGCGGCCGTGTTCGGCGACGAAGCCGCCTTCCGCAAGACCACCATCGACGCCACGGCGGAGCTCACCCGTCTGTTCGCCGAGGATGCGGCCGCCGTACCCGACCCCGATCCGCCGCCGCCCAAGCCGGCCCGCTGAAGCCGGCCGTCGCCGGGGTCAGGAGCTGCAGGACAGCATGGAGCACCCCACCCGGTGCCGCGCCCAGTCCGGCCGCGGCCCGGCCCACGCGGCATGCTCGGGCTGCTCGTCGTAGGGACGGCGCAATACGTTCTGCAGGTCGTGAATCATCGTGTAGTCGCCCTGCTCCGCCGCATCGATGGCGAGCTGAGCCAGGTAGTTGCGCAGCACGAACACCGGGTTGGCCGCCTGCATGCGCGAGCGCCGCGCCTCGGCATCCTCGCCGGCTATCCGGGTCTGGTAGCGTGCCAGCCAGGCCTCGATGCGCGCCAGGCGCTCGCCGCTCAGGGCATCCGGCTGGTAGTAGGCCTGCCGCAGCGGCGCCAGCGGGTCCGACGTCCCCGGCTGCACGTCGGCCAGGCCGCGGTAGAACAGCGTCATGTCGGTCTCGGTGACCTGCAGCACCGCGTTCAGCTCGTCGAGCAGCGACTGATCGTCGTCGCGGAACGCGTCCAGTCCGAGCTTGCGCGCCATCATGGCCTGCCAGCGTGACACGTACAGCGTCTCGAAGCGGCGCAGGGCCGCCTCCAGCGGCGCGGTCTCGCCGACGGCCGGATAGATGGCGTTGGCCAGCATCGCCAGATTCCAGTGCGCGATCTGCGCCTGGTGACCGAAGCGGTAGCGGCGGCCGCCCGCATCGGTGGTGTTCGGCGTCCACTCCGGATCGTAATCGTCGAGCCAGCCGTAGGGGCCGTAATCGATGGTGAGCCCCAGCACCGACATGTTGTCAGTGTTCATGACCCCGTGCACGAACCCTACCCGCAGCCACTCGACGATCAGGGTGGCGGTGCGATCGCAGACCTCGGCGAACCAGGCCGCATAGCGATCGGCCACGGTGCCGGCACCGGCCAGATCAGGAAACTGGCTGTCGATGGTGTAGTCGAGCAGGGTCTTCAAAAGCTCGGTCTCCTGGCGCGCCGCCAGAATCTCGAAGTGGCCGAAGCGCAGGAACGACGGCGCCACCCGGCACACCACGGCCCCGGGCTCCAGCGCCGGATGCCCGTCGTAGAGCATGTCACGCATGACCTGCTCGCCGGTCAGGGTCAGCGACAGCGCGCGCGTGGTGGGCACGCCGAGGTGGTGCATGGCCTCGCTGCAGAGAAACTCGCGCACCGACGAGCGCAGCACAGCCAGGCCGTCCGCCGTGCGCGAGTATGGCGTCAACCCGGCGCCCTTGAGCTGCAGCATCCAGCGCTCGCCGGCGCCGTTCACCACCTCGCCGAGGTTGATGGCGCGGCCGTCGCCGAGTTGGCCCGCCCAGTTGCCGAACTGGTGACCGCCGTAGCAGGTGGCATGCGGGTCCATACCCGCCAGCACCCGATTGCCGGTGAACACGTCGGCGAACGCCTGGGTTTCGCAGGCCGCCGGGTCGAGGCCCACCAGGCCCGCCACCTCGGGCGCCCAGGCGACAAGCTGCGGCGCCGCCACCGGCGTCGGGTCGACCCGAGAGAACACAGCCCCCCGCACCTGCCGGCGCCGCGGCCCGGTCTCGGGGTCGGTGGGCAGGCTGCGCGTAAAGCCGTTGTCGAAGCGCAGCCCCTCGAGGCCGCTCACATCTTCATTTCGAAGAAGCACAGCTTGTTGCCGTCCAGGTCGCGCACGTAGGCGCCGTAGAACACGGGCATGCGCTCACCGGGCTCGCCCTCGTCGGTGGCCCCGAGTTCGCGCGCCTTGGCGTACAGCTTGTCGACGCCCTCCCGCGAGCCGCCGGGAATCGCGACCATGTTGCCGTTGCCTGGATGCTGCTCCTTTTCGTCGTACGGAATGCACAGCGCCAGCATGGGCGCATCCGGGCTGGTGCCGTAGAACTTGATGCGGTCCATGCCCATGAGCTGCTTGCCGCCCACCTCCGCCAGCAGCGCGTCGTAGAACTTCACGGCGCGAGCCATGTCCCTGGTGCCGATGGTGACGTATCCGATCATGGCGATGCTCCTGTGTGACGAGTATCTGAGGCCGCCAGTTAAACGCGCCCGCCGCGGCGCTGGCAACCCCCAGCGGGCGTTTCCCCCCTCTCGATCCTGTGGCATGTTGCCGCCATGAACCCCCCGGAGTCGCTGTGGCGCTCCGGCGTGCAGCTCTGGATCAACAGCCTCACGGTCGCCTACCTCGTCGCCATGTGCCTGTTCGAGTCGCGCCGGCTCGACGTCGATCTCGCCGAGCTGCGCCCGGCGCTGCGTCCAGGGCCCTGGCACGACGACCCCACTCTGTTCGTGAGGAACCACCGGCCGCGATCGCTTCTGGCGGTCAGCGTGGCCGGCACCCTGTTCGGGCTGGTGTTCAACATCGTCACGGGCGGCACCCTGGGGCAGCTAGTGTCCGGCGAACCCGTGCGCTGGGAGTATGCCTGGGGCCCGCCAGTGCTGTTGCTGCTGTGGACACTGCTGTTCCACGTCCTGTGGGTGATGCTGGGGCACAGCCGGCTGCTGGTCCGGATCGCGCGGCAGGCGGTCCGCGTCGAGCTGTCGCGGCTCGACGTCTTCGATCCGATCACCAACGCCGGCATCCGCCAACTGCTGCTGATCATCATCGGGCTGGCCGTGATCCCCACTCAAGGCATCCTGACCGGCCACCTGGCGCCCATGGACTTCGTGCCGGCCCTGGCCATCGTGCTGCCCGTGGCGATGGCGCTGCTGGTGACGCCCCTCTACGGCGTGTACCGCGCGGTGGCTGCCGCGCGCGCCGCGGAGCTGATGCACCTCGACGCCGACCTCGAGCGCGCCGAGCCCCGCTCCGACCGGGCGCTGCTGCTGGCGCTGTACCGTCACCAGCTTGCTGCCATGCCGGCCTGGCCGCTGTCGCTGCGGCGGTTCGGGCGGGTCGGGTTCTATCTGGTCATACCGCCGCTCGCCTGGGTGGCGGCGGCATTGGTGGAGTCGGGGCTGTCGGCCTGGCTCTGAACCGCCAGACACTCCACTTCCACCCTGGCACCGAGCGCCAGACCGTTGGCGCCGAGCGCGCTCCGGGCCGGATACGGCGGGCTGAAGTAGCCCTGGTAAATCGGATTGAAGTCGCCCCACTCACCGATGTCGGCCAGCATCACCGTGCACTTCACCACGTCCGCCATGCGGTAGCCGTGGGTCTCGAGCACGGTGCGGATGTTGTCCATGGTCTGCCGCGCTTCGGCCGCCATGCCGCCCTCGACCAGCGTCATCGTGCCGGGCACCACCCCGACCATGCCCGACAGATACAGGGTGTCGCCCACCTGGACCGCCTCCGAGAACGGCAGATCGGCGGGCAGCACGCGCCCTGAGTTCAGATGGCGCACGTCGTCTGCAGACGCCAGTCCAGCCGCGACCATCGCAGCGAGGCCGATCAGCCGGCCGATACGTGAGTTCATGGGTGCCCCCGCGCTGAGCCCGACCCCGGGCGGATGGGGGTACTGTAGGGCCATGGGGAACCCGTTCAAACCATTTCCGCGCCGGCCGCGTCAAAGACGCTGAAGACCATGGAGCCGCCCGTGCACGCCGAAGCCGCCGTCCCGCCAGCCGATGCCGAAGAGGCCGAGCGCGTCGCCGCGGCCCGGGACGGTGACCAGGTGGCCTTTGCGGCCCTGTACCGGGACCACGTCGGCCGCGTGCACGCCCTGTGCCAGCGGCTGCTGGCCGACCGGGCGCTGGCCGAAGACCTGACCCAGGAGGCGTTCGTGAAAGCCTGGCACCAGCTCGGCAGCTTTCGCGCCGAGGCCCGGTTCGCTACCTGGCTGCACCGGCTGACAGTCAACACCGTGGTTTCCTACCAGCGCCGCCACGGGCCCTGGTTGTCCTGGCTGCGCGATGGCCCGACTGGGCCCGAGCCCACCGATCCGGCATCGCCCGCGGCCCGCCTCGACCTGGAGGCCGCCATCGCCCGGCTGCCGGTGCGCGCCCGCCAGGTGTTCGTGCTCGTGGACGTGGAGGGCTACAGCCACGAGCAGGCGGCCGACGCCCTGGGCATCGCCGTGGGCACCAGCAAGGCGCAGCTGCACCGCGCCCGCCAATTGTTGAGAGAGACGTTGTCATGAGCCACCAGGAACGACCGGATTGGCTGCGGAAACACCTCGACGCCCTGCCCCCGGCGGTGCCGCCCGATCGCGACCTGTGGCCCGGCATTCGCGCCCGACTGGCGCAGCGTCGGCGCGGGCGGTGGATGCCGCTGGCCGTGGCCGCCAGCCTGGTGATCAGCCTGGGGGCGGCGCTGTTCGCCTGGCAGGCCCATCAGGAACGGCTGGGCGAGGCGGAACGCGTCGACGCCCTGCTGGCCGAGATCCAGGCCCCGTACCGCCAGGGCCGGGCGGAGCATCAGGCGCGCTGGGCCGCGCTGCGCCAGACGCTCGACCCGGACACGGCGGCCGTGATCGAACGCAACGTGGCCATCATCGAGGCCGCCAGCGCGGCACTGGCCGATGCCGTGGCCGAGGCGCCGGACAGCGCGCTCGCCCGCGAGCTGCTGACCCGCACGCTGATGCGCGAGCAGACCCTGTACCGGCAGGCCGCGCTGCTCAGCCTCGAAGCCGGGCCGACCACGAGAGATATCTGACCGCCCCATCGACGAGGAAATCACCATGCGCAGACTTGCCATCATCCTGCTCCCCTGGCTGACGACCGCCGCCCTGGCCGGCGAGCCCGTCGACGAGCGCATCGACGCGGCGCCTTCGGGTCAGGTTCACATCGACGTGGTGCGCGGCCGGGTGCAGGTCCTATCCTGGGACCAGAACCAGGTTGCGGTGGAAGGCACCCGAGACGGCAACTCCGAGGCGTTCGAGGTGCGCCGCGACGGCGACACGATCTTCATCGAGGATCGGCTGGCCAATATCCGCCTGGGTGGCGGCGGTGAGGGCACCCGCATCACCGTTCGTGTTCCCCGCGACAGCCGGCTGCGGGTATCCGTGGTGTCCGCCGATCTGGTCGTCAGCAACATCGCCGGTGCGGTGCGGCTGCAGAGCGTAAGCGGCGACATCGAGGCCGCCGGCCTCGGCAGCGACGTCGACATCACCACCGTCAGCGGCGACGTCGAGATCGAAGTCAACGCCGTGCGCCTGAACGTGCAGACCACATCCGGCACCGTTCTCGCAGACAATGCCGGCGCGCTCCAACGCGGCCGGCTCAACTCCGTCTCCGGCGACGTGACGCTGGGCACCCGCTTCGGCGCCGAGGCGGACCTGGAGCTCGAAACGGTGAGCGGTGACATCAGCCTGGCGTTGCCGGACGATGCCGACGCTCGCGTGGATGTAGTGGCCGGTCCGGGCGCCGACATTCGCAACCGCTTCAACGATCAGCAGCCCGTGCGCCCACGCTACGGACCCGGCGCGCGCCTGGAGATGACCCTGGGCAGCGGCAGCGGTTACGTGCGTCTGTCGTCGGTGAGCGGCACCCTGGCGCTCGAGCGCGGTTGAAAGCCGCCCCGGGACCTCATTCCGCCCACTCGACCACGTCCGCCAGCGGCCGCCTGGGCGACCGCGGCGGGGTCGCCAGGGGCCGGCCGATGCGCAGCAGGAGCTGCGGAAAACCACCGCCTGCGAGGTGCTGCAGCCGCGGCCGCAGCGCCGCCACCTGCACCGGCTGATTGAGATAAGAGGCCTGCAGCCCGAGCTGCACGCCGGTGAGCAGCAGCCGCTGCAGCCCCATGCCCGCCATGAGCCAGGCCCGCGCATCGTCGCCCTCGGAAGCCAGCACCGCCAGCAACGGTGACCCTTCGGCCAGCGCCTGGTCCTTGGCCCCTACGCCGCCGCCCATGTCGAACGTACGCACCACCAGTTGCGCCACGGGCAATGCCAACGACGGCACCGATAGCCCGTCACCGCGCCGCCGCGGATGCATCCACGCCGCCAGCTCGCGGCGCCAGCTACGATCGGCCCACTGCGCAGCATCGCCTTCGGACACCAGCCGCGCCGCCGTCGCGCGCGCCTCGGCGTCGGCAAGCGTCCGCAGGGTCACGCCTTCGGCCTCGGCCGCGGTGATCAGCCGCGCTATCGCGGCCTCGTCGGGCACCGCCTGGTCGAACGGCTGCCGGTAGGTTCGCCGCTCGGGTATGCCGGCGGCCAGTGACGCTTCGACGCTGGACGGCTCTCCCGGCCACCACGACAAACGCGCCAACCGGTCGCCGTCGTCACCGTCGGGCAGCAGCGTCACGTCGGCGGCGAGGCCCAGGGCGGCGGCGGCGAGGCGCAGGTTCAACAGCCCGCAGCCGCAGCTGATGGTCAGCTCCCGGTCTTCCGGGTCGTTGGCCGGCAGCGCCCGGGTGCGATCGGCGATCAGATCGACCATGCCGGGCCCGAGCCGGAACAGCCACGGCTGGGTGTTGTGGCTCGACGGCGCCTGCACCGCGGCCGCGACAAGCTGCTGCCCCAGATCCCGCCAGTCGTGCTCGCTCACCGCCGCCCTCCGTGTCAATGTGGTCGCTGCCTCGATCCGTCGGGGCGGCATGGGATTTCGCCATGCCGCGCAGTAGCATACGGCGGCATGATCGTGGGGAGGTTCGCATGAATCGGTGGATGCCGGTAGCCGCGGCGGCGGCGCTCTTGATCCTGATCACGCCGACGCCGTCCTGGCCCCATGGCCAGGCCGAGGTGGACCCAGGCCCTTACCCCGACCGGCCGATTCGCTTTCCCGATGCCGCAGGCCTGCACACGCTGGTGGTGGACCTGCACAGCCACAGCGTGTTCTCCGACGGCCACGTCTGGCCGAAGATCCGGGTCGAGGAGGCGCTGCGCGACGGCCTGGACGCGCTGGCGATCACCGACCACCTGGAGTACCAGCCCCACCTGGCCGACATTCCCCACCCCGACCGCAATCGCGCCTTCCAGGAGGCGGCCGCCGCCGCCGAGGGCAGCGACCTGATCGTGATCGCCGGCTCGGAGATCACGCGCGAGTTGCCGGCCGGCCACATCAACGCCGTTTTCATCGACGACGCCAACGCGCTGTTCAAAGTGGACGAGCCGCCCGCAGACCCGGCCGCCACCATCGACTACTACCGCGCCGCCCAGGCCTGGCCGCCCGAAGCGGCGGTGTCGGCCGCCAACGACCAGGGCGCCTTCGTGTTCATCAACCACCCCGATTGGACCCGGCAGCGGCCGAGCGGCATCGCCGAACTCACCCCGCTGCATCGCAGCCTGATCGATCAGGGTCTGCTGCACGGCATCGAGGTAGCCAACGGCCAGACGTTCTCGGCCGAAGCCCTGGCGCTGGGCCTGGCCCACGGGCTCACCCTGCTCGGCGTTTCCGACGTGCACGACCTCATCGACTGGGACTATCCACCCGCCGCCGGCGAGCACCGGCCGGTGACCCTGGTGCTGGCCATGGAGCGCACGGCCGCCGGCATCCGCTCGGCTCTGTTCAGCGGCCGCACCGTGGTCTGGTTCCGCAACCGGCTGATCGGTCGGCCGGCCGAACTGCAGCCCCTGTTGGCAGCGTCGCTGCAGGCCACCGACGTGCACTGGGTGCCGGACACCGAGACGCTGTCGGTGACCCTGGTCAACCACTCCGACGCCCGCTTCGAGCTGCGCAACGTCTCTGAGCTTGGCCTTGCGGAGCACGATGCCCGCTTCGACGTGCCGCCCCACGGCCGCCGGACCCTGACGCTGCGGCCGGGCGCGCGCGGCGACGTGGTGGAGTGGACCGTGGAGGTGCAGAACGCCATCACCGCACCCGACACGCACCCGACCTTGACGCTGCGCCTCGAGCCGCGCTGAGCGCGGATGCGCCGGTCAGCCGGCCAGCGCCGCCACCGCGCGGTCGCGCAGCTCGCGCTTGAGAATCTTGCCCGAGGCCGTTCTCGGCAGCGGCTGCGCCGACACCTGGATGTAGCGGGGGATCTTGAAGCGCGCCAGGTGCTCCGCCAGAAACGTCCGCAGCGCCTCGACGTCGAGATCGGTGTTGCCGTAGACGGTGGCGCCCACCTCCTCGCCGAGCCGTTCGTCCGGCACCGCGTACACGGATGCCTCCAGCACCCCGGGGTGCTGCACCAGCGCCGCCTCCACCTCGCCGCAGCCGATGTTCTCGCCGCCGCGGATGATCAGGTCTTTGATGCGGTCGACGATGAACAGGTAGCCCTCGTCGTCCAGATACGCGACGTCGCCGGTGCGGAACCAGCCGTCGACGAACACCTCGGCATTCACCTCGGGCCGGTTCCAGTAGCCGCGGAACAGCGACGTGCCCCGCACCAGCAGCTCCCCCCGCTCGCCCGGCGCCAGCTCGGCACCGGCTGGGTCCACCACCTTGAGCTCGAGCACCGCCGAGCACCTGCCCGAGCTGGCCGGGCGGTTCAGATAGTCTTGGCCGCCGATGCCGGTGCCGATGGCGTTGGTCTCGGTCATGCCCCAGCCGGTGTTGGGCAGCGCCCGCTGGAAGGAAGCGCCGATAGCCTTCACCTGCTCGGGCGCCCGCGGCGCACCGCCGCCGCCCACCGTCTGCAGCGAGCCGAGATCGCGCCGGGTGCGCCGGGCTGTCTGCACCAGGTCGCCCGTCATCGCCGCCGGCGCCGTGAACGTGGTGATACGCTCACGCTCGATGAGCTCGGCGGCCAGCTCCGCATCCCACTTGTACATCGACACCAGCTTGCGCTGACTGCGGTAGGAGGCGAGGTACACCGCGTGGGAGCCGGTGGCGTGGAACAGCGGCACCGCCAGCAGCGTCGCCGGCTGCACATCGCCGGCCGCGGGGGGCAGATCGTTGATCAACGCGTTGGCCTGGGCGTCGAGCTCCCAGGACAGCAGCGCCGTGACGATGTTGCGATGGCTCGACACCACGCCCTTGGGATGACCCGTGGAGCCGGAGGTGTAGAAGATCGTGGCGTCGTCCGTCGGCGCGAGGTCGGCTTCGGGCATGGGCACCTCACCCAGCGCCGCCAGCCGCTCGGCGAGATCGGGTATGCCCGGGTTCTGCCTGGTGGGCCGGACGGCGACGACGTTGAGGCCCGCCGGCAGAGGGCCCTGCAGCAGCCGGTCGACCCGTTCCTGGTCGGCCACCAGCACCCTGGCCCCCGAGTCCTCCAGGCCGTACGCCATCTCTTCCGTGGTCCACAGCGCGTTCATCGCCACGGCGATCGCGCCGATGGACGTCACCGCCGTAAAGGTCGTGATCCACTCCGGATAGTTGCGCATCGAGATGGCCACCCGGTCGCCGTGACGGACGCCGTAGTCGCGCTGCAACAGGGTGGCGATGCGGGCCGCCTGCCGGTAGGCGTCTGCAAAGGTGAGGCGCTCGTCCTCGTAGACGATGAAGGTCTTGTCGCTGAGGGTGTCCGCATACAGTTGCCTGAGCGACCCGGGCGCGTTGCGAAACGCGCGGCAGCGGTAGCCGTTCTGTTCGATCTCGACGAGTTCGTAGGGTTGCCCCGGCGCAGTCAGCCGGGCAATGGCCTGTTGGCGGGTCGGTGTCGTGCCCATGGTGCTCCTATTTCAGATTGCGATGAAAAGCGGTCGTGCCTGACTCGTGTTCTGGCCGGGACCTTCGAGATGCCCGAGCTCGCCGAAACCATCGCCAATTCCGCTAAGCACGATCATTTTCCAGAAGGCCGCGAAGATCGTCGGGAAGGGGCATGGGCTGCATGGCGCCGACATGGGCACGACCCGTGTTACCGATCGGGACCCACACTCGTGAGAACAACGCCGCCGCGACGATTCGCACGGACTGACCAGCGACCTCACGCCAGGCACGCGTGGAAGCGCCAAGACGAAGCATGCGCCAATGCACGTAAACGTGCCTCGACGTCAGCCGCTGAGCGAGGATGTGGGCGCGCTCGAGGTGATGAAATGCAACCTCGACGTTCCCGTCGACCGTCGCTGCTCCGGCGGCAGTCAGCTCAGCCTGGTATGCACGGCGCAATGCTGGATTCATGGTGAACCTAGAGCATCACGCGCCGCGCGGCCGTTCGTAGATGACGAAGCGCTTGCGAGTTGGCACCTCCACACGCCAGGTACCGATGAAGCCGGCGGGAATGGTGAACTCGTCTCCAGCGACGACGGTCACGGCGTGGCCGGTGGCGTCGGTGATGACGCTGCGCCCCTCGAGGATGTGGCAATATTCTTCCTCGGTGTAGTGGATGCGCCACTCGCCTGCCTCGCTCGACCAGATGCCTACGGCGAACTCGGAGGACGGCGTCTCATACTGCAGCCAGACGCTCTGTCGTGGGTTGCCGGAAATGAGCTTCCCGGGGTCGATGAAGTAATCGTGGCCGGTGACCTCGGGTCGTTGCGAGAGAACCACCACGGAAGGCACCACTGCATTGGACACGCGATTTCTCCTGCAACCCTAGAGACCAAGAAGGTTTGGCGCCGAGACGTCCAGAACGGAGACATCTTCGACGCCATCGATCTCATCCACATGCTCTGCGACCCGACGAAATCCCAGATTGGAAAACAGCCTACGGGAGGCCTCGTTCGTGCGCCCCACCGACACGACGAACTGGCCCACACCGTGGAGATCCCGCGCCCACCGCATGAGACCCAACACGCTCTCGCGAGCATACCCCTGGCGCTGAAACTCCGGAACGACGGAAACGCCGAGCTCCACCGCTGAATCACCCCAATCACTAAGATAAGACGCGCCGGGTGCGGAGTGAAATCCGACGTGGCCGATCATTCTTCCAGCGCCTGGAAGTATCATCGCGCGCAGCAGCCATGGCTGCAGCGAAGAATCCGCCTCGAGCTGCCGGAGACGCAGCTTCAGAACCGGCAGGACGTCTGGCCAGTCGCCGGGCAATGCCCACCCCAACAGGTGTTTGGCTTCACCGATGTCGCCGCGAATCGACGCACGCAGGAACTCCGGGGTCATGGGCACAAGTATCAGCCTCTCAGTGTGAACCGACGCGCTCACCAGCCACCCTCCTACCTGATCAAGTACCCGAACCCAGGGGGATCGACCGGACACGGCTCGCCCGCCAAGCCTCGCTGGCCACGCCACGCCAGGTCAAGCCGCGTATGGGTTGGTCGCCGGGTTGTTCTGAAGGTCGGTCCAACGGTCCTGCGGCTGCGACCGGTCCCGGTGCAGCTTCCGATCGTGATCTGGGTACGTCACGCAGTCTTGCTGCGCTCTGGCCCCAACCACGAGCACCTTCGTTGGCTGCTGGCTCACGTTGATCATCGTGTGCCCGACGGGTTCGCCGGCTTTGAAGACCGCTGCATCACCGCTTTGCAGGATAGTCTCGGTATCGCCTTCGAGGACCACAACCTCGCCTTCGAGCACATAGATAAGTTCATCCTCATGGCTGTGCCAATGCTTGATGGAGGACTGCGTGCCTGGCTGCAGAACGTGAATGAACGCGCCGAACTGGGTCAGGTACCCTGGCTCGGTGATCCAGCACTCCAGATTCGGGCTCTCCTTGTTGAAGCGCTCAACTTTCTCGACGTACTGGTCGTTGTGTCTGACTATCGGCATGGCGATTTCCGTCAGGGGTGGCGGGAAAGGTTACTTCAGACGCTCAACGCCGGCGATGTCTGACGCTTCGCACGCGCCATCTCGCTCGAAGGGTCAATCCGTGGCATTCGGCCCTTCCTCGAAGGCGACAATGCCATCCGGCAGAATCTCCCACGGCGCCTTGGATCCGGTGAAGATGTGTCGCGTGATTTCGACTCCCGGGTCGCCATTGATGCAACCCAGCGTGACGCCGTGGACGTGGCCCTGAATGGTGCCACATAGCGTGGAGCCACAGATGCTGCAGAAACGCAGGCCGAAGCCCTGGCTACCCGTATACGTCGTAAGCGTCTCTTCTCCGGCCACCCATTGAAATGCATCCGGGTCTACCAACGCATAGGCAGAGGCCTGCGAGCTGAAGGCCTTCCTGCAGCGCGAGCAGTGACAGGACCGGGCGTCGCGAAGCTTCCCGGTGATCTCGTACCGGACTGCTCCGCAGAAACACTCGCCAGTTATCGTGGTCACGGAACCCTCCCTGTCGTCTGGATCGCGATGCAATGCGGGATCGTGACGCCGACCGAGGAATGCGTCTCGTTGGTAGCGCCTCTCGCACTAGCGTCTCAAGCCTTCGAACCTGATCGCTCTATTGAAGCGGCCAGCCCCGCGAGCACCGCCGCGAGCTCGCGCGGCCGGGTGGTGAAGACCGCATGCTCCGAGGCGATCTCGATGGGCGACACGCCCAGGCGCGCCGCCATCTCGCGTTGTGTCGCTGGCGGAATGATCTGGTCCTCCGTGCAGAGCACATACGCGCGAGGCACGTCGGGAAGCGATTGCCCGGGCCAGGGCTGTTCCAACGCGGCCCAGCCCTGGGGGCGCTGCGTCGCTCGCAGGAAGGCGAGATACGCGTCCCGCTCTTCCCGTGGGACAAGCGAGGCCAGCAGTTCCAGGTCGAATGACCGGCAGCCATTGCCGTCGTCACGGGAAACCGACAGGATCGTCTGGCGGACATCGGCGCCTACGACGTCTGTGAGCGAGCGCCCCGGCTCTGGAACAACCGCCGTCACGTAGACCAGGCGATCGACGCGGGTCCGATCGGGCACGAGCGAGACCGTCGCGCCACCCGCCGAGTGGCCGACGACCACGACCGGCCCCAAGATCTCGGCCATCGCCTCGACCACCGTGTGGGCATAGTCGTCGAGCGTGGCCGCGGGGTCCGTGCACGGCAGGTCGATGCCGATCGCACAGTGACCGAGCGCTTCAAGCTCAGGAATCACAGGTGCCAGCTCAGCGGCGCTGCCGAAAGCCCCGTGGACGAGAACGAACGTCGTCATCGCGAACTCCTCATACGGAGACCCCTGGCCACACCTGCGTTAGGCACACCTGCGATTATGTTCACGACCGACTCGTGACGCTCTTGACTGTGCGCAGCAGTGATGAGATGGACTCCCCCTGCCATTGGATCGGCATCATAGTGCCACGTGCAATGTTCGGCATGAGGGAGTCCACGCAGGAATACTACGACCATCGGCATCGACTTCGCAAAATCTGTCTTCCAGGTCTCGGTAGCAGGTCCGTCGGGGCGCGTGTTGGAACGCAAGCGACTGAGCAGAGTCCAGTTTCAACGCTTCCTGGCAGAGCGACCCAGTGCAGACATCGTCCTGGAGGCCTGCGCCACCGCACACCATTGGGCACGTAGCGCTCGAGACTGCGGCCACTCTCCCAGGCTGCTGCACCCGCAATATGTTCGCCCTTATGTGCGCCGCAACAAGACCGATGCGGCCGACGCCGATGCCCTGCTGCGCGCCTGTCGGGATCCGGATCTCAAGCCCGTGTCCGTGAAGTCCGTCGAGCAGCAGGCAGTTCAGGGTCTGCACCGAATCCGCAGCCAGTGGCAGGACACGCGCCGACAACGGATCTGCCGCGCCCGTGGTCTGCTGGCCGAGTTCGGCGTCCATCTTCCGGCCGGAGCCGCCGGCATCGTCCCGCGGCTACGCGCCTCCCTCGAGCGGGCGCCGGCCCTGCTGTCGATCTCTCTGGAGTCGGTGCTTGACGAGATCACCGAACTCGACGTTAAGATCCAGCAGCTAGATCGGCGACTCGCCGAACTCGCCAATGCCAGCCCGATCGCCCAGCGGCTGCTGACCATCCCCGGTATCGGGCTCACCCCTCGGGAGTACAGCTCCGGCCAGTCCCGGTATCTAGGCCGGATCTCCAAGCGGGGAGACCGCTACCTACGAATGCTGCTCACCCACGGCGCGCGATCGGCCCTGGTGCTGGCACATCGGCAAGCGGTCA